>NZ_JAIWPE010000004.1 GCF_021028955.1 Salipaludibacillus sp. CUR1
CCCCCCCCCCCACAATTATACTTCGGAACGATACGCCAAATGTTTAAGTCTACTTTATTAGCCTGGCATACCCTGCCTGCTTCGCTCTTAACTCAAGTTCTGCATGTCTTTTTGCTTTTCTTGTCATCTCCCTCTTTAACTCATCATTTGAAAAATGCCGTTTGGAAATGCTCACAGTGAAGTTAAACAAATGAAAGATCATGTTTTTCACCTTCTTTTCTTATATTCAAATTAATTTGCTTCTGTCTTGTTCTTTTCTTTTGTTACTTTCAGTGTAAGGGATAATTTCTTTCTCCGAAGCGACCCGCAGGTTGAATTCCCCTCCAACCAAAGGCTGAAGTTTTATTCGGCCTTTTGGAAGTTGCTGGGGGGACAGACCCCCCAGCAATTCCCAGCCCCCTCCTCCCGCTCGCTCCAAAAAAAACGGCCTCCTATTTCAGGAGGCCGCGGGTTGAACATTACTTATTTGTTTAAGTTTTCCATACAAAAGTGTTTCAGTTTATCCTGTAATTTATCATCTTCCATTGCAAGAGTAAAAGTCGCCTGAATATAGCCCCACACGTCACCGATGTCAAAACGGTTCCCTTCAAGGAGGCGGGCCTGCATGCCCTGAGTCATACACAGCGTCTTTAGTGCGTCAGTAAGCTGGATTTCATCTCCCATCCCCGGCTGGGTATTACTCAGGATGCCGAAGATTTCCGGCTGTATAATATACCGGCCGACAATCGCCATATTGGAAGGTGTTTTTTCCGGAGCCGGTTTTTCAACAAGGTTATCCAGTTCATACACCGAACCATCTGCCCCGTCTACCCTGTCTCCGGAAATTATGCCGTATTTAGAGACATTTTCAGTCGCTACTTCCTGAACACCTACAATTGACTTACCATACTGTTCGTATTGCTCTATCATCTGTTTAAGCGCTGGTTTAGCAGGGTTATGAATGACATCATCCCCGAGCAGGACTGCAAATGGTTCATCTCCTGCAAACCCCCTTGCACAGTGAATCGCATGGCCCAGACCGAGCTGTTCTTTCTGGCGGATAAAATGAATATCCGCCATTTCAGCAATTTCCAGCACTTCTTTATATTGTGCCCATTTTCCTCTGTCTTTCAAAATATTTTCCAGCTCAACGCTATGATCAAAATGATCCTCAATTGAACGCTTATTTCTGCCGGTGATTATCAGTATATGCTCAATACCTGAAGCAATCGCCTCTTCCACAATATACTGAATCGCAGGTTTGTTTATTAAGGGAAGCATTTCTTTCGGCTGAGACTTTGTAGCCGGCAGGAACCGGGTTCCGAATCCAGCCGCCGGTATTACAGCTTTAGTAATTTTTCCTGTCATGCACATTCCCCTCTCCTTTATAAGGCACGTTTTCTTGTTTTTTAATGCACTTAAGCGCCTGTTCCTCAAGTTTTACAGGTAAACTTTAACTTTATGCATTCTGCCATCATCACTCAAAGGAATTTCAAACAGGGTGTCGCCGGTATTTTTTTGTTCTCCATTAATAATCAGCCTCCGTACCGTATTTCCGCAGCTGTTTTTGTTTACCACTTCCACCTCGTATCGGGAGGTGCCATAAGTGTAACTGAATGAATACCCCGGCCATTCTTCCGGTATGCAAGGGTCAATCACAAGCTTTTCTCCCCTGCGGCGAATACCGAGAATCCATTCCAGCCCTGCCTGGTACATCCAGCCCGCTGCTCCTGTATACCACGTCCAGCCCGCCTGCCCTTTATGTGGGTCAGCTGTATAAACATCAGCTGCCATGACGTACGGCTCCCCTTTATACTCTCTTACTTCATGGTCTGTGCGGGTATGAGTGATCGGGTTCAGCAACTGGAACATTTCCATAGCAAGGTCTTGTTTGCCGAGCTGGCAATAGGCTACGATGCTCCAGATCACCCCGTGGGTGTACTGGGCGCCATTTTCACGAATACCCGGAGGATATCCTTGAATATAACCCGGGCTGTCCTCTGTCTTGTCAAAAGGAGGAGTAAGCAATCGAAGAACAGATAAGTTTCTGTCCACCAGTTCCCGGTTAAATGAATCCATAGCCTGGAGGGCGCGCGTTTCCGGGGCCGCTCCTGAAATTACTGACCAGGACTGGGCAATCGCGTCGATCCTGCACTCATCGTTTTCATTTGACCCGAGCCAGTTCCCCTGATCTGTAAATGCCCTGCGGTACCATTGCCCATCCCAGCCATGTTCATTTAAAGCGGCCATCAGCTCTTCCCTCTTTTGGCGGAAATAACTGCTTTTAGCGGCATCATTACGGACCATCGGCACGTCTTCAAACCGTTTTAAAATATCGCACAAGAACCATCCCAGCCAGACGCTTTCTCCGCGCCCCTCTGCTCCTACAAGATTCATGCCGTCATTCCAGTCACCAACGCCGATGAGAGGCAGACCATGCTCGCCTGTTCGGCTTAATGCTTTTTCAATGGCACGTAAACAATGGTCATATACAGTGCCGGTTTCCTCTGAAACGACCGTCGGTTCATAACGTTCATGTTCCCCTTCCTGAAGCGGAGCACTTTTCAAAAATGGCACCACTTCATCTGCAATGGAAAGGTCGCCGGTATGCTCGACATACCTGGAAACAGCGTACGGCAGCCATAATAAGTCATCCGAAAATAAGGTCCGGATCCCCATATGTGTCTCTTCATGCCACCAGTGCTGCACATCACCTTCTTCGTACTGATGGGCAGCATGAAGAAGGATCTGTTTTCGTGTTAATTCCGGGTGGATATGAAGAAGCGACAGAGAATCCTGAAGCTGGTCACGGTAACCGTAGGCACCGCCTGACTGATAGAAGGCTGAACGTCCCCACATCCGGCATGCAAGTGACTGGTAGACAAGCCAGCCGTTCAAAAGAATATCCATCTTGCGCGATGGCGTTTGAACATTGATATGCTCCAATGTATTTTCCCAATAAGCTTCTACATCTTTTAAAGCCTTTTGGCAATTGGAATCCTGGCTGTACTTATGAATTACCCTGTCAATTTTTTCTTGTGAGGCATCACAGCCCAGCAGAATATAGACAACCTTTTCACTATCCGGCTGAAGCGTTATTTTTGCCTGTAAAGCGCCGCAGCTTTCATTAAAGGTTCCTGTTCGTCCTGAAAGCTGTTCACGTTTCATGGCAGCGGGATCTTCCAGGTTCCGGTTCCGTCCGATAAATTCATTCCGGTCGGCTGTAAACGATTTGTCCTCTGTCCCTCCTTCTGAAAACATCCCCAGAAAAGCAGTCGCCTCGCGAAAAGTTTCCTGGTAGTTATTACGGGCTGTCAAAACTCCCTTATCCTCATGCCAGTCCGTAACGATAAAAGGTGAATTGCTTTGTCGGTTCACTCCTAAAACCCATTCAGCATAATACGTTAACGAAAGCTTCCTAGGTTCAAGAGAATGATTTTTTAAAGTCACTTTTACAATCTTTACCGGATCCTCTAATGGCACATATACAGTCATTGTATGCGCAACAGCATTTCTTTCATGCTCAAATTTTGTAAATCCCCTTCCGTGAGTAACCACGTAAGGTTCTTCCTGCTCGCCTGGGGAAGCAGTGCCGCCCCAAACATCCCCGTTTTCCTCATCTCTTATAAAAAGCTTTTCTCCCGGAGGATCCAGCACAGGGTCATTCGACCACGGGGTGAGCTTACATTCCCGGCTGTTTCGCCACCATGTATATCCTGTGCCCAATTCTGATACAAAACAGCCGAAGTCAGGGTTCGCGATCACATTAATCCAAGGGGCAGGGAGATGCTTATCTTTCTTCAGGATGATCCGGTACGTTTTTCCATCTGGCGAAAAGCCGCCCCAGCCGTTATAAAACAGTAAATTAGAGGTTACATTTTTTCTCGCAGGACGTTGCCGGGGGACGGTGTGCCATTTATTAACTTTTTCGCCAGCAGCCAGTTTCTTCGGAAGTTTCTTTAAGTCCTGATTTTCAATGATCCGAAGCTGAGAACGGAGCCCTGCTCCCCAGCTGTGCAAGACCACTCTTGCAACAGACAAAAATAATGAGCGATCCTGATCATTTAACTGGGCCCCTGCAATGACATGGACACCAGCCGCCCCTTCCCCGAAACGGTCAACCCCGTGTTCCACTGTCTGCTGCAAGGCTTCCTGCAGTTCCTGGAAGTACCCTTCTTCCAGTTCGTTTAGAATGACAAGGTCAAATAAAATCCCCAGCCGCCGCAAATATTCATGGCCTGTCAGTATTTTCCCGACGAAAGCCATATCGCTCATTGCCCTGACTCTAACCACGGCCACCGGACGGTCTCCCGATATGCCGAACTGCCAAAGTTTCGATTGTCCTTGTTGATTAGATAAAATATGTCTTTCTCTTTCTCTTTTCAAAGGCGGGCTATAAAGCACTCTTCCCGCTAAAATCTGAAAGTCCATCGCTTCTTTAGGTGTTAACTGCAAGTTTCTCAGTTCAATTTCAGTGCGTGTCCAGGCCATCTGGAAGGCCCGCTCCACCATCTTGTCTGAGTTAAACCTTTGCAACACATCCACTGCTTCTTCTTCAGTCTCACCTACAGCCGTTACAGCAAATAGCTGGATCTGTTCCCCTGAATGAAGAGTGATCCGTCTTCTCATCACAAAAGCCGGATCGGCCACAGAGCCCGTTTTGCCTTGCAGTCTTGACCTAATCCCTTGAGGATCAGCAAGCTCCCGTCCACGCCCGATGAAAGTACCCCTGTCTGTTTCATACTCAACCTGGCCTTCTGTTTTTCCTTCAACAGTAAGCGTGTGGGCAGCCCAGAGCGTCTGCTCTCCAGCCTCTCTTGGTCTGCGTCCGGCCACCAGGCAGGCATTTTCTGCATCGTAAGAGGTCCGGATAAATAATTTACTGAAAGCAGGATGGGCTTCATCAGCTATAGAATGAGCAAGAGCAAGCTCAGAAAATGTGGTAACTTCAATAATTTTCGTCTCTTCCGACGTATTTGTCAGCGTCAGCCGCCTGACTTCTGCTGGCCATTCCGGAGAGACACACACTTCCATGCTTGTTTCCATTTCGTCCGTTTCCCTTAAAAACAGTGCACGTCCCAGATTGAACTGAACAGACTGCTTCTCAGCTTCCGTCCGGCCTGGCTGGAAAGATGGCGACCATACCTCATCTTTGGACGTGTCCCTGATATAAATGTAGCTTCCCCAGGAATCTTTCACAGGGTCATGGCGCCACCTTGTCACTGCCCGTCCTTCAAACTGGCTGTAGCCGCTCCCTGTATTTGATATCACAGTCATAAACTTACCGTTTGAAAGCGTGCATACTTCCGGAACCGGCGTATGCGGCGACGAATATTCTCTTACAGCCGGCTCGCTTTGCACGGCCTTTAAATAATGCTCGTGTTTACGGTTAATCGCATGATGGTCGATAACTTTCGGACGGTTCGGAACCCTTTCCTGAAGCAGCAGCTCAGCCGCCCGTAAAGCTTTATTCCGGTGAAATCTTGTCACCATCACATCTTTATGAAGCAGATTCACTAGGGTCAGCAGACTCATGCCCTGATGGTGTGCCATATAACTTTGAACCACTTTATAGTCACTGTCTTTTGGCAGGCGCTCCCTCGTAAAATCAATTGCCTCGTAGAAGCCGTATTTGCCCCTTGCCTCCACTTTTTCCAAATCATTTAAAGCGTTAAGCCCTTCTTTTTTCGAAAAAGGAAGAGATAAAACAGTCGCATAAGGGGAGACGACCAGATCCTGTTCCAGTCCCCGTTTAAATCCGAGGCCAGGGACACCGAAGGCACGGTATTGGTAGTTCATATCATAGTCATAAGCGTAATAGCCTGATTCTGAAATCCCAAAAGGTACCCCTCTCTCGCGGGCGTAGGCGATCTGCCGGCTGACAACTGCTTCATAAGTTGTTTCCCACAAGGAGCCTTTATAAGTTTTCATAAACATATTCGGCATCAGGTATTCAAACATTGTTCCAGACCAGGAAAGGAGCACCGGCTTATTCTCTGCCCTGGTCATTGTCCTTCCAAGGGAAGTCCAGTGCGAGACCGGTACCTGACCGAGAGCAATTGCAATATAGCTTGCCTGCCGGGCTTCAGAAGCCATTAAGTCGTAGAGTACATCATCAAGTTTATGCCTTTCCACGTGATAACCGAGCGAAAATAATTTCGCTTTTGGGTTATAGAGCGGCCTGTAATTCGTTTCATCAATAAGCTTTTCTATTCTTTTAAGCAGCCTGGCACCTCTGCTCTCAAGGGCCCCTTCACGTTTTTTCAACTTAAATTCCTTCAGCTCTAAAGGAGCCAGCTCCTCAGACAGAGCAAGCTGATGCTGCTCATCCCTTCTGTCTCTTACGTGCGGTTCCTTTGCCGCATCAAATGAATCCAGCCACTCGGCGATTCCTTCCTTTAAAACGATCAGACAGCCTGTCAGATTTCCTGAATCGACCGTTGACACGTATTGAGGGTTTAACGGTTTCAAGGTAATCGTATCGTACCAGTTGTACAAGTGGCCCTCCCACTTTTTCAACCGCTCCACAGAAGAAATTGTTTTTTCAATACGGTCAATCATTCCGGCCGTATCAATAAATTCGAAATCTCTTGCAGCCAGAACACTGCAAAGGTACAGGCCTATATTGGTTGGAGACGTCCGATGGGCGATTCCTTTAGGCGGGTGTACCTGAATATTATCGGGCGGAAGCCAGTTATCTCCCTCCGCAACAAAATCCTCGTAGAAATCCCAGATTTCCCTTGAAAGGACTGTAAGTTCTTCTTTTTCGGCTTGTGAAAAGTGAAACTGCTCCTCCGGCACAGGGGCGTCCATCCACTGAATGATAAGAGGAGCGACCGCCCAGATAATAATAACAGCAGCTCCAAGCGTCTGAACTAAAACGCTGCCTGTCCAGAACACTGCAAAGAAAAAAAGAGCAGTGAGAGCATAACCGCCGTACAGTCCTGATAATACCGGCGCACCTCTCTTTTCGCTGTGACGATCGACTTCCGCAGCCGGTGTCCACTCGAGCAAACGTCGTTTCGACACAAACAGCCTGTAAAGCGTACGGATAATCGCGTCCATCAGGACAACTGTCTGATAAGGCATCGTAATTAAAGTGACCATTGCCTGGGCAGCAGAATAAAACAGCCCTTTAGGATATTTGTAAAGGTGGTTCACCATGACGAGCTGACGGATAACCGGCAAAAATAACGTTGCAAGTACGAGCAGCGTCCAAAAAACAGGACTGCCCGGGAAAACAGTCAGCCCGCCTAAAAGAATTAAAAATAACGCTGGAACCATCAGGCTGCGCCTTAAATTATCGATAATCTGCCAGCGGGTAAGAATGGACAAATTGGAAGGAACGAGTTCCCCCCTGCGGTTGCGTGATTTTGGCATCAGCCACAATAGCAGCTGCCAGTCCCCTCTCACCCAGCGGTGAAGCCGTTTCTGGTGGGCAATAAATTTAGCAGGGTGATCATCTACAAGTTCGATATCCGACATGAGTCCCGCCCGCAGAAAACCGCCTTCCAGCAGGTCGTGACTCAAAAGACGGTTATCAGGAATGCGGTCACACAGCACATGGTGAAAGGCCTCTAAGTCAAAAATTCCTTTTCCTGTAAAAATCCCTTCTCCCAATCCATCCTGGTATGGATCAGATACAGCAAACGAATAAGGGTCAATTCCTTGTTCAGCAGCCCATAAGGAGGCAAAACGGGAACGGTTTGCTGCTTCATGGCTCATGCCAATCCGGGGCTGAAGTACGCCATACCCTTCAACGACCCTTGTTTCGGACTGATTCAGCTTCGGCCGGTTAAATGGCAAATGCATCGTCCCGATCATTCGGCGGGCGCTTTCAAACGGAAGTTCTGTATCAGCATCAAGTGTAATGATATACCGGATATCTTTAACCTTGCTTGTATCTCCAATCACCACATCGAAGGTTGTATCTGTTTTTCCTTTTAAAAGCTCAACAAACTCAACCAGTTTGCCCCGCTTTCTCTCCCAGCACATCCATATGTTTTCTGACTGGTTCCACACTCTCTTCCTGTGAAAAAGATGGAAAGAGCTCCCAGGGTAAGTTTTGTTAAGCCTTGTAATTTCCTGTTGGGCCGTATTTAAAAGAGCCCTGTCCCCTTCAGCCTGTTTCTTATGGGAATCCTTAAAATCTCCAAGAAGGGCAAAATGAATATTTGAATCTTTATTCGCTAAATAGTGGAGTTCAAGACGCTCACTTAATTTTTCAACTTCTTCAGGCCGCGACCAGATCACCGGGATAACGACCATCGTTTTCGCGTCATCAGGCACGCCTTCTGATAAATCATATCTCAGAAGCGGCACCGGCCTTGTCACTCTTTCTATCATCCAGTGAGCGGCGGTAACAGCCCATTCACTTGCCGGCAATAATATAATCAGCCCAAGCAGTGCCCACTCCACCGGTGTAAAGACCGCCCCGTTTGCTGCCAAAGATGCAATCACCATTCCTGCAGCTAAAAACAGGACGGTAAAAAGAGAAAAGTACGATTGAGAAGCCCTTCTCTTAACGCCGTTTTCAGGAATCGGCTTTGGTTTACTGCACATTTTTAAGGCTTTTCTTAACGAAACAAGCCCTTCTGCTTCCAGTAAATAGTAAGAAACAAAAGCAGTTTTAGGCAAATGTTGAACTTGCTGATTTCCAGAGGAGCTTGCCGCCTCATCAGCTAATTCAAGAGCCTGGGAAGCAACCAGATTTTCCGGTACGCTCATGCGCCTGGCAAGGAACTCTACTTTTTTCCTTAACGTTTCCCTGCTTGAAAAATCCATCCTGGGATAAACCCCGGAAGCTTCCTTCCTTAACGTCTGCTCTACCATACTCAGTTCCTGAAAATCCGCCTGCCAGTCCCATCTGGTCAGCTGCCGCATACTCGTAATAACGTTCCCTGTCATTACCTGGTATCCCGCCTGCAGCTGATATTCATAAGACATAATGTGATCCAGACTTTCAGGTCCGTTTTCCAGCTTGCATATCAGCCATTCACCTACAGTAGCTGAGTAATCAGCCCGTTCCCGGAGGTGCTGGACAAGATGAACGATTACAGGCCCTGAAAGAGGCATCTCGTAACCTGCTTTTTCAATTACTTCTTTTAATTTTTCCGGAGTCAAGTCTTCAGTTCTCACATCTGAGAGCATGGCGGCCACTTGCTTGCAGATCTCATGCCGCTCTTCTACTGGCTTCATTCCTTTGGCCAAATGCCTGATTAGCGCAACCTGCATGATAATTGGCAGCGCCCACACTTCGGCTATCGTCAGAACAGAAACTTCCTGGTAAGCTTTCAGATAGTCCATAAATGATTCTTTATTTAAGTCTCCGTCTGTCAGATGAACATAACCTTCACAAATAGAAAGAACCCTCAGTTCCCCCGTATTCTTCAGGTGAGGCAGCATCTTTAAATAAGCTTTTGATAAACTATCTTTTATCATCAAAACCTGTTCTTCAATAAATTCTTTATTGTCCAGCAGCCATTCTTCGGCCGGCTGGGCACATTCCGGCTGGTTGTGGCGCAGCTTGTCAACAAACGACCGCAGTTCCTCAATATGAGACTCGTTCCGTTTCCAAAAATGGGACGGGGTTTTTCTACTCAAATAAGGATCATGCTGCAATGCCGAGTTATGCGCTTCTACCTTCATCTGTTTCGCAGTTAACGTCATGTTATTGCCCCCAAAAAATCATATCTTCAGAAAAGAAGTCACTCTGAAAAAGGGTTTTCATTTTCGGGGGAAATTATTCATTTTTGAAGGTATATTAAGGAAATTTAATTAGTTTCGTTAAAGAAATGGCAATGGAACAGGGAACTGGGAGGAAAAAAATGTAAAATCGGGAACTGAGGCTAAGGAGCAAAACGCCGGGAATGTGACTGCTTGGAGAGAAGGGAAAGGCACATTACCTGCACTAAAAAACACCCGGCTTTAATCAGCCGGGCGAAATTTTCTGCACAGTTCTTCAGACAGGAGGTTATCTAAAACGTCATTATTTATTTCGTAATAATTCCATACCCCTTTTTGTTCTTTAAGAATTATGTCTGCTTCCAGAAGTATTTTTAAATGATACGACAGCTTAGACTGAGGAAGATTTACTCTTTCGGTTAAGTCCCCTACAAAAGACGCTCCCTCACTGCATAAAATCGAAAGGATCTGGAGGCGTTTTTCATCTGCGAGCGCTTTAAATTTTTTCTGGTAATTTTGCAGGTCAGTATCTTCTATTTTCATATGCGGCTTTACACTTGTTGATTTCACAATTATCCGCTCCATAATCAATATACATTTAACAGGACTGTATTATATAGCCACATTTTTCTAAAATCAAGGCATATGGCTGCCGCTGCTGGATTAACCGTCTAAGCCTTATTTACCAAATCCGGAGCCGGTTTTTTATAACGGCTGGGAGACGTCCGTTGCATAATCACTTAACCTATGAAAGGAAAGCCGGTTAAAAAGGCTTTGTGATCACATAAATTGGACTGGTCTTAAGAAGGCATCACAAACAGCAGGCGGAATATAAAGCAGGACGTCTGAAGGGCTGACCTGCATCCCTTACCCGTGTTTTGTTTCAAGCCGGGACGTTTATACATTTAATTATTTTAAATCCAGGAGGCGGAAAAGGAGCGGTCTTCTAATTTGCTGGCTGCTTTCAATTTGAATCGATTTATTCATCATGATCAGATGACCCGCCGGTTTGCCCGATGCCTAGGTTACAAAAATGCCTTGCGGCAGCCGCAAGGCATGGAGCTATCTATTCTCTTTCGGGGTTAACGTAAGCATCCTCCGCATCGCCTTTGTGCTCACTGACATTCTTAACCTGGCTGAGCCGTCCGCGACGATGCTCCCCATGATTTTCATTCTCTTTAAACTGCCGGCTGTGCTTCTTCTCTTTTTTACCCATCTGAAGTGCCCCTTTCCACTGCTTTTTCCTTTAGTCTACCGGAAAAAGGGGGTTCCTATTCTAAATGTGAAAATTCACAAAGGGGTCAGACCCCCCAGAAATTTACAACATACGTTTAAGCTTTTTCACCACCATGTCTATTTCTTCTTTGGTTGTCGTTCTTCCTGTGCTGAACCTGACAGCGCCCATGCCGACCTCTTCAGGGACATTCATTTCCTTTAATACCGGAGATAATTCTACGCTCCCGGCGTGGCACGCAGAACCCGTGGAAGCGGCTACTTCCGGCATGGCATCCAGTACTTCCTGGCCTGTTCTATTGATGAAATTGACATTCAGCGTATTTGGCAGCCTCTCTTCCGGGTGGCCGTTCAAAACAACTTTTTCCCCAAAATTGCCTTTAAGTTCTTTCCAAAAATAATCTGTCAGTTCTTTCGCCCGGCTGTCAGGCAGAATTTTTTCCGCTGTTTCACACGCTTTACCCAGCCCTGCAGCGAGCAGCGTGTTTTCAGTCCCCGCCCGGAGCCCAAATTCATGGCCGGCTCCGTGAATTAGAGGCTCCAGTTCAATGCCGCTTTTTATGTACAACGCTCCGATTCCTTTAGGCGCGTAAAGTTTATGGCCGGCAATCGTCAGCATATCCACTCCTGACTCCTTTACATCCACTGGCACTTTTCCGACGGACTGAGAGGCATCAGTGTGAAAAGCAATCCCGTGCTTTGCTGCGATCTCACCAGTTTCTTTAACTGGCTGCAGTGTTCCAACTTCATTATTTGAGTGCATCAGGCTGATAAGAATCGTTTCATCCGTAATAGCCGCCTCAATATCTTCAGGTGCCACTCTGCCGAACTCATCCACCCCTATATAAGTGACTTCAGCTCCCATTTTTTCAAGAAACCTGCAAGGGCTGATAATTGCCGGGTGTTCGATGGTTGACGAAATAATATGATTTCCCCGGTGGCGGTGTTTGAAAAAGTAGCCTTTCAAGGCCAGGTTGTTCGCTTCACTTCCGCCGCTCGTGAAAATCACTTCATTTGCTGAACTTCCGATTAACTGTGCCACTTGATTTCGTGCCTGCTGCAGAATGTCTTTTACAGGACTGCCAGCCCAGTGTGCTGCGGATGGATTGCCGTAATAATCTTTTACAAGCGGCTCCATAGCCTCTCCCACTTCCGGGGCGATTGGCGTACTTGCGTTAAAATCGAGATAAATATGAGTCATTTATCAGTGTCCTCCTTTTCGCGGGGATATGTTTAAAGAGTGTCTCTTTTATTCTACCAAATGAACTAATAAGCGGGAAAATTTGCCGTCCCCGACGTCGTTTACTGAGCTTATCAGTTTATCAGGGAGGCTGGAAATCGAGGTAACTTAAATATTTTTTTGTAAGAAATAAACTCTTTCATCTGGCATAAACCTCCCAGTTTCCACTAAAAAAACGTAATATTGTAAGTATTCAGTCAATGTGCTACGCTTATTATTAGAAAGTGATATACAACAGACCTTACATACATTTCAAAATGCTTTTTAAGCTGCTGCCAAATGAGCTGGCTTGCGGCTTCATGAAAGCGCATACCTGAACAACAAAAAATACAGGAATTAATTTAAGGAGGAACCGATATGCATGTACCTTTGGTTGTAACAGATTTTCTCGATCGGGCCGTTCAGCTATACGGGGAAAAAACAGCAGTCATTGATGGAGACAGACGGTTGACTTACAAAGAGATGAACGGGAGGGTACAGCAGCTTTCGCGGGGATTAAAGTCACTTGGCATACAAAAAGACGACAAAGTCGCCTATTTAGCACCCAACACCCTTGAAATGCTTGAGGGTTTTTACGGCGTTTTCCAGACAGGCGGCGTAATGACACCTTTAAACACACGGCTTAAACCGGCAGACTATATTTTTATCTTAAACCACAGCGAATCACAAGTGCTTTTCGTTGATCTCTCGCTCTATGACCAGCTAAAGCAGATCAAGGATCACCTGGAGACGGTTCATACCATTATTGTGCACGGGATGGCTGATGATGCAAATGGCGACTTCGCTTATGAAAAATGGCTGGGCCAGTTCGATGATGGCCCGTTTGACCGTGAACCTCTTGAAGAAACCGACATTGCCAGCCTTCTTTACACGAGCGGAACAACCGGCGATCCGAAAGGGGTTATGCTGAACCACCGGAGCAATTACCTGCATGCCCTATCAACGATGCATCACTTGGGAGTCAGTGACAGAGACACCCTCCTTCACGTCCTGCCAATGTTCCATGTGAACGGCTGGGGCTCGCCGTTTTACTACACAGCAAACGGGGCAACTCAGGTCATGCAGCGTGAGATGGATCCGGCTTTAATTTTGGAAAATATTAAAAAAGAAAAAGTGACTGTGGCCCATATGGCGCCTACCGTTTTAAATATGATTATGGAGCAAAACGCGCATAACAAAGAACCGTTGAAGCTGGAACAGGACATGCGGGTAGTGATTGCGGGCTCAGCCCCTCCTGTCGCTTTTGTGAAACGGACGGAAGAAGAGTTAGGATGGAAATTCATACAAGTTTACGGGATGACTGAAATCTCGCCATTAATTACAACCTCCCAAATCCGCTCGGAACATCTGGATAAATCAACAGATGAAAAATATACTTTAAAAGCTAAAGTCGGCTATTCTATGATTGGATCATCCGTGAGGGTCGTAAACGAACTCGATGAAGACGTGCCCTGGGACGGTAAAACAATAGGAGAAATCATTACCCGGTCTAATAATGTGATGGAAGGCTACTGGAAAAATCCTGACGCGACGAACAAAACGATCAAAAACGGCTTCCTCTATACAGGGGACATGGCAAGCGTGGATGCGGAAGGGTATATAAATATCGTCGACCGGAAGAAAGACGTCATAATAAGCGGCGGAGAAAATATATCTTCTCTTGAAGTCGAGAGCTGCCTGTACGATCACCCTGCTGTTCTCGAAGTGGCAGTCGTCTCTGTCCCTCATGAAAAATGGGGTGAAGTGCCACACGCCCATGTTGTTTTACGGGAAAAAGGGGGAGCAACTGAAGAAGAACTCATCGCCTTTGCCCAGGAAAAAATGGCCCGTTTTAAAGCACCCAAAGGTATTACTTTTCTGGAGGAACTCCCTAAAACAGCATCAGGTAAAATTCAGAAAGTCCAGCTGCGCCAGCCCTTCTGGCAAGACCGCACCCGCACAGTCAACTAGAGACGGGGCCAAACCCATAATTTACCTCACAAAGGGGTCAGACCCCCCATTAATTTCCAAAAACCAGTCCTTTCACGATGAAAGGACTGGTTTTTTGGCTGTGAGGGTTAAGGATGCCAGGCCGCCTGCTGCGACGCCCAGCCAGAAGGTGATCAGCCGGAACAGCAGCGTAAAGGCTATGGCCGCTTCCGGAGCTATGGCCATTCCAGCCAGAACAGCAATCATCGTTGCTTCGAATGTTCCGAGTCCGCCTGGGGTAAGAGGCAGAAGAGCGGCTGCATATGGCAAAAAAACAACAGCTGTTATCATAATAAAAGAGGTATCGAGATTTAATGAGAGGCTAAGCAGATAAGCTTTCAAAGGAAAAAGGAACCAGATGAGAGCTGACAGAATTACCTGCTCAGCATAATCTTTCTTTGTCCAGACGAAAACAGCCTTCCTCAGTTTTTCCGCTCCCCTTTTTTTCATCACATAACATAAGACCAGCACAGCAGCTGCCATGGCGCCCAGTAAATAAATGAAGCCGCCTGTCTCATTAGTAATCAATGCAGCGGCCAGGGTCAGGAAAGGAATCAGAGCAGCCAGGCTTATCACTTTCTGTACGGAAATGATACTAATTATCCGTGTCATTGACAGGCCAAATTCCTTTCTTAACAAATAACCTTTAGCTGCTTCAGAACCGAACTTGGCTGACGGGGTGATCCCTTCGGTAAACGCACTGATCAACAGAATCCTTACTGCCTTTTTTAACGGAACATAACTGTCATATTTTAAAAGCTTGACCCATTGCCGGGCCATCAATACGAATGTGGCACATTGAATGAGAACAATAAACATGACAGCCGGCCAATTAATATAAGCCGTTACCATCCGCCAGTCATTTAAATCGACAGTAACTAACGCCC
This sequence comes from Salipaludibacillus sp. CUR1, assembly GCF_021028955.1. Lineage (GTDB taxonomy): Bacteria > Bacillota > Bacilli > Bacillales > Salisediminibacteriaceae > Salipaludibacillus. Next base: position 14,992 of record NZ_JAIWPE010000004.1, read on the forward strand.
ATAATAACGCTCCCGCCATTATTAAAATAAGCATAAGCTTCTTCATCCTGCCTGCACATCCCTTTTTTTCGCCTTAAACACAGCTCCGGAAGACTCGGCAGCATCAAAGAGAACCGTTTCCCCAATCATGGTCGCTCCATTGTGAGCCGCTTTATTAGAACATTCCTCGCCTTTTGCTGAGAGAAGACAGGAAGGATACTGCTGTTCGGCAAATTGCCGGGGAGTACGGTACAGAAGCTTCCCTCTGCCGCTCCGGGCCATCAACTCTGTCAAATCTTCTATAATCTCTGTTTGAGGGATCACTTGAAGAGCAAGATGGACCACATCATAATGAGAAGGATTAACGAAACGCGCGTCTTTAAACACAATTTCAATGTCTCCTTTTTGCAGAGACCATGCTTTTACAAAACGCTCTGCCGGTTCTATAACTTCCGGGTCATTATCTATCACCGTAACTGCGGCACCGGTTTTTTCAGCAAAAAGACAGGCCGTAAAAGGTGTTCTCCCTCCTCCCACACACAGAACCCGGTCTCCATCACCTACCTTGGCTAAATCTGCTTCCTTGTCTACTATGGGGGCATAATAAAGAGCGCCTATACGAGCGCATACCGGATAATCACAGCACATTTTTTCGCAAAAACGTGTACATGCCTGAATAATCGTCATTTAAAAGCCCCCTCCCAAAGCCATCCACTGAAAAAAGTGAATCAGATAGTTTGCCATGCCGCCAACAACAAAGGCAAGGATAATCGTCGCCGCTGAAATCGACAGCGCCCATTTTATTCTGAATTCTTTAATAAGGACGAAAAATACACTCATGCAAGGGATGTAAAGGAGAGCCACAACCGAGCCCACAAACATCTGGGCTAACGATAAGTCCATACCCAGGAGAGGAAGCACCGCCAACTCACGCCTTACGACTCCAAGAATAAGTGCCACACTTGCTTCCGGCGGAAGACCCAGGAAAGACACAACAAGCGGTTCGAGAATAAAGCTCACATGGGTTAACGCCCCTGTTTCAATCGTAAGTGCAGCAAAAAGAATCCCGAAAACCATTGGTATTTCGGCTTCAATCATAAAATGTTTCGTGCGCATCATCACTTTTTTCCATAGTGCAGAGGCACTTGGCACAAGCAGGTTAGGCACTTCAATTAACACAGGATCGAGCGTCCCTTTCAGGAATTTATTTAAGACCGCCCCGCTGATAAACATTACAAAAAAAGACACGAGAAAGACCGCTAACAGCAGCACGAAAGAATGATCGCCAAGAAGGGCAATAAATGCTCCTGTCTGAGCGATGCAGGGCACAGCCAGACTTACCAGAGCGGAAATAATCAGCCGCTCTTTAAGACTCGAAGCTGCCCTTGTCCCGATAATGGCGGGAACGGCGCACCCATATCCCATGGAAATCGGAATGATCGAATGGCCATGCAGTCCGAACCGCCGCAGCAGTCCGTCTATGAGGATACCTAAACGCGGTAAATAGCCGCTGTCTTCTAAAAACGATAAAACAATATAAAATAAGAACACATAAGGTAAAATTAAGGCTATCGGCCATTCCACCGCTTTAATAAGCACCCCGAATTCGCCGACCAGCACCGAATAAAGGGCCGTTCCTTCTGTCGTCCAGTTTCCCGCCAGCCTTTCCATGAATGGAATATAGTAATTATTTAAGAGCGGGAGAAAGAAAACGCTGCGGACCGCTTTACCTGCTCCGACGACAAATGCAAGCGCCAGAAGAACAGCCAGGATGGCGATTGGAAGCCCTGTTTTCGGCTGAATTGTCCACCGCTCCCACTTATCAGTCCACGATTCCTCGTACTCAATATAAGTTTGAACTTCTTCGCCAATTAAGACAGGGGGCATTGCGTCAGTGAGCGGCGCCTGCTTTCCGTGTTCGCGTCCTGAGATCACTTTGTTAATCTCAGCAATCAGCCGGTTAAACCCTTTTCTTTTTACGGCCACAGTCGGAATAACCGGAGCCTGAAGCAGGCTGCTGAGCTTTTTATCATCAATTTGAATCCCTTTTTTCTCCGCAACATCCATCATATTCAGCAAAAAAATAACTGGCGTCTCTTTTCGCTTAAGCTCAAGAGCCAGTTGAAGGTTTCTCTCTAAATTTGTTGCATCGAGCACACAGATAATCACATCTGCCCCTTCATTTAACATCGTCATCGCTGCTTCTTCTGCTTTAGACACGGGTTTAAGCGAATAGATGCCCGGCACATCGATTAAGACGGCTTCAGGCTTAGCCTGAACCAGCTCCCCTTTCATCGCAGTGACCGTCGTACCGGAATAATTTGCGGTTATAACCCGTTTTTTTGTCAGTGTGGAAAAAATAACGCTTTTCCCTACATTAGGGTTCCCCATAAGAAGCACACGCTTCTTCCCTTCAGTTTGTACGTGGTTTTTATTTTCGTGACAGGACACCGCCATTCACCTCCTCCACTTCAAATTGTGAAGCGATATGATAGTCAATGGCTAATTGCCGCCTGCCTTTTGTTTCCACCACAATTGGCCCCCGCCATGGACTTTTCTGTTTAATACAAAATTCTGTGCCGACTTCAATGCCAAGCCCTTCAAGAAGCGGACAATCCGGCAGTTTCTTCACGCGGCACACTGTGGCGCAAGCCAGTTTACAAAGGCCTTCGTTTTTCATGATACTTCCCCTCCCCGTGTTGAAAAACGTTCTCATATATCCTTATTTTAATTGAGAATGATAATCATTCAAGGTGTTTGTTAAACATTTCACATAAACTTCCCAAGTAATTTATTCCACCTGTAGTTTTTCTTACCGGCTTAGAGATCCCTTTGGAAGATAATAGCGGCATATTAAACTACTCCGCTTCCAATATGGCCGCGAAGGTTTAATCCTTACTCTCTATTAATTCAGTTGAATGTCCTGGGGCTTCCAACTGTTTTTTTAACAAAACTCTGAAACTCCCACTTCTTAATTAGGTGTCAAAACAAGCAATCACTTAATTTCTTCATATATATATTAGTACTCTACAGGAAAGGAGTGATCTGAGTTGGCAGAAAACAAAAGGAACGATGGGAGAGAAATTTTATGTATCGGTATCTCGTCTCCAATTGATATTGTACTTTTTGATATTCCACTTCAAATCGAGATTCCGTTAGTAAGGTTATCTTCCTCCGACACATTAAGCGACGATGAATGGAAACAGTTATCAGATGAACTTACAGGTTTGCTCGATGCGCTCGGTAACCGGGGAAGCACCGACGGCTAGAATTAGCCTGTTAAAAAATCATCCTGCTAATTGGACGGGCCCCTGCCACGGTTTGCAGCAGAGCCCTTTAAATAGATAAGGGGTCAGACCCCCCATTTTTTTACAGTGATCTTCTCAATGATTTTCTCCACGCGGGCTGTAATATCGCTAAGTTTTTCATTTAGCTGCTGGCTTAACCCGAGATGAAAGGATATGTCGCACGGCTCTATACCGATAACATATCCTTTTATCCGGTCCCGCTCGTGGTAAAGGGCATTAAATAAATGCAAGTTATGCGGCGATAGGGTCAATTCCTGTTGTTCATTTAAGTCAGAGAGACAGAAAAGAGACACGTCTCCTGGGTTTTTTCCTGATATAACAGCATCTACGATTACAACATGGGATGCTCCTTCAATTTTTTTCAGACAATAATCAATGTCTGATTCCCCAATGACATATTGGATAGCATCAAAATCCTGCTGGTGTTCCGCCAGTTTTTCAACCACACACATACCGATTCCGTCATCCCTCATTAAATGATTGCCAATCCCTAAGATCACTGTTTTTTCCATTAAAACACCTTAATAGTTTTGACTTGTTTACCCTTGCTGAATACATGCGTAGCGCAAGACATGCACGGATCAAATGATCTGAGGATTCTTCCGATTTCCGCCGGGTTATCAGGATCGTCAACAGGGGCACCTATTAACGCTTGTTCCGCCACCCCTCGGAAACCTTTATCGTCCCGGGGTGAAAAATCCCATGTTGATGGGGTAATAATCTGATAGAATGACAGCTTCCTGTCCTGAATTTTGAGCCAGTGACCAAGTGCTCCCCTTGTTGTATCAACCAGCCCTCTTCCGGTCGCCATCTCCGGAAGCTCATATTTTTTCTGCATATCCACTCCGGGGACGACTTTCCTGAGTAATGTTTTCATAATATCTGCAATCTTTTTTGCTTCAAGAGCTCTTGCAATCGTCCGGTCCATAGCTGAGATGCCATTTTCATAGGCACCGCTTAATATTAACCTGGCTAAAGGACCGACTTCCATCGGCAGACCGTTGTACCTCGGGGATTTTACCCAGGAGTATGCTTTCTGCTTATCCCTGTCCGGTTCAGGGACAGTCTCATCCGGAAGATACGTATTCTGCTTTGATTTAAACCAGGAATAATCTATTTTTTCCGTTATCTTATTTTCATCAAACGGTTCAGGATATTCCAATTCCGGAGTAGACACGAGCGGGTCAACATACAACGTTCCCAATTCTTTATAATTATTAAAAGATCCAAATGTTAACAGATTCCCGTATCCTCCCCCCATACGGAAATACTCCGGATAATACCTGGCTATATCGTAGACATCCGGAATCATTTTTTCTTCAATAAACGCTGTAATAGTCTGTAAAATTTCATCGAGCTGAACAATTTTTTCAGAAGTGGCCTGAGTGGTTATACCGCCGATAAACACCCCGTGGTTATGCGGAGCTTTTCCTCCTAACACAGCGAGCATTTGATGAGCTGACCGGCTGATCGGAAGAGACTCAAAATAATGGCGTGAAAGACGATCGTTCACATTCTTAGGGAGCCTGAAATCATTATGGTCTGCTTGAAAAAGAACATTCTCGCCGATGAATACATAATCAGGAGCGGTGTACTGGTAGAAATGACGGATGTGATTCTGCAGAAATTCACAGCAATGAATAATATCTCTTAAATATCTCCCTTGCTCCAAAGGTTCAATAGCCAATGCATCTTCTAATGCTAAAGAAGAAGCCATAGAATGTGCCGCAGAGCAGATTCCGCAGATCCGCTGGGTAAAATACACGGCGTCGAACGGGCTTCTTCCAACAAGCATCTGCTCAAACCCCCGAAATAAATTGCCTGTCGTTTTAGCATCCACTATTTCATTCCGGTCAACTGTCACTTCTATTTCCATAAAACCGCTAATCCGAGTTAAAGGATTAATGACAATTCGCTTACTCATCCTTCACCACCCTTGTCGTGTCAAAACTGATGAACGGAGCCATCGCATCAGGAAAACCGAATTGGGAACAGCCGATGCACGGAGTATCATCACCGATCGGCCAGTTCACACGGCCATTCCACTGCCTTGTAGGGCAGTCCGTGCGGGTCACCGGTCCCCTGCATCCTAATTTAAATAAGCACGTTTTATCCCCAAGTTTCTCCGCAAAAATGCCCCTGTCGAAAAAAGGCCTTCTCGGACAGCGGTCATGAATAAGTGTGCTGTAGAACATGAGCGGGCGGCCTAAGTTATCTGTTTCCGGCTCACCATACAGTAGCAAGTGGGCTAACGTTCCTAAAAACCAGTCGGGATTAACGGGGCAGCCCGGCAATTTAATCATCTCCCGGTCAAGAAGAACCTGTTGCAGGCTGACCGATTCTGACGGATTCGGTTTAGCAGCCGAAACCCCGCCATGTGTGGCGCACGCCCCAACGGCTAAAATATGTGACGCACGTTCCCCAAGGATAGTAGCGGCTTGAAGACCGGTAAGCGGCTGACCATCCAGGCTGCCGATTACATTGTATAATCCGTTATTTTTTAAAGCGACAGCGCCTTCCACTGCCAGAATAAAATCTTCATCTAAGACAGCCATTAATTTCTCTGAAGCCCGCTCTCCTTCTGCCGCCATTAAACTGTTGCTGTAGCGGAGGTCAACCAGTGAATTCAGCGTATACTCGAACGAAGGATTCTGTCCGTTCAGCAACGAAATAATATTGCCCGAACAGCCATTTAACTCCAGATACACTAAATTTCTTTTGTTAATAAGCCCTTTCTTCAGGTTTTCATCTGCAGCATTTGTCAGCCTTGCTGCAATTGCTTCATTGGTCAAAGATTCCGGAGGTAATACAACCTTTTTCATTCCGCCAGCCTCCCCACGATTGGCAATGTAGCCAGTATGGACTCCTGCCCGGCATGGCACGAGGCAAATTCAGCCGTATAGTCTTTTCCCGCAACCAGTCCGAAATGGGTGGCCGCCGCCCACGCACGGTTATTTGTGACGTCATACACCACTCCGCCAACCGCCACATAGGCAGGCCGGCCATTTTTCCCGTCATAAGTTTCTAATTCCTGAAGCGTCAGAGTTCGTTCACCTGGAGGAGGCAATGTCTGGTTCGGTAAAGGTGTGACTGGAGGAACAACCGGCTGAGCCGCTGTCCCAGTTTGTGCGGGCAAGGCCGGTGCCGGAACCGTTGAAAAATAATAACCGGCCATCATAGCTTGGTTTGCCAGCATCTCACTTAGGAAATGCATAGTTGAAACGGTATCCCATAATCGCTGAAGGGTTTGAGAGTTATCAGAAGAGTCATTCATAACCGAAAGTGAATGGATATCCTGCCGGGCCTGAGTGACAAGATGGTTCATTTGGAGCCTGATCAAGGCAATGTTTTGCATAAATTCCTCCCCCTTAAAAAGGTTTACGTTATCCTATGCAAATTGAACCGCAACATTAACAAATTCTCGGCAGCACCATTCCGGAAAGACGGGTAAGACGCCTCGTTGTGTTAACAGGCGTTTTTAATTTCAGCTTGCCTGCTTTTTCAGATATGGAAGTCACGAGGCCAATAAGTCTGGCATTCTTACCGAATTTATGGGATTGCAGTAAATGAATCACCTTGTCCGCTTCCTTTGAATCGACAATAATAACGGCTTTTCCCTCGTTAGCCAAATAGAGAGGGTCAAACCCTAAAATGTCACACGCTCCTTCTACCTCCTCGCGTACAGGTATAGAAGTCTCCTTTAACTCGATAGAAGCGCTGAAATCTTCGCAGAGTTCAACCAGTCCTGTCGCGAGACCTCCCCGCGTCAAGTCCCGCATTACCCGAATCCCATCTGTTTGCTGGAGTAGCTGGTGAAGAAGAGTGTTTAACGAGGCACAATCGCTTTTTACATCGGTTACTAAGCCTAGCTGCTGACGGGCACTCAAAATCGCAATTCCGTGATCACCTATCGTTCCAGTGATAATGACGGCGTCTCCTTTTTTCATCCCAGCAGGATTTATATACTTTTCCCCGATGGCGCCTATACCGGTGGTATTAATAAATACTCCGTCAACACTCCCCCTTTCCACGACTTTCGTATCTCCGGCTATGATTGAAACTCCCGCAGTTTCAGCTTCAGCTGCCATGCTTTTAACAATTTTCTTTAAGTCACTGACGGGAAACCCTTCCTCAATCATAAAACCTGCCGTTAGAACCTTTGGCACAGCTCCTGTTACCGCCAGGTCATTAACTGTTCCTGTTACAGCCAGCTTGCCTATATTTCCCCCGGGAAAAAAGAGCGGATCCACCACATAGCTGTCTGTCGTCACAGCCATTTTCCCAGAAAAACAGGGAATAACCGCAGCATCTAAACGCGCCTGCTCAGCGTGGCCAAATGACTGAATAAAAACCTCCTGTATAAGCTGATGAGTTAATTCTCCTCCTTCACCATGAGCTAAACTGATCCGTTCAGCCATAATTAGTCCTCCCTCATGAAGTGGTAGTGGGCTGCACAGGTCCCTTCCGAAGAGACCATACACGGTCCAACCGGCTTAGAAGGCGTGCAGGCTTTATTAAACAGGACACACTCTTCCGGTGTAATAACGCCCCTGATAATGTCGCCGCAGCGGCATTTCGTTTTCTTCGGTACTGCCGGCAAAACATTAAATTTCTTTTTTGCATCAAACCGGGCGTATTTTTCTCTTAAGACAAGCCCGCTTCCCCGGATCTCTCCTATTCCACGCCACTCTTCATCTGCTCGGGTTAAATATGTTTCCATGTAGTGTTGTGCTGTAAAATTGCCTGCCTCGTTAACGACATAGGTGTAATCATTAATAATACCGGTTCTTCCTTCGTGGAGCTGGTTCAGTAATTTTAAAAGGCCGCTGAGAAGCTGTACAGGTTCAAACCCCGTAATCACTCCGGGTATCTGATAGTCGTCATTTAAAAAACGGTAGCTTTGTTTTCCTGTCACGATGGACACATGCCCCGGCAGCAAAAAGCCGTCCAGCTCGACCTCTCCGGATTGAAGCAAGGCTCTTAAGACGGGTGCCACTAACTTTGTCGTCATCCAAATAGAAAAATTAGTCAAACCTTTCTTTTCTGCCTCACGGACCGCAGCGACTAAAGCGGGAATGGTCGTTTCAAAACCAATCCCTAAAAAAATAACTTCTTTATCCGGATGGTCTTCTGCAATCTGTATGCTGTCAGAAGGCGAGTAAATAACTCTGATATCACTGCCGTTTGTTTTTGCTTGCAGCAAAGAAGAACCAGACCCCGGAACGCGCATCATATCGCCGAATGAACAAAGGATGACATTGTTTTTTTCTGATAAACGGATCATGGCATCTATCGCTTTTTGATCTGTTACACAGACCGGACATCCGGGCCCTGCTATTAGCCTCACATAGTCTCTTAATCTCGTTTTTATGCCTGACTTAGCAAAGGCCATCGTGTGAGATCCGCAAACTTCCATCACTGCCGGCATTCTTCCTTCTCTTTTAATAAAGGTCTCAGCTGATTTTGCAACCGCGTCTGCCAGCCGCCGGGTTAATTCAGGATGTGAAAAAATCTTTGTCTCTAGCATCCAGCAGCTCCCTCCATTCTTTTATACTGGCATTGGCATACTCTTCATCAATAATAACCATCGCCTGTCCGGCATGGATGAGAACATAGTTATTTAAGGCAATTTCAGGAACGAACAGGATCCCTACAGTCATTTTTGCTCCCATGACATCGACTAACGCTTTTTCACCTTCAATTTTAATTACTTTTGCAGGCACTCCTACACACACCGTTTATCACCTCTTTTTTTATGACTCAGTGACTTTATAGCTTGGGCGGCAATGGTGAGCTGACCAAGAGACAGTCCGCCGTCATGGCACGGTATTTGTTTATGTGTAAACACGGTAAAGCCTTTTTTCCTAAGCTGCCTTTTCACTTCTTTTCTCAAGTAATTATTTTGGAAAGATCCTCCCGATAGCACGACTGTCCTGTTCAACTCCGGCCTTTCAGCTATAACCGATAAAATTGTCTGGACGCTGGAGGACACAATCGTCTGGTGAAACTTGTGAATGATGTTCCTGGTAGCCAAACCCTGCTTTTTTTCCTGGATAATCTCATAAATCATCGCGGAAAAATCGAGCAGATGACCATGACCTTGAGAAGTGATGAGCCTAAACGGGTACGTTTCTTCTTCATGATCAGTGACAGCTGTACCGTCTATGACATCTGCTAACTTAACCGCCGCTTCACCTTCATACGTCGATATAGTACAAATTCCCAGTATAGCGCTCACCGCATCAAACAGTCTGCCGCAAGTACCTGCTAAAGGGGAGTTGATTCCGTTTGCGACCATCCGGCTGATCACGTCAAGATCACCCGTTTGCTCCGGAAACAGGTCAGCGGCAAGTTTTCTGCCTTCTTCAGGCCAGTAGTGAAGCAGCATACCGGCGGCTGTTCTCCACGGTTCCCTCACTGCTTTTTCACCGCCAGGGAGCGGGGTGTATGATAAGTGCCCCAGACGTTCGACAGAGTCAGCATTGCCGTACAGGAATTCGAATCCCCAAATATGGCCGTCTTCACCATAGCCTGTGCCATCGAGAATAATTCCGAGACAAGGTTCCACCAGGCTGTTATCTTCCATGCAGGACACGTGATGGGCATGGTGATGCTGGACAGGGACTTTAATCCCCGGCAGTTTTTTCTCTAAAGATGCCGTTTCATAGAGTGGATGCTTATCGAAGGCGATACATTCCGGCTCACTTTGAAGCCAGTTTTTGTAATGGCAGAGAGTGTCTTCCAATGAATGAATCATTTCTTCACTTTCCACATCTCCTATATGCGGACTCAAATAAATATAATGCTCCTTTCCGATTGCAAACGTATTTTTCTGATCGCCTCCTATAGCCAGAATGTTATTCACGTTGAGCTTGGATGTAACCGGTTCCGGCACATAGCCTCTGGCCCGCCGGAGAAATATTATCTCCTCTCCGTCCCATTGAACGACTGAATCATCGACAGGTCTCTCAATCGGCCGGTTATGAGTTAATAGATAATCACACAAGTTATTCAGATCACTCTGAGAGTCGTCTCTGTAAGAGATAGGCAGTCCCGATGTGTTGGCGCTCGTCATCACCAGACAAGGTAAGTCTCCAGACAGAAGAAGATGATGGAGAGGGGTATAAGGCAGCATGACGCCGAGGGTAGATAACCCCGGGGAAAGAATGTTTGGTAAAGAGCACCCTACCTTTCTGCGCAGAATGACTATCGGCATTTCCAGGCTTGAAAGCAGCTGTTCTTCATTCTTTGTTATACTGCAAAACTCTCGTGCAGCTTCCACGGACTTCACCATGACGGCAAATGGACGTTGCGGCCTCCTTTTTAATTGCCTGAGCCGTGCAACAGCAGGAGTCTGAAACGGATCGCAGGCGAGATGATAGCCCCCTATCCCTTTTATTGCCGTTATTTTTCCTTTTTTTAAAAATTCGATAGTCTGGCTTATCGCATGGGCATTTTCACTGAGACGCTGCCCTGCGTGGTTAATAAGACTAAGTCTCGGCCCGCATGCCGGGCAGCAGACGGGCTGGGCATGATGACGGCGGTTTCCGGGATCTTCGTACTCTTCCTTGCAGCTGAGGCACATTGGAAAATCTTTCATCGCTGTAAGCGGTCTGTCATACGGCAAGCCTTGAATAATTGTATAGCGGGGTCCGCACTGGGTGCAGTTAATAAACGGAAAGTTGTGACGTCCGTCCGCCGGGTCGTTCATTTCTGCTGTACACAGCTCACATACAGCAGCATCCGCAGGCAGCCATGGGACAGCCTCCCCTTCGTTTTCGCTCGGGACAATTCTAAATTCATCCAGGCCTGAAGGAGCTGCTTCCTGAATGGTTATATTAGCCACTTTTGCCAGCCGGGGCGGCGAGTGTCTAACCTCATCTGCCAAGTTTCTTAACCGGCTTTTATCTCCTTCAACATGGATCAGCAAGCCGTCCAGGTTATTTTGAACCGTCCCTTTAAGGCCATATTTTTTTGCAAGACTATAAATAAACGGCCGGAAGCCTACCCCTTGGACCCTTCCGGTAACCGTGATTTTTAACGCGAAAGGCATGTCTGATAGACCTCTCTGATCCATCCGGTCCACTCCCCCATCCCGTCTCCGGTCAAAGCTGAAACGGGCTTGAACAACGCCTCCGGGTTAATAGATTTCAAATCCTCTGCTGCTTCCAACAGATTAAATGGAACATAGGGAAGAAGATCAATTTTATTAATAAGGGTTATATCCGTCCGCCTGAACATAATCGGATATTTTGGGATCTTATCATTCCCTTCAGGCACACTTAAGACGACAACCTTAAAGTGCTGGCCTAAATCATAGCCTGACGGACACACTAAATTACCGATGTTTTCTATAAAAAGAATATCAGTCTTATCCAAGTCAAATTCAGGCAGCTTTTTGGCAATCATCCTCGCATCCAGGTGGCAGCCTCCTACAGTATTTATTTGCACCGTGTCAACACCTAGAGCGCGTAACCGGTCAGCATCCCGCTCCGTTGCCAGATCTCCTTCAATCACGCCAATCTTATATTCTGGAGCCAATGCTTTAACTGTTGCTTCCAGCAATGTGGTTTTTCCCGCACCAGGTGAGCTCATTATATTAATGACAAGCGTGCGGCTGTCCTGAAAAAGTTTTCTGTTAAAAGCGGCTGCTTTATTTTGATCCTTCAGAACCTCTTCTTTTAATTTAATTTCCATCCTCGTCACATCCTTCGTATGATTCAACTCTGAATGTTTCACCCGATTGAAGCTCGCTGGTCGGAAGCCGGCAGACAGGGCAGAAAGCAATCCGGTAATCAGGAACGAACTCTGTTCCGCATGATCGGCATTCTGCTCTCGCTTCCTCCCGGATAATATGCAGCTCAGTTTTTTCATCAAAAGGGGCTTCGACCCGGGGCCGTAAATAAACAAACGCTTCCTCGAGCGCCTCAGGCAATACGTTAGATAAATCACCGACAATTACATCAATTTTACTCACCTTAATGATGCCTCTATGATGGGCATCCTCAGAAACAAGCTTAATTAACTCGGCCATCAGCGACAGTTCGTGCATTTACAACACCTCAGTATTGGTTTATGTCTTCAGAAAAGACATTAGACCAGTTGCAGCGATTTTAAATAATGGGCAGTTTCGTAAGTGAGGGGGAGTAAGACATCCCGGGCAGTTTTAGAAAATGCGCCTTCCTCTGCGCAAAGCAAATAGACGGGCCCTGTGATCGTACGCAGGAACCCGCCTATTATTTGTTTTCTTCTGCTGCCTTTCTTTCACTGCCCTCCAGCAGTCAGGAAGGGTGCGCGTGCTTTTATACGGCCTTCCTGACTGCTAGTGAAGCAACACCTTGGCAACAAAGTTATTCTTTAGTACCTTATCCCGTAAGACACCTGTTTTTACGCTGCCGCAGCCTGTTGCTTCGGTTTTCTAATGATACCCATTAATCCGGCTGGGACAAGTAAAAGTGCAGGTACTACACCGAATAAACTTATCGAAATTAAAATTGCCACCCCGCTGATAAGAAGCAGCCATCCACCGAGCTTAGGATTAAATTTCACTACAATCCCGCCAAGAACAGCCAATCCGCTGAATATAAAGGCACTCGTCCCTAACCCAAGAATCTGATTACTCCCACTTACTGCTTCATCAATACTACCGATAAAAAGTGCGAAAAAAGCTCCGCAAAATCCTATCAGACCACCCAATATCCCTAACACCATTTCTGTTGTCCTGCTCATTAAAATCATCTCCTCACAGATAATTTACTTTCACCACAAGTTTACCGGGGGAAATGACAGCAGTTGTCAGCGTACAGGCGTTCGTACCACTAATTCAGTCGACAAATACCGACTGGGGTCAGACCCCCCAGTTTCTGGGGGGTCTGACCCCACTTCACACTTTCTTTTCACTTATTTAAGAAAATACTCATATTTGCTTCCTCTGAAACACTTTTAAAAAATGTACAATGAAGGTGCAATTTTTTACAATTCAGTACGTTTAGTTTGTAAGGGGGAGACAAAATGCCAGATCACATGAAACAAAGAGATTTACTGCTATTTTACGCAGAGCTCTATAAGCCGCCGGGGGACGCGGTCTATGAAGTCATCAGCCACCCGGATTTCCGGACGGAACTTGAACAAGCATCAGGAGCAGCTTTAAACGATTGCTGTGACCTTCCCAGCTTAAGCAGCTTGAAAGAAGAATTCCGCTCGTTATTTTCCAGTTCGTCTCAAAACGGAATTTCTCTCATTGAATCATTTTATAAACCGTGGACAACTGATCAGACTGCCGCTCTTCCATTTGCTCAATCAAAAGGGATGATGATGGGCGACCCGGCGTGGCACATGAGATATTTACTTGAAGAAATAGGTCTCAACTCATCATATGACCCGATGTTTTACCCTGATCATATAAGCGTGATTTTGGAGTTAGCCGCTTTTTTACTCGAAGAACAGGAAACAGACAAATTTACATTGCTGGTCAGCCAGCACTTGAATTGGCTTGACGATCTCGTGGAAGCCATCAGAAAACAAAAAAAGGACTCATTATACCTTAAATTGACAGAATTATTAAATAAGTTTGTGAATGAATTCACAATATGTAACCAGTCTTTTGACCGGCTTAAGGAGGATTCTGTATGTTAAAACCCGTTTCACGCCGCTCATTTATTAAAGCTTCGGCAGCCACTGCTGCTGCAGTTTCCCTTACTTCATTTGATATGCACAGCTGGATGGCATCTGCCTCTGCAGATGAAAAAGCGGCCATCTCAAAAATTCCTACAACCTGTAACGGCTGTTCAAGCCAGTGCGGGATGATTGCCTACACCAAAAACGGACGTCTCTGGAAGCTGGAAGGGCATCCTGATCATCCGCGAAGCAAAGGGACCCTTTGTGCCAGGGGCCACGGCTACGCCACTCTCATTTATTCAAAAGAGCGTCTTGAACAGCCCATGAAACGCATGGAAAACGGAAAGTATGAACCCATTTCCTGGGAACAGGCTTTCAAAGAAATAGGCGATAAACTTAAAGAAATTATTAAAGAACATGGACCTGAATCGGTCGCTCTCGTGCAAGACCCGCGCCCTACCGGAAATGTGTATGCCACCCGGTTTATTAAAGCTTTAGGATCGCCAAACTACTACACCCACCATGTGGCTTGCAATAATTCCCGTGATACAGGGTTTAATCACACAATCGGGGGCGTACCAAGTGCGGATATTGCAAACTCCTCTTATATTATGTTTATTGGCCGGAGCTACGGCGACGGGATCAGGCCTTCCTCTATGAGCGCACTCGCACAGGCGAAAGAAAACGGGGCAAAAGTTATCATTGTCGACCCTCGTAAAAACAATACGTCGCCATTTGCAGACCAATGGCTGCCGATCAGGCCCGGAACCGATTTGGCGCTCGTATTAGCCATGGCCCATATTTTAATAGAAAAAGACTTATATGATGCCGGCTTTATTGAAGACCATGCAACTGGATTTGAGGAATTTAAAAAGGAAGTTAAACAGTATACCCCTGAATGGGCGGAAAAAGTGACCGGGATTGATGCCCAAACGATTAAAACGATCGCAACTGACATGGCTCAATTGAAACCAAAAGCGGTCATTGAACAATCCTGGCGGGGCGCTTTCGGATGCAACTATAAAAACAGTACAGAAACAGGCAGAGCCGTCGCCTTATTCAATGCCATGCTCGGTAATATCCAGCAGGAAGGCGGCTATATTTTTGGCGCAAGTGCCGGTCTCGGAGACTTGGACCCTGATCAGTTTCCAGCACCTCAGGAACCCGATGCCGTAAAAGACGGCGAAGAGGATTTCCCATTGGCGCCACGAGGGCGGGGCGTAGCCAACATCGTTCCTCTGCGTGCAAAAGAAGGAAAGATGAAAGCCGCCTTTTACCATCATTCAAACGCAGCGCTCGGCTACGGAAATCCGGAATATTATAAAGAAGCTCTAAATGAGATGGATCTCGTTGTGACGATTGACGTGCAAATGTCCGAAACAGCCCTGCTCTCCCATTATGTCCTGCCGGAACCGAGTTACATGGAAAGAGATGACGCAGTTGACGGCGTTGGAGGCGGAACAGCTGCCGTGGTTCTCAGACAGAAAGCTGTAGACCGTGTCCATCCGAACACGAAACCTGCGGATGAGATTTTTACTGAGCTGGCAAAGGCCTCCGGGGTTGGGGAGTACTTTACGTTTACTCTTGAGGATTATAATAAGGCGGCTGTCGAACCGTTAGGCATTACGATGGACGAACTGAGAGAAAAAGGTTCCATTCCTCTCGAAGATAAAAAAGCTGAGATAGGAACTGTCCCTGAATTTAATACTCCTTCAGGGAAGGTGGAATTCGCAAGTCAAACTTTTGAAGACGCCGGCTTTAATGCGGTGCCGACATGGATCCCCCCTCTCGTTGAACCGAAAAACGGAAGCTATCGTTTAACGACAGGAAAGCAGGCGATTCACAGTCATACACAGACAGCTAATATACCGATGCTGATGCAGATTACGAAGGATTATGATCTTGAGCGCCTGTGGATGAACCGCCAGGAAGCAAAAAAGAAAGGCATTCAGGACAGCGATCTTGTAGAGGTCTCGTCTGACAGTGCCTCAAGCACGGTTAAAGTGAAACTGACTGACCGCCTCCACCCTGAAACTGTCTATATTCCGTCTCATTATGGCATCACATCCAAGTACTTAACGACCGCCAAAGGAGTCGGCTTTAGCTATATGGAACATGTACCTTTCCATTTTCAGCCAATGAGCGGATGCAGTATGATTCACGAAGTGATTGTAGATGTCAGAAAGGTGGATGCTTAAATGGGACAATACCGAATGCTTGTGGACGTGACGAAGTGTATCGGTTGCTACAGCTGCCGGGTCGCTTGCCAGATGGAAAATGACCTGCCTCCCGACCAGTCTTATATTTCTTTTTGTGAAGTGGAAAAAGGAGAATACCCCAATGTGGAATGGGTGATGCACCGTTTCTCCTGTCTTCACTGTGAAGACGCGGTTTGCGAGAAAGTATGTCCGCAGAACGCGATCAGTTATTCTCAAACTGGCGCAGTGGTGGTGGATCAGGAGCAATGTATCGGATGTGAATACTGTGAGAAAAACTGTCCGTTTGGCAGGGCGAAAGTTGAGCTTTGCCAGGATAAGGAGGGTAACAGTGTCTCCAGGGCTAATAAATGCACACTATGTAATGGCAAGGTCCTTGAAGGTATGACACCTGCATGTGCCTCCACCTGTTACACTGAAGCCATTGTTTTCGGTGAAAGCGACGAGATCCTTCAAAAGGCTGAACAGCGGCTGGCTGAGGTGAAAGACCGTTATCCGGATGCGAACATCTATAACCCGGAAGGTGTCGGGGGCACTCATACGATTTATCTTCTCGCGCATAAGCCTGAAGAGTATGACCTTGAGTCGGATGCTACCACTCCGGCTTCTGCGATTATCTGGAAAGATTACGCTCAGCCTCTCGGTAAATTGCTGCTTGGGGCGACCACAATGGCTGTGATCGGCGGAGCCATTTCCAACCGTCTCTTTAATAAAGGCGAACACCATGAAGGAGGAGAATAAAATGAGCAGCCAACAAAACCGGCGATTGGTTAAACGCTTTTCAAAGACGGCAATCTTTGTTCACTGGCTGAATGCACTTGCTTTTTTCATGCTTTATTTGACAGGTCTGCCCCTGTATACAGAGTATTTCCATTGGCTGTATATCATTTTAGGCAGCGCTGAGAACGCCATGATTCTCCATCGAATCTTTGCTGTCGTATTTATGACTCCGCTTATCATTGCGCTTATTTTCGACCGTCAAAGCCTGGTTCACTGGTTAAGACAAATATTCACCTGGAAGAAGCATGATTTCAAATTCTTCATGCCATTCGCTAAAGAATTTTTCGGCCTTCATTCAGACGTGCCAAAACAGGATTTTTATAACGCCGGGGAAAAATTGAACTCCCTGCTGCAGCTTTCTATGGGATTTATTCTTGTAATCTCCGGAGTCATTCTCTGGTTTGACCAGTTCTTTTCCGCTTCAGCAGTGCAATGGGCGTTTGTTTTTCATAATATCGGGTTCGCCCTGGCCATAGCGGTCGTCGTAGGACATGTTTATTTAAGCGTAGGCCACCCGAATTCCCGGGTCTCTATGAAAGGAATGACAAAAGGGGACGTCCCGGTTGACTATGCCCGTGACCATCACGGCCGCTGGTACGACGAATTGAAAGAAAAGGAAAAACAAAAAAACAAAGGCGCTTAACAGAGATTAAGGATTAAGCTATAAAAGCCCCCGGAGAGCATCTCTCCGGGGGTGAACTTATCTGTTAAGTTAATTCTGGCCAGTACTCTTTATTAGCTTCAATAAGGTCATCCAGAAGGTCTTTGGCGACTTGGGCGCTTGGAACAATTTTAGACAACGTAAGTGCCTGCCACAGTTTCTGATAGGACTTTTCGTGCCAGGCCTCTACAACGAGTTTTTCCACAGCCACCTGCTGCTCCATCAGCCCTTTCTGGAATCGTGGAATCTCACCCTGGACGAGCGGCTCCGGTCCCTGGCTGCCGACGAGGCAAGGAACTTCGACCATTGCGGTTGGATCAAAATTGCTGATCGCGCCGTTGTTCTCTACTATGAGAAGCATGCGCTCTTTTGTATTAAAAGCAATCGCCCGGGCCAGATCCACTATATAAGACGCATGTTCATCTATATGGAGCTCTGTCCCTTCAGAAGTACCGTTATCAATGATTTTTTGGCACTCCCCAAAGACGAATTTTTCACGGCCGTCCATGACTTCGTTCGCACGGGTGTAATTCGGGTCGGATTTGGCGACTTCATGATCAGGGTAAAAATAATATTTTAAATACGTATTCGGCACGGTAGCCGGATCAAGAGCCTGCACATCTTTTGCTTTAGCGAATGTGCTGTTCCAGCTGGCATCCGCGTGCTGGATTGATTCATCGACTGTCACATATCCATACTTCGATACATGCTCGCGAATTTGCGGCAGCAGGTCGTTGCCTTCTTTGTCCCGAATATCTGTCCACCAGCCGAAATGATTGAGGCCGTAATACTTTACCTCCATTTCTTTGCGGGATGAAAGTCCGATCGCCGACGCCATTAACTCTTCAATGCCAATTGGCATATCACAAATGTTCAAAATGTTTGAGTCCGGGCGAAGCATACGCGTTGCCTCGGCAACGATCGCAGCCGGGTTGGAATAGTTGAGGAACCAGGCGTCAGGGGAGTACTGGTCCTTGAAATCAATCAGTTCCAATACATCGCCAATCGACCGCATACCGTACGCAATGCCACCGGGACCGCATGTTTCCTGGCCGACTACTCCGTGTTTTAAAGGAATTTTTTCATCTTTTTCACGCATGGCGTATTTTCCGGTGCGGATGTGCGCCATGACAAAATCAATGTTGGAAAACGCCGTTTCCGGATCGGTTGTAGCCGTAAAAGTGATTTCCGGCGCTTTTTCCTTTAAAATAATGTCGGTGGCACCAGCAATAACGGCCTGCCGCTCTTCATCATTGTCGTAAAACTTAATTTCATTGATTGGCAGTTTGTCCAGGTTATCAAGCAGCATGAGGACGATCCCCGGCGTGAAGGTACTCCCTCCGCCGGCAATCGTGATTGAGAATTTTTTCATATCTATCATCCTCCTAATTATAATTTACTGTTTCTTTTGTTCATCAATAAACGATTCGATCGAATCACGGACTTGAGGAACAGAGAGACCAACAATAACTTGTATGCTTTCATTATTTTTCACAAGACCGTGAGCTTGGCCATGTTCTTTAAAGTACTTATCGTCTTCCACCTTCTCAGGATCAGCAACCGTTACACGAAGACGTGTCGCACAGTTTGTCACATCAACGATATTTTCTGCACCGCCGAGCCCTTTGAGGAAGGCAGCTGCCCGCTGGTCGTATTCACTGTCAAACTGCTGTTGTTGCTGAGAGCCGTCGTCTTCTTTCATTGCTTTATAATCTTTTTTCGTATAAAGCTTCGTTTCAGCATTTTCTTCTTTTTCACGCCCTGGAAGAGCAAAGTCAAACTTCAGGATCAGGAAACGGAACAGGAAGTAATAGATGACCGTGAAGATGACTCCGATAACGACTTGGGCAAGATAGACGTCCCAATGGTTGCCCATGAGCGGAATCCAGTTGGTCGTCGCGATCTCAATTAAACCGCCGCCCTGGTTTCCGACAAGGCCGAATGCGCTCTGAATAGTCACCATCGTTGCACCCAGTACCGCATGCAAAGCGAACAGTAGAGGTGCGATGAACAGGAATGTAAATTCAAGCGGTTCTGTAATACCTGCTACTACAGCTGTTAATGTGGCTGCCAGCAAGAGAGCCCCGACTTGTTTTTTCTTCTCTGCTTTCGCTGTACTGTAAATAGCAAGAGCAATACCGACTGAACCGAACATTTTAATATTCCCTTGCAGAAGGAAAGCTCCTCCGTCCCATTGTTCCCGAAGCGGTTCAGCTGAAGCTGAGAGCTCAGAAAGCTTAGAAACCCATGCTGCCGTAATTCCGCCGTCCACGACTGCCGGCCCAAACTGGAACGGCGTGTAAATGAAATGATGCAGGCCGGTTGGAATAAGAATACGCTCAAGGAAGTGGAACAGCCAGACGCCAACATAACCGGAAGCGATCATAAATCCTTGCAATGAAGCAATTCCTTCCTGAACAACAGGCCAGACCCAGGCAGTTAAAAATGCCAGAGGGATCATGGCAAAGAATGAGATCATGACGATGAACGGTCCACCCTGGAAAATACCGAGTGCATCCGGCAATTTCTTATCGTAATACCGGTTATGCAGCCAAATAGTAATACCTGATATAATAATTGCACCAAGAATATTAGTATCGAGCGTCTGTATGCCCGCGATTTCGGTTAACCCGACTGCCTCGTCAATATTCTGAGTCATATCGACACCGAACGCCGGCCCCCAAATTTCAAGAATAGAATTAAGAAACGTGTTAAACATCAAGTAAGCCATAACAGCTGAGAGTGTCGCCCGTCCCGCTGCCTTTTTAGCCAGGGAGATCGGGAGACCGATCACGAAGACCAGTTCCATATGATTGAAAACTGTCCAACCCGTGTTTTCAATAAAGGTCCATAATTGATACCAGAGACTGTCCGGGTCCGCAAGCCCACCCATAATCTGCTCATTTTTAAAGAGGGTCGCCAGTCCGACTACTATCCCGAAGAACGGGAAGAGCAGAACAGGAACAATCATCGCGCTGCCAAATCTGCGTATTGAATTCATTGGGTACTGCACCACCTTCAAAATAATAAAATATTATGTCTGCGTTCGTTGATAACGATTTCATTTTAAGATGGCTGAGTCTGGACATCAATGGATGAGAGCAATTGAGGGAGGGGTTTGAGGAGAATGAATTTTGTTTCACCAGGCGGGAAATTTCCCGCAATACTCGGTAAAGGATTTCTTTAGAACTATTAAACAGTGATATAATTGTGCCGAGTACCTTTAATCGCTGGGAGGTGAGTAGAAATGAGTCTGGAAGAATTGATTAATGAATATTATGAGAAGTTGAACGACAATGATCTGCACGTTCTGAAATACATATTAAACAATAAAAAGACATGCTCTCAAATGGGAATCAATGATTTGGCTGAAGCTTGCCACTCATCGCGGTCATCCATCCACAGGATGACAAAAAAGCTCAATTTCAGCGGCTACAGTGAATTCCGCGTTTTTTTAAAATGGGAGGAGCAGCCTGAACTTATGCATGGCACTCACGTGGAAATTCTTGAAAACGACGTGACGACTACTTTTAAAAATTTAGCAGCTGTGGATTTTGATCCGATAAGTGAAAAACTGTACTCAGCTAACAGGATTTTCATATACGGCACAGGCACGGCACAATTAAGCTGTGTAATGGAAGCCCAGCGGCTGTTCGCCCTGATGAGCACGTTTATAACAGTTATTCATGATGAGACCGAGTTTGAAACCATGCTGAAAGCTATGCAGGAGGACGATGTCGTCATTATCTTATCTTTATCCGGCAGCACGCCTGCTCTGATGCCGATCGTCAAACAGCTGAACGCCCGGGGTCTCGACTTTATCTCAATAACCAATTTGAAAAATAACAAACTTGCTCAAATGTCCCCATACAGCATTTATGCGGCAACTTCCGAAACATTCGCCGGTGACGGGACAGAAGTCGTTTCATTTATTCCGTTTTATATCGCTGTGGAAACGATGTTCCGTAAATATGCTGATTATGTGGAGAATCATAAGTCATGAGGAAGCCATCACAGCTGAAGAAACCTTTAGCAGAAAACTTAGCCTATAGTCTGTCCGCTATTTGCGCCCTACTATTAGCAAGGATGATTATTAATTAGACGGATAGGAGGGGCAAAGTCGCTGATTGAATTGTTTTTTCGCTGATTGAGCACCGTTTTTCGCTGATTGACCACTCTTTTTCGCCGATAGAGCCGAATATTCGCTGATAGGACCCTATTTTCTCCGATAGCACCCCCTGGCATAAAACATAAAAAAGATGCCAGATCAGTTCTGGCATCTTCCATATCATTCAGCTCTCTCAGTACTACTCTGGACTGCCGGTCTTGACCCCGTAACTGCTTTTAAGAGGGAGAACCTGCTCCTCCCATATCCGCTGATCACGGCTGGAGTTCTTATACGGACGTTTCAGCATTTTTTCCAGATAAGTTTCCTGGTCCTCGGTAAGACCGAATTGGGAAAGGTGCGCCAAAGCAAATTGGGCAAAATCCCCTACCATAAAGGTAAACATGTAATCCGTTAAATCATCATCGAGCTTATGAAGTCTTGCATTTTCCAGGACGAGCTGAGCGTAAACCGCCATTGTAAACAGCTCCCCTAAATGAAGCATGAAGTTATGGTCTTTTTGCTGCTGTTCAGTCGGCGGCGCTTTGTAAAGCATTTCCCTGAATAAATCAGTCTGTTCCAGGAAAATAAGGACGTTAGGGAGACTGACGCCTTCATAACTCTTCCTGTAATTCGGAAACGTCACGCTGGCAAGTTTCCCTGTTGTCTGGTTAAAAAGGTTGGAATCATCCTTTGCGTCCCGGCGAACAGGGATATCTTCAAACTCTTCCTCGTTGAAAAAGTAGTTCTCCATAAGTTTTATTACGAGAGCCATATTCACATGGCTCGTCCCTTCAAGCCGCGGGATCATTCCGATATCCCGGATAGCCATTTCCATATACGTGTCCTGTTCGAACCCTTTTGCAGCCACCACGTCAAGCAGCATGTCGATGACTTCCATCCCCTGTTTCGTCACTTTCATTTTCTGAATCGGATTAAACAAAAGGTAACGGCGGTCTTTTTCAGAAGAGGACCGGAAATAATCAACTGCCCGCAGAGCATAAAGTTTCATGGCGGTGATCCTGGCATATGACTCCGTAAATAAGTGTCTGACGTGGCTGAAATCAGTCACCTTCTGCCCGTACAATACCCGGTTGTCTGCATGATTCAGAGCCTCGTAGAAAGCATGCTGGCAAATGCCCGCTGACGCAAATCCCAACTGGAACTTTCCGATATTGACCGTGGATAATGAGGCGTCCCACGCATCCCGACCTTTAGATAAAATATCATCCTCAGTTACCGGATAATCTTTGAGTGAAAACTCACCGACAAACGCAGGCCTCACTCCGGACGTATGAATTTTCTTCTGAAGCTCGTAATGCTCATCTTCAGGATCGACTGCGAAAAAAACAAAGTCATTTGTATCAGCCATCCGGCCAAAAACAGACACCAATGCTGCTTTATTGGCGTTTCCAATATAATATTTTGATCCGGTTCCTTTAAAGCTGCCATTGCCTGCCGGGTACAGCTTCATTTGATTTGAATAAAGGTCTGCCCCATGCTTTTTTTCCGACATCCCGAAGGCAAAGATCCCGCCCTCTTTTAACAGCCGGGCTGTCTTATTTTTTAACGTGTCATTTCCTGACATCCATATCGGACTAAGCCCGAGAATGCTCACCTGGAAACAGTACTGATAAGAAAGGCCGTAAAACGCCGTCAATTCACTGAAATCGCACATACGCGACAGATCAAACCTGGTATCTTCATCCCCGTAGCCTGCGGGAGTCAGCAATGTGGCGAACACGTTTTCTTCGGCTAAAAATTCGATAAAATCCTCATACCATTCCGACGCCTGGTCATCTTCTTTAATACCTTCGAGTCCTTTTTTCTCAAAAAATTGAACCGTCTTTTTCATCAAGTCCTGTGTTTTCTGATCCGGTGCCTGTGTGCCTGCCTTTTCAGGATTTAAAAAAAGCAAAAAATCCCCTCCTGCCTAGTTTATGAATGAATAATCACTCATTATATATTCTCTGCCAGACCGCTTAAATTCCTGCTTTTGTCTAAAATATCCTCTTACAGGTCTTAACTTGCAGCAGGGACACGTTTCAGCCCGTACACGAATATAATGAACCAAACTAAGCCCATTTTCCGGAAAGGAGGAAAAGGTCTTGCCTAAATTCAAAAGAAAGCCTGTCGTTGTCGAAGCTGTAAAAATCACAAGGCCCATTTCAATAGAAACAGAAGGTAACACAGTGAAAGGACACACGGGGGACTATCTCATTACTGAATCAGATGGCCAGCAGTACCCTTGCAACGCCCAGTTATTTGAGGAGGAATTCGAACCGGTAAAAGACAGATTTAACTTTAAAGAGACGGTTTATAAATCTTTACGAATGGTAAAGAGGAAATCCAGAGAAATATTATTTGATAAATAGGCGCAGAGTACTGCGAGTGGAGAATGACTGAAAGGACCAGCGGAACACAAACTGATCAGGCCGCCTTTTAGGTTGATTCAGGCAAATGCTTTATCTTCTTTTCATTTCCGAGAGAAAAGACAATCATAATAATTCCCAAAATGACAAGAGCCACTTCAAAATAAATGGCTTCAGGCCCATCAGTCAGACGGTGCAGATTAAACAGCCAATGAACGACGACAATATCAAAACTCGCAAAAAAGCCGGCAGCAAAAATGACCCCGTTAAAAAACGAGCGGGCGAAAAAACGGTAAGCCAAATAAAAGATTAACAGAGTGACAGCGCCTGTAAACACTAACGCACCTATACGCTCAGCCATCGTCTCAGCCTCAAACCCGAAAGCCTGAACATTTCCTGTATGAAACCAGTAATCTATCAGAAAGATTCCGATCAGGAAACTTAAAACTCTGGAAAACATTTTGTGAATCTCCCTCCTTTACATTATTTCAGTAACGAAGAACAACCCTTCTATCCTGCATTATTACCTGCTATGAGGCTAAACAAACAAAAAGTGTAACTGCACAGGCGTGGAGTTACACTTTTTCATAGTTAATGGGTTTAAAATGGCTTAGGGGGTTTCTCAGGAATTTATCTTCAACTGATGAATGTGAGAAATGCGGTGATCAGGAGACCAAACAGAATGATATACATAACCATCTCCATCTGGAACTTAAAGAAAAACTTTTTCTTCACATACCTCTTTTTAAAGTAAACGAGGCCTTCAATATTATCCATAAAAGGGGAAGCAGCTGCCAGATGTGTGTAAATAAACATCAGGCCTGCGAAAAACAAAAACGATACGGCGAATGGCAACTCTAATATAGCATGTAAGAGAGGTAATAAAACGATAGCCATCAAAAGACCTCTTAGAATTTGAGCCGGCAGAAAATATTTTTCCACATGGCCGCTTTCTTCTTTATTGGACATGTCTCTCATAAAATCACAATGACGGCTTTTCTCTTCATAAATATCTTTGCTGAACTTTAAAGCTATTGCACCAGCAGCTATATAGGCGATTGCATGAGCCAGGGTAAATAAAAGAATAAAAAGGATATAAGCCATCTTAATTGCCCCCTCCATAACTATAATGAATGCCGCACATGTTAAATTAGCAGAGTTTTACCCGCCGTTACAGACTAATTTTGATTTAAAATGATCCAGTTATCCATATTGTTATGCTCACTTTTATCGAAAGGGCGAAAGGCTCCGGTTATTTCAACTACAATTAAGACAGTGTACAGCTTGCCAAACGATCTCTCTTTTCTTCTTCTATACTTCTTATTATACCATTAAAGCTTATATTAGAGTGTTTTCTGTTATATAGTTAAATTATTGTTTAAATAGTGTTAAATGCTCTGATTTACTATTGATTTGTACCTTATATGTTGGCAGGTGATACGTAGGTGCTGCACCGGTAGCACCCACGTATCACCTACCTGACTGTTACTCTTTTTTAGCTTGCTTATGCTACCGTTTCCTCTCGATTTCTGCCTGATACGTTGGTGGGTGTTACCTAACAGTTACACCGGTATCACCCACGTATCACCTACCTACCTGTTACTCTTTTCTAACTCCCTTATAATCCTGTTTCC
>NZ_JAIWPE010000040.1 GCF_021028955.1 Salipaludibacillus sp. CUR1
TCCCAAATGATCCTAAGATCATTATCTAGAAATATCTTGAGACGCCCAATCAAAAAGCCTTGGGTGTAAAGAAATTTATAAGCTCAATTATGGGCTTAAATATAATATACGAGGAGGAAGGAACGATGACACAAAAGGAATATGACTGGCTCACCCACCTTCCTCCCCAGGTCATGGAGGAAGCGAAAGGCCATTTGCTCTGCGGATATGCGCTCGCTCTTGAAGGATGGAGGCGGGGCTTAACTTTAAAGTGGCACAGCAGTGAGGCCGCCCCATTTAAATCCATGAAGACATGGTATGTCCATAAACCCGGCAAACTGTTCTCATTATCTTCAGAGACAGAGACCCATTATTTTTTCCGCTCCCGAGGCGATAAAGTATCTAATCAGGCAGTTGAAGCCGGGGCTGACAAGCAGCAGACCCGCGATATTTTGAAGCAGGCCGGTGTTCCGGCGCCTTCAGGGGAGAAGTTTACCGCTGCCGACTCCGATCAGTCGGTGATCAGTTACGCAGAAGAGACAGGGTACCCAGTCGTGTTAAAACCGGTAGACGGAAGTTTCGGAAGAGGCGTTTACACAAACCTTAAGAACAGTCAGGAACTTACGAATGCCCTTTATGAAGTGAGGGAAAAATCCGGCTACAAGGATGTCATAGTGGAAGAGTATGTTCCCGGGACGGAATATCGCCTTTATGTGGTGGGTAAAAAGGCGGCAGCGGCGATTGAACGGGTGCCTGCAAACGTTACAGGCGATGGGAAATCACCAATTGAACAATTAATAAACAGCAAGAACAGCGAGCGGAAAAAAAACCCACGATTAGCCACTTGTCCTATTGTGGTTGATGAGCAGGTCAAACACTACTTAACCGCGGGAGGCAGGACGCTCCAGACAGTACCAGCGGAAGGTGAGGTTATTTTTTTAAGAGAAACAAGCAACATCTCACTCGGAGGGGATCCGGTTGACAGGCTCGACGTCCTTCCCGAAGAAGTCAAAATGGTTGCGGTTAACGCGTTAAAAGCATTCCCTGACTTTCCGCACGGCGGCGTGGATCTTATCGTTCCGGCAGACGGAAACAGAAACGAGGCAGCTAAAGTAATTGAAGTGAATCCAACCGCTCAAATCGGCTCATTATTATACCCAATGACGGGAAAAGGCCGGGATATCCCTTCAGCAATTATTGATTATTACTTTCCCGAATCCAAGGCTATCAAAGAAGCTAACAGGCATGTTTATCCCGACTTTAAGGAAACGCTCCTCCCGTTGGAGAAGAAAATAGCCGTGGCTGTGAAAGTGCCTGCCCCGCCAACCCCGCCGGTTAGCACCCGCATGTTTACGGTAAGCGGGCCTCTCAACTGGTTAGAAGTTAAAAAACGCCTGACAGAAAAAGCAGTGAAGCGGAATATTCAAGGATACTTAAAATACCGCTCATCTGATAACTATGAGTTAGCTGCGGCTTCCGGCACACCGGAGCAGCTTAACGACTTTATAAATGAAGCAAAGGAACTGACCGGCGACGGCTCTCTCACAGAAGACACTGTGTCAGTGTCCCCGACCTTTTTCAAACAGGGATTCAGAATCGTCGAGCCCAACCACCAGAGACGGGTTGATTTACACAAGATAAATAAAAAGCTGAAAAGGCTCAGGCTAAAAAGAAAAGTCTTGCTGACGGGTTTAAACGTTTACTCACGGGTCCGCTCTTCCCGTTAACATCATGAAGTAGAAGGCTCTGTTAATATACTTTGTTGATTTTAAAATTACGAGACGCCTGCGGGAAAAGCAAGAGCTGAAGATCCATCGGGGTGGTTTTCCCCGATTAGCTGAAGCCTTGCCCGCGGCAGATCTTTTCGTGTGACGAGCAAGCGGAGCGGCGCAGGAAACAAGCGAGTGTATTTAAAGATCAACACTTCCCTTTAAAAGAGCCAGGCAAATAAACGGCTTTTAAATAAAGACATATAAGATAATGTAACGGAGGTATGCTTATGGAATCCGGTCAGTTTAATTGGCCTCCGCACCTCATCGATGCTATTCCAGTTGAGGCGACCCAAAAAAAGATTAGTATTTATACGATCGCCCTTGAAGGCTGGCGAAGAGGCCTCGATTTGAAATTTTATATGGAACGTGGAGACGATAATGAAAGGCACCTCCGCTACTCCCTTGCCTATCAAGGCAGGGAACACCATTTTCAAGGGTCGAAAGGCGACAAAATTACAGATGAAGCGCAGCGCATCTGCGATGATAAACATTTAACTTATGAAGCGCTGTTAAAAGAGAACGTTCCTGTGCCGCGCGGGTTAAAATTCAGTGACGACCGCACGGATGATGACATCGTCTCAGAAGCAGGAAAAATCGGATTTCCACTAGTCCTGAAACCTACCAATGGGTCCGGCGGTAAAGGTGTCATCGTTAATATCACTTCTGAAGAAGAGCTCAGAAGAGGACTAGCCTATGTCCGCCAGCAGCTTCACTTTAAAGATGTGATCATTGAAAAATTCGTTAAAGGTGAAGAATACAGAGTGTTTGTATTGGAAGGACAAGTACTGGGAGCGGTGAACAGGCTGCCTGCCAATGTCATTGGAGACGGCAAGAAAACGATTGGCCAGCTCATTGAAGAGAAAAATGAAGAAAGAAAAGTGGTCCCGCACTTGTACAACCGTCCGATTAAACTCGATAAACAGTTTTATAATACAACGCGCGCACTCGGCATCACTTTAAACACCGTTCCAGGAAAAGGGGAGCGGGTGCTCTTGAAGCGTGTAAGCAATATATCCGCAGGCGGCGACCCTGTTGATGTGACGGATACGCTCACAGAAGAAATGAAAGATATAGCAGCCGCTGCGGTTAAAGCGGTACCCGGGTTAACCCATTGCGGGCTTGATATGATTGTCGACCGTGAAAATAACACAGCTGCTGTTATAGAGTTGAATACAAGGCCGGGGCTTGGCTCTCACCTTTTTCCCATTGAAGGGAAGGGGAGAGATATTCCTAAAGCCCTTATCGATTACTATTTTCCAGAAACAGCGCACATTTCTACGAGTGGCTCAAACATTTTTTTCAGGATGAAAGACAGTGAATATGTGCTGAAACAGAACCTGGCTGATGAAGTGGAGATGGCTCCCTGTCCGGGGAAAGAGCTCAATTTAAAAAAAGTGATGATTACATCGGCCAGTCCGATGACACAACTGAAAAGCAAAGTAAAAGACTTTCTTCTTTCCGGGAGCTTTTCAGGTTATTTTAAAATAAACAGCAGCAAACAGTTTCAGTTTCTTTTAGGGCACCCGTCAGAGGAGGCAGTTGAAGAGGCTGTCCGCTCTCTCTTAAAGATTCTTAATGAAGCCGGGCCGTTAAAAGTGCACACCGAGGATACAGCTGGCCCGATCAGTGCCCGCTTTGATATTCTTGAAAAGGGCGTCCTGGACGGAGGCGACTTTATGATTGAACGTGAAAAGAAACTGGACGAATATGAATTGCTTATGAAAGATATTAACCGTGCTGAAAGGCGGCTCGGCAACTTCAGGAAACAGGCATTATCAAAAGCCGCCGGCCCGTTTAGAAAAGTGATAAAAAGGTAAAAAACGACTTTTTTAGATAAATTAAAACTATTTTTTTGCAAAAAATCAGGTAGAATGAGACATAGAGAAAAATAGATCATTTTTGAAAATGGAGGATTCACCGTGACTGATACAAAGTATAAATGGCTGCCGCACTTGGAAGATGCCGTGCCTAAAGCCGGGCAGGGCAAACGAATAAGTACGTACACCGTGGCTCTCGAAGGCTGGCGACGGGGCATCAGGCTCAGATTTTACAGTGCATTCGACGAAGAGAACAAGCTGAAAGTCCGTTACAGTTTAAAGTACAAAGACCGGGAGCACCATTTTGCCTTATCGAAAGGCGACAAAGTAACTGAAGAAGCATTTGATATTTGCGATGATAAGGATTTAACAAAGAAATACTTATATAAAGCAGGCGTTCCAGTGCCGCAGGGGAAAAAGTTTTCTCCTGAAGCGACGGACGAAGAGATTCTGGAATATGCTAATTCATTAGGGTATCCGCTTGTATTAAAACCGGTCAGCGCAAACGGCGGGAAAGGCGTATTCGCAAACGTCCAGAACGAAGATGTCCTGAAGGAAGCGATTCCGTATGTCAGAAAAGACCTGGAATACCCTGAAGTAATTGTTGAAACCCACGTACCTGGTGAGAAAGAATTCCGGGTCATTGTAATTGAAGACCGTGTCTTAGGAGCGATGCATCGCATCCCGGCTAACGTTGTCGGTGACGGCAAGCAGACAATCAGACAGTTAATTGCAAGCAAGAACGCTTTCAGAAAGAAAAATCCTCACCTGACCAGCCGTATGATCCGCATCGATAAAGAAGTGGTCTATATGGTTGAGCAGGCAGGCTATACACTTGACTCAGTCCTTGAAAAGGACAAGCGGATTTTTCTCAGAGTCCAAAGCAACCTGTCGAACGGGGGAGACTCTGTCGACGTGACAAATGACTTGTCACCTGAACTGGAAAAAATCGCGAGAGACGCCACGAAAGCGATTCCGGGGTTAGCCCAAAGCGGTGTGGACATCATCGTGAATGATGAAGACGGCTCAGGCGTCGTCATTGAAGTCAATTCCCGTCCGGGATTAGGCGGACACTTATTCCCGATGGAAGGGACGCCGAGGGACTTTGCAAAAGAATTTATAGATTTTTATTTCCCTGAAACAGCGAATGATGAACGCTCGACGTTATATTTTGACTTTAATAGTATTGTAGAACCGTTAAAAACACGATCGGCTGCGATGGTTGAACTTCCTCTAGCCCCTAAAGGCAAGCTTTATGGAAAGAAATACACCTTGACCGGAAAAGTGCAGAAGGTTGGATACCGCAAGTGGGTTAAGCGGGAGGCGCTGAAAAGAGGCCTGAATGGCTTTGCCAAAAACGAAGCGGACGGCTCGGTTTCTGTAGTGGTGGCATCCCCTGACAAAAAACTGGTAGAAAAGTTTAAAAATGTCTGTATGAGAGGTCCTGAAAAGGCGGAAGTCCATGCTATTATCGAAGAGGAATGGACAAAACCGATCAGGCTTGGATTCAGAACAATGTCAGCCAAGAAAAAGCTGCAATCCAAAGATTATGGTAACCTCAGTAAGGCCGAATATAAGAAGATTGCCAGAAAGTATGACCAGATTATCAACAGCACGTCGTGGAAGATTACGGCACCTGTGAGAAAAGCTCTTGATATTCTTAAGAAAATAGCAAAGAAACGCTAGTTTAGCCCCCAATTTTTTGGGGGATTATTTCTCTAACACGATTTATATATCATTTTTTATTAGTGAGAGGTGGATCCATTCGGATGAAAGATTTTATGAAGGTGTTATTTGAAGCAGCACTAAATAAAGATGCTCAAATTTTAAAAGGGAACCAGGTTCCCGGCAGTGATTTTTTACAAATAGACGGGAAAAATGTGGTGTTTTTATCAGTCAGTGATAACAAATCCCGCGCTTATGTAATAAAAGGAAAAGGCAGCACAGCAACTGAAGCTGTCACTGAGGCTTTAGAAAAATATCTGGCAAACAGGCCTTTTAAATTTAAACCAAAACACCTCAAATTAGATATTTTAAATAAAGTGACTCCCATTAATAAAGAGAGGCCTTTTTCTCTTAAGGACAGCAAAATTATTTATAATAAAGGTGTAAACGGCCTTGCTTTCGATCAAAACTTTGAAACTGCCTTGTCTCCACAGGAAGTAGAAGCATATGACGTTGTGGAAAAAAATAAGCTGGTTCCAGATCATCTCAGAGCAGCTTTTAATAATCAGCTGCCTCAATCTGACACTGACTTATTTAATCAATCCGAATTGGAAAATGTGTATAAGTTTACGGCAGAATCCTATTATACAAATGGAAGTGACGTTGAGGAATTATACAGAGGACATCGGGTTATTAACACCCTGTCAAAAGAGGATCTCTTACAGGCCATTGAACTGACAAAAGATAATTATTTCCAGAAAGTTGTTAACGACAAAGGGAAATTTATCTACACTTACAATCCGGCCACAGATGTAAAAGAAAACAAGTATAATATTCTCCGCCACGCCGGAACAGCTTATTCCATGCTGGAAACTTATGAGCTCATGCCTGACGAATCTCTAATGGACAATGTTGAGTCCGCACTTGAATTTCTGGCAGATAAGGTCAGTCCAGTCGAAGTGAACGGTAAAAGCGCCCAAGTACTGGTTGAAAGAGATGTCAATAAACTTGGAGGCAACGCCCTGGCTATTGTGGCCTTTGCCAAGTATACAGAGCTCAAAAAGGATGAAAAATATTTGCCGATCATGCAGGGGCTTGCCGTATGGATAAAAGAAACGCAAAAAGATAACGGCGATTTCTCGATCCATAAGCAGATATTCAGTACGAAGGAAATTACAGACTTCCGGTCAAACTTTTATACTGGAGAAGCCATTTTAGGTTTAGTAAGACTTTATGAACTGGACCGTAATGAAGAATGGCTTGATGTGGCAGAAAAAGCAACTGAATACTTGGTGACGGTCCCGAACAAAGGAGCAACCTTGGAAACGGTCCATCATGACCACTGGTTATTGTATGGCATTAATGCCATTTACAAATACCGTCCAAGAGACATTTTTCTAGATCATGCGAAGTTAATGGCGGAATCCATTGTATCTTCCCAGTTTCTTGGCGAGGATTACGAAGAGGAATGGCAGGGCGGACTCCCTCCCCAGGAAGGAAAAACACCTAAATCTGTTCCCGTTGCTTGTAAGACAGAAGGCATAACGAATGTTTATCAGCTCGCAAAGCTGACCGGAGATGACGAACTGAGTGAAAAAATTAAGGAAACTGTTAAACAGACTGTGAAATTTGAGCTGCAAATGCAGCTGACTCCTGAAAAAGTGATGTATTTTGAGAAAAAGAAACTCTGTTTAGGAGCTTTCCATAATAAATTTAGGGCCATCGAACTCAGGAATGACTTTACCCAGCACAATATCTCAAGCTGTATTGCCTTAGTGAAAATATTAGACAGTCAAAAAAATTGACCTTAAAACTAATATTGTAATAAAGAAAAAGATCTCTCCTGACCAGAGATCTTTTTTTCTTATGTAATTCAGACAGAATAAGCTGCGAAGTTGCTGATGACGGGACGTTTCTCCCTGTTATTGTGGATGAAAAAGATTTTACGAGAGTCACCTGGCTTTATCAGCTGGCAGCCCAAAAGCCTTTATTTGGCGAGCTAACCGAAGAAGTTTTACAGCATGTCAGTGCAGAACTGAAGAAAAACAGGTCGCCGAGGGATTACAGACCCGCTAATTACGGTGAATAAAAGATATATTTCAAAACCCAAAGTTATTTAGCTTTGGGTTTTTTAGTGGCTTACCTATAATATAATTTTTTACTAATATAGTAAAATGACAGGGATGTCGAAAAATAACCAAAATTATCTAAAAAAGTATTTAAATTTTAAGATATTGTCCGATATAATACACGATGGAGAGGAGTGATGAATAAGTGGTGAGGAAAAAACTGAAAAGGTCTTTCATTCTCTTCATTTGTTTTCTTCTTGCTTTCAGCTCTTTCGGAGCTATAAGCGGGGGCCAGGTTTCGGCCCAGGAAGAAAAATATTTTTATGAAGACGATGATGTGCCTGACCGGGACAAAGAAGAAACCCGGGAACTGCCATTAAAGGAGGGAGATGAGGACGCACAAGTTATCATTCTCAAAGAGAGACTGATCCTGGCCGGTTTCTATGAACTGGAAGAAGAACAGGAACTGGACGCCCAATTTGATGAACAACTGAGAGATGCAGTTACAGAGTTTCAAAGTTTACATGAATTGGAGACGACAGGAGAATATGACGAGTCGACTCAAAACCTGCTGGCAGACTATTTAGAAAACGAATTAAACACTCTTTACAGTATTGACGATGAGTCTGAGGAAATTGCTGATCTGAAAATGACTCTCTCATTTATAGGATACGGAAATTTCCCGGAGGAGCCCTCTCCGTATTTCGGCCAACTGACAAAGCAGATTGTGGAAGAGTTCCAGGAAACAGAGGAGCTTGAAGTCACAGGAGCAATTAATGAAGAAACCCTCGAGGTTCTCATGTCACTTGTTGAGAAATACGACGTGGAACACATAGTTGGTAAAGAACTTGGAAAATCAGAGTCCACTGATGAGGAAGCAGTTGAAGAAGACACTGTGATTGAAGAAAAACCTGGTGAGAAGGAAACAGATGAAAAAGAAATAGACAAGTCTCCGGACACAGAGGACAGCAAAGAGTCTATTGAAGAAGACAAGGAACAGTCCTCTGAATCAGATGCCCGTAAAGAAGAAAACTCAGTAAAAGATGAGGAAGACGCTGAGCAGAAAGAAGAGGCAGCTGAAGAGAAAAGTAATGAAACAGAAGAAAGTGACACAGCTGGGGAGAGCAAGGATGTTTCTGAAGAAGAAACAGAAGAAATAGACGAAAGCGATCCAGCTGCTGATGAAAACCAGGACGCTTCTGAAGAAACAACTGAAGAAGCAGAAAAATCAGAAGAGGAAAGCCTGGAGTCTGAGTCTGATAAAGACGGGGAAAAGAGAGAAGAAAAAGACCTCGAGGACTCAGAGGAAACGGACTCTTCAGCCTTCAGCATGTCGCTGATGACTGTGGAGGAACCACTCGCGCTGCCTTATGAGGATGGGGACAGCGGAGATGATATCGTTACCCTAAAACAGGATTTAACCCGTCTCGGGTTTGGCAACTTCCCATCAAGCCCGTCGAACCGCTACGGTCCGGTGACAATGGGAGTCGTTGAAGAATTTCAAAAGTATTATGGATTAAATGCAACCGGTATAACAGATGAGGAAACATATGACCGGATTGCTGCGGAACTGAACACGATCTACCGTGACGGCCAGGCCGATGAGGACATCGTTGAGCTGAAAAAGAAGCTGACAGTCCTAGGTTACGGGAATTTCCCATCAAGTCCGTCGAACCGCTACGGCCCTGTGACAGAAGGCGTCGTTAAAGAATTTCAATATAGTGAAAATCTGAGAGTTAACGGGATCGGTGATTCAGTGACAGTCGCACTTCTGGAAGAACGCTATTTAGAAGAATGGTATGCGACAGCCAACTTGACACTGCCTTATGAAAACGGGGACAGCGGAGATGATATCGTTACCCTAAAACAGGATTTAACCCGTCTCGGGTTTGGCAATTTCCCATCAAGCCCGTCGAACCGCTACGGTCCGGTGACAATGGGAGTCGTTAAAGACTTTCAGGAGTACTATGGATTAAGCGCCACAGGCGAGACAGACCAGGCCACCTATGACCGTATCGCTGCCGAACTGAACACGATCTACCGTGACGGCCAGGCCCATACGGATATAGTTTCATTCAAACAGGATTTAACAAGGTTAGGCTACGGTAACTTCCCTGCAGAACCGTCCAACCGCTACGGTCCTGTAACGGAAGGCGTGGTCCTTGAATTCCAGAAAGCGGAGGAGCTTGTCGAGAATGGAATAGGCGACTCGATTACAATTGAGCGCCTGAAAGAACGGACGACTGAGTACCATAATGCCAATTTATCGCTTCCTTTTGAAAATGGAGATGTTGGCGACCTGATCCGTGAATTGAAAATAGACTTAACAAGGCTTGGATTCGGCAATTTCCCATCTAGTCCATCTAACCGTTACGGTCCTGTAACGATGGGAGTAGTTGAAGATTTTCAAAAGTACTATGGTTTAAGGGCTAACGGTAGAACCGACCAGCGTACATTGGACCGGCTGAAGCAGGAACTGAATACCATTTACCGCGACGGTCAGGCTCACGATGATATTAAAACATTTAAACAGAACTTAACACAGTTAGGGTACGGCAACTTCCCGAGCAGTCCGTCCAACCGTTACGGCTCAGTGACTTCAGGTGTTGTCTCAGAATTCCAGGAATCACAGGACCTTGTAGTAAACGGGATAGGAGATTCCGTTACACTTGCAAAAATTGAGAGCCTCCTTCCTGACCTTGGGAATGGCGTCGTCACTGCCTCAAATCTTAATGTCCGTCAGGGGCCAGGAACGGGTTACGGCATTATTGGCACGCTTCCTAACGGAACGGAAGTCAATTTATTGGAAGATACCGGCCAGTGGTACCGTATCAGCCATTCATCAATTACTGCATCACCTGCTTATGTCAGTAAAACATTTATCCGCGAGGTGTCAGGTGGTCTTCCTGCCCCTTATCAGGCTGGAGATGCAGGAGATGAAATCGTTGAATTGAAAAAGAATCTTACGAAACTGGGTTTCGGCAACTTCCCGAGCAGTCCATCTAACCGTTATGGTTCTGTGACAGAAGGTGTCGTTAAAGTGTTTCAGGGCTATTTCGGACTGTCAGTAACAGGGAAAGCAGACCGGGCGACGCTTGATTATATTGATGAAGTCCTTGATTCTTCTTATCAGGAAGGCAAACGCCATGAGGGTGTTAGAGACTTGAAGCTGAATTTAACACGACTGGGGTTCGGTAACTTCCCGAGTAGCCCTTCCAACTCTTACGGTTCAGTGACTGCTGGCGTAGTAAGAGAGTTTCAGGCTCATCACCAGCTTGTTGTGAACGGAATAGGCGATTCAGTGACTTTAATGAAGATCAATTCAGAGCTCGATAAGCAGGGCGGCACGGGGCATGTCCGCTCGTACAATATGACGATTGAGCAAATGCTTGACAGGCAAATGAATCTTGGTCCTCAAACAGATTTATACGGGGGCGGCTGGAAAAATGCTAAGAGAGAAGATGTGAAGAGGTACTTGGATCCGTCAAACCTCTCACTTGATCCTTCCAGCAGAGACATGTACCAATTCTTAAAGTTATCACAGACTTCCGGAGTATCAGCGGCGCAGCTGAACAATATTTTAAACGGGAGGGGCATCCTTCATAATACAGGTGCTACGTTTAAAAACGCTGCGGAAAGAAACGGGGTCAATGATATTTACCTGATTGCCCACGCGCTTCTTGAAACCGGGCACGGAACATCCATCCTGTCTAACGGTTCAATTGAAGTCGGCCAGATCAGCACAAACAAGTGGGTATCTATCCGGCCGACATCAAACGGAAAAGCGACGTATATTCTCGAAAGAGTTTATAATGACAGAAATAACCGCTGGAGCTGGGTGAGAACAAGAAATGACAATTTTAATACGAACGGCATCACGTTAAGAAAAACGTATAACATGTTCGGCATTGAAGCGGTGGACAGTGATCCTTATACAAGAGGATCAGTAAGGGCCTTCCGTGAAGGGTGGTTCACACCTGAAGCGTCAATCAGAGGCGGCGCCCAGTTCATTTCCAGCAGCTATCTTGGAAGAGGGCAGGACACGCTTTATAAGATGCGCTGGGATCCGGATTTCCACGAAGCAGCAGTGAACAGAAGTACCACAAGCTTCGGCAGATCGTCTGCTTTCCAGTATGCGACAGATATTGGATGGGCTCATAAACAGACAAGTATGATCAAACGTTTGTATGACCAGATTGAGAACCCGTATCTGCCGTTGGAAGTACCAGAATATAAAAGGTAAAATTAGGTACTAATTCACAATTGTGAAAAACTATGAGTTTTTGTGAAAAAAATAAAGTATAATTGTCGCAGGAGTTCTATTTAAAGAACTCTTGCGTTTTTTAATTTTTCAAAAGAGGGTGTTCAGATGAGAACAGGTATTCATTTAAAACTGGCAGGTTTGTGGGCAATAATCGTTATTTTAGCAGGGGCAGTGCTGTTCGGCACGGCAGCGGCGGCAGGTTCAGACAAGCCGGACGCGTCCCCGTACATAGATTCACAGATCGATATAAACTCATCCGGCCGGATTAATATAATTATTGAATTGACTGACACTCCTTTAGCTGTAAAAAAATCAGAGGCAGATGAAAACAACACGTTTTTTGAGACAGCGGCAGCTGAAAAAGAACTTCAGGATGAAGCGGAAGCGTTCCTGGATTACCTCGAAAATGAAGGCATTGACTACAGCGCCCTGGAACGGTTTGAAGAAATATTTAACGGGTTCAGCATGGAAGTATCCGCCGGGGACATTGAGAAACTGGCGCAATTTGATGAGGTAACAGGCGTCTATCCGGATCAGGAATACGAAGCGCTTTATGAGGATGACGATGACTATGAACCGACATATGACGAGAATAAGACAATAGAAGTTAGCCAATTATGGGACCTTGGTTTAACAGGGGCCGGCATTAAAATCGGAGTCATTGACACCGGAATTGATTACCATCACCCTGATCTTGAAGACGCCTATAAAGGCGGGAAAAACTACGTTAACGACGGGCAGACGACGCCGCTCGAAGGCCACGGGTCTGTGACAACGACACACGGAACGAACGTCAGCGGGATCATTGCGGGCCGCGGTTCGGAAGAAGACAAAGGTGTTAAAGGGGTTGCTTTCGAGTCGGACCTTTATGTTTACCGTGTCATAGACAATAATGACCGGGGGCGGACGGCGGATCTTATAAAGGCGCTGGATCAGGCGGCCGCAGATGAGCTGGACATTTTAAACCTCTCCTTATCAAGCAATATTAACGAAGCAGATACTCCGTTGACGAGAGCAATTAATCAAAGTGTCAAAAGCGGAATGATAGTCGTCGCAGCCAATGGTAATGAGGGACCTGGGCCGCTGACAGTAGGCGACCCGGGGACAGCGGCAAGCGCTATTTCAGTGGGTGCGGCTTCCCTTAGAAACGGCGCTGAAAGCCTCGCACCCTTTTCTGCAAGAGGACCTGTAAACGGAACGTACGATATTAAGCCGGATATTATAGCCCCGGGCTACAGTGTATATTCCGCCACGTCTTTATCACGGGCGAACACAGATGATTACAGTCAGGCTTACGGATATTATAATGGCACGAGTATGGCCGCGCCTTACATTACCGGGATCGCGGCATTGCTGCTTGAAGCAGACAGGAGCCAGACACCTCAGGACATTAAAGCGAAAATGATGAACACAGGCGCTTTAATCGACGAGGGCGGGGTGAATGAAATTGGTTCCGGAGCGGTCCGTGCTATGAAAGCATTGGAAACACCGGTGACCGCGACTGTACAGGACACTATTCGGTACAGACAAGAGAAAGAAGATAAAGAACTGGTTCACAGGACAGGAAGCCTCAATTTCGGATCAGTTAAAATGGGCGGCTATTACAGCCAAGAGAAAACGCTCGATCTGACAAACACGAGTAACCATCCGGTGGAATATGACGTGTCCTGGTACTTTCTTAAAGAGTCTATGGGCAACGAGGGAGTAAGCCTCGATATACCGGAAAGTATCTCTGTTGAAGCCGGAGGAACGGCAGAGATGCCGGTTGTTCTGACAGGTGAACATACAAGTGAGCCCGGCTACTATGAAGGGTATTTGACCTTGTCGGCTGACGGGCACCCGGAATTGACGTTGCCTTTCGGAGTCCAAATTGGAACCGTGTCTAATGTCATTGAATCGGCCGCTGTTACACCGGACGTCTTTAACAGCGGGAAAGAAAGTGTGGAAGTAACCTTTGGGCTGACGGAAGAAGTTTACGGTACGGAACTTCTGCTGGCAAATGAAGACAGCAGCGAGGAAATCGGAATTATATCTCCATTTGCAGAGGGCGGCTCAGGAAAATCTTCTAATTGGGATTTGACATACACAGACAAGGCGTCCGGCGGCACAGAAAAAGTGGCTGACGGCAAATACACGATTCAAGTAAAAGCTTATACAAGCCAGCATCATTATTTTTTGGAAGATGTAGTCGTGCACGTTTACAGTGTGAATCCGGAAATTGAACTGCAGGCTGAAGATCTTTCAGACAACCATTTTTCTGGAAAAATCACTTCCTATTTTTCAGACGAAGGGGAAGCATCCAAGGCGTTATCCGGCGCTTATACCCTTGAGAACAGCGGCGGCGTTTACAGAAATGGTGACCTGGAGATTGAAGACGACGGCTCTTTCGCTGTGACGAACAAACTGAAAGCGGGAGAAACGACGGTGACGATTGAAGTAACGGACCGTGCAGGTAATGCGGCAAAAGAGAGCTTTCTCGTCAACTGGTCCGGCCTGTATCAAAAAGGGGATCAGGGTAAAGGCGTTAAGCAGCTTAAACAGAGCCTGGCGCAAATGGGCTTTGAGACTTCTGGAGATCCTGAAGATTATTTCGGGGATGAGACAGAAAAGACGGTTGAAAAATTCCAGGCGTATTATTCCGTGCCTGTGACAGGAAAAGCGGATGAAGACACGCTTAATAAATTAGACGAGCTGTTGAGCACGATCTTTATGGATGGAAATGCCGATCCGGCTATTACAGAGCTTAAAGTGAGATTGACACACTTAGGATTCGGAAACTTCCCGGAAGGCCCGTCTGACAGGTACGGCCCTGTGACATCGTCTGTAGTGAAAGACTTCCAAAAACATTACAGGCTAACCGTCAACGGAATGGCAGACGATGTCACTCTCAGGAAAATGGATGAAGAATGGGCGCAGTCGCTTAAAGATGGGGATGACAGCAAGGCAGTCAGAGAAATGAAAATGAATTTAACGGCTCTCGGATTCGGGAACTTCCCTGAGTATCCATCCACCCGGTACGGGCGGGTGACCAGCGGGGTTGTGAGCGACTTTCAGGACTCGCATGGATTGCGTGTGTCCGGGACGGCAAACCCAATCACTTTGAAAAAAATTGAGGAACTGCTCCAGGCAGCGTTTAAGGACGGGGATGACCACCCTGATATCCGTCCTTTCAAACAGAAGCTGACGGCCCTTGGGTACGGCAACTTTCCGGAGCGCCCGTCCACCCGTTACGGGCCTGTGACGGAAAGGGTCGTTAAGGACTTTCAGGCCGACAATGGCTTACAAGTCACTGGAACAGCTGATCTTGTGACGATGAAAAAAATAGATGAGCTGCTTCAAGTTGTTTTTGAAGACGGCGACGACATGGAAGGAATCAGAGCATTGAAACAGGACTTAACCTTTTTAGGCTTCGGTAATTTTCCAAACCGTCCATCGCCGCGGTACGGAGCTGTCACATCCGGTGTCGTCAAAGACTTTCAGGCGTATTACGGCCTGCCTGCAACAGGTGTTGTGAATGCGCGGACACTGGACGTGCTGAACAGAAATGTAACTACGGTCTACCAGGACGGGAAAAGCGCTCCTGAAATCAGCGAGATGAAGATGCAGCTGACCAGCCTCGGCTTCGGAAATTTCCCTGAGTCACCCTCAGAGAACTACGGACCAGTCACCGCAGGGGTCGTAAAGGAATTCCAGCAGCAACACAATCTCATAGCGAACGGGATCGGAGACAGCGTGACGTTAAATAAGATTTATAGATAGAAAAAAACGTGGGAGATTGATCGCTGAAGTGATGACCTTAAAATCGCTTAAACATTAAACAAGGGCATGGAGATCGGTCTCCATGCCCTTATTTATTTGCTTGCTTTACTTAGCTGAGTAAACTCCCTTTTAACCAGGCGCGTGAACGGTATGCGCCGACGGGAATTTGGATCAGGCTCGTTTTTCCTTTCGAATCGATTCTGTAAAGGTCATCACATTGCTTTACATCGAACCCCAGCAATGGATGCCCTCCCATTCCTAAAGCGCACGACACTAAGAGCAGCCGCTGCACAAGAATGCCCGCTTCCATCTGCTGAATTCGGTATCCTCTATACCCTAATATCTCCTTGAGATGATCCTTCTCTCCAACGAGATGCAAACAGAGTGGCACTTGATACATATTGACATTAGGGAGAGTTAATCCATATTGCAACAACTCCCGGTAATCCCCCTTCGAAATTCTTCGTAGTACATGAGTGTCAGTGTCATAAGAATAGGCACCATTAGGAATTCCCTCTACATTATAAAGACTGCCATATAAAGAGATACGAGTCTCGATCTGCCCCTTATTATCGTCAAGATCATTCTGATAAGAGAAAGAAAAGGTCTCTTTTAATAAAGCAGATAATTGTGTCTGGTTTACTTTTTCTAAAGTAAAATCGCTCTCAGGAGAATACCGCTTCCTGCAAACAGAGGCGAAATCGAACGATAACCTTTCTGCAAATGGTAGCAAAACCATCTCAGTATCTAATGGAAGTTTCTTCTTGCTATTTTTCTTTAGTTTTACAAATGACATCGTTGTTTCAAATATCGAGGCGTCATTAAGCTTTCTCAGCATCGGATAATCACTGACTCTCTTTGAACGGTTATAGGAATGATGAGTCAATTCTGGAACTTCCCGGCACAATTCAGAGGCAGAAACGATTTGGTCGCTTTTTTGATCGTTGCCAGCAGCACCAGTAAGTGTTGATTCCATACTTAAGCCAATTACCGCGTAGACACTTTCCTCCTGATCAGATAACCCAAGTAAATGATTAACAGCCCGGTCAAGAAATTGATAATATACCTTTGAAGAGAACCCCATCCGATGAGCTGCTTCTAATGATTGCCCAATGACCACCCCTGCATCTAATCCTTGAAGTCTGTAAGAAAAATTATTGTATTTATAAAAATTTTTCCAAAAAACGGTCGAGACAAAAATGGTGCAAAAACATTCTGAAGCAGAAAGGCTAGTGTCAATGCTTCTGGTTAAATAGGAATCGTGATTTCCTTCCCGCAACAAAACAAGACGGTGATGCGCCACATCATAATGATAAATTCCTTCGGGAGCGTCATCCAGCTTGACATACACATATAATTCATTAGGATACAACGCCCCGCCAGAGGGAACAAACCTCCGTAAAGACTGCGTGAAGCTCACATTCATTTCCTTCGTTCCATCAATAAAAGCGGATTGAGAGTATTGAGTGAGACCGTAAACATACCATAAGAAATGACCAAGCTCTTGAAGACTGGGGTTTAGACCATCTTCTCTCTTCTTAAGTGTTAAAGGCACCTCGGTATTAAGAGCAATCTCAGGTAAACCTCGGTACAATTTATAGGGAAGCGGCGCATTCTCCCAATCTACCTCCCAGTCTGGGGGGCAGGTTTTATCCGTTTCAAAATGCAGTTGATATAGAAAAGTATCCAGCTCCAAATCGTTTACCCTCCTGCTCTTCCATTACGGGAATGGATGGGGAAATGGATTAAGTTGGTCATACCCTAACGGTTTCTTCTCAAAGCCCAGCTGCATAGGTACCGTGAGGACCCTTTCCAGCCCTTTCACACGGGTGAGGTGATGCCCGAATGTCATTGGCAGCATGCCGGGGATTAATACTTTTGCACAGTATAATCCATTCCGTTCAGTGACAGGTGTTGTTTGATCCACCACAATTACATCAAGGTTTAACCGGCGGAACTTCTGAAGAATATCCTGCAGATCATCTTTTAAATCAGTAGTGGCCGGCGGCTCCTTAAATTCCTCAGCAAACGTTCGTAAAGGACGGTGATCATCCAATAAGAAATTCAGTCGTTCTTCGGCTTCTTTGAGACCATACAGCATCCCGTGGTCCTCCATGGTACGTACTGCAAACGGATCTTTAAGCATCTTTTTATATTTCTTCCGGTTTTTCTCCAGCTTTTCATCATCCCTGAACATCATTCCTGCAAGCTCGTAAATCGAACTTTTTACAGCACTGACAGGGTCCGGGTTTGCACCTCCTGCACAAATGATGTTGACGCCTTTGGATCTTTTGTTTTTTGCGATTGCCCAAACACTTGGAATCCCATGTTCCATTGTTGAATTGTAAAAATAAAGCTCATAACCGGTAACTTCAGTCAAACGGTCGACCATCAGCTGTAATTCTGTATCATCAGCTGAACGAAGATCAAGCCGCGGGAGGGGGAGCCTGGCATACCAGGTTAACAAGAACGAATCCCGCTCGACCACCTCCATAATCGCATGGAAAATGGCTTCTTCTAATGTTCCTCCTAAGGCGCACCCGTTCGACGTTTCATACACAAAGCCATTTCCGCAGCCCAAACTATAGTAGGCAAGTAACTCCGGCACTAGAATCGGACGCTCTTCCAGCAG
The DNA here is from genome assembly GCF_021028955.1 of Salipaludibacillus sp. CUR1. Classification (GTDB taxonomy): domain Bacteria; phylum Bacillota; class Bacilli; order Bacillales; family Salisediminibacteriaceae; genus Salipaludibacillus. Next base: position 17,958 of record NZ_JAIWPE010000040.1, read on the forward strand.
CGAGTAACCCCAGACCCAATTCATTGGCTCATCAGGCTTAAAAGGTTTAAACGGAAAATCAGGTTTGTTATAGTGCTCCGTTTCATGAACCCCAACACTTTCAGGATTTAGTGAGCAATCTTTTAAATGATTATAACTATCATGAACGACTGTCCTTTTTCCCCGGGCTTCGATCCCGCAGTATCGTTCCAAACCTTCCAATATGGCAGTCAGCTCGCTCGTTTCATAGGAATTAGATCTCCCTGCTACGCCCTCGTCTCCTCCAAACATCGGCAAGTTCACTAACACATCAGCAAAAGGAAGCCTGAGATCCTGCATTTTTCCATTCATGAGCCCAGTACGATAATCGAGATAATCTTTGACTAACCCTGTTTTTAATTCATCCATCGATCGACTCCGATAAACGCTCTCCTTGATTTTAGGACTGGATTCTAACCGAATTTTAGCTAATTCTGCAGTATCATCCGGTAATGAACTGCACATCAGACATGTTGGGTCAGGCAAAAAAATGTGCATTGAGGTCGCTAACGTTTTCATGTTTGTAATTGATATTTTTTCTTCTAAGCTGCTGGATTCTCCTTGAAGAATCTGTTGCACCGCATGGCTGATCAACGCGGCCATATGCGACAGCCCGGTACGTGATGCCCAGGCATCTTGATGTAACCCTTCTTCTGCCGGCAATTCCCTTTGAAACGTCCACATTTCCTTGCGATCAGGCCCCGCTATCATACGCCGCATATCAGCACAACCAGAACATCCCGGTGTATTGGGGCGCACAAATGGACCAATGATTCCTTCTCCAAACGACATGAACCCCCGAAGCCATGGAATACCTGCTTCTCTGAAACTTTCTTCCGCTTTTTGGTGAACAGAGGGATACCAGGAATCGTGGAGTACGAGAGCTAATTCTGTTTCATCTGGAACGGCTTCTCCTATACTTTGCCGCTTTATATGATAGTTTTCGGATAAGTGATCATCGACAACATCCGCTAATAAACCACTTCCATTCATTACAATCAGGGAAGCCATCAGCAGTCCCCCTCTCGCACCTGTACACCAAACACCCCTGCCAGCTCATGCTTTAAAAAAGGTTCGAATGAAAGGTCATAAATAACTAAACGTTTTTTGTATTGTTTTAAGATCTGGATGGAAGATTGCAAGATCTCTAATTGAGTCATTCCATCACAAGAAGGAATTTTAAGCTGGATTCTCTTTTTATCAGCAAAGCCGGCTGGCACAGTTTCATCCCTTACCAGTGAATTGGCCTCGTTTGGCGTATTTAAATGAGCTTGTTTCAATGTCTGTCGTAAGGCCAGCGTTATATTTAAACCTGCCCTATGGTACGTTTGGCCATTTGATTTTATCCGTATAACAGGGAAGCCTAGAATGTTTTCCATTAAATCGATGTCCGGCGGCCCATTTAAGGTAGTCAGCGCATCTAAATAGTATCTGCATTGCTGATCGTCTATTGATTCCAGCTGCAGTTCAAAATGCAAGTTAGGTTGATCCACCTTTCTTTCACTCAGCTTTTCATTTAAATAGTTTTGCAGTCCCCGGCAGACAGCCTCTTCAATTGTTTGCCCTGCACCGATGCCTATAAACCCTTCTTGTATAAGCGAGTCGTTCTGATTTGATCCCTTTGCATGCGAATCAATCAACTGTGACACATACATTTCAATGCCAGTCAGCCCGGCATGCCTTTTTGCTTCCTCATGTGTAAAACCAGCACAAACCACCTCTGAAAGAAGTGCTGCAGGACCGGGACTTATCGGGTTAACTGCCTGAACATAACACTGAGCCAGAGGAAGCTGAGGCAAATCTCGTTCCTCCCAGGAATGAAAAATTCCTGCCTCTTCGGAAGTTAATCGGCTGAAATATTCCAGCAGCTTACTGGGTGAAGTCTTTCTGTTCGTCTCATTTTTAATCCTCGCATCAAGGTCATCAATCAGCGCGGGCGTTAAAGCACTGGACGTCACCAACGGGTGCGGGAGGTACGATAGCCATTTTCCTTCCAGTGTTTCAAGATTAAGCAGGTAAATTTGGCTGCTTTGAGCTGAACTCGAAATTCCAGCAGCTCTCTTGAAAAATTCAAACACAATGACATTTGCCAAAATCGATCCGGCAGTTGAAGAGAAATTGGCAGGCTGATGATCATCTTGAACGGCAGACTGATGAAGGCGGCGCCATGCAGACTCCCAGCATCCATCTGAGTCTTGGTGAACGACTGGACCCGCCAGCCCTGCTTGTTCTAAACAGATGGCAGGGAGAAATACCTTACCTTCTTCTTTGCATGCGAAATTAAGATTCCTTAGCTCACTGACATTCCCATCCTGTGACACATACAGAACCCAATCATAAGGCTGCACCGCTTGTTTCCAAGCATTCTCTCCTTCTTCAAAAGTAACCTCCATTACCTCAACCTCGGAGTCATCTTTTTTCGCCTTCTGCACCAGTTCATGGATACGGGGCCGATTTGCAGGCAGTGATTCCGTTACCATAAAGTGAAATTTAGGAAGTCCCGATTCGAGTAACGCACTTACTAATGACACTAGAATGGGACCTGCTCCGACAGCCAAAACGTTTGCCTGACGGTATTCTTGAAAGTGGTACGCCCCAGAATCGGTAAAATTTTCGATGAATTCAATTTGCGAAGAGTATTTTTCCAAAACTGCAGGATTTAAATGGTACGGCTGATCCTGGCTTATATCCCGTACAAAGCCATTCTCATACAATGTTTCTCCAATCTCATAAACTCTTTTCTTATACGGAGCTGTTAGCCCCTCGGTCAATTTTCCCAATGTTTGCTCCCCGTTGAACATCGGCATCAGTGTTTCAATCCACTGGTAAATGGTACTTCCTTTTAGACGAAAGGAGCTTTTATTATTTCTAAAATACACACCACCTTCTTGGTCTGGTATATAAAATGTATCTTTATTTACCTTCAGACGTGCGGAAGCGTTAAGTTTGGTCATTCAGCTCCTCCTTATTCATCAATACAAATCACGCACTACTATTTTATGTAGTTTTATTTGTCCCATATGATTACCTAAAAAAGTAATGCCCCTGCGATAATGATGCAGGGACACTTTATCCATGAAATTATTAAATTTTTTTAAAGAAAGGTTAACTTCCATAACAGCGGGAACAGTTATGACACCTGAAACAGTTATGGCACCTAAAGCAGTTATGACATCTAAAACAGTTGAAGCAGTTAAAACAGTTAAAAAAGCAGCCGAAGCAGCGAAAACATTGAAAACCGCCACAACGAAAGAAGCCTCCGCCCCCAAACGCACCAAGCTGGCGTGAATCTTCACTGTTAACCTCCATAGGGTTTAACTCACCAACTTGGTATTGATCCATTTCCAAATTTTGCAATTGATTTTGGTAATTATACATTTTCATTCTCCTTTGTCTTTAATTTTCAGGTTAATCCTGACGGGAGAGTTCAAGGAAATTATTAATTACCTTGCTCATAAAAAAAACATCAGACATTTCGCTTACTCTCTTCAACACACTATGATTCCATTTAGGTGATTGTTACTGAATTGATTGCCCAAATCTTTTTGAAGGCATAGTCGAGGCGTTAATTTTAGAAACATCGGTGATCCCGCAGGATATTGGGGAAGAAAAAACAGGATTTTTGGAAAATGGGTCAAGGGGATAGCTGGTAAAAAGGTGGATGGATATATAATAGGTAATAAAAAACCGCCCGAGGGCGGTTTTTGTGTTTGGTAATTACTGGGGGGTCTGACCCAGTAGCCTTGCATGAATGGAATATAATGTAATTTTGAGTTTACAAACACAAAAAAAGCTCCTATTGTAGAGGAGAGACCAATACTTGTTCCCAATCCTCTACAAA
>NZ_JAIWPE010000041.1 GCF_021028955.1 Salipaludibacillus sp. CUR1
GCGTAAGGAAGAGCAGCGTCAGGGTGGGTGCTACGTGGGTGATACTCGAGTAACAGGTAAGTGGGTGCTGCAAACGGCCCAGGGAGGAAACGCGAGAAAAAAGGCGTAAGGAAGAGCAGCTTTGGGGTGGGTGATACGCGGGTGCTACACGAGTAACAGGTAGGTGGGTGCTACAAACGGCCCAGGGAGGAAACGCGAGAAAAAAGGCGTAAGGAAGAGCAGCGTCAGGGTGGGTGATACGCGGGTGCTACGCGAGTAACAGGTAAGTGGGTGCTACAAACGGCCCAGGGAGAAAACGCAAGGAACAAGGCGAAAGGAAGAGCAGCGTTGGGGTGTGTGATACGCGGGTGCTACGCGAGTAACAGGTAAGTGTGTGCTACACGATTGACTGACACGTGGGTGCTGCCTGGGTGATACTGCGCGCACTATCCCTCCCCAAACTAAAAAGTCCTCTCAACCTACGGAAGAGAGGACTAAAGTTACTTATACTTTTAAGCCGGGGCAAACGCAAGCCGGGTCCAGCGGCAGGTCAACCTGCCAGCGGCCTGCAAGTCCCGTGGTTCTGCTGGCAGTCGGCTTGCCCCGGCTCCCCGCTGTAATCTTTTCTGCTCCAGGCTATAAAACCTTAAAATAGTAAATTATCTGTGATTTATGTTTTCAGGGTATAAATCGTGCTGTAAAAGACGATTTTCAGCGAAGTTTTCCCATTTTGTGCCGGGCTTTCCGTAATTCACATACGGATCTATTGAGATGCCGCCCCGCGGGGTGAATTTGCCCCAAACTTCTATATATCGTGGGTCCATTAATTTGACAAGGTCATCCAGGATGGTGTTCATGCAGTCTTCATGGAAATCCCCATGGTTTCTGAAGCTGAATAAATACAGTTTCAGCGACTTGCTTTCGACCATTTTTTTGTCAGGAATATAGCTGATATAAATAGTAGCAAAATCCGGCTGGCCGGTTTTTGGGCACAGGCTTGTAAATTCAGGGCAGTTAAACTTGACGAAGTAATCCCTGTGAGTGTGTCTGTTTTCAAAGGCTTCCAGAATTGACGGGTCATAATCCATTTTATATTCAACATTAGTGTTTCCTAATAAGTGAACTTCTTCCTCACGGCTATGCTTATGAGACATAAGAGACTTCCTCCTTTTGAACGGCTTCATTATCGTCTTTTTTCAGCCATTTCACAGTTAAATAGATTAAAGGTGTATCGCCGATGGCGATGACAAGCTTGACAAAATACTGGGTGACAATCATTGTGAGTAAAGCACCAACAGGCATGGTTCCGGCAAAAGCAATGGTTATAAAGATAACCGAGTCGAGAAGCTGGCTGCTCAACGTACTTCCGTTGTTCCGCAGCCATAAATGCCGGCCGTTCGTGAGCTGTTTCAGTTTATGAAACAGATGGACGTCAAACAGCTGTGAAATAAAGTAGGCTATAAGAGAAGCAGCAACCATGCGCGGGACAGCGCCTAATATCATCTCAAATTCAGCCTGCATATCCCAGAAGCCCGCAGCCGGCAGATTGATGGCTCCAAAGAAAAATACGAGCATCAGTAAATTCGTAAATAACCCGATTAAAACAACTTTTTTTGCCGTACGCTTTCCATAGACTTCTGAAATGGAGTCAGTAATCAGGAACGTGAGCGGATAAGTCAGAATACCGGCCGTTATAACGATGCTGCCGAGAGCAAACAGCTTCACCGAAATGACGTTTGAGACAAACAGGGCTGTGAAAAATATTCCGGTAAGAAGGAGCAGTTTATCTTGCTTATTCAACGCAGACACCCCGGTTCCAATACGGGCGCGCCGCAAAATGTATTCTAAAGTTCAACCATAAATAGCCTGCAGTTTTGCGGGCTGCACGACTTAACAATCCTTTCATATCATCATCTCCTAGTTTTCTTTTTTATAGCGGAGGATGGTTGCGAACTCCGCTCAAACCTATACTTTAGCATAGTTTAGTGTAAAAAGTAAAAGTATTAATTTAAGAAATTTCCAGTTTAAGATGATATAATTAACATCATAGGTATGGTGGCAATATCGTTAATAATTAGCCATCTCTTTTTAACAAAACTGTTAAAGCAATTGGGGCTGAACCGTTAAAGAAGCCGGTTGAAAACGGCAGAGACTTCGTATGTAAATTGTGAGTGTCATACGGTACACCAGCACTCTTCTTTAACAGTGCCAATTAATAAAATAAATTGTAAGCGTTTTCTTAGATGCAGAGAAAGGGTGAGCGTGATGGGTAAGACAAAACACCAGGGACCGGTGAAACTTCCTAAGATGCCGGATCCGAAACACTGGGTGAGTATGGTTCCATTTGGACTGGGGAAAGTGAAGCCTAAACATATCCGGGATACGGCGAAAGTCGTCTGGGAGAATAAAGATAATTTGCCGTATGCCACACGTATTTTGACGCAGGGAGTGTGTGACGGCTGCGCGCTCGGCGTAGCTGGCCTGAAAGATCAGACACTTGCCGGTCCGCATATATGTACGACAAGGCTGAATGTCCTCAGATTAAATACGATGCCTGCCATCGATAAAAGTATACTGCATCAGGATATTTCTGAGCTCAGGAAAAGATCGAGTTCAGAATTGAGGCAGCTTGGCCGGATTCCGTACCCTCTTTCCAGAAAACCCGGGGAATCAAAATTTTCCCGTATTTCCTGGGATGAGGCGCTCGATAGAATTGCAGGGAAATTGAAGACTGTGGACCCTAAACAGCTGGCATTCTTTTTAACCGCGAGAGGTATTACCAATGAATCGTATTATGCCGCAGGAAAAGCTGCACGGTTCCTTGGTACGAACCATATAGACAATGCGTCGCGGATTTGCCATTCGCCGAGTAAAACGGCTTTGAAGCGTTCGCTGGGAATAGGGGCGTCAAGCTGCAACTATCAGGACTGGCTTGGCACGGATGTACTTGTATTCTGGGGATCTGTCGCCTCAAACAATCAGCCTGTTTCTACAAAGTATATGTATGCGGCAAAGCGGAAAGGCACAAAGATCATCGTCATAAACCCCTATTGGGAGCCTTCGATGGCTAACTACTGGATCCCGTCTGTTCCTGACAGCGCGCTGTTCGGCACGAAGCTTGCTGATGATGTATATCAGGTAAATATTGGCGGCGATATTGCGTTTATGAACGGCGTCATGAAACATTGGTTTGAAATGGAAAAGGAACATCCGGGATCAGCGATTAACAGGAATTTTATTAACGAGCACACTCACGGTTTTTCTGAATTGAAAAAGCACGTAGAAGCGCAAGACTGGCTGTCGCTTGAAACTTCCTCCGGCCTGACCAAAGGGAGAATGAGAGAGTTTGCAGAACTGCTTGCCGGTTCAGAAAGCGGAGTATTTGTGTGGTCGATGGGACTGACCCAGCACCGGTTTGGAACCGACAATATATCACAGGTAGCGAATCTTGCGATGCTTAAAGGCTTCATCGGCCGGGAAAAGTGCGGGGTTATGCCGATACGCGGACACTCCGGCGTCCAGGGATCAGGTGAAATGGGAGCCGATCCGTTTTCCCTTCCAGGGGGAGATTTTGACTCATCTAAAACGAGGAAGAGGATTGAAAAGACATGGGGCTTTAAAATTCCAGACTGGCAGGGTGATATTGTCGGAGTTTCACTGGAAAATGCCGTGCTGCCTGAAAATCATCCCAGAAAACTCCGGGCGTTCTACACATCAGGAGGCAACTTCCTTGAAACGATGCCCGACCCGGATTTTGTTAAAAAGTGTCTTGAAAGTGTTGATTTAAGGGTTCACCAGGATATTATCCTGAATACTTCCACTCTCGTAGACGCTAAAGAAGAAGTAATCGTTCTCCCGGCAATGACCCGCTATGAACAGCCTGGTGGAGGCACCTCCACCTCGACTGAACGAATGGTCTATTTTTCACCGGAGATTAAAGGACCGAGAATGGAAGAGGCGCGCCCGGAATGGGAGATTTACACAGAGGTGGCCAAAAGGGTGAAACCGGAGCAGGCCCATCTCATAGACTTTCCTGATGCCCAGGCTATAAGAAATGAAATTGCTGAAGCTCATCCAGTTTATGACGGGATACAGCACTTGAAGGGAAAAGGAGATGTATTCCAGTGGGGCGGGGCCTGGCTGTGCGAAGACGGGGAGTGCCCGACACCTGACGGGAAAGGAAACTTACTCCCTATCGAACTGCCGGAACTTCGTAAACCTGAAGGCCATTTTTATGTGACTACAAGGCGCGGAAAGCAGTTTAATTCGATGGTATATTCAGCGACGGATCCGAACAATTCTGCAGACCGCTACGATGTCCTCCTTCATAAAGAGGATGCGAATCAGCTTTCATTAAAAGAAGGAGAGGCTGTGGTGGTTTATAACCAGTTCGGCACCTTCCACGGAAGGGTCCGGTTTGCGAATACACGAAGAGGGAACATCCAGGTTTACTGGCCTGAAGGCAACGTCCTGATCCCTAAAGGCGTTTATGAGAAGTACGCCGGTATCCCGGAGTACAACACAGCTGTTGTTGTTGAAAAAGCAGAAACGTACCATGCCCATAAAGATACTAAATATGTCGAGAAGCGCATTGAGGAATTGGAAACGGAGATAGGATAATATGATACGCCGCGAAGAATTATCCAAATACAACAAAGAAGCACATAACATTATGAAAAAACGGCCGATTATTTCCTACGAGAAAAACCAGTTCTCCGAAAAGGAAGACGTAATCGCCGCAGAATCTCCGCTGACCATCCTAGTTAATGGGGAAGAATTTGCGACCCTTCTCTGTACACCTTCTTACGTAGAAGAACTGGCTGTCGGTTTTTTAGCCTCGGAAGGAATGATCCGAACGATGGACGATATTAAATCCTTGTCAGTTATTGAGGAAAAGGGGTTTGTGTACGTGCAGCTTCATCATACAAACCAGCTGAATGAGAAAGCTGTATCCAAAAGATATATTGGCTCCTGCTGCGGCAAAAGCAGGCAGTTCTATTTCCAGAATGATGTGAAGACAGCTAAGACGGTGGTCAGCCGTACGACCGTAACAGCTTCTCAATGTTTTAATCTGATGGAAACTATGCAGGCGGCTTCAACGGATTTTCAGCAGACAGGCGGGCTGCATAACGTGGCTCTCTGTTCCCCTGAAGAGCTGGTGCTCACCCGGTCAGATATCGGCCGCCATAACGGACTCGATAAGATATACGGGCATTGTTTAAAGCACCGTCTTTCGCTGAAAAATAAAATAATCGTTTTCAGCGGCAGGCTGTCATCCGAAGTCTTACTGAAAGTGTCTAAAATCGGTGTGGGAATCGTCTTATCAAAATCGGCCCCCACAACTCTCGCTATTGAACTGGCAGATGACCTGGGTATAACGACTGCCGGGTTTATCCGGAATGGCCGCTTTAATGTGTATACCCATCCTGAGAGGATTACCAGCTGAGCCGCTCTGCCATTCCATTTACGTTAAAAATTCTGTATGATAGACGTGAATGAATGGAGGCTCGAACGATGGAAACGACTGTAAAAATAAAAATGGGATTTTCAAATAAATATCAATCAGGCTATCCGTTACTGATGAAGGAAGCGATTGCTAACCCTCAGGTGCTGACCGAAGAAGGCCAGTGCCTGAATGTGGTGGATGAAAAGGGCACGTATATAGGCAAAGGGTATTACGGCCGCCAAAATAAAGGGGCCGGCTGGATTCTTACAAACAGTCAGAACGACACGATTGGCCAGCAGCTGTTCGACAGGAAAATCATTAAAGCTGCCGGGCAGCGCCGTTCCTTCTTTGAAGACCCGTACACTACTGCCTTCCGGCTTTTTAACGGTGAAGGAGACGGAATCGGCGGCTTGACGATCGATTATTTTGACGGCTTTTATCTGATCAACTGGTACAGCGAAGGCATTTACCGTTTTAAATCCGAAGTCGTTGATGCCTTACTGAAGCATACTGATTGCAGGGGAATCTATGAGAAAAAACGGTTCGCCACTGATGGCAAATACGTAGAAGACGATGATTTTGTTACCGGGGAACGGGGAGAATTTCCACTGATCGTTCAGGAGAACGGCGTCAATGTAGCGGTGTATCTGAATGAAGGAGCAATGGTCGGTGTGTTTATGGATCAGCGCGACGTCCGAAAAGCGATACATGACCGATACGCTGAAGGCCGGACGGTGCTTAATACTTTCTCTTACACGGGCGCTTTTTCTGTTTTTGCTTCTCTGGGAGGAGCTCAAAAAACAACGAGTGTGGACCTGGCTAACCGGAGTCTGCCTAAAACAATCGAACAGTTCAGCCTGAACGGCCTTGATTACGAAGCTCATGACATCATAGTGGAAGATGTGTTTAAATATTTTAAAAGGGCTGAAAGGAGAGGGGACCGGTTCGGAATGGTTATTCTGGATCCACCCAGCTTCGCCCGGTCGAAAAAGTTCACTTTCAGTGCTGCAAAAGACTATGTCAATCTTTTGCAGGAAGCCATTGCAATTACAGAAGAAAACGGGGTCATTGTGGCGTCTACAAACCACTCCGGAGTCAGTCCTAAGAAATTCAGGAGCTTCGTCGACAAAGCGTTCAAGGAAATGGGCGAGAAGTATAAAATAACAGACACGTTTTCGCTTCCGGAAGATTACCGGGTACACCCCGCTTATCCTGAAGGAAATTATTTAAAAGTGCTGTTTATAGAAAGAGTTTAATTTTTCCAAGGTGAACGAAGGCAAAGGCTCCCAGAGGCTTGTCGAAGAGCCATAGATGAAAGTAAACCGGCAGACCAGCTGAGTTATTATATGATTAAAAGGAATGACCCACACGGGGGCCATCCCTTTATTTTTGTCTCCCAGCCGGCGGCAGCTTCTACATTTCAAATCGCTGAATGGATTTCTGGAGGTGCTCAGCCATTTTTGACAAGGAGTCAGAAGCACTGGCAATTTCCTGCATTATGGCTGTCTGTTCTTCACTTGTAGCTGAGACGCTCTGAATATTTCCGGACACATTGTTGGCTAATCCGGCCAATTCGGCAATGGTCTCAACATTCTCAGAGAGGGCCGCGTCCATACGCTTAATTGCTTCCTGAATGCCGTGAACTTTCACCGATGATTCTTCAGCCGACTGCTCAATCAGAGCAAATGAGTGGCTGGCTTCATTAACGGCTGATGATCCTTCCTTAACAGCTTGATAACCTTTCGTCATAACTTCCACTGAAGTGACCGCCTGCTCCTGGACTTGTTCAATTTTCTGTTTAATCTGGTTGGCTGCATCGCCCGATTCTTCGGCAAGTTTTCTGACTTCATCAGCGACAACGGCGAAGCCTTTCCCATTTTCTCCTGCCCGTGCCGCTTCAATGGATGCATTAAGAGCAAGCAGGTTTGTCTGGTCGGCAATACTCGTAATAATGGTAACAATTTCCCCAATCGCCCGTGAATCTTCCTGAAGCTTCGTAACGACATCTGCGGACTGGCTCACATGATCATTTATCTGTGTCATCTGGCTAAGCGCTTTTTCAATGGATGACACGCCTTCTTTCGCTGCCCTGGAAGTTTTTTCACTAATATCCGCTGTGGAAACCGCTTCTGAAGTGACCGCGTTCATTTCTTCCGATAATGCCTGAGACGTTTCATTTAATGCTTCCATCCGGCTTTGCTGGTCATTGGATGAAGAAGCAATCATCTGAATAGTTTCGGTCACCTGATTGACAGAGACACTCGTTTCTTCCGAGCTGGCTGACAGTTCTTCGGAGGTGGAAGCGACCTGGGTGGCCTGGTCGTCGACCTGCTGAATCATCCCGCGAAGGTCAGTTACCATCTGATTAAAGTGGTGGGCGAGCTGGCCGAGTTCGTCTTTAGATTCTGTTTTAATATCTTCCACGCTTAAATCGCCTTTAGCCACTCTTTCAGCATGAACCGTAAGAGCTGATACCGGCTTACTGATTTTTCGTGTGATAAATAACGAAATGATCATTGATGCGGCAATCATACCTGCACCGAGCAGCAAAGATATAATCAGAATAATGGTATAAGCCTGGTTTATGAAAGAGGCGTCTTCATCGATCCCGTAAATCGCATCTGTTCCGCTGACTGGCGTAAAAAAGGATTTAAATGTACCGAACTCGTCTTCATAAATCTCACTCATGGAAGGTGTACCTTCCATTGCTGCATGCATTTCGGGTGAAAACGGGTAACTTTCCATCGTTTCCTCGTAATCACTTAAAGAGATAATATATTCGTCAGAGCCGTCCTGCCCCAGGATATAGGCGTTCTCCACCCCTGCATAGTCTTTATAGGCGTTCAACTGGGCCTGCAGCTCTGTTAACGCTGCTGAATCACCGCTGTGCGCGGCCGAAATCAAATCACTGTCAACGTCGTCAGTAAACATGTCCATATGGGCTGACAGTGTTTCTTCAAAACTTGGAATGACATATTCATCAATCAAATAACCGGAAAAAAAGTAAATGATCCCACTGAATAGCAGGGCAAAAGTCAGCATGGGCAGCATAATACCCAGCAGAATTTTTTTAAACAATGATGGTGTGCGTTTTAACATGGGACGGTCACCTCGGTTTTATTATTAGTGGTTGCTTCTGCAGCCTGAGCGATAAAATCAATAATTGCAGGAATATGTTCTGTTTTAGTGTAAGGCGAAATGGTAAACAGTTTGGTCACATAAACAGGCATCAGATCAACGCTGTCCCTGCACGGAACTAAATCGAATTTTTTAGTGTCCCCGAGGAAGATGTGCGACCGGTGCCTTCCGAAATACTCAAACAGCGCTTCATTCCGCAGGTTAGTCGCCGTAATTTCGTCTTTTGTCATACACCCGGCCAGTTCCTTTTCCCAGTTGTGCTCCGGACTGTACAGGCGAAAAGCGGTGACAGGGCCGGGGTTATTGGGATTAGTGACAGATATGGCCGGGAAGGAGTCTGTTAAAGCCTTTCTAAATCTTAAATTAACTGTCACATAGTTAGCGAGAAGCACCTGGTAGCCTTCTTTTCCGAATAATTCCAGGGCGGCTAAAATGGAGATGGAACTCGCCATTCGTGAGCATTCAAGCGTGTAACTCGTATGGTAGTCCCCGTATCCCCGGTCGCCTACGTAAGGAGATTCTGCCGCATCTAAATCTATCAGAGACAGATCCTGTTTATTTTTGACGAGAAACAGACTGGTCACATAGGGGGTCTGTCCGAGCTTTTGAAAATCAAAGCACAGGCTGTCGGCTAAATGCAGATGCTTCATCCGGGATGCTATCTGAAGGAGGCCGTCCGCAGTATCTTCATCAAAATTCAGCGGGTTTTCTGAGAAATCATAGTCGTTAAAGAAAGCGTAAAAGCCGCCAAGGGCTGAGTCCGCATGAATATGCGGGGAGGGAAGAGAGAAGTGTTGCGAGACCCTGTTTGCAGCTGATTTAATTGTTTCGATATTGTCTATGCCAAAATTATCAGTCGTCCCTGTAGTAGCGACGATATAAACGGGGATACCGCCATTAGCAATGACTTCTTCCATCTTTGTTTCCAGATCCGCTTCGTCCATAGAATGATCTTGTTTCGTCTTTATTTTAATGACCCGTTTCCTGCCTATGCCTGTCGCTTCAGCGGACTTTAACAGGCTGTAATGAGCCTGCTCTGAAGAAAAAACGTAAAGGTTGCCTGGCACGCCTTCTTCGAGTGCTTCGGGCGAATGTTTTGCGATGGCGAGTCTAAGCCCTGTAAACACCGCCCCCTGGCCTCCCCATGTCGTATATCCCCAGCTCGAGAGAGGATCATAACCGGCAATACGGGACATCATTGCTATCACTTTTGTTTCAGCTTCCGCCCCTGCAGGTCCGTAAACGTCCCACAAATTGTTTCCGTTGAGAAGAGAAGCGGTGAATTGTCCGATAATGCCGGGAATGCTCGCCATGGGCAGTACATTAGTAAGAAAATAACGGGAATGATAAGGATGGCCTTCCATAAGTTTTGTTAAACTGCCTATGAGGTCATTGACGCTGCCGGGTTTTTGAGGAACGGCAGACGTCCCGGTCAGGTTCCTGTAAAAGTTACCGGGCCTGGAATTGTCTCCTTTTAGGGTCGCCTGATCGGGGGACTTTAAGCTGTCCATATTTTCTACAAGAGCGGCAAGCATCTGAACGAACGCCTCCCGGTCCCCGGCGTTTCCATCTTCACTCGGAAAAAGCTTTTGTACATCTTCTATCGTTTTCATATGAATCTCCCTGCTTTCTTAATTTGAGGCTCTGGTATGCCAGTCCTCTGAAAAATAAAAGCATTTCTGCCGGTAAAACTGGAAATGCTGTAAAAACAACTAGGAAAAGCTGAGTGACTTGTTTGTTTTTGGCAGCTAGCAATCTTAGCTTTATAAGTAGTAGACCTGAAGCTTTGGGTCCCTGCTTTTCAGCCGGTTTGCCAATATGTTACACACTGAACATAATAAAATTTACCATGTAGTTCAAAAGTAATCAATATTTTTTAGTATTAAAATATTACATCTCTAATATAAGTACAAAAGTCACGGTTTTAATGCAGGATTTAGTTGTTTGTTGGGTTGTTGGTATTATTTGAGGAGGGGGGAGAATGATCAGGTGACTAAATTATCTGGCTAACCCGTTTCTTTAAGTGGAATCCGGCCGGAAATAAATTATCAATTATATTCTTAAAACTGGCGGCATGGATAGATATCCGTACCTATTTATGATATAACGAATATTAGTAGAAATTTGCAGGTAGAAAGGTGACTTATATATGAGTGAAAACCCGAACAATTCATCTAATTTTATTAAACATATTGTTAAGGAAGATTTAGCGGAAGGGACGTACGACCATATAGTGACCCGGTTCCCGCCGGAGCCTAACGGCTATCTGCATATCGGCCACGCTAAATCAATTGTTTTGAACTTTGAACTGGCTGATGAGTTTAACGGTGAAACTAATCTTCGTTTTGATGACACTAACCCTTTGAAAGAAGACCAGGAGTATGTCGACGCGATTAAAGAAGATATTGAGTGGCTCGGTTATGAATGGGAAGGACTCCGTTATGCATCCAACTACTTTGATGAGATGTATAACCAGGCCGTTATTTTAATTAAAAAAGGACTGGCTTATGTCGAAGACCTTTCTCAGGAAGAAATCCGCGAGTACAGGGGCACACTGACAGAGCCTGGTAAAGAAAGCAAATCAAGAAGCCGAAGTGCAGAAGACAACCTTGAGCTTTTTGAAAAAATGAGAAACGGTGAATTTGCCAACGGGGAAAAAGTCCTCCGGGCGAAAATTGATATGGCCTCTCCGAATATTAATTTAAGAGATCCTGTCATCTACCGTATTTCCCACACCCCTCATCACAACACAGGAGACAAATGGTGTATTTACCCTATGTATTCCTTTGCACATCCGCTGGAAGATGCGATTGAAGGGGTGACCCATTCGATTTGTACACTTGAGTTTGAGGACCAGCGTCCGCTTTATGAATGGGTAGTAGAAAATTGTGAGATCGATGCTGAACCAAAACAAATTGAATTCGCCCGCTTAAATTTAACGAACACAGTCATGAGTAAGCGGAAGCTGAAGCAACTTGTAGATGAGAATTATGTAGACGGGTGGGATGACCCGAGAATGCCGACGATTTCGGGTCTGCGCCGCCGCGGATTTACTCCGGAATCAATTAAAACATTCTGCCGGGAGATCGGTGTCTCTAAAGCTGATAATTTAGTCGATGTCCGGATGCTTGAACACTTTGTCCGGGAAGATTTAAAGCTGACCTCACCCCGCACTATGTCCGTACTCCGGCCGCTCAAAGTAGTCATTACCAACTATCCGGAAGGGGAAGTGGAATGGCTCGATGCGGATATCAATCCTGAAAATCCGGAAATGGGCACTCGGAAAATTCCTTTTTCCCGTGAAATCTATATTGAACAGAGCGATTTTATGGAGAACCCTCCTAAGAAATATTTCCGGCTGTTCCCGGGCAACGAAGTGCGCCTTAAGCATGCTTATTTTATTAAGTGTAACGAAGTGATAAAGGACGACGAAGGGAACGTAGTGGAGCTTCACTGCACATATGATCCTGAAACGAAGAGCGGCACAGGTTTTACTGGCCGTAAAGTTAAAGGGACCCTTCACTGGGTAGAAGCAACACATGCGAAAGAAGCTGAATTCCGGCTTTATAACTCTCTGATCGACGATGAAAAGAGCGGAGACGATTTCCTGGATTTCGTGAATCCTGATTCGCTGGAAGTGGCTCACGGGTACGTTGAGCCGAACATGGAAGAAGCAAAAGCGCATGACAAATACCAATTTTTCCGCCACGGCTATTTTAATGTGGACCCTAAAGAAACAACTGCCGATAAACTAGTATTCAACCGCATTGTTGAATTGAAAAGCTCCTTCAAGCTATAAGAGAAACAGCCGAACCCCGGCGGCACGTCAACAAGACGTCCCGCCGGGGTTTTTAATGCGGCGGATTTGGAAATAGCTGGGGGGTCTGACCCCCAGCTATTTCCATGGTTGTGAACAAAAAAACCGGCCCTCTTTACCGGGCCGGTCTGTGATGTTAAGCCATCCTATTCTTTTAAAGCTTCAACGACTTTATCTGCAGTACTTTGGCTGGACATCGGATTTTGACCGGTAATTAAATGGCCGTCCCGAATTGAATAATCGGTCCATTTTTCACCGCGCACAAACTCACCGCCGATTTTTTTCAGTTCAGTCTCAAGCAAGAAAGGTACGGCGCCGTCAAGCTGCATTTCACGTTCTTCCTCATCTGTAAAGGCGGTTAGTTTCTTGCCTTTCACAAGCGGCGTTCCGTTCTTATAAGTCACCTCAAGAAAGGCACTTGGACCGTGACAGACCGAAGCAATAATTGACCCGTCTTCTGCATGTTCCTGTAAAGCACGCTTTAACATTTGGTTATCAGGGAAGTCAAAAACTGTCCCATGCCCTCCAGGGATGAATACGGCATCGAAACCGGAAATATGGTCTTCAGACAGCTGCTTCGTATTGCTCAAGAGCGCCTGGGCTTCCTGCCATTCCAATTTTTCTTCTTCAGGAAGACTGTTCGGATCGAGCGGCACCTGGCCGCCTCTAATGCTTGTTACCGTCACGTCAAACCCGTTTTTTATAAATGTCGCATATGGGGCAGCATATTCTTCAAGCCATAACCCGGTCGCCTGATCATTTATCGTTGAATGACTTGTTAAAACCATTAAAACTTTTTTACTCATTATTAATTCCTCCTTCAAAAGGATTCATTTCAATCACAGTGAAGGTATTCCCGAAAGTGGGGAGAAGTTAAACGTGTCGAGGCTATTTTAAATGTTATTCAGCAGAAAGTCTGCAGCCAATTTTGAATGAAGCTGTGTCGTATCAAACACGGGTATGTCCAGATCTTCCGGTTTAATCAGCATAGGGAGTTCGGTACAGCCCAGAATAATCCCTGCTGCTCCTGCTGTATTTACACCTTTGATGATAGATAAAATCCGCTCTTTCGACTCTTCTTTAATAATTCCGCGGCATAATTCGTCAAAAATGACTGAGTGAATGATATTCCGTTCTTCAGCAATTGGGGTTACCACTGTTAGCCCGCTATGTTCCAGCCTTTTTTTGTAAAAATTCTGTTCCATTGTAAACGCCGTGCCAAGTAAAACTGCCGTAGATATACCCTGTTCTTTCATACTGGCAGCCGCCGCATCTCCAATGTGCAGCAGAGGAACTGAAAGGTGCTGTTCCATGTCGTCAGCTGCTTTGTGCATAGTGTTTGAACATATAACGATAGCATCGGCACCGGCTGTTTCCAGCTTTACGGCGGCATCAATCATCGCCTCTGCCGCCTGCTTCCATTTTCCTTCATGCTGAAGGACAGCAATCTCCTGAAAATCAAATGAGTACATTAAGCATTTAGCCGAGTGGAGCCCGCCAAGTCTTTTTTGGATAATGGTGTTTATAAGACGGTAATAGTCCGCCGTAGATTCCCAGCTTAATCCGCCGATCAATCCGAGCGTTTTCATAAAAACTGCCTCCCTGTTTTTTCAGGTTACTGAGCCAAAGAGTTAAAGAGTCTTTAACAGCCTTGCAAACTTCAAGAGGTGAGATGGCCTGCTTAATACGTGAGAACCGCCGCATCAATCATTTCCGAACGATCGCTTGAATTCCTCCGCTATTTTTTTGCGTACAGCTTCATTAGACAAGATTTCGTATCCTGTTAAAGCGAGAGCCTTAGCCCCTGTAATCATTCCTTTGAACCCTTCTGTACTTAAGGCTGCTTCTCTGAATTCATGCGTATGCGCACTTATAGGACCAGAAGAAATTTGAATATACGGATGGATCGCAGGGCACCGGTGGCTTACATTTCCCATATCGAGGGAGCCTGTCCCGCCTTCATGATCGTAGATTTCCTCTTTAGGAACCCCCAGTTCCATGAGCTGCTTTGTAAAAATATCAGAAAGAACATCGTTTGTTTTCATATCATCATAGGAGTATTCATAATTGGAAACTTCAAGGCGGGCGCCTGTGGAGAGAGCTGCACCCCTGGCACAGTTAATCACTTTTTCCGTCACAGGATCGCACGTGTTCCGTTCGTTTGCCCTCACATAAAACTGGGCAACCGCGTAGTCAGGCACAATGTTAGCGGCCTGTCCGCCTTCAGGGATAATGCCATGCATCCTAACATCAGCTGTCACATGCTCGCGCAGGGCATTCACACTGTTAAAGGTCTGGATAACGGCATCGAGTGCATTGATTCCCTGTTCAGGCGCTGCAGCCGCGTGGGCACTTTTTCCGTAAAAAGCAAACTGTACCGCATCCATAGCAAGGGATGTTCCGCTTTTAACAAAGCGTGCAGAAGGGTGAGCCATCACTGCTGCATCGAGGTGGTCAAAATAGCCTTCCTCAGCCATCGTAACTTTGGCGCCTTTCGTTTCTTCAGCAGGTGTTCCATACACATAAACTTTACCGCCGGTTTCTTGGGAAACGCCGGCAAGGCCAATAGCTGCGGCGATTCCTTGAGTGCCAATCAGGTTATGGCCGCACGCGTGCCCCAGATCAGGCAGCGCATCATACTCAGCCATAAAGCCAACGTGCGGTCCAGGTTTACCAGAGTCATATACCGCCTCGAATGCTGTCGGCTGACCGACAACCCCTGTCGTTACAGAAAATCCGTGCTCCTTTAACTTATCCGTTAAAACCTCGCAGGCTTTAAACTCTTCATTTCCCAATTCAGGATTATTCCCTATATACTGGCTAATATCATAAAACGTCTCCTTAAGTTCCTCAATAGTCTTTAAAATTTGCTCTTTCATTTTTTTCACCTCATTTACAGATTCATAGCTTAAAAGGTTTAGCTGGAAAAAAAAGGGGGGTCTGACCCCTTTTATTCAATTCGGTCGAGCGGTTTTTCCGCAGGGCCTTCTGCCACTGATCCGTCGTAGTTGAAACGTGAGCCATGACAAGGGCAGTCCCAGGTGCGGTCGCCGTTATTCCACTCTACTTCACAGCCCAGATGGGTGCAAGTCGAGTCAACGATAAACAGTTTTCCATTTTCATCTCTGTACGCACCTGACCGTCTGCCTTCTGCGAGAACGATAGCGCCTTCTCCAGCTTTTACTTCATCAATTTTTTTCTCCACTGGTTTGACCTTATCAACGAAGAAATGCTTAGCCACATCCAGGTTTTGCTTCAAAAATGTTTTAATGCTTGGGTCGGCTAAGAAACGGTTTGGATCGAATACGGTCATTTCTTCGGTCTCGCGGCCTGTCACATAGTCTCTTAACATAAGTGCGGCCAATGTCCCGCTCGTCATGCCCCATTTTTTAAACCCGGTCGCTACAAACGTGTTTGGCCAATGGGCAGTTAATAGACCGATATACGGTATTTTATCGATCGTGTAAAGATCCTGTGCGGACCAGCGGTAAGGAAATTCCTTCGCCCCGAAAACATCTTCGGCGAATGTTTCCAGATTAAGGTAATGATTCATCGTCGGTTCTCCCTGGCCGGTCTTGTGCCCGTCACCGGCAATAAGAAGATGATCCTCTCCGTTAATTTTAACTGACCGGACTGACCTTGAAGGATTATCAACGCTTAAATACATGCCATTGACTTTTTTACCTTTCATAGCGACGATATACGCCCGCTCCGCATACATTCTAGCGAAGAAATAGTTGTCAGCTTCATAAAAAGGGAAGTGGGTGCATGATAAAACATAACGGCAGGAGATATAAGGGCCTTCCCGTGTTTCCACAATCGGAGTATCTCCTTCCACAAGCCCGGTGACCACTGTGTCTTCATACACTTTTCCGCCCATTTTTTTAAAATCCTGCAATAAAAAGGCCAAATAATGTAAAGGATGAAACTGAGCCTGGTTATTCATTGCGAGAGCAGACTCAATCGGCACATTAAAAGGAAGGCTGTCGAGAACGTCATAAGGAATTCCCAGCTTATCGTAAGCTTCTCTTTCCTGCTGAAGCTGATGAGCGGATTTTTTTGATGAAGCATAAAGAACAGCATCTTGTTTTTCCCACTCACAAGGTATCTGATAATCTGTGACAATTTTTTCAATAAAGTTTTTCGCCTTTTCATGGCCTTCATAGTAAAGCCGGGCGTGGTTTTCATCGGTATGCTGAATTAGTTCATGGTAAAACAACCCGTGCTGGGAGGTCACTTTAGCTGTGGTGTGTCCGGTCGTCCCGTGCAGCACTTTATCTGCATCTACTAAAATGACATCCAGGCCTTCTTTGGCAAGAAGCCAGGCAGCTGTTATCCCTGTAATTCCGCCGCCGGCTACAACCACCTCAGTTTCAGTGCTTTCAGTCAGCGGGCGGGGCTTGTCAAATGAAGTGGAATCAATCCAGTAAGAATGGGGATCATCAGGCAAGCGAGAAGAGTAAACATCTTTCATTATATATCCCTGCTTTCATCGTATAATCAGTTAAGTGTTAGTGTTTGCGCCGGACGGTTAAACTATTCCTTTAACTCTGTCATAAAAAATAATACTGAAATAGGTTTTAAAAAGAAGGATTTAAGGTCCTTCGCACAAAATAATGTTAATTAGGTAAATAAATTGTCGATAAGCCGGACTGTAAAAAGGATATGAAAAAGGAGGGAATGGACAATGGATATTAAAGGATCAACGTTTGTGGTAGCAGGGGGCGCTTCAGGACTGGGTGAAGCCACGGTGAAAATGCTCGTCCATTATGGGGCGCTCGTATTAATTCTTGATCAAAATGAATTAAAAGGCAGGTCAGTCCAGGAAGATATAGGGTCCAGAGTCTGGTTTGAAAAAGCCGATATCACCTCAGAATACCAGGTGAGAAAAAGCCTCGAACGCGGGCTTGACCGTTACGGAGACATTCACGGCATGATTAATACAGCGGGGATTGGCCATTCAGAAAAGGTAATAAAAAAAGAGGGGCTCCACAGCCTTGATGTATTCTCTGAAGTGATGCAGGTCAACTTGATTGGAAGTTTTAACTTAACCAGGCTAGCTGCTGAAATTATGAAAGATAATGAACCAAATGAGGAAGGGGAGAAGGGAGTTATTATTAATACCGCCTCTATTGCAGCCTATGAAGGCCAGGCAGGCCAGGCAGCATACAGCGCCTCTAAAGGCGGTGTAGTCTCTATGACACTTCCTCTTGCAAGAGAGCTGGCGGATTACGGCATAAGGGTGATGAGTATTGCCCCAGGCCTGTTTTATACGCCAATGCTTAAGTCTCTGCCAAAAAAGGCACGCGAATACTTGGAAAGCCAGCCGCTTTTTCCTGACAGAGTCGGGGCGCCTGATGAATATGCCCTCCTCGTCAAGTCGATTCTTTCCAATTCAATGCTGAACGGCGAAACAATCCGTCTCGACGGAGCTGTCCGGCTTCCGCCAAAATAACTAAATGATCCCGCTGGAGGATTGCCTATGATTCCACCAAAGTTAAAGAGAGGCGATGAAGTGAGAGTTATTTCACCGTCTGTCAGTTTGTCCGTTGTCAGTGATGAGGTGGAACAAACGGCAGTCAGCCGCCTCAATGCACTTGGATTAAAAGTCACGATTTCAAAGAACGCCCGTGAAACAGATGATTTTTCTTCCTCTTCTGTCGCGTCCCGTATTGAAGATTTACACGAAGCCTTCCTTGACCCGGAAGTGAAAGGAATTTTCACAACACTCGGCGGGCATAACGCCAATCAGTTATTAACCGATATCGATTACGGTTTAGTTCAATCCAATCCAAAAATACTCTGCGGTTATTCGGATATTACCGCCTTGTCTGCTGCTATTTATAAAAAAACCGGTCTGGTCACTTATTCAGGGCCGCATTTTTCCACGTTTGGAATGAAGAAGGGAAATGATTATACAATTGATTATATGGTTAAATGCCTGTTTGAAGAAGGCGGATATTCAGTTATTCCTTCTGGCCATTGGAGTGATGACAAATGGTATATCGACCAGGCAGACCGGGATTTTATAACAAACAGAGGGCGTGAAGTTATACGGGAAGGAACTGCAGAAGGGACTCTGATCGGAGGCAACTTGTGCACATTGAATTTACTCCAGGGGACACCTTTCATGCCGAGTATCAGACAAGCAGTATTATTTCTTGAAGACGATGAAGCTTCCAGACCGGAAACATTCGACCGTGACCTCCAGTCTCTTCTCCACCAGACGGGCGGGGAAGAGATCAGAGGCCTGGTCATTGGTAAGTTCCAAAGAGCCTCACAGATGACCAGCCATTTGCTTAAACAGATTATTGAATCAAAAAAAGAACTGCGCGGGGTACCGGTCATAACTGAAGCAGATTTCGGCCATACCTCCCCGATGATTACCTTTCCTGTAGGAGGCAGGGCGCATATCATTGCTGAACATGGCCGGACAATGATTCGGATTTTAGAACACTAATTGTTGCTTCCTTATTAATGGAGGATGGAAGGAACGGTGCCTTATGGAAAGGCTCTGGCTGAGCGGCACTACATTATAAGGCCCACTCACTTGGCGTGCTGCCTTGTGAGTGGGCCTTATATCTAATTTATGAGCCGCTGGAGAGCTTCCGCATAGTGAGCGGGTGATATCCACAGTAAAAGGTCCGCTCACATCTTCGTGCTGTCTGTTGAGCGGGCCTTATCTGTTGTCATTGGATTTTCAGGACGCCCTATAAGTGTATTAAATGATGCTGTTTATTGAACGGCTGCCTCTGGCAGTCTGTGTTTAATAAGGTAAATGTGATAAAAATATTCAAACACGCCTACGGCAATACCAGTGATGGCAGAGCCAAGGACCAGTTCTGTGCTGTTCCCGGCCATCCATATACCTAAAAGCCATACGATCAGGAAAACCCCCGCCCCATCTGTCGCAGAGGCAATGGTGTTTTTTAACTTTGGCATAATATACAGGTCTCCCGCATATGACACGGTGAGCACTAAACTTAAAATGAGAATCTGTCCAACTGTAAGAACGTTCCATATTCCATTTAAAACAATCCATAAAACCGCTAACAGTGCGGCAAATTTAATTAAAACAGCCCATATATGATTCATTGTTTTCCTCCTTTACACATTTATTTTATTCTTTCAAAGAGGAAAGAGGATATGCATGCCTTTCTTTACAAACAGTGAAAGCTGGAACATACTCCCTTTTAAAAATCCCTTATTCCATTGATTTGCAGAATATAAACTTATATTTCTAAAAATTTGTATTATTTCTACAATCATACAGTAACTTTTTGTTTTTTTAGCCGAATATGCTGTAAAACGTGTTATAATCAAGAAAGCGATTTCAGCAGTGCTTTGCACAAGTAAAGACGAAGATATAAAAAACGTGTTAAAATAAGCGGCAGAATGATTTTAAATTTGCCGACTTGAAAGTAAGTCACACGGTTTGAACGAGGTGCACCGATGAAGATGGGAACTATGGAGAACTTAACGCCATTTATGACATTTAACAGGGATGAGTGGGCTGAACTTCGCCAGTCTTATCCAATGGAAGTGACTGCAGAAGAAATTGAGCGTTTAAAAGGTGTCAATGACGTCTTAAATATGCAGGAAATAGCTGATATTTATTTACCCTTAACGCGTCTGATTAATCTTCACGCCATTGCTTCCCAGGAGCTGTACAGGAGCCGGTACGTATTTTTACAAAAACAGGAACGGAAAGTTCCTTATATAATTGGGATTGCAGGAAGTGTAGCTGTGGGTAAGAGTACGATCGCCCGTGTCCTTCACACGCTTCTCTCGAGGTTTGACCACCATCCGAAGGTAGATCTGGTCACCACGGACGGTTTCTTATATCCGAATGCTGAACTTGAAAGACGGGGGATCATGAACAAAAAAGGGTTTCCTGAGAGCTATGATGTCCATGCTTTACTGACTTTTTTAACAGAACTGAAGTCAGGTAAATCAACAGTGGAAGCACCTGTTTACTCGCATCTGACGTATGATATCGTTCCTGAAGAAAAACAGGTGGTAAATCAGCCTGATATTGTTATTATTGAAGGAATTAATGTCTTGCAGCCGCCTAAAAAAACCAGTGAGGATTTCGGGGATCAGGTATACGTATCCGACTATTTTGATTTCTCTATTTTCGTTGATGCTGAAGAAGAGAATATCCTGCACTGGTATGTTGAACGGTTTAAGACTTTAAGGGAAACCGCCTTTAGAAATCCGGCGTCCTATTTCAGGAAATATGCGGATTTAAATGATCAGGAAGCTTATGAAACAGCTAAAGGAATCTGGGAGCGGATTAACCGGACGAATCTTCATGAAAATATTCTGCCGACCCGCCACCGTGCCGATCTGATCTTACGAAAAGGCGCTCACCATTTAGTAAGTGAAATTAAAATGAGAAAAGTATAAATGGACACCCGCCTTTACTCGGCGGGTGTTTTCTATTAAAAGTGGCCAATATTTTTTTACGGGCAGGGACGTTTGTTATAATGTAACCACACAATACAGGTGAGGAGGATTCCGTTTGTATCCTTTAATTTCCCCTCTCGGCGACCGGGCGGTACGGCTGACGTTTGGAAACCGTTTGACAGAAAAGGCGAACGACAGTGTGCAGGCAGCCTATTTCCGGCTCAATCATTCGGAATTGCCGTATATTTCTGAAATGGTTCCCGGGTATGTGACGCTGACAGTTTATTATGACCCTTTAAAAGTTCCGGCTTACAATAAAATGCTCCATCAACTCAAAAACGCAGCAAAAGCCGGACAGCCATTAGAAAATGATTTTTCTCAAAAAAGGCACCTCATCCTTCCCGTGTACTATGGGGGAAATAAAGGGCCTGACTTGGAGGAAGTCGCCCGCTGGAACAGCCTGGAAACAGAAGAAGTTATTAAAAGGCATACACGAGCCACTTACCGGGTATATATGATGGGGTTTGCCCCAGGTTTTCCTTATTTGGGGGAATTGGATGAGACCCTGGCTACTCCAAGGCGGAAAACGCCCCGGAAGAAAGTGCCTTCAGGCTCAGTAGGCATTGCCGGGCCGCAGACTGGGGTGTATTCTGTCGATTCTCCCGGCGGCTGGCAAATTATCGGGCATACCCCGGTAAGGCTTTTCGATGCAGGGAAAGAGGAACCTGTCCTAATAAAA
Source organism: Salipaludibacillus sp. CUR1 (assembly GCF_021028955.1). Taxonomy (GTDB): domain Bacteria; phylum Bacillota; class Bacilli; order Bacillales; family Salisediminibacteriaceae; genus Salipaludibacillus. The sequence goes on from NZ_JAIWPE010000041.1 coordinate 21,529, forward strand.
GCAGGAGATCTCATTTCATTTAAATCTGTCAATGAACAGGAATATGAAGATATTTTTCATGAATGTGAAAAAGGAATTTACAGGCCATCTATCGAATCGAAAGAAGAATAAAGGAGGGAACTTATGGCTAAAATCACCGTCGATTTAAACAGCGACCTTGGCGAAAGTTTCGGCCTTTATAAAATTGGCCAGGATGAAGAAGTACTTGATTTCATCACTTCAGCCAATATAGCCTGCGGTTACCATGCAGGGGATCATAATGTCATGAACAGAACGGTCAAACTTGCTAAAGACAAGGGGGCTGCAATTGGTGCTCATCCGGGACTGCCGGACCTTGCCGGATTCGGGCGGCGGATCATGGAAGTGACGCCTGAGGATGTCTATAATATGGTCATCTATCAAGTCAGCAGTTTAAAAGGGTTCGCTGCTATTTACAATGAAAGAGTTAACCATGTAAAACCCCATGGTGCCCTTTTTAACATGGCTGCTAAAGATCCCATCACTGCTGAAGCCATTGCGGAGGCTGTCTATGATATTGACCAGTCACTTATTCTGTACGGGCTTGCTGGAAGTGAGCTGGTCAGGGCCGGAAGGAAACGGAATCTTCATGTGGCGGAAGAAGTGTTTGCCGACCGCACTTATCAGCCTGATGGTTCTTTAACTCCGAGGTCTGAGGCTGGTGCGGTGATACACGACCCGGAAAAAGCGGCAGACCGGGTGATCCGCATGGTTACTGAAGGGATGGTTACAGCGGCAGAGGGTACGGAGCTGCCGATTAAAGCAGATACGGTATGTGTCCATGGAGACGGATTACAGGCTCTTCGATTTGTTGACAAGCTTCGGAAGGTTTTAAACGACCATGGCGTATCTGTGAAAGCAGTGGCTCGCTCATGAGTCCGCTAATAAAAATAGAGGAACCGGGATTACATACAACCATCCAGGATACTGGACGTTATGGCATGCAGCAATACGGGGTCGTCCCTTCAGGCCCGATGGATCCATTTGCTTTCCGTATAGCAAACCTGCTTGCAGGTAACGCGCCTGACGAGGCTGCAATTGAAATCACGATGGTGGGGCCGAGTGTAAGGTTTCTGGAAAACTGTGTCATCGCTATTACCGGCGCAAATCTGTCGCCCACTGTAGACGGGAGAAAAGTGCCTGTTTGGGGAAGCCTCTATGTAAAGAAAGGTCAGGAGCTTCAATTCGGAAAACCGAAACACGGAGTGAGAGCTTACCTTGCCATAGCCGGAGGGATTCAGACACAAAAAGTACTCCATAGCCGGGCCACTTACACGAAAGCAGAACTGGGAGGCTTAAAAGGGCAGCCGCTTGAAACGGGAGACGAACTCCCTGGCAGGACTTTACCTGACACTGAGCTTTCAAAACGTAAAGGGAAACTGCTGTCGGAAAGCCTGCGTCCTTATTACCAGTCGCACCATATGGTGAGGATCATCCCTGACGAACAGGAGAGTTATTTTACTAAAGAGGCTCTTCAGACTTTTTATACTCATTCATTTAAAGTTACCCCGCAGTCTGACAGGATGGGGTACCGGCTCCAGGGGCAGCAAATCGCTCATAAGCAGGAAGCAGAGATTCTTTCAGAGGCTGTGGCGTTCGGCTCTATTCAGGTTCCTGCAGACGGAGCCCCCATCATTTTGATGGCTGACCGCCAGACGACAGGCGGGTATCCTAAAATAGGAACAATTATTACGCACGATTTATGGAAAGTGGCCCAGCTCATGCCCGGTCACACCCTGTCATTTCAGAGAAGTTCAGTGGAAGAAGGTCACCTCTGGCATGAGTATGAAACTAATCTTTTGAAAAAATTAAGTGTCAGCATTCAGCAAAAATAACGAAAGGATGATTTAAATGAGTAAGCAGCCAATTCAAACAAACGAAGCGCCATCAGCGATTGGACCGTATTCACAAGCTGTCCGCACAGGAGAGGTCGTCTACACTTCCGGCCAGATAGGACTGGATCCGGCAAATGGAGAAATGGCAGAGGGGCTTGAAAAGCAGGCCCACCAAGTAATGAAAAATGTAAAAGCGGTTTTGGCAGCAGCAGACTGTGAGATGAAAGATGTCGTGAAAGCAATGATCTTTATGCAAAATATGGATGACTTTGTCACGGTTAATGAGATCTATGCTTCTTATTTCGAGGAGCCTTACCCGGCAAGAAGCGCCGTAGAAGTCTCACGCATGCCTAAAGGCGCACTTGTAGAAGTGGAAGTGATTGCTAAAAAGAAGTAAAGCATCCAGCCCGGCATGGCGGTTTGGATACAGCAGCATAAGGCGCGGCCAATGTGAGCCGCGCCTTTTGGAAATAAATGGGGGGTCTGTCCCAGTAGCCTTGCACGAATGGAATATATTGTAATTTCGAGTTTACAAACACAAAAAAAGCTCCTATTGTAGAGGAGAGACCAATACTTGTTCCCAATCCTCTACAAAGGAGCAACACGT
>NZ_JAIWPE010000042.1 GCF_021028955.1 Salipaludibacillus sp. CUR1
CGTGATTCGCAGGTTCGAATCCTGCTGGGCCTGCCAGTTTAATATGCGGGAATAGCTCAGTGGTAGAGCACCACCTTGCCAAGGTGGGGGTCGCGGGTTCGAATCCCGTTTCCCGCTCCAGAAGGCGGCATAGCCAAGTGGTAAGGCAGAGGTCTGCAAAACCTTTATCACCGGTTCAAATCCGGTTGCCGCCTCCATTTTTTTTATATTCTATAATGTTCTTGTAATGCCGGGGTGGTGGAATTGGCAGACACACAGGACTTAAAATCCTGCGGTAAGTGATTACCGTGCCGGTTCAAGTCCGGCCCTCGGCACCAGACAATTTTAAATAGTTATTTTGATGTGCCGGTGTGGCGGAATTGGCAGACGCGCACGACTCAAAATCGTGTTCCTTCGGGAGTGCCGGTTCGACCCCGGCCACCGGTACCATTTAAAACGTTGATACAAGCGGAGTTTGAGCATTCAAACTTCGCTTTTTTGCGTTCATAGACGAATAATCACCCGTCAAATGATCGTTTGCATATGCGAAGCCTAACCGCTTTCCTTTTCAATATGAAAGGAGGGCGGTTTTTTCTATGTCCAAACGTAATAACCGGTTGTCGGATGATGAACTAAGGATAATCGGACAGTCTGTAACTACTGTCATGCTAGGTTTTGACGATGCTTTAAAGGATTTTATAAGCGATTGTGTACGCCGTGGATTACGAGAATACACCATTACTTATTACAAACGAGAGGTTAATGATTTTAGGCGGTGGCTACTTTTTACTGACCGGAGTTTAATGATTAGCGAGGTAGTGCGCCGAGATATTGACGAGTATATAGACTATTTACAGCAACACAAACAATTAAAGCCAGGAACGGTAAACGCACGCATTAGAGCGTTGAGGACGTTATTTAATTTTCTGTATAACACGAAACAGATCGATTCTAATCCTATGCACAAATACCCGCTTATGAAAGAACGGCGAGGCAATATAGAAACGTTCACCATAAAACAAATTAAGGCGTTATTAAATACACCCGACTTAAACACGTTTACAGGTCAGCGTGATTATACGTTTATGTTACTACTTTTAGAAACTGGTATACGTCTAAACGAAGCAACCGGAATACTAGCCGAAGATATAAAGATGAGTGAAGGCGTTGTATTCATCCGTCAGACTAAAAACCACTTTCACAGGTATGTACCGATACAGTCAAAAATGAAAGAGCAGCTTAGACGGTATTTAAAGATAAGAGGAACTTGTGAAACTGAACATTTATTCGTGACATTAGACGGCAAACCCATGACACGGAGCAGCTTGCAAAAGGTCGTTAGGTTTCATGGCGACAACGCAGGAATAAAAGGCGTTCGACTTTCAGCGCATACTTTCCGCCATACCTTTGCAAAACTTTCTGTTATAAACGGCGCCGGAATTTTTGAACTACAAAAAATACTAGGTCACTCAACAATGGAAATGGTTCGGACATATGTAAATCTATTTTCAAGCGAAGTTAATCAGAAACATAAAGAATTTTCACCGCTTAAAGACTTGTAAAACAAAAAAAAGAGCCAGCCCCGCAAAAGCGAGAACTGACACGTAGTAAGGTACTGTCAGTATACCGAAAAAACCGCAGTTTGTAAATTCTGTTTTTCTGCCGGTTTAACCGAACGTATGTTCTATCCGTGGCGTGGCTTTACCGGAGGGAATAGCAATGTTTAATGCAGATGTAACGACTTATGAATCATTGACCACGTTTGACAATAAGGAAGACCTAAACGCAGCTATCAACGCACACCGCACGGCACATAAAGAGGACTTAACAGACATTATGCGCCAAGTGTTATTTGTTATCGGTAAGTATGCCGTTAAATATCCGGGCGTGTGTTATCTCCGTAAAACTCAGCTAGGCTTAAAAGTAGGTAGATCACGCCGTACAATTATACGTATATGTAACCGCTTGGAAGAATTAGGTATAATCCGTCAGTACGAAACGAGACGTGTTAAAGGCGACAAGCGGCGTGCAAGTAATGCAATCGTCATACAGCCGGTAGATATGCCGGAAAGTAAGCAGACAGACGGCAAAGACGACGAGCAGACGGACAAGCCTGTAAAGGACGATAAGCAAGCGTCACAACAAAACGACACATCAGCCTGTCACAGCTTAAATACACCGATTAAGACACCTATTAATAATAATATAAATACACATAACGATACACAAAAGGCAGATTTTAAGACTAATAACCTGTTAGATTCGTCATTTTTAAAAAACAGTTTACCGAAATTACTTTATAGAACGTTATCACCGTTTTTTGATGTAAAAGAACTTTACAGCGTAGTAGGCACGATTTACAAAGCGAAAGCCAGCGTATCTAAAGCGCTACTAATTGAACAAGCGCCGGAAGCCTTCACGGACGCCATAAAGGCAGTCATACGCCGCCTTAAAGCGGGCGAGGTGTCGAATTTACACGGCTATTTATACGCTACTATTAGGCGGACGTGTGCCGAGATTGAACGGAAGGCAAGCGTTAAGCCCTCCTTATTGGAGCAGTATATACACGGTTAAAGGGTGTGGACTAGACTTAGGCTATCGTTTACCTCCGTCTTGGTTGCGTACCGTCGATTCAATTTCGCGCTTTAATTTACGTCCTTTCAGACTAACGTTATATATGACGGCGAGGGGCGACGACTGGAAACGTATGTATACACAGCGTAACCAGTAACACGACTATCTCTTCACCGCCCTAAGATACGGTGGGACGCTTTCGTGGATATTTCACCATACAAAAAGCCACCTTTTAAGGTGACTTGCTTTAGGTTACTTTATCTAGTCGTTACACCTTTCTAACGTTTCCAAATAGGCTTAGCACGGGATTAGCATACTTCATGTTAGGTAATCGAAATAATCGTGAATCTTTTGCACTCTTGCATGTGAGTAAAACGGTTTATCTGAATACCACTCATCAAAACGCTTATCCATTTTACTCGAATTGCAATTCCTGCAAACGGGAAGAATATTTCCTTTGATATAGTGCCCACCGTTGCTGAGAGGTATAAAATGATCTTGAGTAGCATTAGTCATTTTTTTACCACAATAAGCGCACTCATTATTAAAGTAATCCTTGCATTTTTCCCATTCCTCCTGAGTGAAGTCCGCTTTCAGTTTCCTTTTTCTTGCGTTTCTGACTTGTGAACTTTTAACTCTCAATGCTCTGTGTTTTTCGGGGTTGTCTTTAGACCACTGTTTCGCCCTTTCGATATTCTTGTCTGCATTATTTTTGTGGTACTCCTTATAGTATTCAAGGTGGTAATCACGATTTTTTTCGTAATACACCCTTTTCCTATTAAGGTACAACGGTCTGATAGAATCCTTGTATACTTGCACCTTGTTAGCGTGACAAGATTTACATTCACCATAAAATCCGCCGTTACCACGTCTGTAATAATCAGTCACAGGCTTGACTATCCCACAGTGACTACAAACTTTATCCTTTTTTTCTAATTCCTCGGAAGTCCTCTGCTCTTTTTTCTCTTTCGATTTCCAATACCATTCCTTATTCCGCTTGTTCTTTTTGTCTCTGTGTTTTTCCCTATATCTAACCCCTTGTTCACTAGCGCATTGTTTGCAATAGTTTTTAAGCCCATCTTTCGAGTTTTTGTTTTTGGAAAACTTACTAACCTCTTTTTCTTCTTTGCAAGATGTACAAATTTTAGTTTCCATTTGATTACCTCCGGTTTGGGATATACTGTTATTTGAACGTTTTAAAGCGCATAGTAGGCGGTGATACTATACGTCTTAAATCGTACCTATTGCGTACCTTATGACGTATTTAAGGCGTTCATTATTGAACCAGGATTCGCTATACAGGGGGTTACCGCCGGACGTATCACGGCAGACACTGGAGTCATAACGGAAATGGCAGAGGAACAAGGGCGTTATTATCGGTAGAAGGAAACCAGTAACGGACAAATAAATTATACATCGCGTAAATACTTGCGGCAACAAGTGCGGTGTGAACTCTAACGACGGCAATTTTATAGATTGGATATATACGGAGGGCTAACGAATAAGTTAGTCCTTTTTATGTTTCCGGTTGTCAACAGTAATACTTGCGAAAGTGTGCGAAAACGGCAACCTCATCCGTAGTATAAGTAGGAGGTAAATTTTAGCGGAACTGTACGAAAACGCATACCGCATTTGTAGTATAAGTAAGGGGTAAATAGCGCTTTAAGTGTGCGGATAGACTGCTGGGCGGTGTATAGATATTGAGCGGTAATATGTCCGTTAATAGGTAGGTGATTAACGTAAGGTACAGCCCACCTGTGAAAAAGTCCTCGTTACTTTGTGAGAGAACTTTTTCACAGGTGGGCGTACCTAGCCGACATACGCCGTTAATTTGTCCGTTGCAATACGTGTCAAGGTTACGTCTTGTCAGACTTAGGGTGCGTTTTAAACGGTATTTTTCTCAAACTCTTTCTAACTTGAACTTAATAAAAGAGGGATACTTTTTAGCTACTAGTTTTATTGTTTCTCTCTGCCACTTCTTGCGTACAGCCGTCTTAAAGGCGGCAAACATTCTCTTTTTTTTTTCGCTTGGATGTGCCTATTACGGAACAAAACTATATTACACCGAAAGGAGAGCGTATGAATGTTAAACAATTGAGGACTTTAAGGGCGTTACTTTACATGAGCCGGCGCCAGTTTGCGGAAAAGATCGGGGTCAGTTTTAAACTTGTATACCTCATGGAAAACGGTCAACGGAGCATAACAGACGCTACACTAAACAAGATTAATCGAACATTCAACCGGCAGTTAATCGAAAAGGCTAAGGAAGTAGCCACGGAATTAAACGAAATTAACCGGAAGGAGAGTTAAAGAACATGATTAAAGAACGTACTTCAAAATGTATCCTCAGTTTACAGGTTGCCAGGAAATTAATGGCGGCGGGTTTTCAGTGTATTGACATAGACATGTCAAAAAAGAAAAAAGGCAATCTTGTATTTGTATTTGAAGATTCACCAGAATTAGAGCAGGAACTTAATAAGATAATGCAAAAGGGGGACTAATTACGAGTGGAACAGCTAAAAACAAACAGCCAAACAGAAGTTATAACGAAATTAAACGAATTATACATAATGACACGTAAAAAATACCTTATACAATTCCCGGAGCAGTACGTCACCTTAAATAAAGACAGGCAACCTAATGTATTTTACTTAAACGACAGTCTGTTAAAGAAGCATTTAGAGGGCAACTGTGCTTATGGAGTCTTTGCAGGCGGATACTTTACAAAATTTATTACTTTTGACGTTGATTCAAACGATATAACTGTTTCAAGGTGGGCGACCGGTAAATTAGTTATGATACTGACAGAGGAATACGGCATTAACAGGAAAGATTTACACGTCAGTTTATCCGGCAGCAAAGGCTATCACGTTGATATATTCTTTTCAAGTCCGGTCAGTGTTAACGACTTATTAAAGTTTTATTACGCTGTCATCCAAGACGTGGGCGCAATTCCAAAAGGTCAAATAGAGTTTAGACCGTCCTGGCATCAAGGTGTAAAATTGCCGTTAGGTGTACACCAACGAACAGGCAACCGGTGCTGGTTTGTTGATAACTGGACATTAGAGCCGATAGAATCATACGATTACATATTGAACATTAAACCTATTGAACCGGCAGTTATTACAGATCAGTATTTCGACATATCGGACGAACAGGCGGAGGAATTTAATTCAGTCGTTGAAGAAACAGACATAACCGTAAATAAGGCGGACTTTGAAAAGGGGTTCAGTAACGCAATTAAGATATTAGACGCCGGGCAGTTACTTTCGTCTAATAGCAGACATAACGCCACTTTTAACCTTGCAAGGTTCTTCTTGTCTCAAGGATACGAAGAAGACGAAGCCGAAACGAAAATACTAACCGTATTACATAATACACCGAGAGACTATTTCAGCGCCGACAGCACACCGGAACATTGGCAAAAGGAAGCGCATAGACTTGTTGGGCTTGTCTACCAAAAGCAATATACTTTCGGAAATCAAACGCAGGAAATAGAAGTTTCAAAGTCTGAAATACTTGCTATTTTGTCCGCAGGAACGTTCAGGACGAAACAACTTCTATACGCTATGTTAGTCACTAGTAAGCGGTATGGTAATCCATTTTACTTAACGGAATCAACTGGAATGAAAATGATCGGTACATCATCCAAAGAGACATTCAGTAACGCGTTAAAAAGGCTTATAAATAGTGAATTACTGGAGTATACAAGAAAAGGAGAAATAGACAAAGCGCGAAGCAGACAGGAAGGGCGCCCACACTACAAGCCTAATATGTACAGACTTCTTATAGCTGAACCGGTAGAGAATGAACCGAAAGTAAACGTAACTGATAATGATACGTTGGTAGACGTTGCAACTAAGTTACTTAATACAAGCGAGATAAGGCGTTATGTTAAGCGCAAGGAGTATAACAACCGGTGGAAACGGTAGGGGCGTTGGTTTACGTTCTATACCTATATAAATATGTTATTCTCCCCGAAAAGGAACACTTGCCCAATATAAATTTAACATAACCGATAGTCAATAGCAATAACAAAAGATAGGAGCGATTAAAAAAAAAATGAATGAAAAGCGATTGAACCACTTACAGGCGCACTTAAATATGCTATCTAACATCTACGCTACGTCAATGCATCATTATAAGTCAGAAGCGAACAAAGTCCACACGATAACGGAGATTATCCGCACTATACGAGCCATAGAGCATGAACTAGGCATTAACCAGCAGCGAAACAACCCGGAAGACTAAAAGGAGGTTATACGCAAATGAAGAACTACGCAGAGAACGTACTAGTTACGGAGATATACGCCGGAAACACCGTCAGGACTAAAACAATGCGTTTACAGGACGGTATTTTGTGCGATATTGAACCGTTATGTTACGAACCAACGGCAACCGGTTACAGGGCGACAGTGCAGGCGACAGCAGACGTAATAAGCCCGGACGATGGCGGCGACAATTACAGCGTGGCAACCGTATTTGTAACGGACAGTGTGACCGGTGAAATCGTGGACGAAAGCGAGTTAACCTTAGACGCCAAGACGGAAGGTACCGCCCTAAACCACGCCTATAATCACGGCTACGAGCGAGCGCAAGAGTTAAGATTTACGGAAATTGTCGTAATGGATGGGGTAAACCATGAGTAACCTTAAACACGACTTAGCCCGGTATGTTAAAGAGCATTGCGCCACTTATGCCGGTAACGGACGCTGCCACCTTGACCGCCCATGCGTTTATTTTACAGACGGTGACGACTTTGAACGGTGTATATATGCGGAAAATTGCGTATTGCCCGGCAGTGATACGTTATGGAGCAGATATTTAAACATACATAATCAGGCGGTAAATAGTAAGGCTTGCGTAAGGTGTGCGGTTATATTTGACCCGACTAACAACCGGCAAAAATACTGCAAAAATTGCGCTAAGGAAAGGCGAAAAGAAAGGCAGCGAAACTATATGCGGGAGGTGAGGAAACGGAAGAATAACTACGAAACTTAATCGACTTTTAATTTAGCTTTTCAGACGAATAACAGGCGATTTTGCAAGGAAATTAAAGGCACACAGCAACGCAAAGGCTAAGTGAATACTATAAGTTATGAACCGTAAAAACAGGCTTTAAAAAGCTAAAAAAGGAGAGGAAATGGTATGTCAAAGTGGGATGGCTTAAGAACCGAGAAGCAGTTACGTAAACGTAAGAAGGCGAAGGATGGTAAAGATTGGGCTAATAAACTACTAGAGAGAATAAAAGAAAAAGAAGAAAAGAAGAAGATGACAGACAGCGGGGCGGCTGGTAATTATGGTAAAGAGTCGTAGTAACTCAAACACCGCCATTATAACCGACTGCAAGCAGGAAATTAGCAAGGTATTAGCGACTAATGAACGGATTATAAAACTATTAAACGATTATAGGGAGCGTGTGACAAATGGCAGATAAAGGACAAACGGAATTCACACAAAAGGAAGTAGACCAGGTTATTGCAGACAGGCTAGAACGATTCCACAGGGCAGAAGAACGCCTGCGCGAGAAGGCGATAGAATCCGGCGAGGAAGTCGATTACAAAGCGGAGTATGAGCGACTAAAGCAGGAGCATGACGAATGGAAAGCGAAGCAAGAGGACGACCAGCAAGCGAACTATGACCGCCAGTTACAAGCGGAAAAGGAACGTTTAGAATTACTGCAAGCCGAACAGGCGGAACTAGAGCGAGCGGAATACATACTTGAACGATTGCAAGATGAAGGTTTCACGGACGAGAAGGCGGAAAGCCTTATAACGTATATTGCCGGAAATACTGAGGACGAGATAGACGACAGTATAAATTTATTGGTAGAGGTGCGCAAATCTAAGCCGAAGTACGGCGACCCGAGTCCTGGACCCGTCGGTAACCGGAAGCAGCCGAAACAAAAAGACGGTAGAGAACACGGTAGATCGATGTATCAACGACTTCGAGGCAAGTTAGGAGGGCGGTAATATGACGGATACAAGCGACTTACAGCAGATCAAAGCGCAGGCTGATGAGCTAGAAAAGGAGATATCCGCCAGAAAGCAACGTAAGAGACGGCTGGACATACTTAAAGCGGAAAAGGTAGACAAAACGGTGTATGATACCATCTTTGAGTTTGCCAGCCGGTTAACCTGAGACAGACGAGGACTTCAGAAACCTTATAAATCAGCTTAAATCAGACGTAGGTATTAAAACGATTAAGCCGGAGTATCAGCATAACGGGTTAACAGGACAGCAGCAGAAACAAGGAGCAAGCAAGTTTTTTAAATAAGCAACATTAAAACGAGACTAAACTTAAATTAAAAGGAGATTGATTAAATATGAGTACAGAATACATTTTAACGACAGGTGCCGTAGTAGAGGGCGAGCAAATGAAACACGAAGCTAAAACGCTAATAGCGGTAGAACCGGGCGAAGCTGAGTCGTTGGTAAATAGCGGAATGGCTTTACGTGTGGATACGGCTAAGTTAGATAAGTACGAAACTGAAACGAATAGACTCGTAGAACAGGCGAAAAAGGAAATCAGCGCCATGCGTAATAGCGGCAATCCAGCACACACTAAGGAAGTGAAAGAGTACGAAATAAAGCAGATAAGACAGCGGCTGGAAGACGAGGTAAACGAAATTAATAAGCAGTGGCAGGCGGAAAAAGCCGAAATGGAGAAGGAAGCAACCGAACTGTATCATACATACGAGGTTAAAATATCGGACAAAGAGCGCCAGAAGGCGAATCAGATTAAGGACGACTTCCTTATAGCGGTAGCAACCGGCAATGCAGCCGATGCAATGGCAGATTTTAAAGAGCGGTTAAACTACGTCAATCACAGTACACTTCAGGCATTGAAGTCGCATTACTCCGAGTTAAGCCCGATACTTGACGATAACTTCACAGCAACGCAGAAAAGAACGCTGTTAAACGAAATAAACCGGGAGCCGCAGGAGCGATTAGCCACGGCTGCAGTACGGCAGTTACCGGATACAGCGGATTTAAATTATCGTATGTGGCGTGCAGTGACAGATCGTAAGTAAATACGGATAACTAAGGAGGGATGGCGGTAAATGACGCTGTCCCTTTTTTACAAATAAAATGTTTTCTTTTTATAAGATAGATGATTTAGAGCGTAATCATGCCTATTAAAGCTACAACCATATTTATTATTAATTGCCTGCATAATTAGTTGAGTTGATTCTTCTAGTGTCATACTATCTCCTGAAATATCCTTGTACGGTAATTCGACTTCATATAAGTTTTTACCTCCACCATTTGAGTTATATCTTGCTACAACTTTACATCTGACTATTACAGAGTGCCTTTCCTTCCCTTTTAATCTTTTAATTAGTTTAGTAACCGGTTTTTTTAAAGGTTTAAACACAAGAAGGAAAAGAGCGCCGAAAATAGTTACGATAATATGTATGGTTATTTCTGACCACGTAAGTTCATAAAAATATTTTAAAATTTCTTCCATGAACATAACCACCTTAATTTATTAAATTACACCTATACATTTTACCATATTTCGGTAGTTGCGTTTCACATAGTTAGCACTAGGTACTAATATGGAAGAAACTCGTATATACAAGTTAATAGGCGTGTAACATATCGCATATATAACCGTTTACTTATATGCTTGTAGCGGTAAGTGTCCGGGGCAGTCAGTAGTAAGTCCGTTAAGTGGCGTGTATGTGCGGTGTGTATGTCCGTAGTAATACGTGTGCTATACGTAAATAATACGTATATTTACCTAGCAAAGCGCCACCACGGGCGACCGCCGAAAAACCGAGGGGTGACGATAGCCCTTCGTAAAATCCGAACATTAGGCGTTATTTCAAGGCTTAAGCAGTCTAACAGTCGCCTTGTATCCGTCCGCTGCCGTATATTTCCGTCATACCTCCGCCAGTAACCGCTATTTACCGGTAATACTCCTATAAATATGTACTACACTTCCCGCACTTTACCGCCTATACACCGCCATTAAGCCCCGCCGTACTAATTATATATACGCCATTTTAAGGACATAACCGTACAATCATACGCAGCATAAAAGATAATTGCGTTAGAATCGCCCTCTCAGCGCCATAAATAAGCCTGTATGGCGTGTGCTGACCGTTTACCATTCGCTGGCTTGTAACGTTGCCAGTAGCGTTGTATATGGCGTTGTATATCCGTAATATATGACGGTGAATTGATACATTATTGAGCGCACGTAAAACGGTATGCAGCCGTTAATTATTGCGCCAAGTCCTCAAATTGACGTTATATACGCTTTACCTTATAAGAGCATGTCTATCGGAAGTTAATGTCGTTAAAATCGTTCACTCAGCGTAGGAAGGGGCGGTACTGTTCGTTAATGGCGGTGAATTACGTTCTATACCTATATAAATATGTTATTCTCCCCGAAAAGGAACACTTCGGATAGGCGTCCGCAAAGGTATAAGCTACCGGATAGATAAGTTATAACCTTGTGACGGCGGTTTGATCGGTTAATTAAGTGAGTATACGGAAACTTAGCAGCCGGCGACCTTTACGGACTGTCTAAGCGTCCAAAAGTGTTAAGTTTTAGACGTGATATAAAAGTATCTAATATCCGTCTAATGTTAAGCTTTACACCGTCTAAAATATAGTCTATAATTAAAAGTGCAAAAGATATTAAACTTTTAGACGGAGGGATGCACTATGATTATCGGTTATGCGAGAGTGTCAACGGCAAAACAGGACTTACAGGCTCAGCAGGAATTATTAAAGGCGGAAGGTTGCGAACGTATTTATATCGAGAAAGTAACCGGCACTAGTACCGCCCAGCGTACAGAACTTAAAGCCATGATAGAAAACGTAAGGCACGGTGATAAAGTTATAGTAACTAAAATTGACCGGCTGGCACGTAGCATAATCGACCTTAACAAGATAGTAACCGAATTAACGGATAAAGGCGTATCCGTCCAGTTTATAAAGGATAATATGACCTTTGAGCCGGGCGAACATAACAAGCCTATGCAGACGTTAATGTTTAATATGCTAGGTTCGTTCGCACAGTTTGAACGTGATTTAATCGTTGAACGTACAACGGAAGGGCGAGAGCGAGCGAAAGCCCAGGGCAAACACTTAGGACGTAAAGGCAAGCCGAAAAAGGACGTACAACGAGCCATGAGCCTATACAGTGACCGAGATAACAACGGCATGAGCATAGCGGATATAGTAAAGGTGACAGGCGTACCAAGATCAACGATATACCACGAAGCCAAAAAGCAGAAAGCGGAAGTATAAAGCGATTAGCAAACCGAATAGCATACGTAAGTTAAAGCCAGTCCGAAGTATTAAGCGGATTGGTTTTTCTTTTGCGGTCAAACCGTAATCTAAGACGTATTTTAAAGCCAATTTACCAGTCAGAAACATTTCTAAAACTGGAATATCAAACGGCAGCCATAGTTTAGCCTTTGAGCGTATATTTAGCGTGTGTGAGCGTTCTTTGAGCGTCTGAGTGTTATACTACCTAACTGCCGTAATTAACCGTCTAAGCGTAAATATTTACTCCTTTATTAAGCTGTCTATACGTGTGTGTAGCGTTGATTTAACCGTTTTAATTAACGCAGACAATCAGCGTAATAACGTTAAGCCTTTGCTTTAATCGTCCTGGTTGCGTCTGTTTAACGTCACCAATAAGCGTAGCAGTAAGCAGACGTTACATAGACGTAGGATAACGTTAGTATGCGGACAAGGTAGCGACAGGCAAGCCGAAGCATTACGAAGGAACTACGAAAGAAACACGAACGAAACACGAACGATGTCCGCAGGTGTGACGGTGTACGTACGCATATGGTAGAGGTGGGCGCCGGGGCGGGGCAGTTTGTCAGATCGTTTGCCGCCTAGTGCCTCGTAGTTTCTTACAAAATATTTATAACCGGAGGGTATGAGGTATTATTATTTTTATAAATAATGGAATTTCATGTTAATATGAAAGTGGCTATATCTTTTTGAATGAACAGAATTAGTTAAATTACTCCTATAAAATAATTACCAGGAGAGGTTAAATGATAAATTATATTGCATTTGAGAAGAATAATACTAGGAAAATTATTAGACCTTTAACCGATGATGAAATTAATACAATTGATCAAGCTGGAAAAATGCTTTCAAAAATTCGTTACTTTGACAATTTATATATATTAGCACTTTTTGAATGGGAAGAGTTAATTGAGTTAGTCAAAAAATACTCTGAAAAAACTAATGAAGGAATATCTTATGATATATATGAATTTTATCTAAGAGTCAACAATAAACTAGGTAATTATTTATCTAACGCCAGGAAGTTTATTGATCAGTCAGAGATGAAGATATATCAAGAATACGGGAAAGAAACTAGTGTAGCAGAATTATGGGATTTAAAAAAAAGAGAGTTGTATGATGGGTATTTATCTTACCGCTTTCTATATCATCTAAGACATTTCACTCAGCATAATGGTTCGTTGCTTTTAAATCAATTCACAAAAAAAATTGTTCCGACTCAAACGGGGGAAGACCGTTTGTTAGAAATTAGGGTTTTAAGAAATTCATTATTGGATACATCTTTCAACTGGAATTCTAAGCTTAAAGGGGAAATAGAAAAGCTTCCTGAAAACATTAATATTATGAAGTATATAATAGAACATAAATATTGTTTAAAAGCCCTTTATTGTAAAATAATTGAAATCATTGCTAAGGAAGTATCAGAATCTTTTAGGGAGTATACTAACTTAATAAATTCATTTTATATAGATGGAAATCCATGTATATTCAAGTTTAAAAATGAAGAAAGTCTAAGGTATGAAAAAAATTACAAAAATAATTTCAATAGACTACCTTTACAAGAGATTTACAAGTACCTTGAAAAAATGGCGGAGACAGGGGCAATAAAACTTAATTATTATAAAGGAAAGTAAGTTAAGGTGTTTTTTAGACTTGTATATACTTTCTAATTTCGCTATACTTAACGCAAAGGAATAGCGGTAGTGTTCAAACTATCCGATAATCAGCGTTCAAATGGGCGATTGCATACCGACAGCCTGAAACGGTATTTTTCTACGACTCAAAATCGTGTTCCTTCGGGAGTGCCGGTTCGACCCCGGCCACCGGTACCATACATACAACAAAGCTTCTCACTTATGTGGGAGGCTTTTTTTATTTATTATTTTACTGGTGCATTGTTTAATATCCTTCCCAGTAATATAGACAACGATAGCCAGAATTTATTTCTTTAAAATATAGAAGTTGCACGCGAAAGATTTAAAAATGGAGAGAGAAGATAAAATCCATAGGAGATAAGCTTGGTTTATGTTCTTCTAATAAAAGTATTAGGTTATTATTTTATGGTTGCTGGCTCTGTTAAATAGTGTCCTGATATAGTGTGAAACATTAGACCTATATATTTTGGGCTTAAGATTTTCCCCCCTTTCTTTAAAAATTAATTGACCCAAGAATTATTTTCACTTACTATAGTATAAATAGTAATAATTACGATTTAACTGCAACTAATTAAGTGATAGGAAATATAAAAGTTTATATAAACTGATAAAAAAACAAAGAAAAACAAAAAGGAGCATTCCTGTAAGAAAGAAATTTGGGGTTTGAACAAAAAAGAGCCCCCTTGGTATGATACGAGGTGTCCAAAGCTGATCAGCGAAAAGGACCCTTAATTGATACCCAAGGAG
>NZ_JAIWPE010000044.1 GCF_021028955.1 Salipaludibacillus sp. CUR1
ACAAGGTCGTTATATGCCTCGTCCGCCTTTTTTTAAAATTAACCCAAAATATTGTTTACATATATTAACATTAGTGTATTTATTTTACTTACGTGCAATCGTTATGGGACAGACCCCCCAGTTTTTTACACATACTAAACTGAGACTTTTGAAAGGAGTGAGTTGTTTATGAATCTTCAGTCGGGAACGTATTACTGGCCTGAGACTATACCGGACGCGCCGTCCTACCCTGAATTGGATGAGGATTTGAATTGTGATGTGCTGGTTATTGGCGGCGGTTCTTCGGGCGCTCAGTGCGCGTATTATCTCGCTGATAAATGCCTGGATGTGGTGGTGGTTGAGAAAAACAGAATCGGCCACGGGAGTACGGCGGCTAATACTGCCTTAATTCAGTATGCGGGAGAAAGGCTGTTCGGGGATTTAATTAATGCATTTGATACAGACTATATTGCCCGCCATCTCCAGCTTTGCCGTGATGCTATAAACGAGATCGAGGAGGCGCAGACTATCTGCCCCGCCCCTTTCGATTTTAAACGGCGTAACAGCCTCTACCTTGCAAGTACCGAAAAAGATACCCCCAGGCTAAAAAAGGAAGCAGATCTGCTGAAGAAACACGGTTTTCCGCTCGATTTCTGGCTTAAAAAAGACATATCTGATAAATATCCTTTTTCGAGGGATTCGGCCATTTATTCATACGGAGACGGGGAACTGAACCCGTTTAAGTTTACCCATAGCCTGTTTCAATATGCCTTCCGGAAAGGGACCCCTATTTTTGAAAGAACAGAAGTGAATGGGATGGAACATAAAACTGATAAAGTGACTGTCCGGACTAAAAATGGCCATTTTATTCACGCGAAGAAGGTTATTATTTCAGCAGGTTATGAAGGAACCGATATTAAGAAAGAAAAAAATACGGCTTTCGTGAGTACTTACACTGTCACTACAAAGCCGGTCACAAACTTATCAGAATGGCATGAACGATCCCTCATTTGGGAAACAGCCCGGCCATATACTTTTATCAGGACGACCGCTGACAACCGGGTGATTATCGGAGGGATGGACGAGACAACCGCTTATCCTGAAATCAGGGACAGCAAACTCATAAATAAACGGGATCTTCTTATTAAAGATTTTAACAGGTACTTTCCTTCAATTCATGTGGAGCCGGATTATTACTCGGCAGCTTTTTACGGAGGAACCCATGACGGTCTTCCAATTATTGGCGAGTACCCTGAATTTCCCCATACCATTTTCCTCTTTGGATTCGGAGATAACGGGACGGTTTACAGCATGATTCTCGCAAAACTAATCACGGAAAAAATAATTTCTGGAAAATCAGCAGATGCACAGCTTTACGCCCAGGACCGGCCGATGAGAAAAAAGCCTGCCGGCGCACCTTCTTCTTAATAAGATGTTTATGACGAGGTCCCCTTTAAACGTTTTGCCCCCGGAAGCCAGGCACAGCCTCCGGGGGCTTTTATCCTGGCGATTGCCCTGAGCCTCGGCCGGACAGAGGAAAGCGCCCGCGCGGACTGATAGGTCGCATTCATAACGACACCCCGGCACTCACGCCCCGGATGGAAGGTACAATGGTAATTAACGGCCAAAAAATAAGCTGCTTCACAGAGGAAGCAGCGGACTTAACTTATAATAATCCCATATGTTTTAAACCATGTACAATGCCATCATCATCTACATCTTTTGTTACAAATCCTGCAGCTTTCTTCACTTCCGGCAAAGCATTCCCCATGGCCACACTGTTATCTGTGAATTGAAGCATTTCTAAATCGTTTGGACCGTCTCCGAAAACATACACGTCTTCTCTTTTCATGTTCAGTCGATTCATCACAGCTTCAATACCTTTCGCTTTCGAACCTCCCGAAGGCAGAACATCCGTCGAGAATTCATGCCAGCGGATGAAATCAAACGCTTCAAACCTTTCCTCATATGGCTGTTGCTCATCTGCTGTACAAAATAATAACGCCTGGTAAATTTCCCGTTCTTCTAAGTAGGCCGGATCGTAAGCAGGATGTTCAAACTTCAGAGAGCCAATACTCGTTTCAATATGAGGGTGGTAAGGAATATTGGCTTTCATGTCTTCATGATCCATATAAACAACAGGGTGATCATGCTCTACCGCTGCCTCAGTAAAACGGGCTAATTCCTTCTTGTTTAGAGGATTCCTTACAATAGGATCGCCCTCTAATGCCACGTACTGGCCGTTAAAGCTTATAAAAGTATAGATTCCGAGCTTCTCGCGCAGTCTTTTATACATAAAAGGCGCCCTTCCAGTGGCTATAGCCACATAATGCCCCTCGTCTTTCAGCTGTTTTACCGCCTGTTCCGTTGTTGCAGGCAATGCCTTATCATGGTCGAGCAGTGTTCCGTCAATATCAAAAAAAATCAGTTTTTGTCCCATTAATTTCCTCACCTTCTCCTCTCCTCTGATGCAATGCCCTCATTATAAGTGAATTTCCTCACATGAGGCAAGACTTCATGTGGCCTTTCAGGCAAAAACCATTGTAGATTTTGTTTCAACTGTTATAATAATGTTTATGAAAATTCTAAACGTTCAAACTTGTGCAGGAGGTGTTCCCATTGCCAATTAATATACCAAAACAACTGCCGGCCGGAAAAGTTCTTGAAAAAGAGAATATTTTCATTATGGATGATGAACGGGCTGTCACACAGGATATTCGTCCTTTAAACATCGTCATCCTGAACCTTATGCCTGAAAAGCAGAAGACTGAAGCCCATCTGCTGCGACTTTTGGGGAACTCCCCCCTACAGGTAAATATTACCTTCCTTAAAACAGTGACCTATGCGCCAAAAAATGTCAGTCAGTCCCATATGGAGGAGTTTTATGCTGACTTTTCCAGTATCCGTCACCGGAAATTTGACGGAATGATCATTACCGGGGCACCAATTGAGCACTTTCAGTTTGAGGAAGTGAAATATTGGGAAGAGATGACAGAAATCATGGATTGGGCAGACGAGCACGTCACATCCATTTTGCATATTTGCTGGGGTGCCCAGGCGGCACTTTACCACCATTTCGGAATTAATAAATTTCCTCTGCGTGAAAAATGTTCAGGCATTTTCCGCCACCGCATTTATAACGGTGAAAAGCATATTGAACTCCTCAGAGGATTTGATGATGAATTTATTGCGCCGCATTCCCGTTACACTAACCTTCCAGAAGAAGAACTGCGAGACCATGAAGAACTGGTTCTTCTCGCATCTTCAAAAGAAGCAGGTCCTTTCCTGATTATGTCGAAGGACGGCAAGCATATTATGGCTACCGGTCACTTGGAATACGATACAACCACACTTAAAGAAGAATATGAGCGGGATCTGGACCGCGGGTTAAGCGTACGTATCCCAGCCCATTATTTTCCGAATAATGACCCTAACGAAGAGCCGCTTAACAGATGGCGCTCCCATGCTCACCTGCTCTTCTCCAACTGGCTCAACTATTACGTGTACCAGCAGACGCCTTTCGAATGGGAATAGTCCCTTATACGAGCCGGGGATTAGACGTGCTTCTGTCGCCTTTTCACTTTAGTGCTTTGCTTTAAAAAAGTCCATTGTATATGTTCTAAAATAAAACGAAACAGGTGATAGACTATGACAGAGCGTAATCGTACGATGATGCAGTTCTTTGAGTGGCACCTCGCTAATGACGGGGATCACTGGAACAGGCTCGCAATGCTTGCTCCAGAACTAAAGAAGCATGGAATAGATTCGGTATGGATCCCCCCTGCTGCAAAAGCAATCACGCAGGCTGATAACGGATATGGGATTTATGACGGATATGATTTAGGAGAGTTTGATCAGAAAGGGACCGTCAGAACGAAATACGGAACTAAAGATGAACTGCTTAAAGGTATAGACGCCTGTCATGAGGAAGGGATCAGCGTATATGCCGATGTGGTCATGAACCATAAGGCAGGCGCTGACGAGACTGAAGTTTTTCACGTCATTGAAGTCCATCCTGACAACCGCTATGAAGAAATTTCGGATCCGTTTGAAATTGAAGGATGGACGAGGTTTCACTTCCCCGGCCGCCAGGGAGAATATTCAGATTTCACCTGGCATTTTTATCATTTCAATGGAACTGATTATAACGCAGCAGAAGATGAAACCGGTGTGTACAGGATTCTGGGAGACCATAAGCATTGGAACGAGCAGGTCGATGATGAGTTCGGTAATTATGACTATTTAATGTTCGCCAATATTGATTATTATCACCCTGAAGTAAGAGATGAAATGATGCACTGGGGGAAGTGGTTTGCCGAAACCACACGCGCTGACGGATACCGTCTTGACGCCATTAAACACATAAACCATGAATTCATAGCTGATTTTATCGCTGAAATGCGTGAGGAGTTTGGAGAGGAATTTTATCTGGTAGGGGAATTCTGGAATCCCGATTTGGAAGCTTGCCAGAATTATCTGGATATCGTAGATTATCAGATAGACCTGTTCGATGTCCCTCTTCATTATAATTTTCATGAAGCTTCACACGCAGGAAAAGATTACGATCTAAGAGGAATCTTTAAAAATACTCTGGTCGGGACTCACCCTGACCACGCTGTCACTTTCGTGGACAACCATGATTCACAGCCTCATGAGGCTCTCGAGTCATGGGTTGAAGACTGGTTTAAACCTCTTGCATATGCTCTTATCCTCTTGCGCCAGGACGGATTTCCGTGTGTTTTTTACGGAGATTATGTTGGAATAAACGGCGACCATCCTATTGCCGGAAAAAAAGAGCTTCTTGACCCTTTAATGGATGCCCGGTACCGCTACGCGTATGGAGAACAGCATGATTATTTTGATCACGGCAATACGATTGGCTGGGTAAGACTCGGCGACCTGGACATACCCGGATCGGGATGTGCGGTCGTTTTATCCAATGGTGATGACGGCCATAAGAGAATGTTCACAGGGGAACACCGGGCGGGAGAAGTATGGATAGATATTACCAGCAATATCCCGGGAGAGGTCCATATTGATTCAGAAGGCTACGGTGATTTCCCAGTGATAGGCGGTACGGTGTCCGTTTTTATAAAACAAGACTAAAATTATGTGTAAAAATCTCTTAATCTGTCTTCTGCTTCCTTGTTTTTGGGTACTATCACCCTAAGGAGGGAAATAGAATGACTGCTGAACAAATTGGTTTTGCTTTTATTATTTTGGGTCTTTTTATCGTTATTGGAAAATGGATCCGGGTTTATACCCCGCTGTTACAACAGCTTTTTTTACCATCATCTATTATTGCAGGGATTATTGCCTTACTGGTCGGCCCCGAAGTGCTTGGGCGTATTGTCGGGTTATTCACCGCAGAGGATAATATTTTTACCCAGGGGCTGATCAATGCAGCTACTCTTGAAGTATGGGGTACACTGCCCGGGTTATTTATTAATATTGTTTTCGCTACGTTGTTCCTTGGTAAATCTTTACCAAGTTTAAGTAAAGTATGGCACATAGGGGGGCCCCAGGTCGCCATGGGTCAAATGGTTTCCTGGGGTCAATATGTGGTTGGCCTTCTGCTCGTACTGCTTGTTTTGACGCCCTACTTTGGCGTAAATCCTCTTGCTGGTGCGCTGATTGAGATCAGTTTTGTCGGTGGTCACGGAACGGCAGCCGGCCTCGGGGGCACGTTCGCTGAATTAGGATTTGAAGAAGGACAAGACCTTGCTGTAGGTCTCGCCACGGTCGGTATTCTTACCGGTGTTATCGTTGGTATTGTGCTCATTAACTGGGGGGCACGCTCAGGACGGGCTAAACATGTCGGCGGAGCGGCTAAGTTCTCCAGTGCCGGCCGAAACGGGATTGTGGAATTAGACAACCGTGACTCCGGCGCAGATATGACCACACGGCCGGAATCAATTGAACCTTTATCTCTTCATCTTGCCTATGTAGGAATTGCTATTCTGATCGGCTGGCTTCTGCTTGAAGGCCTCATTCTGCTTGAAGCTTTTACATGGGGAGCATGGACAGGAACTTACTTAATGATTTATGTGCCGTTATTCCCGCTTGCCATGGCAGGAGGAATTATTACCCAGGGCTTTTCAGATAAATTCGACAAATTCAGAATTATAGACCGGAAGATGATTAACCGGATCGGCGGGTTCTCGCTTGATGTCCTGATTATCAGTGCGTTAGCGACGATTTCTTTAGCTGTTATTGGAGAAAATATTGTCGCGTTCGTCTCTTTAGCGGTAGCAGGCATCATCTGGAACATCTTTGCTTTCCTTGTGCTGGCTCCTAAAATGATCCCTTCTTACTGGTTTGAGCGTGGTATAGGGGATTTTGGACAGGCAACGGGTATTACTGCTACGGGGCTTTTATTAATGAAAGTTGCAGACCCTGAAAACAAAACGCCGGCTCTTGAAGGGTTCGGCTATAAACAGATTTTGTTTGAACCTTTTGTAGGCGGCGGTCTCTTTACGGCAGCTTCTCTGCCGCTGATTTTCCAGTTCGGCCCGACAGCTATCCTGATTTTGTCAGCTGTCGTCACGCTTTTCTGGTTAATCTTTGGTATACTTTATTTTGGAAGAAAATAGGTTGACAGATTTTTTCAGTCTGAGAGAGAGTCCTAAAATGGACCAGGAATAAAGAGACTGGGACAAAAAAATAGTAATCAAAAAGATCAGCCGAACAAATTTTCGAATTTTGTTCGGCTGTTTTTTTGAGAAAAAGGAATGACTTCAGTCCGCCAGGCGTACGCTTACCCAGGGGCTTATACTTTTAAATATTTAATTTGCCGCGCTGCCTTCTGAGCGTGTCATATGGCCCGTTTAGTATTTCCACTCCCCGTCTTGAGCCATATTCACGGTTTATCACCCATTCAGCACGACCTGAGCGGCTCATTTCCTCCAGGTATCCTAAAAAGGAGGTGCCCTTAAAAGTTAGCTTTTAAAGGCACCTCCTTTTCTTGCTTAGCTACTGTTTCACTGGAGTGAAGTAGGCGTGGTACAGACTTTGAACCGCCAAGTCTGCCTTATCTGCATCGACTCCAAACATCATACTTACTTCAGACGACCCTTGGTTAATCATTTTAATATTAACCCCTGCCTCCGATAATGCGGCCGTAGCCATCGAGGCAATGCCTACCGTCTGGTACATCCCTTCGCCTACTACCATAACCATTGCCAGGTCACGTTCTACCTGTACATCTTCAACAAACAGTTCAGTCCGGATCCTATGGAGAATCCTTTCTTCCTTGCCGTTCTTCAACTGGTGGTCCCGCAAGATAACTGACATATTATCAATGCCCGAAGGTGTATGTTCAAAAGAGACGCCTTCCCCTTCCAGGATTTCCAACAGATGTCTTCCGAATCCAACTTCCCTGTTCATTAAATACTTTGTGAGGTTAATACTGAGAAACCCTTTATCGCTTGCAATTCCGACTACCGGCAGACCTTCGTGGGAACGGTCAGAAACGATTCTTGTCCCTTCAGCTTCAGGATGGTTAGTATTCTTAACACAGACCGGTATTTTTTTATTTACGACAGGCTGCAGAGCCTCATCATGAAAAACTGAAAAGCCTGAATAGGCGAGCTCCCGCATCTCCCGGTAAGTTATTTCTTTCATCTCTTTTGGATCGTCTACTAAATTCGGGTTCACACTGTAGATTGAATCAACATCGGTGAAGTTCTCATACACTTCCGATTCAGTCCCTGCAGCAACAATAGACCCTGTGATATCAGAACCTCCTCTTGGAAAGGTAACGATATGGCCCATTTTTGAATAACCGAAAAATCCGGGGATAACAAGGATACCGCTGCGATCCCTTAATTTAGACAGCTCCTCGTATGCTTCCGGCAATATTCTGGCATTCCCAGGCTGGTCTGTAACTATGATTCCTGCTTCATCAGGAGAAACATAATGAGCCTCTTCTCCAAGCTGATTAAAAAAAGCTGCCATAAGCTTGGCATTCTGGTTTTCTCCGCTAGCCTTCAAAGCGTCCAATAATCTGTCCGGGTCCTCTTTATATGACTCAATTAGATCTTTTAAATGGCCTTTTATTTCTGATAATAATCCGCGGTCCAGATTAAGTTCTTCCACAATATCTGCAAAGCGTTCCACGACTTGGGATAACGCATTTTCTTTATTGTTACCTTGGATAACCTCATTGGCCAAAGAAATCAGCAAATCGGTCGTTTTAATATCTTCCGGATTCCGTTTACCCGGGGCAGATACAACAACTACTTTACGCTGTTTATCAGCTAGAACGATATTAGCCACCTTCTTAAATTGAGTACCATTGGCCAGCGAGCTTCCTCCAAATTTGACTACTTTCATCTGTCTAAAACTCCTTCTATACAGTAATTTTGTCCTCACATAAAATACAATTGTGTTTTATCAGTAGAAATGTAAAATAAGTATACTAGATTCATCTTCTCCCGGCAATAGATAGAGATAGAAAATCAGCTTCTTCAATTTCTTTCTTTAATAATTGATGTTTTAAGAACTATATAAGGAGGTGTAGTCACCGTGCGGTCCTGCATGACTTGATTAGAAAAAGGAGGCACTAATGCACGGCACCTGTTTTCTATGATACGGGCCGCTCGCACTCCAGCACGACACCTGAGTGGCTCATATACCCGAAATACGGTCCATGGCTTACAAAAACAATCTACTTTATTGATGCCCCCCGCCTCACTAGTTATGCAGTCCTTCCGGCCACAACACTTTGCATCCGGAATGCGCAAACTAAAAGAAAGGCGGCTGCTCTGTTTCTTCCGTTTACCCGCACATAAAAAAACGCCTGGAAGCAAATGCTTCCAGGCGCTTACACTTTAGTAATTAGTTTTCAATAGTGACTTCCTGAAGCTGGTACAATCCGTTTGGATGTTTCCAGAAGCCTTCAACTTCGTCACGAAGACCTACAAGATAGGTTGTGTGGTATAAGTAAAGCATAGGTGCTTCCTCAACGAGGATTTCCATAGCCTGCTTATAAAGCTCTTCACGGGTATCAGGATCTGCTTCCTGACGAGCCTGGTCTAACAGGTCATCCAGTTCATCATTTGCCATGAAAGAACGGTTACCTGCAGAACCTTGGTTGTTAGAATGGAATAAAGCATACATACCATAGTCAGCGTCAGCTGTTACAGTAACCCAGCCAAGAATGAACATATCGTGTTCACCTTCAGCAGTGTTATCAAGGTAAGCGCCCCACTCAAGAACTTCAATTTCAACGTCTACACCGATAACAGACAATTGCGCTTGAACAAGTTCAGCAACGTCCATACGCTCACGGCTGTCGTTTGTCCAGATTGTTGTAGAGAAGCCATCTTCATAGCCTGCTTCAGCAAGAAGTTCCTGGGCTCTCTCAGGATCATAAGGAAGTCCTTCAACGTCATCAGTGAAGCCGAATACCTGCTCACCGATCGGTCCTACTGCAGGAGTTGCAGTTCCTTCCATAACCCCTTCAATCAAGTCGTCTTTGTTGATTGCCATAGAAATTGCCTGACGGACTTTAGGATCGTCAAACGGCTCTTTCTCCATGTTAAAGCCGATATAAGATAAGCTTAAGCTTTCCTGTTCATATACATTGATGCCATCTGTATTATTAATACGGTCTTTATCACTCGGGCTTACCGGGAAAGTAATGTGTGCGGCCCCAGTTTCCAGCTCACCGACACGGGTAAGGTCTTCAGGAACCACTCTGAAGGTGACAGAATCAACCTGTGCTTCTTCTCCCCAGTAGTCTTCGTTTTTAGTAAGTACGACTTCATCCCCCGGGCTCCAGCTTTCAAACTTGAAGAAGCCTGTACCAACAGGGTTTTCATTAATATGGTCGCCAGGCTGTCCGCCGTCTTCCATATTCGCGTAGTCTTCTTCAATACTTTCCATACTCATAATTCCGCCGCCTGTATGGGCTAAGTGTGAAGGAAGCGGGGCGAATGGATATTCAGTCTGGAATTGGACTGTATAATCATCTACAACGATAACTTCCTCAATCATTTCATATAAGAAAGCACGCGGTGAAGCGACATCCGGATCGAGGACACGGTCGAAGTTTGCTTTAACAACTTCGGCGTTAAACTCACTGCCGTCGTGGAATGTCACGTCATCACGCAGCGACAGCTCCCATAAATCCTCTTCTACAGCTTCCCATTCTGTAGCTAAAAGCGGTTCCATTTCCCCTTCTTCGTTTTGAGCAAGAAGAGATTCATAGATGTTTGTTTGCACGTTACTTGAAGGCACATCATTTGAACCGTGCGGGTCCATTGCTTCAGCATCAGAAAGAGTAGCGATAATAAGGTCATTTCCCTCTGCTAATTCTTCAGCTTCACCGCCCTCATTATTGCCATCAGTGTTCTCGGCGGCATTGTCTCCGTTATTGTCCGGATCAGCTGTACCACCGTCATTATCCGGCTCACTTGCACATGCGGCAAAAGTCAAAAGCATAGATAATGATAAAAGTCCGGCTTTTAAAGACTTACTTTTAAACATGTGTTATCCCCCTTAAATATATTTTATTGCATACTACTATTTCTAAACTACATCAACCGTCCTAAAAAAACAAGATGGAAAAATCTAAAAATTATAATTTTTGAGATATATAAATTCACCGCTTTAAAGAAACAAAGAGAAATTGTCTTAATTTGGCACTTAAAGGTACTCTGTTATCGGATTATAAGCGCTTTTGACGGACCGCCTCGAATAAAGTATAATTTTATTCATATTACTGTATGAATATAGTATTCTTTAAAATTATAAAAAACCTTGTGAAAAATTAAAAGAATGATATAATTTCCCCGTACTCGCTTTTTATAAACGTATTTATAGCTTGAATTTTTAGAATATTCACCTTTTACTAAGAGTTGTGAAATATTTCCTGTATCTTCATATTTAAGTATTTCTATTAAATGAAAGAGAGGTTTAAGAGTATGGCAGAAACAACAGTTAATGCGTCGACACAAGAAACGAAACGTATTAATCCGCAGATCGAAAATATGAAAACGATGTGGAGGAAGCTGAAAACGAACAGGATTGCTATGGCTGGCGGTATACTGATCTTATTCTTTATTGTCGTCTCCATAATTGGCCCTTATTTTACAAGCCTGGATCCTAACGCACCGGACGTCAGCAGCCGTTTGCAGGGACCATCCTCTGAACACTGGTTCGGTACTGACCACCACGGAAGGGATATTTTCACCCGGATTATCCACGGGATGTCTATCACTTTGTATATCGGCTTCTCTTCTGTAGCAATCGGAATGGTTGTCGGAGTGCTGATTGGTATCATAGCCGGTTATTACGGGAAACGTACAGACGCTATTTTAATGCGTATTATGGATGTTTTTCTTGCCTTCCCTGGTATCCTTCTTGCTCTTGGGATTGTGGCTGTATTAGGCGGAAGTATTAATAATGTTATTATAGCGATAGCTATTTTCTCAATACCTGTATTTGCGAGGATTGTAAGAGGATCTACCCTGGCGGTTCGAAAACTGGAGTATATTGATGCAGTCAGAGCATTGGGTGCTTCTGATTTCCGAATTATTTTCAGACATATATTACCGAATATTTTGTCACCTATTATAGTGCAGGCGACACTTAGAATAGCTACAGCCGTATTAACAGCGAGTGGACTGTCCTTCCTGGGGCTCGGGGCTCAGCCGCCTACTCCTGAATGGGGCGCCATGCTCGCAGCGGGAAGAAACTATATGTGGGAACATCCTCATATTGCTCTGTTCCCCGGACTTGCAATCGTCGCAGTTGTATTAGCTTTTAACTTATTTGGTGACGGCGTAAGGGACGCCCTGGATCCAAAAATTAAATCGTAAGAGAGGTGAAGCCCTTTGTTAGTTTACACAATTAGACGTTTATTTCAGACCATTCCTGTTATTATAGGCGTAACCTTAGTTGTATTTTTTATGATGCACCTCATACCGGGTGACCCTGCCCAAATTATTGCCGGTGAACGGGCAGATGAAGCACAAGTTGAACAGATGCGTGACCGTCTCGGATTAAACGATCCGTATTATGTCCAGTATACGAGATTTGTTACTGACGCCGCTCAAGGCGACCTTGGAAATTCCGTTCGAAGCGGACGGGCAGTAAGCAGTGAAATCGGTGCAAGGTTCTGGATTACTGTGGAACTGGCATTTTACAGTACGTTGTTAAGTATTTTTATAGGGTTAATTGCCGGTATTATATCGGCCACAAGAAGGAATTCATTCTTGGATATGTTTATTATGATATTTGCTTTATTCGGTTTATCGATGCCTAACTTCTGGCTCGGCCTGATGCTTATCCAATATTTTGCTTTACCTATTGACTGGCTTCCTGTCTCAGGCTGGGGTTCTCCTCAGCAGCTGCTTCTCCCTGTTATAACATTAGGGACTGCCGGAGCGGCCATTATCGCGAGGATGACACGGTCAAGCATGCTTGAGGTCATTCACCAGGATTATATTCGTACAGCACGGGCAAAAGGCGTAAAAGAACGTTATGTTATCTATAAACATGCGTTAAGAAACGCGCTTATTCCTGTTGTGACCGTCGTTGGTCTGCAATTTGGTGTCCTGCTTGGCGGGGCTGTACTGACTGAGACCGTCTTTGCCATAAACGGACTGGGCAGATTTGTAGTTGAAGCCATCCGAATGCGTGACTTCCCTATTGTTCAAGGCTCAGTGCTTGTATTAGCAATGTTATTCGTTTTTGTTAACTTCCTCGTAGATATTTCCTACAGGGTGCTTAACAAGCGAATTGAATTAGATTAACGGACACCGTAACTGAAAGGTGGGAAAAAAGTTGGGAAACCCGAAAACGATTATAGATGTTAATGAGTTACAAACTTCATTTTTTACCAGTAAAGGCGAAGTGAAAGCAGTTGATGGCGTGAGTTTTGATGTGCCCAGCGGAAAGACTCTCGGGATTGTTGGAGAATCCGGGTCAGGTAAAAGTATTACCTCTCTTTCCATCATGCGGCTTCTTGAAGACCCGGGAAAAATAAAAGGCGGGAAGATTACTTTTCAGGGGGAAGATCTTTTATCCAAATCGGAAAGTGAGATGCGCCGTATCAGAGGAAACCGTATCTCTATGATTTTCCAGGAACCGATGACTTCCCTTAACCCTGTTTTTACAATTGGAGACCAGATTGCTGAATCTTATATGATTCATGAAGGGCTTTCTAAAAAAGAAGCTCTGAAAAAATCTCTGGGAATGCTGGAACTCGTTGGAATTCCATCTCCTAAAGACCGGTTGAAGGCTTACCCCCATGAATTATCAGGCGGTATGCGTCAGCGGGCAATGATTGCCATTGCCCTTGCCTGTAACCCTGAACTGCTTATAGCAGATGAGCCGACAACCGCTCTTGACGTAACGATTCAAGCGCAGATTTTAAGGCTGATTAACAATCTGCAGGAAGAACTCGGCATGTCAATGATGCTTATCACTCACGATCTCGGTGTTGTGGCAGAAACCTGTGATTATGTTGCTGTCATGTATGCCGGTAAAATTGTAGAGTACGCTGATGTGGAGACGTTATTTAAATCTCCAAAACATCCTTATACAGTCGGCCTGCTTAAATCTCTGCCGCGTCATGATATTGACCAGGATGAACTGGAAGTTATTAAAGGGATGGTTCCAAGACCTGATGAACTTCCGCAAGGCTGCCGTTTTGCTCCAAGGTGCCCGTTTGCGAGGGACCTTTGCATAGACAACCTGCCAGCTTTAGATAATATTGATGATAAAAACCAAGTCCGATGCTGGATTTATTCAGAAGAATGGGACGGGCCGGAGGTGAATGTACAAGATGACTACGGAACTGCTCAAAGTAAACAATCTTAAACAATATTTCCCTATAAAGGGAGGAATCTTCGGCCGCAGAGTAAACGACGTAAAAGCGGTTGACGATGTCAGTTTTGCTGTAAAGCCTGGCGAAACTTTAAGTATTGTCGGGGAATCCGGCTGCGGAAAGTCAACGACAGGGAGAGCCATTCTCCGTCTTGATGAGCCGACTTCAGGTGAAGTGACATTCCAGGGAAAAGATTTGCTGTCTTTAAGTAAGTCAGAAATGAGAAAAATGCGTAAAGATCTGCAAATTATCTTCCAGGACCCATATGCTTCGATTAACCCCCGTCAAACGGTGCGTCAGGTCTTAAACGAAGCGATGGAAATTCAAAATGTCCTTCCCAAAAATAAACGGGAAGACCGCATGCTTGAACTTATGGAAACAGTGGGGCTTGGAGCGCATCAGCTGGACCGTTTCCCTCATGAATTCAGTGGCGGACAGCGTCAGCGAATCGGTATTGCCCGGGCACTGTCCGTGGACCCTAAACTGATTATTTGTGATGAGTCGGTATCAGCTTTGGACGTGTCCATTCAGGCCCAGGTGTTGAACCTTTTGAAAAAGCTGCAGAAGGAACTGGACTTAACTTATTTATTTATAGCTCACGATTTAGGGGTAGTACGCCATATATCTGACCGGGTACTCGTTATGTATCTCGGGAAGATTGTTGAGATTGGCGATAAGAAATCGCTATTTGATAACCCTAAACACCCTTACACAAAAACATTGTTATCTGCGATCCCAGTTCCCGATCCGACGAAGAAGAAGGAGCAGATCATCCTGAAAGGAGATGTACCTTCACCAATTAATCCGCCATCAGGCTGCCGCTTCCATACACGTTGTCCATTCGCAACTGATAAGTGTATTGAAGAAATACCTGACTTGCGGACTTCTCCTGAACATATGGTGGACGGCCACCAGGCAGCGTGCCACTACATTGAAGAAATTGAATCAGGCGAAATGAAGCCTAATTATTAAACACTTAAAGCCCGGTAATGGAAGCAAATTCCATACCGGGCTTTTTTTAATGAAGACTGTCAGCTAACTTTTCTTCGAAGTATAAAATTCTTGTTTGCGTATCAAAAGGTTTGTCTACTTCTTCAAACTCTACGTCATTTTCTTCAATTGCCTTAACCGCTTCCTGAGGAGAAATAGTATCTTCAATCATCCCGTAGCCAGTTAAATAAGTCAGCTCTGTCAGTACGAGAGCATCATAAATATTCCCTTCTCTTTCTACATTTTCAACAAGTCGGCTCTTTTCAGCAACAGGAATGATTACTTCATGGAACGTAAGGAGCTCCTGATCATCGAGAAAAAGTTTTGTATGTTTTGCCCCTGCAGCAAGAACGTTTACTTTTACCGGTGTTTTTAATGGATAATAAAATACTTTCATCATTCCTTTCCCCTTTCACCGCTTAAAGCCAGTGTTTCAGCTAATTGACTTGCCTGTTCTTTTGATTTCATCATCCGGCCTTTTACTTCCTCAGGAAAGGTGCTTGTTCCTTCTATGAAAAGGTGATAATAATCTTTGATGCCTGTAAGCCCGAAAATAGTCCTTAAATAGCTGTCACCGTGTTCTAAGGATTTCAGGGGGCCTTCTGAATAGACGCCTCCTCGTGACTGGATGTGAACCATTTTTTTATGCTGCATGAGTCCTTCAATTCCGGCTTCAGTAAACCTGAATGTTTTTCCGGGAATGATCAGATGGTCCACATAGGCTTTTACTTGCGAAGGAAAACTCATATTCCACAAGGGTGTAACGAATACTATTATATCCGCTTTCAAAAACTGCTCTACGTAAGGATTCGAAACAGATCCCTCTTCTCCTGAGCCCTCTCCGTGCCGTTCCCAGAGCGCTAATTCTTCTCTCTTTAACGGCGGCAAATCTGCATCAAACAAATCAAGCTTTTCCACTTTTTCTGCCGGCCGGTGTTTTAAATATTCAGCCAGAAAATAGTCTCCCAGCTGCAAACTGTATGACTCTTGTACTTGTTTCGGGTTTGCTGTTACAAATAATAGACTCATTACAACCTCCTCTAATAAAGCTTTTATCTGTCTTGCTGGAGTTACCTGTAAACTCTTCTTTTAAAGCGATTATACCTGCTTCAGGCCCCGGTGAATAGCGGTTAGGCAACTGGCTTGCCTCCGGATGACAAAGAGGCTGACCTCAAAAGTCTAATTTTGAGGACAGCCCCTGACCCACGCTCATCATTTATTCAACTTTTTCTCCTTCATAAGAAGAAATGCCACCCATTACAATTGTTAGGTTGTCCACATCAAAGCCTTGCTCAATCATCGATTCACCGACTTGAATACTGCGGTTCTGTGTATTGCAAAGAATAACGATTTCCTGATCTTCAGGAAGCATGGACGCGTCTTCCATCACTTCATTCATCGGAATATTTTCAAATCCTTGTATGTGACTCTCAGCAAATTCATCTTCTTCACGGACATCGAGATAAAACGTATCCTCTTCCATGCCTTCTTCCACTTCAGCTTGCAGCTCTTCTGCCGACATTTCATTCATATCCCCGGTTTCTGCATCGGAATCAGAACAGCCGGCTGCGGCCGCCACAATAATAAGCCCAGTAAATAAAATTAATAAATGCTTCATTTTAATCTCCCCTTTGATGCCTTCTTTAAAGCTAATACAAACAAGCACTTTTGTACAGAGAGATTATAACACTTTTTAAATACTTTTTATAATAATAACTATGGCATATAAGTGTCAATTAACAGACAAGCCGCTGACGCCTGGCCAGGTTCTTATAAGGCTTGTCCTACTTCAGTATCTTCCCTGCTTCTGTTAAACGCTGAACCGCAGTGAAGATTTCTACACCAAGAAAAATAAGGCCGATCGCAATCAAATAATCAGGAAAAACAATCATCAGTGAAAAAAGTATAAAGCCTTCAGTCCGTTCAGCCAGTCCAGGCTGATAATAAAATGTTTTAATACCGCTTTTTTCAGCTACAGCCCCGACCGTTAAGAATACTGTCATACAAAATATAATTGAGACGCTTAGCAGAAGCAATACCCACATAGCTTCAGGAAAACGAAAGGCAAGGCCTAGAATGACACTAATTTCAACGAGCCGGTCAAAAGTGACGTCCAGAACAGTTCCAAAAGGCGAGGTTTTAGTTTTACGGGCCATCGTCCCGTCCACTACATCCAAGAATCCTGAAAACCATAACACAGCAAGTGCCAGTATAGGCTGATCTAAATAGATAAAAACACCGGAGCTTACCCCGATAATAAATGCGATTACTGTGACGTGGTTTGCGGTGAGGCCAATCTTCAGAAATATGTTTGCCGACTGGCTGATGGCAGGCTCTACCAGATGGCGGGCTTTCGTATCAAGCATGACTTCCACTTCCTTTTTCCCTATCGAGAAATCTTTTGTTCATTTTTTTGAGACTGTGTGCGCCAATTCGATTTCTTACCAGTGTCACACGCTTCAACACTGGGCCGCTTATAACAGACATGAACAGCCTCTTTATCATTAAACTTGCTGTTTGACTGGATAACTACAGACTGGTTCAGTTCAGGAATATGAACGTGATAAAACGTTAAACCGTATTTAAAAAATTTTGACTGGATGATTCCCTCTGCCTTTTGTGAATCACTGGCAAGAAGTCTGCTTACAGGCCGAAGGGAGAGTTTTCCCGCAGAGATAAATCTGCCCTCCACATAAAGGCCTTCAGAAAACATTTCAGCCACTTCTTCGTTATCCGGATGCTGGTATACCTCTTCTGGAGCACCTATTTGCTGAAACTTGCCATCTTTCATAACTGCGATCCTGTCACCCATAATCATCGCTTCTTCTCTGTCATGAGTAACAAAGACAGCTGTTACTCCTTCTCTTTTCAGAAAGTCTCTTACCCAGGTTCTTATGGAAGTACGCAGTTCAGGGTCCAGGCTGCTGAATGGTTCATCGAGTAAAACAAGAGACGGATTGACAATAAGGGCTCTGGCAAGGGCCACCCGCTGCTGCTGCCCTCCGGAAAGCTGATTAGGATACCGGCCAGAGAGCTTTTCCAGCTCCACTTTTTCCAGCAGGTTCATTCCCCGCTCGATCCGTTCTTTCTTAGCTTTTTTATTCTTCCCGTATTTTAAACCGTAAGTCACATTTTCCAAAATTGTTAAGTGAGGAAACAGCAGCGGCTGCTGAAACATAAGCACGACTGGTCGCTGTTCTGCTTTAATAGAGGTCATATCCTTTCCGTCTATATATATTTTCCCTGATGACACTCTGGAAAGACCAGCTATAGAACGGAGAAGAGTCGATTTCCCGCATCCTGAAGGCCCGACGAGACTGATAATATCTCCTCTATTCACTTCTATATTTAAATGTTGGAATACCGTCAGATCAGCAAAGACCTTTGAGACATTCTCCAGTTTCATCAGCATAAGCTGATCCCTCCTTAAGGTTTACGGATTACAAATAAATACCCTTTTATTACAGCTTCCCACACGATCAGAAAAGCAATCGGCAGGAGTGCAAACAAGACAGAAAATCCTGCCACCACCGCTTCATCGGCACTGTTAAAATAAGGGTAATAAATCATAGGCAAAGTAAGCACTTTCCCTCCCCCGATAATCGCTGTCAGCACGTACTGGCTGAGGGAAATAACAAAGACAAGCACTGCGGTGCTGCGCAGACTTGGTATGATCAGAGGGACAACCACCGTCCAAAACGTTGTCCACCGTCCTGCGCCGAGAACAGCACTCTGTTCTTCCCAGTCAAAGGACAGCCTGTCAAATCCTGCTTTCAAAACTCTTACTGCATAAGGTAGCGTTGGAAGCAAATGAATTAAAATGACGCCGGTTATTCTGTCTGTCAGTCCCAGCCGGATCATAGTTAAATGCATGCCCATAGCAATCGCCAGGACAGGAATTAAAATAGGCATCATAAGGAGAGCTTCCACTACTCCTTTCCCTTTGAACGAAAATCTGCTTAAGGCGTAAGCCGAGGGCACAGCGATAAGAAAATTTATGAGTACGACGCTAACCCCTACAGCTACTGTAACGTAAAGTGATCTGGAAAGTGCCGGGTCCCTGAACATCACTTCCCAGGCGCGCAGACTGAACTGGTCAGGACGCCATTCCGGCCAGGACCAGCCAAAACTGACGCTTTTTATGAACATGATAACCACAGGCGCGACAAAGAGCAGAATGCATCCTGTAAACCATACCGCCTGCGCCGCTTTTTTTCTGTTAAAAATCATGCTTCTTCCCTCCTCATCGCCCAGCGGCTCCGCCATCTCTGGGCGAAAGTCAGGATAAAGAAGGCTGCAGCAAGTGACACTGCCGACAGAAAGACCATCATCGCATGAGCGAGCGGCCGATTCACCCAGGCAGCCTGGTAAAACCAGTCATAAGCAAGCACCGGGATCATTTTCGGGTAAGTAACACCGAGCAGGGCGGGTACTTCAAACGCACCGAGTACAAATACGAACAGGATCAGAAATACCTCCAGGGAAACTGGCCAGACCCATGGAAATTCCACTGTTTTGAAAACTGTCCAGCCGTTTCCGCCCAACGTCCGGCTTACATCTTCATATCTCATATCCATTTCCTGATAAACAGGGAGAAGCATAAGAATGACAAAAGGAATTTCCTTCCATATATACGTGAGAATCACACCTATATAGTATGGGTCATTAACTAATAACGGAAACTGGCTCATATTTTCAAGCCATCCTGACTGGAATGCCACCGAGGAAAACCACCCGCTTGGAGCAAACAATAAAAAGACTATATAAGCAGCCACAAAATGCGGGATAAGCATAGGAAACCAGGCGATAAATTTCCAGTGGTCCTGTTTAAACAAGCGGACCAGATGGCGTGTCATCCAGATACCGATCACGAGAGACACAGCTGTCGAAATAAACGCCACCCAAATACTCACTGCCAGGGCATTCAGAAAAACACCTTCCTGGAAAAGCTGCTGGTAATGGTAGTAAAACGGCTGGCCTTCTTCCACAGCTACACTGCTTTTTGCAGCGCTGTAAAGACCGTAGCCTACAAAGAAAAAAACAACGAGCAGGCTTGGAAGCAAATAAAAATAAGGTTTCAGGCTGGTTAACTTACTGCTGGACAACTTCTCGTTCCCAATGTTCCAGAATCCAGTCATGGTATCTTGAGTCGAGTTCCGGAAGAATATCCTCTGACTCTACGATTGCCGGACCGGTTATTTGCTCCATTTCCTGTACCTGCTCCTCTGAAATACTTTCAGCATTCAGAACTGTGCCCTCTCCCCACATGGAAGGATCTAATTTTTTGATCTGGGCTTCAGGAGAGAGCATAAAGTTTATCGCAACCATCGCAGCCTCTGGTTCAGGACTGTTGAATGGAATAGATAAATAGTGGGTGTTACTGATCGACCCTGGTTCCAGCACAACGGTCTCTGTTGCTTCAGGGAAAATGCCGTCTTCGATAAGGCTTTCAGCACGGTGCTCATTAAAACCCATTGTAAATGCTACTTCCCCGTTTGAATAAAGCTGGTCCAGATGTGAGAGTGATTCAGGATAGGTCTGTCCGTTACGCCAAAGGGACTCTTTAAATGTACGAAGAGTGTCAAAAACCTCTTCCTTGTTTTCTTCGAGCCACTCTTCATTAAATGTTTCCAGCTCCTCAGGATCGTCTGCCACATGGTACATGACATGCCGGACAAAGGCATTTCCTGTAAAATCATTCACATTAGGGTAAGTAAACTGGCCAGGGTGGTCGATTGCCCACTCAATCAAATCCTCCATCGTTTCAGGCGGATTTTCTACCATATCTGAATTGTATTGAAACGCAAATTGAACATTGCCCCACGGTGCCTGGTGCCCGTTAATTTCCGTTCCCATATCGAAATGGACGAACGGCGCATCGTCACCAATGTAGTCTTCCATGTTTGGCAAGTGTGATGTAAACTCTCCATATAACAAATCATTATTTTTGGCGTTTCTGAAATTTTCGCCGTTAATCCAGAGAAGATCTGCCGACCCTTCATTTTGGCCTGCTTCTTTTTCCGTCATAAGTTTGGATAAGAAGTCAGGCGCATCCATCGGATAGCGTGTAAGGGTAATATCATATTCCTCTTCAAGGTGAGGAGCAACAAATTCATCGAGATACTGGTTAACTCCGTCATCTCCTCCCCACATATAAATACCTATTTCCGAACCTTCAGCTTCACTGACTATGTCGTCCCAATCTTTACCCTCTAAACCGTGTGCTGCGTCCTCCTCCTGCTGATCCTGGCCGCATGCCAGCAGCACAGACGCCATTAAACCTATAGCCGGTATCACTTTTTTCATCTTTTCACACTCCGCTAATTTTTTTATTTTCAAATATATAAAGTTATTTAAGTTTATGCTTTATCAGAAGCAGCCCATACCCTATTTATTTTCAGGTGCCGTTTGAGACAAGTTATTAAAGCTTTAAATTAGATGGAAGAAGGAGTTCTTTAAAACATATAAAACAGTATAACTCGTTTAAAAAGTTGAATAAGTAAGCCTGCTTACAATTGTGTGTGGTATTTTGAGCCTCTCTCACTCTGGTAGAAAAGAGAGTCAAACCTGTTTCCATATCTTTCTCACAAAGTATATTCTAACATATACACGCCAAATATTAGTGAACATCTCGTGTCTTAAAGCAAGAAGCGTTCGATGAGCTCGAACGCTTCTTTACTAAGCTTAAATAAGTTTTGTACGGCGTCCTTAAGACGTTTCTTTTAATTCATCCATATCGATGCCTTTTTTCTTGGCAAGGTATTTAGGAATAAGAGAGACAAGGAAAAGAATGATCCCTGCAGCCGCAAATTGCAGCATTAAGTTTAACGAAATACCTTCCCGTACAATTTGTCCTGCCATAAACGCGTAAATAAATGCTCCAGGAGCCATCGTAATTAGCGATACACCTGTATACTTGGCAAAACCTAAACTCGTGAGGCCGTATGCATAGTTCTGAACGTTATAAGGGAAGACCGGCACAAGCCGTGTAAGAATCAGGAAACTGACCCCGTTCTTTTCTACACCTTTATCAATTTTATCGAAAATAGGGTTTCCTTTAAACTTCTTCAAAATCATGTCACGGGCTAAATATTTAGCTACAAGGAAAGCTGCAGCCGCACCGAGAGTGGCACCGATCAGTGATAAAATCCCTCCAATGACAGGGCCGAAAGTGATCCCCGCCACAATTGTAAGCACTGCTCCCGGCAGCATAAACACTGCCACGGCAACGAATACAAGAACAAATATGACATATCCCAGCATTCCAAAGCTGTTAATGAACTCCTGCATCGCTGCGACATCCTGAAGACGGTCCATAATACCCGTCTGCCATGCAATTAATATAACTGCTCCAATAACTGCCAGCAAACTGACAAGTTTAATGGCTGATTTATTTTTTTCACTCACAGTCTTCACTTCCTTTCCTGGTGATTAAAAATCACCGTTTTCTGTTCTGTCGATTACGTCCTGGTTACCCTCTTCGTATGCGTGGTAAGACCATTCAATCCAGGAGCCGTCATAGTTTTTCGCGTTATCATAACCCATTGCATGAGTAAGCACAAGCCATGTGTAGGCAGATCTTACACCAGATTGACAGTAGGAAATGACTGTCTGGTCATTTGCTGTGACGTCTCCGTAAAGCTCTTCCAGTTCATTTAACGGCTTAATTGTGCCATCCTCTGCAGTAGCTTCTGAGTACTCAATGAATAAGGAATCTTGTATTTTACCAGGGCCGTATGCACCGCTGAGTGTCGTGCTTCCTTCTTCTTCATCAAGTGCGCGTGTATCCAATACTAAATAATCATCGCTATCTGCTGCTTCAATCATTGTATCAAGGGAGGCGTTAAATGCTTCCTCGTTAAAATCAGGTGCTGTGTACTCTGTTTCCGGACGGTCGCCAGGTTCCATTGCGTCTCCTGTTTCAAACCCTTCACCAATCCAGACATTGATGCCGCCATCAAGGAATCTTACATCTTCATGCCCCATCATTTTAAGCTGCCAGAAAACTCTTGCGGAGTCGTGCTGGTCGTTTGCTGCATAAGTGACAATTGTGGTATCTTCCTGTACACCGAATGAGCTTAACATGTCTTCCATTTCTTCTTTAGTATTCGCCATACCGCCGTATGGGTAATCTTCCGTTCCAGAATAATCAGGGCGCCATACTTCAAAGGACCCCGGGATGGCCCCGCCTCTTTCATCCATGGTGCCGATTACGACAACATCCTGAGACTCATCTTCCATTAGGTCTTTTAATTCGTGGGCTGTAACAAATACTTCAGGGTTGGCATATTCACTGATTTTTTCCTGCTGTGCGGACATGTCTACCTCCTGTGCGTCAATACCGGTTACTGAAAAATAAACGATAACGC
Source organism: Salipaludibacillus sp. CUR1 (assembly GCF_021028955.1). Lineage (GTDB taxonomy): Bacteria > Bacillota > Bacilli > Bacillales > Salisediminibacteriaceae > Salipaludibacillus. The sequence continues at coordinate 23,176 of NZ_JAIWPE010000044.1, forward strand.
CTACGAGCAGTACTGCAAGTGCACCAAAACTTCCAAATTTCATTTTTTTACTCATTGTAATACCCTCCTCTTAAAATAAGGTGTAGATGCTCAACAATTCACAAATAATTGCTTTTATATTTGGCTCTGTTAAACTTTGTTGTTGATTTTCGCTTTAAGACGCTCGCTGTAATCAACTCCTGATCTATTAACAGAGCCTTTTATTTAAACATGGTCTGTACCAGGATGGGTGAAAGACTTATGCTTTAACAACCTGCCTGACTGCGTGTTTAGATTTATAGCGGTTAATCCACGATTTAGCTGGACTCGAAAGAACATCTTCAGGGGCAGGCTCTTCGTTATATACAACCGGTCCCCATAATAAATCAAGAATATGGAAGGCCTTCTTTCCAACTTTCATCATTGATGACCGGCATGCGGCACAGTAGACAACCACATGGTCCGATTCAAAGTCGTCTGCCCGGCGCTTCATTACACGTGTTGCTAAATCCGGGTTTGCCGGCACTATCATTCCGCCAAATCCGCAGCAGCGGGCATTTTCTCTTGAGTGTTCAGTTTCTTCGACTCTGTAACCCAGCTCTGACATAATCCAGCGTATTCCATCCTGGATCTCTTTTTCATACCGGGTAGAACAGGAATCGTGAATCCCGAAGACGACGTCGCTGTCTTTCGCTTTCCCGCGAACTTCTTCCGGAAGGCCGATTTTAGGAAGAAGCGTCCACAGTGATTCGACATCTGTATGATCGCTCGTTTCCTTAATCGTTTTGTAACAGTTCTGACACGCGACAATCATAGTCTCTATTCCTACATCGTCAATATCTTTCTGAAGCCCTGCAAATCTTTCCTTGAACTTTTCTTCCTGTCCCAGGGCTTTAGTGCCTTTCCCGCAACACTTCTGCACCCCTCCAAGGTCGGGGTAAATTTGTTTTAAATATTCCATTGTTTTTTTAACGCCTTCAGGTGTGTATGAAGGCAGTGAACAACCTGGCATGAACCCCATTTTTTCACTCATGTTACTTCACCCCTTTAACTTTCGTACAGAAGATTTTAGAGAAACCGAGTTTTTGGTGAACTTCAATGGCTTTATGTCCATCCATAGGGGACTTGCCATCGTTATGGAGAATGAAATCTTTCCTCATTCCCATAAATGTTTCACCGATCTTATAATCGTTCGGACACACGTGAGTACAGCCGCCGCACATGTTACAGGAGTATGGAATGATTGGATCGATTTCTCCCTTTTCAAGAAACTCTCCGAAGATATCCTGAGGGCATTCGCCGTAATCGTTCATCATCAGGCATTCGGTCATACAGAGTTTACATTCGCATTGCAAACATCTCGATGCTTCCTTTTGAGCCTGTTCATCTGTATATCCAAGATCAAAAGCTTTGAAATCGCGTTTTCTTTCTTTAGCAGATCTGTGATTGCCCGACGTTCTTGGAAGGTTTTCAGTTCCTTTTGGAAGCGGAACGTCCAGTCTCGTTTCGAAGCTGTATTCCAGTTTGAAGTTCCGGCCTTCAGCCAGATCTTTTTCTTTCAGGAACCTGTCGGCTGATGCAGCTGCTTTACGTCCAAGTGCCATAGCCTGGACGACGATAGCGCCGCCGCTTGCATCGCCAGCTGCGAACACATCCGGAAGATTAGTTGCTAACGTGTCAGGATCTGTCACGTAGCGGCCTCCGCCTTTCTGTTCAAGCTGGCCGTCTGTAATGTCTTCAACTTGCTGACCTGTCGCGAAAACAACAGTATCTATTTTTACTTCTTGTGTTTCTTCTGAAAATTGAGGAGCAAAACGCCCGTTTTCATCAAACACTGATAATACTTTTTTCAAGCGCAAGCCTTTAACCTTGCCGGCTTTATCTTTAAGAATCTCATCCGTACCCCAGCCGTTAATGAATTGCACATCTTCTTCCTGTGATTCATCGATTTCCTCCTGGCTTGCCGGCAGGTTCTCCAACTCTTCCAGGCTGATGAGCAGCACTTCTTCCGCTCCAATGCGCCAGGAAGACCTTGCACAGTCCATTGCCACATCCCCGCCGCCGATTACGGCGATTTTCTTGCCTGCTTTTGGAAATTTATGGGTCAGGCTGATGTCTTTCAAATAGTCGACTGCATTGAAGACCCCTTCTGCGTCTTTTCCTGGAACCGGAGGGATGGTCCCCTTATGAGCACCGTTTGCTACAATAACAGAGTCATAGTCTTCTCTTAATTGAGAGAATGTGACGTCTTTACCGATTTCGACACCCATTTTAAATTCAACGCCTAAATCTACTAAATAGCTGTATTCGAAATCAATCACTTCACGAGGAAGCCGGTATTCCGGTATTCCTACGCGCATCATGCCGCCTACCACATGCAGTTTGTCATAAATGACAACTTCATGGCCTGCTTTGCGGAGGTCGATTGCTGCCTGGGCACCTGCTGGACCCGCACCGATCACTGCTACTCTTTTACCGGTAGGTTCACCGACTGAGTCCTCCCAAAGCTCTTTTCGGTCAGCTCTTTCCGCCGCGAAACGTTTTAAACCGGCAACTGAGAGCGGCTGGCCAAACTCTGTGTTTCTTCGACAGTCTGTTTCACAAGGATGGGCACAGATTCTTCCAAGAGTATTAGGAAGAAACAGCTTTTCCCGAATCGTTTTTAACGCTCCTTCGTAGTCACCTTTACCAATTTGTGCGATGTACTTCTTTACATCTGTATGCATCGGACACGCCGCCGTACAAAAAGCGTCTTCATGCCCCATACACCCGTCAGTAATATGTGAAGCTTGTTCCCACACATTTTTTTTGAATTCCATGACTCTCACCTCTCATTCGATTTGTGAAGAAACTTCACAAAAACTTCACTATGTGAAGTTTTTCACATGATGTTAGTGTAAAAAAACGAAGGTTCCTCCCCCGCAACATCTGTGATAGCTCTTCTTATGGCTGCAAGTTACATTAATAATCAGATTATAATAATAAAAATATAAGTCCGTAACCTTTGCCAGTCTTTCTAATTTGTTGGCAGAGGCATTCATTCTTCCTGACTATTCAGTATAAAACATAACAGTTATGTTCAATGCTGAACTTGAAGGAACAACAATACCTCCACCTTTAATTTAACAAATTTAATAAACGTATAACGATGAAAAATTCGAATAGTCTGTGACAGAGATGTAGACAAATTTCAACACAATGTAAACTGAGTGAACTAGTCGGCTTTAATCTGTTGTATTATAATAAAAGGTTATTATACAACAAAAAAAGGGCTTATTTAGCCTGTTTTTTAAATCTGTTCCAGAAATTCTATTTATCTGTTTCAAAAAATAAGTAGGGGTGATTTTTCCTCCCGGGTGAAATGATTTATTGCTTGCAGGCCAGCAAGTCGATGACTGTAAGTATTGCTTGATTGTAAGCTCAGTACCGCAAGGGCCGTATAGAACAGGTTTATGGCAGCTTTACTTCTCCCTGCCGCCAACTGAATTGCCCCCTCCTGTGGTAGAAAAACACCCCCCGCCAGTTTCCAATATTTATCCTAAATCTCTTTTTTTCTTTCTCAGGTATAATAGATTCTATAATCTTTTATATAATGGGGGATTTTATGGAGTTATTTGTTATTATGCTGGAACGTTTAGGTATTATAGTGATGGTCGCCTTCTTAATGACAAGAATCCCCTTTTTCCGTCACCTTATAGAACGCCACCAGGTGACGCTGGCTCAACGTATTAGTATCACTGTTATGTTTGGCTTTTTTGGCATCATAGGAACATACACAGGGGTAGTGGTTTCTCCAGGGGAAGCCAGTTATGTGATGTGGGTATCGGAATTAGCCCAGGAAGAAGCTATAGCTAACTCCCGTGTTCTTGGAATCGTTGTCGCCGGTCTGTTAGGTGGCTGGAGAGTCGGTGTTGGAGCAGGGTTAATTGCAGGAGGGCACCGTTTCCTGCTTGGAGGATTTACAGGATTTGCTTGCGGTATTTCCGCAGTGATTGCTGGTTTAATAGCCGGCATAGCCCACCGCTATATGAAAAAAGGATCCAGCCTTTCTTTACCGCTCACTTTTTTTGTCGGCGTTTTAAGTGAAACCATACAGATGACTGTTATTCTTTTAGTTGCCAGACCATTTGACCAAGCTCTTGCTCTTGTCGAACTTATCGGTTTGCCTATGATTCTTGCTAATGGGGTAGGCGCTGCTGTTTTTGTATTAATTATACGCAGTGTCATTAAAGAAGAAGAAAAGATGGCAGCAGTCCAATCCGGCCGCGCTTTAAATATTGCCGATAAAACGATGATTCATATGAGAAAGGGTTTAACGCCTGAATCGGCCAAACAAACGTGTGAAATACTTCTTCAGGAAGTTAATGCTTCAGCAGTTTCTATGACCAATCGCTCAACTATATTGAGTTACCGGGGAAAAGGAGCAGATTATTATGAAGAAGGCGAAGATATTAAAACAGAAGCGACTAAAAAAGTTCTGGAAACCGGAAGGATCTTTCAAGGTGATCAACAGGAAATTGATCAGCATCAAAACCTCCCTTCCGATATTAAAGCAGCTTTAATTGTTCCTTTAAAACAAAAAGAAGTCATTGCAGGAACGTTAAAATTTTATTTTCATTCTGAAAAAGAAATTACCGTATTAGAAAGAGAATTAATTCAGGGTCTCGCGAGGATGTTGAGTCATCAGCTAGAACTGGCGAAAGTTGAAGAGTTGGAAAAAATTGCGAGAGAAACTGAGATTAAAGCTTTACAGGCGCAAGTCAGTCCTCATTTTCTTTTTAACACTCTTAACATTATTGTTTCTATGATCAGAACTCATCCGGAAAGAGCAAGGAAACTGCTCCTTTCCCTGTCAAATTTCTTTCGGCAGAATCTGGCCGGCACACATAAATCCTGGTCCTCCTTAAATGAAGAACTGAAACATATTAAATCATATTTAGAGATTCAAAAAGCGCGGTTTTCCAGTGCTCTGGAAGTAAAATGGGAAGTGAACAACGATCTTCTCCATAATCAAGTTCCCACTATGACTCTTCAGCCATTAGTTGAAAACGCGATTAATCATGGAAAGATTTCCAGTGATCATTCTTTGATAGTTACCATTCGTATTGAAGAAAGGAATGGTAATGTGCTGGTTTCCATAAGCGACAATGGCAGAGGAATAGACAGCGAAAAATTAGCCTATTTAACTAAACGGCCAATGGAATCTGAAAAAGGGTCAGGCATTGGGTTATACAATGTTCATAACCGATTATCTAATATGGTTTCACCTGATTCAGCATTGAAAATTGTTAGTGAACCTTCCATAGGTACAACTGTCTCATTTCAACTTGAAAGGAGATTTTAAAGTGGTAAGACAAACTATTCGCACGTTATTAATTGATGATGAACCTTTCAGCAGGGATGAGCTAAAGCATTTACTTTCCTCTTATTCTGATATCGATGTGGAAGGAGAAGCTCAGTCTGCCCAAGAAGCCCTGGAAAAGATTATGGAATTGGAGCCTGATGTGATCTTTCTGGATATTGAAATGGGAGATAAAAACGGCATAGAACTAGCTTCTACTGTTCAAAAACTAAAAAAGGTGCCTTTAATTGTATTTGCCACCGCTTACCCCGATTATGCGGTGAAAGCCTTCAGAGTTCATGCTATGGATTACGTTTTAAAACCTTTTGATGAAGAACAGATACACGAGACAGTCATCAGGTTACGGGACGCCCTGATTAACGAGCCTGCTCCTTCGCTGGCCGGGGCAAGTGACGAATTCGGCAAACTGGCTGTTCAGCAGGAAGAAACGATTTATTATCTGGCGCCTCGGGAAATTGATTATATTTACAGGGAAGGCGGAGTTACCAAAGTCTCCAGTCAACAATGTGAGTATGTCATACGCTATCCATTAAGAGAGATTGAAGATAAGCTGCAGGATTACTCTTTTTTCAGAACCCATAAAGGGTTTATCGTTAATTTAAATCACGTGGAAGAGATGAGGCCCTGGTTTAACGGGGCGTACCAATTAAAACTTAATAATGTAAACGAATTGATTCCTGTCAGCAGAAATTATGTCAAACAGTTGCGCGCCCGTCTTGAACTGTAACAGGTATTAACATCTTACAACGCTTTTTCGACATTTTATTCAACATTTTAAACATTATAAACGTTATAACACCTTTAAACGGTCATTTCACTTTATAATAAAAACAGTTTATGAAAGCCCATACATTTTAAAGTGAGGTGGATGACGTGATTACTTTTTTACTTGCAATAGCTATTTTAATTGTCGGTTATTTTACTTATGGAAAGTTTGTTGAAAAAGTATTTGGTGTTAAAAATGAACGTATGACTCCCGCGATGAGCCAGGGAGACGGGGTTGACTACGTGCCCATGGGAACTAAACGAAACTCTTTGATTCAGCTATTGAACATTGCAGGGGTCGGGCCTATATTCGGGCCGATTATGGGGGCTCTTTACGGTCCCGTTGCTTTCCTTTGGATTGTATTCGGGGCCATCTTTGCAGGTGCGGTGCATGATTATTTAACGGGAATGATCTCTATCAGGAACCGCGGAGCGCATTTACCTGAGCTTGCAGGGAAATTCCTCGGTAAAGTAATGAAACATGTCGTAAACGGGTTTTCGGTATTGCTGCTGCTTTTGGTCGGTACTGTGTTCGTAACTGCACCGGCGGCTTTGATCCATAACATGGTTCCAGGCTGGGTGACCTTAGGAATGATCATTGGTTTAATATTCCTGTATTATATTGTTGCGACAATGCTTCCTATTGATAAAATCATTGGCAGAGTTTATCCGGTCTTTGGAGGGCTTTTACTTATTAGTGCGTTGGGAATTGGCGGAAGTCTGGTGATTACTGGCGCTCCAATTCCAGAAATTACTTTGACTAACATGCATCCTGAAGGGTTAATGATTTTTCCATTATTGTTCTTAACTATTTCGTGCGGGGCTTTATCAGGTTTTCATGCCACACAATCACCTATTATCTCACGGACAACGCAGAGAGAAAAAGATGGGCGCAAAATCTTTTACGGTATGATGATCACAGAAGCCGTGATTGCTATGATCTGGGCAGCGGCGGCGATGAGCTTATTTTACGGAACAGATTTAAGCGCGCTCATTAACGAAGGCGGCCCTGCGGCTGTAGTAAGTGATGTATCTCTGATGATGCTTGGGGGCATTGGCGGGACTCTCGCTGTTCTTGGTGTCATCGTCCTCCCTATTACTTCAGGAGACACTGCTTTCAGAAGCGCAAGAATGATCATAGCCGACTATTTTAAAATAAAGCAGATTAAAATTAAAAACAGACTTCTAATCGCTTTACCTTTATTCTTTATGTCCGTAGCACTTACTCAAATTGATTTTACATTATTATGGCGTTATTTCTCCTGGGCAAATCAGTCTACAGCAATGATTGCTCTCTGGGTAGGAGCGATGTATTTAGGTATCCAAGGAAAGAATCACTGGATTTCCAGTGTGCCAGCTGCTTTTATGACGATGGTCACTTTTACTTATATCTTAAATGCACAAATTGGATTCGGATTATCTATGCCTCTCTCTTATACTTTGGCTGCACCAGCAACTGCCGTGGTCATCTTATTGTTCGCTAAAAAGCTGAATAAAGAACGTTCATTGAACGTCATCGAAGCGGATGCACGTCCTGAAAAAGCAGCTTAAACTAGCGGCAAGTCCGACGCTTTCAGCTTTATTTCTTATAGCTGGGACAAAAGAATAGTTATTATAAAGAAAGCCGAACAAAATTCTCTAATTTTGTTCGGCTGTTCTTTTTGAGAAAAAGAAGTGATTTCAGGGCGCCAGGTGGCCGCTTGCCCTGGGGTTTGTCTTCAGCTAAATTCAACTCAGCCTTGAGCTTCGTTGAATTGGATCTTCAGCCTGCGCATAATCCCTTGGGCGTCGCCACCTTCTGTCCTTCAATCAAAAAAGCTGAGGCTATTTAATAATTGGTAAAGTGACCCACGTTATAAAATATCTGAGAAAATTTTTGTTCGTCTTTTACAAACTTGTCTTTTGTTTTGTTCCAGTCTCTTTTTCATTAGTTCCGGCCTCTGTCTGTTAAAGGCAAGTCGTTAATTTCCAATGGAGCCTGGTCCTGCGTAGATGTCTCACTTTCAAAATATAAGTGGTGGTGAGTTTGGCATCCCGGATTAAACGGTTTATTGCATGCAGGACAGCGATTGGAAGACTTCAAGTACTGCTCAATTGTAAGCTCAGTACCGCAAGCGCCGCAAAGAACAGCTTTTTGCCAGAATTCTTCTGCAGGCCACCTTTCTACAGAGTGGCCTGCTGTTTCATGATGGCAATGAATACACGGATAATACGTGCCGCAGCACTTAAATTTTATAGCGATTCTGTCGCGCTCGGACTGGTAATGGGAGCAGCGGGTTTCCGTGTCTACAACTTTCCCCTTCACAATCACATCGTGGATTTTCATAATAAGCCTCCTCTATAAGGTTTAATAATATGGTTAGGCTGGGGATCAGATGCTGGGGGTCAGTCCCCCCATTTATTGGGAATTACTCACTTGAGGTCGTTTACTTGATAATTGCGAGATGGATGGTATACTTTTTTAAATCTACATTAATCATACTGGAGGGTTCTACACCATGAAAGCAAAACCTTGTAAAGATTCCAGGGTTATAAAAACGGGACGAGTGTTCCCTCAGGATACAAACAACCATAATACCCTTTTTGGCGGGAAACTGATGAGGGATATAGATGATGTGGCCTCAATATCAGCTGCAAGGCATTGCAGGAGGGAGTGTGTTACAGCTTCTACTGATTCAGTTGACTTTCTGCACCCTATCCGTCAGACTGATTCCGTTTGCCTTGAATCGCATGTTACCTGGACAGGCAAAAGTTCAATGGAAGTATTCGTTAAAGTGATTGCAGAGGACCTGCTGACCGCAGACCGCCGCGTAGCCGCTACAAGTTTTCTGACGTTTGTTGCATTGGATGAGGAAGGCAAACCAGCCGGTGTACCGGACGTAATACCTGAAACGGAAGAAGAAAAATATCTGCACGACACTGCTCCTGAACGGTCCAGAGTAAGAAAAGAAGGCAGAAAAGAAAGTAAAAAACTCGCGCAAATCCTCTCAGAATTAAAGCCTTGGGACGACTGACCATGAAAAGGGAATTAATGGGGGGTCAGACCCTCCAGAAATTTACATATTAAGTTTTTTAATTTAACCTGACAGTCAGGTACCCGATAATAAAACCTGTAAAAATTACTATTATAATCAGGCTAATGACATACTGTAATAATTTAGACCCGGATTTGCCGTTTTTTCCTTTTCCTGTTCTTCTCTGAGTACGATCACTCACTTGTGACACTCCTTTGTAAATTAAGATAGAAGAAGGGAATAAATGGGGGGACAGACCCATAACGATTGCACGTAAGTAAAATAAATACACTAATGTTAATATATGTAAACAATATTTTGGGTTAATTTTAAAAAAAGGCGGACGAGGCATATAACGACCTTGT
>NZ_JAIWPE010000045.1 GCF_021028955.1 Salipaludibacillus sp. CUR1
AATCCACCTCATATCCATGCTGATGATAAAATCTTTTTTGTATGTACCTTTTATGTGTAAAAGGCAGGAGGAATTTAGATTTATTTATTAATTCTATTATTTCATTTATACATTTAATTAAAAGAGGCTTTAATTTAGCCCCCCTCTTTTTTAACATCATCTCTACACCTACCTAAAATATAAATTTAATTAAGCAGCCTCTGACTTTCTAAACAATAAAATATATAAATTATAAAATTTGTAAAATAAACTTCCTAAGGTATAGTTACTAATGAGTATTTGGGAAATTACTCTTATTTTGAGAGGCTCACTTATCATAGATTCTTTAAAATATTTATTTCTCTTAATATCCACCCCTATATTCTTCCAATTTTTATACAGGGCCTTACTAAATTTGTTTTTTTTATTATAAATCATCTCTCTATTCACCCAAAAGTTATGAATGAAAGCTAAGTATTCAAATTCTTCCTTGTAATCCTTGTACTTATTATTTTCTTTTAATTGCTTTTCTATAAAATCGGTCGCTCTCGCAACCTCTAATACTATGGGTGAAATGGTATTTGTCACTGAAGTGCTCCTGGAATAAAAATAATAATATAAATACTCGTCAATAAGACAAACATGTGGTGAGTGCAAGCCAATTGAACAAGAAAAAGCTAAATCCTGAGCTTTCTTAATTCCATTAGGAAACGCTACATTATTATTTGAAATAAACTTCCTCTTCATTAATTTACTCCATAAGGAAGGGTTAATCTTACTTGTCATAATCATTTTAAGGAACTCATCTCCGGTAATCTTGTCATAAGCAATGTTTTTTGTTGAACTTTTTCTAACTTCTTCGCCGTCAGAGAAAAAGTATTTATAACAGACAATATCATAATTATTTTGTTTAGCTTTTTTATATAAAATTTTAATTGCCTCTTCAGCTAACCAATCATCCCCATCGATAAATATTACATACTCCCCTATTGCCTTTTTTAAACCTGTCTCCCTTGCTTTCATGACACCTTTATTAGTTTGATTAATTACTTTAATTCTAGGATCTGTTTGAGCCATTTGTTGGATTTCATTTAATGTATTATCTGTAGAACCATCATTAACCACGATTATTTCTATACCTTTAAAGGTTTGGTTGACAAGAGAATTAATACATCTTTTAATATACTGTTCAATATTATATGCAGCTACAATTAAGCTAACTTTAGGCCTCACTTGACATTCCCCTTTTTTAAAAAAGTAGATACTCAATTAACGTCAAAATTATTCTAGTGCTGCTTTACACTTCTATAGAAAGATAAAACTCTTAAAGTGTAAATTTTTTAGTATGAATATATCTTAGAAACACAAAAAATTACTACTAAAAATACTAATGGGTTAACTTTAGTACCAATTGGTTTCGAATACGGTAAAGCATAAGAGTAAGGCCTGGCAGCCTGGACCAAAAGAAGATTAAATACTCCTGTTTTCTAGAGACATAAAAATTGCTAAGGAACAAGTGCTTCCACTTGTTAATCTGCTGATTGACTGTCTGTAAAGAGTTTTTTTGTATGTTTTTATCTTCTTTCATAATATCAATCGTGAGCCCCCGAAGTGATTTGTAATAGTCTGCAGCAATAATATCAATTACATACTTGGACGTATTTTGCTGCTTTAAAAACTCTATACATTCTTCAAAGTTTTTTATAATGTCCAACCTTTTAGAACTGTATTTCGTTAAATTCTTTCTCGTCATGCTTTCTGCATGAATAACGTAGTAATACATAGCTTCTTCTGTATAAATCACTTTATTTGCCTGTTGAATGAGCCGGTACAACACGGCAGCATCTTCAAATTTTCTACCTAGGGGAAAAGTGACATTTTGAAATAATCTTCTATTAAACAGCTTGTTACATACCCCATATCCTGTAAGTTCACCGGTATAAGTTTTAAATAATGCTTCTTCATTAGTCATTATATAAATTTTATCTTTTTCTTTTGGTGTTCCTATTAACTGGCCGTATTCATCTATACACTGGATCCTGCATGTGCTAATATCTGCCTTATTCTTTTCACAAAGAAGGTGCAGATTTTCAAGCATATTTGGTTTAAGCATGTCATCTCCGTCTGCCATGTAAACATACTTTCCTCTTGAAGCTTCCAGAGCCTTGTTACGTGCTGAAGACACCCCTTGGTTAGATTGATATATATATGTGATTCTTTTATCTTTCTGCTCATAGAACCTGCAAATGTCACCGCTTGTGTCCGTTGAGCCATCATCTACGATAATAAATTCAAAGTCTGTAAATGTTTGATTTATAATTGACAAAATGCATTTCTCTACATATTTTTCAAGGTTATATACGGTAATTGAAACACTAATAGAAGGAGCATTCATATTTATGTTTCCCCATTTCAAATAGCTGATCTTTCAGCTTTTGTTTTGCTAATTATGGTCCCTATTTTCATTTCATATACAAGATCACAGTTTTCAATCGTAGACAGCCGATGTGCAATTATAATTAATGTTTTCTCCCCTTTTAATTTATTTATTGATTTCATAATTTCTTTTTCTGTCTCATTATCGAGTGCTGACGTTGCTTCGTCCATGAATAGGATCTCCGGATTGTGGTATAGTGCTCTTGCAATTCCTATCCGCTGCCGCTGGCCTCCTGACAATCTGACTCCACGTTCACCGACTTTTGTATTTAATTGCTCGGGCAATGATTTGACGAATTCTTTTAATTGTGCTTGTTCTAAAGCTCTCCAAACCTCGTTTTCATCTATTTGAGCCTCTTCAATCCCAAAAGCTATATTCCCCCGAATCGTATCATCAGAGAGAAATATTGATTGAGGGATATACCCAATTTTTTGCTGCCATATAGATTTCTGGTTAATTAGCGGTTTACCATCAACTAAGACATCGCCTTTGCTTGGATTTAATAAACCTAGAATTATATCGACTAATGTTGTTTTTCCAGCTCCTGACTCCCCTATAAATGCTACAGACTGACCAATTGGTATGGTTAAAGAAACATTTTTAATTGCTTCCTCTTCCTGGCCGGGATAACGAAAAAATACATTCTTCAACTCTATAGCTCTGTTAAACGTACGATTGCCATGATTAATTACTTGTTTTTTAGTGTTAGAGAGCTTTTCATTTGAAGTATTTTTGATTAAATCATCGTATATGATCGTTAATGCAGGGCGATTGTATCGAATGGCTGTAACCATTGCCACGACACGATTTATAGATGGCATTAAACGGAAGGCGGCCATAGCAAACAAAGCCATTGTTGATACTATCTGCGCAGTCGTGGTGCCTTGCAGCATAATAATCAACATTGTTAAAAGGACCACAGAGACTAGTAACGTTTCAATAAACAAACGCGGGACTTGTTCTAACATCTTCATGTAACGGCTATTATTAGCTTTAATCTGACTCTGTCTGGTATAGGCATTAACAAAGAAGTTTTCTTTTCCTGATACTTTTACTTCTTTACTGGCTCCAAGTCCTTGATTCACCCATTTAATCATCGTCCCGTTAACTTTTTGCTGTTCTTTACCCAGGTCGCTGATCTTTTTCCGGAATATCCTAAAAAATATAAAAACACTTCCGCCTAATAAGACCGAAGCTGTGAATGTGGCTAATGGAGCCGTTATAAACAGTAATATTAAAATGCAGCCTATGACCAATATCTCTGTAAACAGTTGGAAGCCGGATAAGATAATCCCTTGAAAAACCTTTGATACCTCTCCATTTACATTTCGTAAAAGATCAGCCGTATTACGCTGCAAGTGAAACGTATATGGTTTTATCAGATATTCTTTCAAAAGATTTCTTGATAGTTTGACTTGCTGGTTTAAAATAACTCGGTATTGTACGTAGTGAAATAAAAGTAAATACAGATTTTTCAAAATAAACACTACTAATAATATAATGACAGCAAATATTAGAAAGGCAGAAGTGGATTGAAAGTTCATTGTCACATACAAATAACTTAAAATCGCTTGTTCTTGAACAACTTCCGGGTTAGTGATAATACTTACAAACGGAACAATAAGACCAATTCCAATCGTTTCAAAAATAGCTGCAATAACCATCATAATAAATAATAAAATTAATTTCTTTTTTTCCCGTTTGTTAAAGAGCCTTAATATTTTTTTTATATCTTTCATTTCCTCACACCTTTAATATGTGACTTATGATTTAAATAGCGTTTAATCAGGTGGATTTACATGTTCAAACTTTTATTACAGTGAATATATTTTTTTAAGTTCATCATTTTTCAAACCGGTTTCATTATTCAACCTTATTTCGAAACTTCTTGATAACTCCTCATTATCTATTAATCTTTTTAGTCCTTCATAAATGCCATCTTCACATATATTTACAATCAGTCCGGTCTCACCATTTTTAATATGTTCCCCCGCTCCAGTAAAATTTGTTGTTACGATAGGTTTGTTTAAATGTCTGGCTTCCGCAAGAGTAATACAATATCCTTCATGCCTGGAACACTGAACATATATATCGCACTGATCCATATAAGGGTATGGATTAGTATCTGAGCCAAGTAAAATAAATTTATTTTCAAGGTTGTATGTTTTAATTAATTTTTCATAATGATTGCGGTATTTACCTTCTCCTACACAGTACCATCTGATGTTATAACCCTCACTTATTAACCGGGCCAAAGCTTTAATAGCCAAATCCAGCCCTTTTTCTTGAGATAATCTCCCAACAGTAAGTATTCTTTTACCATCAAAAACATCATCGAACCCTTTTCCTTCTTTAGCTAATTGCTTAATTCTATTAGGAGAGACTAAATTATAGAAAACTTCTGTTTTACTCTTAATGCCAGGAACGGTTTTTATTACTTTATTTTTTGCTTCTTCCGAGACGACAAAAATTTTATCAAATTTATCGTAATTTTGATTTGCAAATGCTTTATCAAATCCTATTTTTGTAATATCAAAATGAATCCATTGAACTTTCTTCTTAGCAGTTATTTTGTTTAAAACAAAATAGCTTATGAAGTCCATCGGACCTGCATAAGCTACAGCGATATCGTAGTCGTTATCAATTTGAGGGTAATTTTTTAATAAATAATTAAATAAAACGTTTTTATTCTTCATAACCTTAGATACAAGATAATAAGATGAAAAACAAAAAGATTTAATTAACTTCCCTTTTTTTATATAATGCATACTAGAATTTCTTGGAGGGTTATGGATTAAAGGTTTGATAAGATCGTAATTCTTGATATAGTGCACTTTAACGTTTAATGGAATCGAATCTAGGAAACCTCCATATTCCTCAAGCATCAATATAGTTATATCAAACTGATCTTCCGGCAGCTCTCTGATCATATCCAAAAGAGCTTTTTCAGTCCCCCCGATGTTCATGTTGATGAGCGTAAATAACACTTTCTTTTTCATCATTAGCTCACACTTTCATTGTAATTTACTAATTCATAGAACTTTGCCAGTTCTTCAGTATTCCCTTTCTTCTCATTTCTTAAGTAAGAAATAATCTCTTCCCTCAGTTGTTTATTTTGAATAAGTTCAATAATTCCATTGCATACAGCCTCTGCGTTCATGTCTACTACAAGCCCGTTTTTCCTTTGTACCATTTGATTATAAACAGCGTCAAATTCTGTTGTAACGACAGGTACATTAAGCATTCTCGCCTCTGCTATAGCTAAGCCGTAACCTTCGAATTTAGAAGTTTGAACGTAAATATCTGCATCTTTAATAAACGGATAAGGATTCGCTTCCACACCAAGCAAAATGAAATGCTCTGATAACCCTCTTTCTTTTATTTTGTTTTTAATCTCCTCTTGAAGAGGGCCTTTCCCTAATGCGTACCATCTGAAATCTATTCCACCTTCAATTAATTTTTCACAGGCCGCTAAGGCAATGTCGTATCCCTTTTGAGGCGCCAACCTTCCTATAGTCAAAATTTTCAGGCCATTAAAATTATCTTGGAACCCTATTCCAAAATTAGCCATTTTCCTGATGAATGCAGGATTATTTATATCGTAAACAACTTTAATTACATTTGCATATTCAGGAAAAGTCTCGAGGAATACTTTCTTTGTGGATTCTGAGACAGCAACAATACTATCGAATTTATCATAATAGTCTTTTTGAAATTGCTTTTCTTTTTCCTCCAAACGATAGCTGACATTGACCCAGGCTAATTTCCGTTTTGCTTTTATTTTTTCTGCTACATAAAATGTAGGAACTCCCTGGGCATAACTGATTGCAATGTCATATTTTTTTGGATTAGGTTCAATAACACTTGAAACACTTTGCCAAAATATCCTTGCCTTCTGAGGATTAGTAGATGGGTTCTTCCGAATCAAAGTTGAATATTTTAACCTGGACATCAACATTCTATATTCAGACTGTTTCAAGGAAGTCATAAACGCATTTTTTAAAGGTAAAGTTGTAAATTGAGTATATTTTAATGGCTTCAGGATAGTGACTTCTTGAGGAACTAGTCTTTCCAACTCTTTCCCGTGTGCAAATAACATTAGATCTACGGAATACCTAGAATAATCTAATAACCCTAAAAGAGTTACTAAACTTTTTTCTGCACCTGCACAGTCTAATGAATCAATTACAAATAAGAGTTTTTTTTTCATAATTAAGTTTCACCTCACTATGGTCTCAGTAAAATACGCTGATGCAGAAGTTTTTTAATGTCTTATTTTTCTATTCAAATTATTATTAAAATACATAAAATTAACATTATAATTTAATAAGGACATTAAATACTTATACTTGAACGAGAGACGCCTG
>NZ_JAIWPE010000046.1 GCF_021028955.1 Salipaludibacillus sp. CUR1
AGTTCGCCAGGCGGGCGCTTGCCCAGGGGCTTGTCCTCAGCTAAATTCAACTCAGCCTGGAGCTTCGTTGAATTGGATCTTCAGCCTTAACCCCTCGGGCGTCGCCGCCTTATGTCCTTCAATAAGAAAGCTGGGGATTTTAATATGTGGTAAAACTAAAAGTGACCCACGTTTCAAAATGTCTGGTAAAATTATTGTTCGTCTTTGACAAACTTGTTTTTAGTTTTGTCACGGCCTCTTTTAATTACCGTAAAGATAGAGTTGAAATAAAAGGCATGATAAAATAAGATTAATAAAAAGGTGTACAAGGAGGCTATGGACGATGATTTTAAGCGGCAAAACAATTTCAGAAAAACTCTCCAATGAAGAAATGGTCATCAAACCAATGACCTCTGAACAAATCCAGCCAGCCTCAGTCGATTTGCGGCTCGGACATCATTTTCTCGTGATTGACGATCATTTAAGCACTAAACTGTCTTTAACTGCTGAAGCGGCCTACCGCGAAATTGATGTGGGCGACCGGGGATCCATTGTTATTCCTCCGCAGTCATTTCTGCTGGCCACAACGAAAGAGTACATAGAAATCCCTTCATCTTTAACAGCGTTTGTCGAAGGGAGAAGCTCAATTGGCCGGCTCGGGTTGTTTATCCAGAATGCAGGCTGGGTTGATCCGGGTTTTCGCGGCCATATTACACTGGAACTGTTTAATGCGAACCGCCTGCCGATTGAACTGGATGTTAACCGGCGTATCTGCCAGCTCGTTCTGGCTGAAGTGGATCAGGAAGCGAAACCGTATGAAGGTAAATACCTTGACCAGAAACACGCTACTGCGAGCCGGGTTCAGCTCGACTATGAAAACAGAAACAGGCTGGATTAGAAAAAAGCTGTGAGACGACGGTCGTCTCGCAGCTTTTTTTGTTGGACCTGAAAGTGAGAAAGCCTTACCTCCACTCTCAAACTGTATTCTGCCAGGAAGTTAAAAGTCCCGGATTTGTCCCCCTTTTAGATGACCCTTCCTGTTTTTTTCGTGTCTCCTGTTTTTCCTGTCATTATAGGGTTCCATCATTTAATCTCGAAAATTTAAGAGGTGAAAAAGCCTTATTTTGTGCCGGCAGGTCCCACAACGTTATATCAAATTATCGTCCGTTCTTTGTACCCGCTTTTTCGACAGGCTCAATAGTTTTTAATGACCTTTTAGACTGCTTATCTTTTTAGTACCTATATACACTTAATTAAAATCTGGAGAGGAAGGTATTATGGATTAGGTCTTTACTCCTTCAAGCAAGTAAGAAAAAGTTAGTTGATTCGTCAATTATTTTAACGTGATATGCTAAATATTTTAATAATTAGTCTAATGGTATTATCGTAAATTTTTTATAGAAAATATTTCCAAACTAAAAGACTATAGTTTTGTTTTTTCAGAAAACTTAAGTCTTATTTCTTATTAAAAGTAGTGATTTTATGTCAATTGAACTATACACTTTTCATTAGCAGCAAGACTTCACTCAATAGAACAAATATTGAAGAAAGGAGGGCAGTAAAAATAGTCAGGAGGCTGCTTCCGATCCAAGAGAAAGCCTCACTCTGAAACCAGTGATCCTGCAACACGATTGGGAAGCTGACCCAAAGGCTCAGCAGCTTTCCGCCCCCTCAAACATAATTAGATGTTTTTAACTTCCTTCACCTCAAGAATTCTACTTAAAAGCGCAGTGACTTACCTTAAATTCTTCACCTGCACCCCAGATTTACTTCTCTCTGAATAAAAAACAACAGAATTTTATAAAGCTTCTATAACTTTTTCAGGTGCCGTACGGCCGGGAAGCAGCTGGAATTCCTAATTATTCAGCCGCGTCCAAACGATTTTAAGCAGGGGCAATAAAAGTGCCAAGGCTGCTGTGTTTACGTGGCATTTTTACCCTGGATAATTACAAGGTTTATAGTGCGGTGAGACCCTGGCGGGATGCTGCAAGGTCAGGTGGATGAATGGACTGCTGAAATCTTCACCCTTATTTTTAAACAAAAAAAGGAGTGGTTAGTTTGCCGGAAAAGCGAAAAATGCGCAAATGGATTGTGTGGCTGATGGTGATTGCGCTGATGGTGCCGTTGTTGCTGCCTTACCCTGCTGGTGCCCAGTCTTCCTCTGCTTCGACGTCCTATTTGAAGGACACGGAAAAGGATGCAGCTGTGGATGTAAGCGGGCGGTTAATGAAAGAGTTTGAGGAAGATGAGTATGTGACGTTTCTTATAAAAATGAAGGATCAGGTAGATACAGAGCAAGTGGCGGAGGATGTGGCGGCTAATAAAATTCAGGTCAATCATACTTCTGATTTAACGCTTGCTAAGCGGACTGCGATCGTTTCTGAATTGCGTTCAACTGCGATGGCTTCGCAAGTTGAGCTGAAAGAGTTTCTGTCCAGAGAGAAGGAAGCAGGAAATGTAAAGGAAGTTAAACCTTTTTACATTGTAAATGCTCTGGCGGTCACTGCTAAAAAAGAGACGGTAGAGTCTTTAAAGAAGTTTACTGAGATTGATAAAATTCTGCCGAATGAGACGAGGCAGCTGCATGAAACAAGCCGGACAAATGTAGAAGATGAAAACGCACCGGCGGATTTGCCTGAGACGGCGGATTCTGAAGTTGAGTGGAATATTGAAAGGGTTCAGGCCCCTCAGGTATGGGATTTGGGAATTGATGGATCAGGAATCGTAGTCGCATCCATTGATACCGGGGTAGAATGGGATCATCCGGCTTTAAAGCATCAGTATCGGGGCTACCATTCTGATACCGGTGAAGTCACCCATGAATTTAACTGGTTTGATGCGACTTCAGATGCGGACACACCTTACGATGATCTTGATCACGGAACCCACGTGACGGGGACGATGGTTGGTGTGGAGCAAGACGGCTCAAATAAAATCGGTGTCGCACCGGGAGCCCAGTGGATTGGAGTCAAGGCGTTTACGGCAGCTGGCGGGACAGATGTCGATCTTCTTGCTGCAGGTGAATGGATTATTGCTCCAACAGATGACGAGGGAAACCCTCATCCTGAGAAGGCCCCTGATGTGGTGAACAACTCATGGGGCGGCGGACCAGGAATGGATGAGTGGTACCGTCCAATGGTTCAAAACTGGCGGGCTGCCGGGATTTTCCCTGAGTTTTCTGCCGGTAATACGACGATGGCCAATCCGGGCGGGCCGGGGTCAGTAGCCACTCCGGCAAACTATCCTGAATCGTTTGCTACTGGTGCTACAAATGCAAATGATGAGCTTGCGAGCTTTTCATTGCAAGGACCTTCTCCATATGATGAAATTAAGCCGGAAGTGAGCGCACCGGGTGTTAATATCCGTTCTGCAGTTTCTGGCGGCGAATATGAAGGCGGATGGAACGGAACGTCTATGGCTGGTCCCCATGCATCTGCTCTTGCTGCTTTACTTCTTCAAGCGGATTCCTCACTGTCTGTAGACATGCTTGAAGAAATTATTATGAATACAGCAGAACCGCAGACAGACAGCCAGTTCTCTGAGTCGCCTAACAATGGATACGGGCACGGGATTATTAATGCCTATGATGCGGTCATGAGTGTGATGGATGGCATTGGCTCGATTTCAGGAAGTGTGCTTCAGGAAGGCGAGGACGATGAACCGCCAACTTATGAACATACGGCGCCTGATGAAACATATGAAGGTCTTAACCTTCCGCTGGAAGTTTACGCTTCAGACAATGTGAGTGTGACATCTGTGGAACTTTCCTACGAGCTTGATGGGGAGTGGGTAAAAGTTGACGGAGAGCGCAGCAGCGGAAATTACAGGGAGGGTACTTATACAGCATCCATTCCTGGAAATAACATCGATGCTCCGGCTGTCCGGTATTTCTGGACGATCGATGATTTTGGCGGTAACACGGTGGAGACAGAGGTGTATGAAGTGGCGGTAAAAGAAGCTGTTTCTTCTGGTTATCATGAGGATTTTGAAAATTACCCAGTCGGCTGGATGAGCTTCGGTGACGAAGACAGCTGGGAGTGGGGTGAACCAACTTCAGGGCCTGGATCAGCCTATGCAGGAGACAATGTGTACGCTACAAACCTTGCAGGTGATTATCCGAATAATATGAATGCGACGCTTGTTATGCCTCCGGTCCAAGTGCCGGATGACGGGGATTTCTACCTTGAGTATAAAGAATGGTTTAATTTCGAACAGAATTACGATTATGGTTATCTAGTTGTCTCGACAGATGGTATGGATTCCTGGGAAACCCTTCACACGGTCAATGGGCTGTCTGAGGAGTGGGTTGAAACGCAAGTTGATTTAAGCGAATATGCAGGCGAACGGATCGTAGTCGGTTTCAATGCGTATTCTGATTTTATTATTTCCCGCACTGGCTGGTATATTGACGATGTATCTTTAACTGATGAGGGAGCGGATACTGAAGGAACGAATATGCAGCTGGGAGTCATTGGCACTGGTACAAGTGCTGATGCGGAAGAAACCTCTCGCCCAGGCAGATCGGGAGCTGCAGCACAGAATAGGGGAAGGACAGATCCGGAAGAACATTCTTCGCCAAGCGGTAAAGGGGCATCATTTATGCCGCCTGGACATGGAGGAGATAACCCTGGTAAAGGCCGTGGCAGAGACCGTGGCGGCCAGGAAAAAGAGCCTGAAACTGACGGCGGTGGAGGACTTCCTCTATCAGCAACTGTATCTGTACTTGAATCTGAGCGGTCTGTGCAGACTAATCCGGCAGATGGAAGCTTCAGCATGATGCATCCTGCTGGTGATTTTACAGTTCGTGCCGAATCTTACGGTTTCCATGCTGCTGAAGAGACAGTCTCTCTTGGTGCTGATGAGGCGGCAGAAGTTCACTTTATACTGGAAGAACTTGATTCCGGAACCGTTAGCGGTACCGTTTGGAATGAAGCGACAGAAGAGCCGATTGAAGGTGCTGCATTACTGTTAAAAGAGGATCCGCGTGTAGCTCCGGTTTACACAGACGAGGATGGAACATTTACCCTTGAAGCTTATGAAGGCACTTATACGCTTCAAGCTTTCGCTCCTTCTTTTTACAGCAGTGAAACAGAAGTGACGATTACTGGAGACGAAGTGACGTCTGCAGACTTTACGTTAACTCCGTTCATCGGCTTCCCGGGTGAAATCGCCTATGATGACGGCACAGCTGAAAACGCGCGGGCGTTCTTCGATGCCGGAAATGGCTGGGCTGTAAGAATGTCACTTGAAGAAGGTCAGGAACGGGCCCTCGTTACCGGCGGTTTATTCCGCTTCTGGGATACAGAGTGGCCAGACCCGGGTGGAACTGACTTCCAGGTAGCCGTATATGACGCGTCTGGTTCGGACGGAGCCCCTGGAAATATGATTGCCGGCCCGTTTGACGGGGAAGCCATGCGTGACGGTTCGTGGACCCATGTAGATTTAGAAGCAGAGGGGATTATTGTAGAAGGAGACTTCTATTTAATGTATATCCAGACAGAGCCAAACCCTTATGCGCCGGGTCTGGGAACAGACGAAGACGGTCCATATTCCGGACGTAACTGGCAGTATGTTGGAGGGGCGTTCTCCAAAACCCCTGAAGATGAAGGGAACTACATGATCAGGGCCTTAGTCAATTATGAAGTGTCAGTCCCTGTGATTACTTCTCCTGAAGAGAATGAGTATACAAACGAAGAGGTTATTTTGGTTGAAGGCAAGGCTTCTCCGGAAGTCAACGTGCACCTTTCCAATAACGGGGAGGAAAGAGCTGAGACCACTGCGGACGAGAACGGCCAGTTTGCAGTTGAATTGCCGCTCGAAGAAGGCGAAAATGTATTGACAGCTTCCGCCAGTACTGACGCTGGCCGGACAGGCGAATCTGAGCCTGTGACAGTGATCCTGGACCAGGATGCTCCAGAGCTGGTCATTACAAGCCCTGCGGACGGTGATCAAATTAACCGTGAAGCTATACGTGTAGAAGGCACGGCAACTGACGAAAGTCTCCGCCGGGTAAACGTAAACGGTGAGCGTGCAGACCTGGATGAAGATGGAAACTTCTCACACCGTATTCTTCTTGATGAAGGAGAAAATACGATCCGCGTCGCTGCAGTAGACCGGGCAGGCAACCGCACAGTAGAGAGGCTGACTGTGTACGCCAATTTCGGAGACTACGAGCTTACAAATGTGACGCCTGAAGAAGACACTGAGCTTACAGCAGGCGAAACCGTTCTCGTAAGCTTCCATGCAGAAGAAGGACTGGATGCTTCATTTGTTATCAGAATGCCTCTTACGAACCTGCCTTCCGGAGGGCGTCAGCAAAACGTTAATGAACTTCCGATGCAGGAACAGGAGCCAGGCTACTATGTCGGCTATTACACAGCCACCTCAAATGTAGTCGCACCGGGAGCTGAAGTGGAAGTCATCGCACGCGACAGCTTCGGGAATGAATCAAGAGCTCTTGCGGAAGGAAAGTTATTTATTAATGCAGATTAAAACGTGAGATCTTAAAAAGTAAGTTAAAAGAGCAGGGGCTGTCTCAAAAGTGAATCTTTTGAGTGCGGCCCCTTCTTTGTCTGGAAAGCTGGTCTGTCGGAAAATTGTGAGCGGCAGGAGCATTCGGGGGGAGAGAGGGTAAGCGGGGTGACTCTTTTTTTTGATGAAAGTTAGTTAGTCAGGATGGATGGGAACAAGGTAAAATTATAGAATTAAAAGTAAGGTTTAATTTGAAGGGCTGGCCGGCAAATAAGGTTACTGCGGGAACGGCTATAATGGTCCTTGGCGCCGAACCTTTGAAATCGGCTTTCTGGTACAGAAAAAGAAGGAGGGGCTCATGTGAAAGATGAGATAAAACGGATAGGGATAGATATTGGCGGCACGTCGATTAAAGCGGGGCTGATTAATGACCGTGGGGACGTGGTTGACCACCGGGAAATAGAGACGCCAAACACGCCGGAAGAAGGCATTAATACAATCAGTGAAATGACAGCTGATTGGCAAGAGGAGGCTGAAGAAGCAGTCGGAGTAGCGGCTCCGGGACCGATGGATTTAGCCCGCGGGCTGTTTTTGGATCCGCCTAACTTGCCGGGCTGGCACGACTTTCCGTTTGTGGATGCTTTCGAAAAAAAGACAGAGATGAAATGCCTTTTTGAAAATGACGCCAATGCTGCAGCAGTCGGGGAGTATATTGCAGGAGCAGGCCGTGATGCCAAAAGTCTTGTCTACATAACGATCAGTACAGGAATCGGAGCTGGTATTGTGCTAAACGGACAGCTCCTTTCAGGTGCCCAGTTCAGTGCGGGTGAGGTGGGCAACATGATTATTTCCGAGGAAGGAGCCGCCCAGGCAGGACTGAATCAGGGAGCCTGGGAGTCGCTTGCTTCCGGTACGGCGGTGAAGAAAAAAGTGAAAGAAGTGTTTGGACTGGAGGAAGGCGCAAAAGATCTGTTACAGCTCGTTGAAAAGAAAGATGCCGAGGCTCTAAGGATTTTTGACAGGTGGATCGGGCATTTAGCTTCGGGGATCGCAAATATTGTCCATGTTATCAATCCTGAAATGATCGTACTGGGCGGAGGTGTCATGCAAGGAAAAGAAATTATCCTGCCGCACCTGAAGCCGGCGGTAAAAAGAAAAGTGTACGCCAGTTTAGAAAACTCCGTCATGATTGAGCCTGCCCGCTTAGGGACGAAAACAGGCGTCATCGGCGCCTCATTCCTCCCGCTCATCCAGCGATTGTAAATAAATGGGGGTCTGACCCCAAATGTGTGTGCCTGTAAAATACTGGGGGGTCTGACCCCGAATGTTAAAAAGTCCTATGAAATTTTGCATGATTTATGGATGTTTACTGGCTTTTTCCTGTCTAAAATAATACTTTGGATGTATTATTTTGGAATTAAAAGGCGGGGTGGAATGATTGTTTAGGAACATGAAAATACTTACAAAGTTTCAATTGCTTATGTTTGGAACAGTTATAGGGTTGTCGGCCATATTGATTGCGGTGACCTTTTCTGAAGTAAGGAGCGGAATAGAAAGTTTTGCTGCTGAAAAAGCGGGGTCTGATCTGAATCTTGCGTATCATTATTTAGATGAAAGGTTTGACGGCCAATGGCAGATTCAAAATGGCGAGCTGTATAAAGGGGACCACAGGATTAACGAAGATTACGAACTGGCTGATGAAATAGCTGATATGACAGGCGGCCTGGTGACCATTTTTCAAGGCCGGCAGCCGGTCACAACAAATTTAATTATTAATGACGAACGGGCGGTGACGGTTGAAGCAGAAGGGGAAGTGACAGAGCTCGTTCTTGGTGAAGGGGAAATGTATTACGGTGACGCAGATATTCTCGGCACCGAGCTTCAAACTGCCTACCGGCCGGTTTTTTCGGCCGACGGGGAGATCGTCGGGATGCTCTTCACAGCCGCTTCCCAGGAAGTCATTAATTCGATCATGTCTGAAATTATTACTATGATTACTATTATCCTTGCGGTCATACTTGGATTGATTGCTGTTCTGCTGATCTTTTTCACTAGAAAAATCAAGTCGCGGATTCAGATGCTTCAGGACAGCCTCCACCGTGCAGGTCAGGGAGATTTCCGTGCTGACAGCCGTGAGGAAACCCGAAATGACGAAATAGGGCAGATCTCAGCCAGTTTTTCAAAGATGAAAGATAATTTAAGCGGGCTGCTGCAAAATGTCACCTCTGCTTCTGAACAGTTAGCATCTTCTTCAGAGGAACTGACCGCGACGAGCGACCAGTCTGCGAAAGCTGCCGAGGAAGTAGCGCAAACAATTGAAGATATTTCTAAAGGCGCTTCTGACCAGGCGGCTGATACGGAAAAAGGGGCTGAGGAAGTGAATGATCTCGGCGCCATTATCGAACAGGATCAGGCGTATGTTGAAAGTTTAAACGGCATTGCTGCTGAGATGGCGGCGTTAAAAGATAAAGGGATGGCTCTGGCTGCGGAGCTGGTGGAAAAAACAACAGCCAATAACAACGTGACAGAAGATGTACATCGCATCATTTCCGAAACAAACGAAAATACAGAGAAAATCGACAGCGCAAGTGGCATGATCAAGAGCATTTCTGAACAGACTAACCTGCTCGCACTGAATGCGTCTATTGAAGCCGCAAGAGCGGGCGAAGCTGGAAAGGGTTTCTCTGTAGTGGCTGAAGAAATCAGGAAGCTGGCGGAGCAGTCAAATAAATTTTCCGAAGAGATTTCCGGGATCATTCATACACTCGGGGAAAAAACAGATAAAGCCGCGGATAAAATGGAAGAGTCGAAAGAAATGGCACGCATCCAGTCAGAAAGTGTGAGTCACACAACGAGCACTTTTGAAGGCGTCGCGGAAGCGATCGAGCGGATGAGAGCCACTTTAAAGCAACTAAGCGATTCGGGAGTTCATTTAAATGGTAAAAAAGAAGAGATCATCCGTGTCATGGAAAATCTCTCTGCCATATCAGAAGAAAACGCCGCAAGTACACAAGAAATCTCTGCGGCAGTCGAAGAGCAGACAGCCTCAATGGAAGAAATCGCAAGTTCAAGCGAAACCCTGGCTAAGCTCGCAGAAGACCTCCAGGAAAACGCCGGCAAATTTCAGTATTAAAAAAGGAAATAAATGGGGGGGCTGACCCCTTTGTGAAATTAAAACCGCAGTCCCTGTCGTCACAGGGGCTGCGGTTTTGCATTTTCAAATTTAGTTGTCGGCGACTCCTAAAGCGATTTTCGCATAACGTGACATCATTTTTTTGTCCCAAGGCGGGCTCCATACAATTTCAACGTCCACTTCGCCAATTTCGCCAATTTCCTGAAGTTCTTTTAACGCGTTTTTAATTTCACTTACAATCGTTCCGGCAAGCGGGCATCCCATTGACGTCAAGGTCATTTCGATAAAAACGTTTTGGTCGTCGTCCAAATCGACTTTATACACGAGTCCCAGGTTAACAATGTCCACTCCAAGTTCCGGGTCAATCACCTTTTCCAGTTCTGCATAGACGCGATCGACCATTTCCTGTTTCTCATCGGACATGTTTATCGCCTCCTTTACCCTTAGTGTACCCATAGCCCCAATAAAATGAAAATAAACTGCATACTGGGAATAGCTGGGGGGTCTGTCCCCCCTTATTTTTCCATCCACTCGGTTAGTGTGCTGACTTGATGGAAGTTATCATGGGACATCGAAAGGGGATGCTCGGAAATGTAGACTGCTTTCATACCGAGCAGCAGCGCTGGAGCAATTTCATTTAAAAAATTGTCGCCTACGGAAACTATGCGGTGAAGAGGTATATTGTACATTTTATGCAATTCCATAAAGATATCTTTCGTGAAAGATGGTTTTTGTGCCGAGGAAATGATATGGCTGAACACCCCTGCTAAATCCAGTTCCTTTAAAAGGCGCTGGACATCTTCTTTGTCACTGTTAGTCATAAGGACGATTTGGTTTTCTTTTTTCAATTGCAATAAAAATTCGCGCAGATGAGGGATCTTTTCTAATGTGAATGCTTCACTGACCATATACTCTTTCGTTTGCAAGTACCTGGGGTAGCAGTCTTTCACTCCATAATGTTTTGCACAGGCAAACGGGAGCCACCACCCGTCCCCTATCGCAACCAGGTTCTCGAAATCAAATTCGACTGGCTCATTGCCGTAAATGGATTCAAGGTTTTCCACCAGCGTGCCGTCCCACCTGTGTGCTTCTGCAGCTTTAAGGGTCATCGGGTCCACAGTCACGGCAAGATCGTGACGGACATCGTAAGCTTTTCCAATTTTCACTGGATGCTCGCCGTTTTTCATTTTCTCATAGTCTTTCTGAAACTGAGCCCGCATCGAATCATCGACATCCTTCATAAGGAGCGATGCATAGTAATCAAAATGATCTGTCCCCTCATACAACGTCCCGTCTAAATCAAATATGTATAACTGGTCCATGTGATCCTCCTTTCCTTTAAACCGTCTTTTAAAAAATCAACCCTGGCCGAAGCAGGTTTAATTATACTTTTTAGTATGAGTAAAATTTTACGGTCTCATTAATGAAAAGGGCAATTTAAGAAATATAGGGTTACTTTAAAAACGCCAATCTTACCATTCCATCATTTTAAAGGAGTCCTCTGTTCAGCCTCTCCATCAGCCTCAGCATCTTATTTTCCGCAGCTTAAGCAATATCCATTAATGACCGGCTCCCAAACCATATTTTTTCATATAAGCAGCCTCATTACACTAATTTCTTTCTAATTTTTCCGCTGAAAAGGTCGATAATGCTTACAAATACTACGACAACAATTAAAATCATCCCGACGTCTTCCCAGGCACGCTGGTATGTTGCTAAGATGAGCGGTGCGCCGATACCGCCGGCGCCAACAATTCCTAACACTGTGGAGGCCCGGACGTCAATTTCAAATCTGTAAATAGAGTAGGAGGAAAACTCAGGCAAAACCTGCGGCAGTACGCCATACCACATGGCCTGAATACGGTTGCCTCCGCTTGCTTTAATCGCGTCAACGTTACTTGAATCAATCGACTCAATGACTTCAGCATAGAGTTTTCCAAGCATGCCTATTGAATTGATGCTGATGGCTAACACGCCGGCATATGGACCGATACCTACAGCTGCAACAAAGATGATAGCAAAAATTAATTCAGGGATCGCTCTGATCGCGTTAAGAATAGATTTGCCAACGTAGGAAAAACGTTTTGCTGTATTACGGGCCGCCAGAAAAGCTACGGGAACGGCAAGAATAGTAGCTACCGCCACGCCCGCATAAGCTATGGCAATGGTCTCCAGCATGTAGCCGATATATTCAGGGAACTGAACGATGTAGTCCATATTTGTTATTGGAACGATAAAAATTCGCCTCAAGGTGTCAAGCGGAGAGGCAGCTGAACCGGAAACTGAGAAAGGTGTCGTAGCGAATGCTGTCATATACAGGATACTCAGGATCAGCAGAACCACATAAAACGTATATTTACCCTTTTTGGTCATCCCTTTCCTCAGGGATATTTTTTCATTACTGTTCATTATTCTAATCGCTCCCTTACGCGATTACTGACTAAATCGATGATTGTAATCGTTAAGAATGTCATAAAAATAATTGTGGCCACGTTATCATAGTTAAACATGTTTAACTGCTGGCGGAGTATAATCCCGATTCCGCCTGCGCCTACGAACCCAAGCACGACCGAAGCTTTTACATTAATCTCCAGCACATACAGGGTATAAGAGGCAAACTGCGGCAGGATTTGCGGCATCACTCCATAAGTAATTACCTGAAACACGTTTCCTCCGGAAGCCCTCACTGCTTCCAGGGGCCCGGGATCAATTGCCTCGATTGTCTCGCTGATAAGCTTGGCTAAAATCCCGAGTGAAAACACCGTTAAGGCAAGAATTCCGGAGACGGCGCCAATACCGACTAACGCGACAAATACTACGGCCAGAATAATTTCAGGAATAGTCCTGAGCAGGTTGAAAGCATTTCGGACTGCCTGGTAAAAAAGCGGATTTTTATTAATATTACTTGCAGCGAGGAAGCTTAAAGGCAATGCGGCGACAGCAGCCAGCGTGGTGCTGAATAACGCCATATTCCACGTTTCCAGAAGGCTCATAGCAACGCGGGGAAGATACCCCCAGTTTGGCGGCCATAAATCTTCGACGACGAAGTAAAACATAATGGGCAACCCTTCAATTACACGGTCAGGAAACGCTTGAGTCTGGTAGGCTGACAACACATACAACCCTAAAACCGCCAGTAAAACTGAACCTATGTACCACTTAAACCCTTTTGGAGTGAGCGGGTAGCGTGTTGGGGCGGAATCATGATTTTTCTCCAAATTCGGCATCAGCTCTCATCTCCTCCAAGAAGATCGTCTTCCTTAATAGGACGTCCGTAAATTTCCTCGAATGTCTTCTCAGACACCTGGTCGATCGGTCCGTCAAATACCACTTCACCGTCACGCAAGCCGATAATCCGGTCGGCGTATTCCTGTGCCATATCAATAAAGTGCAAATTAACAAGAGTCGTTAAATTATCTTCTTTACTTACTCGCCTTAAGTCTTTCATAACTTTATGGGAAGTAGGGGGATCAAGGCTGGCCACCGGTTCATCGGCTAAAATGACTTTAGGCTGCTGTGTTAAAACCCGGGCAATGCTCACACGCTGCTGCTGTCCACCGCTTAACTGGTCGGCACGCACATAGGCTTTTTCCTGGATTCCCACACGATTAAGGTTGCCCATAGCCATCTGCAAGTCTTCCTGAGGAAATAAGCCGAGCATGCTTCTAAGAGTGCCGGTATGCCCAAGACGCCCTGCCATCACATTCCGGAGCACTGACATGCGTTTTACGAGATTATAATTCTGAAAAATCATTCCTACTTCTGTCCGCAGTTTTCTAAGGTGTTTTTCCTTATAGGAAAGAATATTCTCATTATCTATCAGCAGTTCACCTTCAGTCGGAGTGACCATCCGGTTAATGCTTCGAATTAATGTCGATTTGCCTGCTCCCGACATTCCGACTACCACCACAAATTCCCCATCATTAATCTTAAGGTTGATATTTTTTAACCCCTGGTGGCCGTTAGGGTAAACTAACGACACATTTTTAAACTCTATCACTCTAGTCACCATCCCAATCCATCACTTTTACTATTAAACAGAAAAAAAGAAGGGGACTGCCGGCAGCTGTGAAAAGCACTCCCAGTGACGACAGACACCTTCTCCATAAACCGTTAAAGGCTTAAACTAGTTTGCTAGATCGTCTTCGAACTCTGCAAATACATCACGGACAATGTCATAATCTGAAGACTCGGCGATTGCTACACCGTCCCAAGTATAGATTTCATGCATCACTTCAAGCATTTCCTCGTTGTCATTTAAGCTCATGAAAGCGTCTTGAATCTGTTCTTTAAGGTTATCTGACAGTTCACTTCTCACAGAGATAGTGTCATTAGGAATTTCATCTGTGTAACCGATCACGCGGAGGTCCTCATGGATGTCAGGGAACTCATCAGCCAGTGTATCCCTTGCGTCATCGAAAGTAGTTGCAAAGTCAGCCTGCTCGTCAATTAACTGCATAATCGCATTATCATGTCCGCCAACGCTTAAACGCTGGAATTGGTTATCGAGGTTTTCAACACCCATATCCATCAGCTGTTTGGCAGGGAATAAAAACCCGGATGTTGACAAGTCATCTGGATAAGCCCATACAAGCCCTTCTTCTTCAAGCAAGTCATCAAGGTCCTCAATATGGGAATCAGCCGGCACTGTGTATTGTGCTACGTAGGAATCGCTGCCGTGACGAATGGATTTCAGAATCACTTCAACACCTGCACGGTCTTCAGCTTGTACAAAACCGAATGGGTTCAGGAAGCCGATATCAACTTGCTGGGTTCTCATCGCTTCAATAAGGCCGCTGTAATCGACCATTACTTCCGCCCGAACGTCGATGCCAAGCTCTTCTGATAAAAATTCTTCTAATGGCTCAGCAGTCGTGGCGATTTCAGCAGCATCCTGGGAAGGAATAAAGCCCATCACGAGTTCGTCTACGTCTTCTTCAACTGCCTCGTTCGAATTGTTATCTGTATTGCTATTATTATTGTTTTCGTTGTTTGCATTATTTTCATTGTTTGAATTGTTATTTTCCTCCACATTATTATCAGCGCCATTATTAGTATTTCCGTTGTTGTCCATACTCGCCTCGTTATTCTCACCACAGCCTGCTAATACTGTCATGACCCCGCCTAATGCTAAAACGTACCCTAATCGTTTAATCACTCGTAAACCCTCCACTTTGATATGTATTTTTTGTTAGGCCTGTTTTTATTTAACTTCGGCCTCACAAGGCAAATTATTGTCTAACTGAAATAGCAAGTCAACGAGATTTACCAAAACTTTACACCATATTTACAAGACTATTATCCTGATTAATAATATTCATAAAATTTTAACCTGGGAATAAATGGGGGGTCTGACCCCTATGTGTGGAAATAACTGGGGGGTCAGACCCCATAAGGAGACGTCTTGACATTTACGTTAACGTCAATGGTAAATTGGTAGAGTGAGAATTTTCCAAAAATTAAAAAGGGCAGGGACTTAGGATGAGTATGACAATCAGGGAAGTGGCTCAGAAATTTGAAGTGAGCCCGCGGACCCTCCGCTATTACGAGGAGATCGGTATACTGTCTCCGGAGCGGACGGACAACCTTCAACGGCATTACTATAAGAAAGATATCGCAAGGCTCCGGTTAATCTTACGGGGGAAGAAGTTCGGTTTCACACTTGATGAAATTAAAGAAATGGTGACGCTCTTTGACAGCGACAGAACGGGCGAGAAGCAGCTCGAACGGACGATTGCTTACGGCGAAGCTAAAATTAAGGAGGTTGATGACCAGATTGATGAACTGAAAGCGCTGAAAGCCGATATGGAAATGTTCAAGTCACTGTTTGAAGATGAACTGAAGAAAATCAGGCATAGCAGGTGACTCTTAAAGGGGCGCCTCTAACCGCAAACAAAAATGATAATGAGGAGGGGTTTTATGAATCTATCAGAACTTCTAGCCAGAAATGGACGCAAATACTCAGGGAAAACAGCCGTTCAGGAAAAGAATAAAGACATGTCATACGGCGAGCTCGACCGGCAGG
Source organism: Salipaludibacillus sp. CUR1 (assembly GCF_021028955.1). Classification (GTDB taxonomy): domain Bacteria; phylum Bacillota; class Bacilli; order Bacillales; family Salisediminibacteriaceae; genus Salipaludibacillus. The sequence continues at coordinate 15,609 of NZ_JAIWPE010000046.1, forward strand.
TGACGAAGTTTGCGAATGCGCTAACAAGCCTGGGGGTGTCTCAAGGTGACAAAGTCATGCTCTTTATGCCGAATACCTCTTCTTTTCTAATTACTTATTTTGCAACTCTGAGGCTTGGCGGGATCATTGTCCCTGTAAGCGCAAGGTTAACGGGGGAAGAATTGGCCTATATGCTCAGGCACAGCGAGGCTAAAGTGATGGTCATCGACCATATGCTTTACAACTCCTGCGCTTCACTGCCGGTCAAGTTTGAAAATGTGGTATTCGTCAAAACAGGTGAAAAAGTGGAAGGGTGGGGTTCATTTGAATCACTTCTTAATGAAGGCGGTAACACGCCGATCGAATGCGGGACAAAAGAAGATGATCTTGCGACAATGCTTTATACGTCAGGAACGACAGGTAAGCCAAAAGGGGTTCTTTTTTCAAACAGAAACATTCTGAGTGTGGCAGCGATGATGGCTGTTGAAATGGAAATGAAGCCGGAGAGCAAAATGCTTCATATAATGCCGCTCAGCCATTCAGCGCCGTTACATTTATTTTTGGCAGCCGGGACATACGTCGGCGCCACGCATTGCCTGTCGCCAACATTTACACCGGAACTGCTGCTCGAGTCTGTAGAAAAGTGGCGGACAACCCACTTTTTTGGTGCGCCTGTTGCCTACCTTCTTTCAGCGAAAGACCCGTCTATAAACGAGAGGGATCTTTCATCCATGACCCACTGGGTGTATGGCGGAGCACCTTTAGGAAAAAAAGAAGTGACCTTCATGCAGCAAGCCTTTAAATCAGACCGTTTTTATTGTGTTTACGGACTTACCGAAGCGGGTCCAAACGGCACGCTGCTCCTGCCTGAGGAACATGAGGAGAAAGCCGGCAGCATCGGCAGGCGGGCTGCCCTGAATGCTGAAATAAAACTCGTGAACGAACAGGGAGAGGAAGTAAATACGGGTGAACCGGGAGAAATTGTTCTCCGCGGTGAAGGTAATATGGTGAGGTATGATAAAGAGCCTGAAAAAACAGCTGAAACTCTAAAAGATGGCTGGCTCTTTACCGGAGATATGGCTAAAAGAGACGAGGACGGTTATTACTGGGTCATTGACCGTAAGAAAGACATGATCATTTCAGGCGGGGTCAATATTTTTCCAAAAGAAATTGAAGAAGTGTTAAGCACCCATCCGGCTGTGGCTGAATGTGCTGTAATCGGTGCCCCACACGAGGACTGGGGAGAAACAGTTACGGCTTATATTGCTGTAAAAGACGGAGAGTCTGCCGATGAAAGTGAGTGGAAATCATTCCTGCAGGAAAAAGTGGCCGACTATAAAATCCCTAAACACTTTCATGTGATTGACCAGCTGCCGCGGAACCCGACTGGAAAAATATTAAAACACCATTTAAGAAAAAATCATTTATAAGAGGTGACGGAAAATGAATTTTTACACAAATGATTCATTGCTTAAAGAGATCTTAAAAGAAAAGCTGGACGATGAATTTTTCCACTGGGCAGAAAGGCAACTGGAGCGGTTCGGGCACCGCTGCGCCACTGAGATTGATGAGCGGGCGAGACATACAGACAGAGAAGGGCAGCCGCAGCTGATTAAATACGATAAATACGGGAAGGACCAGTCAAAAGTATGGGTGAATGAAGGGTACCGGCAAACCGTTGAAGAAACGTACGGTGAAGGAATAGTCGCCCATGTCCACCGGGAAATACCGGCTCTGAACAGAAAAGGCAATTATTTGTACTCGTTCGCGCAAGGCTACCTTTTGTCCCAGTCAGAGCCAGGCTTTTACTGCCCGGTCACGTTAACGATGGCTACAGCTTATTTGCTTGACCGTTACGGCGATGACGAATTGAAACAGAGGTTTTTGCCGCATGTGCTGTCCACCGGTGAGACGGAATTATACGAAGGAGCCACGTTTCTCACTGAGCGCCAGGGAGGATCAGACGTAGGCGCCAACGAGACGGAAGCTCTGTATGTGAACGAAGACGGGGGCGGGCACTACAGGCTTTACGGCGAAAAATATTTTGCCAGTAATGCGGGGATGTGCGGGGTGGCGATGGTGCTAGCCCGAATTGCGGATGCCCAGGAAGGAACGAAGGGGCTGTCCCTGTTTCTGGTGCCGTGGCGCACGGAAAACGGAGAACTGAACAGACTTTCCATCAGACGTTTAAAAGACAAGTTAGGGGTAAAAGCAGTCCCGTCCGGTGAAGTGGAATTTGATGGAGCGAAAGCGTACCTCGTCGGGGACCCGGCAAGAGGCTTTTACTATATGATGGAGGCGCTCAACTTATCGCGAATCTGCAATGCCGTGGCATCGGTGGGGATTATGAGGAGAGCCTATACAGAGGCGAAGACGTACGCGGAAGAGCGCTCTGCGTTTGGCCGGGCGTTAACCGATTACCCGATGGTCCAGGATTCGCTTGTGAGGCTCAAAGTAAAGCTCGATGCGGAACTGATCACAACGTTTGAACTCATCGGCTCTTATGACCAGTGGTACAACGGTAATTCCACACCTGAAAAGGATGGGCTTCTGCGTCTGTTGATCGCCCTTATAAAAGCTGAAACGGCAGACCAGGCCATTCATTTTTCCCATGAAACGATTGAAATGTTAGGCGGGAACGGGTATATTGAGGATTTTGTGACGCCAAGGCTGCTGCGTGATGCTCAGGTTCTGACCGTCTGGGAAGGTACCCGTAATATACTCGGGCTTGAAGTCCTCCGTCTCATGGATAAATTTCAAGTCCACACGGTTTTTACTGCCTATCTGAAAGAACAGACGGCAGATCTGGTCAAACTGGAAAATGAGACTGCTGTGAAGGACGTGAAAGACGCAATCAGCTCCCTTGAAGAGGAGATGGCGGAGCTTGCAGGGCTGGATGCTATGGAAAAAACACGGTATATCAAACCTCTGTCGAAAAAAATGGTAACTGTGCTTGAGTCAGTCATGCTTCTAAAGAGGGCATCAGCTAAGCCGGAAGACGATACAGCTTTATTAACGGCACACGTGTACGTGCAAGATCAGCTGCTCCCGTTATTTAATAAAAAAAGCAGCGGCTGGACGCAGGAAGAAGGAAAACAAGTTCTGACCGGCACCAGCATGGAAGTCAGTAAAAGGTAAAAACTGGGGGATCTGTCCCCCCAGTTTTTGTTATTTCACAAAGGGGTCAGACCCCCCAGTTTTTGTCATTTATATTCAGGAAGCCAGCTGCCGTGAGCCTCAATTAAGTCATCGCATAAGGCAATGATGTGATCCATGGACAGTTCTGCACTTGTATGCGGGTCCAGGAGTGCAGCCTGGTAGATGTGTTCTTTTTTCTTCGTAATAGCAGCTTCCACAGTTAACAGCTGGGTATTGATATTCGTTCGGTTTAGAGCAGCCAGCTGTTCCGGCAAGTGGCCAATTCGGCAAGGGAGAATTCCATTTCTGTCAACTACACAAGGAACCTCCACCACGGCTTTTTCAGGCAGGTTGGAAATAAGTCCGCCCGTATTTAAAACATTTCCTCCAAATTTAAACGGCACATTCGTTTCCATTGCTTCGATAATTCGTGATCCGTACTCGTTTGAGCGCTCATGAGAGAGCTTGCTGTTGCCTACTATTTCTTCTCTCATTTCCTCCCACTCATTAATCTGGTTTACACAGCGACGCGGGTATTCATCAAGTGGAATATTAAACCGTTCAATCAGCTCAGGGTATTGGTTCTTTATAAAATAAGGATGGTACTCAGCATTATGTTCTGATGACTCAGTAATGTAATAGCCGAATTTGTCCATCAGTTCAAACCGGACCATGTCATCGTGCTTTTCGGCCTGCTTCTCCCTGGCGCGCTTTTTAATCTCAGGGTATAAGTCTTTTCCGTCTCTTTTAATCTCCAGCAGCCAGGCCATATGGTTAATTCCTGCAATCCGCTCTTCGACACCCTCATGTTCCATCCCCAGGGCTTCAAACAATTCTTTCGTACATACTTGAACACTGTGGCAAAGGCCTATTGTTTTAACATTTGTATAATGAAGCATCGCTCCAGTCAAAGCCGCCATTGGATTCGTGTAATTTAACAGCCAGGCGTCCGGGCAGACATCTTCTATATCCCGCGCAATGTCAAGCATGACAGGAATCGTGCGTAAAGAACGGAACAGGCCGCCGATCCCGATCGTATCTCCAATCGTTTGCCTTAACCCGTGCTTTTTCGGAATCTCAAAATCAATCACTGTGGAAGGTTCATATCCCCCAACTTGAATCGCATTGATGACATACTTTGCACCTGTTAACGCCTCTTTCCTGTCGAGATAAGAAACGATCTTAATCGTTTGGTTATATCTTTCCGAAAGATTTTTCAGCATTTGTTCTGATTCTTTTAAACGTTTTTCGTCGATATCATACAAGGCAAATTCGAACTCGTTCAGTGCGGGGACAAACATGCAGTCTCCGAGAATATTTTTTGCAAAAATAGTGCTTCCTGCTCCGATAAAAGTTATTTTTGACATATACTTTTTCCTCCTCTTTATTTTATGGCTGAGTCCACTTGTTTAAGTGTAAACTGGCTTTTACAGGTGTAACTCAGACAGACATAGGATCACTTGGAGATTTAACACTTGTACATGATTCCCGTATTTGGATATGGCAAGGGTGGATCACTTTTGCAGGAACCTGTCTTCCTTCAAATCTCTCTATTAAAAGTTTAACCGCCGTTTTTCCCATTTCTTCAGCATACACTTTAGCGGTAGTAAGCGGTGGATTCATGTATTTAGCAATTTCGATATCATTAAAACTCACTATGGATAAATCTTCTGGAACCCTTAGCCCTGCTTCGTGCAGTGCGCGGATTGCCCCTATGGCAAGAGGATCACTGGCAATCATAAAGGCAGACGGGAGAGTCTTTTTTTCAATAGCTTGTTTCATTATGTTATAGCCTGCTTCGGTTGACCATTCACCGAGGTATATATGATCTTCATTAAAGCTGCCATGCCTGTTTATAAAATTTTTATAAGGAAGGAATCTTAATTTTTCTATATTATCGATTTCCTGTAAATCCGGGTCGGCTGAAGGCGTATGGATAATTTCGTGCCCTCCTATATATCCGATCTGCTTATGGCCGTGTGAGAATAAGTGTTCCATTAACTGATTAGTAGCCTTAAAGAAATTAGAAGTCACACTATCAAATTTTTCAGTTTCAGGAGATTCATCTATAAAAATTACCCGGTCGTTTTTTGCATAAAGCTCACTGACTAAATCCGGGGAGATGTTACCTACTACGAATAATCCGTCAAAGCTGTTTAAATTTGCATTTTCTATTAAATCTTCACCTTGGCGGACGATTGCTGAGATGGTCATATTGAATTGATTGCAGGCCGTCTCGATCCCTCGGCGAATACTCATAAAATACTCGTCTTCATATTCCTGGTCCTTCGAACAGAACATAATCAGCCCCAGCTCTTGTTTTGGCTGCCCGGGGTTATTTTTCTTACGTTTCTTTGCAGCCGGCAAGTAATTTAACTTTTTAGCTGCCTGGATCACTCTCTCTTTTGTAGACGTAGCGGCGGATAAGGTAAGATCATTATTCAAAACCCTTGAAGCTGTAGCGATTGAAACTTCAGCCTCCCGTGCAACATCTTTAAGACTGGCCATGACGCACCTTCTTTCTTTAACTAAAATTTTACTTAAAATAAACTTACCATAACTTTAACAGGCCTTCAATGTAGATTAGTGATAAAAATACAAATGCTGGTATTTTAAAGGGTGGTAGAGCTTAAGGGTCAAGTAAACCGACTAAAAAAAGATTATGGAAAGTTTTAAAAAATCATTGAAAGCGATTACTTATCATGTTATATTTTCAGTAACAAAGTTAAAATTTTAGTAAAAAGAGAAGGCGGTGTTTACCGGCATCTTATAATTGAAGCTAATATTTGGCAAGGGAGTCAATCAGAAAAATGCTCATTTATTTTTTTACTAAAACAAGGAGGTAGACGATGACTAATTCATTTATTAAAACAATCGCTGGTGTGGGGGTTGTATCTCTGCTTGCGGCATGTGGTGGAAATGATGGAGGTAACAATGGTGGGGATGGCAATGAGCAGGCGGCTGCGGATGCTGATGTCAATCTCGTTTTATATTCTTCTATGAGTTCTGAAGGGGAGAGAAATGCATTTGAAGGGCTGATAGATGATTTCCATGAGGAAAACCCTGACATTCATATTGAAGCGAATTTTCCAGGCGGAAGTTACGAAGATCAGCTAAGAGTTATGATGGCAGCTAATGACTTGCCGGATTTGTTTGATACCCACGGATGGTCGCAGCTCCGATACGGAGAGTACGTGCATGATTTGAGAGATATGGACTGGGTGGATGACCTTGACCCGGCAATGGATGAAATCATTAAAGATGAAGACGGCAAGGTATATACGTATCCAATGAATCAGGCGCAAGATGGAGTTATTTATAATGTGGATGTTTTAGAAGAGCACGGAATTGAACCGCCGACTACGTGGGATGATTTTGTTGCAGCCCTTGAAACAATAAGGGATGAGACCGGCGGACAAGTGGCGCCGCTTTGGATACCTGGAGGGGATGACTGGACGCTGGCTCAAATGGTCGACCAGCTGTTAACTCCTCTGTTTGTAACAGATGAAAACAATGATTACACAGAAGAGTTTGAAGACGGCACGTTTGACTGGACGAACTATGAGTGGCTGGCAGAACAGATGCTTATGCTTAAAGAAAATGACCTTCTTAACCAGGATGTTTTAACTGCCCAATTTGCCCAGGCTCCTGAAATAATGGCAGCTGACCAGGCGGCGTTTATGTTCCTGGTAGGTTCTATCGGTCCGGATGCGACTGAAATGAATCCTGATACTGAAGTCGGCCTTCTTCCGACGCCGGCGATTCATGAGGGGGACGATCCGTCATGGATTGGGGGCGAACGTTTTACTCTTTCAGTTTCAGAAAACTCCGAGCATAAAGAAGAAGCAAAACGTTTTATCGAATTTATGACTGAAGAAGAGAATGCCCAGCTAATGGCAGAAGCAACCAACCTGTCATCAGCATTGGAACACGTGGAAGCCGACACGTATTTCTCCGAGTACTATGAAGAGTATTCTCACCTTGAAATTCAGCCTTACTTTGACCGTGTGTACCTGCCGAGCGGCATGTGGGACGTGATGGCAACGACAACTGCTGAATTGTTAGCAGACGGAAACGTGGATAATGCCGTGAACACGATGGAAAGCGAGTTTAACAGATTGCAAGATGAAGATGATGAACTGGAAGAAATTGATGAAGAGGACATTGAGGACTTAGATAACAATTAATGCACTTAAAAAAGGATAGTGAAGGGCCATTAAATAGTGATGGATGGCTCATCTACACTTACCTTTAACAGAGCCAAACAAAAAAAGAGGGGCAGTAAAAGCTGTCCCCTTTTTATCTTAATCATCACGGCGCAAACGTAAGGAGCTGGAAGTAATAATGGCAGAATTGACAGAAAAAGGCCAAGTTGCCTCAACAAAAAAGCCTAAGAATTATACAGTGACGAAAGAAAAATCACTTTGGTGGATGTACCTGCCCGCAATTGCACTTGTTACTCTTTTTATCGTTTACCCTTTCTTTAACGGGTTAAGAATTTCATTTACGGACTGGGACGGTTTCTCCCAGACAAGCAACTTTGTAGGACTCGACCAGTATACGAGAATGTTTTCAGACCCGACGACCTGGACCGTTGTCCGTAACACCTTGCTTTACGGTATAGGCAGTACGATATTGCAAAACGTGATAGGTCTTGGATATGCCTTGCTGTTAAACAGCAAGATTAAAATGCGGACACTCACCCGGACAGTCATCTATTTGCCGGTGATTATAAGTCCTTTAATTATGGGTTATATCTTCTATTTGATTTTTGCCTTTCAAAATGGTGCGTTGAATGATGCCATCACTTTTTTCGGCTTCAATCCAGTCAATGCATTAGGGAATCCGAGTGTAAACCCGTATATCATTGTTCTCGTTAATACGTACCAGTTTGTCGGTATTGCAATGATTATCTATTTGGCCGGACTCCAAAGTATTTCGAGGGATTTCTATGAAGCAGCAGATATCGATGGGGCATCTCCTTGGCAGCAGTTTAAATCAATTACACTGCCGTTGCTCGCGCCATCCATTACGATTAACGTCGTTCTGAATATTATAGGCGGACTTAAGCTTTTTGATGTCATTATTGCTCTCACAGGCGGAGGACCGGGAAATGCTTCACAATCGAGTTCCACTTTTATGTATTCACTCTACTTTAGCAGGCAGGACGCTGGTTATGCCGCTACACAAGGTGTCTTAGTCGCCTTTATAATTTTGATCATCAGCCTGCTCGCTCTATGGTATTTCAAACGGAAGGAGATTGAAGCGTAATGAGAAACAAGACTGCAAAGTACCTGTTAACCGCCTTGGCTGTATTTATTACTCTTATACACGCGATCCCTTTTTATATTCTTATAACCACCTCATTAAAGGTGCGTGGAGATTTCAGTTCCAGGTGGGCCCTTCCGGATTACTTCACCTTGGAAAACTTCGCTATCGCCTGGGAAAGTGCCAACTTAGATAGGGCTCTAATGAATTCAACACTTATTACTGGAGGAGCAGCTGTCATATTAATTATACTCGGCTCAATGGCTGCCTACCCGCTCGCAAGGCGCAATACGAAACTGAATAAAGGTGTCTTAATTTTATTTGTGGCCATTATGGTTGTCCCGCCACTTACTGCACTTGTTCCTCTTTACCAGATGGTAGTTGGATTGGGGCTTATGAATACACGAACGATTGCCATTCTTGTTAATGCCGCGGCATTTATGCCATTGACAATTTTTCTTTATTCCGGTTTCATCCGGTCAACTATCCCGAAAGAGCTGGAGGAGGCGGCAAAGATTGACGGCTGCAGCACAATGGGAATATTCTTTAGAATCGTATTCCCGCTTCTTAAGCCGGTTACCGCGTCAGTATTAATTATTGCCTGTGTGTTTATCTGGAATGACTACCAGTTTGCGATCTTTTTCCTTCAAAGCAGTGATGTTCATACATTAACTGTCACAATGGACAGCTATTTCACTGAAAACCAAAATAACCTCGGACTTGTCGCTTCCGCGGCGTTTATGGCTATGATTCCTATGGCGATCTTATTCCTGTTCCTGCAAAAATACTTTATTGCCGGATTATCTTCAGGAGCTGTGAAAGGGTAATTAGTAGGTTGTATGAGAATTTGTTGTAACGGAGGATTTAAACATGCCAATTCATTTTAATGAAGAAACGAAAGAGTTCCATCTGCAAAATAATGGACTCAGCTATATTTTTACCGTGATGAAAAATAACCAGTTGGGACATTTATATTATGGAAAAAGGATCCGCCATCGTGATTCCTTTCAGCATTTACTGAGGACACAGCCTAGAGCGGCCATGTCTTGTGTATATGAGGGAGACTTGACGTTTTCTCTCGATATTATAAAACAGGAATACCCGTCTTATGGCACAACCGATTACCGTGAACCTGCCTTCCAGATCACCCAGCAGAACGGGAGCCGGATCACACATTTTGAGTACGTATCCCATGAGATTTACAGCGGTAAGCCAAAGCTTGATGGCCTGCCTGCCACGTATACGGAAGAAGAGTCTGAAGCTTCAACCATTGAAGTGGTGCTGGAGGACAAACTGATTGAAACGGCTGTTAAACTTTATTATACGGTGTACGAGAACCGAAACGTTATAACCCGGTCGGCCAGATTTATTAATAAGGGCAGCCAGAAGCTTGAACTGAACCGTGCACTCAGTTCGAGTGTGGATCTGTTCGATGCCGATTTTGAAATGGTCCAGCTTTCAGGATCGTGGTCAAGGGAACGCCATGTGAAAACGAGAGCACTGGCACCAGGCATCCAGAGTATCTCAAGTACGAGAGGGACGAGCAGTTCCCAGCAGAATCCGTTTATTGCTTTGAAACGTCCCGGAACTGATGAACATCAGGGTGAAGTGTACGGATTTAATTTTGTCTACAGCGGTAACTTTCTTGCTCAGGTTGAAGTCGACCACTATGATGTAGCGAGAGTCACTATGGGGATCAATCCGTTTGATTTCCGCTGGCTTTTGGAGCCGGGAGAAGACTTTCAGACTCCTGAAGTCGTGATGGTTTACTCTGAAGATGGCCTGAACGGGATGAGCCAGACGTATCATGATCTTTACAGTCAGCGCCTTGTGCGCGGCAAATGGAAAAACAGCGAGCGGCCTGTCCTGATTAATAACTGGGAAGCCACTTACTTCAATTTTAACGAAGAAAAACTGTTATCTATTGCAAAAGAATCCAAGGATCTGGGCATTGAACTGTTTGTACTGGATGACGGCTGGTTCGGTAAACGGGATGACGATACGTCTTCTCTCGGAGACTGGTTTACCGATAAAGAAAAACTGCCGAACGGGATTGAAGGAATTGCTGAAAAAGTGACAGATTTAGGTTTGTCGTTCGGTCTATGGTTCGAGCCTGAAATGGTCAATAAAAACAGTGAACTGTATAAAGCGCATCCTGAATGGATCATCCAGGTAGATGGAAGAAAAGCTTCCCACGGCCGTAACCAGTATGTGCTTGACTTTTCAAGAAAAGATGTCGTTGACAACTTATATGGGCAAATGTCCGATGTGCTGCGAAAGGCACCGATCTCTTATGTGAAGTGGGATATGAACCGCTACATGACTGAAATCGGCTCTGCTTCTCTTCCGTCAGAGCGTCAAAGTGAGTTAGCCCACCGCTATATTTTAGGGGTATACGATTTATACGAGAGGCTGACGTCTGAATTCCCTGATGTGCTTTTCGAGTCGTGCGCAAGCGGCGGCTGCAGGTTCGATCCAGGGATGCTCTATTACGCGCCCCAGACGTGGACGAGCGATGACACGGATGCGGTGGAACGTCTGAAAATCCAATACGGGACCACAATGGCTTATCCTTTGAGCACGCTCGGAGCCCATGTTTCTGATGTGCCAAACCACCAGGTTCACCGCTATACGAGCTTGAGTATGCGGGGAAATGTGTCTTTCTTTGGAATGTTCGGCTACGAACTGGATATTACAGCGATGTCAGAACAAGAAAAAGAAGAAGTGAAACAACAGGTAAGCTTTTACAAAAAGCATCGCCAGCTCATTCAGAACGGAGTCTTCCACCGCCTGTTAAGTCCGTTTGAAGGCCTTGGAAACAGGGTGGCATGGATGGCTGTTTCCCGTGATAAAAAAGAAGCGCTGGCCGGTTACTATAAAGTACTGGCTGAACCGAATCCCGGCTTTAAGCGCCTCATTCTTAAAGGTCTTGATGAAAACCTGGAATATAAGATTGAGGGGATGGAGGGCACCTATTTCGGAGATGAGCTCATGAGCGCGGGGCTTATGCTGGAAAACGAATATTCGGGCTCTGTGCCTCCGGAGAGCGATCGTATCGGCGATTTTCAATCATCATTATACAAACTGACTGCAGTAGAATAATAAAAAAGAAGCCAATGTCCCGGCAGACGGCCGCCGGGGCAAGGCTCTTTTTTTATTTGGCAGAGTTGTTCAGTTAACTTTGCCGGTGCTTTCCCTTTTAATAAATTCAGTAGGAATAACTACTTTTTTAGGGATTTTTCGCCTCGTTTTTAACCGTTCAACCATAAGTTCAACGGCCGTTTCTCCCATAAACTCTGTATACACTTTAACGGTCGAAAGGGAAGGCTGCAGGAATTTTGATGCCGCAATGTCGTTAAAACCGACGATAGAAACCTCATCCGGCACAGTTATATTGTGCTCGTGAAGCGCTCTTAAAGCACCGATTGCCATCGAGTCACTGGCGACAAAAAAAGCGGTAGGAAGCTTTGGTTTCTTGAGGGCCTCTTTCATAAGCTGGTAGCCGTCTTCTGAGGTGAACTGGCCTGTAAACATATACTCTTCATTAAAGAGCCCTTTTAATGTAAGGTATTCTTTAAATGCTTTTTCACGTTCATCAATCACATAATGATCAGGTGAGGTACGCTGAGTACCGCCGATAAAACCAATTTCCCGGTGGTTGAGTGAAATAAGATAATCAAGGACGTTTACTAACGATTTGTTAAAATCAATAACTACGGAATCACATGTGGCTTCAAGTGGTGAATCGTCTACGAAGGTGAGGGAATCGGTGATCTCTCTCAATTTCTTAATCTCTTCCGGGAGAAATTTGCCGACCACAATAAACCCGTCAACTTTGTCTACTGAATTTAAATTCAGATCCTCACTCTGGCGGATGACCTTAACCAGCTCAATATTTTCAGCCCGGCATATTTTTTCAATACCCAGGCGGATGGCCAAATAGTAAGGATCGTTAATTTCTTCTATATCAGATTTTAACTGTACCATTCCGACCTTATATGTTTTACTTTCCTGCTTGGCTGCACGCTCTTTCAGCGTCCTGTAATTTAAATCTTCTGCTGCTTTAAAAATACGTTCTTTAGTAGCGGCAGACACAGATAAGGATGTATCATAATTCAGCACACGGGACACTGTAGCAATAGAAAACCCCGTTTTGTTAGCGATGTCGCGGATCGTTGCCATAAAGTTCTCTCCTTCCGCGTTTCAATTAATGTGACGAATCATGGCAGCTGAAAATTTTAGTAAATTTAATATGTCTTTTTAATATAACACAAATTCACAAAGGGGTCAGACCCCCCATTGATTTCCAAAGCTGTCTTTTTTAAATAATTTTACAATGTTTGGTTTGTTTGCGTATAATATAGTTAAGTTTAAATGTTCACATTGTTTTTTTAATATTAAAACTTTAGGTGATGAGGGACATACAGGGAGTGTGAAAGATATGGTACAGAACATCACAGGTAGTTTTCAACTGATGAAATCATTAAACAGGTCGCTGGTTTTAAATATTATCCGCAAGGAAGAGGCGATCTCAAGGACGGATATTGCCAAGAAAGCGAACCTGACACCGCCCACCGTCTCGACGATAGTCAGTGAACTCCTCGAAACGGGAATTATCCGGGAATTTAAAATCGGGGAATCAAAAGGCGGCCGTAAACCGATTCTATTATCAATCAACTATAATAATTATTTTGTAATTGGAGTCGATGTAGGAACAGAGGAAGTTCGTGCAGGTTTAACTAACCTGAATGCCGAAATTCTTGCTACTAAAAAACAAAAACTCGCTACGGGCATGACCAAAAGTGAGTTCGTAACGATTCTGGAACATCTCATACGTTGGCTTCTTGAGAACGAAAAAGTGGATAAGGCAAAAGTGATCGGGATTGGCATCGGTATGCACGGAATTGTAGATCACGAAAAGGGAATTAGCATTTATGCCCCTCATTTCGGGTTTGAAAATATCCCTCTTAAAGATAAAATTGAAAACGTTTTCGATATTCCGGTCACTGTCGAGAATGATGCCCGTTCGCTCGCATTAGCGGAATTGTGGTTCGGGAATGGGCGGGGCGCCCAAAACCTTGTATGCATTAATGTTGGCGACGGAATCGGGGCAGGTATTATTCTTAATGGCCAGCTGTTTCACGGGAAACATAATATCGCAGGCGAGTTCGGCCATATGATTGTCGACTTAAACGGCCGCCAGTGCACGTGCGGAAGCTACGGCTGCCTGCATACTGTCGCAAGCGGTATCCGTATCAAAGAGAGGGTCACCCAGGAGATCACTATAGGAAGAAGAACGATTATTCCTGACCTTGTTGACGGGAAAAAAGAAGAGATTACAGGTGCTACGGTTCATGAAGCGGCAAAAAGAGGCGATGCTTTTGCTGTAGAGGTGCTCGATGAAGCAGGCAGGTTTCTCGGAATCGGCATAACTAATTTAATTAATTTTATGAACCCGGACAAAATTATTGTCGGTGGAGGCGTTTCAAAAGCAGGAAATTTTATTATGGATCCGCTAAAAGAGACGGTAAAGAAGCGGGCGATGACGACAGATGCCAAATCGACGGAGATAACCGTATCAGAGCTTGCCGCCCAAGGGACGATGATCGGCGCCGTGACCCTTGTTCTTAAACAATTATATGACCGGTCATAACAACAGCAGAAACTCCAGTAAATACCAGTCACTAAATATTCAAAAAATACTTTTCATTTTTGAAAAGGTATGATACATTATCTTTAATTACTAATTTAATTTAAAAAAGTTTTGTTGACGCTTTTTGGCCACACTGGAAAAACTACAGACGTCTCGTTCTAAGAGAAGACACCTATTTTTTTCAAAACGAATGAAAGCGGATACAAAACTAAATCAAGGGGGAATTAACAAAATGAAACCATGGAAAACAATGTTGGCTGGTGCTTTGTCTGTTTCTATGCTTGCGGCATGCGGAGGAAATGATGATGCTGAAGGAGGCGCTGACGGTGAAACAGATCCGGACGAGGTTTCCGGTGAGATTACTGTCTGGGGCTGGAATGTGGCAGCTTCTTCTATGGAAATTGCAATCGAAGGCTTTCAGGAGGAATATCCTGATGTGGAAGTGACAGTGGAAGATATCGGCCGTGAAGATTTATATGACCGGTTAACGGTTGGTTTGGCGGCAGGCGGATCAGGGCTACCGGATGTCACCATGGTTGAGACAGACCGTCTTGATAATTATATCGCAGAATTTCCGGATGGTTTCGTAAACCTCAGTGAGTATGGATTCGATGATCATGAAGATAAATTCGCCGAGTCAAAAATAGAAACAATGAAAAACAATGACGGAGACTTTGTAGCGGCTCCATGGGATATCGGGCCGGCAGGTGTTTTTTACAACATCCCTTTATTTGAGGAAGCGGGCGTAGACCCGGATGATATCGAAACTTGGGATGACTTTATCGCAGCCGGTGAAACAATCCTTGATGAAACCGGCGCTCAAATGGTCCCTATCGATATTTCTGCAGATGATGCCTTATTCCGTATGATGATGAACCTTCAAGGCACCTATTATTTTGACGAAGATGGAAACATCGATCTTCACAACGAAGAAGGACAGCAAGCATTAGCGACAATTAAAGAAATGCGGGAAAAAGACCTTGTTGCGAATGCTGACGGCTGGGACGGTACTGTTACAGCGACAGTCAACAACCAGGTAGCCACTGTGCCGTTCGGCGTCTGGTACGCTGGAACGATTATGGATCAGGCACCTGAACAGGAAGGCGAGTGGGGTGTATTTAAACTTCCTGCTTTTGAAGAAGGCGGCAACCGTGATGCTAACCTTGGAGGCTCAGACTTAACTGTCATCAACGGGTCTGATAACGAGCAGGCAGCTTATGCTTTCGTTGAATACTTTACAACTGACTCTGACGCCCAGGTTAATGCGTTAAGTGAGTACGGTATCTTCCCTTCACTCCTTGAAGCATATGATGATCCATTCTTCGAGGAAGAAGATGAGTACTTTAACAATGAGCCGATTTGGAGCTTGTTTGCAGATATTTCTGAAGGCGTCCTTCCGGCAAACTATACAAGCGACTATGCAAGAGCCCTCCGCTATTCTTCTGATGCACAGGCTAACGCACTGCTTCAGGATGCGGATCCGGCAGAAGCTTTAAGAGAAGCGGCCGACATGATTGCAAATGAAACGCAAAGAGACATTAACGAATAATAAATTAAAAGAGAGAAGAGCGTCCCGATGCTCTTCTTTCTTTCCTAACTGATAGTTAAACAATTTAATTAAGTATTGGGAGTCTGCTCCAGTTGCAGGCGGCGGGACTTCTTAAAAAGGATTTTTTAAGAAAGAGAGGGTTTTCATGATGAATCAGTCAACAGCTGAATCTAAGAAAAAACCGAAACGAAAATTTATAACACCAAAAACAGCACCATATCTATTTATCGCCCCTGCAGTTATTTTATTTATTATATTTACTGTTTATCCGGTGATTCAGTCATTGATTTTAAGCTTCCAGACATCGAGTGGCGGAGTCAGTACATTTGCAGGGCTCGATAATTACCGGCGTCTGTTTAACGACCCGCTGTTTTACCGGGCATTAGGGAACACGTTCACCATTCTGATTATTCAGGTTCCGATTATGCTTACCATCGCGGTGCTGTTAGCAGTACTCATGAACTCAGCTCTGTTAAAAATGAGAGCATTTTTCCGGATTGCTTTTTTCATGCCGGCTATTACAGCATTGGTTGCCTACGCGATCGTTTTCATGATTATGCTTGATGAAAACTATGGTCTAGTAAACTATGCTTTAAGTTTAGTAGGGATTGACCCTATCGCCTGGCTGAATGATCCATTCTGGGCCAAAGTGTCACTTATTGTGGCGGTTACGTGGCGCTGGACGGGTTATAACATGGTTATTTTCCTGGCCGGTCTGCAAAATATCTCAAACGATTTGTACGAAGCAGCGAGTATCGACGGGGCGGGAAAAATACGGCAGTTCTTTTCCATTACGCTTCCGCAATTGAAACCGATCTTCCTGTTTACGTTCGTGCTGTCCACCATCGGTACATTACAGCTTTTTGATGAGCCGTTTATTTTAACCGGCGGGGGCCCGAACAACTCGACACTTACTATTTCTTTGTATTTATACATTAACGGTTTCCGTTATTTTGACTTTAACTATGCATCCGCTATTGCATATATACTCGTTATTATAATTGCTCTCTTATCCTGGTTCCAAATGAAAGTGGTAGGTGATAAAGATGACTAACAACAAGAATAAGACAACGACCATTTTAAAAAAGACAGGCTTGTATACGTTATTGGGAATCGGTGTCTTCTTATCTATGTTTCCTTTCTACTGGATGTTCATTGGAGCCACGAACCCTTCCGGGGCTATTTTCAGCATGCCCCCAAACTTAGTACCGGGAGACCACTTTTTTGAAAACTTAAGAAACTTGAACGAAAACGTAGGGATCTGGCGGGTCATTATGAACTCGTTAATTATTACGCTGACTTTTACCGTTGTCAGTGTGATGATTTGTTCAGCTGCCGGTTTTGCCTTTGCCAAGTATCAGTTTAAAGGCCGCGATCCGATCTTTTTCATGCTGCTGCTGGCCATTATGATTCCTTATCATGTAACGCTGATTCCGTTATTCGAACTGATGGCTAATGTCGGCTGGCTCAATACGTACCAGGCGGTAATCCTGCCTCACCTGGCGTACCCTTTTGCAATTTTTCTAATGAGACAGAACATGAGGTCCATCCCTGACTCGCTATTAGAGGCTGCCCGTGTGGACGGAGCCGGCGAGATGCGTATTTTCTTCACCGTCGTATTGCCGACGATGAGACCGGCACTTGCGGCAGTTGCTATCTTCCTGTTTATGTTCCAGTGGAACAACTTCCTCTGGCCGTTAGTCGTCTTAGGAGACAGCTCCATGTACACACTTCCTGTCGCGTTATCCAGCCTTGTAGGGATGTCGCGGATCGACTACGGGCAGATCATGCTTGGTACAACCTTATCTACCCTGCCAATTATGGTATTCTTCCTGCTTCTGCAGCGCCAGTTTATTTCCGGTATCCTCGGAGGTTCGGTGAAAGAGTAAGCTAGGCAGGCTTCTTCTGTCAGGAAAAAAGCGGTGGCGGCGGTGCCAAAGGATTTTAACGCATAGCAAGTGTATCTGAAAAAATTAATACAACCTTTAACAGCAATGAAAAAAGAAAAACAGATGGTTTTAAAAGGAGTTTTTGATATGTATATTGGAGTGGATTATTATCCGGAACAATGGCCGCGTGAGCGGTGGGAAACTGATTTAAAGCTGATGAAAGAGCTGGGCATTAATGTCGTCAGAATTGCTGAATTCGGATGGAGTGTCATGGAACCTGAAGAAGGAACGTACGATTTTTCCTTAATTGATGACGCCATTGCGGCTATTGAATCATACGGGTTTGACGTCGTGCTCGGTACACCGACCGCTACCCCTCCCGCCTGGCTGATCGAAAAATACCCGGACGTCCTTCCGGCTGATGACCACGGGAATGTAATTGGTTTTGGAGCACGCAGACATTACACGGTGAACAGTGAGATTTACCAGCAGCTTACGAAACAGATTGTAGAAGAGATGGCTAAGCGGTACGGGAGCCATCCTGCGGTCATCGGCTGGCAGGTGGATAATGAATACGGCCATGAAAAATCCGACCGGAGTTACAGTGAAACAGACCGGAAAGCTTTCCAGTCCTGGCTCCAGGAAAAGTACGAAAGTCTTGATGAACTTAATGAAAGGTGGGGGACGGTTTTCTGGAGCCAGACGTATACGAACTGGACGCAGATTCCTGTTCCTAAAAAAGTGTACCAGGAGCATAACCCGAGCTTGCTTTTGGACTTCGACCGCTTCTGTGCGGAAGCTTATAACCGTTATAACCGTCTTCAGGTTGAGACGTTAAGAAAGTATATTGCCGACAGGCAGTTTATTACCCATAACTTTGTGTATTCGGGGCTTGCCCAGGATCAGAAAGAAATGGCTAAAGATTTGGATTTCATTTCATTTGATAATTATCCCGTCTGGGGCGGTCTGGCAGATCCGATCTCGCCTGCCGCTATTGCGAGGCAGCATGACTTGTGTCGCGGGACGAAAAACGGCAAAGGTTACTGGGTAATGGAAGAATTATCAGGTGCACAGGGATGGAGCCAGATCGGCTACCTGCCGCGGCCGGGCCATTTAAAATTGTGGACGTACCAGGCGATTTCACGTGGTGCAGAAGCGATTGTCTATTTTCGCTGGCGGGCGGCCAGGTATGGAACAGAGCAGTTCTGCCATGGCATCCTTGATCACGACGGCAAGCCGCGAAGAAAATATAATGAAGTGAAAGACGTAATCACGTCTCTTGAAGGTTTTGGAGATCAATGGATTGAGTCTGACATTCCGGCTGACGTCGGTTTTTACCATGACCCTGAGAATGACTGGGCGTGGCAGATCCAGCCTCAGTCCGACCAGTTTAACTATATCGGGGAGTTTCTAAGGTTTTACGAGCCTGCCCATTCGTTGAACGCCCAGGGGAATATCATCCGGGATGATGAAGATTTAAGCCGGTACAAAGTAGTTGTCGTCCCCGTGTACTTTTTAACGAAAAAGACGTTTAACGATAAGCTGAAAGACTATGTCGCTAACGGTGGAACGGTGGTATTCAGTTACCGTACCGGTGTAAAAGACGAGGATAATATTGTGACCGACCAGACGTTGCCTGGCGATCTGGCAGGGCTTGCAGGAATACAAGTGAAGGAATATGAATCACTCAGAGGCGGCAAGTCCGGACGTGTGAAAGGTGTAGCAGGCGCAGTGGAAGGCCTGTCGTCGTCCGCAAGCGTCTGGTGTGATTATATTGAGCCGGAAACAGCAGAGGTGCTCGCCACTTATGAGGATTCCTGGTTCCAGGACCTTGCAGCTGTGACGAAAAATAAATATGGTGAAGGAACCGTCTATTATGTAGGGGCCGGAATTGAATCGCCGATGCTTAAAAAGCTGTATGCGTCTATTTTTGAAGATGCGAACGTGATATATACGGAAACAGCGGAGAATGTCGAGCTCGTGAGAAGAGAGAGTGAAGAGGCGTCGTACTTATCCGTCTTAAACCACGACGTGGAGGCAGGCCATGAAGTGGCCCTTCCTGAAGGGGAGTGGACCGATGCCGCTTCTGGCGAAAAGCATACAGGAGTTTTAGAGATTCCCCGCCTTGGCAGCCTCGTCCTCAAGAAAAGAAAGCAGCAATAAAATGGGACGGGAGAGGCTCAGCCTCTCCCGTTTTGTCAGAAACTGGGGGGTCTGTCCCCCCAGTTTTTTCAAGCATATTGGTGGCTTTTAATCAAAAGGGTTCTGTAAAATATAGTTTAGAAAGCGTTATCATTTTGAAGGAGGAGTGGTAGAAGTGTACGATATTATCATTGTAGGAGCCGGTCCGGCGGGAGCGAGTGCTGCTTTGTTTACGTCTAAAGCCGGAAAGAAAACGTTAATGATTGACAGCGGGCAGAGTATTACTAAGAAAGCGTGGCTTGAGAACCATTACGGGTTAATGGAAGCAACAGGGCCTGATCTCGTCGATACCGGGATTAAACAGGCTGAGAAATTCGGTACCGAGGTGATCGAAACGAAAGTATCGAAGGTGACGAAAGCCGGAGATGGAGTTAAAGTTGAAACAGACATCGGTGCTTATGACGGGAAGCATGTCATTCTGGCCACCGGTGTGATGGCGAATGTCGCTGAGGATTCCGGTATCACTACGAAAGAGGGGACAGAGCCTAAGATTAAAAAAATTGTGGCCGTTGACCGCGAAGGAAAAACAAACGTCAACGGAGTCTGGGCGGCAGGCACGTGTGCAGGCGAAAGTGTCCATACAATTATCACGGCAGGCCACGGAGCCGCAGTAGCGATCAACGTCATCAGCGAACTGAACGGCGAGCGCTATGTAGACCACGATATTTTAAAATAATTTATTTTTTTTCACACATATGAGTACCTGACCCGGCGGGCTGCCGGGTTTTTCTTATGATGAAAATGGAAATGAATGGGGGGTCTGACCCCAAACATCCATGTTTTTTCTGTATACTGGAAGTAGTGCTCATTTCTCAGTGAGGAAAGGAGGGGACGGGATGATATTATGGTTCCGCAGGTTGAAACGTTATTTCAAAGCCGGTACTCCGGCCGAACCGGCGCAGTCTTCAGCTGATCCGGTGGCTATGGCCGATGAACTTTTAAGCGATATGGAGCAGGAGCTTAGTGATATGAGGCAGTCTTTAAATAAGCAGATTGCTGCTGAAAAACGGCTTGAACGGCGGCTGGAAACTGCCCGGGAAGAGTCAGAGGAACGGGAAAAGGATGCGGTCGGCTTTCTCGAAAAAAATGATGACTATTCGGCCAGGCTGGCGCTAATAAAAAAAGAAGAAACGGACCGGCACGTGGAAGAAATCAAATCGCTCTGTCAGGCAGCTCGCAGCCATAAGGAAGAACTTCACCGCCACATCGAGGAACATATGGCTGATTATGAACGCCTGCAAAGAAAAAAGAATGAATTAAAGGCAAAGCGAAACTTCTATCCGTCTTCCGCCGTAAATGAGATTGAGCTGGCAAAGAAGCAAGGGAGCGAAACGGCTGTTAATCACACCGAGGCGATTCCCCAGGAAGGCGACCAGGCCTTCACGGAAAAGAACCGCACGGGGAATTTTTCCGCACCAGCTGACGAAGCCGGGGTGGACGCCAAACTGGAAGCACTGAAAAAATCACTCAAAAGAAGGAATTAGGTGAGAGGCATGGAGATAGCGGGGTACACGATTGAATCGATTTACCTGTTTTTGTTAATTGCAGGAGTGATTCTAACCTTTCTCTACATATTTGTGGGAGAACTGATCGAAGGCATGATGGACATCAGCGGAGACGGGATCATTAATCCGATTACTGTGATTGGATATATCACTTTAATCGGCGGACTGGGATACATCCTAGAAACAATGGCTTTCTTTATGGGAAGCGGGCTGATCCTTCTCGTCAATCTCGTCGTTTCAGCGGTTCTCATCGTCCTCGTTAACTATTTCATCATCCTTCCTGTCAAACGGTCGGAGAAAAACACGTCTTATTCAATTAATGAGCTGAAAGGAACGGTTGGGGAAGTATTTACGACTATTCCTGCGGAAGGATTCGGAGAAGTGGTCATTTCACGGACTCACGGAACAGTCAGCAAGGCTGCAAAGAGTTTTGATAATGAGGATCTTCCTGAAGGAACGAAAGTGCTCGTGATTGATATCGATGATGAAGGTGTTTTCCACGTGTCGAAGCATTACGACTGATTTTTTGAAAAAATGAGTGAAGAATGTCTTCCAGCCGGTTAAAACACAACACTTGTTTCTGTAAGTCTGTTTCTTTGTCGTAAAGGTGTGGGAGCGTGCTTTTTCCACAGACAATAAAATGAGGAGTTGGGAGAATGGAAACGATTATTATCGTAGCGGTGGTCATCGCCTTTGTATTCCTTGTTCTGCTCGGCGTGTATTTCACGCGGTACCAGACATCAGGGCCAAACGAAGCGCTGATCGTGACGGGGAGTTACTTAGGAAAAGGCAGAAATATTTCGGATGATTCTGAAGGAAAGAAGATGAAAATTATCCGCGGGGGCGGGGCATTTGTCGTCCCGGTATTCCAGCAGTATGCGAAATTCAGCCTGTCGAACTACAGCCTGGACGTGCGGACGACCGGCGCTTATACGGAACAGGGTGTGCCGGTTTCCGTGGACGGTGTAGCGATCGTCAAAGTCGGTTCAACGATGGAAGAGATCGCAACAGCTGCGGAACAATACTTAGGAAAAAGCACGGACGAGTTTGAGGAAGAAGTGCAGGATGTTCTCCGAGGACATTTACGGTCCATTTTAGGGTCGATGAGTGTGGAAGATATCAACAATAACCGGGAGCGTTTCAACCAGGAAGTCCAAGCGGTTGCTTCCCGTGATTTTAACAAAATGGGTCTTGAAATTAAGTCATTTACGCTTCAGGAAGTCACGGACGCCCAGGGCTACCTCGATTCACTCGGTAAGCCGCGAATCGCAGAAGTGAAACGGAACGCGGCGGTAGCGGAAGCCGAGCGTAAAAAAGAAGCGCGGATTGAAAACGCCCGTGCGGAGCAGGAAGCTAAGGCTAAGGAGCTTATCCGGGACACTGAAATTGCGAATTCCGAGAAGGAAAAGCAGCTGAAGGTTGCCCAGTATACACGTGAGCAGGATCAGGCGCGTGCCGAAGCTGACCAGGCGTATGACTTGCAGACAGCAAAGTCTAAGCAGCAGGTAACCCAGGAACAAATGCAGATCCAGATTATTGAGCGGGATAAGCAGATTGAACTGGAAGAGCGTGAGATTCTGCGCCGTGAGAAGCAGTATGACGCCGAAGTGCGCAAGAAAGCGGACGCCGACCGTTACGAGCAGGAGCAGCGGGCGGAAGCGGCGAAAGTCCAGCAAATGCGTGCGGCAGAAGCGTCCCAGTATCAAATTGAAGCTGAAGCGAAAGCGAACGCGGATGCTGAGCGTTTCCGCGGGGAAGCAGAAGCCAGCGTAGCGCTTAAGAAAGGTGAAGCTGAAGCGACGGTCATCCAGAGGAAGGGTGAAGCAGAAGCCGAAGCGAAGAAGAAACTGGCAGAAGCATACGAATATTATGGCGAAGCAGCGAAGCTCAGCATGATCCTCGACATGCTTCCAGCTTATGCGAAAGAAGTATCCGCTCCACTTAGCGCGATCGACAAAGTAACAGTGGTTGATACGGGCGGAAGCGGTAAAGACGGCAGTGCCGGGGGCGCGGCGAAAATGTCAGGGTATGTAACTGACTTAATGGCCACCTTGCCTGAAAACTTGAAAGCCGCCTCAGGGCTTGATGTCAATGAACTGCTCGAAAACTTTTCCGGAAAAGGAAACATGGCCAAATCGGGAAATGAACAGCAGCCGAGTGAAAACACTTCAAACACCGGCGGCGGAGAAGAACAAGGGCAGCAGCCCACCCCGCCTGAAGATAACCAGGCTGGATAAAACTGGGGGGTCTGTCCCCTCGCGCTTTAAAGCAAAAAAGGTTGTGCGGGAAAGGTGATTGCCTTTCCGCACAACCTTTTGTATTAGCGGCGGGGAGCGGGAGTTTCTTCTTTAAAGTGCATCGTTTCCTTCATTTCTGCTATAAGGGCTGTTTTTGACTTGCCTCCATCGTAATTATCCCAGCTTGGCAGATCGGCAGTTGCGTATCTGGAAAGATAATGGAGGTACAGGTTATAAAACTCGAGGTGGTCGTCGAGTGCTGCCTCTTCTCGCATATCGAGCTCGACAAATTGCTTGTACAATACAGGGTCCCGGGACGGAAAATAGGAAAGAACTCTGTCAGTGGTGAGAAGAGGAGAGGGTGAGTGCGAGAGATATTCCTTATAGCTGCTCCACCAGTAATCTTCCGGCTCGGCAACGATGGAAGCCATGTACGGGTTTAAATGAATGTATTTACTTACTTCAAGAAAATAGGTCGTGTTTTTAACCACACGCGCCCCGTACCGCCCTTGGAACAAGTGCCCGCACAAGTCATGGCGGTGGTTAAAATAGATCGCATATAAAGAATGGAGCCGTTTCATGATCTTCTTAATATGCGCCTTCTCAGTTTCGATCAGTAAATGAATGTGGTTAGTCATCAGGCAGTAAGCATGGAGCTTAAAAGGAAATTCATATTTCGTCTCTTCCAGTAAATCCAAATACATCATCCGGTCCTCGCTGTCAAAAAACACAGCTGAACGACGGTTGCCCCGGCTTGTGACATGATACGTGGCACCGGGATACCAGACTCTCGGCTGTCTTCCCATAAACATCATACCTTTCATATTCAATTTTAAAAACTGGGTAACTATGAAAAGAGAGGGTAACAGGTACGTTCATCCGGTTGGGTGTGTTACGATGGCAAAAGAGGAAATAGCGGGTGGCTCAGACAGGGGTCTCACGGCTCGCTGCGTCATCGTTATAAAAGGGAAAGCGCCTTTAATCGTTGGCTGCTGCTAAAATAATCTATTAAACTGGCCTACATAAGCCTCTCTTTCTTGTAAGTGACTCTATTCGACATAAACTTCTAAAATCCTTTTTTTATTTAACAAAAAATGGGGGGACTGACCCCCTGACCGGGAAGCGATACATATGACAATTTTTATTTCAGTAGTTTTACCTGTTTTACTCGTTTTTTTAATAGGATACGTTGTTCAGATTTGGCGCCGGGTCGATATTAAACCCGTCTCAACGGTGGCCATTTATATTTTGACGCCGGCCCTTGTCTTTGAAACTTTTTATAAAGCAGAAATGAACATGCAGTACGTCTATATGGTCGTTTTTGCGCTGATCCTTCTTTTTGCCCTAATCATCATCAATAAGCTCTACGCCTGGAAAATGAAGTACAATTCCAGTACGGAAGGCGGGCTGATTTTATCGACCGCCTTTATGAATTCAGGAAACTACGGAGCGCCGATTATCCTTTTTGCCTACGGACAGGAAGGATTTGCTTACGCCGTATCGTTTATGGTTCTCCAGTCAGTCATCATGAACTTTTTTGGCGTCTACTATGCGGCCCGGGGCGTCTCAGGTGTCAAAACCGCGCTCCAGGTGCTGCTTCGTATGCCCGTGACATACGCAGTCATTTTAGCTGTTATCTTAAAACTGTTAAACGTCACGGTGCCTGACAATCTGATGCAGCCTGTCGAATTAATATCGCAGGCAGCCATCCCGACCGTCATGCTAATTCTCGGCATGCAGCTCGCCCAAATTAAATGGACAGGATTTGAATGGGGAAAGGTCTCATACGGAGTAGTCGTAAGGCTCTTGCTGTCGCCGCTGATCGCCTGGGGAATCACACTCATTCTCCCGCTTGATCCGCTGCTCGCAAAAGTCCTGATCGTCGCATCGGCAATGCCGTCAGCAGCCACCATCGTCATGTACGCCGTTGAATTTGACGCCAAACCCAAACTCGTGTCGAGCATCACACTCATCACCACCTTGCTAAGCGTCCTCACCCTGACCCTGCTTCTAGTCATATTAGGTTAAGAGTAGTTGTGGCTCTGGATCACACATCTTTTGGGTGAAAATCTTGGGAGAAAGGTTCGCATCGAGGCTGAAACCCTCAGAAATCAGACAGGCATGCCGAAAAGGGTATTCTAATAGGTGTTTTGATAGTAGAGGCTTTAAGCTGCTTCTTCTGGGGCAGGGAATTTGAGAGTTTGGTTTCAAGTATGAGCCGCTCGGCAGCCGAGGACGCAGGTGAGCGGCTCATAAAACAAAAATATGACCCGCTCGGCCAGTGTCAAAACTGGTGAGTGGGTCATAAACTTATAAAAGGCGCAATTAGGAGGCGAGACAGCAGGATGCTCGTAACATAAGGCTATGAGCTGTTGAGCGGGGCCCAAACCACGCCCCTCTTGGATAAAAAATTGGCCACCAAAAAGGGCATTAATGATCTCCTAATAACTGGGGGGACAGACCCCCCAGTTATTGGTATAATAGTCGTTGAGTTTAAGAGAGTGGAGGGTAAGTGATGTTTAAGAAACTAGTGGTGCTGGCTCTTTTTATGCTGGCGTTATGGAAAGTTGTTTTGCCGTTTATGAACAGGAAAGCAATTGAAGCGGAGCTGGATGACTATAAAAGTGACAAAGACACCGGTGATCAACTGTCTGCTGGGGATCCCAAGGGAACAGGCAGTCTTGAAAACCCCTCTGCCGAGGCACATGAAACACCGCTCGACCTAGCTGGAAAAACCACACGAAAAGAAACTGCTGAAGCCACGCATTTGGCTGAAACTGAATCAACGGGAGCAGACGCACCAGCTACCAAATCACCAGCTGCAAAATTAACAGACACAAAATCATCAGATACAAAATTACCTGAAATGGAACCGCCGTCAAAAGAAGCGCAAACTAAAGACACACACCAGCCGGTTCAAGATGCAAACGCTTCTGAAACCCAAGGCGCAGCCCCTGAAACTAATCAATCCTATCCGGAGACTGCACCTACAGACACTCCTGCGACCCAGGAATCTGAGGCCCAGACTGCCGACTCATCCGCACCAGCTGATCCTGGCAAAATAGATGTTAATACGGCCGGTCCTGCCGACTTACTGACCATCCCGGGAGTAGGCGCTGACCTCTCTCAAAAGATCCTTAACGAGCGGGAGAAAAACGGTCCGTTCAACCAGACGGAAGACTTGCTGCGTGTCCCGGGAATCGGAGAGAAAAAGCTGGAGCAAATGAAATCTTCCCTATTAAATTAACAAAAAAAAGCTGGCATTTGGGCCGTTCACCTTTCCAAAATGCCAGCTTTTTAATTTACCTCAGAGCCGCCATTGCTCTCAAAGGCCCGGCTCCCCCGTCTTGCCAAAACGTAAAACTCCAAATTCCCAGACATCCCCCATGAACCTCAACGCTCACTCCACTAAAATTCACCCAAAAAAACGAGCCCCGCCTCTGCCACTTCCTGCTTACTTCGCAGGCACGTCTTCTTCCAAATACTCCTGGCCGGTCTGTTCAATAAGGGCTTTTCCGTTCGTTAAGTTTGTCATCCATTCTTCAAAGGCGTCTTCCGCACCGGCCGCCACGTAAATCTCAAGCTTGACCTGATCTAAATACTCGATGTGTTTAAGCGGGTAGTCTGATGAACGGACGGCGTTTTCCACTTTGCCAAGCAGCGTGTATTCAAAGCTGACGGCATAGATTGTCATCAGCTGCCGTTTGACTACCCCGACGGCGCTGATTCCTTCGCTTGTTGCTGAGCTGTACGCGCGGATCAATCCGCCCGCCCCAAGCTTTATGCCTCCGAAATAGCGGGTGACCACGACTGCTGTATCTTTCAGACCGCGCTTTTTTAATACTTCGAGCATCGGTACGCCGGCGGTTCCGGAAGGTTCGCCGTCATCATTCGCTTTTTGAATCAGGTCCTGCTCACCGATCATATAGCATGAGCAATTATGTGACGCGTTCCAATGCTGCTTTTTAATCGAATCAATAAATTCCTGGGCTTCTTCTTCAGATGTGACACGCCTCACATGAGCAATAAAACGTGACTTTTGAATGGCGATCTCGTGTTCTCCCGTTCCTTTTACAGTATAGTAAGTCGAAAGCATGGATTAACCTCTCCTGACATGATCCTAAAAGGCTTATTTATGATTGTAAAAAAATATATAAAAGTTGTGAAAGCTGATGGACAGCTGTAAATTTAGGGTATGATGGTTGAAGGGAGCTGTCAAGTTACCCGTATGACTAAGCACAATTTAATAAAACCCCTTCACCATTTTCTGCTTAAAAAAATATGGATGGAAGGTCCTTCTTAACTGGCTTAAAGTGCCAAAAGAGTTATTTTCGACAAAACCGCAATTTTTTTATATGATAATAATGGAGCACAAAAATTAATGTTCCCGTCTTTTCAGGAAAAAAAGTTCTATATAAATGAATCAAATGGCGGACCACCCCCATAAATCAAAAGTTGCGTACGATTATTCTTTACAGCACTGCAATTAAGTTACGCAGGCAGCTTAAAAGGCCAGCCATCTGACAGGCGTAAACGCTGTCACCAACAAAGCACATACAGCAACGGTGGGATTTATCGGACATGTTCCCTTCAGGGGAGGCCGGGCTTTTGGTTCCCTTCCAAAAACAGGAATATTTTTCTAGTCAGAAAGTGAGGGGTTGGATGAGTTCCGTTCGTTCAATTGAAGCCATCTTGGAAAAAATGATGGAGATGGTTGGCAGAAGTAAAGAAGAAATTTTTGAAATTGGTGAAGAGTCGAGAAACGAATATGACACCTTGAAAAGTGAACTATCTGAAATCCAGGAAAAAGTTGTATTGATGATTGAGCAGTCTGAGCGTACCGAACTTCATTCGCGGTTTGCGAGAAACCGCCTTGCGGAAGTGAGCAAGCATTTTTCCAAATACAGCGATGAAGAAGTCAGGGAAGCTTATGAAAAGGCAAATGATTATCAGGTTAAACTGGCGCTGCTGCACCAGGAAGAAAAGCAGCTTCGTGACAGGCGGGATCACATCGAGCGCCGGCTCATGAAACTCGGTGAAACGATGGAACGGGCAGATCAGCTGATCAACCAGATTAATGTGGTCATTAATTATTTGACCGGTGATTTGCAGCAAGTTTCCCATATTGTGGCGAACGCTGAAGAAATGCAGCAGTTCGGTCTGAAAATTATTCAGGCTCAGGAAGAAGAACGCAAGAAACTTTCCCGGGAAATTCATGACGGACCGGCTCAGACGATGGCGAATGTGATGCTCCGCTCAGAGCTCGTTGAAAAGGTGCTTGACCACGACGGCGTGGACAAAGCCCGGGAAGAAATTCGTGATTTAAGGAAAATGGTGAAAGACTCCTTAAGCGAAGTCAGGAGAATTATTTATGACCTCCGTCCAATGACTCTGGATGATCTGGGTCTTCTACCGACACTCTCTAAGTATCTGCGGAATGCCGAAGAACGTACGGGCATTTCCATTAGATTTAAAAACATCGGCAGAGAACGCCGTTTTCCGACGCATATGGAGGTGGCGATCTTCCGTTTTATACAGGAAGCTGTCCAAAACGCCGTCAAGCATGCCGATGCTGCTGAAATACAAGTGAAAATGGAAATGAAAGATGACCTTGTGACGGCAGTCATTAAAGATGACGGCAAGGGATTTGACCCTGCCCAGAAAAAAGAAGGCAGATTCGGCCTGGTAGGAATGAAAGAGCGCATCAATATGCTTGATGGAAGCATCAGCATAGATTCCAAACCTGGCCGGGGGACTTTAATTATGGTTCAAATTCCTGTGAAGATGAATACAGCAGAGACAATGGATGTACAATAGGATAAAAGAACTATACACTTCCGTTCTTTGTCGGATGTACAAATGTTGCTATATACAGGATGCTGTTACAGAGAGAAATTTCGTGTGAAAACCGTATAAATATATTTTAGGAGGAGAAAAAATGGAAAGAGACGATAAACTACGAATTGTACTCATTGATGATCATCAATTGTTCCGAGAAGGCGTCAAACGTATTTTAAGCATGGAGCAAAACTTCGATGTCGTGGCAGAAGGCAACGACGGGGAAGAAGTTCTGGATCTTGTGCGCCAAAACCGTCCAGACGTCGTCCTCATGGACATTAATATGCCGAATGTAAACGGAATGGAAGCGACGAAAACGCTCGTTGAAACGTTCCCGGACGTGAAAGTCCTCATTCTTTCCATCCATGATGACGAAACGTATGTCACTCATGTACTGAAAACAGGAGCCTCAGGCTACCTCCTGAAAGAAATGGACACAGAAGCACTGATTGAAGCGGTGAAAGTCGTCGGTGACGGCGGAGCGTATATTCACCCGAAAGTCACGCACAATTTAATTAATGAGTACCGCCGCCTGGCCAGTGACACTGGCACGGAAACGGAAATCGGCTTCCGAGAAGTGGAATACCGCCGCCCGCTTCACCTTTTGACACGCCGTGAATGTGAAGTGCTTCAGCTGATGACAGACGGAAAGAGCAACCGGGCGATCGGCGAAGCGCTCTATATCAGTGAAAAGACGGTTAAAAACCACGTGAGTAATATCCTGCAGAAAATGAGCATGAACGACCGGACGCAGGCTGTAGTTGAAGCGATTAAAAATGGCTGGGTAAAAGTGAATTAAGAAGGTTTTCCCAACAAGTTGATGATATGCATCTGCACGTTTTGCAGATGCATCTTTTTTTACTGTGTGGACAGGCCGGCTCGTCAGTTGGTATTATAAGGTTATTGATAGGTGCAGAGAGTAAGTGCGGGCTTAGACTTGGCCAGCGCTCTGTTTTAAGGCAGGACGCATACCCTTTGTAAAACACCTAAATACATACGGAAGAAGTGAGCGTTCATTATGAGTAAAACTGCCATTGTCACGGACAGCACGGCATACATACCAAAAGACATGCGGGAACAGCATCATATAACAATGGTTCCTCTTAATGTTGCTTTCGGCAACGAATCATATAAAGAAGAGTGGGAAATTACCACTGATGATTTTTATAAAAAAATGAAAGAAACAGAGGAACTCCCGACCACTTCCCAGCCGTCTATCGGTTTATTTGAAGAAACATTCCAGAAGCTCGCAGACACTCACGATGAAATTATTGTCGTTACCCTTTCAAGCGGGATCAGCGGGACCCATCAGACCGCGGTCGCTGCAGGGAACATGACAGGGGACGTCGACGTGCATGTTTTCGATTCAGAAATCAGCTGTCTGATTCAGGGATTTTACGCACTTCATGCGGCAAAGATGGCTAACGAAGGTGAGAATGCGAGGAAGATTTTAGATCATTTATACGACTTGAAAAAATCGACGAGAGCCTACTTTATGGCAGACGATTTAAATCACCTCCACCGGGGCGGCCGCCTGAACGGCGCGCAGCTTTTAGTCGGAAGTCTCCTGCAGATTAAACCGGTGCTTCATTTTGAAAACAAAGTGATTGTCCCTTACGAAAAAGTCCGCACAGAGAAGAAAGCGCTGGCCAGGATCTGCAAATTGCTTCATGAAGACGCTCAGGACGGAACCCCGCTCGACATCGCAGTCATCCACGCCAACCGGCCGGATAAGGCCGAAAAAATAGCGGCAGACCTGCGTGAAAAATACCCGAACTCCACCGTTTACATCAGCTACTTCGGACCTGTCATCGGTACCCACCTCGGCGAAGGCAGCCTCGGCATCGGCTGGGTCAAATCCCACCTCACCTAATATGGAAGTAAATGGGGGGTCTGACCCCAACTGACACGGTTTGGCAGTGTTAGCCCGAGGATTCAAGGGTCGGGCAGGCTGCCACTCACCGCCATGCCATGTCTCTTGCTTTCCTATGCTTTTACCCGAAATAATGCCTCAGGGTAATTCTTCATTTTATAAACTTCTCCTCCCGCTCTAAACCATCCAAACCATCCAAACCATCCAAACCATCCAAACCATACAAATAAATATAAAGGAGGCGCACCTCATGCGTTTTTATGATTTTCCTCTTCCTGCCCTTTTTGAGAAGTCCTCTTCTCTGTCACTGCTTTTCCCGTCACATTCTGATTTACCTGTAAACCTGAATCGACGGTGGCTCATTCCTGAACCCCTCATCCGGCCATTCAAAAGAGCAACAGGCTCCCAGTTTTCGCAAGAGCCCTTTCAGTCAATTCAACCGCCTCTTGAATCAGCTCTCCTCACCCGATTAAGCGACATCCCACAAGACCAATTATACTTTCCTGAACCGAGCCCCCATTTTATTCCGAACGAAACAATAGCCGATATGCTTACCGGCAGACGCTTATTAATTGATGAAGTGCTTGGCACCGGTGCTTGTTCCCTGGAAAATATTCATGAACACGTGAGCAACGGTTACATACGTTACGAAGCCGGCATCCTCACGAAACCGCGTCCGGCTTGTCAGCGCTGCGGAAACGAGGATCCGTTTCTGTTTGGCGAGGTAACTTGCGGGAGATGCCTTGAAGCGTGCCTCTACTGCCGGGCCTGCCTGATGATGGGACGGGTCACCCAATGTTCGCCGTTGTTAACCTGGCATGGCTCTTTTTCCAAAAAAGAAAAAGGTCACCGGTTAGGCTGGGAAGGCCAGTTATCCCAAGCACAGGAAAGAGCATCACGGAAACTGACGGAGAAGGTTAAAAACATCTCCGGCCGGACCGAATTTCTAATTTGGGCCGTCTGCGGAGCAGGTAAAACGGAAATGCTGTTCCCGGCTATTTATCATGCGTTAAACCTCGGAACCCCTGTGCTGATTGCGACCCCAAGAACAGATGTCGTCCGCGAACTGCTGCCGAGGCTCGAAAAGGCTTTTCCAAACTCCGCAGTTAAAGCATTTCACGGAGAGGTCGAGGCAGAAAACAGATATACAAGCGCCGAATTGGTTATAGCTACCACCCACCAGGTGCTCCGCTTTCACAGGCATTTTCCTGTCGTAATCATAGATGAGGTTGATGCGTTCCCATATACATACGATGAGAAGCTTCGTTTTGCGGTGAAAAACGCCCGGGCAGAAGAGAGCCTCACCGTTTACCTGACAGCCACTCCGCCAAACGATCTGAAACGTCTGGCAGAAAAGGGCGCGCTCAGCCATGTGAAAGTGCCAAGACGTTTTCACGGCCATGATCTCCCTGTGCCAAAAATGAGGTGGACGGGAAACTGGAAAAAGAGTCTGGCGAAAAAGAGGCTGCCATACCCGGTTATTCAGTGGCTTCGGCAGCATACAGCACATGGAAAACAGATTTTTTTATTCGTGCCGCGAATTGATGTGATGGAAACGATCGTCCAAAGCCTTATCGCAATCCTGAATGAGACGAAAATAGATTCCGTTCATTCGGCTGATCCTGAACGGAGCGAAAAAGTCAGCAAGTTCAGGCAAGGGGCGATCAGGATCCTTGTGACAACCACTATTTTAGAGCGCGGGGTAACCGTGAAAGGCGTACAAGTTGGCGTTCTCGGAGCGGAAGACGGCATCTTCACCGAATCGGCGCTCGTCCAAATTGCCGGCAGGGCAGGAAGAAGCCCTGATGAGCCGGACGGTGACGTCATTTATTTTCATTACGGAAAAACGAAGGCGATGGTCGCAGCAGTCAGGCACATCCATGATATGAACAGAGAAGGAGGGGCGCTAAGTTGAACCGACAGGATATGAGAGAAGGATTATCACATACCAACCGCTGTCTTTATTGCGATACCCCCTTTTATGAAGAGATCAGCTGGCGCTGGGCCTTCGGTTTAACAGATAATCAGCTCCTCTGCCCCCCGTGCCAAAATAAACTGGAAAGCATCACCACTATCGGCTGCAGCATGTGCGGGCGCCCCTCTGTGGAAAAAACTATGGGAAAAACTGGGGGGTCTGACCCCTCGGGGTCAGACCCCCCAGAAATTGGATATGTTGATCCGTCCGTGAGGCTCCCGAACACATTTATAAAACATCCGGACGTTCTCTGTCTGGACTGTGAGAGATGGAAAGATACTGGCATTTGGGCTGACCATCCGCTTCAGCACCGGGCCCTTTATGTGTATAATGCACACCTTCAGGAAGTGATCGCCCGCTATAAATACAGAGGGGACGCCAAACTCTCCGAATTATTTTCCGGAAAGCTTAAAAAGCTCACGCGGTCCTTGGGAAAGATCGATACGGTAACAGTCATTCCTCTACAAGAAGAAAGGTTATGGGAACGCGGATTCAATCAGGCAGAACTTCTGGCCGAGAGGTTTCCGGTCCAACACGTTCTTGAGAGGACAAGCTCTTCAGACAAACAAAGCAAGAGGGACCGCTCTGGAAGGATTGCTGCCCTGAAGGGGGCGTTCAGCCTCTCAACTGCCGCCCGTCAAACAGACTGGCAAGACAAACGGGTGCTGATTGTGGATGATATTTATACAACAGGCGCTACTTTAAGAGCAGCCGCGGAAGTTTTTTATACAGAGGGGGCCTCACACGTTTTTGCCGTCACCGTCGCCAGGGCGACAGGGAAGATGAAAAGGGAACCTTAACTTCCTCCAGGGTCTGCCGATATAAGGGGTAAACATTAAGCGAAACGTTAAGGAGGGGCGGCTATGGCCGAATTAGCAAATTGCCCAAACTGCGGGAAAGTCTTTGCAAAAGCCCTGCGGCCGACTTGTGACGCGTGTGCCCAGCAAGTCGAGGAAAAGTTTGAGCGGGTTTATAAATTTATCCGAAAACGCGAGAACAGACAGGCGACAATGGATGAAGTGACCGAAGCGACGGATGTAGAAAAATCATTAGTTTATCAGTTTATCCGGGAGGGGCGCCTCCAGCTGGCTCAATTCCCTAACCTGGGCTACCCTTGTGAAAAATGCGGAATGCAAATTCGTCAAAATCGTCTTTGCAGTACCTGTACAGATGAGATTAACAAAGGAATACGAACAAAGGACCGGCAGAAAGCTTTTGAACAACGGATGAAAAACCGGGAGAATCCCAAGACCGGAATTTATACCACTCTAGATGACAGGGTGAGACGGAACCGTTAAGGAAGCCGAGGGTCATCTTTGGGAATAAATGGGGGGACAGACCCGCCATTTATTCCCAGTAAAAAAACGGCCGTGATGCTAAAGGTTTTCACTGTATAACCGATATAATTGATAGAAAAGGGAATGAGCAGAGTAACACTGTGAATCCCGGGAGGTGCTATAAGATGAAGATTAATCCGATGCATTCGATCCAGGCTTACCGCAAGCTGCAGGAGACGCAGCAGAAACATAACGATAAATCCACGCGTTCGGATCAGGTGGAGATCTCTTCTGAGGCGAAGGAAATGGCGAAGTCAACTGATATTTCCGCTCAGCGTCAGCAGCGCGTTGACGAAGTGAAAGCCCAGATTGAAAAAGGAACGTACGAGATTAACCATAAAGCGGTGGCAAAAAAATTCTACGAGTTTTGGAACAAATAACCCAGCCCCGCCGAAGATACCAATAAAATACAATTTTTAACAATACGTACTACCAACATACAAGGTCAAACCATCAATATTCATTACCAAACAACCACTATCCAATACCAATCAGCCAGCATACGGCAGCCAACTAACATTCAAGCGAGGTGAACAGCGTGGTGGAACAGCTTATACAAATTTTTCAGGCCATGACCGTCGTCCATGAACGGTTCAATGAACAGGCGGCAAGAAAAGAAGAAGTCATCAAAAAAGGGGATATGCCAGGGCTTGAACAAGTGATGAAGGAAGAATCGCCTCTCATCCAGCAGCTGCGCAAGCTGGAAAACACACGCCAGCGCCTCATTCAGGAATGGCTCGAACAAAAAGGGATCATTAAAGAAGACGTCACGATGGACCAGCTGATTCCTCTTTTTCCGGAAAAAGAAAGAGAAGATCTGCAATATTGGCAGCAGCGTCTTATGACTGAAATCCACAAGCTCAAGGAGCAGAATGAACTGAACGAGCAACTGCTTGAAGATTCGCTGAGGTTTGTCAATCTCTCGCTGGATGCCATGAGCCCGCAGAATCAGTTTGCCGGCTACGGCGGTGATGGCAGCAATGATGACGGCGAAGATTTCGGCCCGGGCGGACGCTCCCTGTTTGATTCAAAAGCTTAGCGCCATCAAGGCTGGCTGTCTAAAAAGACAACCGTCTGCTTTGGATCAAACCCGCTTTTCAGACCGGGAGGGGGGAGCAGCCGTCATCCGTTCACGCTCCCCGGTGAGGCAACCGAAACCAGCTATAAGCACTACCCAACATGAGCCTCACCCAGCATAAACAGTACCGAACATAAGCACTACCCGGCACCAGCATCACCGGAGCCCCGTTTGCCCAAGCTCCGCCCCCCTTAAAGCAATTTACATAACGAAGGAGAGACGACCATGCTTTCAACGTTTCACGGACTAGAAACAAGCCGGCGCGCGCTGAGCACGCAGCAGGCAGCATTACATACAACAGGCCACAATATCGCCAACACCAACACAAAGGGCTATTCGCGCCAGCGCGTCAACTTCACACAGACCGAAGCGTTCCCGATCCCAGCGTTTAACAAGCCCGGCATTCCCGGCCAGATCGGAACAGGCGTGAAACCCGGCGAGATTCAGCGGGTCCGTGAATCATTTCTCGATATGCAGTACCGCGCCCAGAACACGAAGAACGGCTACTGGGACACCCGCCACACCGCCCTTCAAAAAATGGAAGACATTATGAATGAACCGACTGAGGACGGAATTGCCAATACGCTCGACCGCTTCTGGGAGTCGCTCCAGGATCTGTCCGTCAATCCGGAAGATTCAGGCGCCCGTTCAGTCGTCAGGCAGCGGGGCATCGCTGTCGCCGAAACGTTCAATTACACTTACAATTCGCTTGAAGCCATTCAGCGTGACTATAAAGAACAGCTGACCGTCCAGAACAACCAGATTGACTCGCTCACGAGGCAGATTAACGACCTGAATGGGCAAATCGCTTCCGTGGAACCGCACGGCATGCTGCCGAACGACCTTTACGACAAGCGCGATCAGCTGATTGATGAGCTGTCCCAGTTCGTCAACATTGAAGTCGAGCGTGTGCCTAGCGGCGGCCAGGCAAAAGACATGGCCGATGGAAAATATACGGTTCACCTGCTGGACAGTAAAGGCCAGCGCGTCACCCAAGGCGGGGACTCCGTGAAGCTTGTCAACGGGGAAAACCTCACCAGGAGTAACATGACTGTGAATACAGATGATGACACCGGACTTGTCACAGGCGTCACATTCGGTGACTACGATCCAATCAGTTTTGAAAATGAAGGCCAGTTCGACACATTTACGTCCGGCGCATTAAAAGCTGTCATCGAAACCCATGGCTACATGGAAGAGGGCAGCCAAAGAGGCGATTTCCCGCACATGATGCAGCAGCTCGATACAATGGCCGCCACGTTCGCCGCTGAATTCAATGAGGTCCATCAATCAGGCTGGAGCCTGTCCGAGATTGAAACAGCAAACGATCCTGACTCGGATTTTACTAAAACAGGGTTCGACTTTTTTACCTATTCCCAGGACTTGAACGACACGCCGCCGACCCAGGCCGCCAAGTTTCTTAAAGTGTCAGACGACGTTATAGCAAGCCTCGACAACATCGCGGCTTCTGGCGCCGCGGGCCGTGACGGGGACGGCAACCTTAATCCCCGTGACGAAGCCTTTGCGGGGGACGGCTCAAACGCTCTTGCCCTCGCGGATGTGAAAGACGCCCGCCTCAGCTTCGGGGAGAACACGACCAACGTTCAAAGCTTCTATCAGGGCATCATTGGGCAGATGGCCGTTGATACGAACGAAGCGGGACGGATGGAGCGTAACACTGCTTCCTTGAAAAATTCAGTCGACGAGAACCGCAAATCGGTGAGCAGTGTCTCTCTTGATGAAGAAATGACTAATATGATTCAGTTCCAGCACGCATACAACGCAGCGGCCCGAAACCTGACCGCGATTGATGAAATGCTTGACCGGATTATTAACGGAATGGGCGTCGTCGGCCGATAATGAACGAGCCTGACCATAATAGCTCAAGAAATGCTCTTTCCCGGTGGCCGGAATGAGCGGATTCATCTTCCTACTGGTAAAATAAAATCCGCCCTTTTCCAGGAAGACTTTAAATTCCCGTCATCCCGGCAAGCATTCAGGCGCTCTAAACCCGGCCGGCAAGCCGCAAAACTAACTAAAAAGCAGGTGAACGAACATGCGCGTCACACAATCCATGATTGCCAACAGCTCGCTCAACCATTTGAGCAACAGCTACCAGCAGCTGAAAAAATACCAGGACCAGCTGTCCACCGGCAAAAAAATCTCCCGGGCCTCTGAAGACCCGGTGATCGCCATGAACGGCATGCGCTACCGCACCCAGGCAGCCGAAACATCCCAGTTCAAACGCAACCTGTCCGAAGTGTACAACTGGATGGACACCGCCGATTCAGCGCTCGATAAAACAACCAACACGCTCCACCGCCTGCGCGAACTGACCGTCCAGGCCTCAAACGACACGTATGAAGCAGGCCAGCGCGCCAATATCGCCAACGAAGTCCGCCAGCTTAAAGAACACCTCGAATCGCTGGCCAACACACAGGCGAACAATAAATTCATTTTTAACGGCACGAACACAACGAACAAGCCGGTCAACCTCGAAGCCGGCGAATTCTCCACCAACACAGAAAACGTGGAGGTCGAGCTGCTGAAAGGCGTCAAAATCCCGGTGAACATCCGCCCGCAAAACGTCTTCTCTGAGGACCTGTTTAACGACATCCAGGCACTCGAAGACATGCTCGAAGACCCGAACACAACAGCCGCTGACCTTTCCGGTATGCTCAACACGATCGACACCCACATCAACAACTCCGTCGACGAACGCGCCGAACTTGGCGCCCGCGTGAACCGAATTGAAATGATCGACGACAGAATCCAGGAGCAGGAAGTCATCGCCAAACGCATCCTCTCCGACAACGAAGACGCCGACATCGAGAAAGTCATCACCGGCCTCATGATGCAGGAGAACGTCCACCGCGCCGCGCTCTCCTCAAGCGGCCGGATCATCCAGCCGACCCTGATGGACTTCTTAAGATAATTTTTTTGGAAAAATCACGGCAAAGCTGAGTCATCAAGGAGGCATGCTCATGGAATTACCCCGTATTCACATCTCGTCCGTACAGGCCCAGACAGGTATCCGGCAGCAGCGTCCTCCCATGTCGATTCATCAGCCGAACGCCGACCTGCAAATTAACCAGGACTTTTCAGGCACCCTGCACATCAGCTCAACAGCTTCCAGACTGTTTATCGACCAGACAGAAGCCTTTGCCGATGCCGATCTGAAAGGCCCGCTTCGCCGGGTGAAAGAATACGCAGCCCAGTCGCAGCAAAACGTACTCCAGTACGTGGCCAAAGTCACCCGTGAAGGCGACCAGCTGAAAAAGATTGAACACAGCACAAACGCCCTCGCTTCCATCGCTAAACAAAAGGGGGAGCGCCCGCCGAAGGACTATAATTATGGCGTTGTTCCTGAACATATGGGAAAAGTCACATTTAATTATCAGC
This sequence comes from Salipaludibacillus sp. CUR1, assembly GCF_021028955.1. Lineage (GTDB taxonomy): Bacteria > Bacillota > Bacilli > Bacillales > Salisediminibacteriaceae > Salipaludibacillus. The sequence goes on from NZ_JAIWPE010000046.1 coordinate 54,532, forward strand.
CGTCCGAACTGTCCATCCAATCCGACTGGGCCGATCCTGATATCCGTATCATCCCTAATAAGCCTGAGATCAGCTTTCCACGCTGGGAAACCGATGTGTACCTCCGGCAGAAAAACGATGTCCAGTTCTCCGTTACGGGAGGATCAGTCAACCGACAGCTATAAGCATCCGCCATTCAACGATGGGGGATGCTTAAAGTTTTTCCGGGGGGAGCGACTAAAAGAAACAATTTCCAATTGTGCCCCACAACTTCGCCAATTTTCGATACAATAAAACAAAGAGTGAAAATGGAGTGATCAGTTTGATAATCGAGACGAAATATTCAGGACCAACAGAGATTAATCCGGATAATATTATCCAGTTCGACCAGGGGCTGCCAAGTTTTGAAGACGAAAAAGCCTTTGTTCTCCTTCCATTCAGTGACGAACCAGGCCCGTTTTATATTCTCCAGTCAACGGTGACGCCGGGGCTCGCTTTCGCCGTCATGACGCCTTTCTCGTTTTTCCCGGACTATGAAGTGAAACTGTCCGACCAGCTGCTGGAAACACTGGACATCACCAACGAACAGGACGTTGCTCTTTTCACGGTGCTGACTCTTAAGGAAACGATCGAGGAGTCAACGGCTAACTTAAGGGGCCCAATAGTGATTAATACCGCCCGCAAAAAAGGAAAGCAGATTGTGCTGAATGACTCCGGCTACGAGACGAAGCATTCGTTGAAACAGCCTGCGGCCTCTGGAAAGAAGGAGGGATAGCCGATGCTTGTGCTGACACGAAAACTCAATGAATCAATCAAAATCGGCGATGATATTGAGATCACAGTGATCGGGGTGGAAGGGGATCAGATTAAACTCGGGATCGACGCCCCGAAGCATATCGACATTCACCGGAAAGAAGTGTATCTCGCCATCAAGGAAGAAAACGAAGCGGCTGCCGGGGCATCTGTCGACATATTAAAACAATTTACAAAATCAATAAAAAAGTAACATTATATAAAAGTCTCATTGAACAGCAGATTTTGCTATTGTCAGTGAGACTTTTTAACTTTTATTTTTACAATTAACTAGATCTTTTGTTGTCACATCTTCCTTATAGAGGAAGATTTTATCCTTATTCTCAAAATTGAACAACAAAAGTCGCATATATGATCAGACAATCGAATCTTGTCGGAAAAGTTTTTAATAGGTATTGTTAAGAGTAGACATTAAAGAAAGGGGATCAACCTATGCACTCATTGTATTCTTCCAAAGATACAGTTACTACCGAAAAGGTCCTCTTTATCGATTTTGATCAGTGCCTGTCGGAAGAAACCGTGGGAAAACTTTCATCGATCGCCGGTGATAAAGAGGTCATCATCGATAAGGGTAATCCCGATGAGCTGAAACAGGTACAGTACATCTTCTTTTTAATAGAAGATTACAGAGTCGAGACCCTCCGCTTCATCGAAGACAGACTTGAAGAATTAAAGGAAACCAATACATACTCATTGATTATGACAGCAGCACAGCCGACTAAATCCCTTTTTCCTTATTTTATGCAGGACTTAAATGGGATCGTTTCCTTATCATTTTTCCTGGAAAACGGGCGCCGCGTTCTTAATTCTCTTGACGAGTTCGGCATCTTTCTGGAACAGAAGCTTCATTGCGACCTCGTTACCCTGATCCAGCATAAAAAATTAAAGGACCGGCCGATCAAACGGCTCAAACTGCGTTTTGAAGATGTTCAATACATATTAACAGACAACGAAAAGAAAGTCCTGCAGCACATACTCGATGGCCATAATAACCGGAAAATAGCCGAACTCATGTTTTTGGCGCCTTCAACCGTCAGTACGGTGATTAGCCACCTGCTTAAAAAACTCGGGGCTAACGACCGCACCGACGCGATGGTACAAATCATCCGTAAAGGATGGGTAGACGCTGTAAGGTAATAATAGATAAGCAGAACCACACGCTGCTTATCTATTATTTTCGTTCTGCCGGCCATACCAACTCTCACTCAACTTCGCACTCTCTATGTACTAACTGCTATTCCTTCTCACTCAGCAAATTACCTGGAAATACACCTAGTTCTTACCCCTCTAATTTTGTGGTCTTAATAGACTTTTTTAATGGAAATTAATAACAATTAAATAGAGATGAGTACCATTTTCGAGGTTTAAGTAAACGTTTTCTCACTTTTGCGAAAATTGTCGAGGTATAAGTAATATTGTAGATTCGCACTTAATTTGTTAATATTTACTATATATTAAATTCTAAAGAATCAGGTGATGTACAGATGATTAAGAATAAAGGATTAGTTGGGAAGTTGGTAATTGTCGATACTGGAGGGGTATCTGAAACTAATTTCACACGCCTTTTCTCACGAGTTAACAATGGGACCAGTGTTTTACAAGTCAGGGATCTGCCTGTTAATACTGAGTCGAATGACGTTGTTTTCTATCTGATTAATGGGAAAGAAGATGGTGAATTTGAGAGATTAACAGATATGAGAGAAAAGACCGGATGCAAAATTTATCTTATTAAGGCAGGGGAAGCTTGCCCTAAGTGTCTTCCTTACTTGTCGTTTCCTTTCGATGGCTTATTTTCAATTGCCTTTCTTGAAGAAAATACTCATCTAATCCTGGAAACCATTTATTCTAATCTGCCTGTACTTGAACCGTCGTTACATAAAAACCTGGCATTTGAGATCGACCAGAAAAAATCCAGGAAAACACCAATTAAGAAATTCCTGCTTAAGAGAGAGCTGGCGGGAAGTCTGTTAAAAGAAAACGAGCTGAATGTGCTGCAGCTCCTGTTAGAAGGAAAAACGACGAACGAGATTGCTGTCGAGTTGTATTTCTCACCCTCAACAGTGAGCGCTACGATCAGCGGCATTCTCAAAAAAATGCAGGTCAACGACCGCACACAGGCAACCGTCCAGGCAATCCGCAACGGATGGGTAGAAAGTCTGAGATAAAAATTCAATTTAGTGAATTTATTTCTAAAAAAACCTAAACATTCAAATGAACGATCCGATAATAAGAGTGTAACAGTGACCAGGACAGCGGCGGCCGACGCTTCCCTGCTCACTAAATAGATCAACCTTCCACTCACAAGGACGTGACAGGAAGCAAATTCAAGGAGGAATTTTATTATGATTATCAACAACAATATCCCAGCGTTAAACACCCACCGTCAAATGGGTATCAACCAAAATGCCATGCAAAACTCAATGGAGAAACTATCTTCAGGTATGCGTATTAACCGCGCAGGTGACGATGCAGCAGGTCTAGCAATCTCTGAAAAAATGCGTGCTCAAATCAACGGTTTAGACCAAGCAAGTCGTAACGCTCAAGATGGAATTTCATTAATTCAAACTGCAGAAGGTGCATTGGATGAAACTCACAGTATTCTTCAACGTATGCGTGAACTAGCGGTTCAATCTGCTAACGATACAAACGTAGAAGTTGACCGTGAAGAACTACAAAAAGAGGTTGATCAATTAGCAAATGAGTTGACTAGAATTTCAGATAATACTGAATTTAATACTCAAAATCTTTTAAATGGTGACTTTGAAGGAACTTTCCATATTGGGGCGAACTCAGGACAGAATATTAATTTGTCTATTGATGATATGTCTGCCCAAGCTTTGGGAGTTAACGGAGCAGTAGAAGGTTTAACAGCAACTACAGCTGATATTACTATTGATGGGACAGATTTTACTGCTCAAGATGTACTTGAAGATGAGAATGGTAATATTCAAGCTGTTCTTTTATCTGGCACTGCGGATGAAGATGGTGATTGGCACAGAATAAGTGACTTACGTTTAGATACTGCTGGTACTGCACTTGAAGCAAAACCAGGGACTTCTACACTTGGAATTACTGTAAATGGTGAAGATGCTTCTTTGTTTGATTTAGATAGTGGATTTGCAGGGATAGACATTTCGAGTCAAGAAACCGCTGATGCAGCAATAAAAACAATAAATAATGCTATTGAAACTGTTTCAGCTGAACGATCTAAGCTTGGTGCTACACAAAACCGCTTAGAACACACTATTTCTAACTTAGATAATTCTTCTGAAAACCTATCAGCTGCGGAATCTCGTATTCGTGACGTTGATATGGCTGCTGAAATGATGGAAATGACTCGTGCAAACATCCTTGCTCAAGCTTCTCAGTCTATGTTAGCTCAAGCTAATCAACAACCTCAGTCAGTACTACAATTACTTGGATAATTATATTATTCAATATTAGAGACTCCAGCTTAGGCTGGAGTCTTTTTTTATAGTAGTTTATAGTAGTTATTAAAAAGGGGGAACCTAATTGACTAGATTTTTTGAGTTGCAAGAGAGGTTTCTAAAGTTAGAGAAAGCACAGTATATAGATATAGTAGAAAATTTCTGTAATAGAAACGAGCTTAAGGGAATTGATGGAATACACGGTCTCTTATCTTACGCTAAAAAGTTAAGAACTTTATATTCAAGAACGAGATCAGAAAAAATAGATTTAAAATCTTTCTTTGAACTTTCTTTTGCACTATGGGCGTTAGAAATTATGGGACGGATTGATATAGCAGATAATGTGGCTAAAAACCTTGAAAACGGAGGCGCTTTTGGTGATACATGCTCTTATTTAACAGAGAGTAATGTGAATTATTTTAGAAGTTTTGAGAGTGAAATTATGCTTGCGCTAAGGTTATTAGAGGGGAATCAAAATTTTAGAATAGGCGGGCTAGGAGCACCGGATTTTATTTTAGAAGACTTGAATCTATCTATTGAAGTAAAAACACCTTCATCAAAATTAGGCTTGTTTCAAGCTTTATTAAAGGGAGTAAAGCAAATCGAAAAATATAAATATAATGGCATTATAATTTTAATATTAGATCATATGGTAGCTAGGGAAATAATCAAAAATTCAATGAATGTGTTACCAATTGATATTCAACAAGTCATACTTACAGGCTTACCAAAAACCGAAAATTTTCGAACAATTGGGGCCATTGCTGAGTGGGTGAAATGGGATGAAGACAAATTACATCCATCTACAATAATGCCATTAGCCCATAGAGAACAATTAGCTAAAAGAGAAAACTTATTGAGAGAATGTTGGCGACTTATGACAATAGACAATATTTTTAATCAAAGAATAACAAGTCAAGAAGTAGAAGAAACTTTTCCTTTTGAGAATGAATTGATAATAAACCTAGATCCCAAAATAGAAGGTGAAGCTTTTTTTCGTAAAAAATGGGGATTATAGTGAGAAAAGTTTCTCCAGTGCTAAGCACTATTAGACAATCTTAGTAACGAGTAAGAGGATCACTATGTGAATTGCTGGAACTTCCTAAAGCTTTGTCAACCACAACGAAGTTGGAAACTACGAACCTGAAGGTTTGAAGATTACAAAGATAGATGGATAATCAGAAGCCAAGCTCTTGGCCTGAAGGCATTGCGAGCCAACCAACAACCACAAGCAGTACTACAATTACTTGATAAATTTATTAATTCAATTGTCTTTTTCTTTTTTGACTTAATTGCAATATGTGTAATGCATTACACTAAATTTCGGACTAGTGTGTATAATTATACCAAGTTAGAATTGTTATATAAATATATTTACATTATTAATCAAATTAGATTATTTTTATTATGTTTGATGGAGGGGTATTACATATGGATCATTCTATTTAAAAGAGCTTATTTAGTATAGATGTGTGTTTGCATAGGGAATTGCTCTAATCTAAATTAAAAAAGGAGGGAAGATTATGAATGAAGTACTTCGGAATTTAAGAATTGGACAGGTTGTAAAGGTTAAAATTGCTAATGTTATGAAATGGGAAAAGTTGTTGGGTTTGAAAAGAACACAGTATTAGTGCAATTGAAAAATGAACCTTATTTAACAAAACAAGTATCATTTGAAGATTTTGTTGAATTAGGCTATGATTTAGATCGAAATTAAGAGGTATTAACCCATATATTATAACTTTGAATGTACGTTTGTTATATTATATGCACAGTAAAACCCTTGACTATAAGTGCAATTGATACTTATAATAAGCGAGCTGCCCTTGGGTTTCTATTCCTTCTGTCATCACATTTATTTTATGCTTTCTATAATAGCTGTTTTTTTGCAATACAAAGGTTTTATCAATTTTTAAAACGTTAATTGGGAATTGCTTCAGATGACTAAGGGAGGAATAGGCTCTCCCAAAATCATCAATGGCCACGGATCCCGTTTTTATCAGTTCATTCAGTTTGTTTAAAACGTTTGTCCTGTCTTCCATAAATTCTTCTTAAATCAAACTCTAAATACTCCCGGTGAAACACCGGTTTCATTAATAATGCGTTTAACCCAATTAATGAATTCCGCTGACTGCCATTGAATTACTGACACTTTCACAGCAATTTTCGGAAGAAGAGTGTTTTATTTTCCACGTTTATTAGATTGCTCTCTTCTTTTTAAAAAACAAGGATTTAAAGTAGCTGCTATTGCAAGAACTGCAATCTATAAAGATTAATTTTACATATTTATTCTACCCACTATACTATAATAGTAATTATTAATGTATGATTTAAGATGGATAATCTATTATAAATAATGAAGGAGTGGTGAATTTGTCGGGTTATGTACTAACGTGTTGTTCTACTGCAGATATGCCGGATGAGTATTTCCAAAACAGGAAAATACCATATGTCTGTTTTCATTACAGTATAGATGGGACTGAGTATCCTGATGATCTAGGTCAAAGCATCTCTTTTGATGACTATTATCGAAGAATTTCTGAAGGTGCCATGCCTACTACGTCGCAAGTTAATGTCAGTCAGTTTATCGAATTCTTTGAACCTTATTTAGAGGAAGGGAAGGATATCCTGCATATTTCTTTTTCTTCAGGACTTTCAGGAACGTTTCAATCTGCTAATATTGCAAAAGAAGAGCTTTTATCTAAGTACCCAGAGCGAAAAATTCTGATAGCAGACTCATTGGCGGCTTCATCAGGTTACGGAATGCTTGTTGATTTGGCTGCTGATCTGAGAGACGAAGGGGAAACAATAGAAGAGTTGCACAATTGGATTGAGAATAATAAGCTTCATGTCCACCATTGGTTTTTTTCTACAGATCTTACACATTATAAACGTGGCGGCCGAATTTCCCCAACATCTGCAATGGTCGGAAGTTTACTACATATAAATCCGTTGTTAAACATGAGTGAGGATGGGAAGTTGACTCCGCGCAAGAAGGTTAGAGGTAAAAAGAAGGTGATCAATGAGATTGTTCGTATGATGGAAGTTCATGCGAAGAATGGTACCGATTATTCAGGGAAGTGTTTTATATCGCATTCGGCATGCTATGATGATGCACGAAAAGTGGGGGATTTAATAGAAGAAAAATTCCCTCACCTTCACGAGCCCGTAAGAATAAACAGTGTTGGGACTGTTATTGGTGCCCATACGGGGCCTGGAACAGTTGCGCTTTATTTTATGGGCGACAAGCGTGAAAACTAGTTTGTCGCTGACGTACATCTCCTTCATTAAATATTCTCCAACCAGCTAAACTATACTTACTACTTGATGTGTCGGAGGGCCTCGCACACATCAAAAATAAAAGACCACACTTCACAAAAAAGTGTGGTTTTTTTGCAGTAATCTGAAGAACTGGAGGCACAGGTCCAGCTCTTCTCTAGAGAAATCTACAAGAAACCTTAATGAGGCTCCCCTTATTTACCGGAATAGTATCACTGTATTATTTCGGGCTGCCTTCTTAAATATTTTTCTTCAAATTCACCAGCTTTGATTGGGCGTTCAAAGTAAAACCCTTGGCCATAAGTGCAATTGATGCTTTGTAAAAAAGCGAGCTGCCCTTGGGTTTCAATTCCTTCTGCCATCACATTTATTTTTAGGTGTTCTGCAATATCACAAATACTTTCTATAATAGCTGTTTCATTTTGTAAGATAAAGGATTTATCAATTTTTAAAACGTTAATTGGGAATTGCTTCAGATGACTAAGAGAGGAATAGCCTGTCCCAAAATCATCAATGGCCACCTGGATCCCGATTTTTCTCAGTTCATTCAGTTTGTTTGAAACGTTTGTCCGGTCTTCCATAAATCCTTCGGTAATTTCAAACTCTAAATACTCCGGTGACACACCTGTTTCATTAATGATCCGTTTAACCCGATCAATGAAGTCTGATGACTGCCATTGAATGACTGACACATTCACAGCAATTTTCGGAAGAGAAGTGTCGTCCGCTGTTTTCCACGTTATGATTTGATTGCATACTTCTTTTAATATCCATTCTCCGAGAGGGAGGATGAGCCCTGTTTTTTCTGCAACAGGAATAAATTCAGCCGGCGAAATCATCCCTCTTTGCGGGTGGTGCCAGCGAATAAGTGCTTCAAGCCCAGCCAGTTCTCCTGTCTTAATGTCTACTTGCGGCTGGTACAGCATTGAAAAATCGTTATAAGCATGAGAGATTGCTTTTCGTAAGTCATGTTCCATTGAGTAGTAGTATTTGTTTTTCTCTTCAAGGGAATAGGAATAGTATTTCCACGTATTTTTCCCTTTTTCCTTTGCATATTGCATAGCGGCATCTGCGTGTTTGATTAAGTCCTCTGAATTATTCCCGTGATCCGGATAAAGACTCACACCAATACTGGGGGTAATGTAAACCTCTTTATCATCCAATATAAAAGGTTCTGAGAAAGAACCTAACAGATCGCTTAAAATTAAATGAAGCTGGCTGCTGTCATTTACTATAATAATAAATTCGTCACCGCTGAAACGGAAAACATTCTCTGACTCAAAAGCAGCCCTCAATAATGTCGCTACTTTTATCAATAGCTTGTCGCCATATAAATACCCTAACTGATCATTAATTTTTTTGAAGCCGTCAAGGTCTATAAACAATAAACTAAACCGGTTGCCCGCTTTCAAAACTTTCTTTTCCAGTGTGTGTATTAAAAGTTCTTTATTTGGCAGTTTCGTTAAAGAATCATAGTAAACAAAAAAGTTAAACTGCTCATCTTTTCGGGAAGTAATATTAAACACCACACCCAAAATCTTTTCAACTTCTCCATTACTGCTTTGAATTGAATACTCCCGTGCTTCAAACCATTTTATTTCGCCATTATCACATAATAGTCTTCCTTCGAAGTTAGCTGGCCACCCTGCAAATATTTTTTCACTGAATTCCTTATATTCTTCCTGGTCATCGGGGTGCAGGCTGTCGAGCCAGCACTCCAGGTCCTCTTCGAACTCACTCATACTGTGTCCGGAGAAATGTTCACTTCCTTTTGAAACCATTTGTGTGTGGTTCTTTAAATCGTTTGACCTGAGCATCACATGTTCATTGGCAAAAATATGCTCTAATTCCTGGCTTATTTCTTTATCAGAATTGGCATGCTGTTGTAACGCGTCAATTTTTTGAGTTGCATTATTTTTGTTAAAGGTCACTTTATCAAATTGTTTTCCTACCCACCAGAATGGAATAAACAAAATCAGTCTCTGTAAAAATGCCAGATCAGGTATGTAGCCGTGTATGTGAAAATCTACTATGATGGTGACAACCCCAATTAATAAACATATAAAAACACTTATTATTCTTCCTTTGTAACCCATAACTCCCCCCCTGTCGTGCTCAAGTGTCTAACTATAAGCCTGGAGCCTAAATGAAATTATTTAAGGAGAACTATTTAAACATTGGTTAGAAGCCCCCTCTAAAGGATCAGAACTTTAGACTCTCATCTTTATTTGCCATATGACATTAAGGGCCTTAAATCGACCTGCTCATTCGACAAAAACTTTCTTTTACTAATATCGGAAAAAAATGAAAATACTTGAGTTTCTTTAAGTCTTATTTTTTACGGAGAAGACTGAATGAAGGGAAAAACAGCAGAAGTTTCGGGAAAAAAGACGCGTCTAATTAAAAAAGTAAAAGCATCTTTTTAAGTACGTATTAATTGTATGAAAAATATATAGTCATATCCTAAGTTGTAGTACAATAATATTAGTTAATGTCATAAATTTAAACCGAACTTTGAAAGCAAAGTGTTACTGCTAATGATTTCTGACCTGAAACTACCAACGTATTTTGTCTCATTTTTGCTATTTAATATGTCCCTATTAATAAATAGATATAGAGGGGAGTTAGACTCACCCTCTTTTTTT
>NZ_JAIWPE010000047.1 GCF_021028955.1 Salipaludibacillus sp. CUR1
TGCGTTGAGGAAAGAAAGATTAATTACCTCCAACCTTTCCGGCTAAAAACTGATTACTTTTTTTGGACAAGTGCTTCGCTGATAGATCATGATTTTCGCCGATAGAACTCAAATTTCGCTAATTGAGCCTCGATTTTCGCTGATAGACCCCTCATTTTCGCCGATAGACATAAAAAATTGCTGGTTGGCCGCTGAAAATAGGTGCCCAGCCCATCAACTTCCACGCAGACAACCACCAGACGGGATTTTTAAATTTTTGCGGGGCTCACACCTCTATAAAAAGGTAGAATCATTTATAAGATATGATAAAATGAGATAATATGGTAATTATTATCCGATAAACATATTTTCAGGTAAGTCACTTTGGGGGGAAATACTATGTTCATACTCTTTTGGATTATCGCTTTTGCTTTGCTTATGTCTACTTTATTTGCTATAGAGCGTAAGCTGGCCAGATCGAATGAGCTGAAAGAAGAGCTAATATCTCTGCTTAGAAGCAGGGAACAAGAATAGTTTTCCATACATAGCTTTGCTGAAGCTAAATGTTCATTTAAAAATTATCAATAAAATTTTACTTAAAAGAGAGGAGTATTTTATGAAGGTTAGAAAAGCAGTTAAAGAAGACATCAAAGGAATACAGAGAGTTGCTGAAGATACGTGGCACGATACATACGAGAAGCTTATCCCCCGTAAAATCCAGGATCAGTTTTTAAAAAATGCTTATTCTGATGAAACGGTGGAGAGAAAAGTTACTAACAGTCTTTTTCTGGTTGCAGAAGATAAAGGTAAAATTACCGGGTTTGCCAACTTCTATTTCAAAGACGAAAGGGCTGATTTGGCTGCTATATACATTGACAAGGAATACCAGACAGAAGGGATTGGAACAAGTCTTCTAAACAGAGGACTGAAGGAGCTTCCCCTGCAAGTTAATAAGGTATATGCAGAAGTGGAGAAAGGTAACGACACAGCTGAACAGTTCTATAATGCGAAAGGATTTACTTTTGTCAAAGAATTCGAAGAGGAGCTTTTTGGGCATAAGTTAAATACAAAGCTGATGGTACTTAATAAGTAAGCTGACTAATATCATTCTCCTTGCGGCTTACAGGTTCCAAAAAAGCCTGTCTTATCACCTTTTTGCTCGCCAGGGGTTGCTGGATAGGAAGGCAGCATATTGATTTATTCAAATCTGTTTCGACACTTTTGCAACAAACGTATATAATAATAGTTGGGTAAGATATAAAAGAATCATGGTTAGCCTGCTGAGACAAGTGGGTTAGTCAGGTCTCAAGAGTGCTAGATGCAGAAAAGGGGAGTGTTGTTAATGAAAAAGAAGGAATTGGACACAAGACTGATTCATAGTCACTTCGACCGCCAGCAGCATCATGGCAGTCTGGCTCATCCGTTATACCAGACGTCTACATTTGTGTTTGATAATGCAGAACAAGGGGAAGCGCGTTTTGCCGGAAATGAAAGCGGTTACATGTATTCGCGCCTTGGGAATCCCACGGTGACAGAGCTGGAGAAAAAAATGGCAGATTTGGAGGAAGCTGAAGAAGCTGTTGCCTTTGGATCCGGAATGGCTGCCGTTTCAGGGGTACTTTTTCACTTGTTAAAATCAGGTGATCACGTGCTTGTTTCCGAGGGAGTATACGGATGTACGTATGGGTTCCTGGAAATGGTAAAAGAAAAATTTAATATTGATTTTGATTTAATGCAGATGTCGAGTGAAGCTGCTATTAAAGAAAGAATCCGTCCGGAAACAAAAGTTTTGTACGTTGAAACACCGATTAACCCGACGATGAAACTGGTTGATCTGAAGATGGTTATTAAAGCAGCTCAAGAAGAAGGTCTTAGAGTAGTGGTGGATAATACGTTCTCATCCCCTTACCTCCAGCAGCCGCTGACTCTCGGTGCTGACTTTGTCATTCACAGTGCTACAAAATATATCAGTGGACACGGGGACGTAATAGCAGGGATTGCTGCCGGTCCGGCTGAAGATATGCAGACAATCCGGATGACTACCCAAAAGGATATTGGAGGAGTCATTGGGCCGTTTGATGCGTGGCTCCTGCTTCGCGGATTAAAAACACTCGCAGTCAGAATGGATCGTCACTGTGATAATGCCCGCTTTATTTTTGAAAAACTAAAAGAGGAACAGAGTGTGAAGAATATTATCTATCCAGGAGATAAAAACTTTGCCCAGCACCATTTAGCAAAAAGCCAAATGAAAGATTTCGGAGGACTGATCAGCTTTGAAATTGAAGGAGGGAAAAAAGCAGCTCAGGCATTTATGAATGAGTTAAGTGTTGTTCAAGTAGCGGTCAGTCTGGGAGATGCTGAGTCACTTATTCAGCATCCTTCTACTATGACTCATTCTGTTGTACCTGAAGAAGACAGAAAGAAGATGGGAATAACGGATTCTCTCGTCAGGCTGTCTGTAGGACTGGAAAGTGGAGAGGATATTTGGCAAGATATAAAGCAGGCGCTTGAGAAGGCGTATATGAAGATTTAAAAAATAACCCCTGGCCAGGCACAGAAGAACCTGGCCGGGGATTATTTGATTAGGGCATTATTCGGTTACTCATTCTCCAAAAAATAACGTTTCCAGAAGCTGTTTGCTTTTTAGCTGAGTAATATTAAGGAATTCTTTGATAACTGGGAGGTCGTTAGAGGCAAACGTGTAATTAAGTTCTCCCCACCACTCAATTTCGTACCGGCATATCATACTCAGCTGGTAGAGAAGCATGTAATGTACCAGCAGTTCAGGATATGTCATATTAAACAGCGGCTGAATAACAGGAGCATAATAGCTCCCATCTATCCCTTGCCGAAAAAAGCAGGCTCCCTGTGAAGGCAGAGAAGACAATGTCATATACAGCATGTTTTCTTCTTTCCTGCATGAGAGTGTTCCATTAATATCAGTCGAAAGCTGTCTGACCCACGTGTTTAATGTGTCAGGCCAGTCAGAAAACGCATCTAAAGGTAAAGTGAATGAGCTGGCGGTTTCTGGAGTTAATTGCTGTAATCCGGATTCTTTAAAAACAGTTTTGAATAAAGACTGCATTTCGGGTAAACTGAGCAATAAATAGCGCATTTTGACTTTTTCTCCGGAAATTTGTTTCACATGAAACAATTTTTCTGATAAATAAGGAAAGAAACCCTCTTTTTGAATACGTACATCATCAGAGAGAAATTGGTACCCTTGTTTTTTCTTTTTTCTGGCAGATAACCCGTGAGCGAGAACCTGGGTGGTGGCAGGATAATCAGGATCTACTGTAAGAAGGGCAGCTTTAAGCCAATGGCTTAGACCGTAAAATAATAATACAGGCTGTATGGTTAAGGGGGCTTTTTGTCCTTGCTGGAAATACTGGTTTCCCATTTCCACATAATAGACACAGGCATAGCTGTTCTGGTAGGCCTTTTCAGCAGGCTTATTAATATGCCGGTTTTCATAGCTGTTCTTCAGATACTGACGGGTAAATGCAGAAGATAAAAAAAGAGAGGTAAATGCTGGTTGTTGATTCATAAAAAAACGTCCTTTCTTATGTCACATTCAGTGCCAGCGCCTCAATAGTTTACATGAAGCTCAAAAGACTGAATTATTAAACAATATCTGTCGCCTTGACAGTAGTTTGTCCTATTGTTAATCTACTAATAATATTTTTGCGTAAATGCGAAAGGGGAATGCATCCATGTGGGAAAATAAGTTTGAAAAAGAAGGTTTAACATTTGATGATGTGCTGTTAACTCCGGCAAAATCAGATGTTCTGCCAAGAGATGTATCTGTAAAGACAAAGCTGTCGGAAACGCTCCAGTTAAATATTCCTTTGATAAGTGCGGGAATGGATACGGTAACAGAAGCCAGTATGGCTATTGCCATGGCTCGTGAAGGCGGATTGGGAATCATTCATAAGAACATGTCCATTGAAGAGCAGGCAGAACAGGTAGACCGTGTAAAAAGATCTGAGAGCGGCGTTATTACTAACCCTTTCCATTTAACAGAAGACCACCAGGTATTTGATGCAGAGCATTTAATGGGAAAATACAGGATTTCAGGTGTGCCTATTGCTGATGAAAATGAAAAGCTTGTCGGTATTATTACAAACCGGGATTTAAGGTTTATCGAAGATTATTCGATTCCAATTAAAGATGTGATGACAAGTGAAGGACTTGTGACTGCCCCGGTTGGGACAACTTTGAAAGAAGCACAGCAGATTCTTCAGAAGCACCGCATTGAAAAGCTGCCTTTAGTAGATGAAGACAGCAGACTAAAAGGGCTCATCACCATTAAAGACATTGAAAAAGCCATTGAGTTCCCTGACTCGGCTAAAGATGCGCAAGGCCGCTTACTTGTCGGTGCCGCTGTAGGTGTTGGCGGAGATGCCGACGCAAGAATCAAGGCTCTGATCGAGGCGGAAATTGATGTTCTTGTCATTGATACTGCACACGGCCACTCTCAGGGCGTTTTAGATAAGGTCCGCAGTGTAAGGGACAATTACCCGAACCTTAATATTATCGCAGGGAACGTTGCCACTGCAGAGGCGACAAGAGATTTAATCGAGGCAGGAGCAAACATTATTAAAGTAGGCATCGGACCAGGTTCTATCTGTACTACACGGGTTGTAGCAGGTATCGGCGTTCCTCAAGTGACAGCTGTATACGACTGTGCGACTGAGGCGAGAAAACACGGTATTCCTATTATCGCAGACGGCGGGATTAAATACTCAGGTGAAATTGCAAAAGCTTTGGCTGCCGGAGGTAATGCAGTGATGCTGGGAAGTCTCCTTGCGGGTGTATCAGAAAGTCCAGGTGAGAGGGAGATTTTCCAAGGGAGGCAGTTCAAAGTATACCGCGGCATGGGTTCATTGGGAGCTATGGAAAAAGGCAGTAAAGACCGTTATTTCCAGGAAAATGAACAGAAGCTTGTACCTGAAGGCATTGAAGGGCGCACGCCTTATAAAGGGCCTTTAAAGGATACGGTTCATCAGCTTGTAGGCGGACTGCGCGCAGGCATGGGATACTGCGGTACAGCTGATTTAAAGGCTTTACAGGAAGAGACACAGTTCATCCGTATTACCAATGCCGGTCTTAAAGAAAGCCATCCTCACGACGTCCAAATCACTAAAGAATCACCAAATTATTCTTAAAAAAATGCTACTATAGATAGGGGTCTCCCCTATCTATTTTTTTGTGAAAAAATATGGTAAAATGACGTTTGGCTGTCGTGAGATCAAGGGTTCCAGAGCATTCAAGAAATCACGGTTGGTGTTTATATAGATAGAAAGAAAGATTTGGAGAGGGTGTAGAGAATTGTTTAAGAAAGTTAATGTGTGGATGCTTATTATGATGTTCTCGTTTGTAAGTGTGTTTACATATACAGGAACAGCAGAAGCGTCTTATCAACCAGGAGTAGACACGGTCATTCTAGTAGACGCGGACAGCGGGAAAATATTGTATGAACAAAATGCTGAGCAGGCTCTTCCTCCTGCCAGTATGACTAAAATGATGAGTGAATATCTCATTTTAGAAGCTGTAAATGAAGGAGATATCGCTTGGGATGACATAGTGCCGGTAAGTGATCATTTAGCTGAATTATCCCATAACAGGGGTTTGTCTAACGTACCGATGCGAACTGATGAAGAGTATACGGTAGAAGAATTGTATGAATCCATTGCGATTTACTCGGCCAATGCAGCCACCATGGCCTTAGCAGAATATATTTCAGGCTCTGAAGGCGCATTTGTCGAAGAAATGAATGAAAAAGGGAAAGAGCTGGGCATGGGCGAGACTCTTCGTGAAGCAGGCCAGGAATACGGTCTGGACAACTTAGAAGAGGTTGCTGCAGAAGGTGTCGGAGATTTTCAGTTTGTCAACACGACAGGGCTTCCGAACAGCTTATTAAACGGCATGCACCCTGATGGGACAGGGCCGGATGAAGACAATTTTATGTCAGCTAAAGCGTCAGCCACTCTTGCCTACCATCTCGTAAATGATTATCCTGAAGTGCTTGATGTAGCAAGCATTCCAGAGAAAGTTTTCAGAGAAGGCACGGATGATGCAGTAAATATGCAAAACTGGAACTGGATGATTGAAGGGACCCAATTATCTGATCTCGATAACCAATATGTAGATGGCTTAAAAACCGGGCATACTAATGCTGCAGGATTCACCTTTACAGGAACAGCAGAGCGTGACGGCCAGCGCCTTGTAAGTGTTGTAATGGGGGCCGACTCCGAGGTGCACCGCTTCCAGGAGACGGAACGCCTTATGGAGTGGGGATTTAATAATTTTTCATTGCAGGAAATTTTTCCGTCTGATATGACACTTGACGGTTATGAAACCGTGCCTGTAGCTAAAGGCCAGGAAGATGAAGTGGCGATTGCTTCCACTGACGGTGTATCAATGGTGATCCATGAAGACGATGAGGAAGCTTATACTTATTCTGTTGAATTGGATGAAAGTATGCTGAACGAAGACGGAGAACTGGAAGCGCCAATCGAAGAAGGCACTGTTGTAGGCCAGATGGCGGTGGAATACAATGGGGAAAATGAAGCAGCATTCCTTCCTGGCGAAGGGAACCAGTTGGCGGTTGATGTAGTAACGACAGAAAACGTAGAACGTGCCGGATGGTTTTCTCTCATGGCCCGCGGGATAGGAGACTTCTTCTCCGGTCTGTGGACCAGTGTGGCTGACACGGTGAGAGGCTGGTTTTAAGCACTTTTAAAACAGCAGGAAATCTTTTCTTTATGATTTTTTTGACTTTTTGAGCAAATTCCTATCAAATCAATCGGTTTTTTCGTTATAATAGTAGGTATGGAATTTACAGAGTATCTTTAAAATAAAACGGAAATGATTAAAGGGGGATCATCATGGAAAGACAAGTAGGGACTGATCGTGTAAAAAGGGGTATGGCTGAGATGCAAAAGGGCGGCGTCATTATGGACGTGGTCAATGCAGAACAGGCTAAAATTGCAGAGGAAGCAGGAGCGGTAGCTGTTATGGCGCTTGAACGTGTGCCGTCTGATATTCGTGCCGCAGGCGGTGTAGCCCGTATGGCTGACCCATCAATTGTGGAAGAAGTTCAAAACGCCGTATCCATTCCTGTTATGGCAAAAGCCCGTATCGGCCATATCGTAGAAGCCCGTGTGCTTGAAGCACTTGGTGTAGATTATATTGATGAGAGTGAAGTTCTCACTCCAGCTGATGAAGTGTTCCATCTAAATAAACGCGACTACACAGTACCATTCGTATGCGGAGCACGTAATTTAGGCGAAGCGAGCCGCCGTATCGGTGAAGGCGCGTCTATGCTTCGGACAAAAGGTGAACCTGGGACTGGCAATATCGTAGAAGCGGTAAGACATCAGCGTTTAATGCAAGCACAGGTAAATAAAGTGGTAGGCATGGCAGAGGACGAGCTTATGACTGAAGCTAAAAACTTAGGTGCGCCATATGAGGTGCTATTAGATATTAAGAGGAATGGACGTCTTCCAGTAGTTAACTTTGCAGCTGGAGGAATTGCCACTCCTGCTGACGCTGCATTAATGATGCAGTTAGGTTCTGATGGTGTATTTGTAGGGTCAGGTATATTCAAATCTGAAAATCCTGCTAAATTCGCAAAAGCTATTGTTGAAGCAACAACTCACTACGAAGATTTTGCTTTAATTGCTGAACTGTCTAAAAACTTGGGACCAGCTATGAAAGGGATTGAAATTTCTTCTATCGAAGAAAAAGACCGCATGCAGGAACGCGGCTGGTAAGCCGGAAAGGTTTTTAAGAAAGAGGTGTAGCAGCATGATTAACATAGGCGTACTGGCGCTTCAAGGGGCTGTAAGAGAGCATGTAAAAGCACTTCAGGCTCCTGATGTGAACGTCATAGTTGTAAAAAAAGTTGAACAGTTGGACGAGATTGACGGTCTGGTCTTCCCGGGCGGGGAAAGCACTACGATGCGCCGCCTGATAAATCTGTACGGATTTTATGAGCCCCTGAAGAAGTTTGCCGAAAAAGGAAATCCTATTTTTGGAACGTGTGCCGGGGCGATTCTTATGGCTACAGAAATTGTTGGACAGACTGAACCCCACCTTTCTATAATGGACATGACTGTTGAAAGAAATGCTTTTGGCCGCCAGAGGGAGAGCTTTGAAGCACGGCTTACTATGGAGGGTGTCGGTGAAGACGTGGAAGGTGTCTTTATACGAGCCCCAATCATTGAAACTGTAGGACCGGGAGTAAAAATTCTTTCTTCCTATGACGGGGATATTGTTGCTGCACAACAAGGACCTTTTCTTGCCTGCTCTTTTCACCCCGAACTGACTGATGATGACCGCATGCATCAGTACTTTGTGAAAATTGTACGGGAGCAGCAGGCAATCGAGGCTTGATTTTAACTCAACGTTTCGGGTATTATAAGAATACAAATTTATAAACAGGTGCGAAGACAGGAACCAGTATCAAGAAGCGTCTTCTTCAGAGAGCCGGTGGCCGCTGTGAACCGGTGAAGACTTCTTGTGAATCCATCCTGGAGCAAACCAGCTGAATATACACATAGTAAGCTGGTTCGGTTCTCAGCCGTTATTGAGAACGAGGTGAAAATGGAGAACTCCGTTTTAACCAGGGTGGCAACGCGGGTAACTCCCGTCCCTGAATGATTATTCAGGGACGGGAGTTTTTTATTTTACTGCAAAATACAAGGACCTGTCGTGAGTACAAAAAAGGAGGAAAAACCTATGTTGGATGTTAAACTGTTAAGAAATCAATTTGACGAAGTAAAGAAAAAACTTGCTCAGAGAAATGAAGACATATCCGCATTAGACGAGTTTGGTGATTTAGATAAGAAGAGAAGGGAAGTTATTCAAAAAGCAGAAGAATTAAAAAGCAAGCGTAATAAAGTTTCCCAGGAAATATCCCAGATGAAGCGCGATAAAAAAGATGCGAGCGGCGTCATTGCAGAAATGCAGAATGTGTCTGCCGAGATTAAGAGACTGGACGAAGAACAGCGGGAACTTGATGAAGATCTTAACCATATTCTTCTTACCTTACCGAATATTCCTCATGAAAGTGCGCCTGTGGGAGCCGAAGAGGATGAGAATGAAGAAGTTAGAACATGGGGAGAACTGCCTGAATTTTCTTTTGAACATAAACCTCACTGGGAGTTAGCTAAAGAACTTGATATTCTCGATTTTGAGAGAGCTTCAAAAGTAACCGGCAGCCGGTTTGTCTTTTATAAAGGACCCGGAGCACGTTTAGAGCGTGCATTGATTAATTTCATGATGGATCTCCACGAAGATGAGCACGGCTATACAGAAGTGCTGCCGCCGTATATGGTGAACCGTGACAGTATGACGGGGACAGGGCAGCTTCCTAAGTTTGAGGAAGATGCATTTAAGATCAGGGAAGAAGATTATTTTTTAATTCCGACTGCGGAAGTGCCAGTGACCAATATGCACCGGGACGAGATTATGCCTGCAGAAGACCTTCCAAAAGCCTACACGGCATACAGCGCGTGTTTCCGTTCCGAAGCAGGATCTGCCGGCAGAGATACGCGCGGCCTTATCCGGCAGCACCAGTTTAATAAAGTAGAACTTGTCCGCTTCGTTAAACCTGAAGAGTCATATGAGCAGCTCGAACTGCTGACATCCCAGGCAGAAAAGGTCCTTCAGCTGCTGAAGCTGCCTTACCGGGTTTTAAATATGTGTACAGGTGATCTTGGCTTTACGGCTGCTAAAAAATATGACATTGAAGTATGGATTCCAAGTAACGAGACATATCGAGAAATTTCTTCATGCAGTAATTTCGAGGCCTTTCAGGCAAGAAGAGCAAATATCCGTTTTAAGCGGGATAAAAAATCGAAAGCTGAATACGTCCACACGCTTAATGGCTCTGGCTTAGCGATCGGCCGCACTGTAGCAGCTATCCTGGAGAATTACCAGCAGGAGGACGGTTCAATTGTTATTCCGGAAGTCTTAAGACCTTATATGGGCGGCAAGGAAAAAATTACAAATTAAAATGTGCTTAAATCCCCCTGTTTTACCTGGGGGATTTTTTTGTGAAAAACAAATTTACATTAGCGCTTTGCTGTGAAAAATCAGTTTCTTCCTATTATATAGATGCCCGGATCGGCATCCGAAACCGAGGATCGGCAAACTGGTCGTCAAAGGGGTCTGTTTGTTTAGCGAGCTTGTAAATATATTAACCTGAACCGGTAATTCCCTTAGTCTCATTATTAACCATTATAAAGCTGGCAGTTAAAGTATTCACAGTTAGTATAAATTATTTTTAAAAAATTCCCTTTTTTTGAAAAAAAATATTCATTGTAAAAAAATCTCTTAAAATAGTGTGCAATGTGTAAAAAAAAGTAGTATAATAACCTATGATGGAAATTATTTTAAATTAATTTCTCTTTAATCTATTTTATCTGATTATTCAATAATTTTATTTATATAA
>NZ_JAIWPE010000048.1 GCF_021028955.1 Salipaludibacillus sp. CUR1
TATCCATATAATATTTAAATAATATTATATAAGTATTTGCTTATCCGACTCAACTAAATAGCTCGATTTACACCTTTTTAGAGATTTATAAGAAGTTAGTATATGTGTATTTCCCGTTTTCGAGGCGCTTTAACCCTTTTTTACCTGAAAGCTGGAAAAGAGAACTTATTTAGGAACTCGAATTTTCAATATGAGGAGAAAACTGTTAAAATAGTCATAAATCTTAAATTGAAGGGAGATAAACGATGAAAACATTTGAAGAAAAGCTTGATCAATATGCTGAACTAGCCGTAAAAGTGGGTGTAAACATCCAACAGGGCCAGACTCTTGTTATTAATGCTCCTTTAAGCAGTGCAGATTTCACCCGCCAAGTAGCCAAAAAAGCTTACGAGGCAGGGGCTAAAAATGTTCACGTAGAGTGGAACGATGAAGACCTTACCCGTATCCGCTACGATATGGCTCCTATGGAATCCTTCAAAGAATTCCCTGAATGGAAAGCAAAAGGATTTGAAGACTTGGCTGAAAAAGGCGCCGCCTTTATGACCATTAAATCAACCGATCCTGACTTGCTAAAAGGGGTGGATGGTGAAAAAATCGCCGCACAGAATAAAGCGCAGGGCCAGGCGATGGACAAATTCAGAACATACATACAATCGGATAAAGTAAGCTGGCTCGTTATTTCAACTCCTTCAAAAGCATGGGCAGCTAAAGTGTTTCCTGACTCCCCTGAAGAAGAGCAGGAAGCTAAGCTTTGGGAAGCCATTTTCGAGTCTGTGAGAGTGAATACAGAAGATCCGGTGGCTGAATGGCGCGCTCATGATGAAACTCTTCAAACTAAAGCTAAATTTTTAAACGGAAAAAATTACAAAAAGCTGCATTATAAAGCACCAGGCACTGATTTAACAATTGAACTTCCTGAGAATCATGTGTGGATAGGCGGCGGCGGTCCTAGCCAGGATGGCGTTCACTTTGTTGCAAACATGCCTACTGAAGAAGTGTTTACCGCGCCAAAAGCTGATGGCGTCAACGGAACAGTATCAAATACAAAACCGCTTAATTACGGCGGCAACGTTATCGATAATTTCACTCTCACGTTTAAGGATGGTAAAGTAGTGGATTTCTCGGCTGAACAAGGGGAAGAAACACTTAAACACCTGCTCGATACGGATGAGGGGGCACGTCATCTTGGAGAAGTCGCTCTTGTGCCGCACAGTTCTCCAATCTCCCAGTCCGGCATTCTTTTCTATAACACTCTGTACGATGAGAATGCCTCCAATCATATCGCTTTGGGAAGCGCCTACTCTACGTGTGTAAAAGACGGCGCACAAATGTCCAGTGACGAATTGAAAAAAGCCGGTTTAAATACAAGTATCACCCATGTTGATTTTATGATCGGCTCCGGTGATATGGATATTGATGGCGAACTGGCTGACGGCTCCACTGAACCTGTCTTCCGTAAAGGCGAATGGGCCGTGTAAATATAAAATAAGTCTGACCAGACCCGCCGCTTGAGTAATTAGAGCGCGCGGGTTTTTTTGGTGGCGTTGGTAGAAGCTCTGGATCTTTTTACCTGTTCGGGCATTTGCGCGGAGACGGTATGGGTTGCGGGTTGTTAGATATGTTTTATTTTAAGGGTCATTCCTGATTGGTCAATTGCTTCTCTGTATAGGTATGAGAGAAAGCCTATAATTACCCCAATAAAAAAAGTAAGAGTTTGAGTACGGTAATGAGTTAAAAAATAATCAATAAAAAATAATGATCCTAAAAGTCCTATAACCATTCCAAAACCAAATGTCATTAAAAACGGCAACGCCTCTAACCTTCTTTTTGTAGTTAAAACACTTAAAGAGTAAATTAACTGTTCATAAATTCCTAAAATCATAGCCACGGTGCTCCCACTCACTCGGAACTGCTTCTGTAACACCTATTGCCATCCCTCTAAACATATTTTTATACATAATGTACCCCGCAATGACTTTTTAAGATATTGTTACTACACTGCTATTATTGCATAAGTAGAAAATCCTCAGATCGTATTTGCATTCAATTGACTATGTGAGTTAAATCGTATATCTCATAAGATTTAAAACCACTCTTTTTTTCAAACCCTCTTAGTTTTTCTAGTAGATCATCCTCAGATTTATTAGTTATTAAAAGTGCGTGAGCTTGACTTGTAAATTTAGATACCAAAGGTAAATTGTCGTAATAAATCGGTTCAAAATTTTCTTCAATAGCTTTATCCTAATAGTTAAATTTTGGCAATAGTATATAATTATCCAAAATGACTTCCGGCTCATTGGAAGTTACCATGCTCTGTCTCTGGTTAAGTATCCCAGTGACTTCTACAGTATATGAATCAAGGAGATAATTTACCTTTATTTAACTCCAATATCCATGTAGGGACTATAGTTATAACCTAAAACAACGGGGATGGTTGTATTTTCAACCTGATAATCAGACGTGTAAAATACCTCACCCTTGTAAAAGCTTAGACTGTTTAATTTAAACGCCTTTATATCTGTTTGGATTGAGCTAACATTGATAAATGTATCCCCTTCAATATCAAATGTATTCAATTTTAATCCTTCCTCATACAAATATCCAAACTTACCATCGATGTCTGCTGATTTTTCAATCCCTATAGGATGTTGTGCATGGGCATAATGATATAGTATCTCATTATCCTCCTCTAAGCTATGAACAAACTGGTTCATAGAAATAAGGTTATCTATGTCAGAAACAAAGTCAAATTCATTTTCATCCATAGTATCATACAATATAAAAAGGTTATTTTCCTCATAACTGAAATCAGTTGATTTGCACCCAACCATTAACAATAAAGTTAAAATAATAGTTGATATTTTAAATTTCATTAATATCCCCCTTCCAAATAAAAAAGAAGAGAGAACTCTCTCCTCTTTTTTATATCAATCTACCTTCCGTATGAAGTTCTAGCTTGATAGTTTACTCGATTTGCAAATCCGTCCGATAACCATCCGCTTCTAGCTACGGTTTCGTGTAATCCCCACGATCTGTTCGATCTAATCCGAGACCCATCATATCGGTTTTGGAACCACGCCTGCGAGTAATGGTATTGCCCCGTCCATTGCGTTCTAGCTATTACCCTTCTTTCTACGTCACCTCCGACCTTCCGAGCGTCAAATTCAGACCAAGATTAGCTGAAGACATAATACCAAAATCATTTTCAGGATCCTCTTCTATAACATCATTAATATAATGTCCCTCTCCCTCTTTCCAACCGCCATACTCTGTCGATGCTTCTTCTGTGAGGATAACAGTAAAGCTCCAAACAAAAAGCTACCAAATACAAATCTTTTCATGTCTTCACTCCCTCATTCATTAATAATCTAACTATTAAAACTTAGCTCGGTTACGTAGATTTTCTAAACGTACTGAGGGGGCATGAGGGACAATCCAGAAGAGGTTGTACGTGTTTTCCTTAGATTTAATGAATAAAATAAACACTCATATAATTATACTTATATTTCTGGAGGGGGAGAAGCTGTTCCGACAGGGTATGCGCTCTGGTCTCTGAATGATATATGTATCTGATATCAAAAAGAAAACCCATACCGTGTGAGACGGTATGGGTCGGTGTTAGTGGTTTTGTATTTTTTGCATGCCACTCTGAATTTATTATAGGGCATTTATTACAAACTAACATTTAACATTAAAGCACCATAATGCACCATTGAACTGAGTTTTTCTTTTTTTATGTGTAATTAAAGGTATTTATTGGGTTATTAACTACATTTCCAAGCCATTTGAGTTAGTGATGCAGCAATAGCCCATGGGCTTCCTTTTACACCAGCTTTAATTAATCTTTTAGCAGCTTTGTAATATTCTTTGTCAAGCATATATTGATAAAACGTTGAAAAAGCAAAGTTTATACTATAGTCAGCAATGAATGAATTGAATTCGCTTCTCATACACGCTTCATCAAAATCTATTATCAACATATTTGGCATAATAAGGTTTTCTTGTTGAGATTGTTCAATTAACTGTCTATCCTGATTCATACCGATTGCATTCATTTCTTGTTTAAGTTGGTCTAATTCCGTGCTTGTACCATATTTTTCTTCTATCATATCAATATCTAAACCTATTATTTTACCATTAACATCTTTAATAGCAGCTTCTTCAAAGATAAATTCTAATTGTTCAGCTACTTCTTTAGCATCCGAATGTTCTTTTGCTGAAACACCCAGGGGAGCTATTGTGTTGAAGATAAAAACCATCACCAATCCTACAGCTAAAATTTTTAAAAATTTGTTGTTCATATTCTGCATACCTCCTAATTTTGATATGGTTACAATGTTAACTAGTGAGTTACATAGATTCAATATTTTATAGAAAATTTTGTATAAAATAGTAAATAATTCCTGTGTAAAACATAGTTTAATAATTCTTCACCATAATACATTTCTTACTTTAAAATACTGAAAAAAATATCCATCGAAGCACTGTCTGAGCAGATTGCTTTACGTGACTTACTTTGGAATATTTTATTTTCTTTCAATGTCCTCACCCATTGGTTAAGCTGGTAATGCCCGCTTGGATTTGGTCATAAAAATACCCCGAAAAGTTGGAGTATCTACTCGAACTTTCGGGGATGAGTTTATTCGCTCTCTTTATCCTTTTTTCTCAGCTCTCCTTCGAACCAATAACAAAGCCTAAAGAAAATGACGATAAATACTGTTTGAATCAAATTACCCATATAATCTATTGGTTGATCACGAAATATATCAATTAGTATCAAAACTAAGAAATAAGCCAAACCTGGCAATGTCCAAAATAGAAACGATTTTTTCATACCTGCCCTCCTGAGATGTGGATTGACAACACGGATCGTGCCAAAAACTATTTATTGCTATCTAGCGGTATGTACAGTATAACAAAAATATCTTGTAAAAAAAGTAAAAATTATTGGAGATGAGTTTCCTTGAACAACGAACAATTTGCGACTGGGATAATGCGTTTATCCGTAAAATCTACGAGGGGTTTTTTCTTTGATGTTAGGGCTTACTTCCATTTTTAAATAAAGTAAATGCGCCTTTTATTCAAATTATTAATACAAATTTACATTAAGATACGTCCTACGTATCCCCGTGGTATTTCATTGAATGCCTAGATTATGCGTCATGCTATACGCATTCGGTATAGTAGGCCGTGCTTTACATCATGCGCATATCATACAGGACGGTATGCGCTTTGGTGTCTGCACGATATACGTATCTGATGCCAAAAAGAAAACCTATACCGTGTGAGACGGTATGGGTCGAACATCATTTACGCATTTACTTCGCCAGAATTGCAATCACCGCTACTCTCAAAGCCACTGCTAAAATCTTAGCCATTTCTATACTTTTACAAATATAGCTGTGATCAGGGAAGACCGATCCTTCTTTTATATTTCATGCTAAGCTTTACCTCCTCTTTTTACATTTTATACTCCTCCCTCGGTCATTCGGGCATTTGCCTGCTACCCTTTTTACCCGTCCCCCTTTACCTTCTCAATTTCATTCAACAAACGCCTGCATGCAGTGAAATGTATGTTTATACCTGCATAGAAAAGGATATTTATAATAAGAATATACTTTTTTAGAATAAATATTCTAAAAAAAGGTTGATTTATGCAAACTCATAAATTAAAATCAATTTTGTTGAATAATTATTAATTTATTATTATGAGGTGACTACAATGTCTAATGAAAATATATCCGGCCATACTTCGCCCTCAGCAGTTTGGAAATTTATTATTCCTTCTTTAATCGGAATTGCGCTGTTTATGACCCCGCTGCCAATAGAAGAAGGTTTCACTATCCCTGTGGCCCTGCTGTCAAATGCGCTTGAAGGAATGCTTATAGAAGTTCTTCCCGCAATTATGACTGTCATTATTATAATAAGTTTTCTAGGGTCGCTCATACATCGAGTCTCCCGTCCTCAACTAATCGAAGAAAAGCCTTTTTTCAAAAACCTCTTTGATGTGTCGATGTTGTGGCTAATAGTGAGGCTTGCAGCTGTTATTTTTGCCATAATGACTCTGTTCCAGCTTGGTCCTGAAGCTGTGTATTCCGAATATACCGGCGGGTTGCTGTTATATGATCTGCTACCGCTTCTATTCACAATCTTTTTGTTCGCCGGCTTGTTTCTTCCACTGCTTCTGAATTTTGGACTTCTTGAGTTTTTCGGAACACTTCTTGCAAAATTAATGCGCCCGCTTTTTACACTGCCGGGCCGCTCGTCCATTGATTCACTCACATCCTGGCTCGGTGACGGGACGATCGGTGTTATTTTGACAAATAAGCAGTATGAAGAAGGATTTTATTCAAAACGTGAAGCGGCTGTTATTGGTACAACTTTTTCGGTTGTCTCAATCACTTTCTCACTTGTTGTTATCGACCAGGTCGGACTGGTGCATATGTTTCTTCCGTTTTACGGAACAGTCATTTTAACCGGTATTATCGCGGCATTAATCATGCCGCGGATCCCGCCACTTTCACGTAAACCTCAGGAATATGCGGGAGGGCAGGAAAACCAGCTTAGCGAAGAGCTGCCTGATACTTACTCCAATAAATCTTTTGGAGCTGTGAAATTCGGTTTTGATAAAGCGAAAGAGCGTGCTGATAAAAATACAAGTGCCGGCAAGTTTTTTAAAGACGGAGGAAAGAACGTCCTTGATATGTGGCTCGGCGTTGCCCCCGTTGTTATGGCTTTTGGTACCGCAGCTGTTATTCTTGCAGAATATACGCCTGTTTTTACATGGCTGGGCATGCCGTTCGTCCCTGTCCTTGAACTGATGCAGGTCCCTGAAGCGGCGGCTGCTTCTGAAACAATTATTGTCGGGTTTGCTGACATGTTTCTTCCAGCCATCTTTGCTGCAGGAATAGAAAGCGAAATGACCAGGTTTATTATTGCCTGCCTGTCAGTTTCACAGCTTATTTTCTTATCTGAAGTGGGCGGTGTCCTGTTAGGGTCCAAAATCCCGGTAGGTTTTAAAGACTTATTTATTATTTTCCTGGAGCGAACTATTATTGCCTTACCGATTATTGTATTAATTGCACATATGATTTTTTAATCCTGTTCTCTGCTCCGGTTCCCGCCGGGGCAGTTTTTTACCGAAGGAACGTTTATTAGGGACATCGAACCTTGCAAAATAATGGTAATATATTTAAAAGAGGTGATAACTGATATGGCAATGGATAAGCATACTTTAAGAGAACAGATCTGGGATAAAATGACAAAGGAAAAAGTGGGCCGGTTCCCCTTTCCTTTAAAAGGGAGAATTCCTAATTTTAAAGGGGCCGAAAAAGCAGCATCCCGTGTGTTTAAGCTGAATATCTACAAAAAAGCAGAAGTGGTGAAAGTTAATCCTGACTCTCCCCAGCTTCCAGTGCGCACACAGGTGCTTAAAGATGGCAAAATACTGCTCGTGCCTACGCCCAGGCTAAAAGACGGGTTTATATTAGTTGATCCTGAAAATGTCCCTGCCGGTGAAGAAAAAACAGCTGCGAGCTTAAAAAATATTCATAATTATGGAAGTGTTGTTCCGTTAAAAGACTTACCGAAAGTGGACTTGCTTTTTGCGGGGTCCGTAGCGGTTCACAGAGATGGCAGGCGTATCGGCAAAGGTGAAGGATATGCGGACAGAGAATATGCCATCTTAAGGGAACTGGGTAACCCGCCTATGCCTGTGGTGGGAACGGTTCATCCTGTCCAAGTGGTCAGCGAGGACTTTCACACGGATGATTTCGATTTGACCCTTGATTACATCGTCACTGAGGAAGAAGTGATAGAAACTGGAGCTGGAGACCGGAAGCCGTCCGGAATTCATTGGGATAGGGTCACTGATGAGGAGAAGGAAGCGATGCCGGTACTTGAAGAAATCCGGGAACTGACAAACAAGGAGAAGTAAAAAAATGGGGGGACAGACCCATAACGATTGCACGTTAGTTTAATAAATACATTAATGTTAATATATGTAAGTGGTATTTTAGGTTAATTTTAAAAAAAGGCGGACGAGGCATATAACGACCTTGTTCCCTTTTTT
>NZ_JAIWPE010000049.1 GCF_021028955.1 Salipaludibacillus sp. CUR1
AGACAGCTGCCTTCCCTGGTCGAAAGAGCTTCCGCCTGATTGTTATCTTCTTAAAACTGAATAACTAAATCATAATTCATCCCCATCTTTATTATAAGGTGGGGATTATTTGACGCTTACATTTGTTCAACCAGTGTGATTTCTCCATTGACAAAACCTAATTGAGGTATTGTCATAAACAAAGCAAACATGGATAATAAAGCACCATTTAGCGGGTTTAAATTTAAGCCTTCTTCTTCAGCATTTATTTTTGTATACTCGTAACCTACTACGAGACCAAAATACAATGCTAATATCCCCATGGTAGCCGAATTTGCCAACATATACAGATCACTGATTCTAAAAAACGTATTGTTAAAAAAGCCTTCTAAAAATGTGAATGTCTGAGGCAATACGTTCAATACCAGAAACATGGAACCAACGATTACAAATGGAATGGAAGCCATCCCTGCAGCCATTATTGCACGTACAAAACGCCAAGATGAAATTGTGCTCAACGGTCCCATTAAATACTTTTCCATGAGACCAAATAGTTTGTTTTCTGATGCCATCCTACTCCCCCATTTCTATTTAGTTAATAACCTCTTCATATTGTTTGATACGTTTATAATGCTTGTCTTCATTATGTTTAATCTTATTTAAACGTTTCAGAATTTGTGTGCTTAATAAAATTCCAGTCATCAATATAAAGAAGATCATAAGTTTAGATCTTGTTTCATCTATAAGAAAAGGATAAAGTTGAGTGAAAGACGATGAAAAATAGACTGGTAAAAGGAGTATGACATTTGTCATTAGCAAGGTTTTAAAACAGTACCTTGTATATTTAGCATCATTTGTATGATCGCTATACACTTTTACTTGTTCTGCAATACTCATTATTAAGACAACAAGTAAGATTAAAGGTAGAACAAATAATGCTGACTGACTCATGACTAATGAAACGAACCAGTATAGATTTGTAAAAAAGAACAAGGCTGAAGCATACCTCACCATTAAATACCGATTAAAGTACATTGATTTCAAACTTAATTCTTTTTTGTTTTTTTCTATTGTCCTTTCATCGTTTTTCATAACTATTCCCTCACTTGTTTTCGACTTTTTCATATAGATGTAACATCTCTGAAGCAATATCTTTCAGTGTCATAACAGTCATTAAGTGATCTTGTGCATGAACCATTATGATTCCCATGGTGATGGATTCACCAGAAGAGTACTTTTGTAATAATTCTGTTTGCGCTTTATGCGCTAACACTATTTCGTCATTCGCTTCTTCTAACTTGTTTTCTGCATTTTTGAATTCATTATTTTTCATCATATTAAATGCTTCGTGTATTATCGTTCTTGCTGATCCGCTGTGCAAAATAATCTCAAATGCGACACTTTGAATTTTTTCCTGTTCCATTGACCTCTCCATCTCCTCTATACATGTTGGTAAAATCTTCATACAAAAGTATTAAAAAAACTTAAGCCTAGAGGGCTTAAACGCAAGGTCTAATCCCTCTAGTAAAATGTTTTTCTCTATTGAGCATTAACCAAATTAATCATTCTTCCGGAAGTTCCTGTAAAATGAGGTTTGCTAATTTTTCAATCCCCATAGGAACAGGAATGTATGCTTGCGGCGGGATGTTAATAACCGGCTTACCAGCCCGATCTCCAGTTTCTTTAAGTTTTTTATAGTGCATTTTTGTTTGCGGGCTGATTAAAAACAAATCAAATTCACTATCTTCTATCTTCTGTGTTCCTTCACTGGTAGAAACTGCGTCTACTTTAATATCTTTTCCTTTACTATCAAAATACTCCGTTGTCTTCTTAGCCATTAAAGAAGAGGACATACCAGCTGCACAAATAATTAAAGCTTGTTTCATTTTAAATTCCTCCATTGTTCACTTATTTTTTAATAAACTTTTCCTGTAGCCAGTTACTATGTTGTTAATTTCTATATCTAAAGTGTGTTCCTTGTTTCTATATTCTTAATTTACAACGAAACCGGTTTAGTTTGTAGAGAACTTTTTTCCGTTGTCAACGGAAAAAGACATAAACAGACACAAACAGACACAAAAAAGCAGATGGATCACCCTCCATCTGCTTTTTTGTGTCACGTGTGATTGATGCCGATCAGCCTGCTTGGATTTCAGATAAAAACATACCTGCACCCCATTTCTTAAAAATTGGCTCTGTTAAAGCTCGTTGTTGATTTAATAAAGCAGCTTTTCATGAACGTCAGGCGGCGACGCCAGAGGGATTAAGCGCAGGCCGAAAATCCATGTTTTCGACTCTTCAAGTCGAAAACATTAGTTGAGGACAAGCCCCTTGGCACGCGTCCGCCGAAAGTGAATGTAAAACAACATTAAACTTTAACAGAGCTTAAAAATTAAAGAACAGAGATTTGAGATGATTCACTACTCCACACTCTTTATGACACTTTTTAATTGATCATACGTTTTACATTGTAAAAAACTGGTCACTTTGTTCCGATCATCCAGTAGTTGCATCAGAGAATTATACATTGGTTTTAAGTTTTCTTTATTGTTTTTGGCAATATTCAATAAGACAACGATTTGAACGGGCTTATCTATCCATAGAATCGGTTTTTTTAATGTCATAATCGACCAGAATGTCTCATCAGTCTGGGGGTCAAGGGGGTGAGGAATAGCTACCAGGTTTCCAAAACTTGTTGGTGAATAATTCTCCCGTTTTAGTACTGAATCCACATAGGTATGATCTACTTCGTCAGCCTCCGTTAACTTCTCACATATATATTTAATGACATCTTCATAGTTTTGAAAATCCATATTTAAATAGGTGTACTTTTCCCGCAAATAGGTTTCAACAACGAAATTTTCCTGCACTACAATTTTTTCTATATTCATTATATCGTTATCGCTCAGGATAGTACTCACTGTTTTAACAGGAACAGGCATTTCCTCACGAATTGGAATCGTACTAATAATAAAATCAATGTTATGAAGAGATTGATTTAATAAATTATGGTATTCTGTTGTCCCCATAATGTTTAGCTGATCTCCAAAGGTGGTCTGAAGTTTATACTTCAGAAGTTGAGCACTGCCCAATCCTGATGCACAAACAATTAAACACCGGGGAATACGGTCCGTATTTTTCTTCTGCCGCTCCTGTGCTACTTCTATATGGAGTGCTAAATAACCAACCTCATTTTCATCTATTTTAATATTTAATTTCTCCAATAATACTTCCTTACCAATTAAAGCGGCTTCAAATGAAAGTGGATATCTTGCTTTGATATCTTCTAACATTGGATTTCTTATGTTCATATTGTATTTATAACGGTTTATAGCTGGCTTTAAGTGTAAACTTAATCCTGATAGCAAATCTTCGTCTTGTTGTAACTGAAGGTTAAACTTCTCATCAATTCTCTTTACCATTTCGGTGACGCTATCTGTAATTTTGTCATCAATCAGCGATTTAACCTCTTCATTTTTGATGTTGGAATTGGCTAATTTTGTACCTTGTAAATGAATGGTTATATAAGCAACTTCATATTTTGAAAACTCAACCTTCAGACTGGACTCTATATCCCTGACAATCTCCATTGCAACCTTATATTTATCCTTTTTTTCCAACTCTTTCATTTCACTTTGAACCATTTGAATAGCATTATCTTCACGGATCCGTTTACAAGCTATGGCAATATGCGTAATTAAATTTTGTAAACTTATATCTGAAATGATCGTTTTATGTTCCCGCAGTTTTGCTAATGTAATATTTTGGATGGTCTTTACCTCTTCTTGAGGCAAAATCTCAAGCCAATCTTCAGAGCTGCCTGCGAAGCTGGATTTTTGATTAAAAATATATTCCGAGATACAGAAGCGTATTTGCACTTCATTTCCAATTACCCTTATACCGTGGTGAGGTTTCTGTTCTATATTTAAATCATACTTTTTTAAGATTGTGCGAATGACTTTTAACTCGTTTTGCAGGGTGGATCGACTAATATACAGCGTGTCCGCTAAATCCTCTACTTTTATATAATCTGAATTGAATAACAGCCTCTCCATCAAAAAACGTACGCGTTCTTCATGCTTAGATGGGATATCTTCACGAGTCATTTCACTGTGATTTTCAAGGAATTCCCGGATCGTTTTTTCATTATCAGTAAAGAGCCGGTAACCCTTCCCGCGGTATGATTCTATACGGGCACCTATTTCTTTTAGTTCCTGGTTTAATACTTTAATGTCATTCCTAACCGTCTTAGAACTAACCAGTAAACTGGCTGCAAGTTCTGAACTTGTAATCGGTTCCTTTGCTTCCTGGAGTTTTTTAATAATGTTTCGCAACCGAATATCCACAGAGATCCTCCCTTTTATAGATTAAAGTATTATGTGAATTTTATTGTTTTTCTGATCCCTCGTTGTTTAAATATAAAAAACTGCAGGACGCCCCTATTCAGGGGCTCCTGCTTATTTTTTAACTATCTGCGAGACGCACTCCACGTGCCCCGTCTGCGGAAACATATCGACAGGCTGGACTTCCTGCGTCGCGTAGCCTTTTCCTTCTAAATATTTCAGGTCGCGGGCCAACGTCGCCGGGTTGCATGAGACATAGACAATCCTCTCCGGCTTCATCGCGGTCATCGATTCAAGAAGGGCTTCGTCACACCCTTTACGGGGCGGGTCGACTACAATCACATCAGGATGAAGACCCTGCGCCTGCCACCACGGCATAACACTTTCCGCTTCGCCGACAACGAACTCGGCGTTATCAATATGGTTGAGCTTCGCGTTCCGTTTCGCATCTGCTACCGCTTCAGGCACCACTTCCACTCCGTACACCTGCTTCGCGTTCTGTGCCAGGAACAGGCTGATCGTGCCGATCCCGCAGTAAGCATCAATTACTGTTTCTTTACCAGTAAGCTGCGCATATTCCAGTGCTTTATCGTAAAGTACTTTCGTCTGATCCGGATTCACCTGGTAAAATGACCGGGCAGAGATGGCGAATTTAATCTCACCGATGTAATCATAAATGACTTCTTCACCCCAGAGCACTTCTGTTTTGTCGCCAAAAATAACGTTCGTCCGTTTTGGATTAATGTTTTGAACAATCGAGGTAACGTTCGGCAGCTCATCTTTAAGCGCCTCAATGAGATTTTTCTTATTGGGCAGCTCTTTTCCTTTCGTTACAAGAACCACCATCAGCTGGCCAGTATGTTTCGCATGCCTGACAACAACGTGCCTTAAGGTGCCTTTATGGATACGGTCATCGTATCCGCGAATGCCGTACTGTTTGGCCAGTTTTTTCACGAGCTGGACAACACGGTCGTTGTCTTCACGCTGAATGACACAGCTTTCCATATCGACAATCGTATGGCTCCTCTCCGCAAAGAAACCCGCCACAAGTTCGCCGTTACGCTCGCCCACAGGTACCTGGGATTTATTACGGTAACGCCAAGGGTCTTCCATGCCGAGTGTCGGATGCACGGGCACGTTCAGTCCCCCGATCCGCTCGAGGACGTCTTTTACCTGTTTCTGTTTATACTCCAGCTGGCCTTCATAGCTTAAGTGCTGAAGCTGGCAACCGCCGCATTGTTTAAAGATCGGGCAAGGCGGCTCGACTCTCTCGGGGCTCGTTTCCTTTAATTCCATCAGGCGGCCAAATCCGTAATTTTTCTTCACATTAATCACTTTCACATCTGCCGTCTCGCCTGGCAGGGCGCGCTTTACAAACAGCGGATAACCATCCACTTTCGCTACACCTGACCCGTCATGGGTAATATCCTCAAAGGTCACCTGCACCATCTCGTTCTTTTTCACTGGCGGCTGTTGTTTGCTCATAGTCCTCTTATCCTTTCCGTTCTGCATTTATCTGCACTTGATTGTACCATACCTGTAAGGCAGAAAAAATGTAAACGGGATGAGGCGGGGGCCAGCCAATTACTGGAGTGAGGTGATCAGCTCTCTGGCTCAGGGAAATGCTTAGTGGAGGAACTTGCTGAAGAAGAATTAACAGTGAAAAAACGAAGGATTAACCAGCTGTATCACAAACGTGGTGAAACAACTGGTTTTTTAAGAAAGATTAATTAAAGGGGAAAAGAACACCCGGTTTATAATGGGCCATCCTATTTAGACTTTAAAGTAAGAAGGTTTATTTCAGGAGGGTTTAAAAAGCGGAAGTTTAATAAAGGAAGAGCGTCGCTGCTGCCTAGGCCCGCGCTCACATACTGTTTCAGCCCCCGGTATTCCCACAGCCCCTTAATGCGGTCCTGGGGCGGGAATAATCCGCTTCGCTCATAATAGGGCTCCGGGACAAACGGCGCGCCTACAAACGGCAGACGAATCTGGCCGCCATGATAATGCCCGGCGAGCATCAGATCAAAGTCTCTTAACAGAGAGTCCGGGTCATCCATCAGAAGATCAACCCGAAAGTCTACAATAGGATAATGGTACAAGGAAATGAGGACATCCTCTTGGCTGGCCTCATCGAGCACTTGCATCTCTTCCAGCAAATCCTTTTGATGATTTAAATAGTCCTGGTAATGCTCACTCTGCTCGATTTTTGCCTGCTGGTCGATTTCTGCCAAGCCTTTCCCGGGTTCAACGAGCGATAACTCGAATTCTGTAAAGTGAACGTGAGCCGAACCAACCTCTACCGTGTAGACAGATTCCAGGAGAGTGACACCTTTATCTTCCATCCCGTTAATAAATTCATGTCTTTCAAATGGGGTATGGCGGCCGTACCGGTAAGGTTCAGGGTCGGAATTTCCATGGACAAATAACGCGTGGTCTTTATTCGTAATGCCGTCTATTAACGAGTAAAAAGGGTGAAAATCGGTCGTGTTGCCTGTCTCCAGCATATCCCCTGTAAAGACGATAACGTCATAGTCAATTCCATTAATCTTATCGCTCAGTCTTGATTGGTTCTCTCCAAAATATTTTTCATGTAAGTCGGTCACTTGGAGAATTCGAAACCCTTCAAGCTCGGAGGGGAGGCCCTCAATTTCTATATCCTGTTCTGCAAGGATGATCCGGTTGTTATCCCAGATCGTAAAGCTAACGACTACTGTAATGAAAAGCAGCATTATAATAACCAGGACGCTCCCCCTCTTCTTTCGCATAATCATCTCTCCAAACGTTACAGGGTGGCGTTCACCTGGCTTTTTAACAAGTTGTTAAAGACCCCCCGTTTTTTATCAGCCAATTGACCGAATTTGCCTTTTTCGATTATCCTTCCTTCATCTAACACTAATACCTGGTCTGCATTTCGGATCGTTGAAAGCCGGTGGGCAATAACAATAATCGTCATTTCCCCTTTCAGGCGTTCAAGTGCCTGTTGTATTTTGAGCTCATTCTCAGTATCCAGAGAGCTTGTCGCTTCGTCTAAAATAAGCACAGAAGGCTTCCGGAGAATGGCTCTCGCTATAACGAGACGCTGGCGCTCCCCGCCGGAAAGTCTGATTCCGCGGTCCCCGATCAGCGTATCGATTCCTTCCGGCAGCTTTTTGACAAACTCTGCTGCAGACGAAAATTCGAGCGCTTCCCAAATATCCGTGTCAGTTGCATCCGGTTTCACCAATTTTAAATTCTCCTTAATGCTTTCATTAAATAGAAACGGATCCTGCGGGACATAACTGATCGCACGTCTCCAGGCAATTAAATTCTCCCGGGTCAGCGGTGTTCCGTCTATCAGAACCTCACCAGACGCCGGCTCATTTAATCCCATCAACGTATCTATTAATGTGCTTTTCCCTGCGCCGGAACGACCGACGACAGCAGTCATATGATTAGCCGGCAAAAATAAATTAATATCCTTTAACGCATACTTCTCTTCCTTTTCGCGGTAGCGAAAAAAAACGTTTCTGCATTCAATGCCTTTATCCATTTGAAGAGGTCTCACACTAGCCCCATCTGTGTTCTCATAAGCCAGTTCCTGTGATTTTTCAGCTTCCTCCTGCAAGGAAACCACCGCTTTAAACGCCGGCAGTTTTGTCGCAATATCCTCGAGTGAACCTTGAATGCCCGCCACTTTCGGCCAAAGCCTCGAGAAAATAACGATAATGAGAAGCAGTTCTGCTCCCTGGGCTTGAAACAGATGAATGGCTGTAAATATAAATACTGCAATCAAACAGGCTGAAGCAACTTTATAATAAAGCTGGGACTTTGTTTTTAACTTTGTATATTCCACCTGTTCCTGTTCCATCCGTTTAGTTATGGACCGGTACCAGTCCATTCGCGATTCTTCTAACGTATTGCTCTTAATATCTTTAATTCCGTTGATCTGGTCGGTGATTCCTCCGAGATAAGCTTTTCCTAACGTGAAATTTCTCTCTCCCAGAGCATGAGACCGTTTCAGAAACTTTCTGTTCAGGAAAATGAGCACAAGACCGCAAATCATAACAAATGCAGTAATCACAGGTGACAGCCAGACCGCAATTCCAATTTGAATCAATGTGAAAATCAGTGAAGCGAAAAACTGTAAAAAAGAATGCGTGCCTGCGCTTGCGCGGGCAATTTCGGCAGTTAATAAATTGACGAGATCCGATTTCCTTTTTTTAATAAAAAACCGCCAGTTCGCGTGAAGCAGAGACTGATACGTTTTTACTCTCATATAACGGAAAAAGCCATGCTGGATCATGGCATTTTTGACGGTGATTTGCCGCTGCAGAAGATTCTGGGCTACCGCAATTAATATAAAAACCGATAAAATTACCGGCAGACCAACTGAAGCTGGCACGCCCTGTAAAAATTCAAACAGGCCGGCAACAGGCGTCCCTCCTGTATCAAGTTCAACTACCCCGCTCATGCTGAGCATAGGAATCAGCAATAATATGCCGATACCATCCAGCAGGCCGATCAGACTCATAGCAACGAGGTTGAAATAGAGGATTTTCCCGGCATATAAATGAATTTGCTTTAAAAAATAAAACACAGGTTTCATAGTATCCTCCTAAGTTACCGCTTGTTTCCTCGTTTTCCTCCATGCCCATAAAAACGGCCGTAATGGAAAATACAAAAAATGAAGCGGTTTTGGTAACGGCATTGTCTCGGCATCTTCAGGATAAGGGTATAGAAAACTGAGCAAAAAAACGGCCTTTTGCGGGTAAGACATCAGTGAAAATAAATAGTGTTTATGATACTCCGAGACCTCTTCCGGTACGGGATCCGTATGAAGGTTGACCATGTTTTCAAAGTAATAAAATGCCTGATCCGCAAGCTTTTCAGACCTTTTCTTAAAGCGGAACGGCTCTTTCCATTCCGGTATGGCGGTATCCAGTAAAATGGCCGATAAGCGTAACGCCTGCTCTCCAATATGAACGCTGCCAGAAGCTTTTAATAACTTTTTCAGAAGAGCCGGGTCGAGAGCTTGTCCTGTGAGCTGGTGAATATCACAGAGCCAGCGCAGTCTTGACCAGCCATGCCGAGCTCCATGTAAAGCGAGAAAGACAAACAAATCTTCTTTCCCGAGGGCACAAACAGGCGTTTCCGTAAAGGTGCCGGTCTTTCTGCGCGCCCATAAGTCGTTAAAATCAGGTTCTTTGCCTGGTCCCGGATGAAGCCGCCAGTGAACTTCCAGTTTTGTTCCTTTCTCAGGATGATAATAAGTGACATGATGGTGGCGCCATTTCCAGTCATTTAAGACAGTCCTGATATAGTCTTCTTTCTCGTATCCATGTTTTTCAAGAAGCTTCTCTGCTTTCTCCAAATCCTGTCCTTGAATAAGAAAATCAAGGTCATTTGAGGTACGGAGAGAATAATCACCGTAAAGTTCCCGGGCAAGATGCGGGCCTTTTAAAAAAAGAAGCCGAATGTTATTTTCAGTGAACAATTTATTTATAAACGCTGTCTCTCCACATAAGTGGAGCATATTAAACGTATTTTGCTGATAGTAGTGAAAGAGCGTTTCGACCACAGAGGGAGGAAACACATTTCCTTTCTGCTTTTTAATCTCAGGATATAATAAAGGATAAAGCCGGTGATGCACACATAATTCTATAAACAGATCCCAGTTTATCGTTGTGAGGAGCCGGGGATTTTGGTAAACGTCATGGTTTCTCTCTTGAAGTAAGGCAAGTATAAGTTTTAATTCCTGTGGCAGTTGTCTTAAACCGAGTGCCTGATTATCCATAGTTTTCTCCTTGAATCGGTTTGCGGCTTTTTTTGTTGGCAAACATACTTACGACAGTGAACTTCTCCATTCCTTCCGAGCCGCAAATAAAGTAGGGGCCGCTCCGCAGCCAGGCGTGCGCAATAAGATCTCCCTTTTCGTCCTTTGCTGTCCCTAAATACATCGTGCTTCCAATCCGTCGCCTTTCCAGCATTTTCATGGCAGCAATGGCTTTGACAAGACATTTGCTCTCCCAAAAAGTATATTTGCTCATCATATGAATGGCTTGTGACACACGCGCCAAGTCTTTCTTTGACTCTGAATCAGCAAGCACCTGCGCCGTCTCCTCCATATACTGTCCTAAAGATGGCGCCACTTTGGAGAACGGTTTCTGTTTTAATATCCGGGCCCAGCCTAAATACAAAAGTGCTTCGATCATAAGCAGCTTCGATTCGAGGTTTAGGAACAAAAACGCCTTTATTTTTCTCATCTTCAAAGTCCTTCCTGTAAGAAACTAAACAGCAGCTTCAGGATCTTCCAGCTTTACTAACCCTTCTTCCGACAACCGTGTTAAAAAGGAAAACACGTGTTCTTTACACTCTTCGTGAGTCACATCATACTCGGATAATAAAGTATAGATTACCTCTTCAATCACGACAGGCTCTTCAACAAGCTCCCAAATCGCTCCGCCGATTTCCCCAAGGTTATAATACTTACCGTTTTTAATACTAAGCATGACCTTTTCTCCATCCATATCGCTGACAATATTTCCTTCGTTTTGGCTGACGATGTGTTTAAGAGATACTGGCTGGTTTTTAATCATATGGCCACCTCCTCATTAATTGCAGATAAAATGCGCGATGATAACTCCTGGGCAGTAAACGATGAAACTGGGCGGCGGATCTGGTAAAAGTCTATTTTTTTAACTATACTTGCGCACATTTGAAAGTGCCATTCGAGTAACCCGGAAGGCCGGACAATAAAATTCCGGTACGTATGATAGAACAGTTTATGGAACCGTTCTAAATGGTCAACCGGCTCTAATGCAACCTCTTTCGCTTCCGTTTTCACCAGTTCATAAACACCGGCAAGAGGCAGCGGTTCCGAGGCAAATCGGTCCGGTACTGGAACAGCGAACTTCGTTTCCCTGTCAATGATCGGACGCAATTGGTTGGAATCCATACCAAATGCGGTTAAGCTTTCCTGCCATAGTTTTTGTTGTGGGTAAGCCGGCGTCACTACCGGATAGCCTTCTTCGTTTAAAGAAACAGGGATAACATCGTCACTTAGGAGTTTATATCCCCGGTTTAGAAACGCTGAAGCAAGTGTCGATTTCCCTGCTCCTGAATCTCCTACGATCGCATACGCTTTGCCGTTAATGGCAATTGCGCTGCCGTGTAACGGAAGAATGCGCCTTTGCAACAGGATCGCTCCCATACATGTACCAAGCAGGAAAAGGCGGAGATAATCATTCCTTGCCTCTCTAAATGGTGAAATGGTGATCTCCTTGCCATTTCGAACCATAAAAATTGCTGTTTCGGGCACTATGAACAGAATATAATCTGGATGTATCACAAAATGATTACCTTTCATTGATTCAGCTTCCCATCCCCGTGTTAAATCTCCGTATTTCACCGTTAAATCAGGTACCTTTATGTGTTTATTCATCACAGGAAGTTCTGGAAGCGGTAGTTCACTGGATACGCTTAGCCCAAATGTTTTATAGACAGTATTAGCTATTTTTTCCATAGCGTGCCTCCGTTATTAAAGCCCTTAATGATGAGGTATTAAGGGCTTATTTACAATTATTATGCAGACACCTTTTTCTAACTGCCCAAGCAGCTTGCGTTAGAACGGCCCTCATGCGTTTCATGTTTTCCTTCTGATACATCAAAGCAGTCAGCATTGGCATTCCCTGGTCCATTCATCGTGTTGCTGACGTCAAGCACTGATAATTGTGGTTGTTTCCAACTCTTTTTCATATTGTCACCCCCTTTCTAGATTTTTTATAAACCGGTAAACTATTAAAGTACGGGTTAATAGATGGAATTCCGTTTTAAAAGCAAGTTTTGGATCTGCATTTTTAATAGTAAACACAGCATCTCTTACAACGTCCATATCTACATAGTTAGAAAGAACAGGGTCCTTAACCAGATCAGTTAATTCCTTTCCAAAGGACACCCATTTTCTTTTCATGCGGTGAACCGTGTCTGCCCCTTGTAATCCCCGTTTGAATTGATTTATTCTTACCTTATCAGGCAGCTTATTTTTCATAGCCCGCCGTATAAGGGACCTCTCTAATCCATTATTTGTAAACTGTTCCTCAGGAATAGCTAAGCAGTAACGTATGACACGCAAATCATTTGTCGGATCCCGGTTCCAAAGAGAATAACGCAACGATAATTTTGTTTCTGCTGTTCCACTTTTGTTCCACGTAAAAGGCGAAAGATAATAACTTCCCCGGTAATTATTTAAACTATTAACAACACCTGTGGCCGGATTCATTCCATGTCCGCTGATTTTTTCAAAAACATTTGTTTTTAGCGCTAATTCCTGGTTGATTATTGAAGGAAAGAGGCCAGCAGTCTCTTTACTGGTTTTAGTTGGAATAGCACGTTTTGCAATAAAAGGAAGCACAACTTTTTTGCCTGTTTGAAATGTCTGACAGTACGCATTTAATTCTTTATATAAACGCATCCACCTTAAAGTTTTTAACAAAGATACATAATAATCATAAGTCAGGCTCAACGATCCCCAGGAAACAGAGTGGTTGCCTCTCGCCCCATTCAACAGCACTTTTACACCTTTATGGGCTGCTTCTTCATTCAACCCTTTAAGCCAGTAAGCATTGTCAAAAAACTTATAAGGCATTTCCATAATGTCGAGGAAGTCATCCATTTCAGAGTAAGGATCCCTTCCATCAAAACTAAAATAGTAGTCTTTAATGTTCCCTGTGAAATTAACTGTTTCTTTTATAAATGGACGTTCGTCGGGCACATAATAATTATCTGTCCAGTCAACAAATTCATTATCAGGGACAAAACTGAACGTATGGAGCTGTTTATTCTTTTTCTTTAATTCTGCTGCGGCAAAACTGGCCACTGAACCTGAGTCAAGGCCACCGCTCAGATGAGAGCCAACTTTGCCGTAGGTACGAACTCTGTCCTTTACTGCCCTTCCGACTACATCCCTGAATGCTTCTTCATATTCTGCATCTGATTTTAATTTTATTTTTTCGTTTAAATTTAAAACATTATATCTGGAAATCCTTACTCCCCTCTCACTTACAGAAATACTGTGAGATGGAGGCACCTGCATGATCGTTTCATAAACGGTATGGTTCATATCTACTGCCTCGACCATCCCTGGAATAGCGAGAAACTCAGCCATCCACTCCTCATTAACCTTTTTGTTAATCCCAGGGAGTGTAAACAACGGTGCTATAAGTGTGGAGAAAGCCAAACGCCCTTCTTTAAAGCAGTAATACAATGTACGAGCTCCGGAAAAATCTCTAGCTCCAAAAAGCTTCTGCTTTCTCTCATCCCAGATCATAAATGCAAAATCACCGATTAACTCTTTCGGTGCCTC
The DNA here is from genome assembly GCF_021028955.1 of Salipaludibacillus sp. CUR1. Taxonomy (GTDB): domain Bacteria; phylum Bacillota; class Bacilli; order Bacillales; family Salisediminibacteriaceae; genus Salipaludibacillus. Next base: position 13,663 of record NZ_JAIWPE010000049.1, read on the forward strand.
TTCTCCCCATTTTGAATAAGCTAATAAAATCAGCCTGCTGTCAGGGATGTTTTGTCTATACGCCTTTTCAATTTGTAATTTCTCAAACAATTCTTCTCTATTATCAATGATGGCATCTGCCGTAATCACTAACTGCCTCTCATAATCGTAATAAGGCAACGGTTCACCAACTGATTCAGGGGTTATCCATTGAGCATGGCATCCAAGAAACGCATTAGATTTTTGCCAGCATCGGACATCGTCACCCGGAAAACGCTCAAACCCCTTCATCAAGTCGGTGGTTTGCTCATTGGAAACAGGGCTTTTGTTAAAATGGAACAGACCGGCTATTGCGCTCATGGATACCTCCTTTTACTCAGCAGCGAAGTTAGTTTTGATATATCTTTTTGTGCTTAATAAAGAACAAAAAGTGTATAAAAAAAGCTGATACCAAATTATTATATATTTCCCTCATATGTTTGTTCGTTATGGAGAATGTCGTCTTATGTAAAAAATATCATTCATTTATGCTAATGTCAATTCTTATTTTACAAAAAAAGCCTGTACCTTTTTAAAACGGCTCCGCGGTCCCAGCCTGCCGTTTTAAAAAAAGATACAGGGATCTAACCGACCTAATTAAGTATCATTTACACCTAACTGAGCGTTATATCATTAAAGTTCGTGCCTGCTGGGAAGTCATTATCCAGATGCTCCCCTTCGTTTCCTAACATCGTCATATTTAAATCAAGCTCTTCCAGTTCAGGTTCTTTCCATTCCTTCTTCATATAATCACCTCCTTTCAGCATTCTTTCAGGTTGCTGCTTATCAAAACTTTTGGAGAAACCGGTAGACAATGAGAGCGCGCATTATATTTTTGTAATCCGGATCAGTCGCACAGTGGTCCTTAGGCCCTTCACGTATTTTAATTAAAGCTGCTTTAAGGAGATTTCCGTCGACATACTTTAATATTCTGTCATCGTTGCACATCTGAACGAGTTCACTTGTTAATTCCTGCCACCAGGGTTTAAGCCTGTGAACCCAATCGGCGCCCTGAACACCTCTAAAACGATGGTTTAACCTTACTTTGTCAGGCAGATAGTGCTCGGTTGCTCTTCTGATAAGTGATCTGTCCACGCCATCTTTTACGAACTGTTCTTCCGGAACAGATAAACAAAAACGGACCACACGTAAATCATTTGACGGGTCCCGCTTCCACGTTTGGCTGCTCAGGGACATCTTACAGGTGAAGGTATTGCCTGCATTCCAGGGAAAAATATGTTCAAACAGTTTTCTTCGATCTTCATACATATTTGATTTCTTAAACCAGCCAGTCTTATTAATGCTATGTTGAGCCAGTTTGTCATAAATCCCTGTACGTTGTGCAAATTCTTCATTTATTAATGGCGGAAGAAACCAGGTATTATTTTTAGAGAAGAATAAATCAATCATCGGGTGTCCCCGTCTTAATATAAGCGGAATCCGTCGCAACCGGGGCCCGCCTACAGTGAGACTATAATAATTTAATTCTTGGAAAAGCTTTATCCATTTGAATCTGTTTAATAAAACCGCGTAATAATCGAGAGCTGAGCCCCATGAGATAGAAAAGTTGCCTCTGTCCCCATTCAGCAGCACCCCAAGCCTATGGTCAGCAGCTTTTTCAAACATTCCTTTAAGCCAAAATGAGTTTTCATGAAATTTATAAGGCATCTCTACAGTTTGAAGCATCTCATCGATTTCCGAATAAGAATCTTTCCCTTTGAAATCGAAATAGTGATCCTTTATACCGCCGATATGATCGACCGTTTCTTTAATAAACGGCCTTTCATCGGGAATTAAATGTCTGGGTGTGAAATCATCAAAGTCATCTACAGGAACATAGCTGAAGGTGTGTAACTGCTTATTTCCTGCCTGCATCTGTTTTGCTGCGAAACTTGTAACCGCTCCTGAATCCAGCCCACCGCTTAACTGTGAAGCAACTGGCCGAAAGGTCCGCAATCTGGAATTGACTGCTTTCTGAAAGACTTCCTGAAAGGCTTCCACGTACTCCTCATCTGATTTAAAATGCAAGGTTTTTTCCGGACGCAAGGAACAGTACCTGGTCAATTTCACTCTAGTGTTTTTTACAGTAATACTATGGGAAGGAGGCACTTGAAAGATCGTGTTGTATGGGGTGGTTTCCGCTCCTGCAGTATCTATCATTCCGGTAATTGCAAGGTATTCAGCCAGCCACTCTTCATTCAGACTCTTACTTATATACGGCAAAGCCAGCAAAGGCTCAATTGTCGTGCAGAAGGCGAACCGCTGGCGGCCGAAATAATAATAGAGTGTTCGTGTACCAGTGAAATCCCTCGCACCGAACAGCGTCTTCCTCCTGTCGTCCCAAATCATAAAAGCAAAATCACCTATTAAATGTTTCGGTGAGTCTTCTCCCCATTTTTCGTAGGCCAGTAATATTAACCGGCTGTCCGGAATGCTTTCTCTTACTTTTTGATCCACTTGAAACGCATCAAATAATTCCTCGCGGTTATCAATGATTGCATCAGCTGTGATCGCTGTTTTCCTGTCTTCGCAGTAAAATGGGAGCACTTCTCCAACTGATTCCGGTGTAATCCATTGAGAGAGGCATCCCAGGAACGTACTCTCTTTGCCCCATGCCTTCATATCATCTGCAGGAAATTGTGCCAATGTTTTCATCATGGCACCCGAGTGCTCTTCTGGCACCTGCCCATTATAGAAGTGCTGTATACCAGCAATTGCGCTCATCGGTTCCTCCTCTCTGCACGTATCCCCCAGGCTCTTCTTTACTTAAAAACGTCAGCATGCTCTAAATTAGGGTGGTCTAGATCTTTTTCAGACAGCACTGGCTCATTCGCTGGCCAATTAATATTTAAAGCCGGATCATCCCATCTGATGCCTCTGTCATATTCAGGGGCATAATACTCATCCACTTTATAAATAACCTCAGTATTTTCCTCCAGCGTACAAAAACCGTGAGCAAATCCTCTTGGTATAATTAACTGTTTTTTATTTTCGGCACTTAACTCAACCCCGACCCATTTTCCGAAATGGGGGGAGGATTTCCTTATATCAACTGCTACATCATATATCGCGCCTTTGACCACCCTGACTAATTTAGCTTGTGATTTTGGAGGTAATTGAAAATGCAACCCTCTGATTGTCCCTTTATTTACAGAAAGGGAATGGTTATCCTGAATAAAGTTAAATGCTATCCCTGCCTCTTTAAATCTCTCTGCATTGTATGATTCCATAAAAAAACCCCTGTGGTCCGTAAAGACCTTAGGGGTTATGACTTTTACCTCTTTAAAAAATGTCGTTTCTATTTTCATTCGAACACCTTCAATCCTCTGGTTATCTGATTAACCGCTTTTTAACTTCCTCCACCAGTCCTGATGCTGCACATACCAGTCAATAGTCTCTTTCAACCCTGTATCAAACGTATAAACTGCTTCCCAGCCCAAATCGGTTCGTATTTTTGACGGGTCAATCGCATAACGGCGGTCATGGCCTTTACGGTCTTCTACAAAGCTGATTAATTCCTCGGGTTTATTAAGATGCTCGACGATCCCTCTAACAATTTCTAAATTTGTTCTTTCGTTGTGCCCCCCAATATTAAATACTTCCCCAGGTCCACCCTTATGAAGGACTAAATCGATCGCTCGGCAATGGTCTGTGACATGAAGCCAGTCTCTGACATTTAAACCATCTCCGTATACCGGCATTTTTTTATTTTCCATAGCATGTGTGATCATAAGAGGAATCAGTTTTTCCGGATGATGATAAGGCCCGTAATTATTTGAACACCGGGTAATATTTATATCCATGTTGTACGTTTCATAATAAGATTTCACCATCAAGTCAGCTGCTGCTTTACTTGCTGAATAGGGGCTGTTAGGTGCAAGAGGCGTTTCTTCAATAAAATAACCTTTTTCACCAAGGCTCCCGTAAACCTCATCTGTTGATATTTGAATAAACTTTTTTATTCCCTTATTTAACGATGCATCAAGCAGTGTCTGTGTCCCTAAAACATTCGTTTTTACAAAAATATCAGGTGTTTCAATGCTTCGGTCCACATGCGATTCGGCAGCAAAGTTAACAATCACGTTTATGTCATATTCATTAACGGTCTTATCTATCAGCTGTTTATTTGTAATATCTCCATGGACGAAGTGATACTGACTGAGATGCGCCACATCTGATAAGTTTTCCAGGTTGCCTGCATAAGTCAGTTTATCAATATTGACAATTTTATAGTCCGGGTATTTGTTAATCATATGCCTGATAAAATGGTTGCCGATAAATCCTGCTCCGCCAGTGACTAATAAGTTCAACTTTTCTCCCTCCTATGTCTCCTTAAATGAAAGAAAATGGCATCTTTATGTTAACAGCATCCCTTCAATTCTTCTGTTTGCTTCCATTTCAGATATGCGATATAGGTACTTACCATATTCACTTTTCTTTAGAGGCGCAGCCAGGCTAATCAGTTGTTCCCTGGTGATATAGCCCCTCATATATGAAATTTCTTCTAAACAGGCAACTTTAAGCCGTTGCCGCTTTTCGATTAGCTCAATGAATTGCGAGGCCTCAAGAAGTGCTTCGTGAGTGCCAGTATCCATCCAGGCAAACCCACGTCCTAATAACTCTACATGAAGCTGGCCCTGTTCCAGATAGGCTTTGTTCACATCTGTTATCTCCAGTTCTCCTCTGGCTGACGGCTTAATTGATTTGGCAATATCAACCACCTGATTATCGTAAAAATACAGGCCGGTCACTGCATAATTTGATTTTGGAACTGGCGGCTTCTCTTCAATTGACAGCACATTGCCGTCCCGGTCAAATTCGACGACTCCGAAACGCTCAGGATCGTTGACATTATAACCAAATACAGTTGCTCCATTTAATTTTTTTCTCACATTCTCCAGATGCTTCGTAAACTCATGCCCGTGAAAGATATTATCTCCTAAAATTAAAGCCACATCATCAGAACCTATAAACTCATCTCCGATAATAAACGCTTCTGCAAGGCCATTCGGCTCAGCTTGGATGTCATATGACAAGTTAATTCCTAACTCGCTTCCATCACCTAACAACTGGGCGAACCGGGGTGTATCTTCAGGCGTTGAAATAATTAGAATATCTTTAATTCCAGCTAACATTAAGACAGAAAGGGGATAATAAATCATCGGTTTGTCGTATACCGGCAGCAGCTGCTTAGATATGGACTTTGTTAACGGATAAAGGCGCGTTCCGCTTCCTCCTGCTAGTATAATGCCTTTCATTATATAGCCCCCTTTTTAAATTGCAAACAAAATTCTACATCCACAAAAAAAGCACCTCACTTTTGAGCTGCTCACGCTTTGACTTCTGTCTGTTTTTCAGTTGCTGCATATCCATCCGGATTATTTTTTTGCCATTGCCATGAATCAAGGCACATATCATGACAATCCTTTTCAGCTTGCCAGTTTAAGCCTCTTTGGGCTTTTGAAGGATCTGCAAAGCTGATGGCTATATCACCCGGCCTCCTGTTTTGAATATCATAAGGAATTTTCTGGCATGAGACATTTTCAAATGTTTGAATCATCTCAAGAACGCTGTACCCATTTCCAGTCCCCAGATTATAAGCTTCAACACCTTTATCATTTAACACTTTCTCCAGCGCTTTTAAATGCCCCTTTGCCAGGTCAACCACATGAATATAATCTCTTATCCCTGTTCCGTCATGAGTGGGATAATCATTTCCGAAAACCGTTAACTTCTTAAGCTTGCCAACAGCTACCTGAGAAATATATGGAAGAAGATTATTAGGCACACCATTTGGATCTTCTCCAATCAGCCCGCTATGATGAGCGCCAATAGGGTTAAAGTACCTTAATAGGGCGATCCCCCAGTTTTGATTTGCGGTATAGATATCCCTCAGTATGTCTTCAATCATCAATTTAGTCCGTCCATAAGGATTCGTTGCCTGCAGGGGCAGATCTTCATGAAAAGGGGCACCATCCTGTAATCCGTACACAGTCGCTGACGAACTGAAAACCATCTTATTTACTGTGAACTTCTCCATTACTCCGCAAAGATTTAATGTGCCGGTGATATTATTTTCATAATAGCGAAGAGGATTGGAAACAGATTCTCCTACCGCCTTCAAACCGGCAAAGTGTATGATTGCTTCTACATCGTTTTCTTTAAATACCGCCGTTAACGCTTCCCTGTCTAATATATCTGCTTTGTAAACCGGAAAGTCCTTCCCTGTTATTTCACGAACACGATTAAGGGATTCAGGTTTACTGTTAGAAAAATTATCAACGACGACAATCTCATAATCTTCATTAAGGAGCTCCACACACGTGTGACTCCCAATATAACCAGCTCCTCCGGTGACTAGAATACTCATACCTTTTTCTCTCCTTTCGAAACAACTTATGAAAATACTAAAAAAGAGCACCTCATCCTAAGGCGCCTTTCAAATTAATTGATTTCACTCATTTACGACTTTAGATAAGTGTAATTGCTCCCCAAATAATAGGTCATATTTTTTGTGGCTGAATTTATTAAATCCATTTCCTGGTGTAAAGGTTAATTCACCAAAATAGATCCTTCCTTCGGTGTAATATAAATCAACACGGACTAAAGGAAATTTTCCAGAGAGTTTCCGGCAAACATCTAACATTTCATCCAAATGGTATGGTTTTAGCACACTGTTAGAAGAATGAGATTGATGCATATTCATACTTAGTCTGTTCCATTCTGTATCGAAGAAGGCTTTTCTGCTTTTATTTGTATCTATATTAACCATTATAAATTTCGGTTCCCCATGAAAACAATAAAACTTATAATCTTTTAAATCTCCTTCTTTATCCTCTATAAATTCTTCTATAATAATCCTTCCATTTATTTTATAATAGTTTCTTTCTCCGGACAGATAAAAATAGTTTGATTTAATCCATTTATTAATCTTCTTTTTAGTCACATTCCAATCTAATTTAGATTTATCCTTAACTACAAGGTTCCAGCCACATCCATGTGTAGCTTTAATTATGAATTTTTCTGGAAGGGAATTAATATCGACCTTATTAACATTGTCATACACCCCTATATTAGGAATTAAATATCTCTCCCCAATAATTTGTTTCACATAGCTTCTAACTTCATATTTATCAACATAATTGGTGTATTGATGTAACGGCCCATACAGTTTCAGCCATTGTATTTTTTCTGAAAAGGTTGTAGGTTTTTCTAAATCCACCTCATATCCATGCTGATGATAAAATCTTTTTTGTATGTACCTTTTATGTGTAAAAGGCAGGAGGAATTTAGATTTATTTATTAATTCTATTATTTCATTTATACATTTAAT
>NZ_JAIWPE010000005.1 GCF_021028955.1 Salipaludibacillus sp. CUR1
TTTGTAGAGGATTGGGAACAAGTATTGGTCTCTCCTCTACAATAGGAGCTTTTTTTGTGTTTGTAAACTCAAAATTACATTATATTCCATTCATGCAAGGCTACTGGGTCAGACCCCCCATAAATTCCCAGGTTAGTGTCACATTTTGGACACGGGACCGCTACGAATTGTTCACAGTTAACACGTTCACGGGAGTAGGAACCATTATATAATATAACCATAAGAAAGAGTTAGTGGTCACTAACTAAACCATCATGTGAATGAGTGAACGAAAGTGTTTCGCTCCATTAAACTTCCGGACTTATACTTATTATTTGGAAGTGATCATTGGCTCCCTACAAAAAAAGATTCCTGAGGAGGAATGAATCATGTTTATGGATTTTTTGAGAAACAACAAAATTGCAGCGGGCGTCTTGACAGTATTACGTGTTTATCTTGGCTGGCAGTGGCTGACAGCAGGCTGGGGAAAAGTAACAGGAGAGCCGTTTGATGCAAGCGGATATTTAACAGGTGTGGTCAACAATGAAGCGGTAATTGAGCAGTATCCGACGTATCACGCATTTATTGAAAGTTTTGCTTTGCCGAATGCCGGAGTTTTCAGTTTTATGGTCGCCTGGGGTGAAGTACTCGTAGGGCTTGGCTTAATTTTAGGTGTTTTGACAACGGCAGCAGCGTTCTTCGGAATCGTCATGAACTTCGCGTTTATGTTCGCAGGCACCATCTCTTCAAACCCATGGTTAGTGCTTCTTACCATTTTTATCCTTGCAGCAGGCTACAATGCCGGTAAATTCGGCGGCGACCGCTGGGTCATTCCTTACATCCGTACCGTTATTTTTAAAGATAAATTTACTAAACCAGCTTCCGTAAAGGCAGCCTGACACTATACATTCCTACTAAAAAAGGCGTTCCGTTTTAATAACGGAAACGTCTTTTTTTAAATTACTTATAAACGAATGAAAAGAAGGTATTTTGTTATAATGTTCGTGTTATGGTTGACTGACTACTGTTAAACTGATAAACTAACGATGGTTTATAAGAGAGGGAAAAAATTATTTATTGTTTAAATAATCCAGGAGGTGCGCGTCTGATGCCATCGGTTGTGGTAGTAGGAACACAGTGGGGAGACGAAGGAAAAGGAAAAATTACTGATTATTTATCTGAGCAGGCTGAATTAATTGCCCGCTATCAAGGGGGTAATAATGCAGGCCATACGATTGTCTTTAATGATACAAAGTATAAATTGCATTTAATCCCATCAGGAATTTTTTATAACGACAAGACATGCGTGATTGGAAATGGAATGGTGATTGACCCGAAAGCGCTGGTAACAGAGCTGGAATACCTGCATGAGCGTGATGTGAGCACAGATAATCTGCGTATCAGTAACCGGGCACATGTCATTTTACCTTATCATTTGAAACTGGACGCAGTTGAAGAAGAGAGCAAGGGTGCAAATAAAATTGGTACGACGCGTAAAGGTATCGGCCCTGCCTATATGGATAAAGCGGCAAGGATAGGTATCCGTATTGCTGACCTCCTTGACAAAGAAACATTTAAAGAAAAACTTGAAATTAATCTTCGTGAAAAGAATCGTCTGCTTGAAAAAGTCTATGAGACAGAAGGATTTAAGATTGAAGATATTCTCGATGAATATTTTGAATATGGCCAGCAGTTTGCTAAGTACGTAGCTGACACATCTGTTATTCTGAATGACGGACTGGACTCAGGAAAGCGAGTACTGTTTGAAGGAGCACAGGGAGTCATGCTGGATCTTGATCAGGGAACTTACCCGTATGTTACTTCTTCAAATCCGATTGCGGGAGGCGTTACAATCGGCTCCGGCGTAGGGCCTTCAAAGATTAACCACGTTGTAGGGGTGTCAAAAGCGTATACGACCCGTGTCGGCGATGGGCCGTTCCCTACTGAACTGAATAATGAAATTGGCGACCAGATTCGTGAAGTCGGCAACGAATATGGCACGACCACCGGCCGTCCTCGCCGTGTAGGCTGGTTTGACAGTGTCGTTGTCCGTCACGCCCGACGTGTGAGCGGTATAACCGATCTGTCTTTAAATTCAATTGATGTTCTTACAGGAATTGAGACACTGAAAATCTGTGTGGCATATAAATACAGGGGAGAAATTATGGAGGAATTCCCAGCGAGTCTGAAAGTGCTGGCAGAATGTGAGCCTGTTTATGAAGAGCTTCCAGGCTGGACAGAAGATATTACCGGAGTCCGGTCCCTTCATGATCTGCCTCGAAATGCTCTTTTCTACATTGAACGGGTCTCCCAGCTGACAGGTATTCCTTTAACAGTTTTCTCTGTGGGACCTGACCGTAAACAGACAAACCTTGTACGCGGTGTATTTGGCTAATTTTTAAGCAGAGAAGAGACAGCCTCTTCTCTGCTTCACTGCTTTAACAGGATATGCCTTAGAAGACTCAGAAGCATTCTTTTATGAAAAAAAACTGATGAAGCTCTTGATTTATATATGAAATTCAGGTAAAGTAAAAAAGGTTTCAGAGAGTGAAAGAAATTTTTTTGAAAAAAGTATTGTGCCTTTTTCAGTTTAATGTTATTATATATTTTGTCGCTGAAAGATAACAGAAACAACACTTTCTGAGGAACTGCGAGCCATTAGCTCAGTTGGTAGAGCATCTGACTTTTAATCAGAGGGTCGAAGGTTCGAGTCCTTCATGGCTCACCATGATTTTTAAAAGATTATCTAATCATGGCCCGTTGGTCAAGTGGTTAAGACACCGCCCTTTCACGGCGGTAACACGGGTTCGAATCCCGTACGGGTCACCATTATTTTTTCCTTGACTTATTATGAAAAACCTAGTATAATTTATTCTGTTGCTCCTAATAATAAGGAGTAAAGGGAAATTAATTGGCTAGTTGTCTCGACGCATTAAACTTTGAAGCAGAGACAGTCACTTATTTTCAGTAACAAATAATTTAATATTTTATCGTCGCGGGGTGGAGCAGTCTGGTAGCTCGTTGGGCTCATAACCCAAAGGTCGGTGGTTCAAATCCGCCCCCCGCAACCAATTATTTTTTTTATTTTGTACAGGCATTTACAGGCATTGCATACATATTTTGAAAGATTCTGGTCCCGTGGTGTAGCGGTTAACATGCCTGCCTGTCACGCAGGAGATCGCGGGTTCGATTCCCGTCGGGACCGCCATTTTAATAAATAAGGCTCGGTAGCTCAGTCGGTAGAGCAACGGACTGAAAATCCGTGTGTCGGCGGTTCGATTCCGTCCCGAGCCACCATTTTTGAGTGCTGGCCTAGCTCAATTGGTAGAGCAACTGACTTGTAATCAGTAGGTTGGGGGTTCAAGTCCTCTGGCCAGCACCATTTAATTATAATAACTATCCTATCCTTTACGGATAGGTTTTTTTGTATGCTTTTGGCTTCGCAGGATGGAGATTTAAATTTGCGAGACTGTTTTCTCTTCCAGCGAAGCACCATTACTTTATATGCACATCGCGTGCGGGGCCCGCTTGAAATCAGGTGTCCTGGTTGTCGAAACAAGTTACTCGTCCTGTTTGAGCAATTACCCCGTGCCCCCGTAGAACTGTCCCGTCACCTTTAATTTTTTCCATTGAACCTAAAAGGAACTTTGAAAATAGTCGAATAAAAGTATTTCCCCGGCAATAATATCAAAATAAGGCGAAATGTGCCGTATCAGAGTGAAGTGCTTTGTTTATGGGAAGGGGGTCAGTAAGAGCTTTATTAGCAGCACGCCTCTCTCACGAATTGGATAAACTTCTCTTCCTTTAGCTGGAGAGTATTTTTCTTTATGTGGTAGAATAGAGAGGGTGAATTACCGAAGAGGAGCTGGTGAGAAAATGGATAAGCAAAAAATTCTAGTAGTCGATGACGAAAAGCCGATTGCTGATATTTTACAGTTTGGATTACAAAAGGAAGGGTTCGACGTTATCTGCGCTTATGACGGAAATGAGGCAGTAGAAATGACTAAAGAACATGTACCGGACCTGATCCTCTTAGATATTATGCTCCCGTACCGTGACGGAATGGAAGTATGCAGGGAAGTCAGAAAGACATATGATATGCCGATAATTATGCTCACAGCAAAAGATTCGGAGATTGATAAAGTTCTTGGACTTGAACTTGGAGCGGACGACTATGTCACTAAACCGTTCAGTACACGTGAACTGGTGGCACGGGTAAAAGCAAACTTGCGCCGCCGGAACCAGAAATCAGAAGAATCTCAAACAGGGAGTAAAAACATTGAAATCGGTCCATTACTTATTCAGCCTGACGCCTACCTTGTTACAAAGCGTGGGGACCCTATTGAGCTTACACACAGAGAGTTTGAACTTATTTATTATTTAGCCCGTCATACTGGACAAGTCATGACGCGCGAACATTTGCTTCAGGCGGTATGGGGCTATGATTATTTTGGGGATGTTCGTACGGTCGATGTGACGGTACGCCGATTAAGAGAAAAAGTGGAGGATAATCCAAGTAATCCGGCATGGATTGTTACTCGCCGGGGGGTAGGGTATTACCTTCGTCAATCAGATCAGGAGAGTTAAAATATGAGCAGAATTCGCTTTTATAAATCAATACACCTTAAGATTGTTATCATCTACGTGCTATTGATTCTGATTGCGATGCAGGTTATCGGAGTTTATTTTATCCAGCAGCTCGAAGAACAGCTTGTCAGTAATTTTAACGAACAATTGGAAGAACGGGCAGAGCTGATTTCTTATAATGTAGAGCAGGAAATGCTAAGAGATGAAGAAGATGAAGAGGCTTCGCTTAAGTCACGAATTGATTCTCTTTTAAGGGAGTTATTAAGGATAGATAACGCTGATGTCCAGGTTATTGACCAGAACAGTATAGTCATTACAGCTACCTCCCCGGATCATCGGATTTACGAAGGGCAGCGGACGACAAACTACCGGGTGAAACGCGCTCTCGTAGGGTATGAAGATGAAAGGGAGATTCTCAGAGATGAGGAAACGGGCAACCGTGTCCGGGTTATGGCTGTGCCTGTGAAAACAGAAGACCAGGCTGTCATAGGTGCTATTTATATCGAAGCATCAATGGAAGAGATTTATAATCAGATGCAGCAGATTAATCAAATCCTTTTAACAGGCACTCTTATTGCTTTAGCTTTAACAGCAGCTTTAGGAATTTTTCTTGCAAGGACAATTACCCGGCCGATTACTGCAGTAAGAAAACAGGCTACGGCAATGGGTGAAGGGGATTTCTCCAGAAACGTAAAAGTTTATGGCGATGATGAGATCGGACAACTCGCAGCTACTTTCAATGATTTAACTGGAAAACTGAAAGAAGCTCATGCGACGACTGAAGGAGAAAGAAGAAAGCTCTCTTCAGTGTTGACACATATGACAGACGGGGTTATAGCGACTGATAAAAACGGAAAAATTATATTAATGAACCGCAGGGCAGAAGAAATGCTCGACCAGGATCAGGAAAAGGCTATGAGCACCGAAATAACTAAAATGCTTAATTTGGATCATTTTATGAAATTAAAAGACCTTTACAGAATGACAGATCCGATTCTGCTTGATTTTGACAACGATGAGGAAGAAATCATTCTTGAGGCTCATTTTTCTGTTATTGAGAAAGAAAACGGGGAAAAAAATGGATTAATTGCCGTTCTTCATGATGTTACTGAACAGGAAAAAATTGAAGAAGAACGCCGGGAATTTGTAGCTAATGTCTCACATGAACTCCGTACACCGCTTACTTCTATGAAAAGTTATTTAGAAGCTTTGGCAGATGGGGCTCTGGAAGATCCGGAAGTGGCTCCCCATTTCCTTAATGTGACATCCAATGAGACAGAACGGATGATCCGTCTTGTTAATGACTTATTACAATTGTCAAAAATGGACAGTAAAGACTACCAGATGAATCTGGCCAGTATGAATGCTACGACCTTTGTCAATCAGGTTATTGACCGTTTTGAAATGGCAACAAAAAAACAGGATATCCAGTTTAAACGTAAAATTCCGGATAAAAGTATACCCGTTCTGGGAGACCGGGACAAACTTACACAGCTTCTGGATAATATTCTATCCAATTCGGTTAAATATTCCCCTGAAGGCGGAACAGTCACATGTACGTTAAAAATTGAAAAGAACCGTATTATTATAAGTGTGAAAGATGAAGGTGTCGGAATTCCGAAAGAAAACTTATCACATGTATTTGACCGGTTCTACAGGGTGGATAAAGCTCGTTCCCGAAACCTTGGCGGTACAGGCCTTGGGCTCGCGATTGCAAAGGAAATTGCAATTGCTCATGGCGGCGACATTTGGGTAAGCAGCGAATGGGGCAAGGGGACAACCTTTTCATTCAGTCTGCCTTATGAGGAAGATGGGGTGATGGATGATGCTTGAAAATATTAAATCTGCCGTACTGACCATTCTGGTTTTATCCAGTGTAACACTGACATGGCTGCTGTGGACTTACCAGCCTGAATACGGTGTTCGGGAAGAATCAGGAGAAAACTATGTAGAAATTGAGGATTTAGGTGAAACAAGGGATTTTCATGAAATCATTCAGCCGAAGGAAATATTAATTCATGAAGGAGAAGAGATAGCCTATCTCCATCCGATGGAAGGCCAGTACAGGACCATTATAAATGAGCTTAAAGAGATTGATATCGATTATCTGTACCGGAGAGGGCCGTCCCATGCCCCTTCTCTTGAGCATTTTTATAACGGTTTGGAACTCGTTTTCGATGATCCTTTAGAAAGCGAATGGCTGAAAGATCTTTTTAATTTTGAAGAAGATCATTTACCTTTGGAGCAGGCAGACAGAATAGTTCTGGTCGAGAATCCCCCATCATCCAGCGGGACTGAAGTGATGGTGCAATTTGTAGACATCGAAGAGGAAGTCATTTATGAATCAGAAACTTCCTTTTCAGTCAGTCAATTGCAAGCCCTTTATGAAGGAACAGAAGAGCATCAGACCCCGGTTGAGAAAAGAGTATTCCAGGAACGGCCTGACAGCGATTTCCAACCGGTTAAATATACACCGACAGAATCTACTACATTAAGAAAGTACACCTATGAAACAACTGACTTAAGCACTCAGTCTTTCTTTCAAATCCTGTTTCCTGATCCGGAATTTATTCAAAACTATTCTCAAGGAAGTCAGGGTCAGACGTATACAGACGGAAACCGAATGATTAACCTGCAGGAAAACGGAGCTATTTTAAATTATGTAAGACCAAATGTCCGGGCGACTATACCTGCAGGGATGGACACAATTCTGCAGGACAGCCTCGACTTTATCAACACCCATTCCGGATGGACGGATGATTTTTATGCAGAAGACTGGAGAGAAATGGAAGTGGATGACCGGGCTTCCTTCAGGCTTCATGTAGGCGGATTTCCGGTATACGGTTCAAATATGAACAGGGAACACCACTATATGATGGATGTTCGCCGGACAGGCAATACCATTACGGAATATACCCGTCCAATGTATCAATTAAATGAACATCCTTTTGAAACAACTTCAGATGTAAATCTTCCTTCATTTGAAGAAGTCGAGCGTCATATTGAAGAAGATGAAGTGTTTAGTATGAGAGCTGTTGAAGATATAAGGATCGCCCATTACATGACACGGCAGCGCTCTTTCGCTATTTTTGAACCTGCCTGGTTTTTAAAAGTAGAGGGAAGATGGATTCAGCTTGACTTTTCTTCAAATTCGGGCCAGGAGGTGACTTACAATGGATTGGAGTAAAACAAAAACCATTTTTATAGTCACTTTCCTCCTCCTGAATATCTTTTTAGGCTACCAGCTTTATGAAAGAAATAAACAGGGAGAAATAAGCGTTTTGACGGATCCGGATTTGCAATCACGACTTGAAGAAGAAGGTATTGAAATTGATATAGAAGACGCTGAAGAGACGGTGACGGGAGCGCCGGTCACCGGTACTTCTGCCACTTTTGACGAGAGTTACCTGGAAGAAAATCTGGAACGGCAAACCATTTCATTATTAAATCCGACCACCGTTTTTTCCGAGTTGGACGGTCCATTCCGTCTTGTAGGGGCTAATTTGTCAGCTACAGTTGATGCGTTTCTCCAGCAGCATGTCATTTTAGGAGAAGAGTATGAGATTGCCCAATACAACGAGTCAGAAAACTTTATCGGCCTTTATCAGACTTATAACGGCAGGAAAATAGATGAGTATGAAAGGGAAAATTTCCATCTCGTCTTACATTTAACGGAAGACCTGGAGATAGAATCATATGTCCAGACCTATATGGAGATTTCAGAGCAGGAGGGACGGGAACAGGATCTTTTATCTCCCCTAAAAGCAGTAGAGCGCTTACTGGATGGAGGGTATCTTAGTGCTAATGCAGTAATTGAGCATTCTGAGCTCGGTTACTACAGTCTTATCCAGCCTGATGACAACTTTCAGGTTTTCGCTCCGGTATGGAGGATAAGAGTGGATAACGAGGACTTTTTTGTGGATGCCTTGAATGGGGAAATCCAATCGATCAGTTAATTGGAGTGAAAGCAATTATGAGTTTAAAATTTAGTGTGCTGGCCAGTGGAAGCACGGGAAATGCCATATATGTGGAAACAAATAAGCAGCGTCTGTTAATTGACGCGGGGCTGAGCGGTAAAAAAATAGAGCAGTGCTTCAAGCAGATTGGACTCTGCCCTTCCAGGCTGGACGGTATATTGGTCAGTCACGAACATAGTGACCATATAAAGGGAGTAGGCATACTCGCCCGCCGTTATAAATTACCTGTCTACGCCAATCAAAAAACATGGGAAGCAATGGCCGCTGGGATTGGGGCTATCCCCCTGGAGCAGAAATTCCACTTTAAAACCGGAGAAGCGAAAGCATTTGGAGACCTGGACATAGAGTCGTTCGGGGTTTCACATGATGCAGCTGATCCTATGTTTTTTTCCTTCCACCACGAAGGCAGACAATTAACTATTCTAACTGATACAGGGTATGTAAGCGACCATATGATGGGTATAACAAAGGGCTCGGATGCTTTGATTTTTGAATCGAACCACGATATGGATATGCTGAGGATGGGCAAATACCCGTGGACAGTTAAACGCCGTATTTTAGGAGATGAAGGTCACGTATCAAACGTGGATGCCGGCATTGCACTGGCTGATATTGTAAGGGACAGCAGGGCTGATATTTACCTTGCTCACCTGAGTCTGGATAATAATATGAAAGATCTGGCCCGGATGACTGTTCAGCAGACATTAGAAGAAAATAATATTGAAGTCGGCAGACAGGTTAAGCTTTACGATACAGATCCAGTTATTCCAACTCCACTGAAAGTGGTGTAAGTTTTTTTGGGCTTGTCATATGAAGCTGTTTAATATTTGAGTGGCCAGGAAATCCTATAGTTGTGGAAAAATATCAAATTTCAAATATCTTAATAGACGAACCCATTAATAGTTTATTAAAATAATGGTAAGAAAAAGGATATCTGTCTTTTTTCGCATAAGGCCAATAGGGAGGGTTTAATATGGGGTATTATGATGATCATGCGCCTGCTGCCAGAACCCGGAGCGATGCCCGGCGCAGCACAAAGCGGACAGGCATTTACGGATTTGCGGGGGCGGTTATAGGGGCACTGCTCGTAGTGTTTTCTGTACCTCTACTGGCAGATAACGGGTTTCTTCCGTATGAGGTTATTCCAAAGAATACCTCTCCTGTGGGCAGTGATGAAATCACAGAAGATGACGACGAAAATATAGCCACTGAGACACTGAACCTGCAAACCACATCTGAAGTTATTGAAGCGGTTGAGCAGGTATCCGATGCAGTTGTAGGGGTAGTCAATATGAGGCAGTCTACAGGCCTGTTCGGCCCTGAGGGCAGCGGTGAAGGAACCGGGTCAGGCGTTATTTATAAGATAGAAGAAGACAGGGCTTTTATAGTCACTAACTACCATGTGATTGAAGGAGCAGGGCAGGGTTCAAGTGAGATCGACGTGACGCTGGATGATGGTGCACGTGTTCCGGCGGAACTTGTGGGGGAAGACGTTTTGACAGACTTAGCTGTATTAACCATTGAAGCGGACGAGGTAGATACGGTTGCAGAGTTTGGCGATTCCGAAAACTTACAAGCCGGAGAGCCTGCAATTGCAATTGGCAACCCTTTATCTTTTGAAGGGACGGTTACTTTAGGAATTATCAGTGCTGTAGAACGCAGTCTCCCAGTAGATTTAACAGGAAACGGCCAGCCCGACTGGAATTCAGAAGTGCTGCAGACTGACGCAGCCATTAACCCGGGGAACAGCGGCGGCGCTCTCTTAAATATTCAGGGAGAAGTGATTGGCATTAACTCTATGAAAATTGCCCAGCAGGCAGTTGAGGGAATAGGGTTTGCGATTCCTTCAGCTATTGCTTTACCGGTTATAGAAGATCTGGAACAATATGGGGAAGTGCAGAGACCTCAAATGGGCATCGCTCTTCGTTCACTTCAGGAAATTCCAAGCTTCCACTGGCACGATACGTTAGGCCTGCCTGAAGATGTTAAAGGCGGGGTGTACGTCGAAAGTGCGGAAAACGGCACACCAGCAGACGAAGCAGGGTTAAGAGAAGGCGATGTTATTGTAGCCCTTGATGATCAAGAGATTAAAGACGCTCATGATTTAAGAAGTTTCCTTTATAAAGATGTAAGTGTCGGCGACACGATCACTGTCACTTTTTACCGCGACGGGGAAGAACAATCGGTAGAACTGACTTTAGATAAGCAAGTATTTTAGTTAGACGGTGCGGAAGAGGGGATAACTATCCTCTCTTTTTTTGTTATACTTTAAAAAGTCTAACGTTGTTAAAGCGTAAGAAAAAATTATGCTTCCGCAGGACTTGTCAGTCATCTGGAATTTTCTCATACTCAGAGAAATAATGGCAGGTTGTGAAACCTGTGGATAGTGGACAAGTGTTATTGTTTAGTTGTCAGAATAGTTATTCACACACCGTTGTGGATAATTGTTTTGTCAATCCTGAAACTGACGTTCGTATGTTCAGACTAAAGATAATTTTTATATAGGACTGAGGTGGAATGTATGGTTTACAGCTGCGCAACACATGCAGAGGAAGCAATTGAAGAAGCCTTGACAGACGAGGGATTGCCGCCTGATTTAGAAAGACTGCCGGAAGACAAAACCGTTTTGGAAAAATGTTTTATTTGTAATGAACAGGCTGTCTATCAAGTCATAAGCCAGGAGTTATAACACCGCACAACTGTGGGTAATTAATGTGGATAACTTGTGCATAACCGGATTAATTTATAAAACTGTCCACAATTAAGTTACTTGGTTAAAGTTCTAATTACCCGCTTTTATGGAATATTTACTGTGCATATGTGGATAACTTTTGTGGATAAAGTGAAGGGCGGTGGATAAAATGAATATTTCAATTATTGCTGTTGGTAAATTGAAAGAAAAGTACTTAAAGCAGGGAATTCAGGAATATACGAAACGGCTTGGTTCTTATGCAAACGTCCAGATTATAGAAGTAGCAGATGAAAAAGCGCCTGATAATATGAGTGAGAATGAGATCATTCAGGTGAAAGAAAAAGAAGGTGAAAGAATATTAAGCAAGATCAGCCAGGATACGTTTGTAATTGCGCTTGCGATTGAGGGACAAGCCTGGACTTCAGAAAGACTCGCTAAGGAATTAGATCAGCTGGCAACATACGGGAAGAGTAAAATAGCTTTTGTGATAGGCGGATCGGTCGGTCTGGGGAAAGCAGTGTTAGACCGTTCAGATCTTCAGTTATCTTTTTCAAAAATGACCTTTCCACATCAATTGATGCGCCTGATTCTTACGGAACAAATATACAGAGCGTTCCGAATTATTCATGGACATGCATACCATAAGTGACATGTTGTATGTTGTTTTTAAGGCCGGGGGGTCAGGACAAATGAAACGGAGGAGTATTAGTGAAAACAGAGGTTATCGTTTATACGACGAAAGACTGTATTGAGTGTACTTTTGTAAAACAGATGCTGACTGAAAACAACATTCATTATAAAGTGCGCGATATATCAGCAGATGCCGCGTATCAAAAAGAAATTGAAGCGCTAGGGTTTCTCGGAGTGCCTGTAACAGTGTATGGGAATGAAGCTGTGAAAGGAATGACACCTGAGCTTCAGGAACTGGTTAATAAAATAACGGAACAGAAGAGGCTGAGACAAAACTAAAAACAAGTTTGTAAAGGACGAACAATAATTTTATCAGACATCTTATAAGGTGAATTACTCTTAGTATTACCAATTATTAAATAGCCTCTGCTTTTTGATTGAAGGACAGAAGGGGGTGACGCCACAGGGAATAAGCGCAGTCTGAAGATCCAATTCAACGAAGCTCCAGGCTGAGTTAATTTAGTTGAAGACAAGCACCTGGGCAAGCGTCCGCCTGGCATACAAAAGCTAAAAACCGAACAAAAATCATAAGATTTGTTCGGTTTTCTTTATGATTACTATTCTTTTGTCCCAGCCTCTTGAGTGGGATGCGGTGTTATTTTGCCTCAAATTTTTGCTTAGGTATAACATATAATCCTTCGCCTGTAAGCCAGTCGGCATACATGATTTCTTTAATGTCATAATATCCTAATGAAGTGAGCTGATTCGTCAGCCATGGCCTTGTAAAACCTAAATCTCTCAGATTATCTTCTAGTATCTCCCCATCTAGAATCAGGCTCGCAGGTAAATAAACAGGCTTCTCCGGAAGCTGTAAATCATCAATAGAAACTTTCTTATACTTCGACTTCTTCATAATACTCAGCCCACCGTTTGATTCTAAAATAGCGTAGGCGACTTCTCTTATAGAGAAGATCTCGCTTTGCCTGAGCAAACTGAGCAGCTGGTTTACGTTCATACGGTTCTTCTTAAGCTCACGCCTGTCAATTATTCCGTCACGTATAACGATAGACGGATTTCCTTCCATTGTTCCGCGAATTTTCTTGGATTTAAGCAGCCCCTTTTCCATGACTACCAGTAAAACTCCCCATAAAATAATTGCATAAGCAATATAAGAGAGCGGAATATTTGATTCATATACCCCGTTTCCGAGAAGTTCAGAAAGAACGATAGCTGAAACGAAATCAAAAGGAGTCAGCTGTTTAATTGTTGTTTTACCTAGGATCCTTGTAATAAGGAAAAGCATAAAGAAACCGGTAATTAATTTTAAAGTTAAATCTAAGAAATTCGGTTCCATGATACTCTCTCCTAATAACTATCTTTCCTTAAGTTTTGCCAGATTTAAAGAATTTCATCCCTGTTTAAATGGAGATTAACAGAAGGAGAGCATGTCATTTAAAGCGCTGCCAAGATTGAGGAGAGAGGTGAGAGCAGGAAGGCGACCCGAACTGGCCGGTAGTAGTTAATATCTAGCCAGCTCCAGGGGCCCATAGATAAAACTTAGCAATTAAAAAGGGGGAGCCTGTTTTATTTTTCAGACTGCTTGAAGGCTTTAGCATAACGGTCTGCAGCGAGTAGTGCCTGTACCACATCGTCAGCGGTAACTGTAAAAGGCATATTATGAATCGTTTCTCCTTCTTTAACAGCTGCTTCACCTATCCGGCGAAGGTCATTAGAAGACGCTTCGGCCAATTTGATATCTTCTAACGTAATTGGTAAATTTAGAGAATGATTTAACTTTATATAACTGAAAATTTCTTCCTTAGTTTTCAGAGGGAGAGCTGAAGTGTGGAAGCAGAAACTAAGAGAGTGTTAATAAAAATGTTACACGTGAAACATTAGAGAAGGAGGGGGAAGGCTTACGTTTATTACTGGCAAGTCTTTAAAACAGGAATTCTCAGAAATTGTGCGGGAAACCATTTTGTTAGGAGGATTTAAAGATCCAATTTGAGGAGGTTATAATGAGTATCCACAGCGAAGAAGAGTTCATCCAGTATGTTAGAGATGATGAATTTATGATGGATGTGTTGAAAGCGGCAAAAGAATTGAAGCTGGCCGACTGGTGGGTGTGCGCGGGATTTATCCGTATAAAAATTTGGGATACGCTGCACGGGTTTAGTCAGAAGACAGCGCCGCCGGATATAGATGTTATTTATTTTGATAAGACGAATACGGATGAAGCAGAAGAAAAGAAACTGGAAGCACAGTTAAAAGAACTGAAACCCGGCTTGCCATGGTCGGTAAAAAATCAGGCGCGCATGCATACAGTTAATAATATTCCACCTTATCTCTCATCAGTTGATGCCATATCTAAATTTCCTGAAACAGTTACTGCTTTAGGTTTATCGCTTGATGCAAATAATCACATTCGTTTAGCAGCCCCCTGGGGAATTGAAGACGCCTTGAATATGAGGGTCAAACCTACGCCTTTCTTTACAGAAACTCAGGAAAGGGCAGCAATATATGAGAAGCGCATAAAGGAAAAGAACTGGAAGTCCAAGTGGCCGCAAATATCTGTTGAGCATGTTCCAAGTGAGGAGAACACGCTATTTTAATCAAAAGTTTCTGTCTCATATGATGAAAGGAGGGGAAAGTTTATGCCCCTGGATGTGTTCGCTATGGTCTATCAGCTCGTGGTAATAGGACTTGTTATCTTATTTATAGTTTCCTTAACGATGTTTATTAAAAATAACAAATACCGGCATCAGGATAAAAATGAGCAGTTAAGAGAAATGAACAGGAAATTAGACAGAATCATTGAATTGCTGGAAGACAGCAGGAGGAAATAGAACTGGAAATAAAAGGGAGGTCTGTCCCCTCGCGCTTTAACGCGTGAGGGGACAGACCCCTTTTTTGTTTTTAGGCCGCGTCAGAGATTATAGCAGGACAGCAGATTTCTCTTGCTTATCGAAAGCTGAAAGACGTGTTATTCTTTTCCGGCTTCATGCACCCATGCAGACACATCTTCAGCATCACTTCCAGTCACGAGTCCGGCCGGCATTGTACCTGAGCCGTTTACAACGGCATCCAGTACTTCTTCATATGTTAAATTTGTTACGCCTCCAGCGCCTGCTCCCCTTAAATCACCGCCATGGCAGCTTGCACAGGCTTTTACGTAAACTTCTTCGCCATTCGTTAAATCATAGGAACCGTTAGAAGCTGTTTCACTTGCCAGTGCCTCATTTGTCTCATTGTTACCGTCACCACATGCGGCAATTAAGAGAGAGGTCCCTAAAAGTACTGTGATTAATTTTTTCACGATACATCCCTCCTTAAAATGAGTATATATATGAAATTAATTTTTGTATGTGATTGACCTCACATAAGTTTTGACAAAATACAAAGGGGTTACTCTCTGAGCCTTTTTCAAATAAGTAAAACGGCAGCATAGGAACCATTTGTAAGAGCCTTAAGCAGAAAAGCTTCCGGCCATACAGACAGTTAGTGTCACTTTCTCTATGTTAGAATGAAATGAGATATTTACTAAGGAGGCAGCGATATGGTATCAGTCAAAGATTGGCAGGAGCTGTTAACTGTCGGCACGGAAAATGAACATATTAAAATTTCAGGAAAGGAGAAAAAGAATGGGGAGTGGGTATTTAAACGGACTGTAAATGGGGATTCTTTAGAGCGCGGTTACCTATCGCCTCGGGAAGGAAATGAGGTGACAGGCTGGGATAACGCCCTGAGATTGCTGGATGGCTCTCCCTTAAGAAGCCTTCATATCTTAAAGGCGGATCCGCTTATTTATCCTTATCTGGGCAAATATATGCTTACAAGCAAAAACATAGGAGAAGAACTGTTGCTGGCTTGGAGTGACAAGGTTTTCCCGGGGAAAAACAAAGATATGGTTATGGCTGCAAAATGGCTCTTAGGATCTGATAGGGCCGTCATTTTATCAGGAGCAGGTATGTCTACGGAATCGAATATTCCTGATTTCAGGTCTTCGTCCGGCTGGTGGAAGCAGATTGACCCTCGTACTGTCGCCACGGTAGAAGCTCTTGATAGCAATTATGATCTCTTTCAGGAATTTTACGCGACGCGGATGAAAGCTCTGGATCAAATAGAACCTCATGAGGGGCACCGTGTACTCGCGAAATGGGAAGAAAACAATCTGGTTCAGCTGATTGGCACCCAAAACGTTGACGGTCTTCACTCCGCTGCGGGAAGCTTAAATGTACAGGAATTACATGGTTCTATTAGAAGTATCAGATGTCATGACTGCGGCAAAGAGGGATCTATTGAAGCATTTACTTCTCATGAAACGTGCAGCCGGTGTGGAGGGAGACTGCGTCCTGCTGTTGTTCTTTTTGGCGAGATGCTCCCTCAAGAAGCCTGGGAGACAACCTTGGAAGCGATCGAACAAGCGGGCCTTGTAATTGTCATCGGGACGAGTATGGAAGTATACCCGGCAAACCAGCTGCCGGCAATGACTTCAGGAAAAACGGTTTATATTAACGCGGAAACTGCAGAAACTGGAGCGGGATTTGATCTTATAATTGAGGGAAAAGCAAAAAAGACTCTCCAGAACATAAATGAATTGATTGAAATTGGAATACGGAGGTAATCTTGTAATTAAATGGGGGGTCTGACCCCTTTTTTGTTTTCGAATAAAGGAGCCCTCTGTTAAGAAGGCTCCCCGCTGAATTATCTATGGTTTTAAAACAACTTTGATATTGTTATCTTCTTTTTTATCAAAAATATCATAGGCTTTAGGAGCTTCGGACAAGGACATACGGTGAGTGATGATATCTTTCGGATCAAACTCTTCGTTTTCTATCATTTCATATAATTTAGGCATCATATGAACGACTGGCGCCTGTCCCATTTTCAGAGACACATTCCGGGCAAAGAAATCACCGAGTGGGAAGTTGTTTGCTTCCGTTCCGTAAACACCTGTAAGCTGAACGATTCCAAACTTTTTGACAGCCTGAGAAGCAGTGACAATTGGACTGATCGTACCAAACTGGTTGTCTCCTTCAGAACCGAACGTTTCATTTGGAGGAACTGTGCCATCCATACCAACGCAGTCGATAACTACTTCTGCTCCGCCTTTCGTGTTTTCATTCAGTAGTTCGCCTACGCCTTCCGTTTCACTGAAATTATAAGTTTCTACATTGTTTGTCCGTTTGGCATGTTCGAGACGGTGAGGCACCTGATCAACCGCGATGACTCTTGAAGCCCCTTTTAACCATGCCAGTTTCTGCGTCATCAGGCCGATCGGCCCGCACCCTAATACAACGACTGTATCGCCTTTTTTGACAGGCTCAACGCTCCACCAGGAAGTAGGGATGACGTCGGAAAGGAATAACACACTTTCATCATCTAATTCGCTGCTTTCAGGGACTTTAAACGACGTTTGATCAGCGTAAGGCACTCTTAAGTACTCTGCCTGTCCGCCAGGATAATTGCCGAACATTTTTGAAAAACCAAATAATCCGCCTGAGTCACTATGAGGGTTTGATTCATCACACTGGCTCTCCATCTGATTTTTACAGAAATGACACGTTCCGCAGCTTACGTTAAACGGAATTACAACACGGTCACCTTTTTTAAGACTCTTAACATCCGGCCCGGTTTCCTCGACAATTCCCATTGGTTCATGGCCAATAATATAATCTTCTTCCAGAGGGATGCCTGTTTTATATAAATGAAGGTCCGAACCGCAGATACCGGAAGCTGTGATGCGGATAATCATATCATCCCCGTTTTGAATCTTCGGGTCTTCCATCTCTTTCACTTCTATTTTGTCTTTATCCTGAAACGTAACTGCTTGCACACTATCAACTCACTTTCAAATAGATTTGATAACGTCTGATGAAAGTCTTTAACCTTTATTTGGTAAATCGAAACGTTATGAAGAAAATCGCTATATATTGAGAATAAAGCACCTCTACACAAAGCCTCATTTAATAAAAGCGGGAAATTCACAAAGGGGTCAGACCCCCAGCGGTTTAAAGCTTTAAAGCGCGAGGGGTCTGACCCCGAAAAAGCAGCCCCCGAAAAAACAGCGGCTTACATTAGCCGCTGATTCATTGCAATTAATCCACTATTTGACACACGATATTCCCGCGAACGTGACCTTCATTAATTTTTGAAAGGGTTTCGGGCACAGCATCCAACGTGACGACCTCTTCTAACAGAGGGTCAAGCTTTTTACTTGATGCTAATTCTCCGACTTCCCTGGCGATATGCCCGAGGTCGGCAATTTGCCGTTCATCGTCTGTCCGGTAAACAAATCCTAAGGCTACTTCATGAATTGAGAGGGCGAGTGATTTAGGTTCATACTGGCTCATATCCGGCAGTTCTACCACACTTACCAGATGGCCGTTAAATGCAAGCATATCCATAGCCTCTGATACTGTCTGGCCGCCTACCATGTCCATTACAATATCGACACCGCGGCCTTCCGTGTATTTATGCACTTCCTCTACAACGTTCTCAGTGTTATAGTCGATTACTTTGCTGGCGCCCAGTTTCTTAACATGATCCGCATTTTCAGGAGAACATGTGGTAATGATATCAAGCCCTTTCAGGTGGGCGAGCTGGATTGCAAATCCTCCAACTCCTCCGGCACCGGCCTGAACTAAAATTGTTTGTCCTTTCCGAAGAGGAACTTTCCTGTTCAGCGACTGGTAAGCCGTAAAAGCAGGAGTGGGCAAAGCAGCTGCTTCATTAAAGCTCAGTCCTTCCGGAAGAGGAGCAAGCACATCCTGACGGGCCATTGAATATTCAGCGAACCCGCCTTGATGGGCAAGGCTGCCATGGTAATAAACTTTATCTCCGGGCTGCCAACCGGTCACATTTTCACCTGTTTTTTCCACAACACCTGCTACGTCAAGTCCTGGAATATGGGGAAACTGCCACTCTGGCAACGGACTATTTGCCAGTTTATAATCGACCGGATTCAGTCCGACCGAATGAACTTTTACTAGAACTTGGTCGGCTTCAGGTTCGGGAATCGGTACATCCATCACTTTCAAGTTACCGCCTGCTTCTTCAAGAGCTAATGCTTTCATTACTTATCCCTCCTAAACTTTCGTACTCTTTAATCGTATTCCTGTATAAAAGGCCACTCAAACAACCTCAAATAAATCCCTGTGTAAAAAAACTATCACAACGTAAGACTTTGTTAGTATTTTCACAGGAAAAGGTTTGGGAAAAAGACAGAAAGGTTATCAGTAGATTGTTATTATATGGATTTAAAGGTGGAGAACTTAGATGAAGGTTGATAAGCGGAAAAGAATTTTCGAGGCTTCTCTTGAGTTATTTTCAGAGCGCGGGTATGACGCCACAACGCTTCCTATGATTGCTGAGGCGGCGGATGTCGGTGCAGGAACAGTCTACCGGTATTTTAAAAATAAAGAAGCACTTCTTAACGAACTGTTTCAGGAATACATAGGCAGACTAAAGGAAACTATTTCCCTGAATTACCCTGAAAATGAAGAAGATTTAACCATTAAATTTGATCATTTATTTGCAGGCATGGTTCAGTTTGCTGATAAGAACATTAAAGCGGTCTACTTTATTGATTCCCACAGCCACTCCCATGCTCTAAATGAAAAAAGCACCGGCATGTATCATTCTCTATTGGATATTTACCATGAATTTATTGCTGAAGGCCAGGAGAAAAAGCTGGTAAAGCCTCTTCCTTCCTATGCTTTAATTGTTATGGTTTTCGGTGCTTTTATAGGCTGCTGTAAATATATACAGCGCGGACATATCAAGGAGACAGAGACATTAATGGATCATTTCAAAGAATGCTGCTGGGACGCCATCAGCTTATAGTCAGCGGAATGAATATTCATTCCGGAAGAAGAAAAGGAGTGTTGAGAATGTCAGAGAAAATAACAAGAGAGGATTTTCCTCAGCCTAAAACATACGGTCCTTTAATGAACCTTCCCCAGCTGGATTCAGAGGCACCCGTTCAGTCATTCGTGAAACTTGCTGAAACATACGGCCCTATTTTTAGAATGGAACTTCCAGGCAGAGACACGTTATATGTGTCCGGGCATAAATTTGTGGAAGAGGTATGTGATGAGTCCAGATTTGACAAAAACGTCTGGCAGCCGCTCCAAAATGCAAGAGAATTTGCCGGAGACGGGCTATTTACAAGCTGGACGGAAGAAAAGAACTGGAAAAAAGCGCACAATATCCTGCTTCCGAGTTTCAGCCAGAGAGCGATGCAAGATTATCACGACAAAATGACTGATATCGCAGTTCAGCTTATTCAAAAATGGTCGAGGCTTAATGATGACGAGGAGATAAATGTACCTGAAGATATGACAAGGCTGACTTTGGATACGATTGGGTTATGCGGCTTTAATTACCGCTTTAACAGTTTTTACAGTGAAAAAAACCATCCGTTTATAAATAATATGGTAAGCGCTCTGGACGAGGCCATGAGTCAGCTGCAGCGTCTGGATATTCAGAACAAACTGAGCTTTCGTAAAAAGAGTCAATTTAATGAGAATGTAGAAAAAATGTACGAACTCGTTGATAAGCTTATAGAAGACCGTAAAAACGCAGAGGACCAGGATAAAGGGGATCTGCTGTCGAGGATGCTTGAGGGAAAAGATCCCCAAACTGGCGAAGGGCTGGACGATGAAAACATCCGTTACCAGATGATTACTTTTCTGATCGCCGGCCACGAGACCACGAGCGGGCTGCTTTCATTTGCTATTTATTATTTGCTTAAGAATCCAGATAAGCTTAAGAAAGCCAGACAGGAAACGGATACTGTGCTGGCAGATGAGTACCCGAACTATCAGCAAGTCCGCCAGCTGAAGTACGTACGAATGGTGCTTGATGAAACATTGCGGCTTTGGCCGACTGCACCGGCATTTTCGTTATTTGCTAAGGAGGATACAACACTGCAGGGAGAATATGAGATTAAGAAAGGGGATACCATTAATGTCCTTCTTCCTAAACTGCATCGCGATAAAGAAGCGTGGGGGGAAGACGTTGAAGAATTTGTACCCGAGCGCTTCGAAGATCCGACAAAGATTCCAGAGCACGCCTATAAACCATTCGGAAACGGCCAGAGGGCTTGTATTGGACAGCAGTTCGCCCTGCATGAAGCAACTCTTGTCCTTGGGATGATCTTAAGAGAATTTGAATTTGAAGATCATAATGATTACGACCTGGAAGTAAAAGAAACACTTACTCTTAAACCTCACGATTTCAAAATGAAAGTAAAAGTCCGTGATAAGAAAGATATTATGCTGCCAGGTTTTAAAAATCGGATTAAGGAAGAAAATAGCAAGCAGCATAAAGAAAAGGTGCAAAGAAACTACCATGGGACTCCTTTACTTGTCCTTTACGGATCCGCAATGGGGACCGCAGAGGGAGTTGCCCGTGAACTTGCTGATAAAGGGCGTTTGCAGGGATTTGAAAGTAATGTGGCTACATTGGAAGAATTTAAAGGAAGCTTGCCGCAAGAAGGCATTGTGCTGATTGCATCGGCCTCTTATAATGGCAAGCCTCCTGAAAATGCAGAAAAGTTTACGGCCTGGCTGCATGAAACGGAAGACTCTCTCGAGGGGGTAGTTTATTCTGTGTTTGGATGCGGTGACACAAACTGGGCAAGTACTTACCAGAAAGTTCCTGCTTTTATAGATAAAGAACTTGATAAAAGAGGTGCCGAACGTATCCTGGAACGGGGAGAAGGCGACGCAAGCGGGGATTTTGAAATGGCTTTTGAAGAGTGGCAGGAGGATTTGTGGCCGGCAATAATGGAAAAGTTTGATATCGACGTTCCGGAGGACCTTCTTAATCAGAAAAATCAAATTAAGTTAACGTATGTAAGCGGGATTGCTGAGCATTCCATAGCCCAAAATTACTTAGCTAAAGAAACAAAAGTACTGGAAAACAGAGAACTGCAGCATGAAGACAGCGGCCGCTACACCCGGCATCTTGAAATAGCGGTCCCTAAAGGACTGACTTACAGCGAAGGGGACCATCTGGGAGTTATTCCTAAAAATAACCATCAGCTTATAGAGAGAGTTTTAAAAAGGTTTCACTTAAATGGGACAGAAAAAGTAATGATTGAAGCGGAGGGCCGGAGCGCTGCCCACCTGCCTGCAGGACAGGCGGTAAGCATTTATGATTTACTGAGCTACAGTGTGGAACTGCAGGAACCTGCTTCAAGAGAGCAGGTGGAGGAGCTCGCTGGATCAACAACATGTCCTCCTCACAAAAAAGAGCTGGAGGAACTTCTCGATGAAGGGAGCTATAAAGAAAACGTGGTCAATAAAAGGGTGTCTATGCTTGATTTTCTCGAGCGGTATGAGGCGTGTGAAATGGATTTCGATCGTTTTATCGCTTTGCTTCCACCTTTAAAACCCAGGTATTATTCGATATCAAGTTCACCGAAAGTGCAGAAAGATGAGGTTAGTATTACGGTGAGTGTCGTGAGGGGAAAAGCTTTCAGCGGCAGCGGAGAATACCGCGGTATTACATCCAACTTTCTGATGGAACTTAAGCCTGGAGATGATATTGTTGTTTTTTTCCGGACTCAGCGCTCGTTTAAGCTTCCTGAAGACCCGGATGCACCGGTCATCATGGTCGGGCCAGGTACGGGGGTAGCACCGTTCAGAGGCTTTATTCAAGCCCGCAAAGCGATGAAGAAGGAAGGCCAGGATTTAGGAGAGGCACATTTATATTTCGGAAGCCGAAACGAACATCATGATTTCTTATATAACGATGAACTGAAAGAATATGAAGCAGAAGGCATCGTTACTGTGCATACGGCTTTTTCCCGCATGGAAAATAAACCTAAAACTTACGTGCAGGATGTCATGAAAGAACGGGAAGAAGAGCTTGTGGAACTGATTGAAGAGAAGGGCGGACATCTCTATATATGCGGTGAAGGGAGCAAGATGGCACCGCAAGTAGAGGAAACAATGAAAAAGTGTTTTATGAATACAAGACAAAAAACTGAAGATGAAGCTCAGGAATGGCTGGACGGTCTTCAGGAAGAAGGACGTTTTGTAAAGGATGTCTGGTAAGAAGACCCCCCGCACGGCCGCACATGGAAAGCCGCCGCACCTCGCAGTGCGGCGGCCCTTTTTTGTTGAGGGGAAGGAGGGGGAAGTTTAGCTGTAAAATCCTGGGGGGTCTGACCCATAACGATTGCACGTTAGTTTAATAAATACATTAATGTTAATATATGTAAGTGGTATTTTAGGTTAATTTTAAAAAAAGGCGGACGAGGCATATAACGACCTTGT
>NZ_JAIWPE010000050.1 GCF_021028955.1 Salipaludibacillus sp. CUR1
GGGGGGGGGGGTTCGATTCTCCCCTTTTTAACGTGGCACTCTACGTTATAGAAGTGGCACTCTACCGTATAGAAAGGAAACTCTACGTTATAGAAGTGGCACTCTACCGTATAGAGAGGAAACTCTACGTTATAAAAGCGACACTCTACCGTATAACAAAATTCGACAAAAAACTCCCCTCTTCGCTCCCTGCCTCCCCCACTGTCAAACACGCCTTTATGCCATCCACCTGAAGCTGGCAAAAACCCGGCCTAAAATACTTCTCTCAAGGTCGGCCTTCCCATGGAAATAAATGGGGGGTCTGACCCCTCTAAGAAAAACCACCCATTGTATTTTTTCCTTTTTGCCGGTAAGACGACCTTTATAAAGGAAAGGGGGATAAAGAAGAGAACGGCTGATATAAACGGGGACAATGTGAATGTTTGATCACTCATTCATGCTAGCGAAGGTTCAAGGAATTTGAAGGCAGCCAACAATAAGGGTATAATTTCCTAGGTGATGAAGTGAGAGAGTTAGAAAAAAGCTTGGAAGGAGATATATTATGAATAAGAGTAAATTACTTATGGGTGGTTTATTGTCTTCTGCATTAGTACTTGCTGCCTGTGGAGACGATAATGGCACTAACGTTAATGAAGATAATAATAACGATGGAAATAACGAGGCTGCAGATACGGCAGGCGGGGAAATCGAGATCGGCCTTAATAACTGGGCTGAAAACATTGCTGTTTCAAATATGTGGAAAGTGCTTCTGGAAGAACAGGGCTTTGAGGTCACCTTAACGATGTCTGAAAAAGCGCCAATTTGGACAGGCATTGCAAATGACGACCTGGATCTCGCTCTGGAAATCTGGCTTCCGACGACAGACCAGCATTTGTATGAGGACTTCAAGGGAGATATCCACCTGCATGATGAGACTTGGTTCTCCGGCACAGGTCTTGGGCTGGTAGTACCTGAATACATGGATATTGACAGCATTGAAGAACTGAATGACAATGTCGATCTGTTTGACGGGGAAATTGTCGGAATTGATGCGGGAGCCAGTTTGACTGGGTTATCTGAAGAAGCTATTGAGGAATATGAACTCGACTATAATTTGTTAGTAAGTTCTGAACCGGCTATGATTTCTGAGCTTGATAGTGCTTATCAAGCTGAAGAGCCTGTTGTGGTAACTCTTTGGAATCCTCATTGGACTTTTTCTGATTACGACTTGAAATATTTAGAAGACCCGAAAAATGTTTTTGGTGAACCTGAAGATATTTACTATATGTCCCGTCAAGGCTTCGAGGATGAGCACCCTGAAGTTATTGAATGGCTTAACAACTGGTATATGGATGACGAAACATTAGGTGATCTGATGTCCGTGATAAATGATCTTGATGATGAGGAAGAAGGGGCCCAGCAGTGGGTGGAAGATAACCGCGACCTCGTCGATGAGTGGATTCAGTAATAAACTCATAAGTAAAGAGCCTTCCTTTAAAATAAGGAGGGCTCTTTTTTTACGGCTCATTAAGTAAAAAAACTATAATTAGAACTCACCAGGTTAATTTTACCGCACAAATTATCCTCAAACTGCTTATATATATGTATTAATAAAAAAACGTCGTAAACATTATTAATAAGAAAAAGTTTAGAACCAACACTTATCACCTGGTAATAAAAATACGTTGCTTTATTCTGTCGCAGCTGGTATGATGACACTGTTAGCACATTAGTAATAAACGTAACTTACCTGCTATTAATTGTCAGAAAATACAAATATCGAAAGAGCATTGGAGGCTTACTATTCATGAAAGAACTTCATTCTTTTGGCTGGTACGCATCAAAAATTTCTCCCCATTTGCCAAAAAAAGCATTTAAACCTGTTCCTGCCCGCTTGTTAGGCGGACTCGCCTACTTGATTATAACGATAGGAAGTATGGTTGCGATCGGTTTATTTAATTTACCGTTCATTGTTAATTTAGGATTATCACTAATAATTGGTGCCAGTTTTGCTTCTCTCGGTTTTCTCGGACACGAAATTCTGCACGGAACCGTGGTCAGAAAAGCCTGGTTAAGAAACTTTCTTGGCGGCATCTGCTTCTGGCCCCTCGTTACTGGACCAAAACTGTGGCGTAAATGGCACAATATGACTCATCACGTACACACCCAGGATGAAGAGAACGACCCGGATACGTGGCTGACAAAAGACAAAGTCGATAAAAGCTCTGTTTTGAGATTCATTTACCGTCTTCCTTTTTCGGTAAGAGCATTCTTTGAATTTCTGTCTTTAACTTTTACTTTTACTTTGCATTCAACAAGAATGTTTTTCATTTATGTAAAGGAATTTAAGCCGAAAAAGCAGTGGTCAGTCTGGATGCAATTTATTCTGCCATGGGCCACATGGATCGGATTAATGTTTTTCGTTGGATTAACGACATGGATGTTCATTTTCTTCGTTCCTTTATTAATTGCTAATGCAATTGTTATGGGATATATCTCAACTAATCATAGGCTGAATCCTCAGGTGCCCGTAAATGACCCGTTAGCAAACAGTTTGTCGGTCACGGTGCCTAAGTGGGTGGATGTGCTTCATTTTAATTTTTCGTATCATACAGAACACCACTTATTCCCGAGCATGAGCTCAAAATATTATCCAATGGTCAAAGATCATATTAAGAAAAATTGGCCGCATTTGTACCATGAAATGCCGATGAGCAGCGCATTAAAAGCTCTATGGAAGACACCGCGTATTTATTACAAAGGGAAAGAACTGATTGATCCGCGCGATGATATGGTGTACGGCTCGCTTGGATACGGTCTCGATTATGAAGAAATTGAGCCGCGGAGCCGGATGGAAGATACCCCAACAGACAAAAAGAAAGCATAATTTTTAAAGCACAGGCAGGTTTTGCCTGTGCTTTTTATATATTAGCCCGATCCCGCAGCAAAGCCACCTTTACCGCGATCGCTGTGCCGTTAATTTCCCATGTACTCTTTCCAGATTTCTTCATACCTTTTCTCATTTACTCCCATGTCGTAAAACCCTGTCCTCGCGGATGAACGGAAATCAACGCGCTGGTTTGCCTCATCAAAATAAAATTCGACGTCATCCTTAAACCTTAATGGCTCGGACTTGAAAACTGCGTGAATATAATAATTACTTTCCGTCACAATTTCACACTGGTTTCTCTTTTCCAGAATTCTTTTCACTAACGAACGCGTAGTTTCCAAGTCCTCTTTAAAAGGAAGAGGATCGACCCGTTTTTCATCTATACTCGTTTGAGAGGAGACGGAGTTGGGACTCGATGGAAGTTCAGCGAGACGACCGTCCCTGACCCCAAGGTGTTTCGGTTCAGTATTATTCCTGACAGCCATAAAAATAGCACCGGCCGATGCGGCTCCTGCGGCAATAACAGATAATATTCTCATAAATCTACTCCTCCTGTTTAAGACTCAGTTACTCTTATCTTCCCTATTTAGCTGTGAACTACTCCTATTTGATATCCGGGGTTCACCTTTTCTTTTCCTTTCCTGTGATAAGATGAAAGCAGACTTCTATACATACACCCTGCAAATTGACGGGGCAGCAATACGTAAAAGAAAGAAGGGTTCGGGATGTCTAAACCGATTATTATTGACTGTGATCCGGGTATTGACGATGCAATGGCCATCCTTATGGCTGTCACGTCCCCAGACTTGGACGTCAAGCTGATTACTACTGTAGCCGGAAATCAGACTGTTGACAAAACAACGAAAAATACGCTTGATTTGTTAAGTTTTATAGGAGAGGAAACGATAGAAGTGGCTAAAGGAGCAGCGGCACCGCTCATTAAGCCGCTTGTCCTTGCTGAGAAAATCCATGGGGATTCGGGACTTGGAAATGTGGAGATGAATGTGCCGGACAGGAAATTAAGTACGAAACCGGCCGTTGAGGCGATGAGAAAGGTTTTGGAAAACTCAAGTGAAAAAATAACTGTCGCAGCTGTCGGTCCACTGACAAACGTGGCTCTGTTAATTAAAATCTACCCGCATCTGACAGAAAAAATCGGCCAGTTATCAATTATGGGAGGTTCGTTAAAGGAAGGCAATATTACACCGGCAGCGGAATTTAATTTCTTTGTGGATCCGGAAGCTGCCAGTATTGTTCTTGAATCGGGAGTTCCTGTCACTTTATTCGGCTTGCATGTGACCCACAAGGTTCCTCTTTACAAGGAAGATATTGAAAGAATTAGAGATACAGGGAATGAGACAGGAAGGCTTGTAGCCTCGATGCTTGATTATTATTTCCAGGAGGGCCGTGTGGAAGGCCTGCATGACCCTTGTGCAGTTGCCTCTCTGCTTGATCCTGGTCTTTTTCAATTCAGCCGGTTTCACGTCCAGGTAGAAACGAAAGGGGAATATACGTCCGGTATGACAGTGATGGATCAGCGCCGTTTCTCAAGAACCCGTTCAAACGTTTATGTGGCCATGGATGTAAACAGGGAAGGGCTTATCAGTCATTTAGAAAACAGCATCCGCAGACTTAAATAATATATTTTTTATAAAAAAGGGGTTCAGCTCATGAAAAAAATAGTTGTCATAGGCAGTTTAAATATGGATCTGGTCACCGAAGTCGATCATCTTGTAAAGCCGGGTGAAACGTTAAGCGCCTTAAGTTTCAGTGCGCTCCCTGGAGGAAAAGGAGCCAATCAGGCAGCCGCAGCCGGTAAGTTAGGAGCGGATGTGCATATGGTTGGAAAAATAGGTGCGGATGATTACGGCGATACGTTGCTGAATAGTTTAAAACAGGCCAATGTGGCAGCGGACGGTATTCTAATTGAAAATAATGGTTCACCGACGGGCATGGCTTTTATTCAGGTCAGCCGCACCGGCGAAAACAGCATCGTTCTTGTTAATGGCTCTAATAATAACTTCCGCCCCCACGACCTCGATGCCATTCGCGGCGTTATTGAGCAGGGGGAAATTATTATTCTTCAGCTGGAAATTCCGTTTGAAACGGTGGTCATGGCTATTGATCTGGCTAAAGAGCTGGGAAAGAAAGTGATTTTAAACCCGGCGCCGGCACGGTCTCTCCCTGATGAATTGTTGAAAAAAATAGATCTCATTATTCCGAACGAAATTGAACTCGAGACCTTAACAGGGCTTCCTGCCAAAACTGAAGATAATATTTATACAGCAGCTGATCGTCTTCTCGCTTCAGGTGCTGGAAAAGTGATCGTGACTGCAGGAGATCGAGGTTGTTACTATGTGGGAGGAGGAACGAGGGAACACATCCCGCCTGAAAAAGTAAAAGCTGTAGATACGACAGCCGCAGGAGATTCGTTTATCGGAGCAATGGCTGCAGGGTTGAGCGAAGGGCTGGCAGAGCGGAAGGCTATTGATTTGGCTGTTAAAGCAGCAGCGGTCACTGTCACACGGAAAGGGGCCCAGCCGTCCCTTCCTGACAGAGGGGAAGTGGAGGATTACTTTTCTGGAAAAACATTGTAAACTTCCTGCTGCTCCGCTGTTCCTTCAGAGTGGCTGTTTTTCCGCGCATTAAAAAAGGGCAGCGTGTGTCTGCCCTCTTTCGTTAAACCCATTCAATCAGCTTATCTTCTTTACCGTCAGGATCCAATTCAACTAATGCCACCTTAATAACATTTACATTATCAAGATTAATTAGCGAATTTTCAACCCTGGCCCAATGGCCTCTTTCTCTCTCTACCCAGTCATTTACCCGGGATACCGGACTTTCAGTAAAATACGCTGCTTCTTCTTTTCCATTTTCAAATTCAAAGATGACTTTATATCGTTCCATATTCAAAACGCTCCTTCATCAAGATTCTCTCAGGTTTTCTACCCTGTTTCCAAATTATTTACACTTAAATACGTCTCTGGGACTCCAAATTGAGTCTAATGGTTTAGTTAGATAGTGATTTGCTGATAAAAAGGGCTAAAAAAATCAAAAAAGATTTAAGGAGCATCTTTTAGCGCTTATAAAATGAGCGCTGTGGAGATAGTAACAAAAAAGGGTAGCCATTCATGCATATGTAACAGTAAAAAGTATCAGAGGTGGGTTTAGTGGAGATTAAGGTCATGACCTTTAATATCCGCCATGGTCTGGGGATGGACAGGCGGATTAATATAGGGAGAATAGCTAAAGCAATTAAACTGGCCAATCCGGATATTATCGGCCTGAATGAGGTGGACAGGCATTTTTCCGGCCGCAGTTATTTTAAAGACCAGCTTTTTGAACTGGCAGACCTGCTGGAAATGTCCTCCGCTTTCGGCCCCGCGATTACAGTTAAAATTCCGTTTGTGTCAGCGACTGGACAATATGGAAATGCCTTGTTATCGCGTTATCCGATTCTATCGAGCGAAGTTATTCCGTTTAACTTTATTAAGGGGATTTTTGAAGGAAGGTCTCTTCTTCAATCGGCCATTCAGATAGACGGAAAAGTAGTGAGGGTATGTGTGACCCACCTGAGCTTTAACCCTTTTTTGCGAAAAATACAGACCGATTTTATTGCACAGCGGATGTTCAGAAACGCGTTTCCTTCCATTGTGATGGGTGACTTTAATATGCTGCCCGGCTCAGGAAACTGGCGGAAAATAACCGAAAAAAGCACAGATGCCTGGCAGGCTGCAGGGACAGGATCTGGATTAACCTTCCCATCGCTGCGTCCCCGGTTAACCTTGGATTATATTTTTACAAGAGGGGTGGAAGTAACAGGGGCGGAAGTGGTGTCGGATATAAGAGACGCTTCTGATCATCTCCCGCTGACAGCTTCTATACGTCTGTAGCTTGTTTTGCAGATGCTTGCCGTGTTTAAGAGCGGGAGCGGGCGGAGTAAAAAAAGAGTAGAGCACCGGCAAACCTGCCGGTGCTCTCTCGCTTTACCATTAAGAAGGGTCGTATTCGTCATAAATAAGGCGGGTGACCTTAGTAGAGTCGCCCCTCCGACGGTCATCTTCAGTGGCTTCTTCCCCGAACTCGTCTTCCTCATTGATTCCTGGAGCCGTTGTTCTTTCCTCTTCAGAAGATACCTTATTCGTTTCCTTTTTACGCATGCTGTGCATAGTCATCCTCCTTCAGCTTGATTAGTTTAAAGTCGGAGGCGGTGCTGGCGCGTAGCTGTCAACCATATGAGTCATATCCTGGTCCGCAAGCTGTGCAACTTGATAATAGCCGTTCCTGTTTTGGTACAGGAACACTTCATAGCTCATTTCAATCAGGTTAGGTACACTGTCGGCTGTGACCCGGCGCATAACCGGATTTGTCATCTCCAATGCCGTCATTGCCATCATTGAAGCGAGTCCCTTAACCTGGCCAAGCATGAAACCGGAAATATTTTCATCTTTAAGCTCGTTGACTGATCCGACAGGTTTCTTTGGAGTACTAGGTGTTAAGCCGTACATCACATCATTGCTTTCTGTCATGTGGTAAACACTTGTAGATTGGGATGGTTTCTGGCCTGTTTTTAACGTTTCAACCATAATATTGTACAACTCGGTTAAAAAGCTTTTTTGCCTGTTCAGAATGCTTTTCAGCTGCTGGTCCTGAATGTGCTGGTTATAAAGCTCATACTGATCAAGAGTTCCGATGACTCCTCCGATCACCTCGTGGGTATCGAATAGTTCATGTCCGCCGTGGCTTTTATTAGGCGGCATGCTCTCAGATAATTGGGTTCCCTGCTGTTGCTGCTGCTGTTGTTGCATCTGCTGGTTCATGACATTCGGATTTTGGTTTGGCATACTGCTTCCTCCTCGTATATTATATTTAAGCCCATAATTGAGCTTATAAATTTCTTTACACCCAAGGCTTTTTGATTGGGCGTCTCAAGATATTTCTAGATAATGATCTTAGGATCATTTGGGA
>NZ_JAIWPE010000051.1 GCF_021028955.1 Salipaludibacillus sp. CUR1
AAAAAAAAGGGAACAAGGTCGTTATATGCCTCGTCCGCCTTTTTTTAAAATTAACCCAAAATATTGTTTACATATATTAACATTGGTGTATTTATTTTACTTACGTGCAATCGTTATGGGACAGACCCCCCAGTAATTTCCTCCTCCCCAACAAAAAGGGTGCGGCAGCCCGTCAACCGGCTGCCGCACCCAAACTCTGCGTATACTTAAATATTCAATTCATATATTTTCCGTGGGCGGCCCCGGCCGCCTGACTGTTCTTCGCCGACGATCGTGGCGAGGCCGGCTTCTTCCAGTTCATGAAGAATACGGCGGGCGTTTCTTTCTGAGTTGGCGAGCCACTGTGAAACTTCCTGGGAGGTGACCCGGTTCTTTTTGTAGTGTTTAAGAAACGAGGCGAGCTTCGACACAACGGCGGGACTTAAATTCCGGGTGCCCAATTTGGTTTTCCATTGTTCGTTCAGCCGGCGCTGGTTGTACGTAAATGACTTGTCGGTATGGAATACTTCAGTAATTTGTTTGTTCTCATCCACTTTAATAATGACTGGTTTTTCGTGTTTACGCGCGTCCCGGAAAGCGAGGCGGACGTGCTGTTCTGCCTCAAGGGAAGTTAATCCGTAGCCGACCCCGAGGCGTATTGTCAGTTTCGCCTGCAGTCTTGCCGACTCCAATAAATAAAACGGCCATGGATGGGTTTCAATTTCTCCCCGTGTCGTATAAATAAAGAACAACCCGTCTCCCATCTGGACGAGTGAGCCTTTTAATTCTTCAGTGTAGTCAAGAAGAAGGCGTTTCAATTCAAGTTCCTGGTGTTTTCGTTTGTAGGAATACAGCTGGCCTTCGGATTCGTTGTTTGCCTCGAACACTTCAAGCCCGACGATGGCAATCTGGCTTTTTCTGTACCAGTCGGCGTTTCCCCGTTCTTTCAGAAGTTCAAGAGTGACCTGGGTCGTTACAGCCGTCACCGTAATCCTGTAAACAGGAATACCTTCTGACTTAAGCTGCTGATAGACGGAACGGATACATGTGAAAGCAATCTCTGATTCACCTGAATGATATTTGTTCCTGTGGAAT
This sequence comes from Salipaludibacillus sp. CUR1, assembly GCF_021028955.1. GTDB lineage: Bacteria > Bacillota > Bacilli > Bacillales > Salisediminibacteriaceae > Salipaludibacillus. Next base: position 1,075 of record NZ_JAIWPE010000051.1, read on the forward strand.
TCCACGATATCTTCAGCCGGTTTGTAGCCGCTGTAAGGAAACGTTTGGACGTTCAACGAGTCGAGATTGTAGGTGGATTTAACCCAGTCAATTTCCCCTGTATGAATCGTATCAAGACTGACCGCCGTCATTTTCTCCGGTTTATGGTACTGGGCTTCCAGTAATTTTCCTAATAAACTGGAACCGTGCAGAGGAGGGAAGAGGGCGGTATCTTCAGTGACAAGCTTTTTTTCCATGGCAAACGCATAAGGAGCTTGCCCTGAAAACAGCCACTGGTCGATTTGGCTTGAGTTTTCCAAAATAATAGTTTCCGTTTCTTCGGTTTTTTCATAGGAAAATTCATGGATTTCAAACTCTTCATATTTTCTGGCAATAGGCGAGATTGTATTAATTGAATCTTCAGGGCCGATGATTCCTAAACGTATTTTCACTTCAGTCACCTGCTTTATTTTTTATATACGCAGCAAGCAGTTTCACTCCCTTTTCGAGGTCATCGAGGGAGGCATGTTCTTCAGGGTGGTGGCTCAGCCCGTCTTTACACGGAATAAATACGAGTCCTGAGGGCCATTTGCGGGCCATGTTCATTACATCGTGGCCGGCTCCGCTTTCCAGGGTGAAATTGTTTAAGCCTGCTTGTTCCGCTGCGCGGGTCAAATCTTTATGGACGGATTCGTCTAAAAAGATTGAAGGATTGTTCACGAGTGTCTGTATGTTTATTGTAGCACGGAACGTCTCCTCAATTTCAGCTGTTTTCTTCCGGATTTCTTCTGCCATCTTCTCTTTCAGTTCGTCAGACACACTGCGTATGTCTACGCCGACAGTTACTTTGCCGGGAATCACATTCATGACGTTCGGTTCATTGCTTATTGTACTCGCTGTTGCCACAAGAGGAGTGTCATTTTCTTCATTAAATGCAAGTGCCCGGTTGTAAATAAAACTGATCAGCTCTGCTGCGCTGACAAGTGCGTCTTGCCGGTCTGCCATAGGCGTAGTGCCGGTGTGCCCGGCTTTGCCGAATATGTCGATGTTGAGGCGGATCGGACAGGCGATCGCTGTCACAGCACCAACCTCGCCCCTTGCTTTTTCTATACGGGTGCCTTGTTCAATATGGAGTTCAACAAACGAGGAAAGGTCACCTGCATCCCTTTCAGCTTTCGGACTTTCATCATAATTCAGACCGCGTTCTTCCATGGCCTGTTTAATCGTCACGCCGTCTTTGTCAGGCACTTCTGCGAGAGCTTCAGTATCCAGCATGCCGCTCATCGCTTTACTGCCAATCGTTGAAACACCGAACCTGGCTGATTCTTCTGAAGCAAAACAGATAACTTCAACCGGGCGGTCTGGTGTAAAACCTTCTTTTTTAAGCTGATAGACCGTTCCTAATCCGCAAAGCACGCCGGCTACACCATCATATCCGCCGCCATTAGTCACGGTATCAACGTGCGAGCCGAGAGCAATGGCCGGCTTTTCTTCCGCCGGGCTGCCGGGTATCCACCTGGCAATGACGTTGCCCGCTTCATCTTCACGGATAGTGAGATCCATCTCTTTAGCAATCTGAATAAATGCGTCTCTCGCTTCCCATTCTTCAGGGCTGAATGAAAGCCTGGTGAAACCGTCCGGCTGGTCCATTGTATCGGTTAAATTCAATTTTAATAAATTGTGTTCAAGCCAAGTCTTCATATCAGGTCCTCCTGTGCGTTTATGTCCAGAATCATATGGATGAGTGTGTCGACAGCTGCAGCCAGCGTCTTTTCATCAAAATCAAATTTCGTATGGTGATGGCTGTAGGGAAGGGGGGTTCCATAAAGCATGTACGTTGCTTTTCCGCCTTGTTCCTGGACGCGGTTCATCATATGGGCCGCATCCTCAGACGCACCAAATGGAAGAGAATCTATAATTTTTATCTCCCGGCGCGATCTCCCGGCCGCTCGTTTGGCAATTTCGATCCACTCGGTATCGCACACCGCAGATACGCCTTCTCCAGTAATGGTGATGTGTTCTTTCACTCCGTACATTGCTGCCGATGATTTTAAAATGTTAACCGCTTGATCGACGACGTACTCGTTCAGTTTGTTCGTACTTCCCCTCGTCTCAATTTCAAGGACGGCTTCATCAGCTACAATGTTTCTGCCCCGTCCTGCGTGAAAGGTTCCGACATTAAGCCTGGTCGTTCCTTCCGGGTGGGGAGGGATGGTCTCTAAATGGAGAGCAGCAGCGGCCCCTGCCAGAAGAGCGTTTTTCCCTTCATGAGGGTTGAGGCCGGCATGAGCGGATTTCCCTTCAAACCGGCAGTCAATTTTAGTAGTGGCCAAAAGTCCGGAGACTGTAGCCGCAACTGACCCAACCTCCATCGGCTGGATGCCGATGTGGCCGCTTAGAAAATAATCAACACCGTTAAGCCACCCTTTATCAACGATAGACTTTGCCCCGCGGCTCCCTTCCTCAGCCGGCTGAAAAATTAACGTGAATTTACCGGACAGCCGGTCACGGAGGGCATGCAGCAAGTGAGCTAAAGCGATACCGATGGCTGTATGACCGTCATGGGCGCACGCATGCATCGACCCTTCCTGGCGGGACCGGAACTGCTCCCTTGCCGGCAAGTGGTCATCCTCTCCGCTTTCAGTAATCGGGAGAGCATCAATATCAAACCGCAAGGCGGTATGCGGGCCAGGTTTCTTTGTGTCCATCACAGCAATAACACCTGTCCGACCACCTTTCAATTTTTCAAGCAACTCTTCAGGAACTTGATTCTCTTCGGCTTTTTTAAAAAAATAGTCGTCGATGAGCTCCGGGGGGGGGCCCATTCTTGCCTCCTCCCACGTCACGTCTTCTCCGGTAAAGATGTCAAACGACAAATCAGCCAGTTCTTTTACAATCGCGCAAGTTGTCTGGTATTCACACCAGCCAGGCTCCGCCAGCTGGTGGAATTTCCTTCGCAATCTGCTTACCTGCCGTTCTGTTATTTCTATTTCCTCAGGGGGAAGATCAATTGGGCCGTCCATTTTACTCCTCCTTATTTTTCAAAGATGCAAGTGCTGAGAAAGCTACTTCAGTCATGCATTCAATGCCGATAGTTAACGCTCTTTCGTCAATATCGAACTCCGGATCGTGAAGAGGGCGCTGGACTTCCCGGGATGGGATGGCGGTTCCGAGCCAGTAGTAAACACCTGGGTAATGCTGCAGAAACTGCCCGAAATCTTCGCCGCCCATGCTTGGCTGAATATCTGGTGCCGCTTCGCTTCCGAGAGTGGACAATACGGTCTCTTTTACGAGGGAAGCCCATTCGCCGGTATTCACTGTGGCAGGGTAGCCGTCCATGTATGTCACTTTTGCGCTGGCTCCCATAGAAGAACTCACACCTTCAGCTATCGAAACCATTTTCTTTTTAATCATTGCTTTCACATCATCTTTGTACGTCCGGACCGTTCCTTCCAGTGTCACTTCTTCAGCTATGACGTTGTAACGGGAACCACCTTCAATTTTCCCGATAGTGATAACGGCAGATTCCAGAGGATCGGTGTTCCTGCTTACGATCGTCTGCAACGACGAAATGACCTGATTGGCAACGACGATAGCATCGACCGTCTGATGTGGCATACTGGCGTGTCCGGATGATCCTTTAATAACTATTTTGAACCTGTCGGAATTCCCCATCATGGCTCCGGGCCGCACGCCGATCTGGCCGACAGGCAAATCAGGCCAGACATGCTGGGCAAAAATGGCTTCAGGTTCAAACTCATGAAAGACGCCGTCTATCATCATCTGGACGGCCCCTCCAGTGGGCGCATTTTCTTCCGCCGGCTGAAATACGAGGAGGACGGTGCCTTCGAGGGAGTGTTTATATTTATTTAAAAGCATACCTGTACCAAGTAGCATGGCTACATGGGCATCATGTCCGCATGCATGCATTTTGTTTTCAAAGTTGGATATAAAATCGTGTGTATTTTTTTCGTTTATCGGCAGGGCATCCATATCAGCTCTGAGCGCGATGGTTTTCCCGGGAAGGTCACCGCGGATCACACCGAGAACTCCGGTGCCTGCGTAGCCTGTTGAGTAAGGAATATCTTCTATATCCAAAATATCCTGTATCAGCTTTGACGTCTCGAATTCTTCATTGCTCAGTTCAGGATTCCGATGAAGCGTCCGGCGAATCCGGATAATTTCTTCTTCTATTTTTTTAGCTTCTTCTCTGACAGTTATCTCTTTCATTTACCTCACACCTTCTTATAACTACTTGAAGGAAAGAGGACAGAGGGACGGCATCCGCCCCGGCCTCTTTCCTTAAATACTTTTACAAACCTGGAGTAACCCCCGGTCCGATAGGGAGACCGATAAATGTCCAGATAATAAACATAATAATCCATAGTCCCAGGAACAGGAGGGCGTATGGAAGCATGATTGAGAACAACGTTCCGAATCCTGCACGGTTATCGTATTTTTTCATAAACGCCAGTACCATCGGCACATAAGGGTTCATCGGGGTAATAATATTTGTGGATGAATCGGCGATACGATAAGCAAGCTGGACAAAAGCAGGATCGTAGTCAAGAATCATGAACATCGGAATAAAGACCGGCGCCATAAGTGCCCACTGGGCAGACCCGCTGAAAATAAACAGGTTCAGGACAGCAGTAAGCAGAATGAATCCTACGATGACGCCCATGCCTGTGAAATTCAGGTTCTGAAGTATTTCCGCCCCGCTCACGGCAATGTACACACCGATGTTTGTCCAATCGAAGTAGGCGATAAACTGGGCCGCTGCGAAAATCAGGACGATGAAGCCGGACATATCTTTCATCGCTTTACCCATAAATTCAGGGACGTCCGATGACTTTTTGATTACTTGTGTCACAACCCCGTAGGTGATGGCGACGACAAGGAATAAGAAAAGGATGATCGGAATGATGTTTTCGAGGAAAAGGGACGGAACGATGGTTCCTTCTTCACCCCGCAAAATCCCGTTTGGCGGTACAATCGTTAATGAGACAAGAATAAGATAAGCGAGACCGGCAAGCCCTGCATATTTCAGGCCTTTGATTTCGAGGGCTGACGGCTCGTCTACTTTCTGGTCGACAGCGTCTGCATCTGCATAGGCCTCATTAAACTTTCCAAGCCGCGGTTCCACTATCCGTTCTGTAACCCATGTTCCCACTGCCATAAGCATCAAAACAGATGCTGCCATGAAAAACCAGTTGTCTACTGGTGTAACGATAACGTTTTCATCGATGCTCTGGGCAACTTCTGTTGAGATCCCTGATAAAAGAGCATCTGTTCCAGCGATGATGATGTTGGCTGTAAACCCTGCACCTACCCCGGCAAACCCTGCTGCCATACCTGCCAGCGGATGGCGTCCTAATGCGTAAAACACCATAGCGGCGAGGGGCGGGATAATAACGAACGCTGCATCAGATGCTAAGTTACCAATGACCCCTGTTCCAATAATCACGAACGTCACGAGCCGTTTCGGCGCGTTTAGAATCGTTTTCTTCATGAAAGTCTCAATAAGACCGACCTTCTGTGCAAGCCCTATCCCGAACATCATGACGAGCACAAGGCCAAGAGGAGCGAATCCCGTGAAGTTTGTCAGCATGGATGAGAGCATAAATTCAAGACCGTCCGTTGAGAGCATGCTTCTGATCGCCACTTCCTCCTGTGTGCCAGGATGGACGACAGAAACTCCGAATAAACTGATGACCGATGATAGAAGAATAATTGCTACAGCTAAATAGACAAAAATCATAAAGGGATGAGGAAGCTTGTTTCCTGCTTTTTCAACCACATCAAGAAACTTAAGAAAGAATCCCTTTTTCTCGTTACTGCTTTCGTACTGACTCATCATGATCCTCCTTTTATTATCGTATCATATTTACGGAAAATGTCTTTAATTATTCCGTTAATAAATAACCTATCATACTTTTATATATTTGTCTCTCTCTTTTATCAGAAAATTATAAAATCTATGTCAGAAAATATAACGAACTTAGGGGATTGGGAATATTATGAAAATATTAAGCCGGTAAAAAAGGATCCAGGGTTAAGTATTAACAAATTACCCAGTCTTGGAAGGGTACTGGGCAGGTTCTGATTTACGGACATTTTCGGACAATGATAGAAAATAGTGATTTTGGGATTATTTTTTCATTCGCAGGAATACATTCAGGGAAGGATTCGGGAGGGCGAGTTAGCCAGGGGATGTGAGACCAAGCAAAAAGCAAGGAGATTAATAGGACTCCTTGCCTTTAAAAAATAAGTTGCCTGTTAATTTGGGAAAACGGGTTCTTTATGTCTGCTGGTGAAGGACGGGTTCACAGGCTCATCTGTAACGGTCTTCTTTGAAGGGATCGGCTGTCATGGAATAGCCGAGTTCTTCCCAGAACCCTTCTTCGTCTTCTTTCATAAATTTAATGCCGGACACCCACTTCGTCCCTTTCCATAAATAAAAGGAGGCGGGAGGGATGAAGCGGAGCGGAAACCCGTGTTTCGGGGAAATATCCTCCCAATCCCGGTTAGTATCTTTCCACCTGTAAACGAACAGGGCGTCATCTCCAAGAAGCCTGTCAAGCGGCAGGTTGGCTGAATAGCCGAAAGGATCGCCATTGTAATAGCCATAAATTTTTACAAAGTTAACGTCTTCTTTAAGAGATGTTAATGAGAGAAACTCCCGGAGAGCGATGCCTTCGAATGTGGTAGCAAATTTCGACCAGGTCGGGACACAATGCATATCAATCGTTGAAACAGTTTTAGGAAGCGCCATCACGTCATCAAAGCTAAGTGAAACTTCTTCCTTCACTTCGCCAAAAAGCCTGAATTTCCACGTTTCTTTATTAAACGTGTAGATTTCCCCCTGATGCAGAACCGGCCATTTTTCTGTTTCGAATTGTCCGGGCGGCAGCTGATTTTTCATAACAACCATCTCCTTTACAGGTTAGTTCGGTTTGCGAAGCATAATAGTGTGAATCAGCGGCTGATATTGGTAGACTACTTTGTAAGGAATATACAATTAATTTTTAGATAAAAAGAAGGGAGAGATTCCCATGTCTACTAATCGTAGCAGACAAATAGAAGACATTCCATTGTCGGTGCTTGATCTTGCACCGATTACAGAAGGGGCAACTGCCACAGAGGCATTCAAAAATACAAGGGATTTGGCAAAACATGCAGATAAATGGGGCTTCCACCGCTATTGGGTGGCTGAGCACCACAATATGCCGGGAATTGCCAGTGCGGCGACATCTGTGCTGATTGGGCATGTGGCTGAAGCGACCACGGCAATCCGTGTCGGGTCGGGAGGCATTATGCTGCCTAACCACGCCCCATTAATGATAGCAGAACAATTCGGCACATTGGAGTCGCTTTACCCGGGAAGAATCGATCTTGGGTTAGGACGGGCACCAGGCACAGACCAGCGTACGGCTTATGCTTTAAGGCGGGGGCATGGATCAGGCGGAGACGACTTTCCGGAGATGCTTGAAGAATTACGGGCTTATTTCAATCCTGACCTCGCTGGAGGAGTCGTCCCTGTCCATGCCGTGCCGGGTGAGGGGCTCGACATTCCTGTCTGGCTGCTCGGTTCAAGCGGATTCAGTGCCCGTCTTGCTGCGCAGCTTGGTTTGCCGTTTGCGTTTGCGAGCCATTTTTCTCCGGAAAATACGCTGCCGGCGCTTGAACTCTATTACAGCAATTTCAAGCCTTCAGAGGTGCTGGACGCGCCGTACGCCATGGTAGCAGCCAATGTGGCAGCAGCTGATACGGAGGAAGAAGCCCGGTTTCTGGCTACATCAATGGAGCAGCAGTTTCTCGGATTAATCCGTAACAAGCCTTCCAAGCTTCAGCCTCCTGTAAAAAATATGGATGAACTGGCCACTGATTACGAGCGGTCTATTCTTAAAAAACAATTCGGTTCAGCTATTGTAGGGACAGGCGATCAAGTGAAAGAGGAACTTCAGAGCTTTTTAGATGAGACAGGGGCTAACGAAGTGATGATCCATTCGCAGATTTTCGACCATACGGCCAGACTGAGGTCTTTTGAAATTGTGGCAGAAGCAACCGGAAGAAATAAAGATAACTAACTGACTATTTTCCGTCTGAGGGGTTCCCTTCAGGCGGATTTTTGTTAAAGTATTCCCTGGAGGTAACAGCCTGAATTTCAAACTGTTCATTTTTATTGAAGGAAGTAAGTTTAAAAAATCCAGGGATTTTGCCAAGACTTGGGTAAGCTGTTTTTATTAAGTTTATGAGGGTTATTAGGAGACTTCTTGCATTTTTACAGTGCTTAAATCACAGGTATATAGATTCGGGGTGTTAAGAGGTAATTTATTCTACTATATTAAAAAGTCCTTGGAAGTTTGTTAGAAACCTGGGGTTTTTTAATGTTCTTTGGATGGGTTATTCTAAGCATATACTTGTAAAACGGTGATATCACCCGAATAACACAGTTGGTATTAAGGATGTTGTAATTTGTTACACTATAAACAAATTATGACATTAATAAAATATTTTACAAATTGAGGGAAAATCGTGTTATAATTGATCTACTTTAACGCCAGGGGGGCTAATTTTATGTTAAAGGAAATTTCAGAAAAAAGGGAAGAACTAATGAATTTAGCTCTTAAACACGGGTTAAACTCAGAAGTTACGATTAACTGCAGTCAGGAACTCGATCAACTGATTATCATCTTCCAAAAGCAATATCTCGCGTCGGCAAGTCTATAACCTCATACACTATTTTATAGATGAAGAGAGGCGTTCTTGAATGGATATTTCCGGAAGAATATTCAGTCTGCTGCTAGTCATTGTTATCCAGACAGCCTATATTTTATATTATTTCTACAGGGACGGTTTTATCAGTATAGGCGGCTGGCTCGGTTACCCCATTCTGTTGCCGATCGGCTACTGGACAGGATACCAGTTTGACAAAGCCAGATTTTATTCTCAAAAGGACAGTTTAACTGGCCTCTATAACCGGCGTTATATCCAACAGAATTTCTCTAAATATATTAAAAAAGCAAACAGAAATAATTATAAGCTGTTTGTTCTGCTTCTGGATTGCGATAACTTTAAGAAAATAAATGACACCTGGGGCCATTCCGCAGGTGATCTTGTGTTAATAAAAATCGCAAAGATGCTGATGCAGTATGATAATAAAATTTATGCCTCTGCACGTTGGGGCGGAGATGAATTTCTCGTCATTGGTACATGTCATAATGATGAAGAGATAGACAGGTTTACGAGGGATCTTCAGCAGCAATTGGCAGATTTGATTATTCCGGAAATAAAACAATCTGTATCGGTCTCTATTGGCTCAAGTGTTCAGCAGCCCGGTAAAACGGACATACGCGACCTTATAAAAGAAGCCGATGACAATATGTATGAAAACAAGAACTCGAAAAAGTATCCTGCTCACAGGTAAACCCATGCGGAACAGTCCGCATGTTTTTTTTTGTGAGGAGAAAAGGGGGAGGAGGAATCGCTGATAGAAGAGAGAAATCGCTGATAGAGGGGTGATTTTCGCTGATAGAAGAGAGAAATCGCTGATAGAGAGGTGATTTCCGCTGATAGAAGAGAGAAATCGCTGATAGAGGGGTGATTTTCGCTGATAGAAGAGAGAAATCGCTGATAGGAAGGTGATTATCGCCGATAGAAGAGAAAAATCGCTGATAGAGGAGTGATTTTCGCTGATAGGAGAGAAAAATCGCTGATAAAGATGAGAAATTTCGCTGAGAAAAAGGGAAATTGACTATAGAACGCAGTTTTCCGTAAATGGGTAGTGTATTTCTAATCCGGAGTTGGGCCAATCGTTGAAAATGGACAATACTGATTATAAGCCGCACAGCCGGACGCAGAAAAGACTGCTGTAAACCATAATAAAGACCCTGGCTACAGGTGCTTCCTGCTGTAACCAGGGTCTGAAAGGGGGCGATGTAAATTATTTACTTTTTCTACCTTGGAAAGGAAGGTCCTCCCAAATAGTAATGTCGCTTAGAACGTGAGTGATTGCAGAGATAGCATCTACTGCTGATCGTGTTCCCTGGTGATGAAAATCTACCAAGTAATCAATAACGCAACCAACCTGCAAAACGTTTGAATGCAAATCGCAGGTTTCTGTTTCGTTGTGTTCCACTTGGTCACGGTTTAGATCCAATAAGTAAATTGTACCGGTTTGTTTTATATTTTGTAATGGACCTTCTGAACGCTTTCTAAAAAAGCAAATAGTAGATGGTTTTACCTAAATTTTAATTATTGCCTGCCATTTGAATCACGAACAGACAAGGATAGACTTAGGACCAGAAAATCTAATCTTAAAAAGATAGCCGAAGAGGACCGGGACCATTGCATTTAATTTGAGGCCAGCCTAGATTTTAAGCAGTTTTTTTTGGAAAAATATTTTGTGAGGAAGGTTGCTTTATGTTGGAAAGCGATACATCAAAACTGAAAGAGGCTGCAGGATAAGAGATCAAGCTGTATCGGATAGCGATACGTGGTTTAAGTACGGCGTATACTTTAGGGGTGATCATAAGATTTATAACTTGAAGCGGGTATAAGGGGTCTGGGAGGCCATCCGCTATAGCGAAAAACCAGAAGCGATATGAGACAATAGCGTGCGATTTTGTTACCGTTTAGGGTGGTTTGCCACAATCCCCGGCTGATCTGCGACAATCCAACTCCCTTGTGCCCCAATAAAGATAAAAATCCTAACAATCCTTTGCGGTTACGCAACAATCCTGGCAGAATGTGCAACAATCCACCCCCCGCCTGCACTATCGACAAACTGAACCACACTATCGCAAACTGACCACAATCCAGTGCAGCTTCTGCCAATACCTCATCCGATACAAATAAAAACCCCACGATGGCTCGCTGGCCACCATGGGGATAAACTAATTAGCCAAGGGCTTTCCACATGTCGTTTGTGAATTCCACAGGGTCTTCTACCGGCAGGCCTTCGATGAGACGGGCCTGGTTATAGAGCAGGTTAGTGTAAACCTGAAGTTTGTCTTTGTCGGCGCCTTGTGCGTCTTTAAGTGACTGGAAAACAGTGTGGTTCGGGTTGATTTCAAGTACTTTGTCAGCTTTAACGCCCTGGTTGTCAGGCATTTGCTGAAGGATTTTTTCCATTTCAATTGTGACTTCACCCTCGGTAGTCAGGCATACCGGGTGGGATTTCAGACGTTTGGAAATGCGCACATCCGTTACTTTGTCGCCTAGAATATCCTTCATAGCTTCGAACAGTTCTTTATTTTCACCGGCGGCTTTGTCGTCTTCATCGGTTTTTTCGTCATCTGTATCGAGTCCGAGATCACCGCTTGAGACGTTCTTGAATTCTTTCTCTTTATATTCGCGCATCATTTTAATGGCAAACTCGTCTACATCTTCTGTAAAGAAAAGAATTTCGTAGCCTTTATCTGCAACCATTTCAGTTTGCGGAAGCTTTTCGATACGGTCATAGGAATCGCCGGTTGCATAATAAATGTACTTCTGGTCTTCAGGCATACGCGATACATATTCATCAAGTGTAACAAGTTTTTTCTCAGTAGATGAATAGAACATAAGCAGATCCTGCAGATCTCCTTTGTTTGCGCCAAAATCGCTGTACACGCCGTATTTCAGCTGGCGTCCGAATGAGTCATAAAACTTCTCGTATTTTTCACGGTCTTCTTTAAGCAGTGACTTCAGCTGGGACTTGATTTTTGACTTAATGTTCTTGGCAATCGCTTTCAGCTGGCGGTCATGCTGAAGAATTTCCCTGGAAATGTTCAGAGACAGATCTTCAGAATCGACCATTCCTTTTACAAAACTGAAGTAGTCTGGCAGGAGATCCGGGCTTTTGTCCATAATAAGAACGCCGCTGGAATAAAGTTCAAGGCCTTTTTCAAACTCTTTAGAGTAATAGTCGAACGGCATAGTTTCCGGGATAAACAGGATCGCATTGTAGCGGATAGTCCCGTCTACGTTAATATGAATGTGTTTAAGCGGTTTGTCGAAGCCGTACCGTTTCTCCTGATAGAAATTTTCATAGTCTTCGTCTGTAAGTTCGGACTTATTTTTACGCCAGATCGGCACCATGCTGTTAACTGTCTGCTCTTCAAGGACCTCTTCTGTTTCGTTGTCTTCAGAGTCTTCTTTAGGCTGGTGGACAGTGACGTTCATTTTAATAGGATAGCGAATGAAGTCGGAATACTTTTTGATGATGGACTTCAGCTGGTTTTCTTCAAGGAAGTCGTCGTAATTTTCCTCTTCAGCATTTTCCTTCAGCTTAATAATGATAGTTGTTCCAGTGGTGTCTTTTTCAGCAGGTTCAATTGTGTATCCGTCGGTTCCATTGGATTCCCACTGATGAGCCTCATCTGTTCCAAAAGCCTTACTGATCACTTTAACGGAGTCTGCCACCATAAAGGCAGAATAAAACCCGACTCCGAATTGCCCGATAATGTCGTGTCCGTCTTTAATTTCATTCTCTTTTTTGAAGGCGAGAGAGCCGCTTTCAGCAATGGTTCCAAGATTTTTCTCCAGCTCGTCTTTCGTCATGCCGATTCCTGTATCGGCAATAGTAAGCGTGCGGTTTACTTTATCTGTGGATACTTTAATGTAGAAATTATCCTGGTCAAACGTCACTGAATCATCAGTAAGTGCTTGGTAGTACATCTTGTCAATGGCGTCGCTGGCATTGGAAATTAACTCACGGAGGAAAATTTCTTTTTGAGAATAGATAGAATTAACCATCATTTCCAGAAGCCGTTTCGATTCTGCTTTAAATTCCTTCTTAGCCATCTTCATGTCTCCTTTTTTTTGTAATGTCACGGCGCTGTTAAAGTTGTTGATTTTTTAATATATACTCGCTTGCTCCTGCGCCGCCCCGCTTGCTCGTCGCATGAAAAAGATGTGCCGCGGGCAAGGCTTCAGCTAATCGGGGAAAACCACCCCGATGGATCTTCTGCTCCTGCGCCGCTCCGCTTGCTCGTCGCAAATGAATTAGCTCTTGCTTTTCCCGCAGGCGTCTCGTATACATTCAAATCTACATTGGTCTTTAAAATCCGGGGACAAGGAGAGGCGTTCTAGTTTTCCTCAAAACCCCCAGGAATGTTTGCCGTATTAACAGCTCACTTCAACAGAAGCGCCTATGTAATAAAATATTTTTAGCACTCTCGGATGCCGAGTGCTAATCCAATTTTTATTTTACTAATTTTACACGTGATGTCAACGTTTCAGGGAGGATAATTTCCTGATTGAAAAGAAGTATTTATAATTCAGAAAAATTAAAATAGTGTAAAAGTGAGAACTTGATTCTAATGTAAAGGAGGGAGAGTATGACTTTCGGCATTTTATTCGGGATGGTGATTGTCCCGGCAATGATTATACTAACAGGGGTTGTCTGTTATTTTATAACGGGCAAAAAGGAAGAAAAAGAGGATTATTAGCTTAAGGGGGGATAAAAGTGGATATTACAGCGCATCCGGTGACAGTCAGTGTGTTAATCGCTTATTTAATTTTATTGATAATTATTGGTATTTACAGCTCCAGAAAAAGTTCGGCAGGTTTAACAGATTTCTTCCTGGCTGGAAGGAAATTAAGTAAATGGACGGTGGCGTTTTCAGCTGTAAGTTCCGGGAGGAGTTCCTGGCTGATTTTAGGGGTGACAGGGACGGCTTATTTAACGGGATTAAATGCTGTCTGGGCCGTGGCCGGCTACATAACAGTAGAAGTTTTTATGTTCTTTTTTGTTGCGCGGAGGTTCAGGCAGTTCAGTGAAAAGACTGGGAGCATTACCATTCCTGATATCTTCGAAAGCAGGCTGGGCGATCCGTGGAAAATTGTCCGCCTTGTAAGTTCTCTGATTATCTTATTTTTCATGGTCGCGTATGTAGGCAGCCAGCTTGTAGGAGGGGCGACAGCCTTTTCGGGAAGCCTCGGTATAACAAGTACCCAGGGTATGTGGCTTACGGCATCAATCATATTTATTTATACTATTCTGGGCGGCTTTCATGCGGTAAGTAAAACCGATGTTCTGCAAATTTTATTTATGTTTTTCTCATTAATTGTTTTACCTGCCACAGCTCTTATTCAGCTTGGCGGTTTCGGGCCGGTTCTTGATGTGATGGCTGCTGAAGGCGGCGGTTTCACGAGTCCTTTTGCCTTTGCATTTGGTGCAATTATCGGTCTTTTAGGGATAGGGTTCGGCAGCCCGGGCAACCCGCATATCGTTGTGCGGTACATGAGTCTGAAGAACGTCCGGGAGATGAGGCAGGCTGCCATGATTGCAACCGTTTGGAATGTGGTCATGGGCTGGGGTGCGATATTGACCGGTTTAATCGGCCGTGTTTATTTCCCGAGTGTGGAACAGCTTCCTGGAGAAAATAATGAGCAGATTTTTACGTCACTTGGTGCCGAAGTGATGAATCCTTTTTTTGCCGGCATCTTACTTGTGGCCGTTCTTGCTGCGATTATGAGCAGCGCGGACAGTCAGCTGCTCGTTGGTTCGAGCGCTGTTGTCAGGGATATTATTGATAAAATTATTACGAGGGATAAACGGCTCTCACAGCAGAAGCTTGTTATGTACAGCCGGCTGACGATTGTGGTCATTATGGGGCTGTCTCTATGGCTGGCAATGGCAGCTGAACAGTTCGTTTTCTGGATGGTTCTTTTTGCGTTTGGCGGGCTGGGGGCATGCTTTGGTCCTGCGCTCATTCTTACTTTTTACTGGAAAGGGCTGTCCAGGGCAGGTGTACTGACAGGTATGATTACAGGGCTTTTCACAGTCGTTATGGTCCAGCGTCAGCCGGAGTGGACTTACCGATTTATTGATGTCCAAGAATTTTTGAATACTTATTTCTTTGGGATTACTTATGAGGCTGTTCCCGGCTTTCTCGTGGCGACATTTTTCACTGTCGTTGTCAGTTTATTTACTAAAAAGCCAGAGAACGCAGGGCAGATGATTGATAATATGGAAAAAGCGGGGTAGGAGATCCGTTTGGCAATTATGGATGTGACTGGAAATACAGGCGGTCTAAAAGGAGGCTGCCTGTATATCCTCAGCAATTTTAAAGTCTCTGTTTTCTAGTTTCTGATTGTTATATAATGAAGTTAAAATAAAATAGAAAGAGGAGAAGGCATGTTTTGCTATAAATGCGGAATTCAATTAATGAGATCAGATCCTGCCTGCCCTAACTGCAGATCAAAGCAGCCTCCTTCCCGAAAAAAATTTCTTACGGCTGTAATTGTTGCGCTTGTGATCGGATTGATTGCCGGTATCCAGGGAGGAGTGATGTATCAGTCAGCTGTAGCTTCCCCGCCTTTAACGACGGCGCCTGGTGCTGAGAGGTCCGATACGGTGAAAGAGCAAAAGTCGTTTGCTGTCCCGGCTTTTATTGAAGAAAGGGACGCACCAAGAGACTTGACAGAAGTGATTGCTGAAGCACAGGAATGTGTGTATACAGTAGAAGCCCCCGGCGAGCAAGGGTCTGCTTTTCTTTATAATGAACAGGGGATTGTGATTACTAATGCACACGTTATGAGAAACAGTGCGACAGCCACTGTTATTACTAATGACGGCGAGGAATATACAGCGACTTTGGAAGGCTCTTCAGAGCATATGGACGTGGCTGTGCTGCATGTGGAAGAATTGGAAGGGGAAGAACCTTTTCCTTTAGAAAAAGAAAAAGAGTTTAAAACGGGAGAAGAGGTAGTAGCATTAGGGAGCCCCAAAGGTGTCAGTAATACAGCGACAATGGGGCATATAACAGGTACAAACAGAGATTTAACGATAGGGACTTACAGATATGAAGACCTTTACGAAATTTCAGCGCAAATTTCAGAAGGGAACAGCGGCGGCCCTCTGCTGTCAAAAAATGAAGAGAAATTCATAGCTATAAATGCGGCAAAAAGTCTCGATGACCCAGCCATTGGGTTTAGTATTCCCTTCTATAAAATCAGTTCGATAATTGAGGAACTGATGAATGGGTAACTTACATAGTATAGTAGATTGGGAGAAAATAGGCATAGTCAATAATGCCTATTTTTATTTTATTTGAGGGGAAATGGTAAAAATTCGTAGTTATTTAGAGAAAATCGTTGTATAGTTATAGAAGAAAGCGTTTGCACAAGACTGTGAATAAAACTTAGATTAGAGGCAGCATTTTTTTAACCTTTTGTGCAAACGTTTTCGCAAGTTGCATTTAGGCGGTTTAGATGAGGAACGATGCCGCCGGAAGGAGGGGGATGGGAAATAATGGGGGGTCTGACCCCTGTCGGAAAATCTTTTAAAAGGAGTGGGAGATTAATTGATGAAAAGGCGTAAAACCAAGCGTTATTCAGCTATTTTTATGATTTTAGTGATGCTTCTGAGCCTGATTCCGTCATTTTTGACCGTGTCTGTCCAGCCTGTTGGCGCTGAAGAAGGGTCTGATGAGGAAGTTCAGGCACAAGAGAGTTCAAATGATAACCGTACGATCCGCTTGACGTATGAAAGAGAAGACGAAACATATGACGACTGGGATGTTTGGGTCTGGAACACTGGCGTACAGGACGATAATATAGATTTTACTGAATTCGAAGACGGACTGGCGACAGCCTATATTGAGGTTTCACCTTCGACCAAACAGGTTGGATTTATTGTCCGTAAAGACGACTGGGAAGACCGGGAACCGGGTGGACGTGAGGTGGACCGTTCCATTCAGGTGAACCAGCAGGACCCGCTTACAAAAGTCCACGTGACTCAGGGAGAGGAAGAGTTCCTCACCGTGCCTGAAGTGTCAGGTCCTGAAGTGGACAGCGGAAATGCGACATTTTATTACCGTGACCGCGACTTATACTTAACTGATGATATGGATACGATTGAAAAAGTAGAATTAAAGATTTTAGATGAAACATATGAAATGACATATGAGGAAAGTAATGAGCGTTTTACTTACCATTACGAAAATCTTCCGGAAGGGGAGCATCCGTATTCGTTCCTTGTTACAAAAGACGGGGAAACAACGGAAGTGAGCGACCCTTATAAAGAGGACTCTACTGTAAGAAACCTGGAAGCTGCAATCAGTTTATCCGGTACAGTAGAACCGGAAGCAATTGACTATAATGAAAACGCTGTTCTATCACTTGATATTTCTAACGAATTCGACACAGGGATCCGTTCTCTTTATGCTGACACGTCTGCCTTGGGCGGTTCGGAGCAGCTTGAAATTGACCCGGAACTTGAAGAAGTGACTGTGGCTGTCACGCACGATACTCCAGCTGGAGTGAAGGAAATTCCGCTTACAGCTGTGGATGAGTACGGCAACCGCCACCACGGCTCTGCCGAAATGGAAGTTAAAACTCGGCAGTTCGTAGGAGAAGAAGCGGATTTTGACTGGGATGAAGCAATGATTTATTTCATGCTTACAGACCGCTTTTTTGACGGAAACGAAGGTAATAATGACCCTTATGGCATGAATTACGATTCTTATGATGAGTATCCGCGCGGAACCTACCAGGGCGGCGACTTTAAAGGGATTACTGAGCGTCTTGATTATCTTGACGATCTGGGAATTAACACGATCTGGATCAGCCCAATTGTTGAGAACATTCAGCACGACGTGAGATTTAATGCCGACGACGAGCATCCGTCGGACCACCCGTATTTCGGCTACCACGGATACTGGGCCAGCGATTTCACAGAGCTTAATCAGCATTTTGGAACAATGGAAGAGTTCCATGAAATGATTGATGCAGCACATGACCGCGGCATGAAAATAATGGTCGATGTCGTATTGAACCATACAGGCTACGGTTTGAAAGAGATTGACGGCGAGATTCCTGAAGATCAAAGGCCTGCCGGCTATCCAACGGATGAAGAAAGAGAATTCTTCAGCGACATGCTTCGCCAGGGCGCCAATGTAGGCGGCGACGAAGTAACCGGTGAACTTGCGGGGCTTCCGGACTTTATTACTGAAGATCCTGAAGTGCGCGAACAGATCGTTGAATGGCAGACTGACTGGATTGAAAAATCCCGTACGGAAAACGGCAACACGATTGACTATTTCCGTGTGGATACAGTTAAACACGTGGAAGACACAACGTGGATGGCATTTAAAAATGAATTAACCCGTGCCATGCCTGAATTTAAAATGATTGGTGAATCATGGGGCGCGGGCCAGAGTGATGACCACGGCTACCTTAACAGCGGCATGATGGATTCATTGCTTGACTTTGAATTTAAGAACACGGCCCGCCAATTTGCGAACGGAAACCTTGAGAGAGCAAACAGCCAGCTTGAAGCACGAAACGGCCAGCTGGACAATACGGCAACTCTCGGGCAGTTCCTTGGCAGCCATGATGAAGCAGGCTTCCTTGAGCTTGTTGACGGCGACGTAGGTAAACTGCTTGTTGCCTCAGCTCTCCAAGTAACAGCGAAAGGCCAGCCGGTAATCTATTACGGCGAAGAACTTGGATTGAGCGGAGCTGATAACTATCCGTTGTATGACAACAGATATGATATGCCTTGGGATGAAATTGATGCAGGCACACATGAAGGACTGGAAATTTACGATCATTACCAAAAATTACTATCTTTCAGAAACGATTACTCTGACATTTTTGCCAGAGGAGACCGCAGTCACGTATCAGGTTCTGACGATGACGAGTTCCTCCTGTTTAACCGTTCATTCGATGGAGAATCTGTCTACGTCGGTTTAAACGTAGCGGAAAATCCGCAGGAAGTGACTCTTCAGGTAAGTGCAGAAGATGTAACAGTGACAGATGCTTACAGCGGTGAAACGTATGAAGCAACTGCTGAACAGGAAGTCACGCTTACTGTTCCAGCGCGCGCAGACGGCGGGACACTTCTTCTGACTGCAGCTGGAGGAGAAATCCTGGGCTCAGAAAGTGAAGAAGGACCGGGAGAAGAGCCTGGTGATACACCTGGTGATATACCTGACAACCACTTAAGAGTCCACTATGAAAATGAAGCAAATGACTTCTCCAACCTTGGTCTTTGGGTATGGGGAGATGTAGCGACTCAGTCCGAAGAAGCTGGAAGCTGGCCAGGTGGCGCCATGTCACTTGTTGACGGACAAACGACCGATTACGGTGTGTATGTCGATGTTGAACTGCAGGAAGACGCCCAGCGTGTCGGAATGCTCGTAAATAACTCTAATGGCGACAACTTAACAGGCGACATTATCGTTAATTTGTTGTCGGGAGATATGAATGAAGTCTGGCTGTCGGAAGAAGGCGATCTCTTCCTTTATGAGCCCGTGGACTTACCTGAAAATACGGTCAGAGTCCATTATGAAAGAGAAGATCAGGCTTATGACCCTTGGGGATTATGGACATGGGGCGACGTATTGGAGCCGACAGACGGCTGGCCTGACGGAGCTCACCAGTTCTCAAACAGCCAGGTTGGAAAACATGGCGCTTACCTTGATCTTGAGCTTCAGGAAGATGCCGGCCAAATCAACTTCCTGCTAGTAAACAAGGAGACTGAGGAACAGAGCGGCGATATGTCATTCTCTGATTTAAATAGCCATAACCATATTTTCCTTCGTGAGGGAGATGATACTGTTTACACAAACCCTTACTATGTTTTTGAAGAAGGATTGGAACATGGCGATGTCCTGTCTGATGAATTAATTGAATTACGCTTCTCGTCAACTGCTGATTTTTCCGAAGAGGACTTAATGGAAGGCTTGACGATTACGGACAGAGATGGAAACGATGTAAGCTTTGACAGCGTGACTAAAAATGATGATGGCAAAACGGTTAAGGTGCATGGCGCATTTGACCTTGAAGCAGCACCATTCCAAGTGACGTTTATGGATAAAACGGTGACAGCTGCCATTGGCTGGCGCCTGAAGGATGAAATGTTTGCATACGACGGAGATTTAGGCGCTGAATTGCATGACGACGGGTCAGCGACGTTAAAATTATGGTCTCCAAGCGCGGACAATGTGTCTATCGTGCTATATGACCGTGATGACCAGTATGACGTGGTGACTGACGATGTGGATATGACCCGCGGCGACAGAGGCGTTTGGGAAGTGACGCTGGATGAATCAAATACTGGTGTCAGTGACTTAAACGGATATTACTACCACTACGAGATCGAGCGTGACGGCGAAAGCGTTCTGGCACTTGATCCGTATGCGCAGTCTATGGCTACATGGGACAGCTTTAATGGCGACGTGCCAATTGGTAAAGCGGCCATTGTTGATGCATCTTCCATAGGCCCAGAGCTTGATTTTGCTGAAATTGACGGCTTCGAAAAACGTGAAGATGCGATCATTTATGAAATCCACGTTCGTGATTTCACATCAGATCCATCCATCGATGATGAACTTGAGGCACAGTTTGGTACGTTTGCTTCATTTGTTGAAAGACTCGATTACATTGAAGATTTAGGCGTGACCCATATTCAGCTTCTGCCGGTCATGAGCTACTTCTTCGCGGATGAGTACAACAATGACGAGCGTCTGCTTGAGTACTCATCGACTCAGAACAACTATAACTGGGGCTATGACCCTCACAGTTATTTCTCGCTGACAGGCATGTATTCCGAAGATCCGGACGATGCCGAAAAGCGAATCGAAGAATTTAAAAACCTGATTGCCGAAATTCACGACCGCGGCATGGGTGTCGTTCTGGACGTTGTCTACAACCACACAGCGCGTGTTGAGATTTTCGAAGATCTGGAACCAAACTATTACCACTTCATGGATGCGGACGGTACTCCGCGCACAAGCTTTGGCGGCGGACGTCTCGGTACCACTCATGAAATGGCGCGGCGTATTCTTACCGATTCCATTATGTACTGGGTGGAAGAGTTCAAAGTGGACGGCTTCCGGTTTGACATGATGGGCGATCATGATGCGGAAAGTATCCAGATGGCTTATGACAAAGCGAAAGAAGTTAACCCGAACATCGTGATGATCGGGGAAGGCTGGAGAACGTTTGTCGGTGATGAGCACGGCGGCGACGTTATGCCTGCAGACCAGGACTGGATGCAGCATACAGAATCTGTCGGTTCATTCTCGGATGATTTCCGTAACGAACTGAAGTCCGGATTTGGAAGTGAAGGCCAGCCGCGTTTCATTACTGGCGGAGCCCGCGACATTCAGCAGATTTATGATAACGTGACAGCGAACCCGCATAACTTCAAGGCAACAAACCCTGGAGATGTGGTTCCTTACATCGCTGCACACGATAATTTAACGCTTCATGATGTTATTGCACAGTCTATTAAGAAAGACCCTGAGTATCATCAGGAAGAAATCCACGAGCGTATCCGTCTCGGAAACCTCATGGTCTTGACGGCCCAGGGAACATCGTTTATCCATGCAGGACAGGAATTCGGCCGTACTAAGCAGTTCCGTGCTGAAACGGATGAAGCGCCGTACAAGTCGACGTATATGGAGGATGAAGACGGCAACCCGTTTAAATATCCTTACTTTATTCACGATTCGTACGATTCCACTGATGCGATAAACATGATTGAGTGGGATAAAGCAACTGATGCTGAGCAGTATCCGATCAACAACCTGACGCGTGAATACACGACAGGATTGATTGAACTGCGCCGTTCGACTGACGCTTTCCGTTTAGGAACAATGGATGAGATCGATGAAAATGTCTCGTTTATTGATGCGCCTGAAATAGGCGACCAGGACTTAATTATCGGCTACCATGCTTTATCTACAGACGACAGCGGCGAATATTTCGTTTTTGTCAATGCAGACAGTAACGAACGGACGCTTACTCTTGAAGAGTATGACCTGACTGAAGGCACTGTCATTGTGGATAGTGATGAAGCGGGGACGGTGGAAGTCTCTGATCCAAGCGGCTTTGAAATGACCGCTGACGAGATTACACTTGATCCATTAACTGCTGTTGTTGTGAAAAAAGGCGGGGAGGAGCAGACACCACCTGAAGAAGAGCTCCAAATTCCTTATAAAGACGGCGATGAGGGCGAAGAGATTCGTGAGATGAAGCTGAAGCTCACTGAACTTGGTTTCGGAAACTTCCCATCCTCTCCTTCTGACAGATTTGGTCCAGTTACAGAGGGTGTCGTAAAAGATTTCCAGGAGTATTACGGGCTTGAAGTGACTGGAGAAGCGGATCAGGCGACCCTTGATCTCATGGATAGTATCCTGAACTCTGTTTATACAGACGGCAACTCCGCACCTGAAATCAGACAGCTGAAGCTGCACTTGACTTCTCTCGGATTTGGAAACTTCCCTTCAAATCCATCTGAAAATTACGGCCCGGTGACGATGGGCGTGGTATCTGACTTCCAGGAAGCCCACGGCCTTGTGGTGAATGGTATTGCAGACCCTGTCACTTTAGCTAAAATTGATGAACTTGTGCTGCACGTCCCATACAAAGACGGGGATGAAGGAAAAGAAATTAAGCTGATGAAGCAGGATTTAACGAAGCTTGGTTTCGGAAACTTCCCTGCTGATCCATCTGAAAGATTTGGTCCTGTAACTAAAGGTGTAGTGTCGGCGTTCCAGATTTACTACGGCCTTGAAGTGACAGGTGAAGCGGATCAGGCAACCCTTGATCTTATGAGTGATCTGTTAGCCTCCGTTTATACAGACGGCAACACGGCTCCGGAGATCAGACAGCTGAAGGTTGATTTAACTGCTCTTGGATTTGGCAACTTCCCATTGAATCCATCCCAGAATTACGGGCCTGTGACAATGGGTGTTGTGTCTGACTTCCAGAAAGCGCATGACCTGGCTGTCAATGGGATTGCAGATCCGGTGACGCTGGCTAAAATTGCCGAATTAGCCATGGACGTGCCTTATCAGCACGGCGACACAGGCAAAGCTGTGAAGATTATGAAGCAGCACTTGAGCCTTCTTGGTTTCGGGAAATTCCCTGAGGATCCTTCCGAGCTGTTTGGACCTGTAACCTCATCAGTGGTTCTAAGCTTCCAGGATTACTATGGGCTGAATGAAACCGGCGTGGCCGATCAGGAGACGCTTGATTTCATGAATGACCTTTTCACATCTGTTTATACAGATGGTCATTCAGCTCCTGAAATTAGAGAGTTAAAGCTGCAGTTAACTGACTTAGGCTTTGGAAACTTCCCTTCCAATCCGTCCGAGAACTACGGACCTGTCACATCCGGAGTGGTGAAGGACTTCCAGAAAGCGCATGACCTTGCGGTTAACGGTATTGCAGACCCTGTCACACTAGCGAAAATTAAAGAACTGTCACAATAACTTATTCTCTATCAAGTAAGTGACGAGCGAAAGGCACCCGGATTCTATGTGAATCCGGGTGCTTTTTGGATATATCTGGGGGGTCTGACCCCCCAGTATTTGTAAGGATAAAGACCTTGCTTTTGGTCCTGTAAAGAAGGTGTTTTAATGAAAAAATATAAAAGAACCATTAATAAATTACTAAAAATTCAAAATATTACAAAATGTAATATTCTTAGACTTAATAGTTTGATAGACTAAATTTTAGGGAGGTGAAATTTCAGGGTTATTAAATGCAGTGTAAGTGTAATTTCAAAACTAAAGGAGGCTGAAATTAGTGAGGAGAATGTTTTCGTTATTTTTAGCATTGGTAATGGTTATGGCGGTAAGTATCACGGTATTTGCCAACCCGCAGTCAAAACCTAACGGACCATGGATACAGCCGGGTCAGGAAGTCAAGCTGGAAAGTTTAATGTCGCCCGAAGACTTGGAGAAAAATCTGCTGCAGATTAAAGACCGTGCCAGACCTGATCGTATGGAGTTGGATGTGGTAGGTTATTCAGCTACATATGAGTATCCGATTTATGCGGTAAAGTTTGGAGAAGCTGACACTGATAACCCTAAAATTTTCATCCAGACTCAGATTCATGGAGATGAGCAATTAGGAACAGAAGCTTCTATGGATCTTATTCAGCAGCTTGCTATGAGCAACAACAAAGACATCACTAACATACTTGATAACGTTACTGTATGGTTCATTCCAATGCTTAACCCGGATGGAGCAGTCATCTTTGAAACGGAGCATGGGCAATCAAAACAAAGGCAGAATCTGCAAGTTTGGGATCCGGCTGAATATGGCCTGGCTGAAGATACCCAGGCGCCATGGTATTACCGCCCGGACTCAGTAAGCCGAGAAATGGGCTTTGACGTCAACCGGGATTTCCATCCTTATTTAGATTTTGAACTTGGACCGGATACGGCTGCTTATATTCCAAGACGCAGCAGTGAGCCGGGAGTTTATGCGACACCTGAAGGGCGTGCCTCAAGAGACGTATTTAGAGAATTACAGCCTGATTTGTTTATTGACCACCACCACAGGTACAGCAATGTTGTTTCTGAAGATGATGACCGCCTGAATACTCTTCAGATCATTGCACAGGTTGTGGACGAAGAAACAGTCGTTTCTTTTGGTGGAACTGATTATCAGCTTGATGAAGAATCACTGAACTTGTCCAAACAAGTAAACAGCCATGTCTACAAGGCTCTGCAGCGTGGCAATTCGCCGTTTGGCGCCGTTTCAAGATTTCCTGAAGTCAACCTTCCAGGAACGGCCCTTGGCAGCTATTCCATGAACGGAGCGGCCATCATGCTTTATGAAACCCGCGGCCAGCAGCACCCTTACGGCCATACAGGCCAAAAAGCAAATGGCCAGTACACTCAACAGTCTTACGTCGGCCTCTATGAAACATTGAGAGGATTTGCGACAGGTGAAATTTACGAGATTGACCCTGCTTTTTACGATGAAGAAATCCCATACGGCAGCCCAAGAATCGGCCGCCCGAATTAAGGATGAACAATCGGTAAACATATAAAAAATTGCTAACAAAAAACAACCAGGGATTTTCCTGGTTGTTTTTAATAATTAATCCATAACGATTGGTGGTGTACTAGTAGTACCGAAAGAAGGATTCTTAGAAAGCGTATCTGATGCTCCTGCGGCACCGCCTCCTACAGTTAATAATGCAATTAGCAAAAGTCCTGTAATGAATTTTTTCATTTTCTCACCTCCTTTAATCAATAACAGATAAAAAGGTGTCTACTATTCTAGGATGATATAATACTCCTCTAAAATCTTTAATTTCTGCCAGAGCTTCTTCTTTACTTCTGCCCTTTTGGTAGACTCTGTCAGTAGTCATAGCGTCATAAGAATCTACTAACCCAACAATAGCCGCTTCCACAATTATTTGGTCTTTTTTCAGACCTTTTGGATAACCGCTTCCGTCAAACCTCTCATGATGCTGCTCTACAACTTCAGCCGCCGAAATCAAATGCGGGATACCAGTTTCCCTTAATATCTCGGCTCCAAAAAAAGTATGTTTTTTCATCATTTTCCATTCATCTTCACTTAACTGACCTGGTTTTAATAAAACTGATTCAGGTATCTTGACTTTTCCAATGTCATGCAATAATGCCCCAAAGTGAAGTTTTAATAAATTTTCAGACTTTAAACCTAGTTTTTCACCAACCTTCATTGAGAGGCTTTTAATCCTTTCACAATGATCTGCTGTATAACCGTCTTTCTGTTCAATATTTACTGCCAGAATCTCCAGTTCTTTAGTCGCTTTACTATAGTGATGAAATACTGGTTGAGAACATATGTATATAAATTTGGTATTTTCCAATGCCGTCATAACAAGGTGTTCTTGTACAGGGTGAGCAGAAATAAAATCTCCGGTTTCGACTATAATATCTTCCTCTGATTTATGAATATTCATTTTACCAGATAGAACATATACGCCTTCTAATGCATCCCAGCCTTTTGCCGGAGCCATCCCCCATCTCGATCCCTCTTTTAATTCATGGTAAATTACTTCAGTGCCGTCATGTGATGTTAAGAGTGATGTTATTGATTTTTTGGTCGAAACTGTTTCGATAGCTTCACCTTTTTTATGTATTAGTAGCGATGGTTTTGAAGGTTTTTCGAAACTCAATTTTGGCCTCCAACTGGAAAAGTTTTCTTAACCCTTTTGGTTCTATTATAAGGGACATATATCACTCTGTCGAATATAATTGAAAAAAAGAACTGTGAATTTCTCTTTTAATTTGAATATTGGAAAAATGGCATGCTTTCATTTAACTGTACATAAGACTTCTTACTAATCGTTCATAATTCAAAGCGGGACTTATGGTATAATCAGGAAAAATACGTGTTAAAGGGAGGGGGAGGATGAGCGGATCTCCGCACATTTTTACCGTTGCTATAAGCAGGCCAGCACCTGAGCCATATCAAAAGGTGGACCGGGGGATGCGCATATTCGAAATTGTGTTTGGGGCGGTTGTACTGGCGGCCTTTCTATTTCTCATTTTCCATCCAGACTATTCGCTGGCCAGTTTTCCAATAGTTTTTATGTGGCTGTTTATGTTAATAGCATATACTGCTTCTTGGAACTGGAGCTGGCGTCTTGGATGGAATCAGCGCCTTGAGAAGCGTATGTTCTATGTTTTTGAGGAAGACGGCCTTCACGTCTATTTTAATAAAAAAAAATTGGAGTTTATTTCGTACGATTCGATACGCAGAGTAAACAAACTGACTGCACCACTGACGAACCTGAAGCAGGTTCAATTATTCGGGAGAAAGTACTGGGCAACCCCCGGGTATGGGGCAGGGACGTGTACAGAATATCCAACATTGCTTGTTTATTCGACAGCAATTGATGAAGGCGTGCTGGTGGAGACAAAGTACGAAGCAGTCCTTTTATCACCGGAAGAAGAAGACAGGTTCATATCGGCTCTTAAAGATAAATTTGAGGTGGAAGTGAACGTCTGATCGAGTTATATAAGGGGATTTGTAACGTAACTAACGCGTATCGAAATTCTGCAGAACTAATATATTTTACACTGACAAAATGGCCTGCATCAATAAAAGACCTTTATTCTTATAAAAATAATGTCAAATTTTCGTGACCTATGGAGCGGGCTTAACCGCTTATTTTTCCATATCCTGTTCTTCAATGCCTTTAATTATGGTATAAAAAGAAGGGTTATGTTTTTTATAAGAGCGGGGGGACGAAAATGGAAATAATAATGATTTCAGTTTTAGTTGCAGTAGCCATTCTATTATTTATTCTATCTTATTTCAAGAAAGATGAGAGTCCTGAAATTGACAGGAAGATTGAAAACTTCTCTATTACATTAATGAAAGAAATGAATCAGCTGAACGAAAAAGTCACTATGATTGAGAGTGAAGTATTTCAAAATGAAAAAGAAAGATCGTTCGCAAAGGC
Organism: Salipaludibacillus sp. CUR1; assembly: GCF_021028955.1. Lineage (GTDB taxonomy): Bacteria > Bacillota > Bacilli > Bacillales > Salisediminibacteriaceae > Salipaludibacillus. The sequence continues at coordinate 28,253 of NZ_JAIWPE010000051.1, forward strand.
GCTTTTTAATGAGAAAGAAAAGAAAAGAAAGATTCTGGGTATGTTTGCCGGCGGCTATAGTAATGAAGAGATTGCCATGAAATTAAATGTACCGGAAGATGACGTGGAAGCTATTATTATTCTCCATGCGGATGAAAGTGAGGTCGTGAGCTGATGACGAAGTCAAATTTGCGGAGTGCGGCAGCAGGTATCCTGCTGGCAACGGCTGTATTGGCACCTTTTTCTCTTTTTACAGACCAGGGAAGTGAAGCGCAAAGCATGGACGGGGAAGAAAACGACCCTGTGGAACTGACAGATGAAGAGTTGGAAGCCTACATAAATGAACGCGGGTTAATTAGTATGAGTGAAGAAGATTATGAAGCCATGCAGGAGAAATTGGACAGGCTCGGCGAAGCAGAAGATGAAGTGGCCGCTTTAAGAAAAGAAGCAGAGGAAGCTGAAGAAGCAGAGTCGGAAGATAACAATGCCAATGACGAAGCAGAGGCGGAAGATGAAGGTGAAGACCAGTCGTCTGGCGATGAAACAATTCACCAGCTCTATCTGGTTATTGGTGCAGGGATGAGCAGCGGAGAGATTGCTATCTTATTGGAAGAGTCCAAAATTATTAATGATGGGGCAGATTTCCGGCAGTATATAGAAGATAATGACCTGGTTATGTCTATTAAAGCGGGCCAATATATGCTCGACAGCAGTATGAGTATCGCAGAAATCGCTGATAAAATTACGTGATTTAACATCTGAACATAATGAAAACCATCCGCCTTTGGGACAGCGGATGGTTTTTCAGGTCGGATTCGCACTGGGGCAGGGCGATGCTTCATGGCAGTGTCGCTTCCCCTGGCCGGCTAGCTTTGAATCGCGTCAACGATTGTACCCTCAAAAGTTAACTTCCAAATAGCCTGGTTTTTAGGCAATGCTTTAATATCTGCGGGCCCCGGCAAAGCGTTCAGAGAAATACTCACTGTGTTCCAAGTGCCGCGTCGTTACGCCGGATGATTGACTGGCAATGAAAAACTGGTCATTTCCCGCATAGATGGCAGGTAAGAGATTGTACTTGCCTTCAAAGAATAAAATATCGCCTGCCTGAAGCGAATTGGAGTCTACTTCGGTGCCATTGTTCCAAATCGATTTCGCTGATGAAGGGAGAGTTGTTCCTTCGCTTTTTTCGTAAACGTAACGGACAAAGCCAATTGGATTGAACCCTTCTCCAGGGTGGCTCCCGCCTTTCTGATAAGGCGTGGTTAAATGGACGGCAGCTTCCTGGACAATAGGGGATTCTCCGTTCAGGCTCATTCCGTCAAACCGTTTAATGCCTGTCATGGCGTCTTTCCAGTAGTCATTAAGGTAGGAGATCTGCGTCATTTCTTCAGTCCGGCTCGCATGAATCATAAAGTTTTCGCCTGTATAGATGCCTGCGTGGGTCACTTCCCCTTCTTCTCTGTCGCTGTTTTCAATATCCACATCAGAAAAATAAATGACATCACCGGGCTGAAGGTCGTCTTCCGGAATATCATCTCCCACTTTATATTGATCAAGAGTCACTCTTGGCAGGTAGACATCCATGCTTTCTCTGAAAACGTCCTGGACAAAATAAGAGCAGTCAAAGGCTTCCAGAGAACTTCCGCCGAATTCGTATGGCGTGCCTAAATAGTTCATCGCTTCTTGAACCGCGGGGTGGTCATGGTCTTTATAAGTACTCGGGTGAAGCGCTTCTATTTCTTTATCAGTTAAGCGTTTAGCGCCAATATAATTGTCCGCCCAGAAGCTGTCATTTTCAAGGTGTAATGTCGTAATGCCGCTGCTTTCTGTCGCGGTCATAAACTGGCCGTCTCCTGTGTATATTCCGGACATGATGGTGTTTCCTTCGAAAAAGACCACATCGCCTTTTTGGAGGTAGCTTTTAGAAATACTTTCACCGAGTTCATATTGATGACCGGCAATCCGCGGCATGCGGATTCCGGTTGCTTCTTCATACACATATTGTACAAAGCCCGAAGAGTTAAAGCCTTCTTCCGGATCTTTTCCTCCGGACTGGTACGGAGCACCTTCCAGGTCACTGGCAGTGTTGATAAACTCATCAACCGTAAAATCAAGATCCGCTTCCATAATACCCTGGCTGTATGGTTCTCTATCCTCGTCCGATTCATAGTCAGAAGTCCCCATTCCAGGTTCACCCCCGCGCTGGAGAGTATCGCTTCCTTCCCAAGGCTGGAACATCAGCAATAGAACGGCCACTAAGGCACCTGCAATCAGGAAAGTAACCGGGTTCATTCGTTGTTTATCTTGAGTGCTCATCAAGCACGCACCTTTCATATCAAAATATCTCATATACATTATAGGTTGAGACTTAAAGGGGCAAGTCCGAAACCTTACGGTTTTCGGATGGGATTCTTGAATGACTAAGCGTTCGCAGTCCGTTTCTGGTTTGAACAGTCTTCAAGGTGAGGGTATCTCATTACCCCTCCTAAGACAGTGCGTATAGCATCTTAGGCTGATTGACTATTACCATCAATCACAGGTGCATACCGGACATTCATAGCACCAACTAAATCTCTATGTTTTTCGAATCCACACTTACACTTATATTTGCGGTCTTGCGCCTTATTTTTTTCATAACATTTTGGGCATGTTTGACTTGTGTATGCAGGATTTACATATTCCACTTTGATTCCTTCTAAATTCGCTTTGTATTCAATAAATTGAGATAGACGATAGAATGACCAACTGTGCAAATTCTTTTCGTTTTTACGGCTTGTTCTTGCCGTCTGTCGGATATTCGCAAGTCGTTCCAAGCGAATGACAGAAACTTTATTGTCTTTTGCAAAATTTACGATTGCACGACTTACCTTATGGTCTTGATCTTTCATCCATCGCTGTTCTTTATCTTTTGAATGGCGAATAGCATTTAACTTTTTCTTTTTTCCTAACGCTTTGCGTTCAGAACGGAATTTTCGCTTTACATACTTATTTTGTCTCCCCTTACCAAAGAAGCACACCTTATCATCATCGGTTACAGCAACGGCTGGTACTTTTAAACCTAAGTCTACACCCATGACTTTTAAACCAGTTCCTTGAACGGTAGGTATAGTAACAGAAATTTGGGCGATCCATTTATTCGCTTTCTTTGTGATACGAAGCGTTCCTAACTTATGTTTCAGCAAGTTTAAATTGCGGCCATCTTTATCAACCAAAACAGCACGAATAGGTGTTTTGGTTGCTTTGCCATCAATCATGATAGGTATTGAAATGTGTGTGAAATCGAAAGAATAGTTTTGATTATTCCAAACGCATACAGGCTTCTTCAAAATAGGAACAGTTTGAAACTTACTTTTCTTAGCTTTCTTAAAAACGCTTTTGGCATCTTTAATCGCTTGATTCTTGACTGCACTTGGAAGTTTAGCAGAAACGTTCTTTGACGTTTTCTTTGTTGTCTTTTTCTCTTTAATCATTTCAGAAACAAGCAAATTGATTGTAGTTATATAATCATTACTCATTTGTGAAAGTATTGCTTCTTGTTCTTTATTTGGAAGCAATTTGATTTTAACTGTTATTGTTTGCGCCATTGCTCTACACCCATATCTCTAATTGTTCTCGCTCTCTTTACACTTCTATATTCTTCTAAAGTAGCTTCTCTTATAGTAGACCACGAACCAAACCACATCATTTCTCTTATATAGCCATTAGGGCCTTTTATTTGAGATTTGTCACACTCATTTCTACCGCATAGAACCAAAAATGATTTTTCATAACTATCTCTATATTCTCTATTGAATTTGACATCTTTTACAAACTGTTCAAAGCCGCAGTTACTGCGTTTCACTTGCATATTTTTTACCCCCTTGTTTTTTGTTGTTCTACATAACGCTTTATCGTTTCGCTCGATACATTTCCTGCGGTAGAAACAAAATAAGAACGTGTCCACAGACTAGGCAAGTGTTGAAGATGAGGAAATTCCTCTCTTAGTTTTTTAGAAGTCACTCCTTTGATTTTTGCCATAATGTCCTTAGGACTGAAAGTAGGAGGTGTGTTAAGAAAAAGATGGACATGGTCTTTATCACATTCCATAGCCACAATGTTTATATCTATTTCCTTACACACCTCTTCGGTCAATTCTTTAAATCTCTTTTCTACCTCTGATTTAAGAAAAATCTTTCTCCGATAACGAGGACAGAAAACAAAATGATAATTGATTAATGACACAGTTGTATTGGTTGCTCTGTATTTATTTTCCATAATCTTATTGTATCAGTTTAATAGGTTAACTGCAACAAAAAATAAAAAGAAAAGACGATTCATCCTACGATGGAAACCGTAGGCTTTCTCGTCCTAAAATCTGTAATAAAAGAAGGTTGTAAATTAGTGGTGATGGAGGAGGTAAATGGGGGGGCTGTCCCCCCATTTTTTGGTTATTTTGAAGAGCGGATGCGGACTAACGTATTTTTCCGGTCGGGAGGGGTATCTTTTTTCTCAAGAGTCGAGGTGCATTTAGGGCAGCGGAGAGCCCGTGACGGGATGTCTGAATAACAGAAAGGGCAGTTTTTGCTTTTAGTCGATTCGATCGATGCTTTTCTTAATTTAACCATTTGTATGATGACGACATATGAAGCAAAAGCGACGATGATAAAGTGAATGACAGTTTCCAGGAAGGTCCCGTAATTGACGGTGACGGCTCCGGCTGCTTCGGCCTCGGAAAGAGTGCTGTAGTGCCCGCCCGACAGATTAATGTATAAATTAGAGAAGTCAACTTTTCCGAGAACCAGGCCTAAAGGAGGCATTAGGATGTCAGATACGAAGGACGTCACGATGCTTCCAAACGCCGCTCCAATGATCAGTCCAATCCCCATATCGACGACCGTTCCCCTGATAGCAAACTCTTTAAATCCCTGAAAGAAACTCATGGAGCCGGCCCCCCCTGTAAAGGTGATTTCCATTTAATATATGAGGTTGTCCCGTTGAAGTATGCCAGAAAATGGGGGGACAGACCCATAACGATTGCACGTAAGTAAAATAAACACACTAATGTTAATATATGTAAACAATATTTTGGGTTAATTTTAAAAAAAGGCGGACGAGGCATATAACGACCTTGTTCCCTTTTTTTTCCTATTTAGCTTTCACCCAAACTTTTAGTTA
>NZ_JAIWPE010000052.1 GCF_021028955.1 Salipaludibacillus sp. CUR1
TCAAACTCTCCATAAAAGAGTTCGATGTCTCTGACATCAAAATAAAAATAATTCATTGACGGGATATTTAAATATCCCTCTTCGCTTGGCTTTTTGTTTAGTTTTCAAAGGTCAAAATAACCAAAGTCGTTTTTTAGCGACTTAATCATCATAACACCTTCAAACAATTAAGTCAACAACTTTTTTTATTTTTTTAATTCCGGCTGTTGATTTATGTTTCCTCTTCAACAGCGACAAGTAATAATATACCACGCAGGAAAATAGCCGTCAACACTTTTCAATAAATAAATTAAATAATTTTAAGCCGTTTAGAAAAGTTACCGTATAAGCAGCATATCAGTAAAAATTAACGCAATAATTCCAGGCACTCCAAGAAATCCGGATACAGATGCAGTAAACACGTTGATTGGCAAATGGTAATCGAATGCTGAACCGAACGTATTTAAGAAAAATAAGAGCAGGGCACCAATAAGCAGCCTGACTGCTCCTGTCCCCACAAACTTTAAGAACTTAACAGGGGCTCCAATCATCAGCAGCAGAAAAATCATCCCTGCCAGCAAAGATAACATGACTAAAGGTTCCATATGAAGACATCTCCTTTACTTTTTAAAGATCGACCTTCCCTGCGCTTTCTGCAAAGACGGTCTCTTTAATGTATGTCCTCATCTCTGTAAATAGAACAAGCTATCTGCTATCACCCTGCCGGAATCCTTACGGCTTCTTATTAAGAAGCTCCTGATTGGCCATGGACTGAAACAATCAGCTCACAGGGGAAAATCAACACTGCTTTTGTTTCCCTGGTTGCTGATTGATTTTTCATTCATTGTTATGCCCTTCCATTAATAGATAGTCGTTTTCCTTACTCTTGCTTCCTTTAATAGAAATAAATATTTCGCCCTCTCCAGCCGGGCTCTGCTGTTAACATATCCCTCTGAGTCAATGGAGTTCTTGAGATAAGTTTCATACTCTTCTGCTTTATTCTTAATTTGATCTAACGCATGTATTAGTTCCTGGTCTTTTTGAAGACGGAGTTTCCTCTTCTTCTTAGCTTTTTTAAACATTTAACCCCCACCTCAAATATCTTTTCAGGTTATCCTCTCTGACGAAAAACATTGCAGCCTGCCAGGAACTCGTAAATTTAAAATTTACAGCTCCCGCCGGCCTTCTATGGCCTTGGATAAGGTCACTTCATCTGCATATTCCAAGTCTCCTCCTACAGGAAGTCCGTGGGCTATTCTGGTTACTCTGATTCCTGTCGGTTTGACAAGGCGGGAAATATACATCGCTGTAGCTTCCCCTTCAATATTAGGGTTTGTCGCAATAATAAGTTCCTGTACAGTATCATCCTGAAGACGCTTCAGTAAATCGGGAATATAAATATCTTCCGGCCCGATTCCGTCTACAGGAGAAATAGCGCCGTGAAGCACGTGATACAACCCGCCGTATTCTCTCATTTTTTCCATTGCAATAACGTCTTTAGATTCCTGCACTATGCAAATCACCGAGCGGTCACGCCCCTGGTCATCACAAATCCGGCAAGGGTCCGTGTCGGTAATGTGGTGGCAGACCGAGCAGTATGTTAATTCACGTTTAGCATTCACAAGGGCTTTAGCGAAATCCAGCACATCGTCTTCCTTCATATCCAGTACGTAGAAAGCCAATCTTGCCGCTGTTTTTGGTCCAATCCCCGGTAAACGCATGAACCCTTCAATCAGTTTAGATATGGGTTGAGGATATTGCATCTGTCACTTCCTCCTTTCGAGCTAACTCTATATAAATTTCACTGTTTTATCCGGTGGCCTGTGAATGAATTTGAGAAAGACCGGACGACTAGAAAAGACTTGGCTTTTCGTCACCAAGTCCTCCCTTTCATAATAACACCTTTTCAGCTTTTACATCATGCCCGGCAGGTTCATGCCTTTTGTGAATTTACCCATCTTTTCATTTACTACGTCATCCACTTTATTCAGCGCTTCATTTGTAGCAGCTAACACTAAATCTTCCAGCATTTCTACATCATCGGGATCGACGGCTTCTTCATTAATCTGTATATCAAGGATCCGCTTTTCCCCGCTCGCAATGACTTTCACCATGCCGCCTCCAGCAGTTGCTTCAACTGTTTCTTCTTTTAACTGCTCTTGGGCTTTCTGCATATCTTTTTGCATTTTCTGCATTTGCTTCATCATATTACCCATGTTTTTCATTTGAACATCTCCTTCTTTTATTAAAAGTTTTTTATTCTTTTATTTCCAGTAAATCTCGGCCGACTAATTTGACAGCTTCATCGATAACAGGGTTTTCTTCTTTATGTTCTTGAGCAGGCTCTCCCTCTGAAGAACTGCTTCCATTTGTTTTCTGTTCTTTCACATAGGCTTCTTTAACTTCTTCCCAGTGCGCCGCAAGAATAGTGAGCATATTTAAATCTTTTTGCACAGTCACTGTAACGGCCTCTTCAACTAAATCTCTGAATTTCTCACCAACCATATCACGGTGCATTTCATTACGGAAAGCAAGGACAAACTGATCGTCTGAACAGGCCACAGGTTTACAGTCATTCAGCCATGCCGAAGCAGGGACACTTTTCTGTTTAACCTGTTCAATAATCTGGCCCCACCCGCTGGAAAGCGTCTGAAGATTCTGTTTCGTTGCACTGTGCAGCATCTCTTTTACTTTTTTAGTATGAGCACGGCTTTTCGCACTGCTTGGGACTGGTTTAGGTTTCTGCCTTGCCGGTTCGGCTGCGGCTGCACCTTCTGAACTCTGTGCACCTGCCTGCAGCTTTTGTAATGAGGATTCCAGCTGTTTAACCTTCTTTTGCAGGGAAATAATCGTTTCATTATGGTCCAGGTCGACAGGTGCCCCCGAAGAACTCCCCCGGCTGCTTGTTTTTTGACAAGCCTGGACAACGAACATCTCAAGAAAGACTTGGGGATGGCTCGCCCATTTCATTTGCTGCTGAAAGTGGTTAAGTTTATCCATCATTTCAAAAACCCAGTTTTCGTCCAGCTCCTCAGCTACTCCTTTGAAAGCTTCGTCTCCCGTCAGCCGGTCCAGTGACTCTTCCAGTTCAGGGGCAGCTTTGACCATAAGCACATCTCTAAAAAAGAAAATCAAGTCTTCAATAAACCGGTTCGGATCTTTCCCTTCCTTCATTAAAGTGTCAATCGCTTCAAGGCCTTCGGCAACCTCCCCGGCTTGTATTGATTTTACTACATGATGAAGCAGCTGCTGGGAAACGGCGCCGATAATCGATAAAACGTCCTCTGTCTTCACTGCTTCATCCGCATATGAGATAGCCTGATCCAACAAGCTGAGAGCGTCCCGCATCCCGCCTTCAGAGGCACGGGCGATGAGGGACAGGGCATCTTCTTCCACTTTTACATCGCTGTTGTCTAAAATTTCTTCCATACGTTTAAGCATGGCATGGGCCGAAATACGTTTGAAGTCAAATCTTTGGCACCGGGAAATAATAGTAAGAGGAATTTTGTGAGGTTCTGTCGTAGCAAGGATAAAGATAACATGCCTCGGTGGTTCCTCCAGCGTTTTTAAGAGCGCATTGAATGCTCCTGTGGACAGCATATGCACTTCGTCAATAATATAAACTTTAAAACGGGCTGCACTCGGAGCAAACTTTACTTTATCGCGGATATCCCGGATTTCATCAACACCGTTGTTACTGGCAGCATCTATCTCCATAACATCGACAATACTGCCGTCCTGAATACCTAGGCAGGTACTGCATTCGTTGCAAGGTTCAGCCACAGGCGCTTTTTCACAGTTAATAGCCTTTGAGACAATTTTGGCAGCACTTGTTTTTCCTGTCCCACGGGGCCCTGTAAATAAGTAGGCGTGAGAGAGCTTCTCCTGAACCAACGCATTTTGTAAAGTTTTTGTAATGTGCTCCTGACCCACCACATCAGCCAGGCGCGCCGGTCGCCACACCCGGTATAGCGCTTGATAACCCATATCTCTCAACCTTCCCTCTTTCATTCCCTGGGGCACACCCCTCCCAAGGAAGGGAACGGCTGCCTGTCGTTCTAATTATTAATTCATTCCTTATTATACCGATACAGAGAGAGGATTTCAAAATGAATCTTTAAGAAAAGAACCCCACCCGAAAAAATAATAGTTCAGCCGATTTTTCTCATAATTATTCTTAAAATTTGCTTATTTCCCCGTTTTATAATCGGTCATATACAGGTAAAATCAGCTGTCCCGAACAGCAAAAAAGCTGCCCTTACAGGACAGCTTTACTGATAATCATATTAATATGCCGTGCACCTTTCGTCGATCACAGGCTCTCAAGCGTTACCTGAGCAGTTTGCTCGAACCAGGCAACTCCGCGGCACACGGAAGAACCCGCTTACTGCTGCTTCCTTCCGGACCTGACAGGGTTCACGGGATTCCGTTGCGCGGAACCCGGTTGTCAACACCACTTACTCAGGGCAGACCATGAGAACCTGTAACCTCGGAAAGGGATTCGGCCTCGCTATAGCGGATTGCGAGTACAGGGCACCGCTACCTCCCCGCTTAGCACGACAAAGTTGATAATATTTTCAGGTGTGCTTGTTCCTCCAAGTAGGAACTAAGGCGACACATATAATAGTATAACGGTTTTTTAATATAATTGCAACAGCTAAACCCAAATGAAATAATAGTAAAATTTAAAAATAAACTAGTCGTATAAACCGCGTTATTTCTTATCAGTGACGCCCATGAGTCACTCTTCTTTTGAATCTTTCTTTTCCGATCCGTCGCTGTTTTCTACTTTATTTAATTTTTCCATTAAAATATGCGGCGGTGTATGCATCACATGCTCCAGCGGCATATTTAGTTTTTTAGAGATCATTTGGGCCGTTTCCAGTGAAATCTGGTTAGGTCTCATAAAGTCTCCCTCCTTTTTTAAAAGTCCTATTATTAAATAATACCCGATATATTGCTCTTACTCACTTTGTTGCGGCTTTTTTTTCTTTTTAGCCCTGAGCCCGCGGAAAAAGTCAGTCAGAAGCTGTCCTGTTTCTTCAGCCAGAATACCGCTTTTAACAGGGCTCTGATGGTTGAAACGAGGTTCATCCAGAAGGTTCATAAGTGTGCCGCAGCAGCCAGCTTTAGGGTCAGATGCTCCATAGACGACCCGGTCGATCCGCGACTGTATTATCGCGCCGGCGCACATAGGACAAGGTTCCAGCGTGACATAGAGTGTGCACCCTTCCAGGCGCCAGCTTCCTTGTGACTGGCATGCCCGTTCGATAGCAAGCAGCTCGGCATGAGCCGTTGCTATCTGGTTTTGCTCCCGCTGATTATAGCCGCGGGCTATAATTTCACCTTCTTTTACAATGACGGCTCCGATAGGCACCTCACCTAGAGAACGCGCCTTCTTAGCTTCCTTTATAGCTTCTCTCATAAAATCGATCTCTCTCTGAATTCCGAACGTTTCCATAACCGCCCCGCCTTTGTAAGTCTTTCAGCATAAAAATTGTACGATTTTTTTAATAAGATAGCAAATGCTTACTCTAAAGGGGAGAATTCCACAAAGAATTAAGCCTGGTCAGAAGAAGGTGGCTCCTATTATCAAAAAGACATCCAAACAAATTCGTAAAATTTGTTCGGATGCCTTTGTGGTCACTCTTCTTTTGTCTCAGTCTATGTTGAAAATTATTAGTTATCCATTAAATCGCTTACTTTTTTGGCCATAACATCTCTGTTGACTGAACCGACGATATGGTCTGCTACGACACCGTTCTCATCAATGATTACTGTTTCAGGCTGCCCCACAATCCCGTAACGCTGGGAGACCTCCAGGTCAAAATCAAACACATATGTTTTACTATCGTACCCGGTTCGTTCAACAAAACGCTCAACAGCCCTCTTAGATTCTGATTTGACAACAGTAAAGACGTAGACTTCATCTTGGAATTCCTCTGTAAATTGCATCATCTCCGGAGCCTGTGATTCACAGGGCTTGCACCACGTAGAGAAGAAATTTAAAACTACCGGCTTTCCTTTATATGCATCGAGCTGATATATCTCTCCCGCCTGGTCCTCTAATTCAAAGTTGTATGCTTCATCCCCTATCCCTACCGTATCACCTTGAACTCTCAGGCCTATGACGAAGGTGATGAGGATACCTATTACAAATAATCCGGTTGCCGCCTGGAACCATCTTGTTTTATTCAACAGAAACCACCTCCCTCATCCCTTTATCAGCCTAGTCTTCCTTCATCTCGCGCAGAAAGTTTATTTCTTTCATTGCATCGTTCTGTCTTTTTCCGATCATCCACACATAACCTGCAATCAAAAGCCAAATAACTGAATACGCTGCAAATAAATAAGTCATTATTATTCCTCCTCAGCTGATCATTTTTTCTTGCTCTTTTGCTTTTAATTTCTTCACTTGCAACTTAAGTTTTTCGACATATAATCCCTTTTGTAAGAGAATGAAATAGATGAGAGTTAAAGTGAAAACCGAAAAGATTAACGTAAAGAGCATGCTTGGGTCAAGCCCGCCCCCTGCCCCTTCAGCGCCTTCCGACATGACGACCGGGTGAAGGTTTGATTCCCACCAGCGAATTGACATGTAGACAATCGGCACGTTTACGAACCCTATAATTCCAAATACTGAGGCCAGCCGGGCTCGTTTCTGCCATTCCATGTCGAGATTACGAATCATAATGTAAGCAATGTACATGAAAAAGAGTATTAATGTCGTTGTCAGCCTCGGCTCCCATGTCCACCACGTATTCCAGGCTGACCTCGCCCAAATTGGACCTGTAGTAAGAACAATTGCAGTAAACACAACTCCAATTTCGCCGCTTACCCCTGCGATAAGATCATATTTCCGTTTTTTTGTAAATAAGAACAACAGACTGAACACGAATACAATGAAAAAGGCAAAAAAAGCATTCCAGGCAGACGCCACATGAAAATAAAAGATTTTTTGCACGGGCCCCATGATTCGTTCCACAGGCGACCAGACAAATACAAGGTAGAGAGCTGCCAATGTCATGGGCACAGCGGTAATAATAAGAACTTTATGAAGCTTCGTAGGAAGTAACCCTTTCATCTCTTCACGGTCTTGTGTCATTTCTTACACCTCCAGCACATATTCAAATAATAAAAATCCAGCTGCAAAAAAGATGACATCATACGCTCCCATCAGCTGCATCCAGCTGAGGGCGGCTGCCGCCCCCTCTTGCTCTGTTAAAACCAGTCTGGTCGCCTGGACCGCGGCAATGATCACCGGTGTAACCAGAGGAAACAGAAGAATCGGCAGAAGCATTTCACTGCTTTTTGCGTGAGAAGCTAAAGCGGCCAGCAGAGTCCCTACAGCAATAAATCCAAAAGTCCCTAAAAATATAATAAGAAGAAAATAAAAAATGCTGCTGTATGCGGGGACTTGAAAATCAAACAGTAAAAATAATAAAGGAATTGAAACCACCTGTACGACAAGAACAAACACAAGATTAGCCAGAAACTTTCCTATATATATACCTGACGGATCTACCGGTGCCACCATCATCCCGTGTAAGTGGTCGTGCTGCTTTTCCGTTGTAAATGACCGGTTTAAGCCAAGAATCCCTGCAAAAATGGTAATGACCCAGATCATCCCGGGAACGAGTGCGCTGACTGCCTGATTGGACGGGTCAAATGCGAAACTGAACGTTAAAATGACCAGTCCGGAAAATATAAGCATCGTCGTAATCGTCTGTTTTGTTTTCCACTCTGCATAAAGGTCTTTCCTGGCAATAGCGAGGGCAGGAGCAAGCAAATGTTTCATGATGTAGCCGCCTCCCCTTCATACAGAGAATGGATCCAGCTGACAGGCCGTCCGCGTATTAACTCATCTTCAGCGATTCTTCCTTTCCTCAGAACCACTGCCCTGTCACACACTGTGCTGATCTGCTGAAAATCATGCGTAACCATAATGATGGTTACTCCCTCTGCTTTCAGATCAAGCAGCAGACGGTTAAAAAGAGAGACAGCCTGCTGGTCAAGCCCTGTATGAGGTTCATCCAGAAGCAGAATATCAGGTTTATGAAGAATAGCCCTGGCAATTGCCAGTCTTTGAATCATTCCTCTTGAAAATGAGCGGACAGGCTCATGTTTAAAATACGCCAGGCCTACGTCCTCAATAAGCTTATTAATTCGTGTATCAGGTGAAGAAATGTGATACAGCCTGGCAAAGAATTTAAGGTTTTCAACGGGTGAGAAAGCATCATACAAGAAGCTTTGATGGCCAAGATAACCAAGCACTTTCTGCTGCTCAAAATCATCTTTTTTTCTCGGCTGGCCCTTTAGAAAAATTTCTCCTGAAGAAGGTTTAAGAAGTCCGGCGACAATTTTGAGCCAGGTACTTTTACCAGCTCCGTTTGTACCTAAAACCGCTACTGCTTCCCCTTTATTCACCTTTAGATTAACTCCGCGAAGGATCATTTTTTCACCTATTGTTTTTGTCAGTGCTTTAGTTTCAATCATGCCGATCCCCCGCTTCCTCGTTAATTTAAGAAATCATTGAGCTGTTTTTTAACCTGATAAAGATAGGTTTTATATCCAGCCGCTTTCTGCTCGTAATCTTTCTCATCCAGTTCGCCGCGGTCAAATGCCTCTTCAAGTTCCAGAAGCTTGCGCAGCGTTATCTCTTTCTTTGCCATTAAATCCTGGAACTGCTTTTCCTGTTTATCGTTTTTCCAATTATCTTCTTTTTCACGATGCTTACGTTTTACATATAGAAAATAGCTGACTCCAAAGACGATGATAACAATGAACAAAGCTGTCATAAGGTGAGGGTCAAATCTGGTAAGAGGAGATGCATACCACATTTTCATATGACCTTCAGGGTGGAGTGACGGGTTAAAACTGGCAGGCACCCCTGCTGTTGACAAGTTTAATAACATCGCCTACTCCCCCTTTCGCTTTTCCCTCATTTCTTCCAGCTCCCGGTTAATTTCATCGTCGATCGTATTGTCTGCCTCCCCAGCTTCAGGGTCAGCTGTTTTATCAGGACTCCCTCCTTCGTAAGCCTCTTCCTTCAGCTTACTGGCAGCAATACGTTCATATTGAGCCTTTAAGGATTGGTAATCTTTCTCCGGAAGTTTTCCCATATTAAATTCCATTTCCAGTTCATTTATTGTCGCATAGGCCTGCTCCAGGGTCATACTGTCCAAATCGTCTTTCACCTCATCCCGCCGCCACTCTTTTTTGTTTGTAAAGAATGGCTGGATAACCAGGTACAGACAGAGACCGACAATCAGTGCGCTTACGAAATATCCCATTGTTACCACACCCTATATCAAAAATGCTTTCGTTTTTCTTCTTCTATGATAGTCCGAATCACTTCATCTTCTGTATTTTCATCCGCGTTCCGCTCAGCCGGTAAGGTTTCATTTTCCCGCCTTTGGTTATTCACCTGTTTTTTTATCCTCAGGATAAACGCGGTACTTCCAGCCCCAAGCATCAGAAAGGGAATAGTCCAGGCAAGAATGCTGAACCCTGATTTGTCAGGCTCCCTGAACCCCTGTTCTCCATACATCGCTTCATAATCCTGAAGGATCTCCTCTTTGGTGTAACCGTCATTTAGCATCTCTGCAATTTCTTCATAATAACGCTGTTTAGTCGAGCATGTGGCTAAATCATGTTCACTATGCCCTTCCATAGAAAGATAACCTGCGATTTCTTTTACTTCTGTGGAGTTTATATCATACGCTTCTTGTCCGTACGCTGTTGAGAACGCTGCTGCCAGAATGACATAAATAATAGCTGTGATTTTTAATGTGTGCATTGCTCTTCCCACCTTAAAAATGCTTTTTACGCTCTTCTTCAATCAACGAGTTGAGAATGTCCTTTTCTGCTTCATCTCCATCCCCGTCATCCTTTTGAGAGACGTGGTTTACACCCTTTGATTTCCTGACCCACTTTCTGATTAGAAAAGTCACACCCCCGCCTGCCCCGGCAAGAAGAATGAATGGCGTGACCCATGCCGTAAGACTAAAACCGCTTTTTTCAGGGGCGGTTAAAATGACTTCGCCGTACATAGTGACATAATGGTCTTTAATCTCGCCTTTGTCATAGCCCTCATTCAACATTTCCAGTATTTCTGTTTTAAACTGTTCATTTAAACCACAGCCGTCCATGTTGCATTCAAAATGGTCCTGGCCGCAGCCGCATAAACACATAAACTGAGAGGTGCTTTCACGGAATTCAGGTGAGTTCCTGTCATAACCGCCTTGAGCCATGGCAGGAACAGAGACAATAAGCAATACCGCCAAAATCATCAGCATACGGGAAGCCATCATTAATGCACCTTCCTTTCAGGTCCGGCATATCTCGGAGTAACCTGGCCGTAACGGCCGCCCCAAATAGCGAAAATTGAACCAATCACCAGAACATAACTTCCGATCCAGATCCATTTCACCAGCGGGTTAACTTTTACCTGAAAGGTAGCTCGCTGGTCCTCTTCCCACCCGCTTAAAACAACATATAAATCTTCACGGAGGGTGCTTCTTACAGCCACTTCAGTCGATGGCTCCTCCCAGTTTAAATAGAAGATCCTTTCCGGCTGAATATACCCGAGTTCCCTGCCGTCTTTTTCGACAGCGATATTGGCAAAAACAATGTCATTGACTCCTTCAGTACGCTGTCCTAAATTCTCGTAAGTCAGAGTATAGCGGTCAATTTCCATAGATTCACCGATACTGAGAGTTTCCATACGTTCAACGTCAAAGTTCGATCCGACAATTCCAAAAGCTATTAAGGCAATACCTAAGTGAACGATATATCCGCCGTAACGTCTCCTGCTTCTGATCATCAGCCTGAATAGTGCTACCGGAACAGCTTCTTTCGTTACTTTCCGTCTCGCTTTTGTGCCTCTGATAAACTCCACCAGGTGAGTCAAAACCATAAATGAGATGATAGCAAACGCAATGACCGGATAAGCATCCCTTATTCCCATAATGACAAGCACAGCTGCTACAGCTAAACTGATGATAGCTGGGATAAGAAAGTTATCCCGGATGTTTTTCATGCTTGACCGCTGCCATGCAATAAGCGGGCAAACCGCCATTATAAACAGCAGTGCCAGAAGAATCGGTGACATGACTGTATTAAAGAAAGGTACACCGACAGTTACTTTCGTTCCCCGTACCGCTTCACTGACGAGCGGAAACACCGTTCCCCAGAAAACCGCGAATGTTGCTCCGAGAAGAATCAGGTTATTTACCAGAAATGAACTTTCTTTAGAAAGAAAAGATTCAAATTGCCCTGTATCTTTTTTAATCAGGTGGTAACGGCTCATAAGTACATACATCGACAGGATAACCATAAAAGCCATGAATACAAGGAAGTAGGCACCTAAGTTTGTTTCCCCGAATGCGTGGACTGAGGTAAGTACACCGCTTCGAACAAGGAATGTACCGAAGAGCGTTAAGGCATAAGACAAAATAATTAAACTTAAATTCCATACCTTCAGCATGTTCTTACGTTCCTGAATCATGACAGAGTGCAAGTAGGCTGTTACAGTAAGCCAAGGCATAAATGAGGCGTTTTCCACCGGGTCCCATGCCCAGTAGCCTCCCCACCCGAGTTCTGTGTAGGCCCAGTAGCCGCCAATTACATTACCGAGCGTGAGAAAAGCCCATGCTATTATCGTCCACCGCCGTGTCATTTGAATCCAGAAGGCATCCATACTTTTTACAATTAACGAGGCTATCGCAAATGCAAACGGCACTGCCAGCCCCACATATCCCAGATAAAGTGTCACAGGATGGAAAATCATGCCCGGATCCTGAAGCATTGGATTTAACCCTCTTCCTTCGGGAGGGACCCCATCCATTAAAGTAAATGGCTGGGTAACAAAACTTAATATGAAATAAAAGAATATGACATTCAGCATCATAATGCTGATAATATAAGGTGTCATTGGGTTCCGTTTCATTTTTCTTGAGAATGCAATCATCGCGCTGTACATAGCGAGGAAGAAAGTCCACAAAAGCAATGATCCGGCATTGCCAGCCCATAATGCAGCCAGTTTATACATCACAGGAAGGTCTGTGCTTGTGTAACGGTAAACATATTCAAATTGGAGCTGGCTTGTTCCCAGCAGGACAAACATAAGAATCATTGAGATGCTTGCCAGGATAAATATACCCATCGTCGCTCCCTTTCCGCTATCGATCAACCGCTGGTCCTGTTTTTTAATTCCCAGGACATAAGCGGCAAACGCATAAATGGATAGAAAAAAAGCGAGGTAGATGGAGACGTTTCCGATAATATGCATGGTGCTCACCTACTTTGCTGAATAATTAGTGTCAGTCCACTTCCGTATTTAAGTCAATATCCATTTCTCTGTGTAACTCTGGATCGTACTTATCAGGATCTTCTCCTTCATAAACGGAAGGACATCGGGTTTGCACCTTTTCCGCTTCGAACAATCCATCCTCCTGGGTGTAGCCATGGACGATTACTATCACATCGTCTGAAAAGTTATCAGGCTGCACACCGTGGTAAAATACCGGAAGCACAAGACCTTCTTCATCTTTAATTTCAAAACGAAGCTCAATCTCATCAGGGTTCCAGTCAACTGATCCCTCTACCAGAAAACCCTCTGTCGTAATATATCTCTCTTCAAATTCCTCAGGCTGCTGCTTCAGTTGCTCAATAGGTACTTCTGACCCGCTGGAGGCAGGGGTCGCCGTAATTAATAAAATTAAAATACTTAAGAAAATCATTCCTCCGCCAATCAGCACTTTCGTATTTTTTTTCATCTCTGTCCCCTCCTGTTAAGATGAGCGTTTAGATCGTTCTTTTCTGTACGTTTCTTCATCGATTTCCCCGCGGATCAATTTCTGCCTTAATGCTTTAGTATCAGTCTCTTCCGGTTTACTTTTGCTGCGCGTTTTCGTATGAGCTGGCGGCGGTGCCGTTTTTCCCCTGCTCCTTAGACCGAAAAAGACGAAGATGCCTGCAATAATAATTGAGAGGCTTATCATTACCGCGCTTTCTGTATCTATTAAAGGAGAGCTTCCTGTTCCGGCTGCTTCAGGTGCCGCGTCATCCCTGAATTGTGCGTGGACATCATCATCCGGGGGTGTTTGACTCTCCAGGGCTTCCAAAGTGGTCATCGTGTCTTCTTTATCGTAAGAAACTTCTAAATCAAATGATGTTCCCGGCTCAGCCGGCTCGCTGTCAAAAGCATGCACAGGCCCGCCTAACATTTCAGTCTCTCTGTCTGGCTCTTCACTTAAAGTAAAGTTTTCAGCTCCGTAAGGTTCTACAAACAGCAGGTTGAATGTTTCAGCTGGAAGACCGAGCTCATAACTATATGAAAACTGCTTGTGCTCCCCTTCTGCAATTGGAGCGAAAAAATATTCAATAACATACCGGTAGGTGTCACCTTCTTGAAGGTTCTCACCAGGGCTCCAGACCAGTTCACCAGTTTCTTCATCGAGCGAAGCATCTACATCTGTCACTGTATTGTCTTCATTAAAATAGCCGACTAAAGATAACTCAAAGGAAGGTTCATTAACAGGGACAGCGATTCGGATCTCGCCTTCGAACTCTTCATCTGACTCATTTGTTAAAACTCCGTGTTGGCCGACAAGAACAGCAGGCTCACCTTGTTCCCAACCCTCAGGTTCAGCATATTGGGGCATCACCTGGACCACCAGTTCTTTATAAGCAAGCGCTGGATCCATCTCTTCTGCCATAACGGCCCCGTTCCAAGGCAGGAAAAAGAAACCGGAAATCATCGTCCATAACATCGCTAATGAATAAGCCTTTGTTTTTTTCATAGGTCTCTTCCTTTCAGTTTCATTTCTTTGTACTTTGACTTTATAATGGTTCAACTGTTTTAACTGTGATGCAGATCACAAAATTGTGAGGCAGAATTGTGAAGGTTGTTCATAATTGATAAGAGAAGATTACAAGTGATATTAATTAATAATTATTATTCCATTTTTATCCTATCATAGAGATTTCTGCTTGGTACGGTTAAAGTTTGAAAGGTATGTGAATTTAACTTACCACAATTTAGTGTGATCAAAGTCACAGTTAAAACAGTTGAAC
>NZ_JAIWPE010000053.1 GCF_021028955.1 Salipaludibacillus sp. CUR1
CGGTCAACATCCTTTGGGTCTCTTTTTTCCTTTCTGCAGCTTTTTAATGACAGTATACTCGACAAATCCCGGACAGACAACGCTGTCAGCAATCAGTCATTTATAGCTAGCAGAAACAGCTAACAACTCAAAAAGATTTAAAATGTGGATTCCATTAATATTATTATTTTTTAACATCCTATTTATTTCATTTTTGATTGAAGAATTAGTAGATGCTTCGGATCCAAACTATGGAATTTTAGGTTTTTCAACTCCTGTAATTGCTTTAATTTCACTCTTATACATTAGAAAATCAGGTAAACAAAATTCCGGTGTCTTAGTGAGAATGTTACAAGGGCTAAATTGGTTTTTCATTGTTTTCCCAGTACTAGTTAGCGCTTATATAGTATTATCTTTTGTGTAAATATTTGTGATATATAGTTACCAAACAATGTCCATTAATAAAAATGGGGTTAATTTTTTGAAGGTTATGGAAAGTTAGCTTTACATTTACTAAAAACAACGCTAGTAAAATAACCTTATATTACAAATAAACCCAAAAATGCATTATTTTATGCGTTTTTGGGTTTTCTGTTTTACGGTGCTTTTTTATTCCATTGGTAAGTGTATTGCCAATGCGTGGTAGAGTGCTTGGCGTTACTAGGTAAAAAGAGGACAAGGGGTGGTATTATCAGAATTAATTTATCTTCCAAAGATTTTTATCTATATTCTTTCGGTCTTCCTCTGCAATTATCTGGTCTCCAGCTTCAAGTACAAAAGTCTGGATCTTTACTTTCTCTTCCTTTTAAAATTAATTCCAAAAAGCGTTCAAAATCGGAAGCATTATTTTCACAATTAAGGTCTCTTAATATAGATATCATATTGTTAACTAATTCTGTGCCTTCTTCAACTTGCCCCTTCTTAATCATATAAATTCCATTAATATATTTTACGTTTATCCTAAGGTGAGTTTCATGTTCATCTAGCTTAAGATCCTCGATGTATGAAAAGAATTTCAGGATATCCTCCTCATATTTGGTGACCATTTCATCACCCTTATTTACAGGACCTATTAAATAAATGATCGTATTTAAGTAAATACTTGCCATCACGTTTTTATAATCTTTAAATGAATGATAACGCCTGCCTTTTTTAAAAGCGGTATGAGATAAATTCAATACCATTTCAGGATTCATTAACAACATGGTTGATCTATACAGCTTTAATTCATAGTCACCCCACACTTCCACAGAGAAGAGGTAATCAAATAAGGTTTGCGGATTAAGCTGTAGATCATCACTGTTTTCATTTTTTAGAATATTAGAGTAGAGTTCAAGTAAAATCAAATGATTCCGATTTTCTTCAACTTCCATTAATTGTTCCAACTTAGCTATGTATTGTTCCATATAAGCCTGATTAACACCATTAAAAAATGAATCAATTGTCTGGTTGGAATAATTGTTATATATAAACAAAAATTCATCAAAAGAAATATTTAATCGTGTAAGCAATTTATTCATTAATGACAGGGAGATATCTGATTCGCCTCTTTCAAATTTTGATAAGAAAGAAACAGAGAGAGAGCCTTTGCCTAGTTCTTTCATTGATAAGCCTTTTTGTTTTCTAATTTTTCTTAAAGTTGGCCCATAAAGTTCCATACGATTCTCCTTTTTTAAAAATTCCACTATATGAGAATTTTATCCAGTTAAAATTATTGTACCTTATGATGGAACTAACACAAGTTAAAGGAGGATGTAGAATGGGCTATTTATTAAAAAACTTATCTATTATAGATGTGGAATTAGAGAAAGTATTCCAAGGATCAATTGAAGTTCAAGGTGAGCGGATAACACAAATATTCCATAGTGAAGTGAACAAGAAATACGATGAAACTTATGATATGCAAGGCAAGTTTGCGATTCCTGGATTAATTGATATGCACTGTCATATAAAAGAAGGGTTTGCCCCACACTTTACAGCAGCTGGTGTCACTACCATCAGAAATACAGCTGGAAATGTCATGGAACTTGATAATTTAATTCAAGCTGAAAACAATGCGCCAACTCCGCGGGTGTACTCGGCAGACCGCATGATTGACGGAGCACCTGGACTTTGGGGACCGACAGGTATTGCAAATTTTGTAACAGAGC
Source organism: Salipaludibacillus sp. CUR1 (assembly GCF_021028955.1). Taxonomy (GTDB): domain Bacteria; phylum Bacillota; class Bacilli; order Bacillales; family Salisediminibacteriaceae; genus Salipaludibacillus. The sequence goes on from NZ_JAIWPE010000053.1 coordinate 2,130, forward strand.
AGCCTGAAGAAGCTAGAAAAGAAGTGAGAAGACAAGTTCGTAATGGGGCACAATTTATCAAAGTGTATGGCTTGTTATCAAAACCAGTGATGAAAGCTGTGGTGGAGGAGGCTCAAAAGTATAATCTGGAAGTAAGTTGTGATCTTATTCACTCGACAGTCAACGCGTTAGAAGCGGCTGAACTAGGCGTTACCTGGTTTGAACATGCTTCAGGAATTATTCAAGCCATGTATCCAGGATGGCACATGCAGGCAGAAGGGTTTGATATAGATTGGGAGAAGGTAAACCAAGGCAAAATTGATGAAGTTTGCGAAAAGTTATTAGCCTATAATGTGAAGCTTTGCCCAACCTTAACAGTGTTCGATCAAATTCAACTTTTGCCAAATTCGTGGGATCCTAAAAATGTTATAACTCAATCGTGTGGATTATTAAGTCAGTCGTGTGGCTTAACTGAGCATTGGGAAAGCTTAGCTGAAAATGAAGACACATTTAAAGACAATTTAGGTTTTTTAAATAATGTTACTAAACGAATCGCAAAAACGTATCATGATTTAGGTGGAACAGTTGTAACAGGAACAGACTGCCCAGCAGGTGTGTGGACATTCCCTGGAATGGGTCTGCATCGGGAGCTGGAGTTGTTTGTGGAAATTGGATTATCTGAGATGGAAGCCCTTCAAGCCGCAACGAACAAAGCTGCTAAGTCGATTAATTTAGAACAAGTCGGGATGATAAAGAAAGATCATATTGCTGATTTAGTTATTTTAGACAAGAATCCACTGGACAATATTGAAAATACAAAAGAGATTTTCAGTATTATAAAGGGTGGAAAGGTATATGAGCAGCAAGCCATTTTAAAAACAGTTCCAAGTAAGGAGTATTTGGAGAAGACATTCAAGGAATTTGAAAAGAAATTTAATATAAGCTCTTAACACTTTTTTTGTTAACTGGAAAATGATGTTAAGCTAAAGGGAGAGCATTAATTAGTTAATTATCCATTAAAGTGCAAATACAATTTTAGCAGTCGTTTTCCTGTTTGAAATTCCTGCGTTCTAAAAGAAGGCTTAACAGTGAATTTATTACTTTGGCTGTCTGGTGGATTCATCATGATCGGATTTATTATTCTCGTTTCCATGAAGAAAAATATGGAGATTAAGCTTGCCCTTCTAAATAGATCTATGGAAAGTACAAAAGGTGCAGCTAAACCTATCGTTTGGTGGATTGTGTTATCAACAGTATGGGGAATCGTGAGTATTTTTCTTATTGTGTGGATGTTTCATTTTGCAGTCTAATAAGTGAAAGAAGATCCACTAAGCTAATAATGCTTTTGTTAGCTTGTATCCAAAGAGGAGAAAGTAATAGTTATATTCTTGCTGTTTTATATTTTAATAATTCCTTTATGTGTCTTATTACACGAAATAGGACATGGGATCGGGGTTGTTCTATCGTCAAAGTCCCATGCCCATATTTATTTAGGGAGTCTGCATAAAAATAATCACACGTTAAGTATTGGAAGGCTTCATTTTTACATTCATTGGGCTTATTTTGGTTTTTGCAAATGGGATGATAATCTCGCTAAACGCCAAAGGATGACAGCTTTAGCAGGGGGACCTGTAATGTCACTGCTGATTGGATGCATATCTGGATTGTTAATGATAAATGTTTCAAACGGAAATATACATTCTATTTTAATTGGCATCACAGTTTTTAACATTTTCAGTTTTCTCGTAACTGCCATTCCATTGAAATACCCTCGTTGGTGGGGAGCATATAAAGGTCTTCCATCAGATGGCCTGCAATTTTTAAATTTACTTAGGGGGAATAAATAGACTGACCGTTAAATCCTACTCCCACATTGATCGTAACCGCTTTATTATAAAAAATAAATTCCAAAAGAAAAAATAGCAAAAACACTAAACAGTGAAATAACTAATGAGGTCATCATTGTCACGACACCAAACTTTTCATCAGCTCCGTACATCCCCATAACTACAGGGGCCGTGGCGATGGTGGGCATGGCCATTTGAATAATTAAAATCGGTGGCTCCAAGTTTTGCAAAGGCAGAATAAGAACAGTCAGTATGCCGATCATTGGTAAAATGAGCAGTTTAATTAATACCGGCATAGCCACGGCTCTATAGGGAATGGTGTATTTCTCTTTGAGGACCGTTATAATCAGCATCCCGATAAAGAACATTGCAAGGGGTGTCGCAGCTCCGGCCAGCTTGCCTACAAAACTTTGCAGGATAATAGGTAGAGTAAGGTTGAATGAAACAATCACAACTCCAATCAAGACCGCACAAACAGGGGCGGTGAACGCTTTTTTCAAATACCCTATTGTCAGTTTCCTGTCTTTTTGGATCGTATACACCCCGAGTGTCCACAGAACCAAGCACATTCCGGCATCAAAAACAGCAGCAAAGACGGCTCCTTCAGACCCGAAAAGCGCAGCGCACAGAGGAATTCCAATTAAACCAGTATTCCCGAATGTCGCTAGAAAAGCACTGTCAGAAACCTTTTCTCTCTCTTGTAAGAACACTTTCATCATCCCATAGGCTAAAGCTAAACCTAATATATTAAAAGAAAGTGAGAAGAAAAAGATGCTCGCAAGTTTAGCCGTCAGGTTTTCTTGCGCTGAAATCTCCAGGAACCCATTCAGAATAATGGCAGGAAGCGTAATATTTAAAATCATAAAGATGAGCAGCTTTTTAATTTCAGGTGTCATGGCTACTTTCTTGCCAATCAGTAAACCAACCCCAATAAGAGCGAAGATTGTTAACATGGTATTTAATAGCAGCATGGCAAGCGGCCTCCTTAAAGACAGTCTTTATAAAAATGAAGGTTAAATGCGACCACCTTAACTATAAGAAAAGATTTATGAAACATAGGCTGTGCCGTAAAGATAAGGGGATAAGCCTAGCTTTTTTAAAAAATGACTTAAACACCTGACTTTAGCCTATGGCTCTGCTCATACTATGGTGCATACATAAGGGGGTGAAATTTAAGTGTAAATGGAACTATTTATCCATTTTATTGTGAGAGAAAGATGAGGCATAAACAACAATATTGGGGGACTAAAGATGATTCATTTTTTTGAATATAATTGGCAAGTAAGAGACGAATGGTTTGACTGGTAAAAAATGCAAAGGACAAGAAACAACCACTCATACAGGTCTGGCATAGCGGAGTGGTGTATTTATGGGGAGTAGAAAATGATGGGTAGATTAACTTTTAGAATAGTTGGTACACAGGGAATAAAAGTAAGGAGAGGGGGAGAAATGAAATGAATAGACCAAAGTATTTTTACAGAATCTTATTCTTTTTAGCAGGTGTTGCGTTGGCAGTATTTTTATTTACCGTACCCCATAATTTAGACCAAGGGTTTGCGACAGGGCTCATGGTAGCGTATATCGTTATAGGCGGTATAGGTATTGAAATAGCATGGAATCGTTTTAATAACGAAAGAAAAGACACCACGTCATGACAGGATGTGGTGTATCTACATGACTCGTTATTCTACAAGATTGTTAAACAATAGTCGGTCGTTTTTGGATTGAACCAGTGGCTTACATTTATAAAGCAGAGTTTTAAAGTTTGCATGTGAGCGGGGGGAATTCAATCAGAAAGCGTCTGGGGAAACTAATAATGTTAGAAAGCAAATTATTTAACAAACAAAATGAGATATTAAATTTAAAGATAGGTGATTATTCATGAGTGAGAGAAAATTAGAAGTATGGGAGCCAATTGAAAACTTTAATGGCTCACTGCATTTTAAAGAAATGATGTATGGAGAAGAAGGGTTGAAATTTATATTTAATGATAACTTACAAAATGAATTTCATTTTACTTATGGAGACTTCAGGGATGGGATGTTTGTCTGGGCTGTTCGATTTACAGAAGAATTTAAACGAGGGGATCTCGTAGAAATAGCATCTGAAGCTAGAAAAACAGCCTTTGGGGCGGATAATAAAGAATGGTGCTTTTACAAAATGACTGACTCTGATTTTATTAATTGGCACGACCAGCTATCTGGTCCCAGTAGTGAAGCATTTTCTGTGGAACATCATTTATTTGTGACGACTCAGGATACTTTTGAAGTAATAAGCGAATACGAGCCCAAAGTGACAGTGAAAAAATCCTTGTAGAAGGGTTTTTTGTCACTAAATTTAAATCATCTTATTATGAGGCTATTCATAAAGAACAGAAACACAATTTGTTATAATTATTACATATTATTCCAAAGGAGGAGCTGAAACTGAAATACTTGTGGATGGTACTGGGATTATGCGGATTAGTGACGGTAGGATGTTCATCTGACGATACCGAAGAAACACTAAAATTAGAAGGTGACTATTTAAGAGGCGATCCAAATTCAACCCTTAATGCTTTCACTTTATTTGTGGATGATTCTCTATCGGGTGGATTTAGCTTTGAACTTTATGACGCGATTAATGAATTGGAAACCTATTCTGCGGAAACCTACCAAGTCCTTACAGATGAAAAGACTAAAATCTATTTACCTAACGAAAAGAATCCTATCACAGCTGATGAATTTTTTAATGAAAGAGGGGGGAGGGAGCAATTTCCACAAGAAGTTGAAGTGACGTTTGAGAATGCTTTTGAAAGAGAGGGACAGGAGTACACAGACATTTCCGAGGTCTTTTCTTTAAATTCCCAACATTTGGCTAAAGAGGTTCACTTTAAACCGATGACAATAGATTATATAAATGACGTATTCAAACCTATTAATGAGGAATATGTGAACCTTCATACGATCGGAACAGACGGTGGGCCAAGTTCAGACCTAATGGGGGAAATTAAACTGCTAGATAACTTTGAAGAAATTAACACTGATGGGAGATTAAATTACGATTTTTTAAATGAGGTTAATCGTTTCTTTTCTCATCAACAGCCGGACGAATTAGATTTTGACATTACAGAAACTAGAGGTTATCTGATTTCAATAGGGCAAGATGATAAGCTCGTTACCTTAAACCCAGATGAGGTGCTTGAATGGGTAAAAGAAACGTATGATTTTGGGGATTAGTTTTAACTCGGCTTAAAAAAAGACTGAAGGTGTAGTGGATACTCTGGTAATGGGAGTGGTTGACGAATAAGGACATGTATTAAGTTATATAACAATAGCTTAGTACTTTCTATTGGTCTTGATTTAAGGAGAGTGTATTCTCAAGTTTGTACACAATGGTGATTCATTTATTGCCGTAAAACTGTTTTTACTTAATATACACTTGAGGATAATAAATTGGCAGTCCATACAAAGGAGTGGCTGGCCCTATAATTACTCATATCGGAGGTTCATAATTTATGAAGTATTGGCTAATAGCATTGGGCTGGGGAATGATCTGCTTTTCAGGAGGCCCTTTTATGCTCAGCATGATGAGAGAAGAAGAGTTAAATATGATGTTTTTCATGGGCGGACTTATGGGGATAATTTTTGCAGGCTTCGGTTTATTTATGAAGAAAAAGTCTGAAGAAAGCAACCCTTTCTTTAAATAAATAAGCAGATGAGTAACCAGGACGATAGTGAAGGTCCAGAGAGCTTTCTTCACGTATTTATTATGATAACGCTACGGAAGGGATACAGGACAAGCTGTTGCAGCTGAAATGTCGCTAATTATAAGAATTCGATAAGGGAGGGGTTCTTTGAGAAGGCTGAACAGGAAACATATGAGTTGGAGTTTAATCATCTGTCTTATAGTACCTTTTTTTATACCAAGTAAATTTTTTTTTGAAGGTATAGGAAGTTACACTTATGGTTTTCCTTTAAAATATATAACGATATATCAACAAGAACCAACGAGTGCATGGTTTTTCGGTAACTTTTTTAATGGAAATGCTGGTTTGCACATAAACCCTGCTGCATTACTGTTAAATGCTTTTATTATTTACTTAATAGTCAGACTTGCAGTTACTAATATTAAGAAGAAAAAAGACGCGGGTTCCATTGTTCAATAACCCCCATTTTATTAAATTGAAAAATATACGGAACAGGTAAATGAACTGTTTAGATAAAATCTAATACAGGTTAGATTACAAAGATAAGTTTTATAGGTGCCAAACAAACCCCATGCAGTTATCTGCATGGGGTTTATGGGCATAATTTAAATTGCTGCCTCTTAAGATGGCAAAACTTTTCTAAAGACTAATAATTAATTCAGCAAACTAAGCACTGAAAAGAAGTGCATGACGGAGCCTCCGAGTACAAAGACGTGCCAGATCGCATGATGGTAGTTAAACCCTCTCCATACATAGAAGACAGCGCCGACGGTGTATAAAATGCCGCCAATAACTAAAAACACGATGCCGTGAGCTGGCACGTTTTCCACTAAAGGGCCCCAGGCAAACACAATCATCCATCCCATTAAGACATAAAGCAGGGTGGACGTATGGAGGAACCGTTTCGCAAAAAAAGACTTAAAGACAGTTCCGGCGATCGCAAGCCCCCAGACAATGCCGAAGAGAATCCATCCCAACGTTCCCTCTACAGCAATAAATAAAAAAGGCGTATACGTGCCGGCAATGAAAAAATAAATGGATGAATGATCCATAATCTCAAAAAAATCCTTTGCTTTACCAGGAGGGAAACTGTGGACAAGGGTAGAGGAGGTGTATAAAAGAGTCATAAAGGTTCCGAACAGTGTAAAACTGACGATATGCCACGCAGTGCCTTGCAGGGATGAGAATACAATCAGAATAACTAAAGCAGCAATACTTAACAGGACACCAATCCCATGCACCGTGGCATTAGCTATTTCTTCCCCTTTAGAAAACGTATGGGTATTTGCCAAAATAGATTCATTCCTTCCGCATTTCAATTAGTAACAGGTCATAATATCAACTAGTATTTCTATTGTAACATAAACATAAGGCAGGACCGTCGTTTCGCTAAAATTTCACTCTGTTTATTGAAGGCTGCAGAAGTGTTTTTTTGAAGTTGGAGAGCTAAAAGGAGAGTAATTAATCTTGAAAATCATTTATGAGAAACTTGACGAGCGGATAATCGAATGAGCGGACGATAAAACAAATATAAAATCCACTCATCGCCCGGATGAACGAATGAGTGGACAACACCTCACCTGCCTAGCCTCCAGAAGTCTTACATTATGCTTTAATTTTATAATAAAGCTTCATTAAATCCTCTTTATGAAGGATCCTTGGCACGGGATACATCGGATTTGCTTCTTCCAAGGCCCGCTTTACCATGAGTGGAATATCTTTTTCCTGAATCCCGCTCACTTTTTCCGGAATGTTCATATCCTCGTTCAGCTTTTTTACCGCATCAATAAAGATTCTGGCTTTAATGACATCTGATTCGGCACCTTGCGTCAGACCGGCAACATCAGCTAATTCAGCCAGGGGTTTATACGCCGGCTTTCCGTAATACTCGAGTACATGAGGGAGGATGACAGCATTAGCCAGACCGTGCGGCACCGAGTAAAATCCGCCCAGTGTATGGGCGATGGCGTGGACGTAGCCTACATAGGCGCGGGTGAACGCCATGCCGGCCAGTAATGACGCTTTTTGCATCTTCTTCCTTGCGGTCATGTCCGAGCCGTCAACGTATGCCGGATAAAGATTCTCAAATATTAACGACACGGCTTCCCGGCTGTACTTTTTTGTCTGTGCGGTGTTGCCTCTTCCAATATACGCCTCAACGGCATGCGTTAACGCATCCATGCCTGTTGTGGAGGTAATATGCGGAGGCAGCCCCTTTGTCAGGAGAGGATCGAGAACAGCCGCGTGAGGAATCAGCTTAGGATCACTTACTGCGTATTTTTCATGTGTGGCGCTGTTGGAGATTACAGCGGCTACGGTTGCTTCACTCCCTGTTCCGGCAGTTGTCGGAACTGCAAAAAGGGGAGGGATGTCTTTTCTCACTTTTAAGAGCCCCTTCATCTCGGAGAGGGATTTATCAGGCCTGGCAGCCCGGGCGGCAACACCTTTTGCACAATCTATTGGCGACCCGCCTCCAAAAGCGATGATTCCTTCGCACTGCTGGCGCTTATAACGCCCCAGGGCCTCTTCAATATTATCAATGGTCGGATTAGGGACGGTTTTATCATAAACCTCATAACTTACTCCTGTTTCATGTAATCCTCTTAGCAGGTCATCCATCAGACCGAGCTTAGTAATGCCTTTGTCTGTGACAATCAGCACACGATCCAGGCCTCTCTGTTTTACCAAATCGGGCAGCCGCTTTAAGCTGTGTTCCCCTTCTAACAGTTCAGGCTGCCGCCACGGAAGAAAATAAGCCGTCTGTTTTAAAACGAATTGAAACAGTCTGCAGTAAAGAGTGTAAAGTCTACGCATCCCAAGTCCCCCTTATTATTGAAAAAATTATGTTTCTGATTTTCGCTTCATTATACTCGCTTATAATCTATGGATAGAAAACTGCAAATGCGATAAGCTAAGAACATAATACCCAAAAGACCAAAAAACCTTCTACCATTCTTATAACTTAAAGTCTCAAACCGTGTCAAGTTATAATAGAAGGAACCTTCCAGCGGAACAGCAAATGATTGGAGGAGTGAGCATGAAACTGACAAACCGCCGCAAACAATTTTTAGAAAAAATTGTTCAGATGCATTCATCATCGGATCAGCCGGTGCACTATTCAGATATTGCCGAGTCCATAGGCGTAAGCAAATGGACAGCTTACGATGTATTAAAGGAACTTGAAAAGCACGGTTTCCTGCAGCGCACCTACACCATTAACCCGAACGAAACTGGCCGGTCCCTTGTCGTATATGTCCCTACGGAAAAGTCGCAGAACCTGTTTGAGCAAAATAACGGTCCTCTTACAGATCAACAGGAATGGAAGCAAATCAAGAGGGAAGTTCTAAGTTTTATAAACAACCACAGCGAGGACTCAGACAATGGAATTGAGCAGCTGCTAGAGAAATTCAGTACCGGGCAGTCGAAAGTGGAGTTGTGCGCCTCTTTTATTGGCGTGCTGCTTGTTCATTTGAACAGCCAGGGAAGGACGGTAAAAGACTTAACGGTCAATCTCGTAAACGTCTCAGCGGCTCCTTCTATTCAGATAGCGACGTTCACCGGGGCCGTCATCGGGATGATGATTGATTCTGCGGGCGACGGCATGAGCCCGGAAATGCTGGCGATCGTTAACCACTTTACGGCGGCATTAGAGGATTTGAATGAGCAGGAAAGACAGTATCTCGTTGAATTTATTAGAGAGGCATAAGTGAATTGGCGAAACTTTACCGGTAGCGTTTCCGTACTTCTAATAATTGGATGCAGATTATATGCCAACTGATATAGCGTCGGTAGACAGGGTTCATTAAAAACTAAGCAGAGACAGGAGTGAAACGATGCAATGGTGGGTTATTAGTGTTGCAGTGTTAATTGGATTAGTTGTTCTTGTTAATCTGGTTCGTACGCGAAAAATGATTCGGAAATCTGAAGACGCTTTTTTTAACGGGAACGATGTCCGTCTCGTCACTGGTTATGGGCAAGTCCGTCCATTAAGTGTTCGGTCCCGTGACTGGCGCGTTAAGAAGTGGTTTGCATTTGGGGGCCTGGCGATAGGAATTATTTTTATTATATTCAGCAGCGATCTGTCATTTCCTAATGCGATGCTCATCTTATGGATTCCTTTAATGGCCGTCTGGCAAATGACCATACCAAGCTTTCTTCTTACAAAAGACGGACTTTATCTAGATGAGAAGAGGATTCAATGGGAGAAGCTTCGTTCTTATAAAGTTGAAGAGATTTCGATTGGGGATGATTTCTACGGCATGTTCCCCGATTCGACGGATTACTATGCCCTCACATTACACATGAAACGGAAGAAGAGGATAGCGGTCCATAAAAACGATGCAGCGCCTCTGCTGCATCAGCTTGATCAGCAACAAATCCCTCATGAAGACGTCTCCCCATTCTCGAAAAAAGCCAGTGAATGACGTCTTAGGAATCAAAACTATGAATTCACAGTGTAAATAGTGTAAAATAGAGTTTGTAATCGCTTACTTAAGGGGAATAGCCACGTAACTTTTATTTTAAAATTAATTAGCCGCATGTCTTTCGTTTTTCACAAGCCAGACTTTAAGAGAGTGGACGGAAGAAAAGAGAAATGCAGATTGGCAGAATTGCAATTTTGCCAGCAGGACGGAAATTAACTGTTAAACTCACATGAGCCTCATTTATTCGTGTATTCAGGGCTTTCTTTTGGCTAATTTACCCTATTGCCACCTTGTAAATATCCTGAATTTGTTATATGATAATAAATATTTTAAACTATGAAAAAATTTAATCTACTCTCTTAAAAATATTTGTTGTGACAGACAAAGTGTGAAGCAGGCCGCTCTGCAGGTGATGCCTTCACCTTATCTGGTAATTCTACGAGAAAAGGTTGGTATGAGATGAACAACACTGAAACTCACACAGATGTCATTTTAATTGGTGCCGGAATTATGAGTGCTACTTTAGGAACGATGCTGCACGAGTTAAGGCCTGACTGGGAGATCAAAGTTTTTGAGAAACTCTCAAGTCCCGGTGAGGAGAGTTCTAACGAATGGAATAACGCAGGGACTGGGCATGCCGCACTTTGTGAACTTAATTACACAGCTGAAAAGCCGGATGGATCTGTCGATATCAGTAAAGCGTGTAATATTAACCAGCATTTTCAGACATCCGTACAGTTCTGGTCTTACCTTGTTGACAGCAATCTGCTGCAAAATCCTGAGGAATTTATCAGACCGATTCCGCACATGAGTTTTGTTAAAGGAAAAGACAATGTCTCTTATTTAGAGAGACGATTTAAAGCGTTGTCTAAAAATCCTCTGTTTGATGGAATGGAATTCAGTGATGATCCAGAAAAATTGAAAGAATGGATTCCGGTTATGATGAAAGACCGATCATTGGATGAACCTGTAGCGGCAACTAAGATAGAATCAGGGACAGATCTTAATTTTGGCGCATTAACGCGCAAGTTGTTTTCCCACATGGGAAACCAGAATATTACCGTCAAATACAAGCATGAAGTTGAAGATATTAAACGAAATAGCGATGGCTTGTGGGAACTCAAAATTCTGAACCTTGAAAGCGGTTCAGTCAGACACCACACGGCAAACTTTGTCTTCATTGGAGCCGGGGGAGGGAGCCTGCACTTACTGCAGAAAACCCGCATTCCTGAAGGGAAACATATCGGCGGCTTCCCGGTAAGCGGCATGTTTTTAGTCTGTAATAACCCGTTTATAGCTGAAAAGCATCATGCGAAAGTTTACGGGAAAGCGAAAGTCGGCGCGCCGCCAATGTCGGTGCCTCACTTGGATACCCGTTATATTGATAATAAAAAATCGCTGCTGTTTGGACCATTTGCAGGTTTTTCACCGAAGTTTTTAAAGACGGGGTCGATGTTTGACTTACTGTCGTCGGTTAAACCGGATAATGTACTGACGATGCTGTCCGCCGGTGCCAAAGAGATGGCGCTCACAAAATACCTCATTCAGCAGGTTCTCTTATCTAAAGAAAAACGGATGGACGAGCTTCGCGAGTTTATTCCAGACGCTAAAAGCGAAGACTGGGATTTAGTCGTCGCCGGCCAGCGTGTTCAGGTCATAAAAGATACAGAAGCTGGCGGCAAAGGGACGCTGCAGTTTGGAACCGAAGTCGTCACAGCCGAGGACGGTTCGATCGCAGCCTTATTAGGAGCCTCTCCAGGTGCGTCCACGGCCGTTCACGTCATGCTTGATTTGATAGAGAGATGCTTTCCGGAGCATCTTGAAGAATGGGAACCAAAACTTAAAGAAATGGTGCCTTCATACGGCAAGGCTTTAATGGAGCACCCTGAACTTCTGAAGGAAGTTCAAATGTCCACAGCTGAGACGCTCGGCTTAAGCAAAAAAGAACTCGTTCAAGTCTAACTTTTGCCTGTTAACGTTTATAGGGATCTGCGAAATATATACGCCAATAATTCAAACGCCAAGTGCTGGACACTTGGCGTTTTTACGTAAAATGGGTGTATATGTTTTAACGAAATGAAACCTGAGACAAGGTCAGGGCGTAACAGAAAGAGTATAAGATCAGAAGGTAATCAACGGAAAGAAAAAGATTAGGAGTTTTAGTATGGAAAACCTGAGCATCATTCCCGTAGATTCGTCTAACTGGCGCAAGGTGGTTGCTTTAAGGCCGGATAAAAGCCAGGAAGCTTTTATTGAGAGCAATGACATGTCCCTTCTCGAGTCTGTTTTTGATACGGAACATAACTGGCAATGCTATGGCTTGTTTAGAAAAGACACGGCAGTCGGATTTATGATGATCGGAGCCGAAAATAAAACAGACCGTTATATCTGGCTCGACAGGTTCATGATTGACCGGAGTTGCCAGGGGGAGGGGCTAGGCGGTTCATTTTTAAAAGCAACGATTAAATATATTTCAGGTTATTTTGATGTAGACGAAATTGTGCTAAGCATCACCCGGGATAACAGCGGTGCGAAAAAGTTTTATGAAAAGCATGGGTTTAGCGATACAGGCTTAATAGATCCGGAATTTGACGAAGAGATTTTCACTTATAAGCTTTAGGAGAGAGGGGAAGGAGTTTTTTGAAAAGGTTTTAGAGGAATAAACGATGAGGCTTTAATTTAAAAACTGCATTCTGTCAGATATAGAAGGGCCGTATATATTATAGAAAGAAATTAGACTCCTGGCTTTGAAGATGTTGAAAACTTTTTGAGAAAAGAGTGGGATAATATGTCCAACCGGTTTTGGAAAATTTTCTTTATCGTATTAACTTTAATTGTACTTAACTCGATTTCTATGATGACATTTGAGAATATTAGCCATGTAACCTTGCTTGCCGGAATGATTGCCTTATTCCTTGGGCTTGGAGCCGCAGTATTTTATCTCTGGGATATGAGCAAGAAACCTTTTTACCGATTGTATATTATAAGTTATCTCCTCACTGGCCTGAGCGTTTTTGTTCCGGTCATAGGTGTTTATTCAGGAGAGGGATTCGTGGAATACGGATTTCCCGCACAGTGGCTAGCGATTCATGAGCCCTTCTCAAGAGTAAATTTTGCCGTATTAGGGCTTATTTTTAACTTCTTCTTTTTCTATTGGATCCTCCGGCTTGTGAGAAAATTTTGGTTGAAATTTCAGATAGGGGTAAACAAATCAGCTTATTAAAAAAGTGCAGCGGAGTTGATCCGTTAATTCTATTCATAAAAAAGTGCGCACTAAGTGGCGCTCTTTTTAAATAATCAGTCAATTTTAAATATATAAAACATTATAAATCCAAGAGCAGTTATTATGAAGTAGTAAGAAGACCCACCTAAAACAGTAACTATAAAAGGTCCCGTTATTATCATGATAAAACCTAAGATATTAAAAAAATAGCTTTACACTCACTATTTATCCCCTCCCCCAATTATAATTTTATAATATCACTAAGGGTGCCTAGAAAACTTGCAACTTTTCCTTAAAACAATCGTAAAGTACTGAGAGAATTTAAAGGGGGATTTTTAAATGAAAGCAAATTTACAAACTCTACAAGAGCAATTAAATGATAACGACAACAGATCATGAGCGATAATGTAGAACAGTTTATTGCTGAAATTAGACAAAAATTACTTAAATAACGAAGAATATGGCCTCTTTTTATCAGGTTCTTCAGAATAAATTTTGCTTCATCTGGTGCTATCCTGAAAAAAGGAAGTAAGAAACAACCAAACTCCCTTTTGTCCAGGCAGTTTCTAAACCCTACCTGTCTTCGTTCAACTTTTCCCACTCGCTTAAGTACATACGCTCCGTAAAGTTTTTTGGGTTAGGGAGTTTGCATATAAATTCAAGGCTGTTGCCGTCAGGATCGTTAAAATGGATTTTGGCATGGGCCACCCCGCTGTGAGCCATCACAAATGGCTCTGTTGGTTCAAATCCGAACGCTTCCCTCGGTTCATAACCTCTCTCATTCAGCCAGGACACTGAATTTTTCAGCCCTTCCAAAGAAACTTGAAAAGCGATGTGCCTTATGGAAGGGTGGTAGTCAAGCTCCACCTTATCCGTTTCCCATAACCCCAGCCAGCTTTTATCTTTTTCTGTCCAAAAGAAAGCCAGCTTTCCCTCATGGATATGGGAGAGTTCAAGCCCCAGGTTTTTGTAAAACTCAATTGAACGCTCTAAATTGCTGACCGGTAAATGCGCTTCATATAAACCTTGGATCATAGGTCGTTCCTCCTCGTCATTCTTAGGTTTCTTATATTGAATATAGACTAATGTAATTATATAAGAAATAAGAACACCAGTTAATACACCTAACACAACAAAAATAGAAAATGTACCTTCAGCCATTTGAAATAATATTATAAGACCGCCAGCGGTCATTGCGCCGTACACGCCTCTCCACTTTGACCGGTTGATTTTAGACATATCCATTATTTTTCCCCCTTACACGCATGATTGACTTCTGTAAACTAGGTCATTCGTCAAAGTTGATTCATTTCGTGATGTTGAACGAAGGCGGGGACACTTGGAGAATAAGCTAGTCTGGGAATCTATTTTGCAGCATCATAACCATGTAACACCAGCTTAAAGTAAGCTCGGTAAGCCTGGCGCGGCAGCAGAGCGCGGCCCCTGCTCCTGGTGGTCAAAACAAAGGGGACAGGGGCGTTCATCTTTTAAAGTTCTCTTCTGCCGGCATCTGAAGAAATGATGATATTCACCTCTATCATTTCAGTTACATTAAAAGGTTCTTTCACTGCAGATACATCAATTTCCTCTTCAATAGTAATGACCCGTTTTTCGTTTCCTTGAAGCACCACCTCATAAGGGGCATGTTGATTGAGAAGTACTAGTGATTCATTTTGAAAATCAAACCAGTACTCCTCATGAAATTTGATACTGAACAGGACAGCTTCACTGCTATGGTTTTGAAAATGTAGATTGCACCGCGCAAGGGATTTGGTTTCTGAGTAGTTTGTTACTTTACAGTTGCTCGCCCTGCTGTCATAAGCGACAGCATAAATGTCAGAAGCAAAGGTTTGCTGATAGGCATTAACGAGCCCTGAAGGAAGAAAGGTGAATATAAGAATTCCGGCGATGATCAGCCGAATGTGATACTTTTCAAATCCCTTTATAAGGAAATAGAAGCTAGCAGTTAAAACCATTAAGTTTACAACCCCGTATATAGACCATCCGTCTATATTAATCACAGTAATCATAAAGACAACCATTTCGCTTTGCCCGAACGGATAATCATGCGGGAAAGGGAAGTTCATAGCCATTGCTACTGCAAAGAGAACAAGGGCCATATAAAACTTTTTCTTATCTCTAATCATATAACCACACCTTTTCACCAAACCTTACACGCCATATTTTTTCTGATGCAAAGTTCCTGCTTAATTCCTATTCGCTAAATTTTTCCTGATTCCTTCCATTCTGTAATCACTGAATTTTTTCACAAACTCTTTCCAGGGGCTTAAAATAGTGATTATGTTGTAATTATGTGATGATTATGATCTAATTAAGTTATAATTATGAATTGGAGGGATTAACATGTCCCATATCAGACCTATGAAAGATTTGCGAAATACGACGGAAATTTCGGACCTTTGTCATAAAAGCGGAGAGCCAATCTACATTACGAAAAATGGATACGGCGACCTGGTAGTCATGAGTATCGAAGCATTTGAGAAAATGAAGGCAAAAATTGAGTTATATGAAAAATTAGCTGAAGCTGAAAAACAAGTGAAGAACCATGAAGAATTATTGGATGCAGAGACGGTCTTTGAGAGATTAAACAATAAATATGGAAAAAAATAATTTTAAAGTGAAAATGACAGCTATTGCTGAAGAGGATCTGGAGCATATTTATAATTACCTCACTCATGAACTTTATAACCAATCTGCTGCAATAAAGTTGATGAACAAAATTGAAAAGAATATTATAAGATTAAAACATTTGCCTTTTTCGTGTCCATTACCAGAAGATGAGTTTTTAAGAAAAAAAGGTTACCGGAAACTTATTATTGATAATTATATAGCTTTCTATTTAATCGACGACCTGGAACAAGAAGTTATTATTATGCGTGTATTATATGGAAAACAAAAGTTTCAGAGATTGCTTTAGCCCCGTAAAAACGCCAAGTACTAGTCACTTGGCGTTTTTCTCATCATTATGAAGTTCATTTGTTCTTAATCTCCCATATAAAAGACAGGATATTAATAAGGACATCGAGAAGATACTCCCTCTTGTGAGCTTAAAGAGGGAGCAAGTTAACTCAGCCAACCAGCGTTATTAGGATTCCTTTTTATCTAACTTTCCATTGATAAATGTAATTTTAGTGTTTTTAGTTATACTTTTTTGTGCGGCCGGTACAGTGGCAGAAGTAAAAGTGGGCAATGGATTACAAGGGGTGATTGAAAGGTCATTAGGCCTTAGTTCCCACCCGAAAAAAGCAGAAGAAATACCTTCCTCGCTCTCAAGACTGCCATTAACCCATGTTATAAGGAAGGGCTCCCCATTTTCATTTTCTATAAGTTGAAGAGTAAACATCCAGTTCTCAAATGTTATAACGTTAACATCTATTGGTATGGTTCCGTCACCTCTGCCGCAAACTTGTAAATATTTTCGTGAACCTATTTCAAAACATTCAGGTCGATTAATCTTTGTAGCATTAAATGAATGCCCGGAGGTCTGCCATGAAAAGTTGAAGGCACTTCCATTAAGTTTACAGTCCGGACATATATTAGCTGTTAGCGAATCTGTTTCTGATAAAAAGTTTGCCAACCCTGAGCATTCACATTTAAGTGGTCTTAAACCCATTTGTCCCATCCTTTCTATAAAATTGATACTCTTTACATCTTATGTACAATCATTTAAACAGACACTTAGGGTGGATAATAATAACCTTTATTGAGGAATTTAGACTGATGGGAGCTGATTTAGTTTAACAAGACAGCTTGGCGATAAAATACCCCAAGAGGAGGGGGGGGAATATGCTACAATTATTACTATAATATGTTAATCATAGTGGTGCATTTTAACTAATTTAAAGCGGAATGCGGTGAGAAAATGATTGTTTACGAAGCGACAAAGTCAGAGTTTTTAGATGATGTATTTAAAGATGAACTTGTTCAGCACATCTGTGATAATTACGAATCTAAAGTCGGAAGGATTAACCAGAGTGAAGTCCGTTCATGGGATAACTCTATGCAATATATGTTCAGGGTTTTATCAGACAAGGAAATTCCAGAAGATGCTGGCGTAGCCATAGAATTTAAAATCCCTTACACATCCAAACGGGTGGACATGCTGATATCAGGTTATGAAGAAGAACGGGGATCGGTTGTTGTTGTAGAACTGAAGCAATGGGAAAAAGTTGAGAAAATTGAAGGTAAAGAAGCCATTGTGAAAACAGCATTCCGGCACGGGTTAACAGAAACAACTCATCCGTCATATCAGGCTTGGTCCTATGCTGCTCTGATAGAAGACTATAATGAAAATGCTCAAAAAGAAGATTTGCAGCTTTATCCTTGTGCTTATTTGCATAACTATATTCACCAAAAAGAAGCTGATCCTTTAACAGATCCTATATACGAGTTTTATATTGATCAGGCTCCTGTCTTTTTAAAAGGAGATGCTCCTAAGCTTCGTAATTTTATTAAACGCTACATACATAAAGGCGACCAGAAGAAAAACCTTTATTCAATAGAGAAGGGAAGAATTCGTCCTTCCAAATCCCTTCAGGATGCTCTTAATAATATGCTTAAAGGCAACCGGGAGTTT
Organism: Salipaludibacillus sp. CUR1; assembly: GCF_021028955.1. Classification (GTDB taxonomy): domain Bacteria; phylum Bacillota; class Bacilli; order Bacillales; family Salisediminibacteriaceae; genus Salipaludibacillus. Next base: position 19,888 of record NZ_JAIWPE010000053.1, read on the forward strand.
GTGATGATCGACGACCAGAAAGTCGTTTATGAGTCAGCTCTCCAACTGGCTAATCAGGCTTTACGAACGAAAACTAAGGAAGTCTTAGTCATTGAAGGCGGGCCTGGAACAGGAAAATCTGTTTTAGCCATTAATCTTCTGGTTGAAATGACTAACCGTGGACTTGTAAGCCAGTATGTAACGAAAAATGCGGCACCGCGAAATATATATTCAGCAAAACTCAAACAGGATTTTAGAAAAGGTCATATTGATAATCTGTTTAAAGGGTCCGGTTCCTATATCAATGCGCCAAGGGATGAGTTTGATTGCCTGATTGTGGATGAAGCCCACCGTTTAAACGAAAAATCAGGCCTTTTTTCAAATCTAGGCGAAAACCAGACAAAGGAGATCATGGCTGCTTCTAAACTGTCGATATATTTTATTGACGAACGTCAACGTGTGACGTTAAAAGACTCAGGCAGCATCGATGCAATTAAGCGGTTTGCAGAAGCGGAAGGTGCTAACATCACGACCATGAAACTGGAATCCCAGTTCAGATGCAATGGGTCTGACGGTTACTTAGCATGGGTGGATGACGTCTTGCAGATCAGGGAAACGGCAAACACTCATCACATAGGTGCCTCCTATGATTTCAGAGTTTATTCGGATCCAAACGAATTAAAGAATGAAATTATAAAACTCAATGAAAGAAAGAATAAGGCCAGGATGGTGGCAGGCTACTGCTGGAATTGGGACAAAGAAGGCAAGGCCGACCCAAATTACTACGATATTGTGCTGGAAGAGTCAGGATTTGCTATGAGTTGGAACCTGGGAAACACAGATACTTGGGCGATCGATCCCGAGTCTGTCAACGAAATAGGCTGTATTCATACCTCGCAAGGACTAGAGTTTGATTATGTAGGCGTGATTATAGGAGAGGATTTAGTCTATCGGGATGGTGAAGTTATTACAGATTCAACAAAGCGGGCGAAAACTGATAACTCACTTCGAGGTCTTAAAAAGATGCAGAAAGAAGTTCCTAAAAAGGCAGCAAAGTTAGCAGATGAAATTATTAGGAACACATACAGGACATTGCTGACAAGAGGGCAGAAAGGCTGCTTTATATACTGCACGGATAAAGAGCTGGAGAAGTATTTCAGGGAGCGGTTAGAGAAAGTAACTTATGAATATGAAGAGAATGAGTTTTTTAGGCCTGTGATGGAGGTTGCTGAAGAATCGGAGAGGTATTAATAATGCTATTACTTGATGACTTGTAATAAAAAATATAAATAGAGTAGCTCAAGGGTCTAGGGATATTCATCTTTATAGTAATTAACTGAGAAAAGTGTATGTAGCACTACCATATTGATGAGCAAAGTAAGATTGATAATCGTTTGTTTAAAATAAATAAAAAAATAATAGGAAGAATAAGTGCCGAAACTTTAGTTAACTTTCCAGAAGAAGTACTACCAAAAATTCGACGGAAAATTCGAGAACATGAAAATGGCTCTAATGAATTTGAGTCGATATTTGAAAGAAATACAATTATTCCAAGCGAATATACGATTGTTTACGCTATTATTTATGAAGGAGAAAAAGAACTCCATAAAAGGATACCTTTTTTTCAAAATTGAATTTTGTGCATAATGTTAAAAGCCTAAAAAGGATGCAGTTTAACGTTCAAAAGTTTCATATAACAAAAGTATAATTTATCTTTATCCATTAAATAGGGCAAATTTCGCACTGACTACTTTATTATTTAATTTATGAAAATCTAGTGCCAGACCCCCGGTCCGGTGAATTACAATGCAAAAGGTGCCTGTCCCCCGACGCTTTAAAGCAATGAGGGGCAGGCACTAAATCATTTTACAGCATTTAAGAAGCCATCGTTTCATAACTTCGTTTCTTTCGCGGGGAGCTCCCTACTAGGCGCATCTGAAAATTAGTTGAATGTGCAAGTAAGTGTATTTTTTGTTAATCTTCACTAATGATATAATGAATTATTAAATCAGAATTATTTGGAGGAACTATGCTTACCTTTGATCAAAAACTTGCAATTATCGAGTCTTTCCCAGAATTAGAACGCCGCGATGTATCGCTAAATCGTGTTAATTTTCATTATGTGGGAGGCGAAAGTGATAAAAAAAATGTCGTATACCATTTGCATCCAAACGGAAATGGGTTTGTTTATGCTGCAGCACTTAAAGTGCCGAAAAAAGATCCTAAAGGGATGGTTAATATCCGTGATTTTTCAGAAGAAGAATTACGTTCGATCATTGAACGCTCAATTGACTCTCTGCAATCAAATGCAGTTAGTGAAGTAGAGGAAACTCTTCAAAATATTGATGAAATATGGATGGACAAAGAAGGGCATAAGCTTACTATTATTGTTGAAGCTGAAATGTGGAACGTCTATGCAGGTGAACAACTAGACGGAACGTTTCCATCGTATAATGAAGCGAAGCAATATTTACTTGAAGAAGGATTTAAGCCGAAGCGAAAGTTTGATAAATAAACAAATGAAAAGAATTTCCGAGTGCCTGTCCCCCAATGCTTTAATACATCGGGGTACAGGCACTAAAACTCTAGTTTTAAAGAAATTGAATTCCCTTTTATATTTACAGTTTTTTCTCTTTTTTGTCGAAATAATACAGATAACAGAAGTCAACGGGAGAATTATAGATCTAGTTCGTATAACATTTAGAAAGGAAAGATTGATTAGATTTAAGTCTGAAATTCAAAAGAATCTCCCTGAAATGAAAAAGAAAGAACTATTTTTTCACTTACTTGAAGTAGAGGATATTATTCAAGCTATAAACACTGAGATACATAATAAATTCAAGGCCAATCCTGCACTTCTTTTAAAGAAGGAATTATCAAAATGGAATGCTATTCATCAGGGAATAGTAAGTACAATGGATAATCTTGATTATGAAGAATTGCTTATAAGTTATAACGATCCAAACTACAAAAGTGACTATTTCGAAGGAATTAATTTAATTATTGAAACCTTAAACAAACATAAAAATGAAGGAGATATTAATAAACTGCATTTATATATTAAGGAAATTACTAATAAGAGTATGACTCAGATTAAAAGAGATTTCTTATAGAGCGTGCACTTTTCAAATGATGCCACCTTATACGTTATGTTGAAAAGCCGTCCTTGAGTATTTTAGCTCAAGTCCGGCTTTCGTAAATGAATTGTCTGAAGCCGAGAAAGAACCAACGTGGAAAAAGTTTTTAAAACACTTCCACGATGTACTAATATATGTGCTATTGGTGGCGGCAGGCGTGACAGCTATTTTGGACATAAAATGTGAATATTTATCGTGGAGATCCAGGTGCAGCCTTAAAAGATCAAGCAATTCCTTACTGCTGTGATCTTTCTTTTCTTTTTCAAAGGCAAATGGATTACTGAAAATACCTCGTCCAATCATAACTCCATCCACACCATATTTGCGCCAAATATCAAAAATCTCAAAATATAATTGAATGAACGATCATTCATTCTGTGGTATTATTGTAAAAAGTAACTTCCACGGGGGAGAGGCTATGTTATTGAAAAAGAGTTTTGCTGAGGATACGATAAATGGGGTTCAGATAGGTGGCGGCACTGTAGCTTTTCAAAATGTAAAGCTTAATGTCTACAGCTTCTACACCGATGGTATTTTAATTGATACAGGCGCTAACTCATTGCAGCATTTGTTCAGGCCTTTTTTTAATAAACTTGATATAAAGAAAGTTCTTATCACGCACTATCATGAAGATCATACAGGGTGCGCAGCGTATTTACAGAATGACTATCAGCTGCCTGTCTATATGGACAGGATGATGATCCCTTACTGCGAAACAAAGGCGGATTATCCGCTCTACAGGAAACTGTTCTGGGGAAAACGGAAGCCCTTCCGTGCGGAGCCGGCTAATGAGACGTTTCATTCAGACAATGCTGTATGGCGTGCTGTTAAAACGCCTGGTCATGCAGCCGATCATCTTGCCTATCTAAACCAGGAAACAGGTCAGCTTTTTACAGGAGACCTTTATTGTCAGACGAAGACAAAAGTCGTTCTTAAGGAAGAGAGCATGCCGGTGATGATAGACTCGCTGGAAAAGATTTTGACGTATGATTTTGAAGAAGTGTTTTGCAGCCATGCGGGCTGGCTTGGTAATGGCCGCACTGCTTTAAAAGAAAAGCTGGATTATTTACTGAATCTTCAAGGGAATATATTAAACCTTCATGAAAAAGGGATGAAGGCAGATCAAATTAAGTCTGAACTGTTTCCTAAAAAATATCCGATTACGCTTTTTTCTTTCGGAGAATGGGATTCGATCCACATTGTTAATTCCATCATTGGAAATAAGAATGGATAAAAGGATGTTTGAATGCCTAATCCGTCTGTAGGAATGCTCATAGTGACTGCCCTGGGAAAAAGTCTAACTATTCATTATAAAATAGTATGAGGAAATGAAAAGACGTATTGAATAGTTTCTATTCAATACGTCTTTTAAAAGTGTTAAAGATTTTAAGAGCTCATTCTTACTATAATGACAATTAAGCTTGAGCAACTTTGCGGCGGATAAGTATGAAAGCACTAGCGCCTGCAGTTAATAGACTAAGTAAAATCATCGTAGGATATGAAGTAGCCGTCGCAGGAAGAGCATCTCCTTCATCTGAGCTTTCTTCTGAACCAGCCGCTGATTCATCGGCGCTTTCATCATCAGCCTCTTCTTCAGTGGCTTCCTCTTCGGTAGCTTCTTCCTCTGTAGCTTCCTCTTCTGATGACGCTTGCTCAGCTTCATAGGCTAAGAATTCACTTTCCATGCCTGAGGTTAAGCTCTCACAAGGGACACCGTCACTGTCTCCGTCCAATCGTTCAGGGTCATTTTCAGAGTGGTAGCCGTGAGAAGTCCAAAACTCATAAACTTCTTCACCCGTATCAAAATTGCTGCAGTTGATCGTTCCTTCCTCATGGTCAGCCGATACAGCGGCCATGCCTCCTAAACTAACAAATGCTACACTAGTGATTCCTATTATCCATTTCTTAATCATGCCCTCATCTCTCCTTTTTATGAAATATTTACCAATTATAGAGTTTAGTATTACATAAAATACTCTTTAATTCAATTAAATTCACCGAAAAATTTGAAAATTTTGTTTAATTTACTAGAAGAAAGATTAGGAGTTTATTAGATGAGCAGGATTTTAACTATTATAAAGGGTATACCTTTAAATTAGGGAGACGCCCCAAGCTTACCTGTCAAACTATAAAAATTAAATGTGTGAGGGGTATCATAGTTTTACAAGTAAAGCCCTCGGGTAAGCCCCCGCCAAAAGTGAACCGATAGCTAAAATATAGTCTTATCGATTTGACCATTAATTACATGACAGCAACCAGGACGGTTTACGAGCCGTTCCTTAATTTCTGTTTATAATTTTCCGAAAATTACAAAAATTATATTGACATGCTTGAAGTTCATATGGAATAATATGTCTTAACTGGTACGGATGTCCTGATAAGATGAGAGGTGTTGTATGAAATTACATCCATCAAATCCACTGCCCCTCCATGTCCAGCTGAGAAATTTCATAGAGAAACGAATTAAAATTGGTGATTATCAAGAGAAAATTCCGAGTGAAAGGGAGCTGATGGATCAATTCGAAGTAAGCAGGGCAACCGTTCGGGAAGCTGTCTCCAATCTGGTGAATGACGGCATCCTTGAAAAGGTCCACGGAAAAGGGACCTTCATCAAACAAGCTCCTCCTGTACAAGATTGGATTAATCGGATAAACAGCTTTACGGAAACAATCCGGGAAACGGGTCGCATTCCCGGGGCGAAACTATTAACAAATGAAGTCATCAACGCAAAAGAAAAGCCATTGACTGTTTTTCAGGAGAAACGCCTTTATTTTATTGAAAGACTCCGGTATGCCTCAAACCAGCCCATTGCTATTGAACAGCATTATTATCCGCCAATAATAGGACAGCAACTGCAGGTGTTTGATTTAAATGAGGCTGTTATTTATGACCTGCTGGAAAACGAGTTAGGGATTCAATTTTACGAAACAGATGAACTCATCACATGTATGTCTGCTTCCCCGAAGGAAGCCTTGCTGCTCGAGGTCGCTGAGGGCACCAGCTTACTGGTGATGGAAAGAGTACTCTACGATCAGCTCGGGAACAGAATCGAATTTTTGACCAGCGTGTACCGGCCTGATTTGTTCACCTTCAGAATTCGCAGACACAGGTTTTAGCCGCAAAATCCATGACTTCCAAATTTGACGATTGAAAGGACTGTGATGTCACGATGAAACCGGAAACGCCAACAGAACAGAGGACCTCAGCCGCCGGAAAAAAGCTGAAAATGACGCCCAGTGAAGCCATTGTGGAAACCTTATTAGCGGAAGGTATTGACCATGTGACGGGCATTCTGGGTTCCGCTTTCATGGATATGCTGGATTTGTTTCCCGCAGCGGGAATCCGATTTATTCCTGTACGTCATGAACAAAGTGCGGCCCATATGGAGGATGCCTATACCCGCATCACAGGAAAAGCAGGCGTTGTCATTGGCCAGAACGGACCGGGGATCACCAATATGGTAACCTCAGTCGCAGCGGCGAATATGGCCCATACACCAATGATCGTCATTTCCCCTTCGGCAGGGACGAAAACGATTGGCTGGGACGGATTCCAGGAATGTGACCAGGTTTCCGTATTCGAAAGTATTACGAAGGAGACAGTCAAGGTGCCCCATCCGGAACGAACAGCCGACTGCCTGCGGACAGCCTTCCGGATTTCATATGCCGAGCGGGGCCCTGTTTTATATGATATTCCCCGGGACTATTTTTACGGAGAGCTGGAAGATTACATACTCAAACCGCACCAGTATCGTGTGGACCAGCGTGGCTATGGCTCTTCAGAACAGATTGACAAGGCAGTCGAGTTATTGAAGGCCGCTGAAAATCCCGTCATCATCTCTGGAAGAGGGGTGGTTGATGCCGAAGCAATCCCGGCTGTAAAGGAATTGGCTGAATTTTTAACTGCGCCGGTTGCTGTTTCGTATATGCACAATGATGCCTTCCCGGCAGATCACCAGTTAGCCGTTGGTCCGATCGGCTACATGGGGGCGAAATCGGCCATGCACGCCCTGAAGGAAGCAGATGTCGTCTTAGCTATTGGAACACGGTTATCGGTGTTTGGAACCTTACCGAGTTACGAAATTGATTATTTTCCCAAGGCCGCAAAAATCATTCAAGTGGATATTAACCCGAGGCATATTGGCAGAACCCATCCTGTGGAAGCTGGCATCATAGGCGATGCGAAAGCCACCGCAGCAGAAATTATCGCCAGACTTAAAAAGCAGACAGGAAACGCCGCCAAATCCAATTCGGCCCGTCTCAAACATATTTCGAAACTTAAAGCCAGCTGGGCCTGGGAATTGTCAGAGCTCGCCATGGCGCCTGGTGAGCCGATAAACCCAAGGCGAGCACTCTATGAAATTGTTAAACTGTTGACGCCGGATACGGTGGTGACCTCGGATATTGGAAATGTGTCGTCAACCTCCAATGCTTACTTAACATTTACAAAGCCGCGAAAACACTTAGCAGCCTTAACGTTTGGCAACTGCGGATTTGCCTATCCGGCAGCGCTGGGGGCCAAGCTTGCAAACCCTGACCACCCAGTCGTTGCCATCGTAGGAGACGGGGCGTGGGGCATGAGCCTGCATGAAGTTAGCACAGCCGTGGAACAGAAGCTGCCTGTCGTCGCTTGTGTCTTCAATAACGGGGCTTGGTGTGCAGAGAAGAAAAATCAGGTCGATTTCTATAATAACCGGTTTGTAGGCACAGACATTGAAGGGCCGAGCTTTGCGGACGTCGCTGTGTCCATGGGGGCAAAGGGAGCCCGTATAGATAATCCCGAACAGTTACAAACCGAGTTTATGAAAGCGCTTCATTCTGATAAGCCAACCGTTCTCGACATTATGGTAGACGGTTCCCAGCTGGCCCCGCCGTTCCGGAAAGATGCCTTAAAGCTGCCGACGAGACTGTTAGAAAAGTACGCCCATTTAGACCATAAAAACTGGTAGAGGAGAGGGTCCAATGCCCGAAATGAGTGGTGGAGAAATCATTGCACGCATGCTCGGCAAGGAAAAGGTAGAGAAAGTATTTGGAATCATAGATGGAACCTATTTTGGCTTTTATTCCAGTCTTGAAAAAAACGGAATAGACCTTATCACACCGCGGCACGAAACGAGTGCTGCCCACATGGCAGGAGCCTATGCGAGAGTGACCGGAAAGGTAGGGGTGTGCATGGCCAGTAACGGGCCGGGAGTCGCCAATATTCTTCCGGGGCTGGTCGTGGAAGAGGCGGAAGGAAACCGGGTATTAGTTATTACCAGTGCGCGGCGGACGGGAATTATGTACCCAGACCGGGGCGGGACGTATCAATGCTTTGACCAGACGGGAGTCATTTCCAAACTGGCGAAATGGAGTGCCGCCGTTCCTTCCTTTGAGCGGATCCCTGAGATGATGCGCAAGGCGTTAAGGAAGTGCTATGAAGGCAGGCCGGGAGTTGTGCACCTCGATATTCCAGAGAATTTAATCAATTCTAAAATGAAGACGGAGGCTGCCTTCTGGGATCCCCATCAGTACCGGCTGGTAGATCCGGTGAGTCCTTCGGATGAGCAGCTGAACAACGTGGTTAATATGCTCCTTGAGGCAGAGACGCCAATGATTCATGCCGGGAGCGGTGTCATCCACGCCCAAGCTTATGAGGAACTGGAACTGGTCGCTGACCTTCTTTCCACGCCAGTGACTACAAGCTGGGCGGCAAGGGGCGTCATGAATGAAAATAGTGACCTAACGGTGCCGATGGTTCATATTGAACTGAACAATAAAGTGAGGAACGAAGCCGATGTGGTGCTCGTGCTCGGTTCCCGGCTGGGAGAAACAGACTGGTGGGGGAAGGCGCCGTACTGGCGGCACCCATCAAAGCAAAAAATGATTCAGGTGGATATCGATCCGGCAATTATGGGGGCGAATAAGCCGGCAGACATCACGGTACAGGCTGACATTAAGGTATTTTTAACACAGCTTTATAAAAAGCTGTTTGAGCGCAGAAACGCTATTCCTGTAGAGTTCAGACAGGAAAAGCTGAAAGGCTACACGGAGGAAAAGCGGGCGCACCGGCAAAAGCTGGATCAGGAGCTCGAGGACCTTTCTGCGCCGATGAACTCTTCTCATGTGGCTAATACGTGCCAGAAGCTGTTTCCGGAGGAGTCGGTTGTGGTAGTCGATGGCGGGAATGCCGCTATCTGGGCGAACTTCTACTATAAGTTTGTAAAGCCGGGGAAAGTGCTTTCCACGTATAAGTTCGGCATGCTGGGTGCGGGTGTGGCTCAGGCGCTCGGAGCAGCAGTGGCTAACCCTGATTACCCGGTCTGCTGCATTATCGGTGATGGCGCCATGGGTTTTCAGCCGCAGGAAATAGAGACGGCGGTACGTAACAACTTAAAAATCGTTTATTTAGTTGTCTGTGATAAGCAGTGGGGAATGGTGAAAATGAATCAGCAATTCGCCTTAAAGCCGCTTAAGACGCTGGTGAAAAAATCATTATCCCGCGAAGAAACGATCAATGCAGACTTAGAAGAAATTGAGTTTGATAAATTAGCAGAAAGTATGGGCGCCCATGGGGAGCGGGTAAGCGACCCTATGGAGCTGGAAGAAGCGATTCAGCGGTCCATGGATAGCGGGAAGTGCGCGGTTATTCATGTTGATGTGAACCCCGTCAAACATATGTGGGCGCCGGGCTTGAAGTATTTTAAAGATATGCATGCGGAGCCGAAGGGGAAATGATGGATATTGATTACGTCTTACTTAATTTCAATCCCGCTTCCTTAATGGTGTTAAATATTTTTATCGGGTTTGTTATGTTTGGCGTCGCCTTGGATTTGAAGATAGAGGATTTTAAAAATGCCTTTACTACACCGAAACCTATGCTAATCGGCTTGTTTGCCCAGTTTTTCCTGCTGCCGGCGTTCACGTTTTTGCTGGTGCTGATGATTCAGCCGCGAGCGAGCATTGCCCTGGGACTGCTGCTCATTGCGGCTTGTCCAGGGGGCAACCTCTCCAACTTCATGACTCATTTAGCGAAAGGAAACACCGCTCTTTCCATTAATATGTCTGCCATCGCTACCGTTGCTGCGATTGTCATGACTCCGTTGAATGTAATGTTTTGGGGGTCACTGCTTCCGGAAACGAGTGCGATCTTAAGAAGTTTTACGATTAATCCCTTGGATATGCTACTATTAATCATCCTGATCCTCGGCTTGCCGCTCGTATGCGGGATGTACGTAAAGTACCGGAAGCCGGAGTTTGCGGCGAAGGCTTCGCAGCCGATGAAATACTTTTCCATCACTGTTTTCATTGGATTTGTAGTCGTAGCCCTGATCAGCAACTGGCCATATTTCCTGGAATTCGTCGGGCTTGTGATCCTGGCGGTATTTTTGCACAATCTGGTCGCTCTTTTAAGCGGATATTTCTTTGCGAGACTCTTTAAGCTGAGGGAGCCATCGCGGCGGGCGATTGCGATTGAAGTGGGTATTCAAAATTCCGCTTTAGGCCTCGTATTAATCTTTAACTTTTTCGAGGGTCTCGGAGGTATGGCAGTGGTAGCAGCCTGGTGGGGGGTCTGGCACATTATTTCCGGCTTGACGATCGCCTTTTTCTGGTCTAGGCGGCCTCCGGAAACCCACGATTTTGCGGTGAACGGAGGACTGAAGATATGACCATTTCCGGGAAAAAAATATTGGTAACCGGTGCCACAGGCTATGTAGGCAGCCTTCTGCTGAAGCGCCTTGAGAAGGAATCCGGGGAAGCGGTTATCGTGGCGTTGGATATAAAAACAGTCCCGCCCAGCCGCAGGGCAGCGGGGATTATTTATGAAACCGGAGACGTGCGCTCTGAAGCGGTGGGAGAGATGGTCAGGAAATACGAGGTGGATACGGTCGTCCATTTAGCCTCAATCGTCACTCCAGGAAAAAACAGCAACAGGGAACTGGAATATTCCGTTGATGTACAGGGGACGAAAAACGTTCTCGACGCCTGCGCGGCGCACGGGGTGTCTCAAATTGTAGTAACTTCGAGCGGCGCGGCCTACGGCTATCACCCGGATCACCCCGAATGGCTAACCGAAGAGGAAGCGATCCGTGGAAACGAAGAGTTTGCTTATTCCTATCATAAGCGGCTGGTTGAGGAGATGCTGGGGGAATACCGTAAGACACATCCTGGGCTGAAGCAGGTTATCTTCCGAATCGGAACGATCTTAGGAGCTTCAGTCAAAAATCAGATTACAGATTTATTTGAGAAAAAGGTGTTAATAGGGATCAAAGGCTCTGACAGTCCTTTCGTGTTTATCTGGGATGAAGACGTGGCCGAAGCGCTGTGTCAGGCCGTTGCTTTGGAGAAAGAAGGGATTTATAACCTGGCGGGCACCGGAAAGCTGACAATTCAGCAGCTGGGAAGGCTGTTGAACAAGCGGGTCGTCTACCTTCCCCCAACATTTTTAAAGTATGCACTCGTAATTTTAAAAAAGCTGCGCCTGACACAATACGGCCCGGAGCAAATAAACTTTTTACGCTACAGACCTGTTTTGGATAACCGGAAGCTGAAAGAAGAATTTAGCTTCATCCCAACCTATACATCGGAAGACGTTTTTCAGCTGTATTTACATGGAAGAGGAGATGGGCCAAATAAAATACGTACACAAGAGAAGCAGGTGAAGAGTCATGTCAAGATGGGAAGGTAAATCTGTGCTCATTACAGGTGCGGCAGGGGGACTAGGCAGGGCCCTGTGTCTGTTCTTTGGCAAGAGGGGAGCTCACATCCATGCGGTGGACATTCAGGAGTCTTCCCTCTTTTCTTTAAAAAAAGAGTTAGAAGCAGTTGCCATCTTAGTTTCCATCTATCCATGTGATATTGGTAACAACGAGGAAGTGGAAGCCGTTGTTCGGGAGATGGAGTCGAATCACCCTGTGCTGGACGTTGTGATTCATAATGCGGGAATCTCCCATCGCTGTGAGTTCCAAGGGATGAGTCCGAAGGTGGCCGAAAGAATCATGAACGTGAATGTGAATGGGGCCATTTACATGACGCATCATACGCTGCCGATGGTTGTCCGTAGTAAAGGGACGTATGTCGCCATCTCCAGTGTGGCAGGGTTTTCACCGCTATTAGGCAGAACTATTTACGCAGCGAGCAAGCACGCCCTGCATGGCTTTTTCGATACGCTTCGAGCTGAACTGGAAGATGAGGGAGTCAATGTGCTGATGGTCTGCCCGTCTTTTATTAAGACAGGGTTAGAGAAGACAGCTATGCAGGGGGACGGAAAGCCGGTGCAGCACGAAAAGCAATTTGTGGGCAACGTATTAAGTCCAGAGTATGTAGCGGAATGCATTTATAAAGGAGTCGCAGCAAGGAAAAAACGGCTTTACATCAGTCCGGTCGCCAAGCTGTCGCTGTGGCTCAGCCGCCTGTCGCCAAGCCTGTATACGAGAGTGATGAAACGGAAAATGAGGCTGGAGATAGAATCGGCAAGGAAGGGAAGCAGGTATATATAATATAAGATTATCATGCGGTATATGCGTGAGAGGGCACAGGAACAGAGGATGAACCTGTGCTTATTTAAATTAATAAAATGATAGTTTTATGATAAAATAAAGATTAAAGCGTTCCCATAGAAACCAGTCCTTTAACTATTGCCTTTTACGAAACCGCTTTCGTAAAAATATATTAAATCAACTGAGGAGGAAGAAACATGGAAAAACGGCAGTTTGGAAACACAGGGAAGTTCGTATCAGAAATTGGATTAGGGGCATGGCAGCTCGGCAATAAAAATAATGGGGGTGAGATGACTGAAAGTGAAGGGATCGAGATCGTCAATAAAGCGATCGAATTAGGATGCAATTTCTTTGATACTGCTCCGAATTATGCGTTAGGAAAGAGTGAACGTATTCTTGGAAAAGCGCTAAAAGATAAGAGAGATCAGGTAATTATAAGCAGTAAATTTGGCCATCATGCCAATGGAGAGATTGGCTTTGATTCCAACAAACTCGAACAATCTGTTGACGAAAGCCTTAAGCGTCTCCAAACTGATTATCTTGATTGCCTCCTGTTGCATAATCCGCCATTTGAATACTTGAATGGGGAGAGTGACCATTTCGAGGAACTGGAGAAATTAAAGCGCCAAGGGAAAATTGGCGCCTACGGTGCGTCTGTTGATTCGAGTGATGAAATGTTTGAGGTAATAAACAAAACGGACAGTCAAGTGATTGAAGTCATGTTCAATATTTTTCATCAGGATCCAGCAAGGGCTTTTCAGGCAGCGCATGAGAAAGGGATTGGGCTAATCATTAAAGTCCCTCTCGATTCCGGCTGGTTATCAGGAAAATATAATGCCCAAAGCACCTTTGATGATATCAGAAGCCGCTGGACGCCTGAGATCATACAAAGACGGACGAACATGCTGGAAGAAACGAAGCAATATATTAATCCTAATCAAAGTCTCGTAAAAAGTGCGCTGCAATTTATTCTAGCTTATGAGGAAGTAGCCACTGTGATCCCGGGAGCTAAGAGCGTTCAGCAATTAGAAGAGAATTTTTCCGCGAGCGAGGGGGCGATGGATAAGGAGACAGTGCAGCAACTACAGAACATGTGGGAAAGTCAATTGAAGGACAGTTCCCTTCCGTGGTAGGTTTGTTAAAAATATAAGTGGAGCTGTGGACGGTTCTCCGGGATTCCAAACAGAGTCCCGGGCAACCGTCTTTTTTAAAAGGACAAAGCTCTTTTCTTTTTGTAGGGTGTGGATTGTAAGTTATAAACTCTAAAACATTTAAGCCTGGCCCAGTGTTTCAAAACATTGGTCCAGACACTTTTTTTAAATATATCTTTCAATTGACTATATAAGAAAAATCGCCTTCTTTATTTTAACGCGCCCTTCATAAACTCCGTAGACAAACGATTAAAATTCCGCCAACTCATAATCCCCCTTCTGCTTGTATATAGTTTGGTAAGACAAGAAAAGGGGGGATTAAAATGTTAGCATCAATCGCCAGCCGTTTTTCGCGGATGGTTGAGAGGTATCTGCCTGATGCCTTTGTCATCGCTGTCATAATGACACTGATCGTCTTTTTTGCAGGATGGCTGATGAATATTTCCACGCCTATGGCGCTTATCCAGTCGTGGGGAGAAGGGTTCTGGACGTATTTAGCCTTTACGATGCAGATGGTCATGCTGTTAATGACGGGGATGGTTCTTGCCACCGTTCCGTTTATCAGCAGAGGGCTGGAGAAACTGGCGGGTTTTTCCCATGGTAAGAAAATGCCGTATATCCTTGTTTTTCTCATTACTTCTTTTGCCTACTTTATTAACTGGGGGTTGGCTGTTGTAGTCGGAGCCATATTAGCCCGGGAAGTGGGAAAGCGGAACAAGGAGGCGCATTTTCCGTTACTCGTAGCATCTGCATACGCTCCCACTGTCCTTTACACGGCGGGGCTGTCCAGTTCGATTGGCCTGACAGTCGCAACGGAGGGCCATTTTCTTGAAGATCTGATGGGCGTCATCCCGACGTCACAGACAATTTTCCATCCGTCGACGGTTCTCATTTTAATCGCGCTTGTAATTACGATGCCTGTGTTCATCGTGTTAATGGCACCGAAAGACAAATCAGCCATCATTCCTTACAGGGAAGGAAAGTCTGTTTTTTCGGGCAAAAAAGCTAAAAAAGAAAGCGGCGTTTCAACACCGGCTAAGAAACTTGAAACGACCCCTGTATTGGGAATCGTGAGCGGCGCAATTGGTCTCGTATTTATCTTTTCCCATTTTTTCAACGGGGGAGATTTAGATTTAAATATTATTAATTTGCTGTTTCTATCTGCGGGCCTTTTCTTCCATCAGTCACTTGGCCAGTTTGCCGGTGCTTTTAAAGAAGCAGCCACATCCATCTCACCGATTATTTTGCAGTTTCCTTTTTACGCAGGCATCATCGCTCTTCTAGGAAGCTCAGGCCTTGGCCAGTTAATTATTGACGGGATGGCTTCCGCAGCGTCAGCAGGCACATTTAATGTGTTCTCCTACTGGGCTGCAGGATTTGTAAATATTCTCGCTCCTTCAGGAGGGGGACAGTGGGCGCTTCAAGGGCCTCTTCAAATTCCGGCTGCGATTGAGCTCGGAGTCGATCCTGCTAAAACAGCCATGGCCGTCGGGTGGGGAGATGCCTGGACAAATTTAATCCAGCCATTCTGGGCGTTGCCAATTCTCAGTATCGTCGGGTTAAGCATCCGTCACATTATGGGATATTGCATATTGCTGTCTGTCTGGGTCGGCGTGCTCACGTCTATATTAATTTTCTTATTGTATTAATCAGGAAGCGTTATTCCTAATTTATTTTTGTGGTAAGTGCTATCAAGCACTTACCACATTTCCATATATTTTTCTTTACTATGTGCTTCTTTTAATGGGGATAACTGTAGGAGGGGAAATATATTGAAATTTTTCATGTAGCACAGCTCTGTAAAGGAGTAATTGGTTTTGCGGCATACGTAGAAACAGACATAATTATTATAAAATCCACTTCTATCAGCGATTTTTAAACTCTATCAGCGAAAAACGAGGTCAATCAGCGAAAAACGAGGTTCAATCAGCGAAAATTCGTTTCTATCAGCGATTTCGCCCATTCAATCAGCGAATTTGAATTATTATAATCTGCAAGATCTATTAAAAAAAGAAAAATAATAACTTCACTAATTGTTTTATTTTTAACTTTAATACTATTTAAATGCCCTTCATTAATCCAGCGTTTCTAAGTAAACTATTCAGGGCAATGAACAAGTGAGCCACATTAACTGTGCATGTAAGTGAAGGGGCGCGACGAGTGTCTTTTCAAAAACTCGTCAATAGTCTTACTTACGTGTTTTGAAGAAAGGGTTTGCTGTCGTTGTCTAATAAGGTTATGTCAATTTTTCACAAAGGATGGAAGCTGCTGCGGGCGATGGCTGTGATTTCCTCAAGTGCCGCGACGATCGTGTCTGCTATGCTTCCGTTATTTCTCTATTATCCAGTTTCAACCGGTTATGCAGTGAGTCTGTTCATAATTCTTAATCTCGCGGCGTTTACTATGCACGGGGTGCTCACTCATGCTTTTAATGATTATACCGATTACCGTTCCGGTACAGATCAGTACAGTCCGGCTATGTTGTCTGGCGGAAGTCGTGTGATTCAAGAGGAAATGATCTCTCATCTGACGCTTTTGCTCATAGGGAAATGGCTTTCTATTATTTTGGTCGGGCTGGCAGGGATTTTAGCTGTTTTTGGCCTGTTTGAAATGGCCGTTCTGCTTCTCATCGGCGTCTGGGCAGCGGTTTCCTATTCGCTGCCTCCTTTGCGTTTTAGCTACCGGCCGTTTTTAGGGGAATGGCTCAGCTTATTCCCGTCCATACTCTTTGTCGGATTTGCCGGAGCGTGGATCGCGCTGGATCATATCCCAGTATGGGCGATGCAAAATGCGCTCATTAATGCGCTCTTTTGTTTGGCATGGGTGATGGTGCACCACATCCCGGACCTGGAAGCGGATCACAGGGCTGTGCCGGCAAAACGGACCAGTGTCGTATGGTTCACCTATACATTTGGCCTCTATTACGCGCGGTTCCCCGCTCTCCTGTATCTGATAATGACCGGGCTATGTGCTTTCTGGCTCGGCTTTGACCGGTTATGGGCTGCCGGCGGTGTTGTGGTCTTCGTCTCGATCGCTGTTTTTCTCGTCTTAAAAATGAATGTCACAGACCACGAACAAGTCACCTCTTATGAAAAAATAATGCTCATTCTCGCGATGATCACTGCAGTATGGCTGGGCGTGTTTATTTGATAGGAGAACCCAGTTTATAACTAAACAGTTTCGTTTCAGTGGAGTAAGAGTAAGTTTTCTGTCAGTGGGTGGTCCGCTGATTTTCTTCTTAAGCTGCAATTGAAAAAGAACTTCCCTTCTTCCTAAGAATTGATAAAGGCACAACAAGAAGATGAACTTTGCTTGTTGTGCCTTCGTCTATTCTTATACGTTTTTTACTCATCTTTATTTTTGGCCGGATCTGGATCTTCAGAGAATTCAAAAGCAAAACTTTGGTTGAAGCTGCGTTGTTTTTCCTGAACGGATTGCTTTATATTCTTTACAATATAAGAATGAACAAACACTTCTGACCCTGCAAAAAGTAGAGCCGATATAATGCTTCCCCAACCAATCATTAAATAGCTGTGAAAGAAAATGGCACCAAAAATCCAGACAATTAAATAAACCAGGAAAAAATCTACGACAACGGTGTTCCTTTTCCCGAGACGCGGAAGAATGATCTGATCACCAAGAAAATAAGAAATGATGGTTACTAATAAGCTGAAGGAAACGACTTCCACAAAGGGGGCATTAAACAGCAAACCTAAACTGATTCCAAAGATAACAAGGCTGGCAGCAAACTTAATAAATAAGACATTTACATGCTTCACTTCTGAATACTCCTTTTCTTCTTAGTTTGGTCCTGGCTGAGGCCCCCTATACATTCCTCACCTTGAAAAAGTGTTCAATGTGGGTAAAAGATAAATGCGGCTGGTGTCATGAAGTTAGACACCATGAATGCAAAAATTCATAAAGCACCGAGTGGATACAAAAGCAAATAAGGATGTCAAGAGTAATTAAATGAATTTTGATAGCGGCCGAAAAAACCGTCCCTGGTTGAAACATTCTTATATTTGTAACAATTCATATGATAGCAGGGGAAGTAACTATGGTAGAATCATTTTGCTTGTTATTTCCAAAAAAGAGACAGAGGAGAGGTGCGAATGGGATTAGATATGTATTTAATTTCAATGCCAAAAATTGAAGGGATGGATTATGAGGACGTCCATTCAGCGAACGTTCATTTAAGAGAATTAGAAGAAAAGCAAAATGAGCTCTTCCGAAAAGTAAAACCACACATTATACACTCCGAAAAATTCGGCATGTCATCGATAAGCCTGATGGAAGTTGTAGGCTATTGGCGAAAGGCAAATCAGATTCACCATTGGTTTGTTGAAAACATTCGTAACGGAAAAGATGACCCTTGTTTTACTGAGCTTGTTACAAAGCAAAACCTGGAAGACCTTTTGAATTTGTGTTTAATCGTTTTATCAAACAAGAAAAATCCACAAGATCTATTACCAACAAGATTTGGAAGTTTCTTTGGCTCCTATGAGTATGATGACTTCTATTTTATAGAGATTGAAGAAACGAAATCATTATTAGAGAACCTTCTGAAAAACTTCGATTTTGAAACCCACTATTTAATGTATCAATGCTCTTGGTGAAACTGCCTCCACATCACCCTCTTTAATTTACTTCTTTAACACAATGGCTCCATGCTTCTTCATATATATGACCTATATGAACTTGGTCACCTTATCTCCCACTATTTTAATGAGAACTTTATTTGCAGAATCTACTTAGAGGAATCTATTAACGTTTATTAAATACTGGCTTGTTTATATATATAACGCCACCCGTCTCGGTAAAATGGATACACTAGCCTTTTAACACAAAGGATAAGAAACGAAACCTCTCGGATCTGATTTTTAGAATAGAAGGGAAGTACGTATGAATGGAAATTAAAAAAGCAATTGACATCATCACTCTTTTATCAGAGGGGATAGACCCGCAGACAGGAGAAATATTAACTGAAGACACCACATTTCAAGATCCACATACGGTCAGAGCCCTATTTTTAGCATTGAAAGCCTTAGAGAAACTAGATGAAAGTGACAAACGGCAGAAAAGGCTGCCTGAAAATGCAGGTAAAGGATGGGATGAACAAGAGGAAGCGTTGCTGGTAAATGCTTTTGATAACGGTAAAACCATTAATGAATTGGCAGAGCTGCACAAAAGAACGAACGGCTCAATAAAAGCCCGATTGATTAAGGTTGGAAAAATTAAATAATCATAATTTATGGTGTGAGGTGGTTTAATATATTTAAAGCGAAAAGGGTGCAATAAGGACGGTTCATTAATTTAAATTAGTCGCTTTGAGGTGAGTGGCTTGGCTTATTCCCGTCCATAGAATGCTAGGGGAGGTGGATCGCGCTGGGCCCCATCGCCTTATGGACAGAATCATTGTTTAGTCGATTGAAATACTATTTCCGCAAAATCTTCTCCATCGCTTTTCCCTTTGCTAACTCATCGATCAGCTTATCTAAATAACGGATTTCCTGCATCGTTTGTTCTTCAATGTCTTCCACTCTGACACCGCAGATCACACCTTTTATCAAAGCCCTCGAAGGATTCAGACGGGGTGCTTCAGCAAAGAAGGTCTCAAAGTCTGTCTGCTTTTCCAGTTGCACTTCTAACTCTTCCTGACTATATCCTGTCAGCCAGCGGATGATTTCATCGACTTCTGTTTTCGTACGTCCTTTTCTCTCAGCTTTGTTAATATAATGGGGATAGACACTTTCGAAACTCATTGTATAGATCCGATGTTTAGTCATAGTAAACCCTCGCTTATATGATTTTTTTAATCATATCATGAAATAGAATTAATTAATAAAAATCATTTTTTACCAATTAAAGGTCTTTCTAAGTGTGGGGGACCGTCAAGTAGCTTGATCACTGCAGTATGGCTGGACTGAGAGGAGAATGAGTAGTTCAGTTCCGTCGTGTAAGTAATATATTAAGTTTCCTTGAATTAGGGACTATTTATGAGCAGTATACATCAGATTCTTCTGCTAAGAGGACAATTAATAAAAAAAATTTCCAGAGTTCTGTTAAAATAAATATAATGCGGGAGTGAGATAAGGGAGGGATAACTAATGCCAGTGCAACATCCTATAATTAAGAAGCTGCAGTTAAAAGATGAGAGTCAGTCAATATTGATACTAAATGCGCCTGATGAATACAGAGAAGTGATAGAAGCTGTTGAAGCCGAAGTACATAAAGAAACAAGATTAGACTCGTATCCATTTGTACAAGTCTTCGGAGCATCTAATAAAGAAATCCAAACCTGCGCAAAGCAAGGCTTAGCATGTTTTGAAGATGATGGATTATTATGGCTATGTTATCCTAAAAAATCCTCGAAGAAGTATAAAGGATCAGATTGCAGCCGTGAGACAGTGGCTGCCTTATTATCTGAGGAGGGCTATGAGCCAGTTCGCCAAGTGGCTATCGATGACGATTGGTCAGCCTTACGTTTTAGACCAGTGGATAAAATTAAGAAAATGACAAGAAAAATTGCCGTCACTGAAAAAGGGAAACAGCGGACTGAAAGTAAAGAGTAATGGGAAGTTTGGCATCTTTTTACCGGATGCGTTAATTCGACTGCGAAAGAGGATTAATCATTAGTTATCTGTAATATAAGCAGGAGGGAGAATAGTATTAAAATCTTTAAGATTGGGGAAAAAATTTCAGCTTCAATTGTGGTCATCTTATATCTTCTGTCTTTTAATTCAGAAGTGAATATGTTGCCGTATATGTCCTTTTTTCTGGGGAGCATGTTACTCTTTATAGGATTAATTAAACTCCAGGAAAATCGTCGAATTATAGGAAAGCTTATTATGTTAGCGGCGGTCATTCCATTTCACTCTTCTCTAACCTTTTAACCACTCTAAACAACTTACATAGTGACGGATAGTTGAAGATCCAGAAAGCTGCATTTGCAGCTTTTTTTATTGTCTGTTAATTGGAAAAATTATGTTAAGGTAAAGTAGGATTTTCCTAAAGTAAACATCTATTGAGGCAGGGTGAAAAAACATGAAAATAAAATTTATCATAATTGGATTGTTATCCTTTCTTTTAATAATATCCATATTTAATGTTTTTAGCAGTTCGAAGTCTGAAATCTTATATGACTTAAATAATAGTATGGATAAAGAGGATTTTCAGACCTCAGATACTCTGTCCACTGATTTAATGACAACAGAGTTTAATTATGTGGTAGAAAAAATACTGGACGTACACCCAGACCCCAAAAGGTATTTAAATCAAAATGGTTGGGATGAGTTAATTGTGGCCACCGAAAGGCAATTAGCAAAGCCATTACAAATAACTGAGTATTTTTACGTTATACAAAGTTTTGTGAGTGAAATAAGAGATTCACATACTTTCGTATACCCATCTACAATCAAAAGTAGAGTGTTACCACTAGAATTACAGTGGGTAGGCGATGAACTGGTTGTAACAGATAGTTCCGTGGAGAACATCAGTCATGGCGATGAATTAACTCATATCGAAGGTAAAGAAATAAATGAAATCATGGACTCACTGACAACTATTATTTCGTCGGAAAATGACTATTGGATTAAACACCTTTCCAGACAATTCATAACACAGGAAAAGTTTCTAAAAGAAATTTTAACTGTGGAGGGCAATTCATTAGCGGTAACTGTTTCAGATACAGAGAAAACCTCGAAGAATATAAATGTTCACTGGGTGACCCCCGAAGAAGCTAATCAAAGCAGTGCAGACGAAGAAACATGGTATGGCTATGAGCTTGATCAGGAGAACAACATAGGTTATTACTTTTTAAATGAAAGTAACGTTACGGCTGAATACGAACAGAATGTGAGAGAATTTTTTAAAGAAGTCGAAGAGCAGCAGTTGGAGAATATTATCATTGATTTAAGAAAGAATGGCGGCGGGGACTCTGGTGTTAGTGATGTATTTATTCGCCATCTTCCAGAAAATACATATAAAAACTTTGGAACGGTAACGCGATTTTCTGAGCCTGCAAGCGTGCAGAGAGGATATGAACAAGTTGACGGTTATGAGGAGCACCCTCCATCCGTTGTTCAAAACCGCGTTCTAAAGCCAACTTTTAATGGAGATGTCTATATTTTAACAGGACATGGAACGTACAGTTCAGCTAATATGTTTGCTGTGTTATTTCATGACTCTGATTTAGGGACGATTATCGGAGAACCAACAGGAAATGCCCCTGGCAGTTTCGGGGACATTTTGCATTTTCCCCTTCCTTACACGGGGTTTGATTTATTAATTTCACATAAAGAATTTTTAAGACCTCATTCATCTATGGATAATTACACCTCACTTTACCCTGATATCTTAGTTGAAATTAAGAAAGAGGATATTATAAAACAAGAAGATGGTCAATTACAAAGAGTGAAAAATATTATAAAAGATTTAAATTAACTCATTTATAATTAAACTGCATTGCCGTGGGAAGCTGTTGCTGCTCCTCTTTTTCGTAATGGGGAGGTCAATGGGAGCAGAAGTGATATTATATGAGGTAATAAATAACTTTTAGAGGGGGCATTATGAGAGAATTTAAAAACAAAATTGAAACAGAGGAACAATTACGCCAGCTTATTGGGGTTCCAAGTGAGTTAGTAAATAAAAAAGTCATTTCATACCTTGACCACAATTGTATAGAATTTATTTCTAACTCTCCTTTTTTGGTTGTGTCAACTGCTGATAAATTTGGATTTTGTGATGTCTCTCCAAGAGGTGATCACGCAGGATTTGTCCAAGTGATAAATGAAAAACATTTAATAATCCCTGAAAGACCAGGAAATAGAAGGATAGATTCAATGCGAAATATATTATCAAATCCAAAAATAGGTCTTCTCTTTTTTATACCAGGATTGGGTGAGACATTAAGAGTAAACGGGAAAGCAGCATTAGTCACTGATGATGATTTACTTATTAAGATGGCGGTTAAAGGGAAAAAGCCATTTTTAGGTATTGGGGTAGAGGTTGAAGAGTGCTTTATTCATTGTGCAAAAGCTTTTATACGGTCAGGACTTTGGGAACCTGACTCTTGGACTGAGAAACCATTACTGCCTTCTGCTTCCAAGATGTTATTTGAGCATGCTAAACTTCCTGGTACCAGTGTCGACTCTATTCAGAAAAAGCTCGAAGAAAGTTATTCTAATAGACTTTATTAAATTTATGGACAGCATTAGTGAAAAAGTAATTTCCATTCAAACCTATTGAAACATTTGAGGTGAAATTAATGGACCTAATAGTGGTTGCGGCTATTCATATACTAATTGGACTATCCCTAATTTATTTTTATGGGAAATTACCTAAAGCACTCACAATATTTGCATTTGTTTTCTTATTCATGAGCTTCTTTTATTGGGTGGCTGTAATATGGGGCATATATTTTGACTGTTCACTAACGGAAGCTTTAAAGGAGTAAATTGGTTTGGATCCTACGTTATAATTAGTTATTTTTATTATAAAGTCACTTCAATTAGCGGATATTTTTACTCTATCAGCGGAAAACGGATTCTATCAGCGGAAATCAAATTCAATCAGCGAAAAACGAGGTTCTATCGGCGAAAATTCATTTCTATCAGCGATTTCACCCATTCAATCAGCGAATTTGAATAATTATAATCTAAGGAATTTTTCCTTTACCTAAAGATTAAATTACAAAAATCCTTTTTTAATCCCTTGAAAATAAAAGTATGGTAAAACTGTAATGATAAGCTTGGATATACATATTAATTATTACGATGGCGAGGACCCAAGTGAATGTGCTAAGTAATTAAGTAAAGGGATGTAAAAATTGACTATAGTTATCGTTTTATTGACAGCGCTGACTTATCAGCTGGTTCTCACCATTACACGACCAATGCTTCCGCTGTATGCTACTGAGTTAGGGGCTTCAGAATTAACCGTTGGATTACTGATATCCGCTTTTGCTTTTTTTCCTATGATACTGGCAATTTATATTGGAAAGATGGTAGACAAAGTTAGAAGTAACCTTCCAGTTGTGTTTGGGATAATAGGTTTGACTATTGGAATAGCTGTTCCGGCTTTTATTCCTACCATATGGGCTTTATTTATCTCCCAAACACTCGTAGGGGTTTCCCAAATATTTATAAACGTCGGCTTACAGCATATCGTGGGGTCTCATTCTACGCCAGCTACACGAGATAAACATTTTAGTTATTTAAGTACAGGAATCTCATTAGGCTGGTTTATAGGTCCTGTGACTGGAGGCTATTTAGGTGAATTCTATCAATTTCAGGTTATATACACTTATACATTATTCTTTGGTGTCCTGGCCTTGATTATTGGGATGTTTTTGCCTAAAGGATTCAGCCAAAATAAACGGAAACCAAAAACTGATAATAAAAAAGAAGGCACGTTAAATTTATTAACTGAGAAGAAAGTTAGGCGAGCCTTGATCACAAGTGCTCTGGTGTTATATTCAAGAGATATTTTTATAGCTTATTTTCCTATACTTGCCTCAGGCCAAGGGTATTCCACTTCGGAGATAGGATGGATTATATCAATAAAAGGATTAGCCCTGGTATTAGTCAGGTTTTCGCTGCCATTTTTGTTAGATAAATTAGGACGGGACAGGATAATTTTTTTCTCATTATTTATGGGAGGAGCATCTTTCGCGTTATACCCGATGCTTGGTCACTTCTATTTGTTTATTTTACTAGCAGTGATGATTGGAGCTGGCTTAGGCTGTGGTCAGCCCTTGTCTATGAGTATTGCTTATAATGCCGCTCCGGAAGCAAGAAAAGCAGAGGTTCTAGGATTGCGTCTTTCTGTTAATCGGGCTTCTCAGGTGTTTGCCCCCGTATTATTTGGATTAGTAGAAACCATCGGGGGAATTTATTCAGTATTTTATTTAAGTGGTGTATTTTTAGTAAGTGGCGCCTTTTACTCAAGAAAAACGAAGGGTCAGGATAAGGTAGTAAAATAAGTTTAGTCAAACAGTCAATAAAATGATATACGACAGACATCCGCTATATACCAAATGGTTTCACCCTGAGGTTCGCTGGGAAAAGGAGTGCTGTACACACATTTTTTGGAAAAATAAGAGAATGACAGCATAAATGAAAAGGAGAGATTTCCTGTGCGAAACGAGACGAAGCATTACATTAATGGTGAATGGGTGGAGTCGACCGGCTCTGAGACGATTGACGTTATTAATCCGGCAACCGAAGAAGTGATGGGGAAGATCAGTTCAGGGACAGAGGAAGATTTGGATAAAGCGGTTAAGGCTGCACGTGCCGCGTTCCCTTCTTTCTCCCGTTCGACGAAAGAGGAACGGATCCAATGGCTCAAAAATATCGCGGAAGGTTATGAGAAAAGGAAGGAAGAGTTAATAAGCGTTATGACAGATGAACTCGGTGCGCCGCTTACCGTGTCGGAGGAAGTTCATTATCCGATGGGGCTGGGGCACTTTCAGCAGGCGGCTGATTCGCTCGCTGACTTTTCGTTTTCAGAAGACAGAGGCGGCCATACGCTTTTAAAAGAATCGATCGGCGTGAGCGGCTTGATTACACCGTGGAATTTCCCGACCAACCAGGCTTCAACGAAAATAGCCAGTGCGATAGCGGCGGGAAGTCCGGTTATCCTGAAACCGGCCTCGAAGACACCTTTTGCGGCGATAATTTTGGCTGAGATCATTGATGAAGCAGGGGTGCCAAAAGGGGCGTTCAACCTTGTGAACGGCTCCGGATCCGTTATCGGTAACGGCATAAGTTCCCATCCTGGTATTGATTTCGTTTCCTTTACTGGTTCAGGAACTGTCGGTGAAAAAATAATGAAAAACGCCGCGGAAACGATTAAGAAAGTGGCACTGGAACTGGGCGGGAAATCGCCTATCATTGTCCTGGATGATGCAGACGTTGAAGAGGCAGCCAAAACAGCGCTATCCAATATTATGAATAACACGGGACAGGTGTGCTCTGCAGGAACGAGGGTGTTTATTCCTCAGTCAATGAAGCAGTCATTTGAGGAAAGTCTTCTTGACCAGCTTTCAAACTTTCCTGTTGGCGATCCCCGTAAAGAAGGCATTGCTATGGGGCCGCTTGTCTCAGAGGACCAGTGGGAGACCGTTCAGTCTTATATTAAAAAAGGTGAAAAAGAAGCCACACTTCTCACCGGAGGAACAGGGAAGCCGGAAGGACTGGATACAGGGTATTACGCGAAGCCGACTATTTTTACTGATGTGTCTAACGATTCGGTGATTGCCCAGGAGGAAATCTTCGGTCCGGTTACGACCGTTATCACGTACGATGAGGTGGATGAAGCCATTGAAATGGCAAACGCTACCGTTTATGGACTGGCAGGATATATAGTCGGAAAAGATCCGGAAACAATCAAGTATGTGGCATCGAATATCCGGGCCGGCCGCATTAAAGTCAATGGCGAAAAGACTGATTTCAACGGACCGTTTGGCGGTTTCAAGCAATCCGGCATCGGCCGGGAATGGGGTGACTTCGGGATCGAGGAATACCTCGAAATCAAATCTGTCCACGGCATGCCGTCGTCATAAAAAGCGTACCAGCCTCAACTGACAGGTTAGTTTTGGGGTACAGAAAGAGCCCGGGGAACAAATCCTCGGGCTTTTAATGGTTTTTACCTGTTATGACTGCTATAACTGATATAATCGCCACCCTGCCACTAAAATGGACATAAACCTGAACCAGCAGGTTATTGAACTCTTGCTTATTATCTCATCCCTGGAATTTTCTTTTTTCAACAAATAACAAAATAAGTGTGGCCAATGGGCCCAGTAAAAGCGACAGTATAAACCAGTTTAGTCCTGTTCGATTCTTTCCTTGTGCAAGGCCGGCATTAATCAGTGCAAGGGTGCCCCAGCCCACAAAAAATTGGTTTTCCATCTTCTGTCCTCCCCGCAATTCAGTAATTTCCGATGGTTGTGTTACCTCAATAGAATATGTACAACGCTGTTATCCACTTTACCATATTATTCAGAAAGTCTCCTGATGATGTTCTCAGGAGCTCACAAAAAAACGCATGTGATTTTCTGCGGGAAAACCAATGCGTTTTATATGAATGAGATAGCAACCTGCCACCTGCTTATTTTTTCACGAGCAGATAAACAAAGTACGGTGCACCGATCAGGGCGACGACAATTCCCGCAGGAATCCCGTCCGGGTCTGCCAGGTTGCGCCCGAGGGTATCTGCTGCAAGAAGGAGCATGCCGCCGATCAGGAGGGCGACAGGAATCATCCGCTGGTGTGCCGATCCCGTGAGTGCCCGGGCGATGTGTGGCGCCATGAGTCCGACGAAGGCGATGCCGCCGGTAACCGACACAGCTGATGCGGCAAGGGCCACGGCTGCCAGAATGAGAATGATCTGCTCTTTTCGCACTGCCACTCCGACACCTGTGGAAACCTGCTCTCCGAGAGCGAGCAGATTCAGGCGGGAGGCTTTAGCAAGCACGAGCGGAATTAGCACAAGGAGCCAGGGGAGGAGTGCCCAAACGAAGGGCCAGTCGGTCCCCCACACGCTCCCGGCGAGCCAGGACGCGATGAAATCAACTTTCTGCCGGTCGGCAGATGAAATAAGCACAATCATTAACCCCGACAGAGCAAGGGAAAAGCCAACACCGGTGAGAATAAAACGGTTCGGATTCAGGACGCCTGTCCTGTTTTCCCTGGCAAAAAACCAGATGGCTGCGGCAGTAAGGAGCGCTCCTGCAAAGGCTGCAGCCGGCAGAGCATAGACGAAAGTACCTGGCTGAACCGGAAAAAACAGAAAAAAGACTGCTACCGCGGCTCCGGCTCCGGAGTTTATGCCGATAATGCCTGGATCCGCCAGGTCATTCCGGGTAATTCCTTGAAGGATAGCACCGGAAAGAGCAAGTGCCATCCCCGCAAGCATCACGACGATCATTCTCGGGAGACGGATGGAAAACAGGACGAACGATTCCTGAAACGTCCCCTGGCCAAACAGGACAGGGAAGACACGGGAAAAAGACAGGGCAGAGTAGCCGGCGCTTAAGCTTATTGCCATTGTAAGAACGGTTAGGGCGATTAGAGTGTTGACTATGGTACGGTTTTTTTTTGCCTGTGCTGGAAGTGTAATCAATAGCCCCGACCTCCTTTTCGTACGACCCAGAGAAAGAAGGGCAGACCGATTATCGCAATAATGGCCGCAACCGGGGTTTCGTAAGGCGCGTGAATCGTCCGGCCCAGCGTATCGGCGAGAAGCATGAATATGGCACCGGCAATGGCGGACAAGGGAATCACAAAGCGGTAATCGGTACCGGCCACGGCCCGGACAATATGGGGAACCATGAGTCCGATAAACGCCAGGTTGCCGGCAAGAGCTACCGATGCACCTGTCAGAAGAATGACGGTCACAAACAGGACCGCTTTCACCTGCTCAGTATGCTGGCCGAGACCTGCGGCCACTTCTTCGTTCAGGCTGAGAATCGTTACCTGTCTGGACAGAAGGAGGGCAATCAGGAGACCGATGCCGATAACTGGGACGACGAGCTGAAGCTGATTCATGTTAGTACCCAAAAGCCCGCCGGCCGTCCACAGGGAAACTTCCTGGGAGATACGGAACATGAGGCCGATTCCTTCTGCCGCTGCCTGGAGAAAGGCCGATACTGCAGCTCCTGCTAGAACAATACGGAACGAAGACATGGGACCCCGGCGAACGCGGCTGATCCCGAACACCAGGGAACCGCCAGCTGCTGCGCCGATAAAGCAGGCGATCATGATTGTAAAGTAGTTAGTCCCTGGAATAAAGGCAATCGTAACGGCGAGCGCCGCGTTCGCACCTGCAGTCAGGCCGAGAAGCCCAGGATCTGCAAGCGGGTTTCTCGTCATACCCTGCATGAGGGCACCAGCTGTAGCCAGTGCTGCACCGACAACAGCTGCTCCAATTTCTCGGGGGAGCCGGATTTCCCGGATAATTAAAAGGGATTCTCCGGTTTCTTGTGTAAAGATAGCACGCATAACATCCCGGAACGGAATTTGCGCAGCTCCTGCCGAGAGGGCAAGAGTGAAGGTGGCCGCCAGAAGAATAAGGGCGGCCGGAAATACGATCGAAAAGGCCTGTTTTTTTGACTCGGTATGCATCGTTATCGCTTCATTTCGTATCAGAGTAGATTAGGATTCAGTTCCAAGGAAGTGTTCCTCGAAGAAATCAAGCTGGTAATCAAGCGTGAGCGGGTCGTTAAAGTAGAACTTCATCGCTTCTGCTTCAAAGACATTTCCGTTTTTTACTGCAGGGATGTTCTGATACGTCTCAGTTTCTGTAAAGGAGTTGTCGGTGTCGGCTACTTTACTGAAAATCATGTAATCACCGGCAAACTCAGGCAGAACCTCGGCTGATAGGGCATAGTAGCCGTCCTCAAGAGCCATTTCCTCTACTTTTTCGGGCATTCCCAGCTCCATCTCCTGATAGAGAATTTCGGTTCCTCGGCCCCAATTATCTCCGAAAATGTAAAGCTGCTTGTCGAATTTTTCGAAGACGGAGACAGTGGCATCTTCACCGATTTCTTTTTTGACACGCTCACCCAGATCGTTGGCCCGTACTTTAAAGTCTTCAACCCAGGTGCGAGCTTCGTCTTCCTTGTTCAGAAGTTTTCCGATTTCAATATGCTGAGTAAGGTAGTCCACATTGTCGTAAGTATAAGTCACGAGCGGAGCGATTTCTTCCAGACGGTCAATATTGTTCATATCCGTGGAGCCGATAATAAGATCCGGATCGAGCTCAATCAGTTTTTCAAGGCTTTCGTCGCTCACAACTTCCACGCTTTCCAGTTGTTCCTGAAAATTCGGGTTATCGACGGACCAGGGATCGATACCGACGAGGTTCCCATCAAGCGCCATGACGTTACCGGTATAAGAGCCGGCAAGCACCACAATACGTTCGGGATTATCGGGGACCTCTACAGGGCCGTTTTCGGATTCGTATGTAAATGTCTCTCCGTTGTCTGACTCGTTGGCAGCTTCGCCTCCGGAGTTTTCGGCGCCGCAGGCACTAAGCGTGACCAGTGACAGGGCGGTTATGAGTAGTGTGTTTTTCATTGGTGTTCTCTCCTTTAAGTAAATGGTAGGTCATGCACATTGGTTTTTGAGTACGCGGGTCACGGCCGATCATCGCATCAATGTGAAAAACTTCTTTTAGAACGACGTGCTCTATTACCTCATCGGGCGTACCGGTTTTCACGATGCACCCGTTTTTCATGGCAACAATATGATCGGCGAAGCGGGAAGCGTGGTTCAGATCATGAAGAACCATGACGATGGTGCGTTCCTCTGTTTCATTTAAATGCTGCAGTAGTTCAAGCACTTCCAGCTGATGAGCAAGGTCGAGATAAGTAGTAGGCTCATCGAGAAAAATCATATCTGTTTCTTGGGCGAGCGCCATGGCAATCCAAACACGCTGACGCTGGCCGCCAGAGAGAGCGTCCAATGGCCGGCAGTTATAATCAAGTGTGCCTGTCTGTTCCATGGCACGACCAATGATCATTCTGTCTTTTGCAGTAAGTCTTCCAAAGCCCCGCTGGTGGGGGAAACGTCCGTAGGAAACAAGTTCACCTGCCGTAAGGCCACCGGTCGTTTCCGGGGACTGGGGGAGGATAGCCATATCCTTGGCCAGTGCTTTCGTATTTCTCTTGGCAATGTGTTCTCCGTCCAGCAGGATGGATCCGGCTGAATGGGGGAGGATGCGGGTGAGCGTTTTCAGAAGCGTCGATTTTCCGCAGCCGTTTGAACCGATAATGGCGGTGACTTTTTTATCGGGAATGCTTAGATCCAGATGATTGATAATCGGCGTTTCTGTGTAGCCTGCCGAGAGACCCGTTGCCTGAAGTCGGGACATGTTGTGTCACCATCCTTTTTCAAAAAAGTAATTGATAATGATTATCAATATCATTATGTAATAAGCATACGGACTTTCAGTTTGTTTTGTCAACGGCTATTTTAAACCTTTGCTAAAAGGGGACTTTCGATAGGGCGTGAGCAAATCTCTTTTAACCGTGGCGTGCCGGGAGTATGATAGAAGAAATTACAAACTTGAGGAGGAGATCTGGGTGAGAGAAACGGTACATGATTTTTCAGTTAAAAAACCGGACGGGACGGAAGTCTCTCTCGAAAATTATAAGGGCCAGCCGATGGTCATTGTAAATACCGCCACGAAGTGCGGGCTTTCAGGACAGTTCAAAGATCTTGAGCGGCTGCATCAGACTTATAAAGATGAAGGGCTTGCTGTTCTTGGTTTTCCATGCAACCAGTTTATGAACCAGGAGCCGCTGTCTAATGATGAAATGATGGCTGCATGCGAGCGGAATTTCGGGGTGACTTTTCCCCTGTTTGCAAAAATAAAGGTGAACGGCGACGATGCCCATCCGCTTTACAAACATCTTAAAGCCTCCCAGAAGGGGGTCCTCAGCTCCGAAATTAAGTGGAATTTCACAAAGTTTCTCGTCGACAAGGAAGGAAACGTTGTCAAGCGCTACTCGCCGCAGACTTCTCCAAAAAAGATGGAGGAAGATGTCCAGGAACTTCTGAATAAGTAGTCTTAAAAAGCCTCCCGCAGTGATGAGGGAGGCTTCAGTATGAGCATCTATTTAGCTTAACTGACTGCGTTTTTGACTGTTTATTGGGTTGGCCTTGAAATGTCCAGTCAAGGCAGCAAAAAATAGCCCTCACCTCAAGGTGAGAGCCATATAAAGTCAGGAAACAACTACTCCTGATACGTTTTTAACACTTCCTGCAGCGGCACTTTTGTAATTTTTCGCCGGGAAATCCAGGTGCTCACAAAGAAGATGATAACGATCACCAGGAAACTCCAGATCACATAGGACGGCTGAAAATCAAGAGGGATAATGACCCCGTATTCTTCCGCAAAGAGAGTCATCATAAAGTCCATAGACAGGATAGCGACCGGAAGGCTGACAAGATAAGAGAGGACGGCGTAGACAAAATAGCTGTTCAGAACCATTGAATTAACCTCTCGGCGGCTGTAGCCCATGACTTTAAGAAGCGAAATGGTATAGTAGTTTTTCTCGACTGTAAAAGACGTCAAAACGAAGAGGATGCTTCCTGATATGACAGCGGCTCCTGCAATCATTATAGTGGTCATGAGCGAAATAAAACCATCAATGGACTGGGCCGTATCTATCATGCTCTGTTTACTGATCACAGCAGCATAAGCCTCGTCATCCGGCTCATTCGCGGCATAAATCCCTGTGTACAAATCCGCCCTTTCACCATCAGTCAGCAGCAGACTTAATTTCTCAATATCAACATAGATCGTATCGCTGACATATTCATCTGCGACAGCTTTGACTGCGAGTTCAATCTCATCCTGGCTGAGCTGGACGAAAATCCGGTCGCCGGTGCTGATATTCTGCTTAATGCTAAGAGACTTGGTAATGACTGCGCCATCGTCGAGATAGCTGGTGAGGTCCCTGCCTGAAGCGTCGAAAAGATGATACAGACGGTTATCTGTTTCAATACCGTGTAACGTGACCGCTTCACCTTCAAGCTGGGCGTAAGGATACTGCAGGAAGATGTCGTCCTCATCTCGCAGCTCTGGCGGTTCTTCCTCCGGGTTGATGAACGCCTGGTACTGGAAGTCGGATTGTTCGTATACATCCACCGTTAATCTGTCCACCATCCCGCTCATCATAAGAGCGAAAATAATCAGGATCGTGGAGAACATGATGCCTGTAAAAAAAATCAGGAAGC
This sequence comes from Salipaludibacillus sp. CUR1, assembly GCF_021028955.1. GTDB lineage: Bacteria > Bacillota > Bacilli > Bacillales > Salisediminibacteriaceae > Salipaludibacillus. Next base: position 52,379 of record NZ_JAIWPE010000053.1, read on the forward strand.
TGCCGGTGCTTTTGACAGCCTGCAGGTATTTAAACTTAGTCTGGGCATTGGCATTCTTTAATAGTTTTCCAACTAGTCTTGTGAGTCTGTTGACTGACGGATTCTGCGGAGGATGCAGCAATACAAGCGGCCCGTCGCTGAGTATTTTGGAAATGATCAGTCCGGCAACTGCCGTGAAAAAGGCAAACGGAACGACAATCGCAATGGCGAACACGATCAACTGCTGGCTGATTTCCACCGACGGAAGCAGATAAAATTCAAGGTACAAGTCTCTAAGAGGTTCTGCCAGAAACAGGCCGAAGACATACCCGGCGGCTAGCATAATAAAGGCCATGACCATAATAGAAAGAAGGTAAGGTGAAGCAATTTGGCGTCGGCTGTAGCCGAGTGCTTTCAGAATGCCGATTTGGCCCCGTTCTGCCTGCAAAATGTTATAAATCATAATCGACACGATAATAACGGCAATGGCAGCGATAAAAATGCTTAATCCTAAGGCGGTCGTTTTACTTGAAGACAACTCCAGGTAGATCCCGCCGCTCCTCATGTTGTTGGCAGTATCCAGAACTTGCGTCACATAAGGAAGGTTCTCGCGGTCAAATGCAGTGTCAATTGAATCACTATCTTCCGCGGCCCCAGCGAACCGGAACGTTTCCTGGGCGCTGAAAGATTCGTAGGCCGGGTCAGTCATAAGCACAGTCGTCTGGAGGCCCGGATCTATATTTAACATGTTTTCAAACATTAACAGCGTATAATCCGGAAAAAGGACAAACCCGGTGATCGTATAGACTTTCCCGCGGACAGTCAGGCTGTCGCCCAGTTGAAGGCCGTTTTTTTCGGCATAGATCCTGGCAATGCCAATCTCATCATCTGACTCGGGCATCCGGCCTTCTTCCACATACGTCTGATTAATGGCGTCCGCATCTTTCAGGATCAAGGTTTTACGGTGCTCGCCGTCGATTGTTTCTTCCGCTGTTTTCGTTGGCCGGAGCTCAAGCTCTGCCCCTGGAAAGGCGTCCTGTATGGCGGCGGCCCGAGTGTCTATAAGTTCGTCAAAGAGTTCCGGGCTTTCCTCTTTAATGCCGCGAAGTGTATAGATTCCTTCAGCCGCAAGTTCAGAGATGCCGGAGGGAAGGTCTTCGTCCGGGCTGATTACCTGAAGCATATCGACGGAAAAATCTTCCTGTCTGTAGTCATCAAGATAATCTTCAGTCGGACCTTCGATGCCGCTCACCCCGTAAAACATCATCGTAAAGATCATCGAGCTGAGAATAATAATAATCCCGATCGCCATAAGCTGGAGCCACTTTTTACCAAGTGTTTTTAGGACATTTTTGAAAAGCATAGTCTCCACCCCCTAGCCCCAGCTGATCTCCCGGGCAGATTTTTTCGCCTTGTTCATAATAAGCTCAGTAATCTCTCCTGAATTCATTTTGATAACTTTGTCGGCCATTTCTGCGATGCCCGCGTTGTGCGTAATCAGTACGATCGTTTTATGGTAGTTATAATTCAGCTCTTGAAGCATGGCCAGCACGTTTTTGGAATTATGTTCATCAAGGGAGCCGGTCGGTTCATCACAAAAAATGATATCCGGGTTTTTGGCCAGGCTTCTGGCGATGGATACGCGCTGCTGCTCGCCCCCGGAAAGCTGATGGGGATACTTGTTTCCCGCCCCTTCAAGCCCGACCGCTTTAAGCAGCTCCGGCCCATCAAGCGGGTCTTTGCCGATATCCGCTCCGATCTGGATGTTATCAAACACATTCAGGTTTTGCAGAAGATTATACTGCTGAAAAATAAAGCCGAGATGCTCCCTTCTGAAAGCGGTCATTTCAGACTCGGACAGGGAGGTGAGCCCGGTGCTGTTAAACATGATTTCACCCGATGTCACGGTATCCAGGCCGCTTATGACATTTAGCAGGGTGCTTTTGCCGCTCCCGGAAGGACCTAATATAACGATAAACTCCCCGTCTTCAATCGTCAGATTAATATTTTTTAAAGCATGCGTGGTCACGTCGCCATTGGAATATGTTTTAGTCACATTTGTCAATATAATCACCGCTGCCAGCCCCCTTATATAAATGGTGTGAAACTTAGTGCCTACTTTTATTATAGTTTAAAAGTTATAGGAATATAAGAAGCGGGAGGGGGAGGAAGCAGTTGTGGAGTCAGAAGATTCACAGAATTGTTGGATGTTTAATAAAGGGATGGTAAGAGAGGAGTACGGGTGAGGCCAGGTTGAGCCGAGGTGTCCATGAGGAGGCAACTTAAAAGAAGTCATTAACATAATAACCAGGCTGTTCCTAATAAATTTTATATACAGGGGAGGGGAATAAATGAAGAACATCATTAATAATACGATTGACGATTTAATTAATGAGTTACAAAGCTTACAAAAATCCGACGGCTCCTGGCGTTTCTGTTTCGAATCTGGTCCTATGTCTGACGCTTACATGATAATTTTAATGAGGTCTATTAAAGATCCTGATGAAAAACTGATAAACTTACTTGTTAAGCGCCTTTTATCTGTTCAAAGTCAAGATGGCACATGGAAGTTGTTTCACGATGAAAGTAAAGGCAATTTATCGGCTACCATAGAAGCTTATTTTGCATTAGTGTACTCCGGTTATGTCGATGAAGAAGCAGAGCAAATGATTAAAGCCAGATCATTTATTATTAACAGCGGCGGACTAATGAACGCTCAAGAATTAACAAAGGTAATGCTGTCATTAACCGGACAAATAAAGTGGCCGGTTAAAATGCAACTGCCTATTGAATTCCTTTTACTTCCCCGTTCGTCCCCTATTAGTTTATTTGATTTTGTCGGGTATGCACGTGTTCACATCGTGCCAATTCTAATAGCTTCAAATGACAACTATTTTATAAGACATGATGATACGCCTGATTTGTCGGATTTACTCATTCGTTATGAGAGAGAGGATGATTCAGCTGAATTATCAAGAAGTCTGCTGAAATCTATTAAAAGTGAAATAAATAAAATTATTGAATTACCAAAAAATCTGAGAAAACGAGCATTTGAAAAAGGGAAAGAGTTTATGTTCGCCCGCCTGGAACCTGATGGCACATTATACAGCTACTTCAGTTCCACTTTTTTTATGGTATTTGCATTACTTGCGTTAGGTTTTTCGAAAAATGACCCTGTCATCATTAGTGCAATAAAAAGCATGAAAAACCTTATTTGCAAAACCAGGCAAGGCGCTCATATACAAAATCCTACTTCAACATTATGGGATACTGCTCTAATCAGTCATTCTCTGCAGCTGGCAGGGGTTAATTCAAGAGATCCAGGCATCCTTAAAGCAGCCGATTATATTAAATCACGGCAGCAGTTTACTTACGGAGACTGGGTATTGAATAATCCTTCTGCCATTCCTGGAGGATGGGGATTTTCAGATATAAATACGCTGCAACCCGATGTGGATGATACCACTGCTGCTTTACGCGCAATAAAGGGTCTGGCCAGCGGGGACAGCTGGTCCAGAGGCTTGGCATGGGTTTTGTCAATGCAGAATGATGATGGGGGCTGGGCCGCTTTCGAAAAAAACAGAGATAATTATTTTTTGACTTTACTGCCTGTCCCGGAAGCAGCAAGAGTATTTATTGATCCTTCTACAACAGACTTAACAGGAAGAACGTTAGAGTTTTTAGGTAAACACGCGAATCTTGACAGCAATTATCCGGAAGTGAAGCGGGCAGTTTACTGGCTGATAAAAAACCAGGAGAAAAACGGCTCTTGGTATGGCCGGTGGGGGATCTCCTATATTTATGGCACCTGGGCAGCAATTTCAGGGTTGAGGGCCGTCGGTATAAGAAAGAATCACCGTGCTGTTGTAAGAGGAGCCGAATGGTTACGCTTTATTCAAAATGAAGATGGAGGATGGGGGGAGTCCTGTCTCAGTGATATTCAAAAAAAATACGTCCCTCTTCATGCCAGTACACCGTCACAGACAGCATGGGCCTTAGAAGCCTTAATAGCTGTGGAAGATAAACCTTCACATACAATTAATAAAGGAGTAGAACAGCTGATACACACCGTTCATAAAACAGACTGGACGACTGACTATCCAACTGGGGCAGGCCTCCCCGGAGCATTCTATATTCATTATCACAGTTACCGTTACATTTGGCCCCTTTTATCATTAAGTCATTACAGGAACAAATATTTATGAATAAGAACGCATCATTTATAGTAGCTCATCAGCAGATGGCTTTTTTGCTGTAACCGAAAGCTGGCAAGGGAAGGCAGGGTTTATTAATAGGAGTTATAACAGGATAAAAATGTTCACATAATTACTAATGAAGACACGGAAGATAGACAATAAATAACTTATAATTAACTTACCGATGCTGGAAAAACAAGGGGGGACAGTGATGTGTCAAGATAAGAACGATACGGGTGAGACGGTAATTATTCCATTTAAGTTTGACTATTATCCGTTGACCAAACTGGCACTGATTAATTGTGAAAAGCATCCAGACGAGCATTACCTAGGCTTTGAACCGCAGTATATTGATGATGAAGCGGCAGGCTACCGAGTGATTGCCTACCGGCACGACGGCTATGTGGATGTTTACGATGAGCCGCAGCTCAATGACGAGAATGATGATAGCTTCGATGTGACGGGAAAAGGACTTTGTGAACGTGTGAAAACAGACATAACTAATGCAACATTTGAAAAAACTGACGGACGTATCCATATTTCATTTCAGTTTACTGATAAATACGGAAGGAAAATCACCGCAAACATATCGGAGAACTCGTGTAAGAAAACTAACGGTATTAATCTGCTTGCCCCGATCGGTTCGGCAACTGAGAACCCTTCGTATTTGCCGGTTTTCTTTTTGTACGAGTTTGATTTTGTCCGCAAACATAAGACGAATATCCACGTATCGATCGACGGAAAGGAAATGAAAGTTGATAAGTTTCCCTGGCCGCTACCTAAGGATTTTCAATGGCGTTATTACACCAGGTTCAGCGATGACTGCCAGATTATCGAGTTTGCGAAAGCTTCGACCGAAGTTCTAGAGGAGTACACTTTAAATGGAAACGGCAGTCTTACTCTCGGACAAATTACCTGCCATTTTTCAACGGATAAAAAGTTAAAAAAAATGGCGCTGAACAGAGGAAGACATCCCTTTACCGCAGAGTTTAAAGAAGGAATCCCTGACATACGGAAGCTTTCCGACGGCAGCAGTTATGATGATACATTCATCCTTCACGCTGAACCTGCCATGGGGACGATCAGCGGACGGTATTCGATCGTGCGGAAAGGAGATAAGGTGAACCTCGAACTCGTTCCTGAAAAGGGATGGGAGGCCGTGCCAAACTCACGCTTTACAAAGATGATGTTCAGCAAAAAATCACTTTTCTGCACATGGCCGAAGACATACCGGTACATGCAGACAATCGATTTAACCACGCTTGAGACGTCTTCAAGGTGGGAAAGGGTGAAACAGTAGCGCTTTATTTCTTTTTAGGGAATCCTAAATTGCGAATGGTATTATGTATAACAACACCTTTGAGGAACTATTATTTTTTAAATTTATGGTAGATATAAAAAATGGCTTTAGCCCTATGTTATACAGGGGTAAAGCCGATTAAATCCATTTCATTTATTTCTGTTGTCTGCTTAACAGGGGCAGCTCATTTAAAATGCGGGTTTCCTGTCTCGGTTAGTGTGAATCTTCCACTCGCTCCAGCAGGATTTCTGTATCGACTTGAATATTATATGGGTCAATTCCATGATTAATATTATTTAATTCATCTGCAGTGACGCTGTCATATTGCTGTGCAATGCTGTAGAATGTTTCGCCTTCCTGAACCGTGTGAGTGTCTGAGTTGACGTCTGAAGAATCATCAATGTCGCCTATGCGTTCTAAAAGAATTTCAGTTTCAACAGGTATATTGTAAGGGTCTAAGCTATGATTAATATTATTTAATTCATCTGCGGTCACGTCGTCATACTGCTGTGCAATGCTGTAGAAGGTCTCGCCTTCTTGCACTGTATGAGTTTCAGCATCCACCTCGGAAGAGTCCTCGCCATCATCTGAGTACCCAAGCATAATATCCGTACCGATTTGAAGGTTGTAAGGGTCCAGTCCGTGATTAATCTCTTTTAATTCTCCGGCAGTTATACTATCATGTTCCTGGGAAATACTCCAGAGCGTATCGCCCGCATCTACAGTCTCCGTATCCTGTCCTGAAGCGGCTGTTGGTGTTAAACCGGTAAAACCAAATACGAGACCTGTTGTTACCAGGGGAGTTGCCAGTAATGAGATTTTTTTCACGTTTAGCCTCCTATAAAAGAATGTATTAACCTATTCCATCATTTGTTTTACAACTAAACGTATAATTTTAATAGTTTTGTAATATTTATGTTAATTAATTCTCAACTGTTTACTGGCTAAAGGCGATCGGTCTTCAACCCTTCCATGTTAAAAATTGGTTCTATCCATAAATGATTAATTGAATTTTGAAACTTTTCTTAGTTTGTATCGTCCTTCATAGTAACTATATTTATAGGAGGGTCTTATTTGGATGTTTATGGTCAAGGTGCTGCCGCAGGTACTGCCTTTCAATTAGCTGATGCAGCAACATGGCTCGTTCCGCTGATATTTGCCCTTGTAGTTGGTGCGTTTATTTTTTCTGCTGTGAAAAATGTTTCAGAATGGCTGTCAAACAATAAAAAGCCTGTTGAAACTGAAAAAGCAAAGGTTGTTACTAAAAGAGAACATGTTCGCAGACGAGCGTCAGGTAATCGCAGCAGGGGAGGTGGTTTCAGCGTCGGACCTTCCAGATATCAAACAGCATATTATGTGACATTTGAATTGGAGAGCGGAGATAGAAGAGAGTTTAAGATGCGGGGCAACCAGTATGCCAAGCTTGCAGAAGGAGATGTGGGCCACCTCACTTATCAAGGAACAAGATACCATGAATTTGAGCGTGTGGCATAAGTATAATGAATAGTTTTACTTCAAAAGCAAATCAGGGCATGGAGACTAAACTCCATGCCCTGTTTCCATGTGATTCAAAATGAGCGATTGCGGCACTTAACTTCCTATTAACTCATCTTTCTTAGCGTCATGCTGTTTAAGGTCGAAACGGTCGGCATTCATAACCTTGACCCAGGCAGCTACAAAGTCATTAACAAATTTTTCTTTATTGTCCTCTTGAGCGTACACTTCTGCAAGGGCACGCAAAATGGAGTTGGAACCGAACACGAGGTCCACTCTTGTTGCTGTTCGCACGAGGTCACCTGTTTGGCGGTCACGGCCTTCATAAAGGTTAGAGCCTGCAGGCTTCCATTCCACTCCCATATCAAGCAGGTTAACAAAGAAATCATTTGTCAGTATGCCTGCGCGATCAGTGAATACACCGTGCTTTGTTGCCCCGTAGTTTGTCCCAAGGACACGCATACCGCCGATTAAAGCCGTCATTTCCGGTGCGGAAAGGTTCAGCAGCTGGGCTTTATCCACGAGGAGCTCTTCAGAGCTGACACTGTACTGCTTCTTCTGATAGTTACGGAAACCGTCAGCAATTGGCTCCAGCACATCAAAGCTGTCTGCATCAGTCTGCTCTTCATTAGCATCGCCGCGTCCCGGAGCAAAAGGCACAGTCACGTCAAAGCCTGCATCTTGCGCCGCTTTTTCGACTGCGGCACTGCCGCCTAGTACAATCAGGTCAGCCAGGCTGACTTTCTTATCAAGCTCGCTTTGGATATCTTCATAAACAGCTAGCACTTTTGCAAGATGCTCAGGCTCATTAACTTCCCAGTCTTTCTGTGGAGTAAGCCGGATGCGGGCGCCATTTGCTCCGCCGCGCATATCGGAGCCGCGGAACGTGCTCGCTGAAGCCCAAGCTGTCGTGACAAGCTCACTGATAGTGAGATCTGATTCAAGGATTTTTGCCTTAAGATCTGCTATTTCAGCTTCTGTTAACTCATAATCAACTGATGGAACAGGGTCTTGCCAGATCAGATCTTCTGCCGGCACTTCCGGACCAAGATATCTTTCTTTAGGACCCATGTCACGATGAAGTAACTTGAACCATGCGCGGGCAAAAGCGTCTGCAAACTCGTCCGGATTTTTATGGAAACGTCGTGAAATCTTTTCGTATTCCGGATCCATACGCATGGCCATATCCGCTGTGGTCATCATAGTCGGCACGCGAACAGACGGATCTTCCGCATCCGGTGCTAAGTCTTTCTCATCTACGTCTTTTGGAGCCCATTGATAGGCGCCGGCCGGACTCTTCGTCAGTTCCCACTCATAGCCGAACAGAAGGTCAAAGTAAGTATTATCCCACTTAGTTGGCGTAGGCGTCCAAGCCCCTTCGATCCCGCTCGTAATTGTATCGCTGCCTTTACCGGAACCATGTGTGCTTTCCCAGCCGAAACCTTGAGCTTCAAGAGGGGCTGCTTCCGGTTCAGGACCAACATGAGCCGCATCTCCCGCACCGTGTGCCTTACCAAATGTATGACCGCCGGCCGTTAGAGCCACCGTCTCTTCATCGTTCATTCCCATACGTGCAAAGGTTTCGCGGATGTCCCGGCCGCTTGCCACGGGATCTGGTTTGCCGTTTGGACCTTCCGGGTTTACATAAATAAGACCCATCTGAACGGCAGCAAGCGGATCTTCAAGCTCGCGTTCACCAGAGTAACGGTTGTCACCGAGCCACTCTGTCTCAGCGCCCCAATAGATATCTTCTTCTGGATGCCAAATATCTGCGCGTCCAGCTCCAAAACCAAACGTCTTTCCACCCATTGATTCAATTGCCACATTACCGGCAAGGACCAGCAGGTCGGCCCAGGAGATCTTATTGCCATACTTTTGCTTAATTGGCCATAATAAGCGCCGTGCCTTATCCAGATTGCCATTGTCAGGCCAGCTGTTTACCGGAGCGAAACGCTGGGCACCAGTTCCGGCCCCACCACGGCCGTCCCCTGTGCGGTAAGTACCGGCTGCGTGCCAGGACATACGGATAAAGAATGGTCCGTAATGACCGTAATCAGCAGGCCACCAATCCTGACTGTCTGTCATCAGATTGTAGAGATCCTGCTTAAGAGCCTGGTAATCCAGCTTTTGAAACTCTTCTGCATAATCAAAGTCTTCTCCCAGCGGGTTCGTCTTTTTGTCATGCTGATGAAGAATGTGCAGGTTAAGCTGGTTTGGCCACCAGGTTCGGTTAGTTGTACCGCTTGAGCCATGACTTGTGAGAGCCCCGTGCATGACCGGGCACTTTCCTGTGTTGGCAGAGTCTTTAGCATCCATAGAATTCTCTCCCCTTCTATATCAATTTAGTAGCAATAATTATGCCTCCTATGAAACTTATAAACTTGAGGCAATAATTATTCTCACAATTCTAATTATAAGAAAGCAGAAGCTAAAATGGAAGTACAAAGACTCATATTTATAAGAAACTTTAATAGGCTTAAAGGCCGGTCTCAACGCATTTTCCAGTAATTAGAACTGGAGGAGTATTTATATTTATACACTGTTAATAACATGCGGACCTGTTTATTTGAAGGTTCTCTACCATATAAAGGGATTTTTGGACATTTATATAAAAGGCGAACAGTTTATAAAAAATGAATAATAAAAGTGAGTCCCTATTAGGTAATAGTGCTGAGAAAGGGATGAAGCCTGATTTGCAGGTCCATTTGTCCCCGTTTACTATAAAATCTCATGGGAATATAACCCGTGTAACACCAAGATTCATCATACAAATACTGAGGAGGTTTTCAAAATGGCTAAAACTGTTATTGGTGTATATGATTCGGAGCAGGAAGTTGTAGATGCAGTAGAAAGTTTAAAAACAGAAGGTTATAAACCGGAAGATATTTCACTTGTTGCAAACGAGAGTGAAGAAACATCCTGGATAAGGAATCAAACCGACGTTAGTGCCGAAACAAACGGTGGACAGACAGACAGCAGTCATAATGAAAATGACTCTTTCTGGGAAAAAGCAAAGTCTGCTTTTCTAGGTGAAGAAGACACTCATAATAATGACAACGGCTATTTTAACCGCCTAAAAGACTTAGGGCTTTCAGAAGAAGAAGCACACAAATATGATTCCGAAGTACAAACTGGAAAAGTAGTTGTACTGGCACCTGAAAACGGGAACGGTCTTAATGCAGGCGGTACTTCCGAAACAACAGATTACGGAAATAATTTGTCTGAAGCGGATTCAGCCCGCAGACCAGAAAACAAACATGATTCGGCAGTAAATGGGACAAGCCCCGCTGGCGGGTCTGTGACTAATTCAAACGTCACCTCTCCTGGAAACGGTATAGCCGACAATAGAGAGGAAACTGATGAAGAACGCAAGATGCGCCTTCGTGAAGAAGAGCTGGAAATTGATAAACAAAACTTAAAATCCGGTGAAGTAGAGGTGCGTAAGGAAGTTCGTGAAGAAACGAAAAGAGTGGATGTGCCTGTCACTAAAGAAGAAGTTTATGTAGATAAAAAGCCGGTTACCGGTAAATCTGCTGATGCATCAGCCGAAGGTGAAATTGAAGATGAAACTATTCGGGTTCCATTAAAGGAAGAAAAGGTTGAAGTGAAGAAAAAGCCAGTAGTAACCGATGAAGTTGAAATAGGAAAACGAAAAGTCGAGGAGACTGAACAGGTTCAGGATAATGTGAAAAAAGAAGAACTTCATGTTGACCGTGAAGGTGAAAAGGACAGCACTCAGCGTAATAAAGATAACAGAGGCGGTCTCTTTGAAGATAGAGACAAGGATAATGACAAGCCACTGTAATAAGATAAAAAAGCCAGGGTATTTCCCTGGCTTTCATTTTGTCAGAAACCCCCTTTTCAAAAAAGATGGGTTTCTTTTTTATTTTCTTACAGTGAATTTAGGATATCTTTTAATGATCAATGAATGCAAACCACGTCTTAGCTGGCTGATTTGAATTCTCTCACTTAAAGGGCAATGAAAAAGCTGAAAAGTAAGCGAAGTCATGCTTAATAGTTCCACCATACCTGTTTTACTGTGACGTCTGATGGGAATATAACCCATGTAACATCAAGAATTAATAAGCAAAAAATAGGAGGTTATATAATATGGATAAAACTGTGATTGGTGTATATGAATCAGAGCGAGAGGTAGTTGCTGGAGTAGAAACTCTTAAAGCGAAAGGCTATGAACCTGAAGAAATTACAATGGTTGCAAACGATAGTGAAGAAACCTCCTGGATAAGAAAGGAAACCAATGTCAGTGAAGAAACAAGCGTCGGAAAAGCTGACGGGGGTCAAGATGGAGATGACTCTTTTTGGGAAAAAGTAAAGTCTGCTTTTAGCAGTGAGGATAAAACGTATAACCACGAAAAGGGATATGTTGAGAAGTTTAAAGCCTTAGGATTTTCCGAAAAGGAAGCACATGACTATGACTCCCATGTACGGGACGGAAAAATAGTCGTGTTAGTACCTGAAAAGGGGAACAGTATTAGAGAAGGCGGAACTTCAGAACTGACAGATTACGGAAATAACCTATCTGAAGCTGATACGGCACGCAGAGCAAGAGACAATCAATAGACACTCATTCTTCAGGAAAAAAGAGGAGCAAAGGTTGTTCCTATAACTAAAATATAACAGATAAAAAAGGCAGGGCCACGCACCTGCCTTTTTTATTTTTGCATGCAAGTCTAAGTCAATCAGTCCTTAAATTATTTTCAGAAAACATTAATAATTAAAATATATAGAAAAATTCAGTAAATTAGCTCATTTTTGAGCTTAACAAAGGATTTATTACTATTTCAAAGTAATACTTACTATTGAGAGTCTTATATACTCTTAGAGATTTTTTCACAATTATCCTGTAATAAACCTGTAATTATGCAGTTTGAGTATGAAATCTATTAGCGATATGCTATTACACATGATTAAATAAACAGAAAAATTTAACAAAACAAACTACAGGGGGATTTTATCGTGAAAAAATTAACTGCCGTTTTATTATCAGCAGGTGCCGTCACCGCACTTACAGCATGTGGTTCGACAGACGCTCAATCAGAAGTTTCTGTTGCCGTTGTCCAGGATTACCCGCCATTCGAATACATAGAAGATGAGGAGTTAACTGGATTCGATGTGGATATCATTGAAGCGATCGCTGACCACCAGGGGTTTGAAGTGGACTGGCAGATCATGCGCTTTGATGGGATTATTCCGGCCCTGCAGGGAAACCAGGTTGACGCAGCTGTGTCAGCAATCGGTATTCGGGAAGACCGTCTTGAAGTAGTGGATTTCAGTGATCCATACTTTGAATCAGGGCTTTCTCTCGTCGTGCCTGCAGAAAGTGATATTAACGATGTTGAGGATCTTGAAGGAGCAACAATCGTCGGAAAGCAGGGAACCTCAGGTCTTGAACTCGCCCGTGAATTTGCAGATGAGTATAACGGAGAAGTCACCATTCTTCAGGAAGATGCCGTAATGTATATGGAAGTGGAGTCCGGGAATGCAGACGCCGTTATCAATGATTATCCAAGTGCGGCTTATAAGATTGCCCAGGATGGGGATGATGCACAGCTTCGCATTGTTGGAGACCGTCTGACTGGTGAAGATTACGGAATCGCCGTTTCTAAAGATGCAGAAGGTGTACTTGAGCAAATGAACGAAGGCCTTGAATACTTGTTTGAAAGCGGCAAATATGACGAGATCTATGACTCTTACTTTGCTGAGTAATAAATGCACCTTAACTAGAACTGAATGAAGCGGGACTGGCCGTAATTCAAAACCGGGATTACGGCCGTCTTTATGATTACAAATACCGCAACTAACCATATAAAGGAGGAGACCGTCATCGAATCGCTTCAAATTATGATTGATGCGTTACCTGTCCTTTTACAAGGGATGTGGCTCACTGTTCTAATAACCGTGATCTCGCTTGCCATTGCTCTCGTAATAGGACTGGTACTTGGAATTTTCAGTATTACACAAAATAAAATTTTACGGGGAATCTCGACCCTGTATGTCGACGCCATTCGAGGGACACCGATTCTCGTGCAAATCCTGTTTATTTATTTCGGCCTTCCCGCTGCAACTGACTTATCTCTGAACGCTTTTACAGCTGGTATTATTGCGATCAGTATTAATGCCGGGGCGTATCTCGTGGAAATCTTCCGCGCCGGTATTAATTCAATTGATAAGGGACAGATGGAAGCCGGAAGGACCCTTGGCTTTTCCTATAGTGAAACAATGAGGTTAATTATTTTGCCTCAGGCTGTCAAACGCATGATTCCTGCCATAGTAAACCAGTTTATTGTCAGTATTAAAGACACGTCAATCTTATCAGTAATCGGAATAGCCGAGCTTACCATGTCAGGACAATCAATTTACGCTAACAATTTCAGAGCTTTTGAGATTCTATTCATGGTCGGGGTGCTGTATTTCATCATTGTCTACAGTCTGACATTGTTTGCCCGCTGGCTTGAAAGGAGACTTGACGTCGCATGATTAAAATAGAAAATTTGAAAAAATCTTTTGGCGAACTTGAAGTATTGAAAGATATGAACGTTGAAGTTAAACCGCAGGAAGTGGTTTGTGTGATAGGTCCATCAGGTTCCGGAAAAAGTACCTTTCTCCGGTGTATAAACAGACTTGAGGAACCTACTGGAGGATCGATATATATAGAAGGAAACGACATCACAGATCCCGGCAACAATATTAACGAAATGAGAAAAAATCTGGGGATGGTTTTTCAGCAGTTTAATCTCTTTCCGCATATGACGGTGCTTCAAAATATTACAACAGCACCGAAGCGGCTGAATGGCAAGTCTCAGACTGAGGCTGACAAGCTGGGCAAACAGCTTCTTGATAAAGTTGGCCTCGCTGATAAGGCTGATGTGTATCCTGATAATTTATCAGGAGGCCAGAAACAGCGTGCCGCTATCGCCCGGGCATTAGCAATGGAACCGTCGATTATGCTTTTTGACGAACCCACGTCCGCCCTGGATCCGGAAATGGTCGGAGATGTTCTTGAAGTAATGAAGAGTCTGGCTAAAGAAGGCATGACGATGATCATTGTGACGCATGAAATGGGCTTTGCAAGGGAAGTCGCTGACAGGGTTATATTCATGGACGGCGGCTATATCGTCGAAGAAGGGAATCCTCAAGACCTTTTTGATAATCCTCAGGAAAAAAGAACACAGGATTTTCTCTCGAAAGTATTATAATAGGAAGAAACAGACCGCTTCTCTAGTAAAAAAAGAGAGGCGGTCTTTAAATTTATTCTTAGATTTATAAATAGAAATAGGAACGGCTTATTTGGAAGCTAGAAACGGAAGTTTCCGGCTGATAAAATAGGCCGTATAAACCCCGCTTACTGCCATCATTGTCCAAATCCAGGCATGTAAACTCATGGAAGCGAGTCCACTGAAATATGCTCCAATATTTGCGCCGGATGATATGGCAGCCCCGTAACCCATCAGTGTACCCCCAATGAGAGTGATCCCCGCCAGGTGGAAGGGGATCTTCCGTAAACGAAAAAGACCTGCCAGCGCCATTGTAAGGAGTGCACCTATGATAATTCCAAAATTCAATACACTCATACTGCTCGTGAAAACTGAATTGGTTAGTTCGTTAACATCGGCCTGATCACCCCAGTAATCCCAATCAGCAGGGTTCAGGCCCAGATGATAGGCAATCTTTGAGCCCCACAGGCTGAATGCAGAGGTTACTTTCCAAGGGCTGCCCTGTACCATAAGCACTGCGGCGTTCAACAGTGCAACGGCTGTGGCACCGACCCAGATTGGCCAGGAACGAAACAGCAGCTCCGTCCGGTTTACGCCTCGAGGCATTTTCGGCAGAGGAGGCGGAAGTTTTCGTTTCTGGTGCACATAGGTGCCGATAATGACAGCGGCGAAAACAGTGGACTGAAGGAGCCATGCACCAGTGAAACCGAGCGGCGTATCTTCAGCGATTGACACAGCAGCCGCATTGGGCATCGTATCGTTCCAAAAAGTAAAATGTGCGACTCCGATAGTCGAACCGGTTAAAAAGCCGGAAGCGGTAAAAAGGAGCGCAGTACGCCCTCCCTTTATCGTTTTCATTGCCTGTGGCGCCAGGTTGCTTCCTATATTCATTCCGAAACCGAATAAAAAGGCCCCAACTACCAGTCCAGTACTGACAGGGGCAATGGCTCCATCAGGACTCTCTTCAAAGAAGGCTGTCTGCGTCCCTAAAATAAGGGCAAACAAAGTGGTCGCAATCAACAGCTTCTGCATGTGTCCGCGCAGCATCTCGGTATTACCGTCCTCAAAAAGCTGCTTATATACGGTAGAAAAACCGTAGTTCGTATGAAATAAAGTAAATCCAATAAGAAAACCAAGAAGAAAAAGGATGACATACTGCCAGCCGGAGTAGACGTATGAAGCTGCGAGCAGTGCCCCGCCTATTCCAAGGATCACCCATGCCATTAGTTTCTGCGGAGGGGAGTAGAAGGGCCGGGCAGAGTGGCCTTCAGACTTGAATGGATATCCTTGACGGGAGGTTTGTTGTTCAGACATAACTACGTTCCTTTCTGTTTGAAAGATCACAGCCCTCTAATGAGTTTATACTGGTGAATATGTTGCTGGTTTTACACTTAATCCTTCGAAACTATTTCTCTTTACATTTACTAAAATAAGGAATTTTAAACTTCCTGTTTTTACAATATAACAGGCTGAGTGTTAACCATACGTTTTTATAATGCGGGGTGTAAAAATCTGTCCAGTCAGAGCAACCTTTATTAACTCTCACAATTATGAGCTGCCTTCCATTTTATAAGTGGTATAAATCATACATACTGAAATAAAAATGTTGTATTAAGAAATTAAGTAAAGGGAAAAGCAGTATTTAAAGGAAACTGATTAAATAATAAGAGCTGAGACATAAGAGATCACTAGCTGTCATGAGACCCGGATTATCAGTTTCCCGGCAGTGAAATTCTTTAATCCTCTTGATTAGTTTTTAAAAAACAAATTTTAGGAGGCTAATGATGAAATATAAAGTCCTGCAGAAATACCTTGGATATGGAGACATGGTTTCGGTGGAACTGAACCGGCAGGCGTATATCTTACTTTTAGATGCTACAAATTACGAGAGATTTAAAAAGGGAAGACACTACCAAAATTAAGGGGGATTAGCCAAATCTTCGCCGTATAAAATCTCTGTACCTTCTACAGGCGAATGGTATGTTGTATTACATCTGGGTAAGGATGAAGGAAACTTGAAATATAATATCGTTTTTATGTAAGTGGCAATTCAGAGTAAATCTCAAAGACCTTTAATCCTAGCTGGATTAAAGGTTTTTTTGTTTGCGAAATTTAATATAATTTGCTTTTTCTAAATTATCAGATAACTTATTGTTAAACTGAACGCTTCATAGTAGGATATTCCATAAAAGGAATAAAGCGGGGTGAAGGGATAAAGGTGGGAAAGAAGAATTGTTTAGTCGGATTATTGCTTATTTTAATTTTGTTTCCGGCATGCAAGAGTGCGGGGATTGAAGAGCTCAATGGAACGATGATGCAGTTCTTTGAATGGCACCTGGAAAATGACGGGGATCATTGGAACAGGCTAGGAGAAGAAGCTGATTCTTTGTCCGAGTCAGGCATAACAGCGGTCTGGATTCCTCCGGCCTATAAAGGAAACAGCCAGAGTGATGTGGGTTATGGGGCTTACGATCTGTATGATTTAGGAGAATTTAATCAAAAAGGAACTACCCGAACGAAATATGGAACTAAGCAGGAGCTTCATTCAGCCATTTCCGAATTGAAAAGTGAGGGAATTCAAGTATACGGAGATGTAGTCATGAACCATAAAATGGGAGCTGATTTTAAAGAAACGGTAAGCGCTGTTCAGGTCGATCCTGATAATCGTTGGCAGGATATTTCCGGCACATATGAAATTGATGCGTGGACGGGATTTGATTTTTCTGGAAGACACAAGGTGTATTCAGACTTTAAATGGCGCTGGTTCCACTTTAACGGCACCGACTGGGATGCTCGGAATGAAGAGACTCATATTTTCAGGTTTACACATACAAACTGGAATTGGGAAGTAGATGGGGAGAAAGGCAATTATGATTACCTCCTTGGGTCAAATATTGATTTTAGTCATCCCGAGGTTCAAGAAGAACTGAAAACTTGGGGACAGTGGTTTACAGAAGAACTGGAACTGGATGGTTACCGATTGGATGCGGTAAAGCATATCCCGTTCTGGTATATTTCAGAATGGGTCGATTTTCAAAGGAGCGAATCGGATGACGAGTTGTTTGTAGCAGGCGAATACTGGAAAAATGACTTAGGGTCTTTAGAGCATTATCTTAACGAGATGGATTGGGAAATGTCACTTTTTGATGTGCCGCTCAATTATAACTTTTATCAGGCCTCAAACGAAGGCCAAAGCTATGATATGAGAAACCTGCTGAGCGGAACTCTTGTGGAAAGCCATCCAATGCATGCGGTGACGTTTGTGGATAACCATGATACACAGCCGGGAGAGTCGCTGGAATCGTGGGTGGATGACTGGTTTAAACCTCATGCCTATGCTACTATTCTAACCCGGGAAGGAGGGTATCCGTCAGTTTTTTATGGGGATTATTATGGCATTTCAAATGACAACATAAGCCCTAAAAAAGATATGATTGATAAGATGCTCAACGCGAGGCAAAACTTTGCATATGGACCGCAGCATAATTATTTTGATCATAGGGATATTGTGGGTTGGACAAGAGAAGGAAGAACCTCTGTTCCAAACTCAGGCCTCGCTGCAATTATGTCTAATGGTCCTGGCGGCTCCAAGTGGATGTACGTTGGGCGTCAGCACAGCGGTGAAATATGGACAGATCTGATGGGTAATTCCAGTGCCGGTGTGACGATTAACGAGGAGGGCTGGGGAGAGTTCCATACGGATGGTGGATCCGTATCCATTTATGTTAATCAATAAATACCTTTAAATTAACAGATTTCTTCACCTCGCAAACTCATTATCTATAAAGGAATTCAGTCTATGATTGTCAAATAATTCTATAGATGGAATCATATTAGTTTTTCGGAAATGTGAAGAAACGGGCAAACAATGAAGCTTAATTAGGAGGGAAATCGATGAAACTGGCAGAGGCGTTAATACTGCGTTCTGATTATCAGAAAAGAATTGAGCAGTTAAGAAATCGTTTAATTCAAAATGCAAGAGTCCAAGAAGGGGATGATCCTGTTGAGGAACCGGAAGAGTTGGCGGATGAATTGGCAGACCTGTTAAAAAAACTCAAACATCTGATCCAAAATATAAATAGAACGAACTTACATACTGAATTTGATAACACCCAATCCCTTGCGGACGTATTGACCAGCCGGGACTTAATCGGACAAGAAAGACAGATTTACAGTGATATTCTGGAACATGCAACGATGCGGCAGGACCGTTATTCCCGGTCAGAAATAAAGTTTGTTACAACAATTAATGCAAAAGAAACACAAAAGCATATTGATCAGTTAGCACAAAAGTACAGGTTACTTGATGTTAAAATCCAGGAGTTAAATTGGAAAACGGATTTAATCGAGAAATAATCCAAAAAGTATAGTTGGTAGCGAATATGAAAAGGCGAATACCAAACCGAACAACCGGTAAAAGTTGTATAATGGTAAGGATTTAGGGGTAATCCAAAGAGGTTCGAGTCCTCTTTCACAACTCATACCCAGTACTGTCACAATAGTACAACTTACTTTAAAACAGCTAAGAACCAGGTATTGATTTTCATGTCGTGAGGGTGGATAGGGGATTTAGTTAAATGAAGCTCAGTTCAAAGTAACGCGAATTGAGCTTTTTTATTTTTATTCTGCCTGTCCTATAAGAAAGGTTTCTTAATTGCCCGCCGTCCTTTATACTAGGATAGGATAATTTATAAGAGCAGTATTTATCAAGGATTGGATGCAAGAAGGAGGAACAGACGTGAAAAAAGAAATTGCACCAGAAACAATGGTTGTTGATATAAAGCATTTGGATAGGAAAGGGTCGGGCCGTGCGGTGGCCTGGCGTGAGAATGAGCACGGAAATGAGAAGAAGCTGCGATTGACGATTCCGCAGACTATTCCGGGAGAGAAAGTTCAAGTGACGGTGGACCGGCCGGACCGGAAACGAAGAAGGGCGGCAGCGGAAGAGATCCTGGAAGCGAGCCCGGAACGAACCGAACCGCCATGCCCTCATTTTGAAAAATGCGGAGGCTGTGTCTGGCAGCACTGGACATACTCAGGGCAGCTCAGGCACAAGACAGAACACGTGAAAAAGGCGATTGAATGGGAAGGTTTTAATCCTGCACTTGTGCACGAGACAATCGGGATGGAAGAGCCCTGGCACTATCGCAATAAGATGGAATTCACTTTTTCGCCTGAAGGAGACATGGGACTCCATGAACAGGGGAATTTCCGTAAGATTATTCCGCTTGAAACGTGTCTGATTGCCGGAAAAGAGATGGTTGATGCAGCGATGGAAGTTGCCGAATGGGTAAAAGACCACCAGCTTTCCGGCTACGATAAGGATAAGCATGAAGGGTTATTAAGGCACCTGATGGTCAGACAGTCGTTTGCTACAGGTGAAATCATGCTCGCTCTTTTTGCCACGGAAGACCCGGAAGGCCAGCTTAAAGCGGCAGCAGAAGACCTCGTGTCAAGGATCAGTGTGAAGTGTCCGGATGTTAAAAGCCTGCTATGGCTTGAAAATACAGACTGGGCAGACCGGGCTCAATCGGAAAAAGATCATCTGTTAGCCGGGCGGGATTTTATTTACGACGAAATGGCCGGCTACCGGTTCCGTCTCTGGTTTGATACTTTCTTCCAGACGAACCCGTCGCAGGCCAAAAAGCTGGTTGATCTGGCACTGGAAATGGGCCAGCCGAAAGAGACCGAAAAGATGATTGATTTATTCTGCGGTGTAGGCACATTCTCGCTGCCATTTGCCAGCAGAGTGAAGGAGCTGGCCGGTATTGAAATTGTAGAAAGTTCAATTGAATCAGCCAAGCGGAACGCTGAAGATAATGGGTTCTCCAATACACGGTTCCTGGCTAAAGATGCCCGTAATGGAATTGATCAGATGCTTGAAGAGTTCGGCATACCCGAACTGCTTCTACTTGACCCGCCGCGCTCAGGTGCCGGCGGGAAAGTGATGCGCCGGATCGGACGTGCCAAGTCCGAACGGATTGTTTACGTTTCCTGTAATCCGGATTCCTTTGCGACGGATCTTAAGGAGCTGGAGCCATTTGGCTATACGTTAAAAGAGGTCCAGCCGGTCGATTTATTCCCGCATACGTATCATGTGGAGCTGGTCGCGGTAATCGAAAGAGAAAACGGCTAGAAAAACAAAAGAACGCTTATATGTCAGCCTGGAAATTTTCCGGGCTGACTTTTTTGGCGTGGGAGAGAAGAGACATCGTTTCTTGTATTTTTAAGGAATTTAATGGTAAACAGTGCTAGACTAAAAGAAAATCATACTTGGAGGATTATTTGTCGAATGATCATTATAGACAGTTTTTACGTTGGTTTGCTGCTGTTGGTGATTTACATACTAGTTGATCTGGTTAAAAATAAGAAGACTAACATACTGAAAAGAATTCTTTTTTACAGTTTCCTCTTTTATTTAATAAACGTCGCTCAAGAAACTGTCGGCGGAATTATGATACCCAGGGACCCTGACTATACCCTGGATTTGAACTCTCTTATTCAATTTATTCCTTTCTATTTTGTCTATGATTTAACTCAAATTTACACGGCAAATGGAACCGACTGGTTTTTCTTTAATGCCTCCAAGCTGTATTTTTATAATGTTCTTCTGCTTTTTCCTCTGGGCGTCTATTTAGCCATACTATTTAAAGTTAATAAGTTTAAAAAAGCGATGCTGCTTATTTTTCTCACAAGCCTGGCTATTGAAACGGTACAATTAATTCTCGGAGTGACGGGACTGATTTGGGGAAGAACCTTTAATGTGGATGACCTTATACTGAACACTGCTGGTGGGGCCTTAGGCTATTTAGTGATGGGCCGGCTGAAGAGATGGTATGATTTATTGACGGAAAAAAAGAGAAAAGAGAGTTATAAGGAAGTAAGCTAATAATAGGTGTCCTGAATTTTTAAGTTAAATTTTTGTTAATGCATAAAAACAAGGCTTACAATGTGTCTAGCGGTAAGCCTTGCTTTGAGATATTGCGCTGAGCAATTATATTTAAAACCTTTACGGTGGGTTATCCGTGTCTTCTCTCATGTTTTAAAGGCCATCTGACTTACCCCAGGACAACTAAAGCTAGGACAAAGAACACGGCTAGCAGGCCGGCGCCTGCTCCTGCTGCGATGGCTGCATGTTTAAATTTGGGTCCGTCTGATTCTGATTCTTTGGATTGTCCTGACTCTTGAGTGCCTACTGTCGTCCATTTTTTCGGAGCTGATGTGCCATAGACTGTCGGCGTCGGTACTTTCTCGCTTGTGAATGCTTTTAAGATAAGAGGCAGAAATGCAAGGACGCCAAGGGCCACCAAGATTAAAAGAAACGTATTCATGCTTATTGTAAAGTAGGATACAAGCGCAACGGCCCCTGCCACCACTAATCCTCCTGCGAGTCCTGTTAGAATGTTTTTCATCTTATCACTCCTCTTTAAGTCTAAATTAGCAACTGGCTGATTGATTATTTTGTAAAACTCTTAACCTCCCTATTCCCGTGGAAAAGGATAAAAGTCAAAGGGGGCTTACAATGAATAAAATTATTTTTAGAATAGTGGCTGTTGCCATGCTTATTACTTGCGCAGCTGTAGTCGGCCATCTTTTTACCGGCGGGGAGATGTCTCCGCTGCAAAGTCTCTTTTATACCGGTATCGCCCTGGCAGTAATAGGTGTTATCATGGGCGTGAAAAAAGTTATGTAAAAACTGAGCTGATGGAGGTTCCCATGTCAGTTATTGTACCTGCCCTTGTGGCAGCAGCGCTCATTACGATGGGTGTCCTTATTGCCCAATTAAAAATACTGGATTCTGTTAAAGCGTCAGGCCAGGGGAGGGCCGAAACAGCAAAAGCACGAAAAAATGCCGGCATTTCCGCCGGGATTCTCGTCATGATCGGCGCCGTATCCTGGATAATTGCTTCTTTATTTTAGAAAAAACCAGGTTGGTATTTTTTGTTAATAATCTTCTTCCCGGAGCAGCCTCGTTTCAAACAGTGTTCTTTCTAAAACCAGTTAGACATGTGTGAAACCTTACATAGCAGGTTTTACACATGTCTATTTCACTTCTTCCTCCAGCCACTTAAGCATCGCTGCAACGATGTCGTTTTGCTGTTCCGATATGCTTATTGTTGCCTCCATATCCCCGCTCTGCTCCCCGTAAACGCCAAACTGGGCGTGGTTTCCTCCCTCAATTTTATGAAAGACCGTTTCCGCTGATAAAAGAGTGGAAGTGTCGTCTATATCCTCTAACGTTGTCAGTCCGTCCCGATCGCCATAAATGGATAACATCGGGAGACTGCGACCGGAAAAGTCATTGCTTCCTTGCGGATAAGAGGCTAAGAAAAACACACCGTCAACTTCCGAATCATAGGCATAGGCAGCGGCTGCAACTCCTCCCAGCGAGTGTCCTCCGATCACCCAAGTATCCATCTCATCAAATTCCCCGACAAGTGAATCAGCTTTACCAATATTGAAAAAAGCAAGGTTAAAACGCACCTCAGGAATAAGCACGGTATAGCCTTCATCTGCGAGAGAGGCTCCGATATAGCTGTACGCCTCAGGCTCAACCCTCGCACCCGGATAAATAATGACGCCGGTTCCATTCGGATTGTCCGGCAAAAAGCGAACTCCATTCTCCCGTATAATGTCTTCCTCGCTGACGAGGCCGGACAATTCTTCGGATGCTTCATAAGTCATTTCTGACCAGATCCAAAACCCGCCAAAAAGAAGAACGATAAGTATCCCAATAATAAGTGCACTGATTTTAAGTAGTTTCATAAAAGGATCCTTTCTTTTTTGTGTGTTTACAAAAGGGAGGCCGATTGAGAGGGACCTCCATCAAGGTAACAATTGATTCGTTTTATAAAAAAAGCAGTAACAAGGAATGATAACAGCTTTCAGACACACATCTTTATCCATAATATCAGATAACTGTGAGTACAAAGCAAAAAATGAAATGAATTTCCCTTTTATAAAAAACGAGCAAACATGCCTAACAGATTCAAGTTTAGAAACATTTCTGAAAGCCTTTTTTATAAATAAGTAACAAAGTGGCGTCTAAGGAGAATATGCTCATTTGAGTGTCGCTGCTTTATTAAGAAAACGGCCGGTCAAGACAGTAGTCATTAAATCGTCACCTTTTTCGCAGAATCCCAAGGGGTTATAGCGATTAATACGCCTGTTAATGAGGTATATAAGTCTAGTGAGTTCGGGTCATATCTTTTTTACTAAGCCTGAAAATTTCAGACTACCAGATAAAAATACTAAATACAGGAGTGAAGACATATGAGCAATACAAACTATGAGGTGATTGTAGTGGGGGCGGGTCTGGCAGGTTTATCGGCTGCCAATTTGCTTCACGAAAAAGGGTTACATTTTAAAGTCATTGAAGCTTCTTCCAGACCAGGCGGGAAAGTAAAGTCGGTTAAGCGTGACGACAGTGAGCGGTCGTTTGAACTCGGCGCCCAATTTATAAATACGGATATGGAAGAAATGGTTAAGTGGATCAAACGCGCAGGGCTTGAGTTATGTGAGACAAAAATACCTCCACGTCCGGCTGAAATGATTTATCCGGGTAAAAAAGAGATCTCAGAGGCCATTGATCAGCATGAGGAACAATTTGAGGAGATCAAAGTTCAAATAGATAAGCAAGATGAACGGCTGAGTGATTTGTATGACAGGCTGTCGCTTAGTCATGATGAAAAACAGGTTGTAACGAGTATTTATAAAGAGCTTATCAATATAGATCCTCAAGAAGTAAGTGCAAGAGCGGTACTGGACCTTACCTATCGCTTCCCGTCTGAGCAAGATGATTTAACCCATCAAGTATGGAACCCGTTAGCGGATCTTGTCCATTTCATGGAAAAAGAGCTTGCTGATCATATTATGTACCAGGAGCCAATTGTTGAAATTCAAGAAACACAGTCAGGCTATAAATTAGTATCAGGCGAGAACAGCTATAATGCGAATGCTGTCATCATGGCTGTTCCTCCCGCCGTGGCCAGCAGGATAACTTATAGTTCGTCACTTGAAAAATGTTACCGCCGCGCCCTGAACAGCTATAAAAATGGAGCTATCATCAAGACCACATGGGTTTATGACCACCCATTCTGGCACGACTATGAAGTAGAAGGCCAGAACAGAGGAATAATGGATGTCGTATATACGGATCCTCAAGGTGTGACGGTATCAGACTCCTCTAAAGAGGGAGGGGAACATCGACTGACTATGTTCATTGGTGCTAACACTGCTGAAGAACTGGCTAATGAAAGAAGAGATCAACAAATGGAAACGGCTCTAAGCTGGCTTGAAGATGTATTTGGAAAGGAAGCTTTAACATTTAAAGACGCCGAGCAAAGTGTCTGGGTAAAGGATGAATACTGTGGCGGCGGTTATGGCGCTGGTATTAAGTATGGCGAGCTTCCCAACGCAGCGGAAGTACTGCGCACACCAAGCGGCCGATTCGCGTTTGCAAGCAGCGAACTTTCTGAGCAATTCCCTTATTTTATGGAAGGGGCGATTCGAGCAGGGCAAGCTGCTGTCAGCAGGACTTTAGGGGAGTAGTTTGCTGAGTCTTTTCCATAACTTCTTAAGTAGTAAAGGTATACACTTGTCCTAAAGTGGAACATCCTTCAAAATATAATTACAGGTATTACACGGCTTACTTAAAGGAGTTATTAGATGATTCAGTTTGATTGGTTTGAGTTATTTTTTTCTATGGTGCTACTAGGGATTATTTTCTCGCCTTTTATATTTTCTAAGATACAAAAGAAAAGGCCTGAATTTATCGGTTGGAAAGGGATAGTAAAGTCAAGGTGGTTCGGTATTCCCCTTGTTTTTCTTTTGTTGTTTTCCTATTTTAGTTTCTTAAACTTAGCTGCTGCAATCACTTTTTCAATAGTAGTGTCTTTCTTAATCTCACTTACAGTCCACACCTTTTATTTCATCCTGAGCAAACGGAACAGTTATAATTAATTTAATAAATTATGTGGATTTTTACTCAATAGCGAGATTAGCTCAGGAACCAAAAAGCTGCATAGGCAGCTTTTTTTATTGCCGGTTAACTGGAAAATGATGTTAAGTTAAAGGGCGGGAAAATTAACCTTTACTTTAAGGGAAATCCGATTCGAATCCTACTGTTTTCGCGTCTTCTGTTGATTGAAAAAAGTAGTTGACACCTAAAATAAATTTATGATATTATTAAATATTTTGATTAAAAATAGTATGTGTGTTAAGGTTAAGAAGGTTAGAATATATGGAGGTGGATTATTTGTTTCAAATTGGCGATAACATTGTTTATCCAATGCACGGAGCAGGCGTCATTAAAGCTATAGAAGAAAAGGAAATCTCAGGGGATACACAACAGTATTATGTTATAAAGATGTTAATTGGTAATATGGAAGTCATGATTCCTACAGGTAAAATGCTGAGTTCATGTATACGACCTGTTACTGACATAGTTGCATTAAAACACATAATACACATTTTTCAGCATGGAGAATCAGATAGTTTACAGGCGTGGAAACAAAGGTATAAAGTGAACACGGACAAAATAAAAACGGGTAACATGCAAGATTGTGCTGAAGTGGTGCGTGATTTAATGCGTATGAAGAAAGAAAAAATACTTAATACAAGCGAAAAAAAAATGTTGGATAACGCACAAAACTTTCTGACTAGTGAACTGGAATTAATTAAAGGGATTACTGAAAAACAAATAAAAAGTTTCTATTAAAGTTAATTTAAGATAATTTAAAAATTAACCGTTCCAAAGACATTCAACTTTTTCACCTCACCTTAAGAGCATTAACCTCTTCTGTTATTTAACTGCAATCTCATCCATTTTGTTATTTAGGTTTCTTCTACAGACATTTGTAATCACCAAATTGCTCAATGAAATAGTCACTTGATTTTGCCATCCTGTTTTACACTGGCATGGACAAAAAGCCGTTAAGGTGGAAGCGAGGCAGGGCTTTCATTGTTTTAGGTACACAATCAATTATTTATGTTAATGGCACTCGGGGTTGACTATTTTATTCGGTCCTTAAGAATTTTGACTTTCAGTTAAGAAATAGAAGAGCGTTAGTGAAAAAAGAGAATACCAAAAAGGGGCGAAGCACATGTCTTCGTCCCTTTTTCAATGTAATTTTAAGAAGCTTTTTCGTTTAACTCAGGTGTCGTGTGTTTCTTTTTTGAAAACAGTTTTCGTATTCCTCTTTTAAGATCCTCCACCATTAAATAGACGGACGGGATTAACCCTAATGTAATTAAGGTTGCGAATAACAGTCCCCCGATAATCACCGTTGCCAGAGGAGCCTGATAGCCGCTCGCTGTTCCTCCAGCCACAGCGAGAGGGAGCATGCCGCCAACTGTCGTTAACGTGGTCATGAAGATCGGGCGAATCCTGTTTTTACCCGCTTCGGCTACTGCTTCATTCACAGGCATGCCGGCTAACCGCAGTTGCTTAATTCGGTCAATTAACAAAATGGCGTTATTTAAAACGATTCCGATCAGCAGCAATATCCCGAGAGCAGACAGCACGCTCAGTTCCCGCTGGGTGATCAGCAAAGCTAACACAGACCCTGCAGCTGTCATTGGAATAACTGACATAATAATCAATGGATGGACGAGGCTGTTAAACTGAACGGCCATTACCATGTAAACGAGTAGAAGGGAGAGACTTAGGACGATAAGCAAATCCATAATCATTTCCTGCTGAGCTTCCATATCTCCCGCTACGGCAACTGAATAGCCTGACGGGGTCTGAAACTCATCAACGATGGACTGGACATCCCGTGTGACCGCTCCTAAATCACGGCCTTCAATTTCTGCTGTGACAGTGACGTACCTGTCTCCATTGTCCCTTTGTATTTGCAGAGGCGATGAAACTGTTTCAAGCTCCATATAGTCACTGAGCGGGTTTACCCCAGAAGCGCTTGTGATCTCAAAGGTTTCTAACGCTTCTTCACTTTCGATTACTGTGTTTGAAGCTGCAAGGATAGGGACAGACATACCGTCTTCCAGCACTTCACCTACAGGAATTTTTGAAAAAACGCCTTGAAGCTGCTGGTACAGGTCGGTTTTTGTAAGACCGTCCTCTTCTAAGGCTTCTTCCTTAAACATAAACTGCCTTTCTTCAACTTGACTGTCTGCGGATGTTTTCAAATTTACCAGACCGTCTACCTGAGCCAGCTCTTCCTGAAGGTTTCCGCTGATTAAAGCCGTTTCCGTCAATTCCTCTCCTTTAACATATAACTGCACCGGTTCTCCGTTCCCTGGGCCGGCAAACATCCCGACGCTTTTAACCGGATAATCGGGCTCCAGCTCCCTTAAAGCGTCATTAATCGCCTCATTGACTTCCTGTTGATCAGTCGTAATTCTATCTCCTTTAGTCATATTGATTAACGCAAATAAGTAATCAACAGAATCCATAAAAATAACAGATTCGACGTCAGGCACACCTGTTAACTTAAACTGGGCTGCTTGGACAACTTCTTCTCTTTCGGATTGTGTCAAGCCGCTTTCAAGTTCCACACCGACTTCGGCATAACGGTTTAACACATCCGGCATCAGTGTGAACGGCACTTTCGTCGTCAGTGCCATAGATGAGACGAACACAATAAAAAATAGAATAATCAAACTGTAACGTCTGCGTTTTTTGCCGCTTAGCCAGTGAATCATCCTGCCGTATCCCTCAGTGACAGGTTTGCGCTGGTTCAGTTTATGTCTGTCCTTTTCCCGCAGTTTTAAAAAGTTCTCCGCGAGAGCTGGGATCAGGGTAAAAGCAATCACAACTGAACTGACTAGCGTGATGACAACAACCACGCTTAAAATGAGGATAAAAACAGCAAAGTCCCCACCGAATAATCCTACTGGAAGAAAAACGACCAGTGTCGTCAGCATGGATGCTATGACCGCAGAAGTTACTTCCTTAAGGCCTTGCATCACTGCTTCTGTACCTTCATATCCTTGTTCCTTTTTCCTGTAAATGGACTCAAGAATAACGATGGAGGCATCGACCATCATCCCAATTCCAAGGCCGAGGCCAATTAGCGTGAGCATATTGATACTGTAGCCTGCCGTCCACATCACTGTAAATGTGAGCAGGATAGAGACAGGAATGGTAATTCCTACGATCAGCGTCGCCCGAAAGTTTTTTAGAAATGAGAGAAGTATCACTAATGCAAGAAGCCCGCCGATAAGAATATTCAGAGCCACACCCTCAATAGAGGAGGAGACGTAATCAGCCTGAGCAACAACCTCTGTAAATGACAGGCCTGCATCAGCTCCGGACTCTTTAATGGCCGTCACTTCTGCTCTTACGGCTTCTGCCAGTTCGATCTGGGTGAAGTTGTTTGCTCTTCCAATCTCAACGAAAATAAAGTCACGGCTGCCATCTTTCCACGCCATCGATGATTGCTGGGACTGCTCCAATTTAACTTCGGCAATATCGTCAACAGGCACAGGGCCGTTAACAGTCTGAAGAGGAACTGCTTCGATGTCTTCCTTAGATGTCACAGCTGAATTCCATCTCAATGACGGCTCGTTTTCTTCTTCCTTCAGCTCACCAATAGAGACATTCATGTCCGCCTGCTGCAGCATACCTGCGGCCTGGGTGATATCAAGTCCGTGTTCGATCAGCTTTTCGCTGTCAAACTCAATGACATATTCAGACTGCTGTAATCCGTTTAACCGGACGTCACGCACTTCATCGAGCTTTTCGAGTCTTTCTTCGACATCCCGTCCAAACGCGGTAAGCTTGTCGAGGTCCGCGCCTGAAATTTCCATATAAAATTCATAATTCTGATCAGTACTCATGGGGAAGACTTCTGTAAATTCTACTGCAGACAACTCGTTTTCGATTCGGCTGAGATCTGTCTCCAGGTCTCTTATTACCTGATCCATTTTCCCTTCTTCGATTTCTAAAAATAACGAACTGCTTCCTGTTGTAGAGGATGACTGATATGATTCAACACCATCCGTATTAGAGAGCGCCTGTTCCACAGGGATGGTAATCTGAGTCTCCACATCCGTTACCGGCAGATCACCCGCCTGAATCGTGACCATCGCCATATTAAAGTCGACTGATGGCATCAGCTCTTTATCCAGCTTGTTAATTGCCAGCCCGCCTGAAACAAGAATAAGTACGACCATTAATCCAATGAAAATCTTTCTTTCTAACAACTTCCTCACTATCATCATCCCGCATCCCTCTCTCAACCTTATTAGAAACTCAACTGATTCTTTCTAAATTAAGTATATGGCTAGCTGCCAGGCAGCACTACAGACCGGGGGCTACTTTTAAACTAAGACCTGAGGCGTAGTTATATTAAGCCTGAAAAAGGGAATTTAAGTGGTTTAAATTAAGGAAAGGTTCGCTCAGAAGTGAGACCGCCGAGTGAGCGGCTCATATAACTCCCAGCTCCCACAATTCTGCTCCTCACTAAAACTCAAAGTGCCTCTACACCTTCATCATAAAATTACCTTACCACTGGTAAACTAAAAAGACGTAACGCCTTTTTCAATGTACATAAAGCATATATGTTGAAATACTATAAAAAATAAAGTAACTTTATATTTATAAGACACTATAGCTCGCTGCGTCCAGCAGTAAGCCAAATTGGAGGTTATCTTATGAATGAATTAAAAGGGCTTCACCATGTGACGGCTATTACAAGCAGTGCTGAAAAGAATTATGAATTTTTCACGTATGTGTTAGGCATGCGTTTAGTGAAAAAAACAGTGAACCAGGATGATATTCAGACGTACCATTTATTTTTTGCAGATGATGAAGGCAGTCCGGGGACAGATATGACGTTCTTCGATTTTCCGGGGATTCCAAAAGGGCGTCACGGAACAAACGAAATATTTAAAACATCTTTCCGGGTTCCGAATGACGCTGCTCTCGACTACTGGGTGAAACGGTTTGACCGACTTGATGTTAAGCATACAGGCATTAAAGAACAGTTTGGGAAAAAGACGATATCATTCGTGGACTTTGACGACCAGCAGTACCAGCTAATATCTGATGAAACGAATGAGGGCGTGGCCGGCGGGATCCCTTGGCAGAAGGGGCCTGTCCCTGTGGAATACGCCATTACAGGACTTGGCCCGTTATTTGTCCGCGTGTCTGATATGAAGTATTTTAAAGAGATGATGGAAAAAGTATTAAAGTTTAAGGAAATCGACCACGATGGCTCCACTCATTTATTTGAAGTCGGGGAAGGAGGCAACGGTGCGCAGCTCGTCGTGGAACATAACACGGTACTTCCCGAGGCGCGCCAAGGGTTCGGGACTGTCCATCATGCAGCATTCCGGATTGAGGATAAGAAAACGCTGCACGAGTGGGACGACCATTTGCGACAATTCGGCTTCCGGACTTCCGGCTATGTAGACCGGTTCTTCTTTAAATCGCTGTATGCCCGGGTCGCTCCGCAGATTTTATTCGAATTTGCCACTGACGGTCCTGGTTTCATGGGCGACGAGCCTTACGAAACGCTCGGTGAAAAGTTATCTCTGCCGCCATTCCTTGAATCAAAACGGGAGCAGATTGAACAATCTGTCAGACCGATTGATACTGTCAGAAGCACGAAGCAAATAGAAAAGGAATATGAAGGGGATTCCCGGCCTTAAAAAAAACTTAGTGATTATGGCAGAAGACAAACCTTTGATTAGACGAAAGTGCTGAACGGGGAGACCGGCTATTTGATTTTTCTGAGCTTTCTCATCTAACTAGCAGCGGACGCTCCTTATTTTCTTCTGAGTATGCTCATGTGTGATATTCGTATTAAACGGGTATAAAAAACCAATAATTACTAGTTAAGGAGTGTGCCGACAATGCTTATAAAAGAGACAGCTCATATAGATCATGTGTTAGAAATAGTAGTAGATGAAAAGGTGACTAAAGATAAGGTGAAGGAAGTAGAAAGCAAATTTTTACAGCTTAAAGATAAAAACGATAAAGTGAACCTGCTGGTAGATATAAAAGACATTGAAGGATACAGTATGAGAGGGATGGCGATGGACCTGAGAGCTATGGCCAAGTATACGAAGGATGTAGACAAGATTGCCTTATTTACGAACGAAAAATGGGTCGCACAGATAAGAAGACTCAGCAGATTTGTGCCAAGTCTTAATATTAAACAGTTTGAACACGGGGAAAGGGAAGAAGCGTTGAACTGGCTGGAGCGGTGAAGATGAACGGTTGCCTAAAGATTTTTTCCCAGGCTTAATAAACCTCGTGATGGATTGAAGACTAAAATAAAAAGATAATCGCCTCCTGAATAATTAGGGGGCGTTTTTTTGTGAGTGAGTCTGATTAAAGGAGACAGGAACACGAAACTGGAGAAACAAAGCCCCGTTCAGCCTTTAAGTTATGATTCGGCTCAAGTCCGTACACTTGATGCCTCTGTCGTTTTTATCTTACTTAGGCCAGTGCAGTATAAATTCTCTATTAAAAAATGTCCTTTTCTAATATATATTAAACTATTTTACGTTTAAATTTATTTATCTCTCCAATGAAAATGATATAATAGAAAAGTTGAAGACCAACAATGGAAGGGATATGCGGGTACATATGGAACAGAAGAAAAATACTAACAGTCCTTTTAGGGAAAAAATAAGACAACTCGTCGAGCATAAGCTTTTTCAGCCACTCATCATTGCGATTATTCTTTTAAACGGTGTCGTCATTGTGGCGGAATCGTATTTGCCGGGCAATGATTTTTTACTAGTTTTGGATACGATTATCGTCTGGATTTTTGTCGTTGAATTGGGATTGAAAATTATTGGCCTTGGAGCCAGAGGGTACTTCTCGGAAAAATGGAATATCTTTGATTTTTCTATTGTGGCCCTCAGTTTAATCTTTTACAATACGCCGTTAGTGAGCGTACTGAGACTAATCAGGGTGCTGCGTCTCATACGAATGATTCCGGCTATTCCGGCACTGCGGAAAATTATTGATTCACTCATGAGATCCGTACCGGCGCTGGCAGGAATTTTAGGATTATCGATCTTAATCTTTTCTATTTATGCCATTATAGGAACCACTTTTTTCAGAGATGTCCTGCCTTATGAGTTTTTCGGCAGCTTCCACACCTCTCTTTTTACACTTATGCAGGTCGTTACGTTTGAGTCGTGGGCGAGCCAGGTGGCCAGACCGGTCATTGCAGAAATACCTTGGGCATGGGTATACTTTGTATCTTTTATCGTCATCGCAGCGTTGGTCATCCTTAATCTGGTCGTTGCAGTTATTTTGGATTACCTTGGGCACGACGATGAAATAGCTCATCAGGAACAGATGGAACGGCTGTACAAGGAAAACGAGGAGCTTAGAAAAGACGTTCAGGAAATTAAGCAAATTTTGTTACAAGAACGTGTGAAGTGAGTAGTTAATGAAGAAAAACTTTTATAATGATGAATGGGAGAGCCGTCAGGCGGCTTGGCAGCCCCGGTCGGGAAGAGGAAGGACAAAGTATAAAAGCTTTGTCTTTTTTTGTGTCTTGGACTTACAATCAATAGTGATTAAACAGTAGCAGAGTTATAAATATAAAAACTGCTTACGGTTGCTTCGCAGCCTGTTAAAAAAGGTGAAAGAAGAAGTCCTGATAAGTTATCTTCAACCTCCGCTTAAAACGCGGTAGTTAAATTAATTTTGTAAAATTCGAAATTTTAATAAACTATACTTAACCTACCATGCTACAATTAAGGAGCGAGTGACTGACCGGCTGCCAATCGGTTAAGTTGGCATTTGGATATGAAAGATCTTGGCGATGGGAAGGCAGGAGCATTGGATTTGATAGTTACTTAATTAAGGGAGTGGCTAAACCTATGATTAGTAAAGTTGGTCAAATTATGCTGTATGTGAATAACCAGGATGAGGCATTGAATTTTTGGACAGACAAAGCAGGATTTAGTGTGATTGCTGAAGACAATAACGGCCAAGGCATGAGATGGATTGAAATTGCTCCAACAAAGGACGCCGAAACACGTATTATTTTGCATAATAAGGAGTTAGTTGCAAAAATGTCACCTGACTTAAATCTTGATACCCCTTCTTTAATGTTTTTTTCTGAAAACCTCGACGAGCTACGCAGCGACTTTTTGAATAGAAATATCAAAGTCGGAGAGATGGTAAATATGCCTTCAGGCAGAGTTTTTAACTTTGCTGATAATGAAGACAACTATTTTGCTGTCATGGAGAAAAAATAACTTTTAAAATGACGAATCACCGTGTGATTAAGAGAACTTTTTCTTAAAATAATGGGGGTGTTTTTCTAACAAATAACACCTGCGACTGGGTACTTTCAGCAAAATGTCGTAGGTGTTTCTTTGTCGTTCCTCTCTCATCCCAGAACCATCATATTCATCATTCTACCCTCCTGATGGATTATGATAACCTGAACGACAGGACATAAGGGAAGGGAGCAGTAAATGACAACAAATAGTCATTTTAAAAAGTAAGGTGCAGTTCGAAGATAAGGAGTATCTCCCATAAAAAAGTGAACTATTTAAAAACTATTAAAAATGCCATTGACTTTTGAAAGCGTATTCACTTATCATAGTAGACAGAAATAGAAACGTTTCACTCAATGGATTTATAATTTTAATTAAAAATTTTTAGCATCAAATTGAAACGTTTCACCAATGAGGAGGATAATGATGAAATTTAAAAAAGGTTTGTCGATGGCTGCCGGTGTATCGCTTATTGTTGCCGCAGGCTGCGGAAATGACAACAATGCTGCTGATGGAGGCAATGGGGAAGAAAGCAACGGCGGGAATAACGGAGAGACCACCACATTAAGTGTGTGGGCGATGGGTGAAGAAGGTAATGCGCTCGGTTCATTTGTAGAAAGCTTCGAGAATGAACATGAGAATATTGAAGTAAATGTCCAGGCGATCCCATGGGATAATGCGCATGACAGTTTGCTTACAGCGGTTGCATCAGGTGACGGGCCGGATGTTCTCCAGCTTGGAACGACGTGGGTTGCTGAATTTGCAGGAGCAGGAGCGTTTCTTGACTTATCCGACTATAAAGATGACTATGACATGATTAATAATGACGATTTCTTTGAAGGTGCTTTAGATACTACCTACTATAATGATGCCATATACGGTGTGCCTTGGTATGTTGATACGCGTGTCTTATTTTACCGCACCGATATTCTTGAAGAACACGGTTACGAAGAGCCGCCCCAAAATTGGGAAGAGATGCTTGAAGTATCCCGCGAGTTAGCTGACCGCGGCGATGGGATGTACGGTTTTGATATTGACCAGAACGATCAGCTTGTGCCTCCTATTTTTGCATGGCAAAACGGCTGGGAGTTTAATGAAGAGGAAGCTGAAGAAAACTTCGCTGATCCGGCATTCAGGGAAGCGATGGATTATTACCACACATATTTTGCTGAAGGATTGGTCCAGGAAACAGAAGGGGTGCCGATTGAACAGGGATTTGAAGAAGGCTCCAAGCCGATGTTTACGAGCGGTCCTTGGATGATCAACATTATCCGAAACGAGGCTCCTGACATTGACGGCGACTGGGATGTAGCTATGTTCCCTGGCAGTGAAAAAAATGCGTCAGCCATTGGCGGATCTCACCTCAGCGTATTTGCTGAAACAGAAAATCCAGAAGAAGCGCTGGAATTTATTTCATATATGTCAGAGCCGGAGACCCAAATTGAATGGTTCAAGGAGACGAATACGCTCCCTGCGCGACAATCCGCTTGGGACGATGAAGAACTGCAGGAGGATGAAAAACTTGCAGTATTCGGTGACCAGCTTGAAGAAGCGGTAGCACCGCCGGTACTGAGCCAGTGGGAAAATATCGCTCAGGATCTGCTGTCTTCCCTTGAACGTATTAACCGCGGCGGAGCGGACCTAGATGAAGAACTGGATAACTTCCAGCAGCAGGCTGCCAACCGCCTCGACTAATAAATAACGTTAAGTTTAGAGAGAAAGGTTCATAAGCAGCCTTTCTCTCTCTCTTATCTCAGATCTCTTTATGTAAGGAGGAAAGGTACGTGAATCATAAAAACGCCCTCACACCGTGGCTGTTTATCGGTCCTGCAGTCTTGCTGCTGATCATGTTTTCATTGCTTCCTATTCTGGTAAGCCTTTTGATCAGTTTTACTGATATTGACCTCATAGGCCTTGGCAACTGGGATATGATCGAATTCGTCGCTTTCGAGAATTTTATCGCTCTTTTCCAGGACCCGCTGTTTCACCGGTCAATCTTTAATACACTCGTTTACGTTTCTATAGGCGTTCCTTTAGTCATTGTCTGCTCGCTTAGCGTTGCTCTCATGCTAAATTATATGTCAAACAAACTTTTCTCATTTTTCAGAGTCCTGTTTTACGTGCCTTCCATTACAAACATTGTCGCAATTGCTGTCGTATGGGGATTTTTGTACAACATGGATGTAGGACTGTTTAATTTCATTTTAAATTCACTCGGTTTACAGAATGTCCCGTGGCTCGAACACCCGTTCATGGCAAAAATCTCGCTTATTATTCTTGCAGTCTGGAAAGGAATCGGAATTAATATGCTGATCTACCTTGCTGCCCTGCAGTCCATTCCGCGGTCTTTCTATGAAGCAGCTGATATAGACGGGGCCAATAAATTACAGAAACTAAGGTATATCACCATTCCGTCTTTAAGTTACGCCACTTTTTTCGTCACTGTGACCACGTTGATCGGCTGGCTGCAATTCTTCGAGGAGCCGTTTGTCATGACAGGAGGGGGACCACTCGATGGGACTATGTCTATGGCCCTCTTTATCTATGAAAGAGGTTTCCAGTACAACGAGTTTGGCTATGCAGCCGCAGCTTCGCTCATATTATTTATATTTATTATCGTAGCTACACTAATTCAGTTTACATTTAACAAATCGAAAGAGAATTGAGGTGAACACTTGTGAAAAACAGATTTGAAAAACTGTTAATAACATCAGCTTTACTAATAGGCGGATTTATTGTGTCTATCCCGTTTATCTGGATGATCTTGAGTTCTTTTAAATCAGAGAGGGAAGCACGGACCATGCCTCCGACATTTTGGCCGCAGGAGTTCACTTTTGAGCACTATATCAATCTCTTTCAGAATTTGAACTTCGGCACCTATTTTACAAACACACTCATAATTGTTCTGTTTGCGATGCTCGGTCTTCTCTTTAATACGATGGCAGGTTATGGATTCGCTAAGTTCCAGTTTAAAGGGAAAGAAGCGGTGTTCATCGCTGTGCTCGCGACCATGATGATTCCGGCCCAGGTCTCAATGATTCCTGTTTATCTGCTTCTGAATCAGATGGGTCTTACGAACACAATGTCAGGTATTATTTTGCCGGGCTTAATTGCCGCTTTTAACATTTTTCTGATCCGTCAGTTTATGACTACTATTCCTAACGATTTAATTGAATCAGCCCGGATTGACGGGGCGAAGGAGTTTCGTATTTTTTTCCAGATTATCATTCCACTGTCCAAACCTGTCCTGGCGGTACAGGCGATTCTTACATTTGTAGGTGCCTGGAACAGTTTCCTTTGGCCGTTAATTGTGGCCAATGACCAGGCCTTGTATACACTATCCGTAGGACTTGCTCTATTACAGGGGCAGCATTCAAGCAGCTTCGCCCTTCAAATGGCCGGGGCTACAGTGATGGTTATTCCTGTACTAATCCTTTTCATATTCGTACAGAGATATATTGTAGAAGGGTTTAATACGACCGGAATTAAGTAAGGAAATGTCAGTTCGCATAATCAGGAGGCAAAATGTATGTACGATACAGAGTTAAAAGAATTAGTCCAGAAAATGACAATCGAAGAGAAAGCTGACCAGATGTCTCAGGTCGTTTCTTCTTTTATTCATAAAGACAGCGGACAGGATAAAATCACCGGACCATTTTCCAGCTTTGAAGTGGCTGATGAAGATATGAGCGGCAGCGGGTCCGTTCTTGGGGCAGCAGGAGCGGACGATCTCCGCTCAATCCAGAAAGACTACCTGGAACGGAACCGCCTGGGCATCCCGCTTTTATTTATGGCCGATGTGATTCACGGCTATAAAACAGTCTTCCCGGTCCCTCTTGCGTTGGGCTGCTCATGGGATCTTGAGGCTGCAGAGGAAAGTGCTCACATAGCGGCAAAAGAGGCTGCAGCAGCGGGGCTTCATGTCACTTTTTCACCGATGGTTGATCTTGTCCGCGATCCTCGCTGGGGAAGAGTGGTTGAAACAACTGGCGAAGATCCATATTTAAACGGGAAGTTTGCCCGGGCATTTGTCCGTGGCTACCAGGGAGAGGATCTGGCGGGTAACACGTCAAAAATCGCAGCATGTGTGAAGCATTTTGCGGCCTATGGCGCACCTGAAGGAGGCAGGGATTATAACACCGTTGATATGTCGGAACGTCAGCTTAGAGAATACTATTTGCCGGCTTATGAAGCAGCTTTAGATGAAGGGGTCGAAATGGTGATGACGGCGTTTAATACGGTAGACGGGATTCCGGCCACAAGCAATAGGCGGCTTATGAGAGACCTGCTAAGAGGTGAGCTGGGATTTGATGGTGTACTAATTTCTGACTGGGGGGCTGTTATGGAAGCGATCCCCCATGGGGTGGCGGCTGATAACCGGGAAGCAGCTTTGAAATCTCTGAAAGCAGGTGTCGACATTGAGATGATGACCCCTTGTTATATTCAGCATCTGAAAAACCTGGTTGAAGAAAATAAAGTGTCTGAGAAATTGTTGGATGAAGCTGTTTTGCGAATCCTTAAGTTGAAAAATAAATTAGGACTCTTTGAAAATCCTTATCGGGGCGCAAATAGAGAGCTCGAACAAAAAGTGATCTTGTCAGAGGAGCACCGGGTGGCAGCCCGCGAGACTGCGGCAAAGTCATGCGTCCTGCTGAAAAATGAAGATGTTCTTCCTCTCAGTACCGAACAGAAGGTGGCTTTAATCGGTCCTTTTGCCGAAAGCAGAGACCTAATGGGACCGTGGTCAATTTTTGGGCCTGAAAATGACGTCGTGTCAGTGAAAACAGGCATCGCATCGAAAAAGGGTGTGAGGCTTACCGTTGAAACAGGCAGCCACATTGAATCGGTGACAACGAAGCAAATTGAGAAAGCTGTTAAGGCAGTTGAACAATCCGATGTGATCGTATTGGCGCTTGGGGAGCATTCAGATATGAGCGGGGAAGCAGGCAGCCGGACGAATATTCAATTGCCTCACGCGCAGTTGAAACTGGTGAAGGAATTACGGAAGACAGGTAAACCGGTAGTGACCCTCTTATTTAACGGACGGCCGCTTGACCTGCACGGTGTCATCGAGGAATCCGATGCTTTGCTGGAAGTGTGGTATCCGGGCTCTGAAGGAGGCAATGCGGTTGCTGACCTGCTGTTCGGTGATAAAAACCCGTCAGGAAAACTAACGATGTCCTTTCCTCATAACGTAGGACAGGTGCCTGTTTACTATAATTCATTTAACACAGGCAGGCCGAAAGATGAGCTCGACCCATCAGACCGTTACGCATCAAAATATCTGGATGCTCCAAACGAGGCCATGTTCCCGTTCGGGTTTGGACTGAGCTACACGTCATTTGACTATTCAGAGCTTCATCAGTCATCAGACAGATTACCGGCCGGGGAGTCTATTGACGTATCAGTAGAAGTGACTAACAGCGGAGCAACAGCCGGTGAAGAAACAGTTCAGCTGTACCTTCGGGATCTTGTGGGCGAAGTGATTCGTCCCGTGAAAGAATTGAAAGATTTCAGGAAAATTTACCTTGAGCCTGGAGAAACCCGGAAAGTGGTCTTTAAGATTAATGAGGAGGATTTAAAGTACCATCACAGCGACTTGTCTTACCGGGCCGATCCCGGCGATTTTACAGTAAGTGTCGGACCTGATAGCCGCAATACGGAACAACTCCGGTTTACTTACGAATAGATGAAATTATTAGATCTGTCTGAAACAAACGGCGAGGAGAGATACAGGTGAAAAAAGAGACACATCCTATTTATAAACATGATATCCTTTCTGGGGATTTGACATTTACCTTTTTAAATACCGGTGATATTTTTGAGATCCGTTCGCAGAGATGCATGATCAATCAATGGAATGGCAATGTTATTGACGGTTCCTTAAATAATATTTTCTTGCGTATTCACAATGAAGGCACAATTAAGTGGTGCCCTTTGGTAGGAGTGAAATCCGCCGGCACTGTCCATTTTGCTGCTGATTCTGTGCAGTGGAAAGGGACCTTTGAAAATGTCGCCTATCGCGTGACATTTTCCCCCGATCCTTCCGGCATCTGGTTCTGGAAAGTGGAATTAGAGGGTGAAAGAACTGAAGTGGATATTGTGTACGGCCAAGATCTTGGGCTTGGAGAGCCTGGAATGGTCCGAAATAATGAAGCCTACGCTTCCCAGTACATCGATCACAAACCTTTTCTAAGTGAGGAAAAAGGCTTTGTAGTAACAAGTAGGCAGAATCTTCCACAGTCAGGCAGCAACCCTTATATACAGCAGGGATGCCTTGGAGGTGCCAAGGGTTATAGTACGGACGGTTTTCAATTCTTCGGGCTCTCATATAAGCAGACCAATAAGCCGGAGTTGTTAAACCGGTCGTCCTTCCCGAATATGAATTATCAGTATGAATTTGCCTATACTGCGCTCCAGTCCTATTCTTTCCAACTTAACGGCAGCAAGGAAATCGTTTTTTACGGGCTTTTTAAAGAAAACCACCCTGGGCCTGTTAAGGAGCTGGAATTCCAGGATGAGGCAGAAGAGGCATGGAACCGTGTGAAAAACCAAGCTCTTTCCCCTGTCACTAACGAGAAAGGACCTTTTAAATCATTTACTGGAGGGCTGTTAGAGACGGTTCCTCTCACTGAAGAAGATCTGGACAGCCTTTTTCCACAAAAAATATTTGAGGAAAAAGCTGACGGGAAACTGGCCTCATTTTTCACAGACACTTACGAACACGTAGTGCTGCCCGAAAAAGAGCTGAGAATGGAACGTCCGCACGGCCATATTTTAATGACCGGGAACAATGACCGGCTGGACCAGCAGGTCATGACTACCACCTCTTATATGTATGGCATCTTCAATTCCCAGGTGGCACTGGACAATACGTCCTTTAACAAGATGACAACGAACGCCCGGAACCCGTTAAATATCCCCAAAACTTCCGGGCAGCGGATTTATATTGAAAAAGAGGGGAAGTATCAGCTTCTTGCCGTCCCGTCGTTATTTGAAATGGGCTTTAATTATGTCCGCTGGTATTACAAAACAGAAGATGACCTGATCATCGTGACAAATTATACGGTGACAGACGACCCGGTTATCCAACTGGAAGTGGAATCAGAGAATAAGCAGGCTTACCGTTTTCTTGTAACAAATCAGGTGTCAATGGAAAACCATGAATACGAACAACCTTTCTTCGTGCAAGAAAAAGAAGGCTCATACATTTTCTCAGCAGATGAAAATGCTGTGAGCAGCAGCGTCTTCCCGGAACTTGCTTTCAAACTCACCTTTGACGGTACGGACACGCAGATGAAAGATGAAACGGCATTAACTGAAAATTCGGATCATGAAACAGCTTCATTAATTGTGCATGAAACGGACAAAACAGCGTCCTGGAAAATGGTGATAAGCGGCAGTTTGAGCGGTGAGTTTCCACCTGATACATTTAAGGATTTCTCTCATGAAAAAGAGGCCTACCGGCAGTTTATCAAAAATCTGATGAATGGATTTAAGCTTGAAATGAACGGCTCTACATCCCATGAACTTGAAAGGCTGAATACACTTGCCTGGTGGTATACGCATAACATGCTCGTCCATTATTCCGTTCCGCACGGACTCGAGCAGTACGGCGCAGCAGCCTGGGGAACACGGGATGTGTGCCAGGGACCTGCCGAATATTTCCTCGCCATGCAGAAATATGACCAGGTGAAAGATATCTTAAGGGTCGTTTACTCTCATCAGTATAAAGATACAGGCAACTGGCCCCAATGGTTTATGTTCGACGAGTATTCCCGCATCCAGCAGGAAGAAAGCCACGGGGATATTGTTGTCTGGCCTCTTAAACTGCTTGCTGATTACTTGGAAAAAACGGGAGACAAGGAATTTTTAAATGAAGAATTGCCCTACACGAACAGGGAAAGCAAGGAGTTTACCGATGGGAAGGACACTCTTCTAGGCCATATGACCAAACAGATTGACTATATTAAAGGGCATTTTCTGCATGATACCTTTTTGTCTTCTTACGGTGACGGAGACTGGGATGATACGCTGCAGCCGGCAAATCAGGAACTGAAGCAGTACATGGTGAGCAGCTGGACGGTTGCGTTAACGTTCCAGGTGCTGACCCAGCTTGCAGGGAATATTAAGGCGCCCGCACCTGAGAAAGCGGACGAATTGGCTGAACTTGCCGCGGGAATAGAAAAAGATTATCAGGCCTATATAAGGGATCATCAGGTCATCCCGGGATTTTTATACTTGGAAGATAAGGCCCAGCCTGAGAAAATGCTTCATCCAACGGACAGCAAAACGGGGATTGATTACCGTCTTCTTCCAATGATCCGCAGCATGATCAGCGAGTTGTTTAATGAAGGGGAAGTAAAAGACCATTATAAGCTGATTAAAGATTACCTGTTTTTCCCGGATGGTGTGCGTCTTATGAATCAGCCTGCCCAATATGAAGGCGGGGTCAGCAAACACTTCAAACGGGCTGAGCAAGCAGCAAATTTTGGCCGGGAGATAGGCCTTCAGTACGTCCACGCCCATATCCGCTTTATCGAAGCCATGGCTAAAATAGGGAAAGCCAACGATGCCTGGGCCGGTCTGAAAGCTATCAACCCGGTAGGGATTTACGAATCGGTGCCGAACGCTGACTTACGCCAGAGCAATGCCTATTTCAGCAGTTCAGACGGGAAGTTCAATACGCGGTATGATGCAGCAGAGAATTTTCATTTGCTGAAAGAAGGCAAAGTTAAGGTGAAAGGCGGCTGGCGCATTTATTCAAGCGGCCCGGGAATTTATATGAACCAGCTTATCTCACATGTGCTTGGTATCCGAGATGAAGGGGATAAACTGATTCTTGATCCATCACTGCCTGAACACTTGGATGGACTGAATTTCAACTTTTCGGTTGACGGACATCCTGTAACAGTCATTTATCACTTTTCAGGTGAACCAGCGCCGCGTGTGAAAGTGAATGGGACAGACGTTCCTTCCGAACACACATTTAACCGCTACCGGCCAGCTGGATTGAAGATTAATAAAAGATGGATTGATTCAACTGAAATAAATGAAATCGATCTTTATATGTAGTAAATTAGGAGTAAGAGCAGAATGCGGAAGTTATCAGTTGGCGGGTCAGAATTTAAATCCCCACCGGTCCGCAGATTTTCATTTACTTTTTTTCTAATAACAATCATTTGGGAAATACTAAAATACACAGCTTGAAAAAGAGGGGGTGAATCCATGCCTACTATTAAAGATGTTGCTAAAAGAGCCGGGGTAGCGGTATCCACCGCCTCTTACGCTTTAAGCGGAAGCAGTAAAATTAAAGGCACAACTAGGGAAAAAGTATTACTAGCAGCTAAAGAGCTGAATTACCGGAAAAACGGACTGGCGATGGATTTAAAAAAGAGTAAAACAAAAACGATCGCCTTGATTTTAAGCGACCTGTCAGGTCCTTTCTATTCAGAGTTAATCCGGGGTGTGCAGGAGCTGGCGCTTGAGAAAGAGTATGACTTGATCGTATGCGGTTCTCACGGAGATGAAAGTTCCACTGCTGCTAAATTCTTAAGGGAAACACGGACAGACGGCGTAATTTTACTTGCGCACAATATTAATAGCGAGTTTATACGTGAATCAGCTCGCGAAGGTTTCCCGATCATCGTACTTGACCGGCATTTGTCCGGTGATCCGAATATTATCAGTATTAACGTAAATAACCGTAAAGGCGGTTATCATGCCACTGATTATCTGATCCAGAGCGGCAAAAAGTCGGTTGGACTGATTAGCGGACCATCAAATTCTGCGGACAGCCAGGATCGGGTGGCAGGCTATAAGGAAGCCCTTGAGGCCCATGGAATAACCCCTCTATCGAAATGGATTATTAACGGGAAGTTTACCCAGGAGGGCGGTTACCAGGCGACAAAAATGCTGGTTCACCAGGGCGACATTCCGGAAGCCGTGTTCTATGCTAATGATGAAATGGCGATCGGCGGCCTTGAAGCTTTAAAAGAACACAATATCCGTGTGCCTGAGGATATATCTATTATAGGGTTTGACGATATCCAGCTCACACCGTATTTGACGCCGCCTCTCACAACAATGCGGCAGCCGAAATATGAAATAGGAAAGCTCGCCGCACATGTTATATTCCGAGTGCTTGAAGGCGACCAGGTCAATGAGCATTACACCTTTGATACGGAACTGATCAAGCGGGAATCAGTGAGGATAGACCAGTAAAAGAGGGTATACAGTAATCGAAGGAAGCGGAGAGTCATATTTCCGCTTCTTTTGATGGTTTGGAAAGGATTTTGACATCTTTTTCTTAATCGAACAAAAACAGAAACATCCCTGTAGTTAAAGGATGTTTCTGGAAAACTTACCTTGTCCCTAAAAGGACTTTAAAACTTTAATTAATCAACCTTAAATCCATGCTTGAATGGATCGTTTGGATCAATTAAAATATTTTGGAAGCCGGTAACGAATGCTGTTCCCGTCACCTCGGTTGCCACAGCATCGACGTCTCCAAGTTTTACTCTGTTAAGCGCTTTTCCGGTAAATGTGCCTCCTACGAAGCCTTCACAAACGACTTCTTCTCCTATATCTAACTCTCCTC
This sequence comes from Salipaludibacillus sp. CUR1, assembly GCF_021028955.1. Classification (GTDB taxonomy): domain Bacteria; phylum Bacillota; class Bacilli; order Bacillales; family Salisediminibacteriaceae; genus Salipaludibacillus. The sequence goes on from NZ_JAIWPE010000053.1 coordinate 96,401, forward strand.
TTCCGACCATTCTGGAAACCATAGCTGTCGTACCGGTGCCGCCAGGGGATCGGTCTGCCTGTCTGTCACTGAAAACGTGGACGTTTTTATAAGTCGCTTCAAGAAGAGTGGGTTTCCCGTAGAAGGTGACAATATCCACTTTGTTAATATACGGTTTCGTCGGGTGCTGGACAGTCAGCTGCTTATTAACTTCCTCTTTAATAAGGGCGGCATATTTTTTGAGCTTCGTTCCATTTGCAACATCAATTTCTACATCTAATTGTTCCACATCCACCCAGGCAAAATAGTTTCCTCCAAAGCTGATATCTGTAGTGATTTCTCCAATACCGTCCACATTAAGCTTTACGTCTCTTTGCTCAAGAAAACCTGGCACATTTTCAAACCTGACTGAACTGACACGGTTATTTTCAATCTTACAAACCGGATAAACAAGGCCCGCAGGTGTTTCAAGAACCAGCTTTGTTTCCGGTTCGACTGCCTCTACAAACCCCATTTCTACAATGGCTGTTGCGACTCCGATCGTGGCATGCCCGCACATATTAAGAAAGTTAGTATTATCCATAAATATGACACCAAAGTCGATTCCTTCTCGTGTGGGAGGCAGTAACAGCGCACCAAACATGTCCCGGTGACCTCTTGGTTCCTGTATTAAAGACCTTCGCAGCCAATCGTAATTCTCTGCCATATAGTCGCGTTGTTCAGCGACAGTCTCGCCCTTGAGTTTTAACAACCCGCCATTAATAATTCGGGTAGGTTCACCGTAAGTGTGCGTTTCAATTGTCTGGATCATTTGATTAAAAATCATAAAAATCTCTCCTTTTGTTTTTAAACACAGTTATTGGATTAAGAGTCGAGGGAAGTAAAGCATAATATCCGGATAAAAAATCATCCCAAAAAGTGCAATAATTAATACAGTGATATACCAGATGTTATATTTGCTTGCTTCAAACATGCTTACTTTCGCAATAGCTGTAGTAATGTATAAGCCACTCGCTACCGGAGGAGTCTGCTGGCCAATTCCCCAGACTATAATAACGACCATAGCGAACTGTAATGGATCTATATTGGTCATCTGGACTAAAGGAAGAAATAATGGTACTAATACAACAACCATGACTGTACCATCAAAAATTAATCCACCAATAAACAAAATCAGACTGGCCATAAGCATGATCATAATAGGATTGTCCGAATAAGCCATGAACGGCTCCATCATTTGCCGGCCAATTCCTAAGGAAGAAAAAGAAAATCCTAAGATGGTCGCGGTAGCTACAATAAACATGACGAGCGCCGTATTACGTACACTGTCTTCAAGAGCCTTAATTAAGTTTTTCCATGACAGTTCTTTGTAAATGGCTCCGGCAAATAAACCGCATAATACCGCTAAAGCAGCTGATTCTGTAGGCGTCACCACCCCTGTCATAATTCCTCCCAGGATCACTCCGGGAACGAGAAGAGCGGGTATGGCATCAATAAAAGTCTTGTAAAGATAATGCCAGCTGAACGCCTTCTCCTCAAATCCATAATCATTTTTTAATGAAACGAGATAGGCGACCATCAGATACCCAAATGCAATCATTAACCCTATAGGAATACCTGTTAAAAAAAGACTGGCTACTGAAATGCCTGAAATTGAACCATACAGGATCATAGGAACACTTGGGGGAATTAAAATACCTAGAGAAGACCCTGCGGACGTCGTAGCTGCTGAAAATCCGGGCGCATAACCTTTTTTATTCATAGCCGGTATCATAATTTGGCCAACTGCCGCACTGGCAGCTGCTGCGGTACCCGTTATTGCTCCAAAAAAGACAGAAGCAAGAACGTTTACAAAGGCTAATCCCCCTTTAAACATCCCAACAATAGATAAAGCAAAATTAATTAAACGGTGGGACATACCGCTACAGTTCATTAAAGAGCCAGCTAATATAAAAAGAGGTATGGCCAACAAAGGAAAGCTGTTGGTCCCCTGATAAAGCTGCTGGACAAGGAGGCTCATCGGTAAATCAGTCAGGATTAATAAGAAGGCTAATGCTGTGACACCAAGAGCGAACGCAATAGGAACACCCAAGGCAAGCATCAGTAAAATAACAGCCAGCATCAACGCTGCAGTCATTATTCTCCCTCCTTCCCGAACTTATGTCCTGCTTTTCTTTCTTTAAAATTCTGAATAGCCTTGTTAATCTCTGTGATAAGTTGCAAAATTACTTCAACAAACATGAGAATAAAGGCAAGCCATATCATGCCGTATGGAACCCACATGGGCAAGCCGGTAATTGGCATCGTCGTTTTGCCGGCCGATTGAATGAAAGGATATGCCCATATATTGGTCATGAAAAGGAACCATATCACAATACTTTTAGAGAATATTAGCAACAAAGGCTTCCACATAGAAGGTATTTTATCTTCTAAAAAAGACATTTTTAAATGGCTGTTTTCAGCAGTACATTGGTAAGCGCCCAGAAAAGTAATCCAAATCATACTTAAGATAGCCATCTCTTCAGGCCAGGGAAGAGGGTTGCTGAGAACCCTCCTGAAAATGACCTGTATTAAAAGAATGGTGAACATACTGAATAGAACGGCATTATTGGAATATTTAATAATTAGAAATAGTGAGCGGTGAATCATTTTCATTCAAATCACCCTTATAAAATGGCTGAGTTACTGGGTAGCAAGGATATCATCAATAATTTGCTGGCCTTCTTCACCTAGCTCTTCTGTAACGGTCTCCCATACAGATTTTGTAGCTTCCTGGAATGGAACGATATCTTCAATTTCAAACACATCCATACCTTTTTCTTCGAATTCTGAAATAAGAGCATTATCTTGTTCCGCGTTGAGCTCCCTGTTTATATCACGACCCGCTTCTGCCGCTTCCAGAATAATGGTTTGTTGTTCCTCTGTTAAACCCTCCCATTTGTCATTATTAATAAATAAAGAGGCAGGGGAGTAAACGTGATTAGTGATCGTCAGGTAATCCTGTACATCATAGAAAGAAGAACTTTCTACTACTGAAAGCGGGTTTTCCTGGCCGTCAATCGCTCCTTGCTGCAATGCTGTAAATACTTCTGAGAAGGACATAGGTAAAGGGTTCGCCCCTAATGCCTCAAATGTCTGGATTCTAACTGTACTTTCAGGGACTCGGATACTTAATCCTTCGAAATCTTCAGGTGACGTAATCTGGTGACTATTATTTGTAACCTGTCTGAACCCGTCTTCCCAATATGCGAGATGCATGAGATTATTATCGAGTAAATGTTCTCCAACGTTTTCGCCTATTTCTCCGTCTAAAACTTCCCAGGCATTTTCTCTGTCAGTAAAAATATACGGCAGTGAAAAAATCTCAACATAAGGATTGATTTGAGCTAACGGGGTAGAGGAAATTCCGATATCAATCGTCCCTACTTCCACGCCTTCCTGAATTTCACCGCCAGAACCGCCTAGGGCACCTCCGCCATGAATTTCTATTTCCACCTCACCGTTTGTTTGTTCCTCAACGATTACTTTAAATTCTTCCGCTCCGATGCCCCATGGGTGGTCAGTGGGCAGCTCATAAGCAAAACTTAATGATACCGGATCAGGTTGATTGCCTGAATTGTTCTCGTCTGGATTATTTGCGGAACCTTCCTGCTCAGAATTACACCCAATAGCTAACACAGCAAGTGACGGGAGGAAAATAGACATTACTAATTTTTTGTGGAATGTCATGATTATGATAACTCCTTTCTATTCTTGGAACTGAAACGAGTAGCCTTCATATCTTCCAGCACAACATTTTCATATTCTAAGACGCCTTCAAGGTGATTTCTGAATAACCTTTCCACTTTGTCCTTATCGCGTTCTTTAAGTGCTTCATAAATATCGTGGTGCTCGTAAATCGACCTTTGAACTAAATCCGGACGAGCCATAAAAGAATATCTGAAAGAATAAATATAATCGTGGAGATTTTCTAATATTTTTATTGTACGTTTTAAATTTGAAGCCTTAATAATCAACGAATGAAACTCATCATGGGCTTTACTTAAACTGTCGACATCATTTGACTCAAAATGATTAATTGCCTCATCAAGCAACTCACCAATATATTTGAGATCCTCATCAGTTAAATAATCGACAGAGCACCTCGCTGCGACGGGTTCTAATTGCGAGCGAATTAAATTAATCTCATTAATTGATTCGGACGTGATCCCTTTAACAAGGCAGTATTTCCTCGGTTTAATGACAATCAGATCTTCCAACTCTAATTTGTGCAATGCTTCCCGCACAGGAGTACGGCTCACCCCAAGCTGTTCGGCTAATTCAGCTTCGCTAAGTTTATCACCTGGGTTTAGTTCATTATTTAGAATCATAGCTCGCAATTGTTTAAATACAGTTTCACGAATGGACAAAGTCTCAACTTTTTTCATTTGTGTCCTCCTTTCAAGGATTTGTCTTTTAGCAACAGAGACACATTGTATCCCAGTTGAGTGAATGTAGGTCTCATTTTATGAAACATTGTATCCCAATTCAACATTTTTTTAGAATATTAAGATTATTATAAAAATTAAAGTCGACAGGAAAGCCAATAGCCACAGGCTTTAGTCAGGAAAACACGACCTCCAGCATTCGACACAGGTAAGTTATGGAAAGACTAAAGGGAGTAGTGAAGCCGAATAACATTTTTTGGTTAAGGGGAGTAATTAATAGATTATTACATATTTGATATGGAACTGAGACAGAGAGCATACTTATTGTGTTTTCACCCATCCCGCCCGCTTCATTGGAATAAATTACAGGTTTATTTCCGTTTTTGCCTGCGTTACCGTATGTAACTGTAAAAAGATTTTATTCTTATGGAAGAAAGGAAGGTCTTTTTTTATGAAAAAATTTCTTGGAGCGCTTTTATCCGTTACGGTAGCGCTTGGTATTTTTGCAGGGCCGGCAGGTGCCTACGAGTATTTTGATGAGCCGCCGTTTGAAACTTACAAGGTCAGCCAGGGTGACAGCTTTTTCTATATTGCCCAGCGTTACGGCTTGGACTTCCGTGAGCTTCAACGAATTAATTCGGATGTTGACCCGTATAACATGCAAGTGGGGTCAAGAATCCAACTGATAGAAAGCGACAGCAACCAGACTGAACCGGCGGAGCCGGCTGAAGACAGTTATGAGGCAGAAGTGGTCCGGCTTGTGAATGAGGAGCGTACGAGCCGCGGATTGGATCCATTGGAGCACAGTCCCGAAGTTCGGAACGTTGCACAGGCTAAGTCAAAAGATATGGTGGACAACAACTACTTTAGCCATACGAGCCCGACTTACGGTTCACCGTTCGACATGCTGAATACATACGGTGTTCAGTACCGGACTGCAGGGGAGAATATTGCCCGAGGACAGCGTTCCCCAGAAGCGGTCGTAAATGCTTGGATGAATTCCCAGGGACACCGTGAGAATATCCTTAATGCCAATTTCTCAAAAATTGGCGTTGGACACTATGAAAATACGTGGACACAGTTATTCACAGATTAATATTTTAAAGAAAGAAAGGTTTGAATGATTTTGAAAAAGTTAGCAAGTGGATTATTAGCAGGAATCTTTGTTTTTACAGCGGGAAACGCCGCACAGGCAAATTACGAGTACTTTGATTCACCTCCGTTTGACACTTACAAAGTCAGCGAAGGGGATACATTAAGCTATATTGGCAAACGTTACGGGGTGGAATTGGACGACCTTTACAGCTTTAACCCGGATATCGAAGGGGATTTAATTGTGACTGGTGAATCTATTAACCTTGTCGGAAACCCCGATAACACCGATAATGGGAGCGCGGACAGAATAGAATTAAGCGCCAGTGAACGTGACTTGCTGGAACGTCTTGTCCACGCTGAAACACGCGGCCAGGATTACGAAGGCAAGGTAGCTGTTGCGGAAGTAGTCTTTAACCGTGTTGACAGCGACGACTTCCCGGACACTGTCCGTGACGTCATTATGCAGAATCGTCAGTTTTCACCAGTGGCTAATGGAGCCATTAACAACAATCCTAGTTCAAAAACGAAGGAAGCCGTGCAGGATGCTGTGGAAGGAACAAATCTCGTAGACGATGCGTTGTTCTTCTGGAACCCGGACATTGCGACTTCCCGTTGGCTGGAAAGCATGACAGTCGTAAGAACGATTGATGATCATGAATTTTTGAAATAAATAGAGTTATGGGAAGCAAGGGATGAACCGTCCCTTGCTTTTTTAGTTGCAAGATAACGGTTTCATCGAGTGAATTCATTTAATGAATGTGTTTATTTAGGGGAGGGCCTCGTTAAGAAAGCGAAAGTTTTTTCAAGTATGCCGATCTAGTGTAAGATAGAGTAGCTGATAATTTACAAATACATTTTAAAGCTACAGGGAGGCCGAAGTCAGTGAGTTGGATGAATGTACTCTATATCGTCGTCGCAGTCGTATGGATAGCTGCAGGTCTTAATAAAACCATTCAAAAGAAAGAACCTAAATTAGCCACGATCCTGCTGTACAGTGGAATTGCTTTAGCCGTAGGGGGAGCGGCTAACCTAATAGTCAATTCTTTCGCGTTGCTGGTCATCATCTTTGGAGTGATAAACCTAACAGCCCTTTTTATGTTCATACTGAAGATGAGAAACTGAAAGCTTGCTTGCACAGCAAGCTTTTTTGATAGGTTAAAAACGAAACTTTGCCGTATAACGGTGTGGCTCTACCGTATAACCGCTTAACTCTACCGTATAATCGTGTGACTCTACCGTATAACTGCTTAACTCTACCGTATAAAAACGACACTCTACCATATAACAAATTTCGACAAAAACTTCATCGCTCGGCCTGCAAAACTCCATCCCCCCCGATAACACAAAAAAACCATCCTTATTATAAAATCCTGAAAGGACTCTGTAATAGGAACCTCGAAGTATAACTCTATTCCACCATTTGATATACTTTTTTTAAGCAATTAAATAGGCTGTGAGGTCATGAGGTAGCGGCAGTTTACTAAGATGATGAGAGATAAAAAGGGGTTTTTTAAATGAGAAACAGACTAATGATGATGGTGCTGAGTGTGATCACTCTGGTAACCTTCACAGCCTGCGCGGAGAATGAGGAACAGGCAAACCAGGACGTGCCTGACGAGCAGAATGAAAGTAACTTTGAGGCAGAAAATAATAATGAGCCGGAGGAGGCACTTAACGAAGAAAACACCACCGGAAATGAGGCTGCAAATAACAACGAAGCTGAAAATAATGCGGTAAATGAAGCGGAAGAGAATGAAGAGGAGGCGGAAGAATCCGCATCTGAAACTAACGAGGCAGCTGATGAGAACGAAGAAACTAACGAAGAGACGAACGAGACGAATTCAGCAGAGAACGACAGTGAAAGTGGAAACAACAATCCTTCTGAAAATGACAACAACAATACCGAAGAATCAGAAGAATTCACAGAACTTGAGGAGTTAGCCGTTCATTTTATAGATGTGGGACAAGCTGACGCGACTTTATTTAAGTATTCCTACGAAGGGGAACGGTATAAAGTTCTGTTTGATACCGGAAACTGGAACAGAAATGACGTCGCAAACTATCTTAATGACCAGGGGATTTCCAGTATTGATATTATGATTGGATCGCATCCCCACGCGGATCATATAGGACAGATGGATACGATTATTAATGAGTTTGATGTCTCTGAAGTTTGGATGTCAGGGGATACGACAACTTCACAAACATTCCAGCGTGTCATGGATGCGATTGAAGAGAGTGATGCGGACTATTATGAACCACGGACAGGCGATATTTTTGACGTAGGGCCTTTGGAAATTACGATCATTAATCCTGACAGTCTGACAGGTGACGTTCATGAAGGGTCTATTTCAGCAGTATTCAAGTATGGAGAGACTTCGTTCATATTAACAGGTGATGCGGAGGAACAAACCGAACAGGCCATGGTCGACCGTGGCTTCGATTTGGATTCGGATGTGCTGCAAGTCGGGCACCACGGGTCATCCACGTCCACCATTCAGCCGTTTCTTGACGCGGTTGCTCCCGATATTGCTATCATTTCAGCGGGGGAAAATAACCAGTACGGCCATCCGCATGATGAAGTGGTCGAGCGGATATTGACAGCTGACGTAGACCTGTATGGGACCTATGTTCACGGAACCATTATCGTCGAATCAGATGGCGAGTCTCTTAACGTCCTGACAAAAGAAGACGGCACGGTGACGCCGCCGTCTACCGGTCAAACGGCTCCTTCTGATTCTGCTAACGACTCAGAAACCAATGCTGAAAACGAGACCACTGAAACGGAAGAAGAAAGCTCTGAACCAACTGACGGGGCCTGTATTGATATTAACAGCGCGAGCCAGTCAGAACTTGAGGAGATCATCCATATCGGGCCTGCGCGGGCCGAAGAATTAATTGACCTGCGTCCGTTCGGGTCATTAGACGATCTGACCAGGGTCAGCGGAATTGCTGAGGGCAGACTGACAGATATCAAAGATGAAGGCAAAGCTTGCGCGAGGTGATAAAATTGAGAGTTGACGGCTTTCTGGATCGAATAGAAGACGGGAAATTCGGCGTTATCCTCGTTGAGGATATTGGAAAAGAATATATTGTCCCTAAGAATAACCTTCCTGACGGCGCCAGGGAAGGCATGTGGCTAACCGTGAACATACAAGAGGAAGAAGTTAAAAGTATAGAGATTAACCGCACGAAAACGGTCGGCTTGCAGCAGAAAATTGACTCTCAGATGGAGCGGATTCGGAAGAAGAAAAAAGGAAGTAAGTTTAAGAGGAAATAGATAAATATCATCTTTAAGAGAACAGCTGTCCCAATATTTGGGGACAGCTGTTTTAATTTTAGAACCGTTGCTGTTTAATCATTCCTGCGGCGAATAGTTCGGTATACTAAATAGTAATTGAAACTTTTTCCAAAGATCACTCGTACAGTATTTTAGAAGGAAGGATGATACTATGCTCAAAAGAGGCAGTGTGGCAGGGCTCGTTTTACTCCTGGGGGCGTGCTCTGGAGAAGAGGACGCGCTCGTGGAAAAAAACGAGCTTAGTCATTTTACGAGTGATTTCGATGTATCTGCTTGGGAAATTGTTTATAAAAGTGACGACTATCTGATCGATGGGTATGTCGTTCGTCCTAACGGACCGGAAGACGAGTATCCCACGCTTATTATTAATAGAGGAGGAAACCGTGATTTCGGGGAGATTACCGAACAGCAGCTTGCCGGATTGCATGCGTACTGGGCTGATAAAGGCTATACCGTGATCGCAAGCCAGTACAGGGAAGGCGGCGACAGTGAAGGTGAGGATGAGTTCGGCGGAGAAGACGTGACGGATGTGATGCAGCTGGAACAAGTGGCCAAAGAACTCACCTTTGCGGATGAGGAAACCATCTTTATGCTCGGATACTCCCGAGGAGGAATAATGGCGTACCGAGCCATAGCTGAAGGAATGGATGTTACAGCAGCTGCGGCGGTTGGTGGAGTCTCGGACATGATGGATACTTATGAGTTTCGGGGGCCAAGGATGAAAAGGGTGCTCGTCGATCTGGTAGGCCATCCTGCAGAAGTTCCTGAAGCCTACGCCAAACGCTCAGCTCTCGAGTGGCCGGAAGACATTACAGTGCCGCTCATGCTTCTACACGGTGAAGCAGATGAACAAGTGCCCTTAGACCAATCGGTCAGGTTATACGAAGCTCTACATGAGCTTGGTTTTGAGACAGAGCTCGTTACCTATGAGGAAGGCGACCATGGCCTTTCTGACTATTTCGATGAGTACACCATGGAAATTGATGAGTGGTTTTATAAGTATAAATAAGCTTTAGAGGGAAAATTCCCTCTAGAGAACGCGGCAGCGCGGGGGACCGAGGGGCACCTCTAAAACAGCCCCCTAAACCACGCGGCAATGCGCTGGAAAAAGTTTAATTCTCCATTCTCAACTTCAGAAGCTGTACTCATACCAGTCTCATTCACGTCATTCATAGTATAGGCGGCAGCGCCTTCTACGACATGGACAAGTTCCTCTCCAAACTCTTCATAAATGACGGCAGCATTTTCTTCAGTATACGGATTAATGCCAACTTCCACGTGGGTATCTGTGACGCTTACAGCAGTATGCTCGATAGAGAAATCATTGTAATTGAAGCCCCCAGCGTCAATTTCGGCTTGCTTATCCAGCAAGTCTTCTTCAGTGTAGTCAACTATGCGGATTTCAATTTCAGCAGGATCTTCCACAAGGTCATAAATGTTCTCTTCATGCTCTTCAGCGAGCGGCTCTGTAAACAGAAAGACAAGGACACCCAATTCACGTTCTTTGCGGTCTATAAATCGACCGGCAAAATGCTCATCGGCATTCTCTTTAATGTAGGCTGTCACATCTTCCATCACTTCTGTATGGTTCGGATCGATCCCATCGTCTTCCCATTCCTGCAATTGTTTATCCAAGTTATCCTGCTCAGCAGCAGCTTCGGTTGGGAGAGAAGAGATGGTTAAAATCAGCACGGTTCCCGCAACAGCAAGCTTTTTAAACATAGGCCCCTCCTAAAGTTTTCGGCAGTTACTTATTTAGACGGTAAAATAGAGGCGTGGTTTCGAAGAAATATACTATAGGCCTAAATAAGCGTAAGTAATTTATTTAGGAGCGCCATTTTATTAGGCATAACTTTATTTTAATTCCATATCCCCAAAAGTATCTTCCCAGTCTCTTTGAAACTGAACAGCACTGGTACCGGAACTTAAATGAGCATAGGAATGTTTAAGTAAATCAGGGCTTGCAGTGAGGGCGTGGCTTCCTGCCAACGTACAGTCGAATATTTGTTTTGAATTTTTAAAGCTCGCTGCGAGCACTTGACAATTGTACCCGTAATTCCCTAATATAGCGAGGCTATTCTTAACAACCTGTACCCCATCACCGCCATGGTGGTCAATCCTGTTTACATACGGTGCCACATATGTTGCACCTGCTTTAGCTGCCCAATGAGTTTGCTGGGCGGTGAACACAGCCGTTGCTAATGTTTTATAGTTTTCATTATAAAGGTGTTGAATAGCTTTGAGTCCATTAGGGGTGACGGGGATCTTAATCACTGTGTTATCTCCCAAAGAATTAACCAGTTGATAAGCTTGCTCAATGAGTTTGTCATAATCATCATGAATGACCTGCGCAAAAAGGAGCTGTTGATCAGAAAGGATCTCCCGAATATCTCCTAGTAATTTTAAGGAACTTGCCGGGTTTTCTTTACTAATTAGTGAGGGGTTTGTAGTGACTCCGTCAACTGGAAAAATGCTAATAATCTCTTTAATGTCAGTCACACTTGCAGAATCAATGAATAAGTTCATTTTTTTCTCTCCTTATCTACTAAACTATATAATGAAAAACGGGCATGCATTAGAAATGCGTGCCCGTTTTTATTCTGTTTAATGCATAACCTGGCCGCCAGTGACATTAATAGATTGGCCAGTCATGTAAGAGGCTTTATCTGAGGCGTAAAAAATGACGGCATTGGCGATGTCGTCGTAAGTGCAGCCCCTTTTCAACGGGACTTTCTCTTTATAGACATCAATCACTTCATCTTCATTAATATTCAGTTTTTTAGCATATTGCGGGATTAAGCTTTGGAACATTGGGGAGTCTAAAAGATTACCCGGCATAATAGAATTAACACGGATATTGTGCTCAGCTAAATCTAATGCGAGACTTTGTGTCAAGCCGACGCCGCCAAACTTTGAAGCCGAATAGGCAGAATTGTGCTTGCTGCCTACTTTCCCAGACTTGGAGTTTATTTGAATAATGTTCCCATAACCTTGTTCAATCATAACTTTTGAAACTTCCCGTGCGCATAGGAAATATCCCTTTAAATTAACACCTACCGTTTTGTCCCAGTCAGGAAGTTCGAAATTTGTTATTTTTTGACTGACTGCTATGCCCGCATTATAGACAAGCAAGTCAATTGAAGCAAAATTTTCTTTCGTATGCGTAATAAGATCTTCAACCTCATCTTCTTTCGTAGCATCACATTTAAAGGCCGTTGTCTTTATTTCATAGTTATCTGCTACCTCAGCAGCCACTTGGTCTGCTTTCGCTTTATCTATATCAACTACTACAATGTTATAATAATCTTCAGCAAGACGGTGGCACAGTGCTTCACCGAGACTTTGGCCGCCTCCTACTACAATTGCTGTTTTAGTACTCATGGGGAACCCCTCCAAATATATTAATTGCGTGTGATTTTTAAAGTAGACCCAACCTCCACAGGCTTAATTTTTTTGTTTTCCAAGCAAAGGTAGCCTGGGAGGTCCGGTTCTGTTTTTCCGTAAAAGCTGAGAGTAATATGACCCAGCTGATTCAAGTTTTCATTGACAGCGCTTCCTACCGCTGTAACTTCATAAGATACTTCATCAATATAAAGGGTGTCGCCAACCTGTACATCTTTATGAAGTTTATTCTTCTCGTGTAATACGCAATAATCTTTCATTTCTTCCGGTGCTCCGGTTTTGAAGAGAATAATCATTTGATCTTCATAAAAACCTTCAACCATACTTCCAAGTTCAACGACATTTGTTTCATAGATGACTGCCATCATGTACAACCCCTTTAATAATTGATATTAGTAATTCGTATATAAACCGAAGCTTGCCAGCCAAGCTACAAACACGGTGGGGGCCCCGGTTAAAAATCGTGAATATAAAACAGATGGTACCCCGACTTCAACTGTTTCAGGCTCTGCTTCTGCCAGCCCCAAACCAACTGGAACGAAGTCCGCTGCTGCCTGAGAGTTAATAGCAAATAATGCAGGCAATGCGAGATGGGGAGGTATATTGCCTCTTCCGATCTCTGTCCCGATTAAAACACCTATAACTTGTGCAATTACTGCACCAGGCCCAAGGAACGGAGACAATAGAGGGAAAGATACCACTAAAGATATAACAATGAGGCCCGGTAAAGACCCTGCGTAAGGTGATAAGAACTGGGCGAACAAATCACCAATACCACTTTCCAGAATCACTCCTATAAGCATTGCAACAAAGGCCATGAAAGGTAAGATGGTTTTCAAGACGGTATCTATCGTTTCTCTTCCAGCCTGGAAAAGCTTGTTAACGATCTCGCCCATAAACATACCGATTCTAGTCATCAGGCCTTTAGGCTTTCGCTGTTCACTGATTTTCTTATCAGCTGTATATTTTCTTTCAGGTTCGTCTGCTTCCTGAGTGGTGGTTTCAGCTGTTGCTGCACTTTGTGAATCTGTAATTAACTCAATATCTGTATCCCGTACACCTGACACATAAATATCCTCTGTGATATACTTAGCTAAAGGGCCACTTTGACCAGTAGACATTATATTAATAGTAGGAATACGTTTTTGCGGGTAGATGCCGCATCTTAAAGTACCGCCGCAATTAATGATGACACAAGCTGTCTCTTCGTCGGGAACGCTTGTTTTAAAACCGTCAACTAATTCGCCATTGGTGAGTTCAGCAATCCGAACTGCTACTTCGGGTCTGTCTCCGCCAGTGACGTATACTATTTTGTTTTTCTTTTCGTCTACGTGGATATGAAGTGGCCCTCCAAATCCACCTGGACCTGCTTTTACTTCAATTGATCGATAGTTATTCTGACTCATGTTTACACCCCTTTATAAGTCAATTTTCTCTTTGAGTTTTATGCCTTGCTGTCTTTCAACATAAGCCGTAGTAAAATCAGTTATCCACCCTCTGAAGAAGTTTGTCACAATTCCTACAAGAAAGTAGAAAACGGCGAGTTCGCCTATAGGCAATCCTAACGTTTGAATTCCTTGTGCAATTCCAAGAAATACAAACAATTCTGCAGGGTTAACGTGCGGGAACAAACCGTTATGGGAATGTACAGAATAGGATGCAGCCGCATAATAGCTTGGTTTGTGTTTCTCTGGTAAAAACCTTCCAAGTGACAATGTCATTGGATTTGCGAGGAAGAAGGCACCTAATATAGGCAAGATAAAATATCTTGAGAAGATATTATTTCCTGCTCTGGCAGCAAACCTTTCCACTTTGTCCTCTCCAATAAATTTGACCAATGCGTTCATAGCGACTAATAAACAGATTAGTAAAGGTATAATGCCTGTTACAAAATCTACAAATACCTCCCCGCCAGCCTCGAACAGACCGATAAACCCATCAGCAAAAGCTGAAATATAATCCAACATTTTTTCACCCCTCTTTTAAAGTAAATAGTTTATTCGAAATCCTTTTGAATAAACTAGGCTTTTCGTGTACTTCACCTCCTTGTAATACTACAGTTTTATATTGGGCAACTGCATCTTGAATGGAAGCAGCTGTCAATACGTCATATTGTTTTATATCAGTTTCTTTAAGTTTCGTAATATTTTTACCCACAATACCTTTCATAGGTCTCACTTTTGAAAGGACTGTGACCCCTTGCATTTTTCTTGCATCAATAATTTCTTTGCGCGTGTTAACGCCTAACATAACAACGGTGCCGGCCCGGAGAAAACCGCGTCTTCTGCCGACAGCAACCTTGCCCTCCCGCCTCATCTCTACGAAGTGCCGGTTAAAATGGCGAATTTGAAGAAAACCGAAGAAACTTTGAACCAGCCAAGCCAGCCCTATTAAAATAATTAAATAAATTAGCAAAGCACCCAGCTCCTTTAAGCGTTTTCAAAAAATCCCCTAGTCTATTAGCAGGTTGGCAGTTGTTTCATCTGTCACTAGAACGTTAATAAATTGGCCTTTAAGCGCACCTATTATTGAGGGGACCTTTTCTGGTGATTCGGCTACACCAATGGAATAGGGCAGAGTTTTCAACTGTTCAAGTTTGATAGCGATGGTTCTTTCAGCTAAATCTGAATGAATAACATGACCCTTAGAGTCAAAGAAACGGGAACAAATATCTCCTATAGCATTCTCTTTATCCAATTCTTCAATTTCCTCGTTACCAAAAAATCCTGTCCAAATCAGGTTAGAAGATTTTAACTGCGCACCAATACCTAACACAGCTATATCTAAATTATTCCAATGGTTTAATATTTTTTCAAAGTGGGGAGAGTTCTCTGTTTCCAGCTTAGTGTCTTTTTTTTTGACTATTGCTGACGCATCTATAAAGTGCGCTTTTCCTTGAAATGCCTGCGCTGTTTTATAAACTATTGAATTGACGTGATAATCAGCATCGACGGCCCCTGGACCACCTACTAAAGGAACGACGTGAATGTCTTTTTTATCACACTCTGTTAATTCATTAGCGACATTCGCTAAGGTGGTTCCCCAGGCAAATCCTAGTGTATGGCTGTCTTTAACAATACGTTTTAAAAATTCAGCTGTTGCTAACCCCAGCTTCTGCTTAATCGCTTTTTCACCCTCATCAAGTGAAGGGACGACAATCACTTCTTTCAATCCATATTTTGATTCAAGGTTTTCTTCTAATTCATAAACTTCTTTAAAATCAGAGTTGATGGTAATAGTAACTATTCCTTCTTTTTTAGCTTTCTTCAGCATTCGGCTTATTGTCGTACGGTAAATACCTAACTCTTTTGAAATTTGATTTTGAGTCATTTCCTGTTCGTAATACATTTTGGAAATTTTAACTAATAATCGGTGCTCTTGCCATTTAGACATTCTGATTCACCTCTAATCTTTGCACATATGTGCATATAAATAATCATTTGTGCAAGTTGTTGTTTTTAGTATAAAAAATACGTTGAATATTGTCAAGGTAATTCAAGAAGTTTAATTTTCTGCTGTATAAAAAATTTAGCACAGTCTAGTTTTATTGCGGGTTAGAAGTATTCTCCGAGAGGAGAAAGAGAGAAGGTTTAGATGCCAGTAGTTGTCAGTTTAATCTTATAGCTAAATTTAATAATTTTAATTGACTGTTTGAATAAAAAGTTGGAAGGGTTTTCTCATGACTAAAAACTTAATTTCAGACGTCCATATATAGGTTGTGGAATTCTAAATAGGATTATTTAATCATTTTAATATAGTAGATGGTTAAAAATGGAGTTTCATATAACTCCTTTAGTTGAGCACTTCCTCATGCTACATGCACTTTCCTCATTCATTCCATTCCGCCGTTGACGCCTTACGAAGGGGCAGGAAACTTTGCGAATAAGTGAGCATTCAAGAGATGGATCAATCACACTGAGGGATGTAAATTATGAAATTTCATTTATTTGTCGAATTAGCCCGAACTTGAAAGTTATAAATTATGAGAAAATAGTATTAGACTGTATGGGGGTGATTAGTATGGATCGTACTCAGAAATTTAATTTAAACAGCACACTTCCAGTTAAACTTATGAATGACTTGGCTGCTGGCAGAAGTTATTCAGGGATGCTGCAAACGATATGCAGGTCGTACAGAATGCAGGCTGTGTTAACCGATGATATTTTCCAGACACTCGCCTTTGCTGATGGTAATAAGTGTTACAAAGGGCTAGAATATATTGATGTGCTGGATGGGGACCCGTCCATTGTTTTTGACCGCATAAGAAATAAAGAGTGGACTGCCCGCAGGTTTCAGCTTATATCTGATAATCTGGAAAAAGCAGGCTTTCTTTATGTTAACGATGAAATCTTTGAGCGCTCTTCATTCAATATAGAAGGTTTTAAACAAACGCTGGAATTTTTCTCGAGCGCTATTCAGGCTGAAAACCGCAAAAGAAAAGAAGTATTACAGCAAGGGCTGCGCTTTAAAGAAGCTTTTCTTTATGATCTGTTATACGGAAACTTAAAAGAAGAGGGAAACATACGCGCCCAGGCCGAAACATGGAATTGGGGCTTAACTGCACCGCATACAGTTATTGCTTTTGAGTTGCAAAAGTTTGATTCTCTCACGGGTGACGAGGTTCTTTTGGAACGATGCATGCGGAAGTGGGAAACCACCTTAATAAAACAGCTGATAAACCCAATGATGCTAAAAAAAAGGAACGAAATTATATTATTTTATCCAGTTGGACATATCAGCAAAATAAAAGAAAACGAAAAGAAAATACGTGATTCTATTTCGTTACTAATAAAGAGCATTGAAAAAATTCTTGGTGACCGGGAATTTCATGTTGGAATCGGCCGCCCATACGCTTATGGAAAAGATTACTTCCGGTCGTATCAGGAAGCAAGAGTCGCAAGGGAAATTGGCATCAGCAAAATAGGGGAGCCGGTTATTTTTTTCCAGGACATTGGTTTGCTGAAACTGCTGTACTCCCATGATCCACAGGAGCTTTATGAATATTATCACGATACGCTTGATGAATTGATTATGCATGATGAAAAGACTGAAGCTGATTTGATTGAAGCTTTGCGTGCTTATATTAAAAATGATCTTGA
The DNA here is from genome assembly GCF_021028955.1 of Salipaludibacillus sp. CUR1. Taxonomy (GTDB): domain Bacteria; phylum Bacillota; class Bacilli; order Bacillales; family Salisediminibacteriaceae; genus Salipaludibacillus. The sequence goes on from NZ_JAIWPE010000053.1 coordinate 113,704, forward strand.
TTTAAAAAAGACATCAGAAGCGATGCATATGCACCGTAATTCTGTTCGTTACCGGCTGACGAAAATAGAAGAACTGCTTGATATAGACCTGAGTGATTTACCTGTAATTATTAAATTCTCTATGGCATTCCAGATAGAATCCTTAGCGAAGATGAGAGATCGTCTGCGGACAGGGCGGAGGTAGAGGCGAATGAAAGAAAAAACACAATTTGTTCGGAATGTGTGCCCTCGAAACTGCTTCTCTACGTGCAGTATGGTGACCAAAGTAGTAAACGGAAGGGTGATTAAAGTGGCAGGAGACCCTTTACACGGTTTTTCCAAGGGGAAGCTGTGTGCTAAAGGGTATTCGTATCCTGAATACGTTTACAGTTCAAAACGGTTACTTAATCCTCTCTTCCAGAAAAAGCGCGGTTCAGGGAACTGGCATGAAATTTCCTGGGAAGAAGCATATAACATCATCTCTGACAAAATTATTACGCTGTATGATAAACACCAAACTCACCTGGCGCTTGCTTACAATAAATTTTCAGGAAACCTTGGTCTGCTCCATAATGCGATGGAGGGTTTCTTTCACAGCCTTGGGGCTCATACGAAAGCTGAAGGTAATCCGTGTTTAGGCACAGGGAGGCAGTCCCTCCGTTTTCAGAGAGGGACGGAATTTTCGCCCCGCCCGGAAAATATGGCTATGGCCGATGCCATTATCATTTGGGGCTCCAATCCGGCAGTCACAAATATCCACCAGATGAAATTTATTCATACAGCAAGGGATCAGGGGGCGCCTCTAGTAGTTATAGACCCTCTTTTTACCGAAACGGCTAAAACGGCGGATATCTATATCCAAGTACGGCCTGGCCAGGATCTTTGGCTTGCCGCGGCTGTTTTAAAACTATTGCTCAGCCGGAACAGCACAGGGGCCTTTAAAATCCCAGGCTGGAAGATGCTAAAAAAAGAACTGATCGATTGTGAAATGGATTTTCTGCTTAATAAATGCGGAGTATCTTATGAAGCTGTTAAAGAGCTCGCAAACATTTATGAGTACAGTAAAAACGCTGCTGCCTGGATTGGTTATGGGGCTCAGCGCCATTATGGCAGTTCGGCCAGTGTCAGGATGATAGACGCTATCTCTCTAATTACAGAAGATATGTTTAAGTGCAAAAGGGACGTTTATTATTTCCATCCTGAATTGTTCCGAATGCCAAACAGGCTCGTAAATGATCATATTACCGATGCAGAAAACTGCCGAAATATAGATTTCCGTAATTTCTCAAATCAGCTGCCCACCCTGCAAGATCCGCCTGTAGAGTTTCTCTGGCTGTTTTCCAGGAATCCTTTAAGTCAGGATGAAAATGTTAAAGAATGGATGCATTTAATGAAAGAAATGGACCTGGTAGTGGTAAGTGATTTATTTTTAACTAAAACCGCGGAACTTGCTGACCTGGTTCTTCCAGTCACAACTCACTTTGAGCATTGGGACTTACACGTAAGCTACTGGAATCACTGGCTGTCTCTTAATGAACCAGCTATTAAACCGGCAGGGAATGTAAAAAGTGATTTACAGATTGCGAGGGAACTTGCAATGGTCATTAACAGCAAACGTCCCGGTATGTCATCTTTCCGTACCGAATTGTCCGACCGGGACTGGTTATCAGAAGAAGTGGCTTCGCTGCCAAAAGGACGATACCCGATTTCCTCCTGGGAGGAGCTGCGGATAAGGCCAGCTGTGCTTAATGACACCTCTAAATTAATGAAGCAGGCTGACAGGGTCACTTTTTATTCAGAAAAGGATGCGTCAAAAACATTTTTTACGGAGTGGAATGTAAGTGATAAGGTAACAGTTAACCATACAAAAGGCCCCTTCAAAGTGTTATCGCCGCAGTCACTGCTGCACATCCATTCACAGTTTGAACCACGTGTTTCCACGCAGGATTTTCTGAAAGTGACTGAAGTAAAAATATCATCATCCCTGGCAGCTTCACTTGGCCTCAAAAAAAATGACAAGGTACTTCTTTTTAATGAACACAGTGAAATAGAGCGTCATGTAAAAATTGATAGCCTGATACCTGAAAATGTACTGGTATTAAGGCAGGGGGGAGATCACCCGGTTAATGAACTCTCAGGGTATAAACCGGACTGTTCAGAAGGGGCTGGAGAGACTTCTGAATTTTTTGATACACGAGCTTATATTGTGAAACTGGAGGAGGCAGGGAGATGATAAAACAAATTGGTTTTCTGTTCAGAGCCGACCGGTGTGTCTCCTGTCATGCGTGTGTAGCAGCCTGTATCAATGAAAACAGGGAGAGGACTGCAAAGAGCTTTCGAAGAGTGGATCCCTCGCAAACGACCCATTATTTATCTTTATCATGCAATCATTGTGACAATCCGGAGTGTATGAGAGTGTGCCCTGAACAAGCATTTATTAAGCGCCGGGACGGACTCGTTATGATTGAAGAAGCGAGATGCAATGGATGCGAAAAGTGTGTACATTCCTGTCCATACCAGGCTATTCAAATTGTTGACAGTTCCCTTGGTCCGAAAGCGCAAAAATGTGAATTGTGTCACGAAAGGCTTGATCGGGGAAAACTCCCGGCGTGTACAGAAGCGTGCACCACCTCAGCGCTGATGGCGGGGGATATTGATATGCTTCCTGTCTTGCCTGACAAGCAGTGGAAGAAGGACCTCCCGGGCTTGTTTGATTCCTCTTTCACTTATCCCTCCATCCGCTTGATTGCACCGAGAAAAAAGAAACGCTATTTCTTAAGCTAAGAAACCGTGAGAGCCCACGGTTTCTTTTTTCTATTTACCAAGAAAAAGCTTAGCAGCAGGTGCTGAATCACAGAACAGACACCTTTCTGCCACATTTTCTTTGTCATACTGTACAAAAGCCTAAGAGTAAATTTTCGTATACGTCTAAAGAAACAGAAGTAATTATCTATTACGATTAAAGTGAACAAAGGGCCCGTTCAAAATACAGCACACAAAATGTTAGGGGTGAGGAGAGTGGCTTCTTCAAATACAACCATCGATATGAGACAGGTTCTGTCACTTATTGAAGTTCGCACACATTATTATAATCTGCTCAGGCAATTATTTCTTTCTGAACCGACAGAACAGCTTTTATTAGAAATAAAGGAATCCGGGATTTTTAAAGAACTTCCATTTCATGATTCAAATCCTTTGCTTCAGAAAGGCTGCAGGCTGGCTGCTGAAGCGATGGACTCATACGACAGCTTAAGAAAACGGGATTTTGAAGATTTACACTGGGATTATACGCGCATGTTTGTAGGGCCTTATGAACTTCCGGCACCCCCGTGGGCCTCAGCCTACTCAAGCGATGGAAGGCTGCTCTTCCAGAGTGAGACCCGGCAAATAAGAAAAGCTTATGCGAAATATGGTTTTCAATTACAGAATTTCGGCTCTGAAGCAGAAGACCACATTGGTTATGAACTCGATTTTATGTACCGGCTGACTAAAGAGACAGCTTCTCTTTTCCAGGAAGAAGAGTTTGGCAAAGCGCAATCGTGTATTAGAGATCAAATTATTTTCATCGAACAGCATCTTTTTTCCTGGATTCCCTCTTTCTGCAAGGAGATGGAAACAGCAGCCCATATGCCGTTTTATAAAGGGGTGGCCGCTGTTCTTGAGGGAGCACTTCAGTTGGATCGGCTGCTTCTTAATGAATTAAGTGAATTTTTGTTACTGAGTGTCAATACCAAAACGGAGGTGACAGAGGATGTTTGAATTTCTGAATAAAGTAAAAGAGCACAAATTCAGCAGGCGTAGCTTTATAGGAGCGGGCGCAGCGGTAACTGCCGGGGCAGTATTTCCCGCTTCACGGAACAAGCTTCAAAAGTTGACAGCAGTGCAGGCAGAAGAGCTCCAGTCTTCAGAAGGCGAATGGATTCCTGCCGCATGCTGGCATAACTGCGGAGGACGTTGTTTACTCAAAGCGGAAGTAGTTGATGGGATCGTCAAACGTGTGAAAACGGATGATACCCGTGAGGATTCACCGGACAATCCGCAACAGCGCGCCTGTGTCCGGGGACGATCACAGCGTCAGCAAGTTTATGGTGTGGACCGGCTGAAATATCCAATGAAACGTAAACATTGGGAGCCGGGTGGAGGAAATAAGGAGTTACGCGGGAACGATGAATGGGTGCGTATTTCTTGGGACGAAGCGACCGACATTGTCGCAAGTGAAATTGAACGTATCAAAAATAAATACAGTAACCGTTCCATTCTTGTTACAGGAGGAGATATTGGACGGGCCTTAAATCTGGTCGGAGGTCACGTGGGCACTTGGGGAACGACCTCGTGGGGGTCTTGGCGTTGGGGCCCCGCCTACTTTGGTCTTCAAGAAGGATATTTTGAGCACAGCATTAATGACCGGATAGACCTGCGCAATTCGCAGCTTATTGTCCTATGGGGATTAAACCCGGCATGGAGTTCGCCGGGGTCGCCAACGTATAATTTCCTTCAGGCAAAGAAAGCAGGCGCAAGAGTAATTGTGATCGATCCAATGTACTCGGAGTCTGCCGAACTTCTCGGCGATGAGTGGGTGCCGGTGCACCCTGGGACAGATCACGCCCTTATGCTCGGAATGGCTCATACGCTTATTGAAGAAGACGATCCGGATTCAAACCCTCTCATTGACTGGGATTTCCTGAAGTCTTGTACTGTCGGGTTTGACCAGGATATGATGCCTGAAGGGGCGGACAAAGAGGCTAACTTTAAAGATTATGTGCTCGGAACACATGACGGACAGCCCAAAACGGCCGAATGGGCCAGTGAGATTTCAGGAGTTGAGGCTGGGGTCATTCGCAGGATTGCCCGCGACATAGCTTCTACTAACCGAGTTGCGCTACTGACAGGATGGGCTCCGGCAAGAATCAAAAATTCCGATTCATGGCCACAAATGTTTATGACATTTGGCGCTATGACAGGGCATATGGCTCAGCCGGGAAGAATGACCGGTGTCAGCTGCCACTTCGGTACAGGGAACGGTGGTCCAAGGCTAGTAATGGGCGGAGGTAACGGGGTCCCTCCGGCGGAAGAAAACGACGTGCCGGACAGCCTTGTTCATGCAGAGATGTGGGACGCCATCCTTAAAGGAGAATACACGGCTGGCTATAATGATAAGCGTGATATAGATATCCAGATGATTTATCACGGCATGGGAGCCACATTGCAGACAAGAGACGGCCAGTCCAAAGGAATTGACGTGCACAAAAACGTGGAGTTCGTCGTAACGAACGGCCATTTTATTACTACTAATGCTAAATACTCTGATATTGTCCTGCCGGCGACGACGCCATGGGAGCGGGAAGGCGGCTTTAACGTCGGTAACCGGGACGCATTATTCTATTATCGTAATGTGATCGATCCGTTGTTTGAATGTAAAGATGATGCCGAGATTACAACGGAAATCGGAATGAAACTCGGTTTTACAGCAGAAGAAGTTTATGGAGACGTTTCGCCGAGACAGCAGCTGTTTAATCAGATTGCAGGCGCCCAGGTCATTAATAAAGCTGGCACGGACTACGAGCCTTTAGTGACGATTACAAATAAAGACATCTCTGAATGGGGGGTGGAAGGAGAGCCGCAGAAGGGGCGCATTACGATAAGTGAACTTGAAGAAAAGGGCGTCTACCAAGTCGAACGGAAACCGGGTGATAATTACGGGTATATAGCACAGGAAGCGTTCCGTAAAGACCCTGAGGCTAATCCGCTGGAAACTGCCACAGGAAAGCTGGAAATTTATTCGGAAGCCCTGGCAGAGTATGTAAAAGGAATCGGCTTTACAGAAATAGACCCGATCCCGACTTATAATCCTGCTATAGAAGGATACGAGGACACGTATAAGAACTTTCATGCGAAAGAAAAAGGGGACTACCCGCTTCAAGTTATCAATCCTCATTATTTAAGACGTGCCCATACTATTTTTGATAATAATCCGTGGCTCCGGGAAGCTTGGCCTAACGACGTTTATGTGAGTACGGCTGATGCAAGAGAGCGGGGAGTCAAAAACGGTGATACGGTGCTTGTTGAGAGTAAACACGGAAAAACTTTGCGGATCGCTCACGTGACCGAACGGCTGATTCCAGGCACAATCGGCCTCATGCATGGGGCATGGGTGGAAATGGATGAGGAAAAGGACATCGATAAAGCCGGATCAGATAATATACTGACTGGTGCGATTGCTACAGGACAGGCGATATCAGGCTGGAACTCAACGATCTGTGATTTCCGAAAATGGGAAGGGGAGGACTTGAAGCTTGATAAACTGTGGGAGCCTCGAACTGTTTAAAAATTTGGATTAAAAGGAGGGAAATGAGATGGGACAAATGGGATTCTATTATGACCTTGAAACATGTATCGGCTGTAAAGGCTGCCAGATAGCATGTAAAGATAAGAATGATCTTAAAACAGGCGAATTGTTTCGGGAAGTGCATGATTTTGAAGGAGGATCGTTTCCAAGTCCTTATGTGGATCACGTGACGATAAGCTGTAACCATTGTGATAAGCCTAAATGTGTTGAAAACTGCCCAACAGGCGCAATGCATAAACGTGAAGACGGTATTGTTGATTTTGATCATTCCAAATGTGTCGGGTGTAAGATGTGTATGTGGTCATGTCCTTACGATGGGCCGGTATACCTGAAAGAAGAGGGGAAAGTGGCTAAGTGTGACTTCTGTAAGGATCTGCTTGAAAATAATGAAGATCCAGCCTGTGTGTCTGCGTGCACGATGCGGGCAATCGACTATGGTGATATCGAAGAGCTGAAGGAAAAGTACGGTACCAACCAGTCCATCCGCTACTTCCCGGATCTTGACATTACCAAGCCAAATATAGTGGTGAAACAAAAATCACGCTAAAGGGGGGATTACAATGTTTAGTCAAGAATGGCCGCTTATATTCTTTACGTTATTTGGCCAGTTAGCTGTCGGCACGTTTATTGTTCTTATGGCCGCAAGGTTTGTATTAAAACGAAATGGCATAACTGACTTACGCTGGCTGAATCCTAGTTTACTTGCGCTTACAGTATTAATGGCTGTGGCTATCGTTATGTCCATGTTCCACTTAGGGTCTATCTCTAACGCGTTTTACGCGCTATCAAACGCGGGCTCCTCCTGGTTGGCAAGGGAGATCCTGTTAGCCGGAGTGTTCCTGGCTCTTCTCGTTGCGACCTATGCTATCTCGTATACACAGAAATCGATTGACGTCATCAGCTGGGTGACAGCCGCAGCGGGAATCGCCACTGTCTACGCGATGGCCAGTGTGTATGTGACTACTATTATTCCTGCCTGGATGCATGTCAATACGTACTTGGCATACTTTGGTACGACTGTCATTTATGGAGTGGTGGGAGCTGGTCTGTGCTTTATGGTCTTTGGCCGAAAAGAATTCTTTACTTCTCATTACGTCTCATTTATGAAAAAAGCCGGCTTTGTTGCTGCAGGAGCCATTATTGTTCAGCTTATCGTTCTGCCAGTCTACCTGACAAGCTTGGCCGGCGGGGCGCCTGCCGCTCAAATGTCCCTGAATCTCCTTTTTGAAAATCATGCATGGACCATGTTACTAAGATGGCTGCTGACGATCGCAGGAGGAGGATTATTAATTTACAGTTTCTACCGCTATGCGGACCGTCTTACGAAGCATATCCCAGCCTTTATTTATGTGGCTGTGGCCTTAGTGCTGATCGGTGAATTTACAGGACGTTACTTGTTTTATATTTCCGGCATCCCGATGAATATAGGGTAATTCAGACCGGTTAATCTCTTCAATTATGAAAGCACCTCAAATGTTAGATATTCTCTAACAAATTGAGGTGCTTTTTAATAATAATCAGATTCTGGGTGGTTTTCGCTTCAGACCACTCCCTTTTTTTCCTCGCAGAGGTCAGAGGACAAGCGAAGCCACTGAAAAAAACTTATATTTGGAGAACGGTTTTATATTTATTATGTAATCTGTATAAAGGGGTTAATGATTCCTGCGCAAACTCGCTTTCCGTGGAGAAGTCGGCAAGCCGCTTCGAGCTTTGCTCTGCAGGGTCTTGCCTGACTTCCTTTTCCACAGGAGTCTCGTTTGCTCCGGTCTCATCAACTACTTCTCAATATAAATTGAATTATGGAGCATTTAAAAGTCTGTGATTTTCAGCGGCTTCGGACAGGCGGTTGGCAGTTCGGGCTCTTCACGCCATATTCTCCACTATCACTGAAATCCCCTGTCCGACCCCAATGCACATTGTCGCGAGCCCTATGGAGGCCTCGCGCTTTTTCATTTCATAAATCAGCGTCGTTAAAATCCTTGCACCGCTTGCTCCGAGCGGATGGCCAAACGCAATGGCGCCGCCGTTCACGTTGACCCGCTCAGGCTGCAGCCCCAGTTCCCTGATGCACGCCACTGACTGGGACGCAAACGCCTCGTTCAGTTCCACAAGGTCGATATCACTCACATTCATAGACAGCCGCTGCAGCAGCTTTTGAGTGGAAGCGACCGGCCCGATACCCATTATGGACGGCTCAACGCCTGCCGTTGCCGATCCTTTAAAACGAACGAGCGGTTTTAATCCGTATGCTTTTGCCGTTTCCGCTCTCATGATTAGAAGAGCGGAAGCGCCGTCATTCACGCCTGAGGCGTTTCCTGTGGTTACCGTCCCGTCTGGAAAAAGAGGGGAGAGGGTCCTTAATTTTTGTAAAGTCGTTTCAGGGCGCGGATGTTCGTCCTGCTCAACAGTTACTTCGTTTCCCTTCCTGTCTCTGTACGTCACCGAAATGATTTCATCTTTAAACCGTTCTTTTTCCATAGCCGCTTTCGCTTTTTGCTGACTCTCATAGGCGAACGCGTCCTGCGCTTCACGTGTAATATGAAACCGCTCTGCTACATGTTCAGCGGTTTCAGGCATCGAATCAATCCCGTACATCTCCGCGAGTTTTGGGTTAGGGAACCGCCAGCCGATTGTTGTGTCAACCATTTCCATGTTGCCTCGCGGGTAGTCTTTGTCCGGTTTTTTCATAACAAACGGGGCACGCGTCATGCTTTCTGTTCCGCCTGCTATTATAATCTCCTGTTCGCCTGAGAGAATCGCCCGGGCAGCGGAACTGACGGCATCAAGGCTTGATCCGCACAGGCGGTTAACCGTCGTGCCGCTGACAGATACCGGCAGTCCGGCAAGGAGAAGAGACATTCGCGCCACATTGCGGTTATCTTCTCCAGCACCGTTGGCATTCCCGAAAATCACATCTTCTACGGCATCAGGCGGAAGCTCAGGATTGCGTGCCATCAAGCTTTTTATAACAGCTGCGCCAAGATCATCCGGGCGCACATCTTTCAGTGCGCCTTTATACCGACCGATCGGTGTTCTGACTGCGTCTACTATTACTGCCTCATTCATCGTCTATCTCCTCTTTTCCAAAAGCTGCTCACTGACTTTGTAAAACGCGGTCGTGTTTTCTTCCACATCCTTCAGGCTCGTGTCTCCCATTAATTCGGTCAGTTCGTACCTCCCGTTTTTCCAGTGAAAAACAGCCAGGTCAGTAATGAGAATATCCGCCTGCCGGGTGGATGTTACCGGGTACGTGCATTCCTTAACAAATTTTGGTGTCCCGTCTTTTGCCACGTGATTCGTCGTAATAATTATTTTTTTTGCTCCGACGAGCAAGTCCATGGCGCCGCCTACGCCGATGATATCTTTGCCGGGGATCGCCCAGTTGGCGACCATTCCCTTGGAATCGACCTGGAGAGCGCCAAGAATGGCGACGTCGATATGGCCCCCGCGGATCATAGAAAAGGAATCGGCGCTGTGAAAGTAGGAGGCGCCGGCCGCTTCACCGACAGGGAGCTTGCCTGCATTCACTAACAGCGGATCGATATCTTCTTCAGCGACTGATGTGACGCCGAGAAGCCCGTTTTCCGTATGGAGATAGTAAGCGTCTTTGTCCAGATAATTAGCGACGAGAGTAGGGATGCCGATTCCCAGATTGATAATTGAGCAGGGGACGAGTTGCTCCGCGGCTTTTTTGGCGATCCGTTCTTTAAATGTCACGTTCGACCACCCCTTCCCGCGTTAAAATGAGCCGGCTTTCGACAATCGCATCTACATACAGGTGAGGGGTGACGATTTCTTCTGGAGACAGGTCGCGCTCGTCTACTATTTCGTCAACCTCGGCGATAACATAATCGGCCGCTGACGCCATTAGCGGATTAAAATTTCTGGCTGTTTTGTAATAAATGAGGTTTCCTTTCAAATCTGCTTTCCACGCCCGGATAAGAGCCACATTCGCTTTTAACGGTTTCTCCAGCACGTATGTCTCTCCGTCAATCAGCTTCGTTTCTTTTCCGGCGGCCAGGTCGGTTCCTACGGCCGTTTTTGTATAAAAGCCGCCGATTCCGGCGCCGCCTGCACGAATCGCCTCGGAGAACGTCCCCTGAGGAAGGAGCTCCAGTTCCAGCAAGCCATCGTTGTACCATTTCGCTACTTCCCGGTTGCTCGTAAAATAGGAGCCGACGGCTTTTTTCAGCCGGTCCTGCCTCAGCAGAAGGCCTAATCCTTTTCCGGCTTCTCCAACGTTATTGCTGATAATGGTCAAGTTCCCGGCATCGTGGCGTGTTAATGCGTCGATTAATGTTAACGGACTCCCGACAAGACCAAAGCCCCCCACCATCAGAGTGTCGCCAGTCTGCACTTTCATTATGACTTGCTCAGCTGTACTTATCTTATTAATGACCATGCACAATGCCCTCCATCGTTAAAAAATTTTTAATTCGTTCGATAAGGTCAGGCTGGTTATTTAAAACGATTTCATAATGATTCTGGGAAGTTTTTTCAACCTGCAATTCCTTGAACACGCGCTTTACCGGCTCATAGGATTTTTCTGTAAAAAGGGAGCGATTACCCGCGAGACTGCCGGTGGCAATCAAAAGGAAGACGGGGCAGGTGATCAAGCCTTGGAGGTCTGCAGGCTCAAACGCATAAAAACTTTCAAAATCCTTTTCAATCAGAGCAGGATCTGACTTATGACGCCAGCTGCTGCTGCCCCGTGCGAGTTCATAGCGCACATAATCTTCCATTCTGTCAGTCCAGTTCACGTTCAGTTTTCTGTAGAGGCTTCTCATATCCATTGCATAGCTGTCTTTCGAAGGATACGCCTTTTTCATTCTGTCAAGGGAGGGGAGGACTAGGTCCCTTGCCGTGTCATCCACTTCCCCTGCGCCATCAAGCAGTACAAGTGCTTTCGGGATAATTGATTCATTAGCGGCTGCAAGCGCGCAAATATACGCCCCCATGGAATAGCCCATCAAAATGGGTCTCTCTATTTTCAGCGTGTAGATGAGAGCAGTTAAATCATCAGCATGCTTAAATATAGAAGTATCTTGAAGAGCAGGACCGCTGTTTCCGCGTCCCGGAAGGTCATAACTGATAAAGCGGAAGGTCCCGGCCAAGGCTTTCCGGTAATTCATAAACTGTTTATGGTGCCCGGTCAGCCCGTGGACAGCGATAATGGTCCCTTTCGTCCCCGGTGAGTCCTCCACGTAAAGTGATCTGCCATTTTCCGTAACTATCTGCTGTCCCATTAGACTAGCACCCTCTCTATCTTTAGTTATTCCACCGTATAGATGGAGTAGTTGACCCGGTCCGGCAGGCGGATCCCCTTTGAAATAAACACCCGTTTGTTTAGCCAGTCATACTTTTCTGAGGCTGTTTCGAAAATGGGGGAGGTCCTGAAGTAATAGTCATCCGGATCGACTGCTTCATTCCGGTCCAGCCGGGCGAGTACGTCGGGTTCGCCTGTCCGGATCCCCCGGTAAGTCATCATAATGAGGTCTTCTTCTTCCGTCTGTAAAAGGATGCGCACATTTTGAATAATTGTCCCGTCGTCACGGACGGTAATCCAGTCATCCCCGCCGGGCACCACGTCTGCATTTAAATGGTCTCCACGCAGCGCGCCGCCGGTGACACGTATAATCCGCCTTGTACCGTTTGGCGTTTTACCAGGCAGATGGGCACCTTCAATGGTCAACTCCATGTCTGCTAAAAACGAAAGGGAAGGAGCAGGCAAATGTCTCATTAGTGAACGCCTCCCACTTTTTCTTTTCTCGCGTATAACTGGACTTTCTGTTCATCCAGTTCGATCCCAAGCCCGGGCTTATCCGGTACATAAATTTGCCCTTCCTTGCAGACGACCGGGTCCCGGACGATCTCATCAGCAAGCCAGTCCGGCCCGAATAATTCACAGCCGTAATCCAGATTAGGAATTGAGCCGTAAGCGTGCAGGCAGGCGGCCGTTCCGATGGAGCTTTCGAGCGAGGTGCCGCCAAAGCAGGAGATACCCGACGCTTCCGCAATGCCCGCCACTTTTATCGTATTTTTCAATCCGCCGGCTTTATGAATTTTTAATGAAAAAATATGCACGGCTTGTTCTTTCGCCAGTTTGATCGCATCATGGATCGTGGCCACACTCTCATCAGCCATCACCGGCACTTTTTTCATCGCTGTGAGCTGGGCGAGACCTTCAAAGTCATGGGGGGCAAGGGGCTGTTCGAGAAAATCGATTCCCGCTTCAAAGAACGCGTCCATCCAGCTCATTGCCGTTAAGCGGTCCCACGACCCGTTTGGATCTATGCCGATCGTCGAGTAGCCTTTAATCCCGCCTGCGATGAGAAGGGATCGTTCGGCGTCCTTTCGTGCCGATTCTTTCCCTGATTTAATTTTAAAAACCTCATACTTACCTGACTGGACCGCCTCTTTTGCTTCATTAATATCTCCTTCAGGGGTGCCGGAAGCGAGGGCCCAGCGCACATTAAGCCGGTCCCGGCAAAGCCCGCCTAACAGCTGATGGGCTGGGACATCATAAGTTTTACCGAGTCCGTCAAAAAGAGCCATCTCAACGGTTGCTTTCGCAAACTCGTTTCCGCGGACCTGGCGGTTCAGTGTCTGCAGCAGGCTTTCAATTTTCGCAGCGTCTTCTCCGATAAGAAGGGGAGCGATATAGTTGTCGATGACCACTTTCATCGTTTCCACGCTTTCGCCATTCCAGAAGATTCCCGGTGTCGTCCCTTCGCCAATGCCGGTATACCCGTTGCTCAGTTCGATTCGAAGGAGCAGGAAGCTTTTTGAAGAGACTTTAACGGCTGAAAACTGGTGGGGACGTTTAATAGGAATATCAATCAGTTCCGTAGTGATCTGTTTAATGGTGATCTTTTCCATACGCACCTTCCTTTTTACGTATTTTCTTTCCATTGATGAAAGCTTTAACGTGAGGGGAGGGACCGTTCGTGATCCGTCCTTCTGTTCCTTCTGAAACCTCCAAAAAGGAGGCTTATAAAAACCCCCTTTTCAGCCGTGCTGTTTATTCATCAGTCCGCATAATGAAATCGAGCGAGGCCCGTTTATGGTCTCCGTAGTCTTCAAGTTTAGTCATGAGATCCGGCCTGACCCCTTCGGCCACATCGGTGTCAAGCCATTCATCCCCTTCGAAGAAGACCTGCGTAATCAACGTTTCATGTCCTTCTTTCTCAAACATGATATGCAAGTGGGCCGGCCGCATCGAATGCTGGTCCATGTAGGTGAGAAATTCACCGGTCGGCCCTTCAGTAGGAATGGAATAAGGGAGAGGCACAATCGTTTTCACTTCAAAATCCCCATTATCATCTGTATATAAATGGCCTCTTAAATTATATTTGGGGGCATCGGAATCAAACCCTGAATATTTCGCTGAATTGTCGTTATGCCAGATTTCAACTTTAGTATTAGCAAGCGGTTTTCCGTCTGTATTTTTCACATTGCCTTTGAAATAAAAGACCTCACCTTCTTCATCCGGCCTCTGAGTCAGCACAGATGGCTGGCCCGGCACGCTTTCAATCAACGGACTTCCGTCAAGAAAATACGGCCCCAGAAGGGAAGGCTGCGTTCCCGGCTTATCTCTGTACATCGCATTCAGCACATGGGATTCAAAGAACACATCAGCGAACAAAGGAAGTTCACCTTTTCTTCCGAGCCTGTCCGCCCATTTCACAAAGTTCGTGTACTCTTCATGATTGAGCTTAGCTTCCTCCAGAAAACGCTGAATATGGGTAATAAACAGATTGAAAACTTCCTCGACTCGTTCATTCTTTTTAGTTACTTGCTGCTGTTGCATATAAATTCCTCCTTGGATTTTAAGTTTTATTTTGGGGCCGCGGCATTTACACTGCGGCTGTTTGAGAGGGCAGAGCGGCGGCAGACACGATTGATCGTGTCTTGAAACGCTACCTTCACATGTTAAAAAACAAGACTTATATAATAGAAGTTTCTAAACAGCTTCTTCCGAGCAGTTGCCTTGCCTCTGTCAGTTTATTTGTTTTGAGGAGCTTTCTGATCAGGGTGGATGAAATAACCTCTCCTTTTTCACACGTCATAAGTTCCCAAAGTAATGACGGAAGAGTTTAATCTAAGTGTGCAGTCGGGCCATACTTGCATCGGGTATTCCTACTCATGGTGTGTTACACGTTATTTTTAAAAAAGTTCACGTCGTCCGGGTTCATCCAGGTTTTATTCACCCAGCCATCGAGATCATAGTCAGCCATGCATTGTTCCGCAAAATTAATGTAAGCCTGCGCATCTCCTGAATTTCTGGCGGCCGTTAAGTTTTCGAGCCGGATGTTTTCGTGGTTGCCCGAATAGTTTCGTTCATATAATTCATGGCGCCCGCCGTACTCGGTACCGACCACTTCCCAGAGCATTTTAATGAGTTTGATTTTTTCCTCAGAGGTGACGCCGTTCGAACCACGGTACAGCCGGTCGATGAGCGGCCTGAGTTCAGAGTTCTTGAAATCCGCCGAGCTTGACGGCTGGACAATTAAATTTCCGGCGACGACGTTTTCAATAATCTTTTTAATATTGGACCAGCCTTCCGACATAAACACACGGTATGAGAGGCCGTAATTCAAATTAGGGAGGACAGTGCCGTTCCTTCCGGGATCCGGGTTCATGGCCATCGCATCGCTTATGGCCCAGAACATGTTCCGCCAGGCCAGTACTTCGCCGACATTTGCCTGCACGCCGCGGAATTCGTCGGTGCCGTTCGTTTCAACCGCCTTAATGAGCAACCCTGAAATAAAATCCAGTTTGACTGCGAGACGGGTCACCCCGTGAAACGTGAAGCGGTGGAGAAAGCCGCTTTCAGGGAAAAAGCTGTTGGCCTTTTCAACGTCTTTATAAATAAGTATGTTTTCCCAAGGAATTAACGCCCGGTCAAAGATCAGAACAGCGTCGTTTTCGTCGAAACGGCTGCTGAGCGGGTAATCGAACGGGCTTCCCATAACGGCGGCCTGCATTTCATAGGACTGCCGGCAGATCAGTTTCACACCCGGCGTGTCCATCGGTGCGACAAAAACGAGGGCCATTTCTTCAGAACCTACCGGGACCGCTCCGTAGTGCGCAACAAAGTTATAGTGGGTGAGGGCTGAGCCTGTCGCGACCATTTTCGCTCCGCTCACAATGACTCCTTCATCTGTCTCTTCTTCGGCACGGACGAACACATCACGGACGGCTTCCATCGGTTTGTTCCTATCGACAGGCGGATTAATAATCGCATGGTTAAAATACCAGTTTCGTTCCTGCGCTTCTTTATACCAGAACTTCGCGTTATCTTCATATGGGGCGTAATAGTCCGGATCGGCGCCTAACGTCGCGAGAAAAGCCGCTTTGTAGTCGGGGGACCGTCCCATCTGCCCGTAAGTAATTTTTGCCCATTCAGCGATCGCGTCACGTGAACCGAGAAGATCTTCTTTCGATTGATCGAACTGGAAAAATTTCTGAGTGTAGCCGCCATTGCCGGTGTCAGTCTGCGTTGTCAGTTTGTCTTTCGTTTTATCATCGTGCAGCGCATCGTAGAGAGTGGCAATCGACCTGGCAGAGTTGCGAAAAGCGGGGTGGGTGGTGACATCTTTGACTCTTTCTCCGTTAATCCAGACTTCCCGGTTGTCCTTTAAACTTTCCAAATACTCTTCCCCTGTTAAAGGCCGCTGTGTTTTTTGTTCCGTGATCATGAAAAGTACCTCCTCCTTAATAATGAAGATTATTGAAGCGCTTTCAATATCTTCATTATTTAATAAATGTGCCAATATTTGCACTGTAAAAAGGTAGTAAATATCCGTAATCTTCTTTCACTTTTTGCGGTTTTTATAGTGAACAGCCGGTTTTTGAAGGAGTAACCGGTAATTTAGGGAGTTTTCATTAAACATGAGTCGAACTCTCAGGGCATTGAGGGAGCGGTTCTTGTGCGTAGCCGCCGGCCGGAATAAGAACCTTTTCGCCTCCATAAGCTAAACCTACTCGACACGGAAGGAGGTATTTTTGTTGAGCAAAAAAGATAAAAATCAATTAAATAAGCATAAAGAAAAGAAATTTGAGGGTGCCGACAGACGGGAAACCTGCAGAGACACCGAAGCATCTGAAGAATTTGACTACAGAGCAGAATTCAATTTTGACCGACGGATGAATGATGAAGATTAGAAGGAGGTTTATAGAGATCCATGCCGGGATTATGCCGGCATGGATCATTTGTCGTGTTAACGGCCTTTTTTAGCGGTTTTTATATCTTTTGGTGGTATTTCTTTTCTTTTTTTATATGCTAAAAGCTAAGTTAATGGTTTTTAATCATAGGATGCAGTTTTAAGAGAGGAAAAGGGATTTTTTAACCGTAAACATGGTTCAATCAGCGAAAAATCAAATCAATCAGCGATTTTATCCATTCAATCAGTTTATTTGAATGATTATAAATAAGCAGATGGACTTCCTATTAAATAAAAAATATTGAAACAATTCAATAAGTTATCCGTAAGTAAGAAAGGTTTACGCTAATGATGGAGATTCAAAATCACACCAACCAATAAATTTACTGTTTTTGTGCTGGCGGTTTGTGTGCAATGATCGTCTATGCCATGATTCTTACCCTCGTGAATCAGAACGAACTGCGATTGCCATTTACACTTTTAACCGTTCAGGTTATTTTGCTGGGCGGAGCTCTCTAAGCGATTAACTGCCGTATTAAAATTTGGAAAAATAGCGGGCACATTAACTGTATTTTCCGAGATAATTGGAAGGAGGTGACCTATCATCCCGGTCAAAAAAGCTTACGGCTATGTCACTCGTGTAAAAGACGGCCGCGTACAGGTATTAGTTTTTCAGCATCCTGTCCCGGAAGCGGGCGTTCAAATACCGAAAGGCACGGTGGAAACTGAAGAGGCTCCTGATGAGGGAGTGATAAGGGAAATGAAAGAGGAAACAGGATTAAATGACGTTCATCTAAACCATTTACTAGCCGAAGATCTTTGGAAAAATAATGATGGAGCGGTTCATCACAGGTATTTTTATAAACTTACTGTGTCAGATGCTCCGGATGAATGGGTGTGGAACCCAGCCGGAGGTGGAGAAGAAGAAGGATTAACATTTCGCTTCTTTTGGATTTCGGCGGCAGAGGAAAGGGGACTTATAAGAGGGCATGGCGACTATTTGCATTTAATATTTTCACATTAACCGTTAGGTCGAGAAAGGTGATCAGAAAAAATGGATTTTATTTTTTTAGGATTAGGAATCGCAGCAGCAGGCTACTTTATCGGGCGCGGGCTCGAGAACTTTAAAAACCCGGATGCCACACACTCTTTGGGAAAAATGTGGGATGAGCAGGCTGAAGACGGATTCAGCAACTATTTAATTCCCGAAAAAAAGGTTCACCACTATATTGGTTTATCGAAAGAAGATGCTAGAGCACTTATTAATGAGTTTCCCGATATTCCGCATGTGAAGGTCAATGGAAAAGTGTATTACCATAGGCAAAAACTCCGCCAGTGGCTCGGGGAAAAAGGAAGCTGATCATTTAAGAGAGCGGCTTCTTAGGAGGTATTCTATGACTGTTTTCGACGCGCATTTACATATCATCGATCAGAGGTTTCCCTTAATACCTAACGAAGGGTATGTGCCTGATTATTTTTCCTGCGATGATTACTTACAGAAGACCGGCCCGCTCAATGTGATGGGCGGAGCTGTCGTGTCAGGCTCCTTTCAGGGCTTTGACCAGTCTTATTTGATTAACGCTTTAAAAACCCTCGGTGAAAACTTTTTCGGGGTGACACAGCTTCCGTCTGATATACCGGATGAAGAGATCATGAGACTTAATGATGCAGGAATTAGAGCCGTCCGTTTTAATGTGAACCGGGGCGGCTCTGAAGATACTTCCCGGTTGAATGATTTTGCAAAAAGAATTTATGACCTCGCCAATTGGCATACGGAATTGTATATTAACTCGATTCACTTGCCTGCTCTCAGGCCGGTTATTGAAAATCTGCCTGCGGTGTCGATCGACCACCTCGGCTTATCCAAGGAAGGGTTTGACACTCTTTTATCACTCGCGGAAAAAGGGGTGAAAGTCAAGGCAACTGGCTTTGGACGGATTGATTTCGAGCCGGGGAAGGCAATTAAACGTATTTATTCTGTTAATCCGGACGCTCTCATGTTTGGAACCGATCTTCCTTCGACCAGGGCCGCCAGACCGTTTCGACTGTCTGATGTGGCTGTTATTACTGAGGCTCTTAGTGAAAAGGAGGCCGAAAAGGTTTTATATGAGAATGCACTTAACTGGTATAGAAAATAGCGAAGGTCTTTAAGGTCTATCGAAAAATCAGGGGGGATGGGAATGAAGGGTAATCGGAAAAGTCTGAATAGAAGACTTGTTTATTTATTTACAGGAGAATTGTCCGCCATCCTCGTTTTTACCTTTTTATTTTTCTATTTTTCTTTTAATACAGAGCAAAGTTACTCACTGTTCCTGGCATTTTTCATATTACTATTTATATTACTGCAGGCAAGCGCCTACTGGTTGATTAAATGGAAACACCTGAGAACTCATCGGCCATTTCCAGCTTATTTTTCAAACCTGCTGCGCTCGTTTAAAAAAATTAATTTATTGCTTTTAAGTATAGTTCCGGTAACTATATTTATTGACCTCATGTCTGAACCTTCTCTTACATTTAGACTATTTTCCGTTATGATGCTGATCTACGGCTTTGCAATCATTGAGTATATTAACTACTTTCATATCCAGTTAACTAACTATAAAAATGGAAGGTGGAAAAAGGCTTCTATTGCTAAAGAAATAAGTAAAGAGAAATAGCTTTTATAACCGGCAATCCTGGTATAAAAAAAGGGGGCCTGAAAGTCCAGCCCCTAAATAAAAAATTTCAAACTAATTCACAAACTGACTTCTTTTTCATTTTTAGCTATTCTGGCAAAATCGGCTCCGAACTGTACTGATTTGTCTGCGTCTTCACCTTCAGGGAAACTTTCTACTTTCAGACTTTCGAGAGGTAATTGTCCGCCTTGTTCTTTAATTACTTTTTCTAATAAATCGACTGCACCGCAGAAGATTTCGTAAGCGTGGTCTCCGGTGCCGAAAACAGCAAAAGTTTTACCAGTTAAATCTGCACTTTCCATATCATCGTAAAGTTCTAAACTTTCATCAGGTAATTCTCCGTCTCCCCAAGTATATACACCAAACAGGCAATAATCGTACTCTTCCAAGGTATCAATATCTACCTCTGTCACCTCTTTTTTATCCACTGTCACACCTTCTGATTCCAGTCCTCTTTCTACTAAGTCTGCCATTTCCTCAGTATTCCCTGTCATACTGGCATAAACTAATAATACTTTACTCATGTGCATTCCCTCCGTTTACTGAAGTATAAGCTGGTTCTGCTCTGAATTGGATAATAGTGACCCATACAATCCAGCAACAAAAAAATCACTCTGCAAATTAGATATTCGCCACCCGTGGCCATGGACGCGGGCACAGGTGACAAGCATTTTTTCTTCTAAGTATATCCGGTAAACTTTTCCTATTCCGTCAGCATCCTGAGAGGAACTTGCAAAAATATAGCCGTTGTTTTCACATAAATGTAAATAGCATCGTTCCTGTTTCTCGGTTTCGCATGTTTCCCATAAATAGTTCTTTCCGTATGAGCCTTCAGTCTGGCAAAAATCAATAGACCCCTTGCTGCCAGAGCATGTGCCTGTAGCGGTTACTAAGTAATTATCATATTTCAGAATAGAGGCTATCATTCTCGTCTCTTTTTTTATTCTGATTGTTTCCAGGCGTTCTAAGTCAATTTTCCATAAGCCGCCGGAATGAGAGTGGATTTTCGTTCCGGCATATATTGTTTTTCCATCTAATAATAGTGAACGGATAGAAGGCTTTTGATCATTTAAACTGTGAAAAGGACGTATCGTTCGCCAGGTTTCTCCGAAGTCATAAGATATGAATATCACGTGGTTGCCGTGTGTGACGACCGTCCCGTTTCTATCAGCTGAAAGACTCCATATAGAACTAAGAGTAGGTAACGTAGATGTTTTCCAAGTTTGACCGTAATCGTGACTTCTAACAAAGGTTCCGTGATCACCAACGCCAAGCAATATGTTCTCAATGGAGATAAGGTCTAAGAGCCGTTGGTTGATCGTAGTAAGACATTTTTCTGATCCCTTTTTATCGATAAACGATATAGCCCCATCTTTTGCAAAAAAATAGTCGCCTCTTATAGATTTAGTTACTGCTGTCGCTCCAGGAAAGATATGTGACCCAGTCATGTAAGACCCCCTATACATGTAAAATGCCAATTGATAACAATTATCATTCTCAATTAAACTATAATCTTATTGAGAACCATTGTCAATTAGATTTTTATATTTTTCAGAAACCAAATCGCCTAGTGGATTGTATGTGTGTTTTAAAAAACAGGGTATTCGCCCAGAACCATTACGTGGCTCATCGCTATAATACTAATATGTCTTGATGAGGAGGAATAATGGTGGGAGAAAACAAAGTTACAAGAAGAAAAAGAAAAAAGGAAGAGGTTCTTGAACAGTTAAAACAGCTGAAGAAAGACCCGGAAGCCAGTGAAAAGAAAACAGAGAAACTTCAAAGAAAATTAGAAAACCTTGAAAAACGTATTTCAAAATCTGAAGAACAGGATTCAGACAAAAAGTAACCAAATAAGGAATAACACACAGCTTTCCATCTCGTTTGGAAGGCTGTTTTTTTGCTCGTGAAAACATAATGTTGCAGCGCATGTCACTCTTTAGGTGAAAAATTTATCAATGTTTTTCATGCAGGTATTCGCCTAGAACCAAATAAATCTGGACTTCTATAATACTAATATGTCTTTAAAAGGAGGAACAGGAATGGGAGAAAAAAAGGTTATGAGAAGGAAAAGGAGACAGGAGGAGCTCCTGGAACAGTTAGCTCTTTTGGAGAATGTTGAGAAAGAAAGAGAAGAACTGCATAAAAAATTAGAACAGTTACAAGCTGAAGCACTGCAAAATGAACATACAAAGAAAAGGCTTTTAGAGAAAATCGAAAAGATGGAAAGACGGATTAAGCGTGCTGAAGAAAGAAACGAAAAAGCTGAAGAAGAGGAAAGCTTTTTGGAGGAAGAAGAAAACCGATCAGATGAAAACCTGTAATTTTGATTATTTAACCTAGAACCGATTATCAAAAGCCAACCTATAATACTAATACATTTGGAAAGGAGGAAGATTATTGAGAAACGATAATGGGAGTTCCAATAATACAAGACTAGAAAGACTGAACGACAGAAAGAACAAACTTGAATCTAAGCTGGACCAGTTAGAGAAAAAAGGGATTAATCACGCCAATGACAAAAAAAGAAAAAAGAGGCTCACTTCGAAAATTAATTACTTGGAGGATCTAATAAAACATTTACAGGTGGAAGTTGATACCGAATTTGAGGCGGAGGTAAGAGCTGATATAGACATAGATGTCACTGCCGAGGCAAGAGCAGAAGCCGATGCAGATGCTGACGCCGATGCGGACGCCGATGCGGATGCAGATGCCGACGCAGATGCGGATGCTGATGCTGATGCTGAAGCCGACGCGAATGCTGAAGCCAATGCCGACGCTGAGGCGGATGCCGATGCTGATGCGGATGCTGAAGCTGACGCTGACGCTGACGCGGATGCCGATGCTACTGCGGATGCGCAAGCAGATTCAGATGCTGATGCCGACGCCGATGCGGATGCCGACGCTGATGCCGACGCCGAAGCCGATGCTGACGCGGATGCGGACGCCGATGCCAGATCAGACGCAGATGCTGATGCAGATGCCGATGCGGACGCCGACGCTGACGCTGAAGCGGATGCGGATGCCGACGCGGATGCTCAGGCCGATGCCGACGCGGACGCGGATGCCGACGCCGAAGCCGATGCTGACGCGGATGCGGACGCCGATGCCAGATCAGACGCAGATGCTGATGCAGATGCAGATGCCGATGCGGACGCCGACGCTGACGCGCAAGCAGATTCAGATGCGGACGCCGATGCGGATGCTAACGCCGATGCCAGATCAGACGCAGATGCGGATGCTGACGCGGATGCTGAAGCTGATGCTGACGCTGAAGCTGACGCAGATGCCCAGGCCGATGCCGACGCCGACGCTGAAGCGGATGCCGACGCCGATGCGGATGCCGACGCTGATGCAGATGCTGACGCGGATGCGGATGCCGATGCGGATGCTGAAGCTGACGCTGACGCGGATGCAGATGCTCAGGCCGACGCCGAAGCCGATGCCGATGCGGATGCTAACGCCGATGCCAGATCAGACGCCGATGCGGATGCAGATGCAGATGCCGATGCGGACGCGCAAGCAGATTCAGATGCAGATGCCGACGCCGATGCTGATGCTGAAGCAGATGCTGACGCGGATGCCGATGCTACTGCGGATGCTGAAGCGACAGCAGATTCAGATGCTGAAGCTGACGCTGACGCGGATGCAGATGCTCAGGCCGACGCCGAAGCCGATGCAGATGCGGATGCTGACGCCGATGCGACAGCGGATTCAGATGCTGATGCAGATGCAGACGCTGAAGCGGATGCCGATGCGGACGCGCAAGCAGATTCAGATGCAGATGCCGACGCCGACGCGGACGCTCAGGCCGAAGCCGACGCGGATGCCGACGCCGACGCTGACGCTCAGGCCGACGCCGAAGCCGATGCCGACGCTGACGCGAATGCTGAAGCCAATGCCGACGCTGACGCGGATGCGGACGCAGATGCGGATGCGGATGCTGACGCCGATGCGGACGCAGATGCGGATGCTGACGCAACTGCAGAATCTGAATCAGATGCTGAAGCCACTGCTGATGCCAGATTTGACAACAATGATATTAGCACGGGTGATAATATTATCATTAACGTTGGAGGCTGCGATAACGGGGCGTTAGGATCACTTGCAACAGCTTTATCTACACTGACTTTACTGGAAGCTCTTAAAGGTGGCCAGAATACGGAAAGCCTTATGGCGACGCTTACTAACACAATGAATTTAATGGCATCTAAAGGTGAAGAGAATACCCGCAAAGCTGTAATGGAAGCTATTGAATCATTAAATAAAAATAAGAAATAATCATTAACTAATTTATTGGAGGAGATTGTATGGGCAAAAGGAACGTATCACGTTGTACTGTTCCGGCAAGAAACGAAGAAGTTTTTGTAAAAGTAGTAAACAGCAATGAACAAAATAGCCGCCAATTTGCAGTTAATGCGTATGATAAAGAATCCGAAAATAAGACACCTTTACTAGTTTTTGCTGAAGATAAACAAATGAAAAAAGATAATCTCGGACCTGGTTCTGAGAAACTTTATAAAATCCAGACAGCTGATGTAAAAAACAAAATTATTTTTGAAATTATTCAGGAAGGCAGTGGGGGAGGAATTGGAGTCTCCACAAATAATAAAGGCCTCTCGAATGTTGTCATACGCTTGAAGTAAGATAAATATGTCATAACAACTGAGCTGAAGGTTTCCTTCAGCTCAGCTTTTTATTTTTTATCCTCGCTTCCCTCCAAAAAATTAACCGCTGACTCAATGAAAGTAATGACTGCTTTATTTAACGGGTACAAATGCGCTTTGGAAGAGCCTGTTTCGGACTTCCTGATTTCCCAAAATTTATTAGCTAATTGCTGGTTGCCGTTAAAAGTCTCTTTAGATAAAAAGAGTATATCCTCAGCTATTAACTGACCTTCTTCAGAGTCCGGCCCTTTATCATGTTTTAAACATATTTCAATCCGTTTAATTACATTTATCCATTTTAAAATTTGTTCATTATCATCTTCCATTTTAGGAAGCTGGGACGTTAAAAGTGCTTCTTCCTCTTCCTTGAACAGCTGAGACCATAACTCATCTCTGTTTTTTTTATTATTTTTATCTTCTTTTTTAGAAAATAAAGGCAGAAGCTGATCCCAATAAAGGTGACCTTCAAGTTTTAAAATGTTGAGTAGCGTGTTTGTATGATTTAGCGAGAGCTGCTGCTTTTGTAAATTAGTTTCAAGCTGTTGTTTATGTAATGTAAGTACTTGTTTAATGGTGACCTGATCTAATATTGCTTTAATATCTTTGAGAGCCATTGACGTTTCTTTTAACATGACGATTTTTTCAAGTTCAAGCATATCACTTTCAGAATAATAACGCTTCCCGCTGTCATTTTTGGCTGTAGGTTTAACTAGTCCTATTTGATCGTAATAACGCAGCGTCCTAAGTGATATGTTCAACTTTTTAGAGACATCTCCGGTAGAGTAATAACTATTCATTTTTCTCCTCCTGAAAAAGGGTTGCAGGTGACGTTGCGTAACCATATAAAGTAATCTATGTATTACTTAACTGGTCTGGAGGAATGGTTATGTACAACAAATCAAAGCAAACCCATAATTTATGGTGGTCGTGGAAAGAAGTTAGTCTGTTACTTATAGTTACTTTTATTTTTGTTCCAGTTTTTATTGAATATATGTTACATGGCATCCTCTACAGCGTATTTCAAGACAGTTTGTATTCAGGAACATTAACTGGATTCGTCATGGCGGGAGTGTTTATGCTGGCTTTATACTTGGTTGCGTTAAGACCTCAAAGATTATCATGGAAAGCTGTAGGCATCAGACCGTTCCATTCAGGATACTGGAAATGGATCGGAATTTGGACCCTCTTATTAATTGGAGCAAGCGTAATAGTACTGTTCATGATGGAAAGGTTTAATATCGGGTGGGAAAATGAGAAAACGGAGGCCCTTCACGCAAACATGACTTGGATAAGTTTTCTCTTTGCTTTTGTGTCCGCGGCGATTATCTCACCCGTATATGAAGAAATTTTTTACCGGGGCTTCCTTTATAAATGGTTTCGTTCAAAATGGGGGGGGGCTGCCGGAATCGTCAGCAGCTCCACTATTTTTACTCTTGTACACATACCGACCTATAACACCCTGCCTGTAAATTTTATCTCAGGGATTATTTTTGCCTGGACATATGAGAAAACAAATTCTGTTTTCCCCGCCATGATTATTCACGGAATATTTAACGGGCTGGCCGTTATCTTGACGGCTTTAGCGTAGTGTATTTTAACACGATATGCATTTATTTTCGTTTAGTATTCTTAGCCTTTCTCAAGTGTTCTAGGTGGCTAAAAGGAGGGCACCATCTTAAAATGTTCTAAAATAACTATGTTCCAAATTATCAATAATTTAAAATCGGTCATCCGCTCCTTATATGAAAGTATAATTTTATGAAGTACCCGCCTTTTATGAAGAAATAATTAGGTGGTTTCAAGGATGAATCTGATTGATTTGTTATATTTCCCCCAATTTTACTATTCTGTCTATTTCTATATCGAAAGTAGCCCTGCTAAGTTAGTTCAATAAATAAATATGAATTCCTTTATATACAATCTCAGTAAAAATAAATTATTGATCCTGAAAGTTTCAATGCATCTGGGGTAAAGAAAACACAGTGAGCTGCTTCAACCTACAGACCACTAGAGAAAGACGTGCAGAAGAAGTTCAACAAGCGAAACGTGACTAATTATCAACTAACAGCTAAAATAACAAAAAAATCTAACAATTTTGAAACTTTTTCCAGTTAAATAACGTAACTAAATTAAATTCTTTTTTTATGAAAGAGGAGGAGAGAGATATCCAATTTATATAGAAAGGCTTAGGGAAGTACCGCAAATATTACATAGGGTAAACAGTGGTTTAATACTAAATAAGGTAAATTGGAGGGGATTTTATGAAACTGCCATCAATCAGAGAGGCGGATAATCATGAGCTGGGAAAAGTGGTGATCGTTACAAGCGTACTAATGATTATCTCTGCATTTATACTGCCAATTGTATTTGTCATGCTTCTTCAGGATATATTCTTTTTTTCAAGGTCCCATTGGATCTTTTCCACTCCTGCTTCAGCCTATATTATTTTTGGTGCGGGCATGCTCTGGGTGCCGCTTGTTCTTATAGCGTTTTTAAGTATTAAAGTCTGGGTTGAAAAACGGGAAAAAACAATTCGTTTTGTATGGGTTTACGGGTTAAGTCTAATGCTTTGTCTGCCGCTGTTTGCCCTTGGCGTTTCAAATTACTACTATATGGATGATCAAGGTATTTATTATAATGATCTCGCCAGTTTTTCGGAGTCTGGTTTTTTGTGGGACGATATTACAACAGTAAAGCGGACTTATACCTCTCCGGATAATAGCAGTGTTGCAGCTGTAGAAGCTTATACTTTCATAACCAAAACGGGGGAGGAAGTGGAAATACCGTATCACTCAAGAGATACTGAGCTAAGGCAAATTGTTAACCGTGTCATTAATGAGTACAATTTCGAAGTGATTGATTGAGGAGATTGGTGAAAAGATAGGTGATAGTAAACTTACATGGTATTTCTATTTAAAGGCCTTTAAGACAGGATTTTAGAAAGGAACTGCTTTATGAGCCGTTATAGACTTTTGCACTTTATTATCGTGTTGCTGGGTATGTTAATTATTTTATTGGGACGATATTTTGAGAGCCCAGCAGTTTTTATAATAGGTTCAATTGCCGTAATTTCTGCCTTTTTACTCAACGAATATTATAACAATCCAAAAAAAAGAAAAACATAATTGGAATCGTAGAAAAGGGGAAACATCAATGATTCGTGAACTAAATGAAAAAGACCGTGACCAGTGCCTGTTGTTTGTAAAGGAAAAACCGGCCGAAAACCTGTTTATTATCGGAGACGTGGAAGCTTTTGGTTTTAATGAAAAGTTTCAGGATTTATGGGCGGACATCGACCCAACTGGAAAATTTAAAGCGGTGATGCTGAGATACCGTGAAAATTATATCATTTATGCGCCGGGGGAATACGATGCTGCAGGATTTGCGGCATTAATTGCCCGCGACAAACAGCCAGGTAAAATGATTTCCGGAATCGCCGGTATTGTGAATCAGGTATTGGCTCACATGCCAGTTAAGCCGGTGAAATTAAAAGAGTTATTTTACGCTAAATGTGAGGCTCTTCAAGAAATGAACGTTCCGGATGTTGAAATTAAGCAGGCTGCTGTTGAAGACGTTCCAAAGGTTATTAAGTTATACAGCCAAATTCCTGAATTCGATAAACAGGATGACAGGGCTGACGGGCTGATCCGGAACATGGAAGAAGGCGTTTCCCGCTGTTACTATATAGAAGATGGAAATCAAATGGTCTCTTCAGCTATGACAACAGCTGAAAACAGTATGTCAGCGATGGTCATAGGCGTCTGCACGCTCGACGCCTATAAGAAAAAAGGGTACGCAACGGCCTGTATGATGAGGCTGTGCGCTGAGCTGCTTGAGGAAGGAAAGTATCTCTGCCTTTTTTACGACAACCCGGAGGCAGGGACAATTTATAAAAAACTTGGTTTTGAAGACATAGGCAAATGGGTGATGCACACGTATTGATTTAAAGGTGACATGCTTTTCACCTTAATATTTAAATGTTTATGAATCAGGCGACTTTCTATATGAAAGTCGTTTTTTAGTGGAAAAAGCTGAACGAGTAAGCTTAAAAAGTGGCTGCAGGCAGTTGTTTCATTTAGCTGCCATATATTTGTAAGTTTATGGTTTGGAAAAATGCAAATAGTTATGTATGTAGTCGAAATGAAATATAGGTGGGAAAATCAATGAATAAAGCCGTTATGTTATTTATATTATTGTTTTTTTTAGTACAGCCCTTACCGTCAGCAGCAGATGATTCTGCAGGGAGGTTGATGCTGGTGGTGAAGTCCTCCGGGGAATCCGTGTTTCAGTCTGACCTGGTTATGGCATCGGATCAGTTATTTGATTCCATTACTAATACTGAACCATTACAGACAGTGTCAGAACTTCCAAACTTACATCATTATTTGTTATTTGAAGATAGAGGTATAATAAGAACTTTTGTAAGGGATGAGTTCGGAAAGTTTTATGATGTTCAGCGAAAAGAAAAAGTCCAATTTCCGTCCGTTACTGCGAATAAACTGAATAGCTATTTTAATGCTTTGCATAAAAAACATTTTGGGAAACTTGTGGATTGGGAGACGATCGAGGGAGAACTGCCGCTGTACGCCACTTTTAAAGTCACTGATTTAGAGACCGGATTAAGCTTTTATGCTCAACGAAGAGCAGGCAGTAACCATGCGGATGTCCAGCCGATCACAAAAAAGGATACAAATATCATGAAAAAGATTTATAACGACGAGTGGAGCTGGAATAGGCGAGCAGTGTTAATCCATTGTGAGGATCAGATTATAGCAGCTTCGATGCACGGGATGCCTCACGGAGGCGGGGCACTGAGCAACGGTTTCCCGGGCCATTTTTGTATTCATTTTAAAGGGAGCCTTACGCATTCAACAAGAAATGAAGATCTTTCCCACCAGGTAATGGTGCATAAAGCAGGAGGTTTAATAAATCAATTTGTGAAGAGCCTGCCAGCCAAAGAAATAGTGCAATTATATTTTATCGCCTTAAACCAGAATGACGCTGATTTATTCAGATTAATTTCTCATCCGGCCAACAAAGAAGTGAATATAAATAATTTTGAATTCGCTAAACTGATGAAATTGCATACCCCTTCTGTGGAAGAACCGTTTGAATTTGAAATAGAAGCAGAGTTTAAAATAAAGGAAAAAGGGAAGCGGGAAACAGATGACACCTTCCGTTTCCGGCTAGTCAGAGACTCCTTGATGGGCGGATGGAAGCTGCAGGAAACCCCTTTAGGCTTTTAAAAAATGCCAAGAAGCCTTTAGAATTTATGGGCCGGCTTAGTTTAGACAAATTGTAATCAAATTGATACTTTTTAAAGATGAAAAAGAGGGTATAGACTACTGCGGAAAGATATTTAAATGGAGGGATATAATGAGAAAATCACTTGTTTTTGGATCATTAATTTCAGCTGGCGGCGCCATACTGGCAACCTCAGCTTATAAAAAGAGACAAAAAGGTAAGTTCCGTGAAGACCTGGATATGCAAAACAAAGAAAAGCTGGATGAAATGGAAAGCGCAGATGCGGATCAGGTACCTGAAGAAAGAGGGCTGACACAACTGGACGCCATTCATAAAAATGACTGGGGTAACAACGGTTTTCCACAAACGCATGAAGGCATGAGAGAACTCGAGGAAGAAGGTAAGAAAGAAAATTAAATTTTTTTACAGCGAATCGTATAGATTTTAGTTCAAAACAGCTGCCAAACCGGCAGCTGTTTTTTCGTAGTGTGGGTTAAATGAGATTAAGGCATAAGTTACACGGTTCAAAATTAGATCGAATCAGCGAAAAAGCGTGTCTATCAGCGAAAATGGGGGTCCAATCGGCGAAAAATAAATTCAATCAGCGAAAATCTGATTCAATCAGCGAAAAATCAAATCAATCGGCGATTTTCCCCTTTCAATCAGCTAATTTGAATTATTATAATCTGAATTATACTCTTAAAAACAAGCCCGCCTGCATCCTTATCAAAAATCTCCCCCAATTTTTAACCATCTAATCAGTTTATTTATACAACGCCATTTCCAGTCCAATTAAAGTTGCCTCCATCAAAAAGTATTTTATTCTACTAATCCCTTGAAGGAATATTATAAATATGAACAAAATACAAACTTTCTTTCAAGGGGGGAAACAGGTGGAAGCGGTTATTAATGGGTTAAATGGGGTCTTGTGGAGTACGCCGGTCATTTATATCTGTCTTGGAGTTGGATTACTTTTTTCTATTTTAACGAGATTTGTACAGGTTAGGCACATTAAAGATATGGTTATTTTGATGTTTAGAGGCAAAAGCTCTAAAGCAGGAATTTCATCGTTTCAGGCATTATCTATTGCTTTATCAGGAAGAGTAGGGACAGGTAATATTGCCGGAACCGCAACAGCAATCGCATTCGGCGGACCGGGGGCCGTGTTCTGGATGTGGATGATTGCCTTTATTGGTGCCTCAAGCGCCTTCATCGAATCAACGTTGGCTCAGATTTACAAAGTCAAACAGGATGGAGAGTACCGAGGGGGCCCGGCTTACTATATTGAAAAGGGCTTAGGCTGGAAATGGTTTGCTGTTCTGTTTGCATTCTCCGCTCTCGTGGCCATGAGTTTATTAATGCCGGGTATCCAGTCAAATTCCATCGCAGGAGGTTTGGACAACGCTTTCGGCATCAGCCCAACCGTTACCGCCATTATTCTCGTGGCTATAATCGGAACGATTATTTTTGGAGGGGTCAAGCGGATCGCCAGGGTTGCACAGTATGCTGTTCCATTTATGGCGCTCGGTTATATTCTTCTGTCCCTCGTGATTGTGGGGATGAATATTGGCGAGCTGCCAGCTGTTCTGTCTTTAATTTTTAGCAGCGCGTTTGGCTTGGACTCCGCCTTTGGAGGGATTGTGGGAGCCGCGATTGCCTGGGGCGTTAAACGGGGGATCTTCTCAAACGAAGCCGGCCAGGGAACAGGCCCGCATGCGGCAGCTGCAGCGGAAGTGTCCCACCCTGCGAAACAAGGGCTGGTCCAGTCATTCTCAGTATATATCGATACACTCTTCGTATGTTCTGCGACTGCTTTCATGATTTTATTTACCGGCATGTACAATACTCAGACACCGGACGGCACGTATCTTACAAAAAATCTCGACGGGGTAGAGGCAGGTCCTGGGTATACACAGGCAGCTATTGAATCTGTCCTGCCGGGATTTGGAGCGGGGTTTGTCGGCGTTGCCCTGTTCTTCTTCGCCTTTACTACCATCATGGCTTATTACTATATCGCTGAAACGAACATTGCTTATTTAACAAAGGGAAAAAACAGCAGGCTGCCGATGTTTGCAGTAAAGGTCGTCCTGCTTGCAGCCACTTTCTATGGAGCGGTCAAAACGGCGAATCTAGCATGGGCTCTCGGGGATATCGGGTTAGGCCTGATGGTCTGGCTCAACCTGATTGCGATTCTTCTTCTCGCAAGGCCAGCGTTAAAAGCCTTGAAAGATTACGAGCAGCAAAAGAAAAATGGGATCGATCCTGTTTTTGACCCGCGTAAACTTGGTATCAAAAATGCGGACTACTGGGAAAGGGAATATGAGAAGGATAAAACGAACGACAAATAGGATTTGCATGGGAGATCAGCATGTGCAGGGAATTCCCTGCACATGTTTTTATGAAGCTGCTAATAAATACTTATAAGGAAGAGGAAAAGGCGACCTTTCAGAAAAAGCGCGAGTAATTGTTTCCACTCATCAGCTCTTTTTAAAAAATTGCTCTCTATAAAGAATGCTGCGAAATAGGCATAACACCTCAGAAAAAGAGAACTCTCTGCTCACATAACAGGGAGTTCTCTTCAGTTACATTCTTTTTTAATCAGTATTTGTGATGACTTTTATTTTACCTTTATCAAATTAGCAGCTCTTTGAATAAACCAAAGTGGTATGATAAAAGATGATAAAAAATCCTCTGTAAATACTTGGTTCTTAAACTACATACTTAGTGGACTTTCCAGTTTAACTTATAAGCATATATAGAAAAGAGTGAACGCGGCATGAAAACAACCAATAAACTTCGTCGAATGGTAAAAATCCTATCCATGGCGCTTATGATCTTTCTTCAGATATACTGGTACAAATTTCGGAAAAAGCCGGAGAAAGACTGGGACATGCTCTGGGTGAAAATAGGAAAAAGCTTTAGAGATACCTTATTTGAATTGGAAGGATTACTTATTAAAATCGGACAACTCTTAAGTATTCGGGCTGACCTGCTGCCTCATGGTTTTATAAGCCAAATTCAGGATCTGACAGATAATGTCCCGCCATCAGACTGGGAAGAGATCCAGAACATACTTGAAGGGGAGTGGGAAGAGCCAATTGAGCATTACTTTGATTATGTCGATCAAAAGGCTGTCGCTTCGGCATCCATTGGCGAAGTGTATAAAGGGGTATTAAAAAATGGAAAAGAAGTGGCGATTAAAGTACAACGGCCGAATATTCAATCGATCATAAACACGGATTTCAGGACTTTAGGAATAATAATCTGGTTTGCCGACCATTTTATCCCTCTTCCAAAAGGTTTTATCAATTTGAAAGTTTTGTTTAAAGAACTGAAGCAAGTCATTGAACGGGAAGTTGATTTTTCTTTGGAAAAGAATACGCTCCTCTTTTTTAAAGAACGATTTAAAAATGAAGACAGTATGGTTATCCCGGATGTGTATTCGGACATAAGCACGTCCAGAGTGCTTGTGATGGAGTGGGTAGACGGAATAAGGCTGACAGATGAGTCAGGCTTGGATCAACTGGAGGTTAGCAGGGAAGAGCTGGCCCATAAACTTATCGAACTGTTTCTGCCACAGTGGCTTGAGCCTGGCACATTTCATGCTGACCCGCATACAGGCAATGTCCTCGTCTCGAAAGAAGGTAAAATAATATTACTCGATTTTGGAATGACTGCGGAAATTTCTAAAAGGGATGCTTCAGAGTTTCAAGGTTTGATTGAAAGTCTCCTTTCAAAAAATTATGCGAGGGCAGTAGAATGCTTAATGAATTTAGGGTTTTTGCTTCCAGAGGCTGATGCCAGCACGATGGAACGGTTACTCGCTGAACTGATGTCATTTAAACCGCAGCAACTGAAAGAAATGGATATTATGGCTTTAAAACTGGAAATGAATGATCTGATCCAGGCACTGCCTATTCAAGTCCCGACAAGGTTTGTCTTTTTAGGGCGATCCGTTGTGACTATGGAAGGGATCCTTCGCGGCCTGGCCACTGAGAAGGAACTTGCTGAGATTCTTAAACCTGTCTT
The DNA here is from genome assembly GCF_021028955.1 of Salipaludibacillus sp. CUR1. Taxonomy (GTDB): domain Bacteria; phylum Bacillota; class Bacilli; order Bacillales; family Salisediminibacteriaceae; genus Salipaludibacillus. The sequence continues at coordinate 146,810 of NZ_JAIWPE010000053.1, forward strand.
TTTAGACTGGTTACAGAAACAAGGAAATAACAAATGGTCATTTCTCTGGTATTGGCTGCAGTCCCAGCCGTTGTTTAAAATCATACATTCTTTTACGGAATTCTTTAAATTGCCGCAGAAATTAGAGGATATTAAGGAGAACGAGCAGCGAAGGCATTTCCAGTTTACTATATATGAAAATTATAAAAAGCAGATGTTTCAACTGACTATAGCCGGTCTAGGGGGAGTTGCCTTTGGTATTTACACCGATCATCAGCTTATATTACAACTATCAGCCGGCACAACCATTGTCTCTGCATTAGGCTACGTAATCTTTGGCTATAAACTGAAAAAATGGCTGAAATATATGCATAAAAAACGGAGGTAATGTAGACCTGGTGTAATTTGAAGAGACAGCCAGCTACTGGAAAAAGCCAACTATTTATTTAGTCGGCTTTTTCTTTTAGGTTATTTTCAAGGGACGGGAGTGCGATGAACATTTTTTTCTGCCTGTAATTTTACATCAGAAGTTTTTTATGGTTGTGGTCTATTTTAATCGCATAGTAAATTTGGATAGCCAGCTGATATTGAAATCTTCCTGTGCCGGATTTCAAGTCAGTATGGCAAATGTTTTCAATTCTTTCCAGGCGGTAGCGGAGACCGGCGATCGACAGGTGGAGGTCATTCGCTGTGTCTTGTAAATTTCCATTGTGGTCGAGGTAGGATTTAAGCGTCATGATAAACTTTGATTGGTTTGTCTTGTCATATTCAACAAGCTTTCCAATAATTTTTCGGTAAAAAAGAATCAGCTCTTCCTGATCGGTGCCTTTAAGAAGCATCATCACATGTTCTAAGTTATCAAAATAAGAAATCCGGCTTGATTGAGGGTGGGCGAGGTGAATAAAATCACTGATTTTACAGGCATCCAGATAACTTTTTGCAAGGATCCGGAGGCTTTCAGCTTTCCGTCCCACGCCAATGTAAAATTTCAATGCCGGGAAATTGTCTTGCAACAGCCGGTGGATGTCTTCTGAAATAGCGTTTGGAGCTTCTGCCTCTTCCCCTGATAGAATGATTAGAATGTAGGCTCCCTTTGAAAAAACATCTTTCTCTTCATAAGCTTTATCAAGCAGCTTCAATATTTCAGCGCATTGTGTGTCAGGATTTACTTTGACTGATAACATACGGTTCAGGGATTCAGGGTGAAAGTTAAATAAGTAAGATCGTTTTTCAAAAGCTTCGGAATCAGGGTTTTGAAGCATTTCTTCAAAAAAGTTTTCTTTCTTTTTCCAAAGGGTATGGGTTAATTTCCACTGGTGGAACATTTGGATAGTCATCACACTCAGGGCACGTTTAATAATAAGCTGTTCTTTGCTTGTTAATTTGTCCCGGCTAACGACCACCATCCGTCCTAAGTTCACATGGTTTGCGCGGATGGGGAAGGTGGCGATCCCGTTCTGCTGCTCGGCCGTATAGGAGAAATCATTGGTCCAGCTGCGGTAGATGAGTCTATGTTCATCAGTTATAAAAACACTTTCAACGATTTTATTGTAATAATCAATAATAATACTTTTATCGAGCACACTTGCCACATAACGGATAGTTTCAGAAAGATCTTTATCTTCAAGGGACATATTAGTCAGCTTCTGCTGTATTTGATCCGACTCGATTATATTTTTGTTGACTTCACGGATTTCATGGTAGGCGCGGTCCAGTTCGGTGATCAGTGAATCAGCTTTGTAATACCTCATAAGTTCGTTAAACTTGTTTTCGTCCAGATCCTTTGTTTTACCTGTGAATTTGCAATAGGGATCGCCTTTCCCGCTGCATTTATCCTCATAAACAATGACTTCCTTGCCAAAGGTGCTTGTCAGGTAGCCGCTTGCATAACCGGTAAGAGTCCAGCAGATACTCTCCTTTTCCAAACCGAAATGGTGTATATGTTCCACTGCTTCGAAAGAGTTTCTCCAATATCCGGTGAAATGAAGGGAGTCGCCGGTAATTTCCAGATGGTCAGGTTCCACACTGACTACCCCTTCCAGTGTATGGAGCGCAGGGCCTGCGAGCATCAGTTCTCTCACATTATCCCAGTTATATTTTGCTTTAATACTTTCCCCGTCATTCTGTCCCCAAGCCCAGCCGTACCTCATTAAAAACCCCTTGGCCCGCTCCATACCAAGTGTCCTGATTAAATCTTTCCGAAGGATTCCAAGAGCTTTTACAGAGACCAGGGCAATTCGTTCACGGTTAAAAAAGATCGTGCCTGTCCGGGGATTAATATCGATCAGTTTTTCAAATTGTAAGTGGTGAGCTTTCATTGGAAACCCCTTTCTCAAATAGTGTAGAAGATTGGTGCCTGTCTGGTGATCTTAGGTGAGAGGGAGAGTTTCGTCGGTACAAAGTGATTAAATAAATGTTCTTTTCAAAAAGTAGAAGGGTGGGAGGGGGTAAGCTGTTCATCCAGCATCGTCTCCGCCTTCAAGTTTCTTCTTTACGGCTCAGTTTGTGTGTGGCCCTCTATGAATTTCTTTCGGAAAGCAGCAAAACCCTGCTCACATACAAAAGTGTTTATAAAGTTACAAAAAGGAACAAAAACTTTAATACTTTGGGGTCTGTCCCCCAGCGCAGTGCAACGTTAAAGCGCTGGGGGACAGACCCCTTTTTTAAAACAAAACGGCTTGCGCCTATTTCATCGCAAACCGTTTTAAAAATTATATAGAATTAAAAACTAATTTTTGCGCTGTGTGGACCAGATGACCACGGGAATAAGCAATAGTGAAAGAAGGCCGCCGGCAAGAGAGAGGATTGTAAAGCTGCTTGCAGCGACGACCATGCCGGATAATGCGCCACCGGCAGCCCCGGAGAGGGCCATTAAGACATCGACTGAGCCCTGGGTTTTTGCACGGGCAGCCGGTCCGGTTGCATCGATGATCAGGGCTGTGCCGCTGATGAGGCCGAAGTTCCAGCCGAGTCCTAACAAAGCGAGAGCGATGACGAGCATGGTCATTGATTCTGGTGGAGCGACGCCCCCAGTAACACCTGCAGCCAGCAACGTAACCCCGGCAGCTACAGCCATTTTTGTCCTGCCAACCTTGTCAACAAGGACACCGGTGACGAGAGAAGGCAGGTACATGGCGGCAATATGAATGCCTATAACCATTCCTACAGCACTTAAACTGTGCCCGGCATGTTCCATATGGACGGGCGTCATCGTCATGACGGCTACCATTACCATTTGAGTCAAGACCATCACTGTGGCTGCCACGACAATGCCCCGTTTGTTAATTGCAGCCGGGCTGGACGACGCTGATTCAGACCCGTTTTGATCTTTTTCAACTGTTGCTAAAGCTTTAGCGACGAGGAAAGGATCAGGCCGGAGGAAAATTAAAAGAACCAGCGCTGCAGATATAAAGGCTGCCGCTGCGAGAATAAAAGGCCCTGCTAACGAAGGAATCCCAAACGATTCTGCAAACCTTCCCATCACTTCAACAAGGTTTGGCCCTGCAACAGCACCAAATGTTGTGGCTACCAGGGCGATACTTACGGCCGTGGCACGTTGGGCAGATGTTGCCAAGTCGGTCCCGGCATACCGTGCCTGCAGATTGGTAGCCGTTCCTGCTCCGTAAATTAAAAGAGAGGCAAAAAGGAGCGGAATATTAACAGTGACAGCTGAAATAATCACTCCAATCGCCCCAACCCCACCGGCAAGGAACCCAGAGGCAAGACCTGCCCGGCGTCCAAATCGCTGGGAAAGCCGGCCCACGACAAGGGCAGCGCCTGCAGATCCAAGTGTGAACAAGGCAATCGGCAATCCTGCTAAACTTTCTGCTCCCAGCATGTCCTGTGCCAGAAGTGCTCCTACAGTGATTCCGGCCGCAAGACCTGCCCCGCCGAAAAGCTGTGAAATAACAACGATAATTAACGTTCGTTTATAGAGCCACCGCTGTTTTTCACGGTTATTAATATAACTTTGAAGCCAGTCTGGCTGGTTCTCATGCTTTTTAGTATTACCTGATTTTTGTCCCACTGCGATGACCTCTTTCTGAAAGATTGCTGTATAAAAAAATAAAGTATGTACGCCATACCCTGGAAGGCATAGTTGACTATGATTATACCATTCTATTCAAATGATGACAGAATCCAGGTTTAGGAGTAGATTAGGGGTCTGACCCCCAGTGCGGTGCAGCTTTAAAGCGCTGGGGGACAGACCCCTTTTTAGTATTATTTTGCAGATAAACATATTAGAATAAAAAAAAAACCAATTATTGGTATGATACAACTATAATTATCCTTATATACCGCAAAATATTAGTTTCAGGAGGAACTCTACACAAAAGTAAGGGGGGAAGGTATGGACTTTCATGCTTATTTAGTTAACAGACATAAATTTGTTAGTAAAACAAGGGAAATAAATGAGGTATCAGCAAGCCAGTACGATAACCGGTTAAGCAACATGAGAAAAAAAGAGATCTATAATGGAGAATTACACATAACCCCGCGAATGAGAGAGCTAATCAATCAAGCCTATGCTAATAAAACGGGCGAATATGAGCGCACACTCAAGTATTTCATTGAATATAAAAATTTTCTGAAAGGGATGTGACTCTATGGATCTCATTTTTGAGGAAAAATATTTAGCTTCCCTGTACTCCCGTGATCAGCAAGGAAGAATGAGGCATATTGAAAAACTGGCGGCCAATGAAAAAGCGTATGAGAGCAGCCATAAAGAGCTCCCTAAGTCTATCAGTCTTGTAAGAGATAAACTGCAGATTCATAAAGATGAAAATATCCTCACTTTACTTACGTTTGCCACATTAAACAAAGGAGAAGGCGAATTATGGAATAAACTTTTAAACCAGACTTTTCAAACAGAGTGGGAGGACTCCGGTAAAAATTTCGAATTAAAACTTGAAAAAGCTGTGTCGTCTACTAAAGAGATTTTAATGGTACTTAAAAAAGAAGCTGCAGAGCACCCGGTAAAATATGCCCGGGAGATTAGTAAAAAAGATAAACCTATCGAAGGGGCAACGAACTTCGATGCTGTGCTTTGTACCGGTCCAAAGAAAGTATTTTTTGAAGCTAAATTTACCGCAGACATTTCCAGTGATACGGCCCACTGTACAAACAGAAACCAGATTGCCCGGTGCATTGATGTAGGCTTAGCGGAGGTTGACAATATTGTTGAAGACTTTTACTTTGTTCTTGTCACCCCGTCTCGGTACAAAAAATATCCAGGGGAACGGTTTTATTATTTTAAGATGCATCAATATATGAATGATCCTGCGGCGCTTGCGTTCGATATTCCGCGTCTTTCTGAGAGTAACGGCCATCCGGTAAACGACGAGTACTTGGAGAAACTTACGAAGCGAATCTCGTGGATTACCTGGGAGGAGTGTTTGGAATTAGTGTTAAAAGATCAGTTTATTACTGATGAACAGAGAGAAAAATTAAAGAAATTTTATGAAGACCGAAAGCTCTGTCTTTAATTTAAAGTTTTAATAGATAGGTAAAACCTTCACTTCTAAATGATTGTCAGTATTTAGTCACTTTCTTAAAACTGTATTGAAAGGAATAGGAAGTGAAATACTTTATAATAGAAGTAAGAGAGGGAATTTTTACAAAAACAGAGGGGGTTGGTTCAATGTATGCAAAAGATATTATGACTGAAGATGTGATCGCAGTTGATGTTGACAGTACAGTCGAACAATGCGCCAAACTGCTTTATGAAAATAATTTAAGCGGAGTACCTGTGATTGATGTTAATGATCAGCTTGTGGGCATTGTAACCGAAGGCGACTTAATTAAGCGAGCGTCTCATATTAAGTCACCGGCCGTTCTGGAGCTGCTCGGCGGTTTGATTTACCTTGATAATCCCAATAAATTTATGGATGAATTAAAGCGGGCGATGTCAGAAAGGGTAGGGGACATGATGACTAAAGACGTCATTACCATAAAGCCTGATGACACGATTGAACGTACCGCGACGATCATGGTGGAAAAGAAAATTAAAAGACTTCCAGTGGTTAAATCCGATGGGAAGTTAGCCGGCATTGTCTCCCGTCGCGATATTATGAACCATCTTTATTCCACAGCTGAAGATTAATGTGTTAAACCAACATAAATCGAAGCCGCCTGTTTGATGCAGGCGGCTTCTTTAATTATAGGCATAATAACGGCAATCCAGACCACTTTCATAAGCACATTTCCGCCCTGCTGGCGCAATACCTCCCGCGAGTTTTCAATACACCAAGGGGGCAAGCTTTATTCACCTTTGAAAAGCCATCATTCGATGTGAGGTCATTTTCACTCTTAGCGCCAACTCCCGGACTCTGCGCCTTTTTTAACATTCACATCCACCGGCGGCGCATTGACTAATTCGAAGGTAGCGGAAGCAAGCTGGACTTTATCCGAATTTTTTTCAATTTCATTAAGGATATTCGTAAAAAGGATATCCTGCGTTCCTCTTCTTTTTTTATATTCAACGATATAGCGTAAAGTAAATTCTACCCAGTTGTCGTTAACGGAGAGGGTAATCATAGGGTCAGTGGTCGCGTCTTCAATAAGGAACTTCCTTACCATTGAATTCCAATGTGCCTTCGTTTGCTCACTGTTGTCGACCAGGTTGTCATCAGCTACTTGACGAATGAGTTCACGTGTAAACTCGTAGTCACTTCCGAATTTGACAGGGAGGGTTATTTCATCCCATAAAAAAGGAAAATCAGTGGAGTAATTGTAAACTGGCTGAGTAAAAACAAAGCTGTTCGCTATTTTAACAATTCTTCCGCTGTATAAATCGGCGTTAACCCACTCGCCGGTTTCCATAATTGTCGTTCTTAGAACCCCAAGGTCAATGACATCACCCGTCACCCCGCCAAGCTGGACTCTATCACCTGTTTTAAACATTCCGCCAACAAGGACAGTCAGCCAGCCGGCAATACTTGCGATCACTTCCCGCAGAGAGAAGGCGATACCGGCACTTGCCACACCTAGAATGACGGTAATGCCCCCAAGCATGTCACTGTACAAGATGGCAAGAAAGACGGCTGCAAGCACAACACCGAAAATATTGACAGCTTTTCTCGTTTTATACCAGTTACTATGATCTTTAACGTAACGGTGAAGACTTTTTCTCATCACCCTGACTAAAAGAGTGATGAGGAGCACACCAACTAAGGCGATGAAGAGCTGATAGAGAACTGTATTTGCCATTATAAAATCTGTTAAATCATTCATATTAGTACTCCCTTTTAATGGTTATTATTGAAGCACATACCCTTTTTAAAGGAGTGTCTAACCAGGTTGGGGAGCAGGGGTGTACGGGGGATTCGCATCAGCAAAAAGGAGGGTGGGCCGGTCATGCCGGATCCACCCTCCTGATCTATTAGTAATTCATATATTTAGTCTTGGCTTCGTCAAGGCGCCGCTGGATTCGCTGGAGATGCAGCTCTTCACGTAAGCGGTCTTCCTCAGGACGTTTAACGATTGATATTGTAAAAAATAAAATATTGAGTTTCATTATTGTTTCACCTTCCGTATGTTAATCGATTTTTTCGCTAAGCGCTATCCTTCTCCAAATTTAACCATGCCATAAACTTCATTCGCTTAATCATCATCCATCATCCTTTCCTCGTTTTTTTTTTGTTAAGAAGTGTGACTCCGGTTTTCATCTTATGCACCTCTTGCTGAAAATAACACTTAATTTAAAAATTTTTCTTTCAGTAAAAAGAGACTCTCATTTGGCGGTTAACACTTTTATGACCTCCTTCTTCAGCATTTTTAAAAGTTAGAAGCGCGACAAGTACGTCATTTTGCTGAGAAACCATTCTTCTTCAGACGTGTGCTGATGTCTTTGATGTTTGGTCGGTTTCGGTTTTTGTCTTTTTTGTATTGTAATAGTGTAAGTGAAAATTGGGACAGTCAAGTTCTCACCTCCTTTTGGAAAAAAGTATTTATATAAAAGGGCGGGTTAACGCCCTTTTACACCTATGCAAAAAAGCCGCAGGAAAGTCCTGCGGCTTTTAAATATATCCTGAAGGCGCTGCATTAGTGCAAATACACCCGCATATCAGAATCTGTAATAAAAAACACAAGTCATTCCTGTGATCGACTTGTGCAGTAAACTTTTGAAAGACATTCTAAAAAATGCGCATAGTTACAACATTCAGCTCTCTGCTGAGGTCGACCGGGAAGAAATATTAAATTTGATGGCGTATACATGTGCTTTTTTCATTAGACTCGACCTCGCTTTCAGAATTTTTTAATTTCGAGTTAATTGTATATTAAGTCCTGAATAAAAGGAAGCCCAATTTACCTTTTTGAGATTTTTACATGATTCCCTTGGCCCAGTCGACAATAGTCTTCATCATTCGCATGAGCCCTTAGCACTGCACCACGTTACAGCAGCGGGGGTCTGTCCCCTCGCGCAGTAATGCGTCACCGCGCGAGGGGACAGACCCCCCATTAAATTCCAAAAAAGTAGTGGTAATGTCGTATGTCCCGTATTATAATAGTTAATACAGTTAGAAGGGAATAAATGGAAAGGGGATTGTTATGTTTAAGGTGGATACGCGGAGTCGGGTGGCTATTTATGAGCAGCTGATTGAACAGTTAAAAACGATGATGATTCGTAACGTGCTTCAAGAAGATGAAAAGCTGCCGTCGGTCAGGAGTCTCGCACAGGAATTGACGGTTAATCCAAATACAATTCAAAAAGCGTACCGCGAATTGGAGAGTGAAGGGTATATTTATACGATCCCTGGAAAAGGAAGCTTTGTTTCTCCTTTAGAAATAAATTCAAATAAGGATAAACTTAATTCCCTCCGGCAGGATATCGAGAAAACGATAAACGAATTTTTGTTTTTAGGAGGCAGTAAAGAGGAGCTCATTCAATGGTTAAACACTATAGAAGAGAAAGAACAGGGGGAGTGAAAGTGATTATAGCCGAAACAGTAAATAAACAATTCGACGATCTCCAGGCTGTCCGCAATTTATCACTAACCGTCCGCAAAGGATCTATTTACGGATTGCTCGGATCAAATGGCGCGGGTAAATCAACATTTTTAAAAATAATCGCCGGCGTCTACAAGCCAGACAACGGGAAAGTGACTGTCAATGGCATGGGCGTTTATGAAAGTCCGGATACAAAACAAACCGTTCTCTTTATTTCTGATCATCCTTACTTTTTTCATTTAGCTTCCCTGCACGATATGGCAAAGTTCTACTCAGGTGTCTACGAGCGGTGGAATGAAAAAAGGTACAATCAGCTGGTAAAGCATTTCAGAATGGACCAAAAGAAACGGTTAAACCGATTATCGAAAGGAATGCAGCGTCAGGCTGCCTTTATTCTCACCTTGTCTGCCATGCCTGATGTGATGATTCTTGATGAACCTTTTGACGGTTTGGACCCCGTCATTCGCCAGCAAATGAAAAACCTGATTATGCAGGATGTGGCAGAGCGTGAACTGACCCTTATTGTATCGTCGCATAACCTTCGGGAAATGGAGGATTTTTGTGATTATGTCGGGATTCTTCATGAAGGTTCACTGCTGTTTGAGAGAGATATCGACGAGCTTCGAAGTGATGTTCATAAATTACAGCTCGCTTTTACAAGCGTTCCCGAAAAGGGTCAGTTTGTTAAAGACTTGGATGTGCTCCATTACGAAGTAAAAGGGAGTATGATGTTTTTAATTGTAAGAGGGGAAAAAGACGACATTCTCTCAAAGGTTAAGAAATTCCAACCCGCCGTCGTTGACCTCCTTCCGCTGACACTGGAAGAAATCTTTATTTATGAGTTGGGAGGGGCCGGCTATGAAATCAATAATCTCATTGTGGAATAAAGCATTATTCACACTCCAGTTGCGTACGGTCAGCTGGTTTAGTATCCTGCTGACGCTGCTGCTTTTTGTCATGCTGCCTGTCAGTATTCTCGTCAGGGAGATCCGTTTCGGTCCGGACGCCCACCTTCATTTTTACACAGCCGGCAGTCAACTGAACGCTCTGAGTGAATTCTCTTTTCCGTTTCAACTGTTAGTCTTCTTTATCTTCCCAGTTCTTCTCGGAATCGTACTGCTGAATTTCACAACTAAAAAAGAGGCCACTTATTTTATGCACAGCCTGCCGTTTACCCGGCAAAGCATCTTAACAAATACGTATCTGGCCGGAGCCATTGCTCTTCTGGCACCTATTGTGCTGACGGGACTTGTCCTGGGCATCCTGGTGTTTATTCTGGAACAGCCATTCTACTCATTTGTTGATGTGCTCGCCTGGACCGGACTTTCACTTATGATAGCAGCTTTATTGTTTATTTTAACGATGGCCGTTGGCGTTATTGTGGGAAATGGGTTTCTTCACGGCGCGTTAACCTATATCGTAATTATCGTCCCTGCCCTGATCATTGTTCTGGCGCTCACTAACCTTCAATATTTTATCTCCGGGTTAGCCTTAACGTCGTATACTGAAACACTCCTGTCCAAAGGCATCTTCTTTGCCCGGCTCATGGAATTATATAATGAACCATTTACTGTTATTGAATATATTATTTATGCAGCAATAGCCGTGCTGCTTGTCATAGCGGCGTATGCGGCCTACATGAAACGTCCTTCAGAAGCGTCTGATCAGGCGGTCATTTTCCCGGTTGTCCGCTCAATCTTTCTTTATGGACTCACCTTTTTTGCCATGCTGATTGGAGGTCTTTACTTTACAGAAGCCCTTCAAGGCGGGATTGCCTGGACACTGTTCGGCTATATTTTAGGCGCATTTTTCGCTTATACGGTGCTCCAGATGATTTTACAAAAAGCCATTCGGCTTTCATGGCCATGGAAAGGATTCGCCGGATATGTGGCAGCAATTATTCTGCTGATGATTCCTGTGAATATCGGTGGTGCAGCCTATGAAAACAACATTCCCGCACCTGAAGACGTATCCTCAGTAGCAATTTACAGTTCCTATTCCTATGGGTACGAAGAAGCCGGAGAGCCGCCGCGTTTAACGAGCGACTTGTCAATTGAGCAGGTGACAGAGCTGCACCGGCAGCTGAAGAACTACCAGGATGAGGAATTCTATCGCTGGAACACCCTGACGATTGATTATGCTTTGAAAGACGGCAGCTCGTTAAAAAGAGAGTACAGCCTGAGTGACTCAATTGGTAAAGAAGTCACTGAAGACCTGAGAAATAATAACGAGTTTAAACAAGCATATGACCCTGTGTTTAAATTAAGAGACTTGGAACCTGCTTTGGCTTCAGTGTTCGGTAACTATAAAGGCCGCGAACAGAGGATTACTGATCCGGATGAACTGAATACATTAATTAGCCTGCTCGAACAAGATGCCGGCGAACAGCCTTCCCATCTTCTTATTGAATATGAGGCACGGCACATCGGTGAACTGTATTTCCAAACCTCCAAGAGACAAAACGATGAATACATTTTCCTGACCAGCGATTATACACGGACGCTTGGCTGGCTAAAAGACAATGACTATTCCGAGTCACTCGTTATTGCTGAAAATATCCCATCAGCCACGGTCGTGCGTGCTGCAGGAACTGAGTTCTTCAGGGAGCTGGATGACATACTGTATCACTCCGGCGGCAAACCTGAAGATCTGCCAAATTCCTTTAAGACTTCGGATAAAAATGAACTTGAAGAGCTGTTGGCAGTCAGCAGAGATTATTATGAAGGCGATTATGTCATAATTTTAGATGGCGGAAGCGATCAGTACCACTATTTAGGGTTTAATCAGGATGACGCCCCTAATTTTGTACTGGAAAAACTCGAATAGATAATTTTTAATAGGATAGTTAGTCCGTTCTAAGGGCTAATTATCCTTTTTTATTGGAGTTTTTGGAAGCAAGCGCGAAGGAAATTCCGTCATGCCAGGGCAGAGGGATATTTGTTGCACTTCCTCTCTAATTATTGTTGCACTTCACTTGATAATCGTTGCACTTCCCAAAATCATTGTTGCACTCGCCGATAAGTATTAATTAACAGCCATTCTCTCATATCTTATGTAATCCCCAGGCCCTCCCAATAGTAAGCAGAAAAATTTACCATTCGTCCACATAAAGATAACCCTCCCGTCTTTTAAAAAAACCAAAGTAAAGGTTAACCAGTGCTGATAAAGGGGATAGAACCAAAACATCTGATGGGAGGCCAGAATAATGAGAAAGATAATTTCTTACTCTAAAGCGCTAATGAAGGAAATTTCAAATGATAATGTGCCTCTTTTGGGAGCTGCCCAGGCCTATTATTATTTATTGTCTTTAATCCCAATGCTTATCTTAATCCTTTCGATTCTGCCCTATTTGAATCTGGATCCGGATCAGGCAATGGAGATGATCAGCGGCGTGATGCCGGAAGAATTGGCATCCGTTTTTGAAGACCAGATTGTCAGTATTATCACCGAGCAAAGGGGCGGCCTTTTGACAGTAGGGATCCTCGGGACACTGTGGTCCGCTTCCTCAGCTATGAATGCGTTTATGAAAGCGCAGAATCAGGCATACAATGTAGAAGAAAACCGGTCGTTTATTAAAGCGAGACTCTTGTCCATCGCCTTAACGTTAGGGATGATCCTTGCTTTGGCTGTCGCTTTGCTGCTGCCTATTTTCGGGAATGTGATTATTAATTTTATTAATGAAATAGTGAACCTGGGAGGCGGGACAGAAATACTCTTCCAAGTGCTCCGCTGGACAGTGAGTATAGTTGTCATCGCGGCGATTTTGTCAGCACTGTATCATTTTGCCCCTAATATTAAACTTCCTTTTAAATCAGTATTGCCAGGAGCTTTGTTTGCGACAGTGGCCTGGCTCGTGACGTCATTCGGGTTTTCGATTTATATCAGCAATTTCGGGAATTACACCGAAACCTATGGGAGCTTAGGTGGCGTAGTGATTCTGATGATTTGGTTTTTCCTTATAGGAATGATCCTTGTGATTGGCGCTGAAATCAATGCCGTACTTTACCGAAGGATAAGACCGGCAAACACAGGAAAGTCGGCATAAATTTTTTAAAATACCACCTTGCAATGTAAAAAGGCTGTGGTCGCCCACACTTCTTCCAGGCCTATGAAAGCCAGGCGCCGTCCTGGCTTTTTTCCTGTCTAAAGTAAATTCCAACAGGAAAAATACTCCAAAATCAAATTGATTTTTGGTATGGTAAACGTACGACAGTCGAGAGGGGATATGAAATGAATACTTATGATTCAAGAAACGATGTTCCTGAAGCGGAAAAATGGAATTTAGCAGATATTTATACCTCCGTGGAAAAATGGGAAGCGGATTACCGGAAAATTGAAGAGTTAACCGAAGAACTTCGCTCATATGATGGAAAAATTGAAAACGGAAACGATCTTTATCAATTTTTGCACAAAGAAGAAGTGGTGGAATTACTGTTTAAAAATGTTTATGTTTTCGCCAGGCTAAGCGGCGATATTGATACGAGAGATACACAGGCTCAGTCATTACTTGAAAAGGCAGATCAGCTCGGTGTGAAAGTGAATTCAGCCACATCGTTTTTTACTCCTTTCCTTTTGAGTCTGGAAAAAAGCATACTGGAGCGTTTTATAGACGAAGAGCCGCGCCTTGATTATTTCAAAAAAGATTTGCTGGACGCTTATCGTTATAAAGACCACGTGTTAAGCAAGGAAAACGAAGAACTGCTGTCCCGTCTGGGAGAAAGCCTGTCTTCCCCGAGCCGGACCTTCGGAATGATTAACAATGCAGATATGACGTTTGGTGAGGTAACGGATGATGAAGGCAAGAAAGTAAGGCTTACCCGAGGGATGTACTCCAAATTAATCGAAGATGAGGACCGGGCTAAGAGGGAAGAAGCATACAGAGCGTATTACAAGCCTTATGTTCAGCTTAAAAACTCTATTGCCTCGACTCTTTCGTCTGCAGTTAAAACAAATGTGACGTTGTCTCAATTGAGAAATTACCCTTCAGCTTTGGAAAAATCCCTGTTCGGAAAGAAGATTCCGAAAGAGGTATACGATAACCTGATCCAAACGACGAAAGAAAACCTTCAACCGATGTACCGTTATACTGAGTTACGGAAAGAGACTCTGGGTGTCAATGAGCTCAGGCAATATGATTTGGCGGTGCCATTAGTAAAAGGTGTAAAAGAAGACATCTCTTACGAGGACGCTTACGAAACGATGTTAGAAGCATTGGCCCCGCTTGGAAGCGACTATATAAACGTTTTAAAGGAAATGAAAAATTCCCGCTACATTGATGTCAGGGAAACACCGGGGAAACGGTCTGGTGCTTATAATATGGGACTGTTCGGCACCCATCCATTTGTGTTATTGAACCATCAAGACGACCTGGACAGCTTGTTTACACTGGCGCACGAAATGGGGCACGCCATGCACAGCCATTATTCGAATACGCACCAGCCGCAGATTACCGCCGGCTATACCATTTTTGTGGCTGAAGTGGCATCCACGGTGAATGAAGTGCTGTTAATTAATTATTTATTGAAAAATGCAAAAGACAAAGAGTACCGGAAGTACTTGCTGAACCACTTCATTGACCAGTTTAAAGGCACCTTTTTTACACAGGTGATGTTTGCGGAATTCGAAAAGAAAACACACGAACGGGCAGAAAACGGTGAGCCTTTAAACGTTGATTCCTTCAGTGAAATGTACGAGGCATTATTCCAGGAGTACAACGGGGAAGCGCTTGTCTTAGAGGAAGAAACGAAGTATGGATGGGCGCGAATCCCTCATTTTTACCGGCCGTTTTATGTTTACCAGTACGCTACAGGCTTCGCGGCAGCGATTGATATTGCTAATAAAATTTTGAGTGGAGATGAGACGACGCTTCGTAATTATCTTGAATTCCTGAAGAGCGGAAGTTCTGATTACCCGATTGAATTATTGAAAAATGCCGGTGTGGATTTAACGCGTCCGGAACCGGTAGAAAATGCTCTCAGCCTTTTCGAAGAGCTCATTGACGAGTTTTCCGCCCTTTAAGCAAACAGTTGCGCTGACACTTTAATAGGGAGGGGAGACAGTTGGCCAATAAGTATTGTCCGCTTTGCGGGGAAGAAAATAAGTGTATGGCCCGAGAGCCCGGTCCGTGCTGGTGTAACGAGGTCGATTTCCCGGCCGGTATTTTTGAACTGGTGCCTCCGGAAAGTAAAAGAAAACATTGCATTTGCCGGAAATGCGTGATGGCTTACAAGGAAAAAAGCGGTACCAGCTAGGCATGTAAAGAAGCTTCCATTCGTGGAAGTTTCTTTTTTTAGGGACAGTCGTTCCAAGGAAAAGTTACATAACTGAATGCCTCTTCGCTGATACTAAAGGAAAACGTTGAACAGGTGATGTCTCGTGACGGTATATAGGCTAGGCTATGTAGCCATGAGTTTAAATTTGCAAAATGCTTCCCCTTCCCAGACGATGACTCTTAAAAGTTTTAAGAACATAAATGATTGGGAAGCGGCTGTAAGAAAGCTTGAACGAATTGCTAAATCAAATATTCAAAATTGTCTCAGGCTACTAAAACACAATAAAGCGCACGAGGTGGATTTTTTCAGGCTGAGCTCAAGACTGGTTCCTTTGGCTACACATGAGGATCTGGCTAAGTGGGATTACATCGCCGCGCTTAAAGAAAGCCTTATAGAGCTGGGCCGGTTTTCTGAAGCAAACGGGATGCGGGTTGATTTTCATCCAGATCATTTTGTGGTCCTTAATTCTCCTGATAAGGAGATCTTTCAGGTGTCTTTAGACGTCTTAAAATATCATTATCTCTTACTCCGCTATATGGGATTGTCTCCGGATCACCGCTGCGTCATCCATTTAGGCGGGCGTTACGCTGATAAAGAGCAGTCTCTCGAGCGGTTCATTGATCACTGGTCTGTGGTGCCGAAGGGGATACAGAAAATGCTCATAATTGAAAATGATGATACGTCTTATACGCTTGGAAACTGCTTATATGTGTGTGAGAAATTAAATATTCCGCAAGTCTTTGATATTCACCATCATCTAGCCAACCATGACGGTGAAAGCTGGGAAGACCATTGGCCCCGCGTCGTCAATTCCTGGTCTCATTCACCTCTGCCTGTAAAAATGCATATTTCAAGCCCAAAAAGCGAGAAAGAATTTAAAGCGCATGCGGATTACGTCGATGTCGATCTTCTGCTCGATTTTGTGAAAAAGACAAACGGCTCTGCAAGGCAAATTGATTGTATGATCGAAGCAAAAAAGAAAGATAACGCCCTCTTTAAATTAACAAATGAGCTCAAAAAGCATCCAAATATTGAAATGATAACGCAAAGCTCATTCAAGTGGAAAGATTAGATGGATTCATATGTAAGGGGTCAGACCCCCAGCACAGTAAAGCGTTAATGTGCCAGGGGTCTGGCCCCATTTTTTCAAACAGATTCTTGAAGTGTTTAATTGGATTGAAAAGGGAATAGCAGGAGGATGAAGGGTTAGAGTAAATTTATCTCCACAATTATAAATGGATAAGTACGGAAAAAACCGATAATGAGGGACTTGATTTTTTCACTAAGCAAAGGCTTCCCGCTTATTTTAGGCTTAAACAACGAAAGGATGGATGACAGTGAAAAAGATTGGTGTATTAACTTCAGGAGGCGACTCGCAGGGAATGAATAGCGCTATTCGTTCTGTAGTCAGAACAGGAATTGCACGAGGATACGAGATTGTAGGGATCAGAAGAGGCTATAATGGATTGATGGAAAAGGACTTTATACCTTTAGAATCAAAAGATGTCTCGGATAAACTTTATCGCGGCGGGACATTTCTTCAATCTGCCCGGTCTGAAGAGTTCAGGACGGTAGAAGGCCAGAAAAAAGGAGCGAATAATTTAAAAGAAGAGGGGATCGAGCATCTCGTCGTTATTGGAGGCGATGGCAGTTACCGGGGGGCTGCGAAACTAAATGACCTGGGGATAAAAACATATGGGCTTCCAGGGACAATTGATAACGACCTGCCACTGACTGATTATACAATTGGTTTTGATACTACTTTAAATGTCGTAACTGATGCGATTGGGAATCTGCGTGACACAATGAGCAGCCACGAACGGGTAAGTGTCATTGAGGTGATGGGAAGAAATAGCGGGGATATTGCCTTGCACGCAGGCATAGCAAGCGGCGTGGATGCTATTTTAGTTCCCGAACAGCCATGGGATATTAAGGAAATATCCCGTAAATTAAAAGCCCGTTTTGATAAAGGGAAAACACACAGCATTGTCATGGTCGCAGAAGGTGCGGGGAATGGCGAGGAGATCGCTCAAATGATTAAAGACCATTGCGGACTGGATACCCGGGCGACCATCCTGGGGCACATCCAAAGAGGCGGGACGCCATCAGCGTTCGACCGTGTCTTTACTAGCCGGATGGGCCACGAAGTCATTCATTTGATTGATAATGATATTTATGGAGTGGCGCTGGGGATAGAAAATAATGATATTACTTATCATAGCTTCGAAGAAATTTTTGAGGCAAAGCAGCCTCCCAATACTAAACTGTATAGCATTTTTGGAGACCTCATTTAATTAAAGATTCTTATATAGCACAACCTTTATCATCGTTTTAACAGTCCGGCAGACCGGGTATAGCGGGATACACCGGCTAAAGAAAGCTGTTTTTAAAGGACTTACGGTTAGGCAACTGGGCTTTCGATTTTTCAGAGGTATCAATGCTGCCGGTGGGGAAGTCAGCCATCCGTCGGCTGAACCTTTATTCTCTTTTAAAAAGAGAGGAGAGATAGAAATGGATAAAGAAAAAGATAGTATGGAAAGGTGCGACAGATGCAGGAAATGGTCTGAAAAGAGTTCGTTAGGCATATTGCCTGAACGTTTGCATCCAATCCTAGAGACGAACAATGAATTTTCAGTCTGTATGGATTGTATTAACAATTACTCTATCGAACAATGGACAGAGTGGATTCCAATAGCAAGAAAGTACTTTAAAGAAAAAAAACGGGCCTGATGCCCGTTGACTATGACAAAACACCGGCCACCATCGGCCGGTGTTATTTGCTGTTTGATCCTATCAGCCGGCTTATCATCTGTGAAGAGTTCAGCCGCATGTATCCGCTAACCGTGAAAACAATCATGCCTATAAGAAAAGCGATAAAATAAGGTGACATAAAGTCCCTTACAATTCCTGTCACTGATGAACTGAGAATAATCCCCACCGAAAAAACAGCAGACATGTAACCAAAGGCCCTGCCGTGTACTTCTTTAGCTGCGTTTTCGGTGATCGAGGTAGCCATAGCGGGCATAACAAGTCCAAAAAACATGCCCATCATAAAAATAAGATACGGCAGGGGAAGTAAGGTGCTGAATAATCCAAACAGGCAAAGAGACATACCGAATAACCCGCACATCAGCCGTTTAAATGGGTCAAACTGGTTAATAAAAAATAAGGACAGCGTAATGAATGTGCCAATGCTCATCAGGCTGAATAACTGGCCTGTCTGAATGGTTGAGACTTCTTTTTCAACCGTCAGGTAAGGAATTTCAAATATAAGCACCCCATGAATATACATCACCGCAAAACCGATTAAATAAGCTGCCAGCAGGTTTGGCGTGGTGAGAACACGGGACTTTGAGTCCTCTGTAAATGTTTTTACCGCCACCATCTGCCTGTCTTTTATAAAACGCAGGGAATAAAAGCCAATGACAATAATAGCTGCCCCTATAAAAAAATAAGTATTAACATACCCGAACATCACGACCATTTTACCGCCGATGAGAGGAGCAATAATTCCGGCCAGAGTTGATAGCATACCGTTAATTGCCATGTTTTTGCCTTGCTGCCGGCTGTTATTGGCGTATCCTGAAAGGAGAGTAAAGGCGGCCGGGATTAAAAAAGCGAGGGCAAAGCCATTTAAAGCATGAAGGATCAGTAAGTCGCCGGCATTAGAGGCGAGGCCGTGTGCGATAAACAAACCTCCCGCAATAAATAATGGAAAAGTGATAAATCTCTTTTTTCCAAAGCGGTCTACCAGCGGGCCTGCGATTAAATTCCCCGTTAAGTTAGTCAGTGAAGTGACCCCTAAAATAATTCCTATTAGCATGCTTGACGCGTCAAACGAGGCTGCGTAAGGCGTAAATACAGGCATTTGCAGCCTGATAACAAGAGTAATCAAAAACATGACAACGAAAATATTAAACTTGTCTACAGTCGATTCCGTCATTTTATCCACCTCGGAACAATGTATGTCCCATAAACAGAAAATAGACGGGCAGTAAGTCCTGCTGCCTGTGTATGAACGGGCTGGGTTTTACATTCACCCCGGAAGGTTCACGGAAAAGTTTTGCTTTTAGCCTCTTTTTTAAAAATACTTAAGACATGAAATCTCTCCTGTTCAACATTATAATGAGAGACAGAAGTTTATTGGTTAAAGGAGACAGCAGGCGATGAGCGAAAAGATACGACGACTCACTTCAGAAGATTATGAGTTATTTGCTGCTATGGATACAGGAATTGAAGATGACTATATCAACTTATTTTTTGAGCGCTTTGCAGGTGGGACGAATCGGTTGTATGGTTTATTTGCAGACGGGAAGCTTGCTTCGATGGGCGGATATTCGATTTTTGCTGGCCGGTATGCGATGCTTGGACGGCTCCGCAGTGACCGGCGTTTCCAAAGGAAATCATTTGCGACAGAATTAATGACGCATGTAAAAAATGAAGCGTTCAGCGCAGAAGGTGTCAGATGGGTGGGAGGCAATACGGAAGAAGGCAACCTGCCGGCCAGGCGTGTACTAGAAAAAATCGGTTGTAAACCGAAGCTTACCCAGTATGCGGCGACGGCAAAAGAGGTAGAGGCTATAGAAAGCGGAGAAGAAGTTTGGCAGGAAATCCATTCAACCGGTCGGAAGAAAAGCTGGCTTGAAAAAACATATCTTGCCAAAAGTAAAGTTTTCCCTTTTCAATGTTATTATCCGTTTCCTGCCTCTGAGGCTTTGTTCAATGAGAATACCCTTAAGGACTGGACCTTTTATGAAAACAAAGCAGGCGACCGTTTCTTCCTGACGAAACATGACCAGAAAAGAACACATTATTTACACGTCGCTTATCCATGGAATGATGCGCGGGATCAGAAAGGTTTTTGGCAAACGGTTTACAAAGCGAAACAAAACCTTGAGGATGAACTTGGTGAAGAGGCACATGTCTGGATGGATATACCAAAAGAAGAAATAACCGGTCTTCCTGCCAACCACCCGTTTCAGCTTAATTCCGTGTGGGTCCTTTACGAAGCAGAGAAGTAAATTTTTTGGGGTCTGTCCCCCAGCGCATTACAGCTTTAACGCGCTGGGGGACAGACCCCTTTCAATTATTTTTGGTTTAACTCTTTTAAAATGGCCGGGTACTCTTTATCCAGTTTATACATCCATAGAAGGATGACTTGAAGGACCGTAAAGAGAAGCGGGAGTTGGATGTTCAGGGCGATAATCATTTGGCTTGCCGAGGCTGATTGTTCGGCAAGGGCGCCCTGATAGCCGCCGAAGGCTAAAAGCCAGCCGATTAATCCTCCGCCGATCCCGGTTCCTACTTTCATTCCGAAACTGGCTGCACTGTTTACGAGGCCCGCCGTTCTGAACCCGGATTTCCACTGGCCGTATTCTGTCGTGTCATTAATCATCGCATACAGAAAAGTGATGACAGGAATCAGCCCAAACCCTTGAATAACATTGCCGGTTAAGAAAAGAGCAAGACTCGACGGATCAATAAATTTAATAATAGACCCGAATATAGCTACTAAAGATACAACTAATGCAATATTCCGTTTGCCATACCTGCCCACTAATTTTCCGATAAAAAAGAAACAGACAATGGTTGGCAGAAACAATGACAATGCGAAGAAAGAGAAATAGCTGCTGTTTCCTAAGATATATGTTGCGTAGTAAAGCCCTGCCCCTGTTAAAAGAGCATTGAGCGTATAAGCGAGTACGCAGTAAACCGTAATAATTACCCAGTATTTATTTGTAAGGAGTGCCTTAAATTCTGTTTTAAAAGGAACTTTCTTTTCCTTTTTTACCGGTTCCGCATCGACTCTTTCTTGTGTTGAACGGAAAGAAGTAAAACAGGTCACCACAATAATAACCGCAATGGCCAGGGAAACAGCCGTCCAACCAAAGTTTCCGCCTATGGCACTGGCAACCGGTTCAGCAAGGGTCATAACAAGGATCGTACTCAGCATCGTAAACACACCGGTATAGATGTTAACTAACGACCTTCCTTTAGGGTCTTGAGTCATTAACCCCAAGAGTGTCTTATAAGGGATAGAAATAGCGGTGTACGTTAAGATGAGTAAAATGTAAGTGATATAAGCGTAAATAATTTTGCCTGTCATACTTATATCCGGTACAGAAAACAGGAGGACGCCGGAAACGGCAAACGGCAGGGCCATCCAGAGAATCCAGGGCCGTGCTTTCCCGTGTTTTGATTTCGTCCTGTCCACCACTGAACCCATGCCTATGTCGGTGACACCATCAAGGAGGCGGCTGACCAGCATCAATGTCCCCACCACACCGGCTGAAATACCAGCAATATCTGTGTAGTAAAATGCGAGAAACGTACCAACCATCGTCCAGATTAAAATAATTCCGAAGAATCCTAAACCGTAATTTAACATCTCTTTATGGCCAGGGCGGTCCTGAGGCCTGGCTTGTACGAACTCCACTTCCTGCTGATTTTTAGCTGACATAACATCGCTCCTTTTTATTTGGCAGTATAATACTAACCGGTCGGTATGTACAAAACTATTATAGATTAAATTTTCCGAAAATTCAATCTGATATTTTTCTTGATACTCACGCAAGAGGAAAGGCATTAGCAGGAACCACCTCTTTTCTAAAAAAATCAAATCAGCAAGAACAGCTGGAAATTCTGTTCATACGTTTAAAGAGGCGGACATACATATTCATCTCTCTGTTTGTTTATAATGAAAGTAGATGACACTTTCAGGCGGGGGTAAAAATGATGATCTATGTGATGTATGCAGGTTCGATTCTCTTATCCCTTCTCATCGCTGTGTTCTCCGGGCTCCCCATAACCCCCACCCTTGGCTTTACAAGGCCCTATTTGGAATATTTCATAATCGGCGCTAGTTCTACGGCGTTATATATTTATTATATTTATCGGTACCAACCCCATTTTAAAGTCAGATACATGTTTTTTGGGCTTCTGGCCGGGCTGATATCATTTTTAATCATTTCTTTTATACAACTAAACCTGCGAACCGACCTTATGAGCCCACTGTCATTTTTTTATTACCATTGGACAGAAGGAGTGGCGGTTCTGTGCGGTGCTGTCTTATTACCTGTTGTTTTATTCTCTCACCAGGTGAAATGCCCAAATTGCCGCAAACACAGTTTTTTTGACCAGAAATTAATGTTTTCAACAAACAAAAATTATACTTTTCCGGTAAATGAGTATTTGCCATTAAGCGAGTTTGAAGAGCAGTATAAGCATCTGGCCAAGGCTGAAAAAAGCCATTCCTTAAAAAGCCTCAGCGCCTTCGAAGGCACGGTGTTTCATTTTTATAAATCGAAATGTAAATGCTGCGGCGAGCAGTACGTGTGCCGGAAAAAGGAAGTTAATGAAAAATCGGAATCCTTTACCTCTGAAGAGAAAAGAAAATGATAGATTTTTTTAAAAAAATTCTTCTCCCCTGACAAAGGTTGTCAGACAGTCTGGTATATTAGAAGGGTAAACAGAAGAGTAAAAATGAGAGGGGCGTATTAACCAATGAGAAAGTATGTATTAACAGGCTTGGCTGCTGTATTCCTTATGGGAATAACGGCGTGCAACGGCAATGAAGACGGGGAGACGAACGCTGAAGCTGAAGAAACAATGGCCAATACAAATGGCGCGGAGGAGAATGAGGCTGAAAACAACGGGAATGCGGAAGAGGTCGAAGCTGAAACTGAGGAAAATGAACACGAAAATGAAAATGAGCAGGGGCACGATTCTGACAACAGTTCAGTCAGCGTAGACACAGGTGCATCTGAGGTGACAATTACGCTTCCGCCTTCATTATTTGAAGAGGAAGATCCTGAAGATATGATCGCTGAAGAAGAGGAAGAAGGCATTTACGATGTAACTATGCTTGAAGACGGAACAGTGACTTATACAATGTCTAAAGAAAAACATGAAGAAATGATGCAGGAAATGGAAAAAGACATCAACGAAACGATCGAAGAGACGAAAAACAGTGAAGATTTCGTGTCCATCTCAGATATCACTTATAACGATTCTTATTCTGAATTTACTATGATTGTGGAACAGGAAACCTTTGAAAACAGCTTTGACGGATTTGCAGCGTTCGGATTAGGGCTGAGCGGAATGTTTTACCAGTTGTTTGACGGAGTAGACCCGGACAACTTTGAGGTCATTGTTCATTTTGAAAATGAACACACAGGAGAGGTTTTCGAAACGATGACGTTCCCTGAAGACTTGGATTTTTAATAAAAAAAGAAAGTCATTTGCTCTATAAGATTTCTATCCCCCTATAAGTCCACACTTATCAGGGGGATTATTTGATTGGCTGCGGCCTGGTGGTTTACAGTATAAGTAATTTAGTTTAAAAACACAGAGTTAACTATACATAGAAAGCGGGGAGGCAAGGGTGAAAAGGCGTACTGGACAATGTGAATTATGTACAAGGAACGAAGTGGAATTAACTGAACATCATTTAATTCCAAAAGAAGAAGGCGGTGCCCATTTGCAAACGGCCATGCTCTGTAAACCATGTCATAAGCAAATTCATAACTTGTATACGAACCGCGAATTAGCCGTCAGACTGGGCACGGTAAAAAAGCTTCAGAACGACGAACAACTTAAGAAATTTATTAAATTCATCAGGAAACAGCCTTCTTCAGCAAGAGTTAAAATGAGAAAGTCCAATGAGAAAAATCAACGGAGAAGGTAGGCGCCATCAGTTGGCCTGCCTGGCACGACAGCCGGAAAACATGTAATCTTTGATTTATGATGCAGTATCGCTGATATTTGAGGCAGTCAATTCATTATTTGATGCTGTCTTGAAGATATTTGATGCACTCACGGTAATATTTGATGCACTCGCAGGTTTCATCTCCAAATCTCATCCCCCCAACTCAGCACGCGCCATCTTACCTCATTATCTTCGCGCCCCATCGCCAAGTCTTTTCTTTATCACTCAATCTTAAGCCGCGCAAAAACCCGGCAAGCCAATCGCCTGCCGGGTTAACCACTGAAATGTTATGAATGGGTAGTTACAGAAGCAGCGTTCCCCATGAGCTCACCGTTCTTGGCCAGAGGTTTGAACCTGGCGTTGAAGAACCTCAGTGTCGGCGGCTCATAAGTCATTTCAAGGCCTCCGATTTGATCTCTTTTTTCATAAAGAGCTATAACAGAATCAGCAACCACATCCATATGGTTGTTTGTATAGACGCGTCTTGGTATGGTTAATCGCACAAGTTCAAGTTTTGGTTTATTGTTTTCACCTGTAACTTTGTTTCTGCCGGCTGACACGTAACCACGCTCCATTGATCTTACTCCGGAATCTAAATAAATTGCTGCGGCCAGAGCCTGGGCAGGGAGCTGCTCCTGTTTCAGGTGAGGGAGGAACTCTCTCGCGTCCAGGAAGACGGCATGGCCTCCAATTGGCTTTACGACAGGGATGCCGGCATCAATTAGCTGTTCGCCCAAGTATCTTACCTGATGGATCCGGTGCGCAATGTAGTTATCATCAGCGGACTCATAGATTCCTAACGCCATAGCTTCCATGTCCCGGCCTGAAAGACCGCCGTATGAAGGCATGCCTTCATATAGAACGACCAGCTCACGGCCGCGAATATAAAGCTCTTCATCATTCATAGCGAGAAATCCGCCAATGTTCACTAAGCAGTCTTTTTTGCCGCTCATCGTGCAGCCGTCAGAATAGGAGAACATTTCTTTTAAAATATCTTTAACAGATATATCCGCATATCCTTCTTCCCGCTCCTGAATGAAGAAAGCATTCTCAACACAACGGGTCGCATCGTACATGACATCGATTCCGTATTTGCTGCAAAGGGTATACACGTCACGCAGATTCTTCATACTGACTGGCTGTCCGCCAGCAAGGTTGACCGTTACTGCGATACAGACATAAGGTATTTTTTCAGGACCGGCCTCTTTAATCACTTTCTCGAGTTTGGATAAATCGATATTTCCCTTAAATGGATGGTCGAGTAAGGAATCGTGGCCTTCATCAATAATTATATCAACAAATGTTGCGCCATTTAATTCCTGATGGGCTCTCGTGGTAGTAAAGTACATATTCCCTGGAACAAAATCGCCTTCTTTAATTTTCATCTGTGAGAGGAGATTTTCTGCACCTCTTCCTTGGTGGGTTGGAATCACGTATTTATAACCGTAGATCTCTTTTACAGCTTTTTCGAGGTGGTGCCAGCTTTCACTTCCCGCATACGCTTCATCTCCGACCATCAGCGCGCCCCACTGCTGATCACTCATGGCCGTTGTGCCGCTGTCTGTCAGGAGGTCGATATATACTTCTCTTGAATTAATCAGGAATGTATTATATCCCGCATTTTCCAAAGCTTCTTTCCGTTCGTTATAATTCAGCATTTTCAAAGGCTCAACTGATTTGATTTTGTAAGGTTCTGCCGTTCTTCTCCTCATTGTAAAACCCTCCCTGTAAAATGTTTGAAAATACGTTATGCTTTCAGATTACCACGCATTTGAAAGCGCTTGCAAGAACGTGCATTAACCTGTAAAAGCACTAAAGGCAAGGCTTTTAACCGAGTTAAAAGCCGAGTCTTGCTTGTTTAACAGATCCGGGACGACAGAGGGTTTGATTTGTTTTATAATAGAGGACATCATCTTGGCATACAGGAAGGGGATTTAGTTATGAAAATCAGTACTATTTTATTTGCCAGCCCGATGGCGAAAGAAATAGAGCATATTTTTAACAGTAAAAAAGTGGCGGGGGATAAGCAGTTTCGTTTCCGGACAGAAGAGGAAGTGACAGAGGATGATTATAAATGGGCTGATGCGTTTATAGCATTCAAACGACCTGCGAATTTTTCGTTTGGAAATATTAAATGGGTTCATTCATTCGGCGCGGGAGTCGATAAAATTCTTAAGGACATCGACTGGAAAGAGGATGTGCTGTTAACCCGCACTGTCTGCTCGTTTGGCCAGAGAATGAGTGAATATTGTTTAAGTTACATACTTCGTGATGTACAAAATCATTCATGCTATGAAAAAATGCAAGCAGAAAAAGAGTGGAAGCTGGTAGCGCCCACACCTTTACAGGAAAAACAGGCGGTCGTTTACGGTACAGGGGTCATCGGCCGGGAAGTGGCTGAAACGCTTGCTTCATTCGGAATGACCGTATATGGTGTCTCCTTAAGCGGCACGCAGAAAGAACCGTTTAGACAAATCTTTTCATCAAAAGAGCCGCTAAATGACGCTTTGGCTGAAGCGGACTATGTGATCAATACGATGCCGTTAACTGATGAGACGAAAAAGGTATTTAATAAAGACGTGCTGGCCAGGTGGACGGACGCCGTATTTATAAATGTCGGCCGGGGCGAATCTGTCGATAACGAGGCTTTGCTGCAGGCACTGGATAACGGACATATACGTCAGGCTGTTTTAGATGTGTTTGAGAGTGAGCCGCTTCCTCAGGACGATCCGTTCTGGTCCCATCCTAAAGTGATAGTAACTCCCCATATTTCGGCTGTAACAACACCGGAAGAAGGCGTAGACTGTTTCCTGAATACCCTTTATAAACTTGAGAACGGGGAAACTGTCGGTAATGCCGTGGATTTAAACCAAGGCTTTTAACTTACACGCGCTGAAAAAATTGCAAGTCAGGAGCTCGCCAGCCTGGGGAAAACTTTTTTAACCTAATAACCGGGATAAAGATGCCACCCAGGCATCTTTATTTTTTTCCAGTAGTTTGTCAGGTGAATATGTTGATTTTTCGACAAATTTAATATACCATATAGGGTATAAAGAATTAATTGTTTATTATAAAAATGCCAGTTAAACGTTTTGAAAGGAGCACACTTATGACACTGGAAATAATGATCACATACGCCGTCTTACTATTAGCTGTCACACTGTTTGTCACTGAGAAACTCCGTACAGACCTGGTAGCTGTCCTGGTGATGGTTATTCTCCCCTGGACCGGCGTTATCACGGCTTCGGAAGCATTTGCCGGCTTCTCTTCTAATGCCGTTATCTCTGTGATGGCGGTAATGCTCATAGGGTATGGCGTTGACCGTTCGGGGATCATGGCCGTGGTCGCTGAATTTATTACTAAAAGAGTCGGGAAAAAAGAGAAGAACGTTATGGTGAGCACCTCGGCCACTGTCGGTATTATATCTTCTTTTATGCAGAATATAGGTGCCGCGGCACTTTTTTTGCCTGCTCTTAGAAAAATCGGAAGAAACGCGAATATTCCTGTATCGAAGATCATTATGCCCATGGGGTTCGCCGCTATTCTTGGCGGCACATTAACTATGGTCGCCTCAGGCCCTCTGATCATATTAAACGACTTGCTTATGGAGTCGGGGAATGATCCGTTTAATCTCTTTGCAGTGACGCCAATAGGATTAGCCCTCCTTGGTGCTGGAATTCTGTACTTTTATTTGTTTGGCCGCTGGGTTCTGCCTGCAGCTAAAGGAGAAACGAAACCCAGCATCACCGAAGAAATCAGGAAAACATATAATTTGCCTGCCGATATTTATGAAGTGACTATCCCGGCCAACAGCTCGTTAGCTGGAAAGTCTATAGAGGAACTGGAAATATGGACAACGTACGGTATTAATATACTGGCCCTGAGTGAAGCGGGAAGCCATCTTTACAGTCCGTGGAGAAAGACCCGCCTGCAGGAAAACCAGACGATCGCAGTTCTTGGCAGCCAAGACAATGTCACTGCTTTTGCTGAAAATCATCAGCTCACAGTAAAAGATAACCTGAAGGTTTTCGCCAATCTGGAAAACGAAGACCGGGCCGGTTTTGCAGAAATTGTGATTCCGCCAAAATCACGAATGGTAGGAAAAAAGCTTGCGGATATTGGATTCCGGAAAAATTATAAATTGGAACCTGTAGCTTTTATAACCCGCGACGGTGAAAAGCATAATCTTTCTGAAGTCCCTTTTGAAGCAGGCATGCAGATGATTATCTTTGGCCGCTGGGAAGATATCCTAAGGCTAAAAACTTCCCATGACTTTGCCGTGCTGACAGAAGTCCAGCCGCCTGAACCGGAACCAAAAACAGATAAAAAGAAATACGCATTGTTATCGATTGCTGTCGCGATCGGCCTTGTTCTTGCCGGCTTCCAGCTCTCACTCAGTTTCTTCACAGGTGCGATGCTCATGATCCTGCTCGGAGTAATTCCAAAAGAAGAAATATATCCCGCCATTGATTGGAAGACCGTATTCCTTCTCGCAGGGTTGATCCCAATGGGTACGGCTTTTGAAAACAGCGGGGCTGCCGAGTACACGGCTTCCGGCATCATTAACCTTGTTGGCGGATGGGGGACATTAGGAATTCTTTTTGTCATTGCGATTATTTCCATGTTCTTTTCCCTGTTCATGTCAAATGTTGCTGCAACTGTTCTCCTTGTTCCGCTCGTCATCATGATGGGGAATTCATTGGGAATTGATCCGACCGGCCTGGCGTTGCTGGTAGCGGTGTCAGCCTCTAATTCATTCGTGCTTCCGACGCACCAGGTAAATGCCTTTATCATGGGGCCTGGAGGATACAGAAACGCCGATTATATGAAAGCGGGAAGTTTAATGAGTGTCATCTTCCTCATTGTTTCAGTCACAATGATTTATTTATTCTTTGTGTAATTAAAACAGTCTGCCGGGACAGGTCCGGCAGACTGTTTTTAGGTATAAGGCGGGGAAGAAGGGGAGAGGCGTCAGTGCCACCTTTGTCTAAATGTGTTATACGGTTGAATCCTGTTAAAAACGGCTAATCTTTACATGAACATTTCCTGAACATACTTAATAATACTGCTGCACCGGCAGCTGTCCACCAGACGCCTTTCCAGTTCAGCGGGAGGTCTTTGCTTCCTTCAGGTAGAGGAGAAGCTTCCTGGCTGTAGTACTTGTACAAGTCATCAAGCACCGGCGTGGGTGCGCCCCCCGCCCGGACCAGTTCAAAAAATTCATCGGTAATATGTTTCATTTCATCGGGGGCAGCTTCCAGGTGGCCGAATGCCACCTGGATAGCCTCCAGTTTAATAATTTTCTTTAAGTAATACACAAGAAGAGGTTCCGGGAGCCATTCAAGCATTTTGACGACAGCTGGCGGAGTCATTTTAACATCTGCTGCACGTAAAGCACGTAAAGCTTCTCTTATCCCTCTAATTGTTAATACACGCGCATCCCTCGTATTTCCGTACCTGTTTAAATTATTTCCTGCGGCGAAAATGGCCGGAGGAAAAGCAGGGGCTACAAAAGCTGCGTGGCATTTAAGCCAGTCATCCATATCTTTACGTATTTGAATATTATAGCCTCTCATGGAGCCCAGAATGTCTGCCACTTGGCGGGTTCTTTCAGTGACAGACCCATCAGGCTCACCGACAGGCATTGTCCATTTTTTCTGTTCATGAACAGGCAGCATACGCATAACATGGCCTTTCCGGTCTCCGCCAGGCAAAGGGAATCCGATCATCACACGGTCGCTGCCCAGAGAATCCATTAATCTTTGGGGACCTTCGGCATTATTCATCATAAATAAAAAGGTGGGCACGTTTTTATTTGCAGCCAGAACCGGCAGTATTTCTATTGCCTGGTTTTTCCTCATGGGGATTATTACTAAATCATAATAATCATTAGCTTCAAGACTTTCGACTATTCGCGCGTGAGTTACCGTCTGCTCTCCGGTAGAACTGTTTTCCGTTACCACTCCGTACTCTCTTAGTTCCTCGAGCCTTTTTCCGCGGGCAAGTAAAGATACATCATGCCCGGCTTCAATCAGCCTTTCTGTAAATAAGCTTCCAAACGGGCCGGCTCCGTAAATTAAAATCTTCTTTCTAACCATGGGACCACTCCTTTTTTATGGGATGTTATTTAGGTTGTATCTAAGAAGGCGAAATCAATATTAAAAGAGTCGGATGTGGGGGTAAGGAAAACTCCGCGTGAGACTACCCTTGTTTAGCACGGGAAGTGGCTGAAACTTGGGAAAACGGCAAACGTGCAGGGGATTTCTAAGATTAATTTAATACTAATATGCCCTGTTAATTGAATGACACATTATTTTCGAACAATTGGTGAATAAACACTGTAATACGTTAAAACATACATGCATTATTGTGGCTGTTTGCCACATTATTTGTCGATTTCTAATAGTAATATAGAAGTAGGCAGGGTTATACGCAAAGGTGTACAAAATTTGAGCATACTTAGGGCGGTTATAGAAGAGTTTCAGAGGTACATTGAGAGGTGAGTTAGTTTGAATGAAATATCAGATGACCTGCTGAAAGAAATTTACCAGAAGGCTGTTGAATTTAATTTAGACAGCGACTTTATTAAACTCCTGACCGATGAGCTGGTTAAAAGAAATCTATGGGATAATTCTTTCTACCCTTAACTTTTTAAAATCCTTACGTTTACCAACATGATATTACTTTAGGATTTTTTACCAACTTAGCTTGATAATATTGTCCGCTTACTGGAGGTATTTTATTACTGAGACATGAAGGCTTCACAGGTAAAAAATGTGAAGCTTTTTAGCATACTCTTAAACAGTTCAAATTTTTTATTTTTTGTAATATTATAATAACTATAGATGAGAATAAATAGGGGTGCGAAATGAAAAGGGAATGGCTGATTAATTTAAGAAAAGACAAGAATTTGACGCAACAGCAGGTAGCTGCACTGTCTTTTATTGACCGGGGCTTTTATGCGCAGATCGAAAAAGGGATCAGGGATCCAAGTATCCCTGTGGCAAAAAAGGTGGCGGAAGTCCTCTCATTTAATCCGGCCGCTTTTTTCTCCAGCCAGCTGGATGGCCTTTTTCATGTGGCTCTGGCTGACAGCCCGATTATTGTGGCCCACTTTGATCTGAAATTGAAATATACGTGGATTTTCAACTCTCACTCAGATTTTAATGACGACACTATTATAGGAAAAACGGATATAGAGGTTGCTAACAACGAAGGAACGCTTCAGTTAATG
Organism: Salipaludibacillus sp. CUR1; assembly: GCF_021028955.1. Lineage (GTDB taxonomy): Bacteria > Bacillota > Bacilli > Bacillales > Salisediminibacteriaceae > Salipaludibacillus. The sequence continues at coordinate 177,951 of NZ_JAIWPE010000053.1, forward strand.
AACCTGAAAAAAGAAGTACTGCAGAAAAACGAGGCACTTCGCAAAACAATTACATTTCCTGTGTCTGACGGCCCTTTAATCTATGATATTTATGGCGCTCCACTAGTTGAGAACGGCAGCCTGACAGGCGGCACTACGGTAGCCACCGATGTCACCCATATACTTACCGGCAAAGAAGCATTAGATAAGGATACGATGGTCAAAAAAGAAACGACTTAGGACAAGACATACAATTGAACCTGTGAACTTAGTTAAGTACTTTACATTCCAACAGCTTTATGAGCAGTTAGTTATTAAAACATCAGCAGCTCTTACAAAGCTGGTTATTTAAATTAAGGATTTGCTTCTATAAAGGTGCTCAAAGACGCGTCTTTTACTAAGGGCGCTTATTATAAAATCCGATTGGGCATGCACTATAATTGTGTCGCTTTTATGAAATCGGCATGCGGAATGGTCGGACAGCCTATTTTTCATGATATGATGACAGTAACTTAATAGATTAATGCAGAGATTAGGAGAATCGCATGAACGCGTCTAAGGAACCCTTAGGCTTGTTTCGTGCGATTTTTTTGTATCTCTTAAAAAGGAGGGTCCCGCGCTGACTAACTGTCAGGCGCCCTTATTAAAATTTTTGCTGCCAGCTTTAAAGCTTGTTGTGGCCAGTGTCTATCCAGGAAATGGAGAGGAGAATGGATTTATGTATGATGTAACCATTATCGGAGCCGGAATTGTTGGAACATCAATTGCCCGGGAGTTAGCAAAGTATGAATTGAAGACAGCTTTGGTGGATAAGGAAAATGATGTGTCAAATGGAACAACAAAAGCAAACAGTGCCATCGTTCATGCCGGGTTTGACTGCAAGCCCGGGACAGTAAAGGCGGAAACAAATGTGAAGGGGAATGCACTATATGAACAGCTTTGTAAAGAGCTGGATGTGCCTTTTAAGAAAATTGGCTCTTTCGTTACTGCTTTTAACGAACAGGATCTCGCCCATCTTAAGTTTTTAAAAAGGCAGGGGGAAGCAAATGGTGTTGCAGGATTGGAGATCCTTTCGCGCGATGAAGTCCTTAATCGGGAGGCCAACCTGTCGCGCGAGGTCTTGGCAGCCCTTTATGCCCCTACGGCAGGTATCGTCGGCTCTTTCGAATTAGCGATCGCTTTAGCCGAGAACGCGGCAGATAACGGGGTGGACATTCATCTGAACAGCCCGGTCACAGCCATAGAAAAAACAGCACATGGATACAGGCTCACTGCAGGTGAAAATATAATTGAAAGCCGCTACGTTATTAATTGCGCAGGGTTGTATGCTGACAAAATAAACAATCTCGTCAACGAGCCGTATTTTGAAATCCTTCCGTTTGCTGGAGAATACAATCTGTTTGACAGATCTACAGGTGACTATTTAAACACGATTGTCTTCCAGCCGCCTTCAGATAAAGGGAAGGGAGTTGTCGCCCTGCCGACAGTGGAAGGAAACTTCCTGATCGGACCGACATCTGAAGGGCCGAAAGAACGGGATGATGTGAAAACGACGAGTAAAGGCATACAGGAGTTAAGAGAAAAAGGAATGAAGGTGGTACCGGATTTCCCTTTCCATAAAGTGATTACTTCCTTTACAGGGTTAAGAGCAAAAACTCCTGATAATGATTTCATTATAGATAAGCCCGCAGGTAGTCCTCGATTTATTAATGTAGCCGCTATTGATTCACCAGGTTTAACGGCAGCCCCGGCCATTGCGGAAAAAGTCGTTCAAATGGTTAAAGATAGTCACGGCTTTTTAGTTGAAAACGTGGATTTTATACCGTTCCGAAGACCTGTTAACCGTTTTATTGAAGCGCCGGCGGAAGAGAAAGCAAAGCTTATAAACTACGATCCGCGCTACGGACGGATTATTTGCAGGTGTGAAAATATCACAGAGGGAGATATTGTCGATATGATCCACCGCAACGCAGGGGCGGAAACAATAGACGGAGTGAAACGGAGAGTGAGAGCGGGTGCCGGAAGATGCCAGGGAGGATTTTGCGCTCCCCGTGTGATGGAGATCCTGGCCAGGGAAATGAATGTGGATATTACTTCTATTGTAAAAGACAAAAAAGAATCTTATCTCTTAACAGGGGAAACGAAAGCACCAGCTAAAGAATTTGTATAATACATTTCAGGAGGGGAAGTCAAATGAATTACGATCTTGTTGTGATCGGTGGAGGACCGGCCGGTTTAGCTGCAGCTATTGAAGCAAGGGAAAACGGAGTAGAGTCTATTTTGGTTCTGGAAAGAGACAGAGAACTGGGCGGGATTCTTCAGCAATGCATACACAATGGCTTCGGGCTTCACACGTTTAAAGAGGAGCTGACAGGGCCGGAGTATGCCGAGCGGTTTATCAGAAAATTAAAAGACCTCTCAATTGAATATAAACTGGACACGATGGTGCTCGACGTGACAGAAGATAAATTAATCAGTGCGGTAAATACACTGGACGGTTTTTTTCAAATCAAAGCTAAAGCTGTAGTCCTTGCCATGGGCTGCCTGGAGAGAACGAGAGGCGCCATAAATATTCCAGGAACACGGGCTTCAGGTGTGTATACAGCAGGAACCGCGCAGCGGTTTGTCAATATGGAAGGGTATATGGTGGGAAAAGACGTGGTAATCGTAGGTTCCGGTGATATTGGGCTGGTAATGGCCAGGCGGATGACTCTTGAAGGAGCAAACGTCCATGCGGTAGTTGAACTCATGCCTTATTCAGGAGGGCTTGCTAGAAATATCGTTCAATGCCTGAATGGTTATGATATCCCGCTCCTGTTAAGCCATACAGTTACAGAAGTAAGAGGCGAGGAGCGAGTCGAAGAAGTGGTGATTGCAAAGGTGGATGAAGATAAGCGGCCGATTCCAGGAACTGAACAGGTGATCGCGTGCGACACACTCCTTCTGTCAGTCGGGCTGATCCCTGAAAACGAGCTTTCCAAAAAAGCAAGTGTCGAGATTAATCCGCTGACAGGGGGACCGGTTGTTAACGAATCAATGGAAACATCGGTACCCGGGATATTCGCTTGTGGTAATGTGGTTCATGTTCACGATCTGGTAGACTGGGTCACTGAAGAAAGCTGCCGGGCAGGAAAGCATGCTGCAAAGTACGTAAAAGGAGAGCTTTCCGCAAGTGACGAGCCGATCCGCACGGAAGCGGAAAATGGGGTCCGTTATATCGTTCCGCATCATATACAGAAAGATAATATAGACGGTAAGCTGACCCTTATGTTCCGTGTCGATAACGTGTATGAAAATGCGCGTATTGTGATTAAAAATAACGGAGAGACAATTAAATCTGTTAAAAAAAGGCATCTCGCGCCTGCGGAAATGGAATCGGTTAAGTTAAAAGCAAAAGATCTTGAAAAAATTCAGGACGGTACACTGACTGTAAATGTGACAGTAGAGGAGGTAGTTGCCCAATGAATATGACAGAATTGACCTGTATCACTTGTCCAATCGGCTGCCATTTAGAAGTAATAGAGGTTTCGGAGGATGGCGCTGTGTCTTTTATCGTCCGCGGAAATACATGTAAGCGGGGTGAAAAATACGGGATTGAAGAAATGACAAACCCGACAAGGATGGTCACCACAACGGTAAAGGTGGAAGGGGCTCATCTGCCGAGGGTACCTGTAAAAACCTCCGAACCTGTACCGAAAGACAGTATCTTTGATTGCATGAAAGTACTGAATAACGTCAAGCTTCAAGCTCCCGTCCTTTGCGGCGAAAAAGTCGTGGAAGATTTCCAGGGGCTTGGCATAGATATTATCGCCACAAGAAGCCTTCAAAAAGCGGTAGAAAAAGTGTAAAAACCTGGGGGGTCTGTCCCAGTAGCCTTGCATGAATGGAATATAATGTAATTTTGAGTTTACAAACACAAAAAAAGCTCCTATTGTAGAGGAGAGACCAATACTTGTTCCCAATCCTCTACA
>NZ_JAIWPE010000054.1 GCF_021028955.1 Salipaludibacillus sp. CUR1
ACAGAATCGGAGGTATCCTTATGTTTAAAGATTATAACATGAATCAAGTCATTTTGCCGATGGATTTAGCCTATAAATTGCAGAAAGATGATATTGCTTTTGCGGTGAATGACCTGGTGGAATCTATTCCTGGTGAAGCTTTTGAGTGTTTTTACCGCCAGACAGGCTGCCCGGCTTATCATCCGAAGATGATGTTAAAAATTATTTTGTGCGCGTACACCCAGTCTGTGTTTTCCGGAAGGAAAATTGAAGCTCTATTGAAAGACAGTGTCCGAATGATGTGGCTGGCTCAAGGTTACGAACCTAGTTATCGAACTATTAATCGATTCAGAATTGAGCCTGATGTCAAGGACTTGCTTCGCCAGTGTTTTGTTCAATTTAGATCGCAGCTCGTTCAGAAAGAAGTTATTGATAATGAGGCCATTTTTATTGATGGCACCAAAATCGAAGCTAATGCCAATAAATTTACGTTTGTTTGGAAGAAATCCGTCCAGCGCTACAGTTCTGATCTGGTGAAGAAGTCCAATGAGCTTTATGAAGAATTGGTAGCTAAGGAGATCATGCCTGCGATTGAACGTGAAAGCGAAGAAGAATTGGCAACAGAAGAATTGGAAAAAGTAGCAGATGAATTAAACAAGACGGTTGAAAAGTATGATCAACAGATCGAGGCAAGTAGTGATTCAAAAGAACGAAAAAGACTTCGTTCAGAACGAAAAGAACCAAAGCAGTACCGACAAAAGGTACATGATATGATTGAACGGAAAACGCGATATAAAAAGGATCTGGAGATCCTTGAAGACCGAAACAGTTATTCTAAAACGGATCATGATGCGACCTTTATGAGAATGAAGGATGACTATATGAAAAACGGGCAGTTAAAAGCTGGCTATAATCTTCAAATCGCAACAGAAGGACAATACACCCTGGCGTACGATATCTTCCCGAATCCAACAGATACACGGACTTTTATCCCTTTTTTAAATAAGATTGAACAAGGGTTCTTTTCTTTGCCTTCATACATTGTCGCAGATGCAGGGTACGGAAGTGAACAAAACTATGAAGACGTATTCACGAACCGTTCCAGCACCCCGCTAATTACATACAGCATGTATCGAAAAGAGAAGAAAAAAGCTTTTAAAAACAATCCATATCATGCTTTCAACTGGGATTATAACGAAGAGGAAGATATGTTTCTTTGTCCAAATGGACGAAAAGTGACGTATCGATATACTTCCAACCGAACGGACCAGACGGGGTTTAAGCGAACATTTAAGGTATATGAATGCGAAGATTGTACTCACTGCCCCTTCCGAGACAGCTGCTCGAAGGCCAAAGAGGGCAAGAGCCGAAAGGTTCATTACAACGAAAAGTGGGAGACTCAAAAACAGTATATTCGTCAATTGCTTTCTGAAACAGAAACTGGGGATATCTATGGAAAACGCAAAATTGACGTAGAGCCAGTCTTCGGATTTCTGAAGGCTAATTTGCATTTCACGAGAATGTCAGTGAGAGGCAAAGACAAGGTTAATAATGAAATAGGGTTCGCACTTATGGCGGTGAACTTAAGGAAGTACACCGCAAGAAAG
>NZ_JAIWPE010000055.1 GCF_021028955.1 Salipaludibacillus sp. CUR1
AGACAGCTGCCTTCCCTGGTCGAAAGAGCTTCCGCCTGATTGTTATCTTCTTAAAACTGAATAACTAAATCATAATTCATCCCCATCTTTATTATAAGGTGGGGATTATTTGACGCTTACGCTTATAACGACGCGGTTCTTCGTGCCAACGAGGAATTGTGTCGTTTTTATATTTTTAATGGGCTTTTTGAGCAGGGAGGAGCCAGGAGGTTTCATATGATGAAGGAGCTTCTGCGGCACAAGCTGTGCCGCGATTAAATCATGTTCAATCTGTAAATCTTTTTATAATACATTTAAATTTTTAATACCATATTGTATAAGTTCACTTTTATTTTTAAGGTCGAGTTTATTCATAATATTGGTCTTATGAGTTTCTACTGTTTTCGGGCTAATGATGAGCCTTTCTGCAATCTGTTTATTTGTATAGCCAAGGACAGACAGGCGTACAATTTCTTTTTCCCGCATGGAAAGGATGGAGAATCTTTTTCCCCTGCTTTGAAAAAGCCTGTTCAACTGTTCATCAGAGAGACCGACTTTATAATATCTTTTACCGCTAATCACCTGTTTAATGGCCTCATGCATATCGCTGCGATCGCTCTTTTTCAAAATAAATCCTTCAGCTTGAAGTTCCGCTGCTTTTTTTATATAAGCTTCTTCGTCGTGCATGGAGAGAAAAATAATTTTTATATCAGGAAACTCTTTTTTTATACGCTCGGCAGTTGTTAAACCATCAAGTCCTTCAGGCATAGAAATATCAAGGAGCATGACATCCGGCTGTTCAATTGCAGCGAGCTGCATGGCTTCTTCTCCATCACTCGCTTCTCCGACCACCTTAAGGTCATCATAAGCTTCCAGCAGCATGACAATGCCACGGCGTATTAAGGAATGGTCATCTACCACTAACACTTTTGTCATTTCCAATCCTCCTCTAAAGGGACGTGAATAGAAACGGATGTGCCGTCACCGGCAGCAGTTTGTAAACGGAAAGTCCCTCCAATTTGATCTACCCGCTCTTCCATATGTTTCATTCCTAACCCTTTATGTTTGTTTTCATCCGGGTTAAAACCAATACCATTATCACGAATATTTAAAAATACGCCCTCACTTGTCTTTTGAAGCTTAACATATACGCTTGATGCTTTTGCATATTTGTTAGTATTATGTAAAGCTTCCTGAATCACTCGATAAAGGTTAATTTCCACGTCTCCGGGAAGACGGGAGGACATATTATGAGAAAAAGTAAATGTCGTCTCCGGATGATTCTTTTTCATCGTTTGAATTAATTCTTCTGCAGCTGCTACCAGCCCTAATCGGTCCAGACTTTTCGGGCGAAGCTGGGAAGAGTAGGCCTTTACATCAGCCATGACTTGATTTAATTCATTCCGGACTTCATGCACATACTGGTGCACCCGATCATCTTCTACAAATGACTCTATAGCCTGCAAGGCTACAGAAATTGAGTATAAAGACTGGCCGACGCCATCATGCAGTTCCTGTGCCAATCGTTGATGTTCAGTTTCTTTTGCCTCAATGAGTTTTTGAATCATCCATTTTGAGAGGCGTATTTCTTCTTCACGCTTTTTTTGCCGTTGATCACGCAAGACAAGCAAATACTCTTTTGAGCCGGAATCAGGATCTTCGTAAATTAAAGCAGTACTCATTTCCACTTCTACTTTTATTCCAAGGTAGGTCGGCATTTGAGATTTAAAATACGGAACTTTTTCTTGTTCTATTAAATAGCAGCGGTTTTCACCAGAAGAAACCTCACGCTCCTGGCAGAATTTGCAGTAAGGTACCTGATCAGTTAAACGCCAGCCTGTTAAATCTCTTGCTGCCGGATTCATCATTAAAATATTGCGTTCATGATCCATGATCAGGACGCCGTCCTGAATGTTTTCAAATATCTGCCTTAAATAACGGTCTTCCAACTGTAAAGATTTCATGAAAACCACCACCTCGTTTATTATTATCCTTACCTTTTATTGTACCGGATAATTGAGGGAAAGAGAAAAATATACCAGCCGCTGCTTACTACAGTAGCAACGGCTGGCTGCTAGCCAAACATATTAATTAGCAGCAGCTTTTAACTGCTTATGGTCTACCCAGGCATTGTAACCGCCTGCCATATTAACAACATCTTTTACACCCTTAGCCTGTAATATACTGCAGGCAATCGCCGATCGAAGACCTGAACCGCATTGAATAAGGACGGTCTTTCCTGCAGGTACTTCATGTATGCGTTCAGGCAGTGTCCCGAGCATAATATGCTGCGCTTCACTTATATGGCCCTCGGTATATTCAGACAAGTTACGTACGTCAAGAAGGTGAACGTCTCCTTTAATAATTTTAGTTTCCGCTGCTTCCGGCTGGATTTCAGGATAGCTTTCTTTTTCCCGGGCTTGAGACAGAGCGGTCTCTGCTTCCATAACTGCTTCCGTGGTATCGATACCGACCGAGTGTAAGGCTGTAAGAATTTCATTCACTGATTGATCTGCGCCGGTCAGAAGAGCGAGGGGGCGGTCATAATCAACGAGCCATCCAGCCCAATTAGGAAATGAGCCGCCAAATGGTATATTTATCGAGCCAGGAATATGCTCCTCCGCAAAAAGTTTATGGTCCCGTGTGTCGATGACTTGGAGCCCTTTTTCAATTTTTGCTTCAATTTGAGAAATATCTTCCAGTTTCTCAGGGGAGGGAAGATTACTTAAAAGTTTCGGCCCTGCTTTGTTTACCTGTTTCATAACAGCAAAGTAGGAAGGAGGCTCAGGCTGGCCATCAATTAAATCGTGAGCAAACTTTTCTTTATCTTTATATTTTAAAGCCCAATTAAAGCGTTTCTCATACCCTGTCGTAGATGAGGGGACAGCGCCCAAGGATTTTCCGCATGCACTTCCTGCTCCATGAGCGGGCCACACTTGCAGGAAATCAGGTAATGATTTAAAACGTTCTAATGAGTGAAACATATCATAGGCGCCAGATAAAGAAGTCCCTTTAATACCAGCTGCTTTCTCAAGCAGGTCAGGACGGCCGATGTCTCCTGCGAAAACAAAATCTCCCGTAAAAATTCCTATAGGTTCATTGGCTTGAGCTCCGCCATCAGTCAGTAAAAAAGAAATGCTTTCTGGCGTATGGCCTGGTGTATGCATCACCTCAAACGATAAATTTCCAATTTGGAAACGATCACCGTCTTTTAAAAGCTGATGAGGGAGTCCATTCACATACTCATATTTCCAATTTTCATCCCCTTCATCTGATATATAAAGCTGGGCATTAAGCCTTTCAGCCATTTCACGGGCCCCTGAAACATAATCAGCATGTATATGTGTTTCTAAAGCGCCTACGATCTTCAAATCTTCTGTTTCCGCTGCTTCCAGATAAGGAGTTATATCCCTTGCAGGATCAACAATAACCGCTTCTCCTTTTGCCTGACAACCCACCATGTATGATGCCTGTGCTAACTTCTTATCGTAAAAATATTTCAATAACATGTTAAAACTCTCCTTAATATAATTTGTTCAGTCAGTGTTAATTATTGAAGGCGCGCCTTTAACAGAAGCCGCTTAAGGAAATTTCTGCTTATTTATTATTCATAACCTGAAGAGTCGCTTTTGCGTACCGCAAGCTCTTTTGAACACTCGGATCTTTCATCCATTTCATTACTGTAAAGATCGAAATATGTTCATCCTTGTTTTGCTCAGCTAAAGCTTGAATGTGGTCGGCTTTTTCCCAAAGCTCTTTGCCTTTTTGGGTTAGAGTGTTCTGGCCGATTGAAGAAGACATATAGGCGAGCGATTCCCGGTCATTCCAGACACTTTCAGCAAAAGTTGCCATCTCTTCAATTCGTTCAACCAGCTTAAGTAATACTGGCATTTTTCCTATTAACTTTACTAATGCTTCTATACTTTCCTGGTCTATCGAAGACAGACTGATCTGGTCCTCCAGATAATCCATTGATTTACGATCTTGAAATGTCTGCTGGCCAAACTGAACAATTTGATCGAGCGATTCTACAGCAGCCTGTATTTCAGGCAGCTTACGCAGCAAATACGTCATAGACTCCTGAACTTCAGGATGTTCCATCGTTTCAGCCCAGCGTGGTTCGTGTCCTTCTGCCTGCCTTGTCATTGCATTCACTCCTTTTTATGGGTAGGGGTCCGGATCCGGTTACATAACACCTTTCAGCATTCCGTTCCAGTAAATGATTGGAAGAAAGTCTTTTTTCAAGTGGTACATACTTTGGCGCTCTTTCGCCTGATTAAAAGGCATCGATTCTTTAGGCATTTTAAAGTAATCAAATTCAGCTAAAATTAAGGATCGGTAGCCGGTAACGATTGGGCAGGAACTGTATCCGTCATAAAACGCTTCCATAGGTGAGCCTTTTAAAAGCGATAATATGTTATTTGCTACCACAGGTGCTTGTTTGCGAATCGCTGCTCCTGTTTTTGAGGTTGGCAGGTTGCTGGCATCACCAAGGCCGAAGACATTCGCATATTTCGCATGCTGAAGTGTGTGTTTGTGCACGTCGACCCAGCCGCCTTCACCAGCTAACGGGCTGTCTGCCAGAAAAGAAGGCGCGCGCATGGGAGGTGTGACGTGTATCATGTCAAAAGATGTTGTAAACGTTTCTCCTGTATCAAGGTTTTCAAAAACAGCTTCTTTCTCTTCCCCACGTACTTCAGTCAGGTTTGTTCTGAAGTTGGTTTTTATTTGTTTCCGGTCAATAACGCCTTCTAAAGCCCGTTTATACTCTTCTACGTCAAAGATCCCCGGGTTAGCAGAGTTAAACGTTACTTCCGTTTGATTTCGAACCCCATGAAGGCTGAATGCTTCCTCTGCTAAATACATTATTTTTTGAGGAGCGCCCCCGCATTTAACAGGAGAATTCGGATGAGTAAAAACAGCTTTTCCTCCTTTGAAATTCCGGATCGTTTCCCATGTGTAATCCACGTGTTCGTAGGAATAGTTGCTGCATACACCATTTTTTCCAAGCGTCTCTTTCAGCCCTTTAATGCCGTCCCAGTTAATTTCAATACCAGGAGCCACAACAAGAAATTCATAACTGATTATTTGCCCTTCCTCTGTTCTTACTTGATTGTTATCCGGGTCAAATGCAATGACAGATTGCTGGATGTGGTGAGTGCCAAATGGAATGACTGATTCCATTTCTCGTTTTGAGAATTCTTTCTTTGCAGCGCCTCCTCCAACGAGTGTCCAAAGCGGCTGATAAAAATGATGCTCAGCCGGATCGATTAAGGCGATATCATGCTTAAAAGCACTTGAATGACGCAATAAACGTGACGCGACACTGATTCCGGCGCTTCCTGCTCCAATAATTAAAATTCTGAAGTGAGATTTCATTGCCCGTTCCTCCTCATGTTTATAATTTCAAAGTGTTTTTACTGTTAACAAAGTGTTAATAATGTTTATAAGGTTATAATAATGTCAATTCTGTGAACATACCATCCGGAAATTCCCTTAGTTTTGTTAACGCTTTCAATTATGGTTTATAAAATCATTCCTAATAAAAACCACTTTTCCTGTCTTATGAGACTGGAGAAGTGGTTTGTTTTAAACCTGTTAACTTGTAACTCAAACTTTTCTTTGTTTTTTATCTTCGATTGAGGTTAAAGCGTGTTCGATCGATATATACTGATAAGGCTGCCTCCATTTTTTATCCCAACCAGCCTTCTTAAATTTATCTTGAACAGCGTCTTTTATGTTTGTAAAAACGACAGGTATTTGATCAGACTGGTATTCTTCGATAATGTCTTCCAAGCTGTGAATAGCAGTTGCATCAATATAATTAACACCTCTGAAATCAAGGATGACCCGCTTCACCCCATTTAAGTTCCCCTTCATTTTAATTAACTTCTCCTCCAAATATGGAGCGTTAGCAAAGTATAAAGAGGAATCGATTCTTACAACGACTGAACCGGGGCTGACTTTCGCTTCAGTCCTTACTTGAATATCTTCATATTCTTTGCTTTTTTCAGAAAAACCTAATTCAGTAATGTAGGGGAAAGCACTTTTGATAATTAAAATTAGTAATGAAAAGGCGATTCCGAGAAGGATTCCTTCTTCAATTCCCAGTACCAAAGTTCCCGTAAAGGTGGTCAGCCAGACCCACCCGTCTATCCGGCTCACTTTAAATAAGTGTTTCAATTCTTTAAAATCAATCAAACTGTAGACCGCAACTAATATAATTGCGGCTAAAACAGGATTAGGCAAAAAATAGAAAAGGTCTGTAAAAAACAACAAAGAAATTAATATTATTCCAGCGCTTATAATACTGGCCAGCGGCGTGTTGGCCCCGGACTGATAGTTAACAGCAGATCGGGAAAAACCTCCTGTAACAGGATAGGCAGAAAAAAATGACCCGCCTATATTCGCTGTGCCCAAAGCAATTAATTCTTTATTAGGAATAATTTTGTATTTTTCTTTTGAGGCGATCATTTTGGCCATGGCAATGGATTCCATAAATCCAATCAGGGAGATAGTCACGGCTATTGGAAGCAGAGTCAGTATTAAATCAAAACTTATATTAGGAATAGAAAATATAGGCAGTCCATCAGGCACATGACCTACAATTTTAACTCCATCTTCGTTTAACCCGAAAACTTTAACAACTACAATCATGAAAAAGACAACAATCAGAGGAGCTGGTATTTTCGGTGAAAGTTTCTTCATGAGGAGGAGAAGCAGAATACTTACAGTTCCTATTAAGAAGCTGGCAGGATGAATGTCCCCTGTTCGCTGTATTGCTTCAATTATTTTCAGGATGATGTTATTTCCTCCATTGAAATCAAATCCGAATAAATGGCCTAATTGACTGACTCCAATAATAATAGCAGCGGCAGAAGTGAAGCCGCTAATGACTGCATGGGAAATAAAGTTCACTATAAATCCCAATTTAAATAATCCCATTAATAATTGAATAATACCAATCATCAGCATGAGCAGGATAACTAAGCTTATGTATTCCTCTGCTCCCGGGTCAGCAACTGTTGAGACGCCTGTTAGGACAAGAAGGGAAACCATAGCTACGGGGCCTACTGATAATTGACGGGAGGTGCCTAACAGCGCGTAAAGAATCAAAGGAATTGTCGAAGCGTATAAACCGACAACAGGAGGGAGCCCGGCAAGCATAGCATAGGCCATGCCTTGAGGAATCAGCATAATAGCAACTATCAGGCCGGCTTGGAAATCTCCTGAAAAATCGCTCCTCTTATAGTTTGACAACCAATCAACTGCAGGTACAAAGCGTTTAATCATCTTTTTATGTCCCCTTTAACAATGAATTCAATACTAATACCGTTGGATTACACCCGGTTGAACAGTCAAACGAGTTTGAACTAATGTGCAATTTTTTAAGTATTTTAGTTTAAAAAGTGAACGCAGGAATTCATTCTTTAAGGGAATGAACAGAAAATCATTACTTTTTATCATAAAAGAGGGCCCAGGAGAAAGACATCAGGAGATCCCCTTATTTTCCCAATGGACTGATTGCATTAGGAACTAATAGCTATCGCCCGGCCGGCGCACTGAAAATAGTGTGCTCTTCTTTATGGCTGCCGCTCATTATTCGTATTGAATAAAAAAAACGCCAGGGAAAAGACTACATGTTAAATACATTTCCAGCGTTTCCAATGCAGTACTAATCAGCAGTTCAATAAGAAGGCTGTATTAAGGGCAACTGTTTACTAAAATCAGAGGTTGATTGTAGCGGAAGGGGCGAGACTCCGGCGGGAAAAACGGATTCATAGGAGACCTCGCAGGGGCTTTGCGCCGAGGAGGCTCCCGAACTGCCCGCGGCCTGTCCTCTGTGAGGAAAAGCGAGCTTTCTGAAACGAAAATCAAAGTATAACAGAGCCATTAAGAAAAAGAACATAAGGAGGTATAAACAGTGGACAACAACGACCAGCCAGGCATGGATAACCAGAAGAATCAGCAATTGGAGCAATACCGGGTGGATCACAGGAATACAAAGTTAACCACGAATCAGGGAGTCAGGGTGACCAATACAGATGATTCCCTAAAAGCGGGAGACAGGGGCCCTACCTTAATGGAAGATTTTCATTTTCGGGAAAAAATGACCCATTTTGACCATGAGCGGATCCCTGAACGTGTCGTTCACGCCAGAGGATTTGGGGCTCATGGAGAATTTGAGGTATATGAGACCATGAAGGAATTTACAAAAGCTAAGTTTTTACAGGAGCCTTCTAAAAAGACACCAGTATTCGTGCGCTTTTCTACGGTAGTAGGCTCCCGGGGTTCTGCGGATACTGTCCGTGATGTACGAGGATTTGCTACTAAGTTTTACACAGAAGAAGGCAATTACGACTTAGTCGCAAACAATATTCCGGTTTTCTTTATCCAGGATGCTATAAAATTTCCTGACGTGGTACATTCTATTAAGCCGGAGCCCCATAATGAGATCCCTCAGGCCTCGGCTGCCCACGATACGTTCTGGGATTTTGTCGTTAGTAATACAGAAACCGCCCATATGATCATGTGGCTTCTTTCAGACAGAGGAATTCCAAGAAGCTACCGGATGATGGAAGGCTTCGGAGTCAACACGTTCAGGTTTGTCAATGAAGAAGGAAAAGCGCGATTTGTCAAGTTCCACTGGAAACCCAAGTTAGGGGTACATTCCCTTGTATGGGATGAAGCCCAGAAACTTGCTGGAAAAGACCCGGATTACCATCGCCGGGATTTATGGGAAGCGATCAATATGGGTAATTTCCCTGAGTATGAACTTGGCGTGCAAATGATCGATGAAGAAGATGAATTTAAATTTGATTTTGATATTCTGGATCCAACTAAATTCTGGCCTGAAGAGATCAGTCCCGTAAGGCTGATTGGTAAAATGACTCTAAACAGAAATCAGGATAATTTCTTTGCTGAGACCGAACAAGTCGCATTTCATGCGGGACACGTGGTTCCGGGAATTGATTTCAGTAATGATCCTTTGCTGCAGGGCCGTCTCTTCTCTTATACTGATACTCAGCTTCTCAGACTGAGCGGGCCTAACTTTCATGAAATTCCAATTAACCGTCCAATTGCACCGGTAAATAATAATCAGCGGGACGGCTTCCACCGGAGAAGTATTGATCGGGGTGAAGTGAGTTATTCACCTAACTCTTTAAGAAATAACTCACCAATACCTGCTTCGGATGAAGACAACGGATTTACCCACTATGCTGAAAAGGTGGAGGGGCAAAAAGTCCGTAAACGAAGCGGCAGTTTCGCAGATCATTTCCGTCAGGCGACACTTTTCTGGAATAGCATGTCCGAGGCTGAAAAGCAGCATATTATTAAAGCATTCCATTTTGAAGTGGGGAGCGTACGGGACAAGCAGATTAAACAGCGCGTGGTTGATATGTTTAACAATGTGGATGGTTATCTTGCAAGGCAAATTGCTGAAGGGATCGGTGTTAACCCGCCTGAAAGCCCGGGAGGCACAGGAGTGACGGCTTCTTCACCGGCAGTGAGCCAGGAAAAAACAGTCAAAAGTGCCCAAACGCGTAAAGTGGCTATTCTGATTGAAGAAGGTTTTAACTATAACCATGTGACAGAGGTGATGACTGCTTTAGCAGGTGCGGGAGTGACAGCGGAATTAATCAGTGAGAAACAGGGAATGATGACGGGTGAACATGGCCAGCAGCTTGAAGTTACTAAAAGTTATGCAACTACCGCAGCCATTATGTACGATGCTCTCTTTATCCCTGGAGGAAGAATGTCAACGGATAAATTAAAAGGGCTTAAAGATCCAAAAGAATTTGTAAGTGACACATTTTTCCACGCCAAAACGATAGGAGCTGTGAATGAAGGCGTTGAATTATTAACCGCTTCAAACATTCAACAGCCGATGTTGGCAGATGCTCCTCAAGATGGAACAGTTCACTCAGACCTTGGGGTCGTAAAAGTGGTCAATGCGCCTGATTTAAATGCTTTTAACCAGGAATTCACGAACGCTATTGCGCAGCACCGTCACTGGATGAGGGAAAAACAGGACACTAAAATCAGCGGCTGAGACACCTTTGCTTCTTATAATGCACGTAATGTTATGAACTGCATCCAGTTTGAAGGACTGGACATGCAGTTCATTTCTTTAACTGGATCGTTTAATTAAGGTTAAGAAGTTCTTTTGATTGCCCCCATTAAGTGGTATCCTAGGAGGAAATGCAATAAATGGGAGGAGGGACTAAGATGAAGCAATTATTAATTGGAACAGTTTTGACTATGTCTGTTGTTTTTCTTTTGGCAGCATGCGGAACAAATGAAGAGTCAGGAGATTATAACCCTGGAGATTATGATATGACTCTGTTAAATACAGACTTTGAAGAAACAGAGGTGCTCCAGGAAGGTGAGAAAGCCCTTTACCTTTACTTTACAGGTGTCGACTGAGGACTCTGTATATCTCAGCTAGTTGAGCTGAACCCGTATATAGAAGAGATCGAAGCCATGGGCTACAGTGTTTACGGAGTTAGTCCAAGTGACCCCCAGGGCCACAGGATGGTCGTGGAAGGCGAAGGACTTGACTTCGATATTTTAACAGATGAGCAATTTGAATTTGGAACAGAATTTGGTTTTATAGATATGGACAGCCAGGCGATTTACCGCGGCTACACGGCAGTAAACCCGGAAACAAACAGTGCCGTTACAGAATCAGATTATCTTGTTGGAGAAAACAGGGATGAAATAATGGAAACACTGGAAGATCTGTAGATAAGAAAGCCGTCCTGCCGTATTTTTACGGTTTAAGGACGGCTTTTATTATCGGAAAAAAACATAATCTGGAGGAATAGAAAAAGGGGACTTTCTTTTATACAGCCCCGTCTTCATAAATAGGAAAGGAGCGGCAAGCGTAATCCATATACCAATCACCCCGTAACGGATGAAATCAAATAAAACAGTATCGGGAAAGTAAGCTTTTAACCCTGACTGTAAGGTGAAGGTCACTGTTATGCCCAGTATAAAGGCGGCAATTCTGCGCCATACCCTGTCATCAATTTGCATATTGACAGCTCTTTCCTGAATGAAATAGCCGATTCCTGCTCCCAATAAGATACCTGCATATTTCATTCCTTCTTCTTCAGGGAAGATAATTACCAGAAGGAACGGAAGGACCAGCCCTAAAATCCACTTAAGGTAACCGGGCAAGTAAATGATTCTTTTTTGGACAAAAATTCCTGCTGATACAACAAGCCCCCCAAGAATAAGACCTGCGACAATGTCTGACGGCCAGTGAAGTCCGCTGTAAAGTCTTGAAAGTGAAATGGATAAGATCAGAAAGAGTGCGGCGGCTGTAAACCATTTGCGGCGAACCACTGCTGCTAAATAACCCCATAGTGTTGCGGACCCTTGGGCATGTCCGCTCGGGAAAGAATCATAAGGATAATGGCTTCCTACTTCAGCAGACGATATAAAAATAGAATTGACTCCCTCTGTGCCAATGGGCCTTTCAACAGCTACAGTTATCTTCAAAAATGAATTAATATAGACCGATAAAAGGAAAATATAAAACAGCCGAAAACCGGTTTTTGCGGAAAAACACCAGTAGATTAACGGTATAATAAGAAAATAAAATTCTTCATTTCCTAAAAAAGTGAACAGTGAAGCGAGTAAATCTAATACAGGGTGCTGAAGTTTCGTAAATTCAATAAGTATGTGCGTTTCGGTCATCTATCGGACTCCTCCCATTTAAAACATCTTTTACCAATTCGACATTATTTAAATATATCCTTTTTTAAAAAAAGCCATTTAAGCGGGGAGCTGTTTATTAACAGGTTTGAAAGGGAAAAGGATAAAAAATGCCAAAAGGGAAAGGGTTGTTCACAATGACTCAAAAAATCCTAGCTTATTTCAAATCTGAAGATGGAGCGGAAAAAGCAGCTGCACGTTTAAGAAAAGTGAATGTATCTAATGTTTTAGTGGATAAAATACCGGATGAGGGCAGTTCAGGCAGGCTGGTTCTTTTACCGGCGCTTAATTCAGGAAATTCTGGTTACGCTGCGCCAGGAAATCCGGCAGCAGTCGGCGGTGGAGTAGATAAACTGAAGGAAATGATTACCAGCGATAAAAAAAAAGACTTTAGCCACGTTCTTGAGTTCGAAGTCGATAAAAACAATGTAGATGAAGCAATGAACGAGTTAAGACAAACAGAAGAAGCATATATTGATGAAAATGTTGTGGACGGGAACAGTGAAGATTAACCGGATATTAAAAAGCTCTTTGCTCTAAGCAGAGGGCTTTTTTATACGGAGAAAGGGAGAAGAGTGGGAAAGGGGAGAGTTCCGGCAGGCGGCGGGATTTGTCGAAAAATGTTATATGGTAGAGTGGTGATTTTATACGGTAGAGTACCGCAATTATACGGTAGAGTAATGATTTTATACGGTAGAGTTCCTCATTTATCCGGTAGAGTAGTGGTTTTATACGGTAGAATCTCACACTTATACGGCAGAAGATAAAATTTATAAGGCAGAAACCTCGATGACCTGAATAAAATGGACCGCCCTGTTCTTGGGGCGGTCCGCTTGCAGTCGTAAAATTATTGATTAAATTGAGGAAGATTCTCTTTATGTGCTTCAAGCATCTCATCTAAAATCTGCCTGGCGATAATATCAGAAGGTACGAGAGGATTAATCGTCATAGCAAGCAGGGCAGTTTGGTAGTTTCCTGTGACCGCTGCTTCGGCTGCCACCCGTTCAAAGGATTTAATCTGCTGGACAAGTCCACGTACAGGGACAGGCAGGTCACCCACTGCAACAGGTTTGGGACCGCTTTTAGTAATCATACAATTGACTTCCACCGCAGAGTCGTCCGGAATACTTGCTATAGCTCCCCTGTTAAGTGTATTAACAGGCTGAACATCGCCCCGGTCGTTGTGAATCGATTCGATCAGATTGCAGGCTGCGTCACTGTAATAGGCTCCTCCGCGTTTTTCGAGCTGTTCAGGTTTCTTGTTCAGATTTACGTCCTTATAAAGCTCAAACAATTCCCTCTCGAGTTTCTGCACCACTTCTGCCCGTGTTCCTTTTTCTTCGGCATCTTTTTTCTCTTCGGCGAGCATGTCCGACGTTTTATAATAGTATCTGTGGTAAGGGCAAGGGAGCAGCTTTAAAGCTTTCAGGAAGTCCGGTTCCCATCCTAAATCCACAATATTTTTCATAGTCATAGAAGACCCTTCGGAAGTTATTTTTTCAATGACTTCTTCAGTGATGCATTCTCCGTCCAAGTAAATATCCAGTCCGAAAACCATATGATTCAGCCCCGCAAAATCGACGTGAACGCGTTCGGGTTTTACATCAAGGGCTTTAGCGACTCCCATTTTCATCCCTACAGGTACATTGCACAGGCCGACGACCTTCCTCCAGTTTGAATGGCGGTAAATCGCTTCTGTAACCATACCAGCGGGATTAGTAAAGTTGATCAGCCAGGCTTCGGGGCATAACCTCTCCATATCGGCTATAATATCCAGAATAACAGGGATTGTGCGCAGTCCTTTGAAAAGGCCGCCGGGACCGTTTGTTTCCTGTCCAATCACATCGTATTTTAATGGAATTCTTTCGTCTTTCGCACGGGCATCAAGTAACCCGACGCGAAACTGGGTCGTAACGTAGTCAGCATCTTTTAAAGCTTCTTCCCGGTCCAGAGTCAAATGAATTTCCATAGGGACCCCAGCTTCTTTTACCATGCGTTTCGCAAGGTTTCCTACAATGTTTAATTTTTCCTTTCCGGCTGGAATATCCACGAGCCAGAGTTCCCTGACTGGAAGGGTATCATACCGTTTAATAAATCCTTCAATCAGTTCAGGGGTGTAGCTCGATCCTCCGCCAATTGTGGCAATTTTTAATCCTTGCTTTTCTGTCATAAATAACACTCCTTATATTTTTCTTTTGGATTAATGATTTTGTATAATAGGTTGGTAAAGAATTTTATAAAGATTTTTCAAAGCCGTCGATAACCTTGAACTTTTCCCTTTTTACTAACAGGGGAGAGGCCCAGGCGTTTTGCGGGTTCCAAAGGCAGTTACCCTGAAGCGGCCCACATTCGTCTAAACCCGTCTTCCCGGTGATTATTGGACTGTCATTACCATAATCAATAAAATTTAAAGCTTGTTAAAAAGGAAGATGCCTATGTTTACAGCTGAGCAGCTGTCACGTTTCTCAGAATTAGATTCACGATTATATCAGTACATACTTTCTCATGGTGAAAAAGTGATCTATATGCGAATAAGGGAACTTGCTGAAGCAACCCATGTTTCTCCTACTTCTATTTTGCGCTTTTGCAATAAACTTGATTGTGAAGGATATTCAGAATTCAAAACGAAACTTAAACTTTATCTGCAGGAGTCCGGTAAAGCTCCGCTTAACGAGTCGTATGAAACGATGAATGAATTTCTGGAGAGGACGTTGAAAACAGATTACCAGTCTCAAATTAATGAGATTGCTGAAAAGGTAGCTGAGGCCGAGCATGTAGTGTTTCTCGGTACTGGAAGCTCAGGTATTCTGGCGGAATATGGCGCACGGTATTTCTCGAGCCTGAATAAATTTTCTTCCGCTATAAATGATCCTTTCTTTCCGATTCACGGAAAACAAATCAAAGACAGTATAGCGATCGTCCTCTCGGTTTCCGGTGAGACCCCTCATATCATTTCCCAGATGCATAATCTGAAAGAAGAGGGAGCGGCCATCGTAAGTATTACTAATACAAAGACGTGTACCGCTGCCCAGATCGCCGATTATTCCTTAGCCTACTATATCAGCACAGAGTTTAACGATACGGCTAATATAACGACACAGCTTCCAGTGCTTTATTTAATTGAAACACTCGGCAGAGTCACTTTTGAAAAAGTGAAGGATTAAAGGTTATCCGCTTCCGTATTTTTCAATATGAAAGGCCAATGCCCCTATCATGCCGGCATTGTTCTTAAAATGGCATGTCTCTATTTCGATATTAAAGACCTGATCAATATATGAAAGGTGGTGTTTCACTTCTTTCAGGAAAGTCGGCCGGGAGGTGATTCCCCCTCCGATCAGCACTTTTTGCGGGTCTAAAACTGAGGCAACATTATATATACCAATAGCTAAGTTTTGATAAAAACTGGAAACTATCTGTTCGGCTGCAGGGTCTCCTGCATCATAAGACTGGAAAACCATTTCCCCTGTCACTTTACTGGCAGGGAGTGAATGGTAGTTTGCGTATTTTTTCCGAAGGCTGTACAACGAGGCAGCTTGGTGCAGGCTGCCTTTAAGAGGGGTGGTCATTTGGATCCCGTGAGTGATCATATATCCAAATTCTCCGCCGCGGAAGGCATTCCCCCTGTACAACTGATTGTTTAAAATAAGTGCCCCTCCAATCCCGGTGCCTACAGTTAAACAAATAAAGTCTGAAAGGTTCTGCCCATTACCCAGCCATTTCTCGGCCAGGGCTACACAGTTAACATCGTTTTCTATGGAGACCGGTAAACTAAACTCCTCATTCAGAGCGCTTGCCAAATTGAACTTGTCAAAGGCAACGATGGCGCCGCCTTTTTCAATAAAACCTGATTCAGGATTTATAAATCCGGGCATGCTGATGGCGACACCGCAGATCTCCTGATAGTTATCAGAAATGATTTCTTTAATGCCTGCCAAAATAGTTGCCCCGTCTGCTTTGGAAGGGAAACTGTCTTTTTTTATGATCCCTCCTTCAGAAGTTAAAATTCCCCATTTAACATCTGTACCTCCTATATCAAGTGACAGATAGTGTTGTAATCTCATAGTCGTCCCCCGCCCAAATTTATAATTTAAGTATTCCTTGTTATTGGTCTGCAGTAAATAGATATAGTTTAAAAAGGAATAAAGTCAGTTAAAAAGAAACGTGTTCCTTAAGAGGAACACAGTGTTTTACTGATTAGTTTTCAGGAAATTGACTGTGGATCTGAGCAGAATTTCTGTCCCCACTGCCATCATATCTTCGTCAATATCAAATTTAGGGTGGTGGTGGCCGTATGTTTTGCCCGTCTCACCTATTCCAAGGAAGAAATAAGCGGCTGGAATTTCGTTGGAATAATAGGCAAAATCTTCACCGCCGAGGCTTTGCTGGGCCTGAACTATTTTTTCGGATGGTAAAACGTCTTCAGCCTGTTTTTTTACAAAACTGATGAGTGACTCATCGTTAATAAGCGGCGGTTCGCCGATGTCGTAACTGAAATCATATGACGCGCCGAAAGAAGTGCAAACACCTTCCATGATCTGCTTTATATTCTTTTGAAATAGCTTTTGTACTTCATGGTTGAAGTAGCGGACCGTTCCTGAGAAATATGCTTTGTCCGGGATAATGTTATAAGCAGACCCCATTTTTAATTCTCCAATGCTCAATACGGCGGGATAATAAGGTGCGACCTGCCTGCTTACAATGTGGTATAACTGCTGAATGGCATGAGTAGAAATAAGGACAGGGTCGACAGTTAAATGCGGCATAGAGCCGTGTCCGCCCTTGCCCTGGACAGAGATTGAGAATCTGTCAGCGCCTGCCATAACCGGGCCTCCCAGAAAACCTGTTTTATCCTTAGGGAGCGGCTCCCACAGGTGGCAGCCCAGAATGGCGGATACCCCGTCCAACACTCCCGCTTTTACCAATTCTTCCGCACCGCCAGGAACAGTTTCTTCTGCATGCTGAAATATAAATCTGACTGTTCCGTTGACCATTTCCGGATGACGAGATAAATGTTTGGCCACCCCCAGCACAATAGCCATGTGGCCATCATGTCCGCAGGCATGCATAACACCCGGAATTTCAGATGCAAAAGGAAGTCCTGTTTCTTCCTCAACTTCAAGCGCATCCATATCAGCCCTGACTGCAATGACAGGTCCAGTACTGCTTCCTTTAAGATCAGCGACTACATCTTTGCCTGTATAAGAAACCGGTCTAAGGTTCATTTGCTCTAATTGCTCTCTAATATATTGACGGGTTTTAACTTCACAGTGGGATAATTCGGGGTATTGGTGCAGATATCTCCGCTGCTTGATAATCCACTCTTTTAATTCAGAAGGTAATTCATAATTACTGGCCACAAAGCATCCCTCACTCTCACTATCGTTACTTGTATCCTATCATAATAAGGATCAAGAGAGTGAACGGCAGATTAAAAGGACAAGCCTCTGAGCAAGCGTCCACCTGACGCCCTGAAATCACTACCTTTATTCTTAGTTCCTCTTCTGTGTCTGTAAAAGCGAAAGAGGCTGAGACAAAACTAAAGACAAGTTTGTAAAGGACGAACAATAATTTTTATCAGACATCTTATAAGGTGGGTTACTATTGGTTTTACCAATTATAAATAGCCTCTGCTTTTTGATAGAAGGACAGAAGGCGGCGACGCCACAGGGGTTAAGCGCAGTCTGAAGATCCAATTCAACGAAGCTCCATGCTGAGTTGAATTTAACTGAAGACAAGCCCCTGGGCAAGCGTCCGCCTGGCGGCCTGAAATCACTGCCTTATTCTTAGTTCCTCTTCTTTTTCAGTAAAAACGAAAAGAGGCTGGGACATAACGGTCTCTGAAAAGTAAAAAAAGCTTCCGATTATCATAAATGATGGTCGGAAGCTTTTTGTTTGATTATAAAAATGTTTAGGGCCCTTTCTTGCGGTGTACTTCCTTAAGTTCACCGCCATAAGTGCGAACCCTATTTCATTATTAACCTTGTCTTTGCCTCTCACTGACATTCTCGTGAAATGCAAATTAGCCTTCAGAAATCC
>NZ_JAIWPE010000056.1 GCF_021028955.1 Salipaludibacillus sp. CUR1
GTACACCGCAAGAAAGAGCCCTAAACATTTTTATAATCAAACAAAAAGCTTCCGACCATCATTTATGATAATCGGAAGCTTTTTTTACTTTTCAGAGACCGTTATGTCCCAGCCTCTTTTCTTATGCTCGTTACTATTCGAACCATCCAGGTGGACGCTGGAATCTTATAATTATCTGTTGCGGTCCATCTCTTTCGCTTTCTCAAATGCCTCTTCCATTTCTTTAGTTGGCGGCGGACCGATGTAGCTGAATATAACGATCATAATTGACGAGATGACAAATCCTACGACAAGTTCATATAAAGAGAAGAACCCGGTTTCTGTTTTTATCTGAATCCAGAGAACAACTGTTAATCCGCCCGAAATCATCCCTGCAAGGGCACCGTTTCGTGTCATCCGCTTCCAGAACAAGGAGAACAGGACAAGCGGTCCGAACGTTGCTCCGAGGCCCGCCCACGCATAGCTGACAAGTTCCAGAACCGTACTGTCAGGGTTTTGCGCCAGGAGTAAAGCGACGATAGCGATCGCCAGCACGCCGAATCGGCCGACAAGAACGAGTTCTTTCTGTTGAGCGTTCTTACGGATCATCCCTTTATAGAAATCCTCTGCTAAAGCCGATGAGGATACAAGTAGCTGAGAGTCAATCGTACTCATAATCGCTGCTAGAACGGCTGCCAGCAAAACCCCTGCAACAACAGGGTGGAACAATACTTGAGTGAAGGCTAAAAAGACCGTTTCAGGGTTATCAAGTGGCTGATCTGCAAAGTAAGCAATACCGACCAACCCGGTCATCACCGCTCCAAACATAGAAAGAACAACCCAGGAAATACCGATAGTTTTTGCTTTAGGAATTTCTTTCATAGAACGGATAGCCATAAAACGGACAATAATATGCGGCTGGCCGAAATAACCAAGTCCCCAGCCCATTAAAGAAATAATACCAATTAGTCCGACGCCGCCCATAAGGTTCAGATTATTAGGGTCAATCGTACGAATCTGATCGAAGGTCGGGCCGAATCCTCCGAAATCCACAATTGCTACAATTGGAATAATGATCAGCGCTAAAAACATAAGGATCCCCTGTACAAAGTCAGTCCAGCTGACGGCAAGGAACCCGCCCATAAAGGTATAGCCGATAATTACGATTGCACCAATCCACAAAGCAGCCTGCTGGTCTAACCCAAAGGTGCTTTCAAATAATACCGCTCCTCCAACAAGACCTGCAGACGTGTAGAAAGTAAAAAACAATAAAATTAAAATAGCTGAAACAACACGAAGGGACTTTGATTCATCCCCAAAACGGTTTTCAAAGAAATCCGGAAGTGTAATCGCATCATTGGCCACTTCAGTATAAGACCTAAGACGCCCTGCAACAAACTGCCAGTTGATAATTGCACCCGCTGCAAGACCAATCGCAATCCAGGATTCAACAAGCCCGCTTGCATACAATGCACCCGGAAG
Source organism: Salipaludibacillus sp. CUR1 (assembly GCF_021028955.1). Lineage (GTDB taxonomy): Bacteria > Bacillota > Bacilli > Bacillales > Salisediminibacteriaceae > Salipaludibacillus. The sequence goes on from NZ_JAIWPE010000056.1 coordinate 1,462, forward strand.
TCCCAACAGAAGCCAGCTGCTCATATCTGAAGCCCCGGCAGATAATGCCGCCACTCCAGCTCCGAGTCTTCTCCCCCCGAGCACGTAATCAGATAAGCTGTCAGTCATTTTATAGGCAATTACCCCTAAGGCCATCATCCCAACTAAATAAACAATAAATGTAATAATAATGGGTGTTAAGTTCTCTACCATCACTTTCCCCTCCTTTTATAATACTTTTTTAATAGTTCCTCCTTTCAATAAACTTAATTTTCTCTATAATCTGATTATAATTCTTTTTTGAAAAGTTTAATAGTAAAAGTTAATACAATGAAAGGTATTATTATTTGGTAAATACTGTATTTAAGGGCAGGGCAGGTCCAATGACACAGTAGTTAATATACTCCTGGCACCCATTTTTAATTGAGGATAAGGGACTTAAGGGGGGTGTCTTCTTCTGGAATATAGAGGTAAAATAGTGAATAATTTGTTATTCGCCGAGTGAAGGATTCTGTCCGGCTTTTCTCCTCCCAAGGGAAGACCGGCCGATAGGGCTATTTGTTCTATGCCGTCAGGCCTGTGACGGGCACACATCCGGACAGCATGCATTTTTAGAGAGAAAACGCTATTTCCTCCTTTTTTTACGGCACAATTAAAAGGCCTGCTTCTGTCAGGCCTTTTCGCAACTGTGGTCATGCCTGGATCACTCCTCACACCGGAAAACATTCATCAATATTTTCTTTAATGATCATGACATAGTCCTGTTTATCCATAATCTCAAAAATCAGCAATGATTTATTAAGGTGCATCATGGATCGTTTATAGTGTTTTAAATAAAAACAATTGATCCCTGCCTGAAAATGCAATTCACCCATCAAATATAAACTTTCCAGCTGTACACAAAGATTTATGCCCCTTTTCCCATAATTGAGTGACTCCCTGTGTCTCCCTAACGCCGTCAAGGATTTTGACAGTCCGTAATAAATCCTGATTTTAGTCAGCTCTATTTTCTTTTGAAGTTTATGCATTTCTTTTAGCGCGCGTTCATAATATTGAACAGATAATTCGAACTCTTTTTCTTCATTGAAAATGATCCCGATACTGTTCATTATTTCTATTTCCATTGCTGAATAAAGCGTTGGATTCCTCATTTCCAAGGTAAGCAGCAGTAATTCGATAGACCGGTTAAATCCTTTATTGAGATAATACATGGCCACGCCCTCATGCCACAGTAAAAACTGCTGATGTTCAATAGAAGAAAAAACAGGATTTTCTTTTTCGCAAGTCACTAATTCATACACCGTCTCATAATCTCTGTTTCTGATCGCTTTTCTAATCTCATTTTTAACAGTGGAAATATAGTCAAACCGTTTGTAAGAAGCCATATTAAAAAACTCATTCATATCGATTTCAAGCTTTTTTGATATTTCGTATAACGTTGAACTGAGAGGAATGACTTCACCTTTTTCAATCCGGCTGATTTGCGCCTGTGTACAAATGCCTTCTGCTAATTCGGTTTGAGACATTTTCGCTTTCTCTCTTAACATTTTAATATTTACACCAATTAAGTCATAATTCATCCCAATTACCTCCCACTTAGTTTTACTCACATCATGGAAAAAGTAACATTATGACGTTAAAAAGTTTCTTACATACTTTGAAAGGGGGTGTGAGAATGAAGAAATATTTAATGAGTGTGGCGATCGTTACTATGTTTCTTGGCGGATTTGTTTCATTCAGTGGTGGAGAGCAATTTGCAGCGAGAGACTTACCGAACCAGCACAGTGTCCCCGACTTTCAATAATTCATAATTAAAGAGTTATTTTCCCGCCAAAGTTCTGATTAAGAGCTTTGGCTTTTTCGATGTTAGAGCAACATCCCTCCCTTGTAGTTGTCTGTAGTTGTCCCCCCTTAATCAACAGGCTCATTTAAGCCTGTGGTTAATAAAGTGATATTCCTAAAATTATGAAGGCCCTGCGGGTAAGCTGCCCGCGCCGCTCCTTTCTAGTCACTTCCCGGCAAAGACTTCCTAAACGCCTAAGGTCCAGGGCCGCCCTGCGGGAAAAGGCGAAGTGATAAGGTAAGGATGGATAATCACTTTTAAAGCATAACAGCGCCAAAAAGCGGAACTGAAGATACTTCTACTGTTTATTATACTACATTTTGGAAATAGATTGAATTTTCAATCTATTTATAAAGAAGACGACCTGAGTTTATGACAGGCTATTTATGGAATATACAGGAAAGATTATGTATGTAAGTATAATTCTATTATTTTGATTTCCTCCTTCGCCAATAATGAATTTTCTTATTAATAGTACAATCCCCTGGGCAAGCGTCCACCTGGCGGACTGAAATTACTACTTTTATTCCACAGCTTTAAATCCTGTCATTGAAGGACAGAAGTGGCGACGCCACAGGGATTATGCGCAGTCTGAAGATCTAATTCAACGAAGCCCCAAGCTGAGCTGAATTTAGCTGAAGACAAGCCCCTGGGCAAGCGTCCACCTGGCGGACTGAAATCACTCCTTTTATTCCACTGCTTTAAATTCTGTCATTGAAGGACAGAAGGAAGGACAGAAGGTGGCGACGCCCAAGGGATTATGCGCAGTCTGAAGATCCAATTCAACGAAGCCCCTAGCTGAGCTGAATTTAGCTGAAGACAAGCCCCCTGGGCAAGCGCCCGCCTGGCGGACTGAAATAACTGCCTTTATTCTTTGTAAAAGTTCATCTTATGTAAGTATAAAACGAAGAACCGGACAAATCTGGATATCGTAAGATTTGTTCGGCTCTTTATGGTTACTATTCTTTCAATCCAGCCTCTGACAGCTGCCATTGTTAGAATGGCAGCCTTAAACGGGGCTGTTTCTTCTTTTTTTGCGGCCGGAACCAGTTTGTATACATGATTCTGATTAGAAAGTATAACGCAATCATACCGACTGCACTCAATTCATCCAATAGAGAAAATATCCTCTCATCTAATGTTCTGTAGACACGCCCTTTAAATTGCTGATCATAGGTAGAGGGATAAACAGGCCGATAATCGAACCTGTGAGGCTGCGAGACTGGATAATGATAATGTGTGCCGAATTTACCCGGATAACGCTCGACCCCGGGGCCCCAATATATGAATTCACGGTGGGGCACCGGCCAGGCTCCAGGATTATATATTAAGTGGCTGTCTGCACCTTTCATAGACACATCTGCATAATTGTCCCTGCTGTCAGCTTCCAAAACACGGTTTTCCGCTTTCAACTGATGCACGTGTGAGCTGTAAACGACTGAACTGAAGACAAACATAGACACCAGCACAATCCCAACGAACACCGACAGCTTCTTAACCATTGGTAATAACCCCCTTTTTAGATTGAACTCTATCGTAACCCAATCTGAAAATCGGTGTATTACCAATGAGAGGACGAGACAGCCAGTAATTCTCCATTTTAGGACATAAGAAACTTAAAAACTATAAAAATATACTTTTAGGAATAATAGCTAAAAAAGTAAAAATCCCGGAAGCAGAAGCTCCCGGGATGGGGTCACCCTCCCATTTATTCCCAGCTCAAGGGGTCAGACCCCCCATTCATTTCCAGTTTTGTGCCTGGTCAGCAGGCTGGCGCTGACGAAGACAATTAATGAGAGCAGCACTGGCATGACAACGGTATGGACGCCGAATATATTGGGCTGGACGTTGTGAATCACAGCATAGGATCCTATCCCGGCGAGCATGGAAGCTATAGCGCCATATTGATTGGCTTTGCTCCAGTACAGTCCCATGACCACCGGCCAGATAAACGCAGCCTGCAAACCTCCGAAGGCAAACAGATTCATCCATATGAGCAGATCCGGCGGACTGAGGGCAGCTGCAAAGATGAGAATCCCAAGTACTGAGGTGACCCCGAAACTGATTTGCCGTACTTTTTTATCCGTTGCTTCAGGGTTCATATAATTTAAATATACGTCTTTTACCACAGCCGAACTGACAATCAGTAAAAGCGAGTCGACGGTGGACATGATCGCTGCCATCGGAGCCGCCAGGACAATTCCGGCGAGCCACGGCGGCAGTACTTCCATAGTAATCATCGGCATCACTGAATCCGGAACGTCAACGCCCGGCATAATAGGACGTGCAAAAACACCGATCAGGTGCATCCCGAGCATAATAAAACCTACAACAATCGTTCCGATAATTAACGCCCGGTGCATCGACTTTGCATCACGGTACGACATCGCCCTAACTGCCACTTGCGGCAAAGCAAGCACCCCGACACCTACAAGAATCCAGAAAGACGAAACATAAGCCGGCGTTAAACCGCCGTCATGGCCAAATGGCGTGATAAGATTAGGGTTCTCTGCTGCGAGATCCGACATAATATTCGAAATGCCCCCGCCTGCGATTATTGTTCCTATGAGAATAATCAACGTTCCAAAGAACATGACGACTCCCTGAATTGTATCCGTCAGCGCCACCGCGCGGAAGCCCCCTATAATGACATAAAGGAGTACCGCTACAGCAAAGATAAACAGAGCGGACGTGTAATTCAGGCCTGTCAGTGACTCTATTAAACGGGCGCCTCCAACCCACTGGGCCACCATCGCTGAAAATAGAAAGACGATAATACTGAAGGCTGCAATAAATACGACCCATTTACTTTCCCCATAACGCTTTCTCAAAAAGTCAATTAAGGTGACGGCCTTATATTTACGCGCGTAGATCGCAAATTTTTTCCCGAGAACCATAAGAACGAAGTAGCCCGTTGCTACTTGAGCCATGGCGAGCAGCACCCAGCCGAGTCCCTGGGTATACGCTGCTCCCGGACCACCTATAAAACTGCTGGCGCTTCCATATGTAGCGATCATAGTCATTGCCAGAATAAAGCCGCCGAGTTCACGGCTTCCAAGAAAATATTCCTGTAAAAAATTATTCGTTTTTCTCAGATAGCGGGACGACCAGAAGCCGACGGCAAAAATTGAAATTAAAAAGATAATCAGAGGAATAACAACAGACCAGTTCATTCAGCATCCTCCTCTGCGCCTTCTTTACCGGCCTTATCAGGCTCCGGGTCATCAAAAGGCACATCTTTAAAGAAACTTTTAACAACCACGGCTACAAGGACAGCCATAACGATAAAGCCCACTACACAGCTATAAAAAAACCAGGCAGGCATTCCCAGTACATATGTATACTCCTCAACGGGCCGGGAACCAAGGCCGTAAGCAAATCCGTACCACCATAAAAAATTAAAAATAACAAGTCCAACCCCGATCAGGGCTTCCCGGTTAGCCACCTTAAACCGCGGATCTTTCTCATCTATCTCACGGCTCATTTCCTTCACCTCTTCCCCAAAAATGATATGTCTCCAGAATATCACAAAAAAAGGGGTCAGACCCAGTAGCCTTGCATGAATGGAATATAATGTAATTTTGAGTTTACAAACACAAAAAAAGCTCCTATTGTAGAGGAGAGACCAATACTTGTTCCCAATCCTCTACAAA
>NZ_JAIWPE010000057.1 GCF_021028955.1 Salipaludibacillus sp. CUR1
GGATCAAACTCTCCATAAAAGAGTTCGATGTCTCTGACATCAAAATAAAAATAATTCATTGACGGGATATTTAAATATCCCTCTTCGCTTGGCTTTTTGTTTAGTTTTCAAAGGTCAAAAAATGTTGTTTTTGTCGTTTTTTAGCGACTTTTTAATCATAACATTTCATCATTCCGCCGTCAACAACTTTTTTAATGTTTTTTGCCGGCTTGGTTGCCGCCCTCAACGGCGACAAGTAATAATATATCAAAATAACAATCGGGATGCAATAGTTTTTTTGATTTTTTTATATTTTTTAATTTTTTCCCTTTGCGACTTGATCTATTATATTGACCTTTTCTCAATAGGTCAATAGCAAATATATATTTTTAAGTAAGAAACTTTAAGCGCTCGAATAGAAGCTTATCGCCCGGACGGAAGCTATAAAGCTTTGTTGTATTCTACTCCTTTCACGATCACTCTTTTATAAGGTTAAAATAGAGGCTAAGCAACCCACAGGCATAAGAGCAACATAAGTAACAGGAACTTCAGCTAACTACGCCGCAGCTGATGAAAAGCCCCTGGGCAGGCTTCCACCTGACAGTTATTAAAAGACATCCGAACAACATAGTGTCCGGATGTCTTTCAAAAATCTATTCTTTTATCTCAGTCTCTTCCAGCATCTCAAATATATTCGATTCCATTCTAATTAGTTCTTGATAACTCTTTCCCGTTTTAGTCTCATCACTCATAGTGGTCCCAGGAAGGAAGAGGATCGACATCAAAATAATCAGCAAAATCCCAGTCATAAAAAGAGACTAAACTTTTCTTTAAACCAGATGGTAAATTAAAATTTTCGGCGCTCCTTTTATTCTCTGATAAAAATAATTCAGATTTTGGAATAAGTTTATAGGGATAGCTCCCCTCCTTTGGAATAACCGCAAAAGCTTTTTCAAAAGGATCCTGTTCATAGGAAACAGGGATTTTAATATTTTCTTTTTCATTTAATTGAGCAGCAGGAAGTAAACAGATTGAGCGTATGGATTGAATTGTCCTCTCGTCTGATCTTTCGGATAAAGCCAGCCAGTGATAAGGGCGGAAGCCAGACTGGAAAATATTATAAATTGCAGTGATCTCTTTCTTAGTTAAGCCTGTTATTTCTTTCACTCTTTCTAAATTATAAGTTTTTATCATTTCTTTAAAAGTAAAGAAAGGTTTATCATGTTCACTGACAAAAGCAGGAATCAGCCCTTTTCTGTTGAATACTTCATTCATATATCCTAAAGCAAGAGCACCTTCCGTATGTTTCTTAATAAAGTATTCATGAACACCCGGTTCTCCAAAGCTGCTGTTTACGCCGCAATTAATAAGATGGATAGTCTTGCTGTTCTTTCGCCAGACGTTTACCTTATTTTGAAGGGATTTAGAAAAGGATTGATCACTGTACCATATAATTATATTCTGCGCTTCATGCACAGGCATAATTGAAGAGTTTTCAGGATAAATAGCCTGAAGAATTTTTTCCGGCAACAACTCTGGTTTCAAATTCTTATTATCTATCATGTCACTGGATGTCATTTCTTTTAAGGAATAATGCTGCACTTCTTCAACGAGATGATTGTTTTTCATTTGAGTAATCATCACGGCCTCCTTTCAGGACTTTCTGTACCTTTAGTATTAAGCAATTAATGAATAGGTATTCATTTGTTAATTATATTAGCACATATTTTCGCGTTGAAACGGAGATGAAATGACAAGTATGTGAAAACTTTAACTTTCCCGATTGTTAACTATTAAAATAATACGTTGACATTAAACATTAGCCTTCGTATGATAATGTTAACCATATTTTGATAAAAGTTAACATTACAAGGGGGATGTTTATGTCAGACAAAAAGCAATTTCAAATAGTGGATTTAACAAAAGGGGCCGTATTTATCGCACTAATGGCAATAGGGGCAAACTTAGCCGCTTTTATACCACTCGGTCCTGTGCCATTAACTTTCCAAACAGTGGTAGCTATATTAGCCGGTATATTACTGGGAAAAAAATTAGGCGCTTTTTCCATGATCGGGTATTTATTAGTAGGGTTTATAGGGGTTCCTGTTCTTGCAGGCTTTAGCGGCGGTTTTCATGTTATTGCATCTCCAACTCTAGGCTTTTTGATTTCTTTTGTAGTTCTTGCCTTTGCAGCCGGCGCTATAATTGAGAAATCTCCAAGGCCTACATTGCTGACATTTTTTATGGCAAGTTATGCAGGGCTGATTATTAACTATCTTATCGGCGTTCCTTATTTATACTTCCATAGTAACTTCATTCTAGGTTTAGACGGGGTACAGCTGCTTCCTATAGCGGCAGGTATGACCCCATTCTTTATTAAAGATTTAGTTTTGGCGACCTTCACTGCTATACTTGCTCCACAACTGCTGAAAGCAGTTAACCGTCAACCTCATCAGATGAAAGCCGCTTCTTAATACATCAAAAAGAGTGAATGCCGCTTATAAAGCAGGCATTCACTCTTTTGTAGTGAGGAGAAAACTCGTATATCTATAAAATCATCGCTGCGATCCAGCCGAAAATTATTAATGGGATATTAAAATGAAGGAATGTCGGTACACAAGTGTCCCAAATATGATTATGCTGGCTGTCTGCATTCAGTCCTGCTGACGGTCCAAGGGTACTGTCTGAGGCAGGTGACCCTGCATCCCCTAAAGCCCCGGCAGTCCCAATCAAAGCTATTGTAGCCATTGGTGATAAACCGATAGCGGCAGCAAGAGGAACATAGATTGCCGCAATAATAGGAATAGTAGCAAACGATGAACCGATCCCCATTGTGATAAATAAACCAATTATAAGCATTAAAATCGCTGCCAGACCGTGATTATTCCCGATCCATCCTGAAGTGGCTTCCACAAGCAAGTCCACATGACCTGTTTCCCTGATTACTTCAGCAAAACCTCCAGCAGCAATCATGACAAACCCTATAAATGCCAGCATTTTCATCCCATTTGTTAACAATTGCTCGGATTGGGAAATGCTAAGCTTCTTCCTGACATGAAGGTAGCCGAAATACAGGTATAAAATAATTAATCCTGTCAGGGCTCCAAATATCATAGAATCCGTCATCAACTGAGAGTAAAGAACAACTATAATTGCAAGTAAGCCTACAGCTATTCCCGCACCTGTATAATCATATTGATCTGACTCTTCCGCAGCAGTCAGCTCTACGTCTTCGTAATTTCGTTCTTTACGGTAAGTAACAAAAATGGCAACCAGCAAACCAAGAAGCATTCCTGCTACAGGAAGCATAAGCGCCTGCGGAATCATTGCCATCTCAACCTGCATACCACTCTCTTCCATGTTCGTTGCAACAATATCATGAAATATTAAACCGTATCCTGCTGGAATAAGAATGTAAGGAGCTTTCAATCCGAACGTTAAAGCTGTCGCGGCAGCCCGGCGGTCCATTCTTAGTTCGTTAAAGACTTTAAGCAGGGGTGGAATAAAAATAGGTATAAAAGCAATATGGACAGGAACGAGATTTTGAGAAAATGAAGCAATAATCGTGATAATAAACAAAAGTAAAACTTTGGTCAACGTTTTTTTCCGGGCTTCACCTTCGCGTCCCACAATTTTTATTGCAGCTTTCACCATAAGATTAGGCAAGCCAGTATAACTGATCCCCACAGCAAAAGCACCGAGCATCGCATAACTTAGTGCGACAGTTACATTAGAGTCCAGTCCGCCAGTAAAAATTTCAATTGTCTCTGTAATGGAAAAACCAGCGGCAAGCCCTCCGGCCATTGCACCAGTGATGAGTGCAATAACGACATGGATTCTCATTAAACTTAAACCGATCATAACTAATACAGCTATAATGACAGCATTCATTGTTTTATCCCCTTTAATTCTTTATTACTTTATTATGATAAATCGATAACGTGAAAACAGTTATTAATTTAACACCATTCAATACTGCTGTCAATTCAGTTTTGTAAATTAATTATTTTAGAAACCAATAAAAAAACCGGGAAAAAATCCCGGCTTTTGCGATATCTTAATTAGTTGCCCTGAGCTTCTTCAATTTCGTCAATGAGCATGTCAAGAATCATTTCAGCGTCGTCTCCGCCGTTTTCACGGAAGTAGTCGCGAGCTTCACCAGCAAGCTCACGGAACTCGTCACGCTCTTCTTCAGTAAGCTCAATAACTTCTGTAGGTGTATCTGTTGCTTCTTCAATCAGTTCAAGAGCAGCATCATTTTGTTCTTGTTGAATGTCAAATCCTCTGTCTCTCATTTCTTCAATTGCTTCATCAACAATATTTTGAGTCGCCTCATCTAATCCCTCATAGAAATCAGGGTTTACTGTGGTCATAGTCACATACATATTGTGGTTTGAAATAGTCAGGTAGTCCTGTACTTCATGGAAGTTGGCATCTTCGATAAAGAATAATGGGTTTTCCTGACCCTCAACTGCTCCCTGCTGCAGGCCAGTGTATAATTCACCCCAGCTCATGGCAGTCGGGTTAGCTCCATAAGCTTCATAAGAACGAAGAATTAAAGGAGATTCCTGTGTTCTCATTTGGAAGCCCTGGAAATCATCCGGAGTCTGTAAAGGAGAGTTTCCAGTCCACTGCATAGCTCCTTCTGTCCAGAATGCCAACGGCATAATACCTTGATCTTCATATTTTTCGGCTAAATGAGTATTGATTGCTTCACTCTCATTTAATACTTGCTGGTTTAACTCCTGGTCATCATCGAAAAGGAATTGGAGAGCAAAAATATTTCCTTCAGGGACCAGTGTACCGGTAAAACCTGGCGAAATAATTGCAAATTCAACAATTCCCTGTTGAAGCTGCTCTACCTGGTCTACCTCACTGCCCAGCTCACCAAAGCCGTAAACATCAATAGTAATCTGTCCATCAGATTTTTCATTGACGAGTTCTGCAAATTCTTCAGCATATACCATTTGAACCTGGCCTTCTGTTTCTTCAGTAACAAAACGCCATTCCTGAGCCTCTACCTGTTCTCCTCCATTGTTGCCGTTGCCATCAGGGTCATTATCTCCTCCGGCGTTGTTTCCATTTTCATTGTTATCCCCACCGCAAGCAGCAAGAACAAGTCCCAGTGACATGACACTGGCCAATAGACCTTTTTTCTTAATCATATGTTTATACCCCCAAATTTTTTATTTTAAAGACCTGCACCCTTATTGGAAACTTAGAAAAGCTTCAGTAAAAAGAGTGAGATGTCTTCAAAAACAATAACTAAAACTGAAACGATAAGAAGCATTACAATATACGGCGGCGTGCCCCGTATAACATCAAGATATGATTTATTAAACACCGCACTGGCCGTAAATATATCGACTCCAAACGGCGGCGTAGCAGATCCAAGTGCCGCCTGGAATACAATGACGACTCCGAGATGAACCGGGTCGATCCCTGCTGTTTCTGCAACAGGGGCAAATATAGGCGTAAGTATCAAAATCACGACAATAGGGTCAACAAACATACAGCCTACAAAGAAGAATACCGCCACAATAAATAACACATAAAGAGCTGTCGGATCAGTACCCATAACTGCATCTGTCAGCATTCTTGGAATTCTGGCAAAAGAGATTACCCAGGAAAAAGCCTGGCCCCCCGCCACCAGAACGAATACGGCAGAAGTTACGATCCCTGAGGATAACGCAATTCCTGGGATCTGGGATAATTTCAGCGACCTGAAAATAAATACTTCAAGAATTAAGGCGTACAAAACAGAAACCCCGGCCGCTTCAGTTGGTGTAAACTGTCCTGTATAAATACCGCCGATAATAATAAATGGAAACCCTAACGGAAGCAAAGCTTTGATCGTTACATCTTTACGTTCTTTCCATGACATTTTAGGCGCCAATGGTATGTTGTGTATTTTCGCGTGAATATAAGCATATGTTGCAAAAAATAAAAATATAAGTACACCAGGTCCAATACCTGCGATAAACAGATCACCAACAGAGGCATTCGATACCAAAGCATAGATGATCATCCCGATACTTGGCGGAATAAGAAGCGCGACATCACTTGAATTAATAATAAGTGCAATAGCGCTGGAATCTTTATAACCGACTTTTAATAATCTTTCCCGCATCGGTTTACCGATTGCTACCACTGTCGCCTGGGTGGAACCGGAAATTGATCCGAAGAGTGTACAGGCGGCAGCCGTGGTTATAGCATATCCTCCCCTCAGGTGCCCTACAAAAGATCCTACAAAATCAAGAAGCTTGCGGGACGTTCTCCCAGAGGTCATTATATCTGCGGCAAAAATAAATAAAGGCACCGCAATAAGTACATATGATGAAATTCCTTCTACCATCTGCTGAACCATGATGGTCGGGTCCATGTCCATAAAGAAAAATAGCATAACAAGCGGCCCGGCAATTAAAGGAATCATCATTGGAAAACCCATTAAGAGCAAAATAATCATAATGCCAAGTAGTGTCCAAACCATAGCAGATTCCTCTCAGTCTAATTTTTTTACGTCTTATAAATATTAAAATTTATTATTACTGTTCATCATAATCCTTTTTATCTTCCGCCAAATAGACTTCTTTATTAGCAATATTCATCCACATATTTCTTAAAAACTGGATACCGCCAATAAAACAGCCTACAGGAATGGCTACAACCATAAGCCAGAAAGGAAATTCCAAAGCTGCTGTCGTTCTGCCTGTTTCATAAATGCCGTAAGTATAAATAGCAGCATAGTAACTGACTATAAAAAGAACCAAAGCTGTTATGAGAGGATTTATAATCGATAATGCTTTCTTTACCGGTTTAGGAGATAAATCAAAGAACGCCGACATACTTATATGCCGCCCTTTTCTGGCTGCATAACTAATCCCCATGAAGCTGGCTACAATAACTGCAAGCCGGCTGATTTCTGCTGCGAAATGCCAGCTCGAACCGGTAATCATCCGGGTAAGCACATTTCCAACGGTCATAACTGAAATAACAATAATAGACCAGCTTAGAATAAATTTTTCCACTGTATGCAAAGTGGCATCAAGGAACTTAAAAACTTTGTTCTGTTTTTTCTTAGATGAACTTTTTGCCTGAGTATTTTCCAATCTTACTCTCCCCCCTTTTGTTGTTTAAAAGTTATCCCTATTGTAAAATAAGTATTTTTATAAAAGCTTTGTAATAAATCAACTTAGTATTAGAAGAAATCGGCACGCCAGCGGGAAAAGCAATGAGTGAATCTCTCATGAATAAACTGCGAGATACTTCGACGCACAGGATACCACCTTGAGTAACCTGAAATCAGCATAATATTAAAAATGATGTTTTATTAATAAAACTATTTTAAAACCCTTTCCTTTTTTAAGGACAAAGACGGCTATTAAATAGCTTATAGCAATCCTACTTTATTCACAAAACGGATAGTCTGACATATACCTCAAAATAAACCAATGAACAAGGCTCACCTTGTATAACATTAAGACAATGCCATTATTCTCTGCAAACCTCGCTATAAAAGCCAATTTCGCACAGTTGAGGTTGATATACTATATACCCCGCCCGTAAACTAATTAAACATTCTTTTAGATTTTTGCGGTTTTTTCCCATATTTAATCTGATAAATAGTCCTGTTTAGGTCATTTTTTATGATTATAATCTTTCTCGTATAAATCCTCAACAGCTTATATGAATGTTGAACTATAAAGCAGTTTTATTAACATCCAGCTGACCGGGTTATTAAGCTCCGTTTACATTTATTAATGAAAGGGAAAATATGTGGTATAATAAAGCTCCCCTTAACTTAGAAATTATTTTTGCACTCATAGAGTTTACTGAAGAAAGGATATCAAAAACATATGGAAGTATTTCATAATTTTCCTTTATGGGCTGCTCTTTTTACGATTGGTTTCGCCCAGTTCATTAAAGTTCCGCTTCATTTTATTGCTTCACGCAAGTTTGACTGGACCCTTCTTACAAGTACAGGAGGAATGCCAAGTTCCCACTCAGGTGCCGTAACTGCTCTTGCTACGGCAATAGCATTGGAATATGGATTAGACTCCTCTCTTTTTGCCATCTCTGCAATTTTAGGGATTATCGTGATGTTCGATGCCACTGGAGTGCGCCGTCATGCCGGAGAACAGGCTACCGTTGTAAACCGTCTGGTAACAGACTTTAACAAAGCGGTAGCTGAAATGAAGCACTGGCCTGAAAAAAAGGAACAGGAAAAACGAAAAGAACTAAAAGAATTGCTCGGGCATCAGCCGATTGAAGTATTTTTTGGCGGACTCCTCGGGATTATCCTCGCCATCGCTATGCATGCCCTAATTTATTAATTGCCAAAAAAGTTGCTGACGATTTACCGTCCAGCAACTTTTTCTTTATGAAGCCTGGAGGGAAGTAAACTCTTCTCTGTAAGTTTGAACTTCCTCAGCCTCATTCAATCTCTTTATATCTTCGTCTGTTATATATCCATTACCTTCTTCAATTACAAAAACTTCTACTGATTTTTTCCCCCATAGATCATAGACGTCTTTTACTGTATCGAAATATAAATCAATCTTATCTCCTTTAATGGCAGAACCGGTGTCTGCTACAACCCCGTAGCCGTAACCGGGTATAAATAAAATTGTACCCAGAGGAAAAACTTCCGGGTCTGCTGCAATCGTTGAATACAAATCTCTTTTAACTTTAGCGCCTGAATAAGTAATGCCGTATTCGGGATGGTCTTCCGTTTTTCCGGTAGACTCATAGCCCGCTGTATAACCGGTAGCTACGACTTCCTTAACAGGGTAATTTGACCAGTCTTCCGCATCGTCTATTGTTACAGGGCTGGATTCCATTTGTAAAGTCCTTGGACTGTCTGCTTCAAGCGACACTAATTCATCTGCCATCCCATGATGGCTTTCTTCAACTGCAGGAACGGCTCTGTAATCGTTCCACCACTCCAGCAGATCGTCAGCTTTAATATTTGAAATATGCGAATAGGTCGTAAAAAGCGCTCCAGCAAACAGTACAGTGAGGGCTAACCGTTGTATTTGTGTTTTGACGAAAGCCATGAGTCACACACCTTTCATCATTTAAGGATGCCCTTAACCTTAAAAGACTATACAAAAAACTCCCCTTTTTTTCTAAAAGGAGAGTTAAAACATCTGATAACCTCTATTCCTTAACATACGGTTGGCTACCCCGGACAGCACTGCTCCGACCATGCCGGCTATCAAAATGATAATATCGGCAGTGGTGAGCGCTATCAGGTTTTCTGCCAGCGAGGAAAAAGACTGTGAGGGATTGGTAAAATAGCTGAAAAATCCTGATTGGTCAACTATAAAGAAAATAACGACAGGGTAAATAACAGCCATTGTCCAAGTAGAACGCAGCAGCATATTCAGAATAAACCCTATTCCAAAAAATAGCACAAAATATAATAAAATGGCAATAATTAATTGCGGCAAATTTAACAAGTGGTTCACCCCCATAAGATCAAACTTTAGTTTACTTAATTCTTATAAGAACGTCAATCATCTTTTCTCCGCTTGCATGTCTTAATTACCAGCTTATAAATGTTTAGCGGTTCTGCTCTGCCTGAATCTGTTTAAGCAAAAAAAAACTTCCAGAGCGGCTCTGGAAGTTTAAATTCAGCAAATTATAATCATTTTATACTTTTATCAGTGTTTTCTGCCTGATCCTTGGCAGTGAAAGCACGTTTCAGAGCCACCCAACAGCAGCTGGAAATACCCTTTCCCAGTACAATAAGGGCAATCGGTTAACTTTAATTTCTTCTTGGAAAACGCCATGATGACTCCCCCTTTAATTTAATTATAGTATTCAGAACTTTCAGATAACAATATCAGAAAAAATCCATTTTGAAAACTGTTAAATTACCTGACAATCCTTCGTGTAAGCGTAAACAAGTTGTTTTCACTCTGTATTTCTTCTATTATGATATATTTCCTGTCTATTTTAATTTTTTGCTTTTAAACGATAAAGCAATAAAGAAACAGAACAATAAAACTCACCGGAACAGCTATTGTCCGGTGAGTTGTGGCACTTTTAAAAAATGTTTAATTTTCCTTTTTTAAGGACTAGCGGCATACCTCCAAGAAGGAAAAGGTAACGGTTATCAATGATTTTCTTTACAGCTGAAGCCGAGTTGCCGTATAGCTTTCTGTCTCCTACTTTACCGATCGCTTCTTTTCCGCCAAGAGAAGCTACTGTACCTTTGATGTCAGGCTTGAACTCTTCCATGTCTGTTTTACCAGCCAGCAGCGCTTTCAGATTATTGGCGCATGTGTAAGCCTGCTGAATTGCAATTTGTGCGGTAGGAGGATAAGGTCTGTTAATTTCCTCATTAATAATGAGTGCGCAGTCACCGATAATGAAGACATCATCATATCCTGGGGCTCTCAGATCTTTTTCGACCTTTACACGGCCCCGCATAGCTTCAAATCCAGACTTTTCGATAACAGGGTTACCGCGTACCCCAGTCGTCCAGACAATTGTCTGAGATTTGATCTCTTCTCCGTCAGCAAGAAGAACTGCCCCGTCTTGCACTTCTTTTATAGGAGTGTTAATTTTGAATTCAACCCCTCTGCTTTCAAGCAGATTCATTGCATATTCCACAAGCTCTTCGTCAAATCCCGGAAGAGCTGTCGGAGCTGCTTCCACAGAATAAAGCTTTACTTTTTCCCTTGCAATATCATATTCTTCACAAAGCTCAGGGATGCGCTCAGATAATTCCCCAACAAACTCGATGCCGGTAAAGCCTGCACCGGCTACCACGAATGTCAGCAGATCATCATGTTTTTCTTCCTGCTTATTATAATTGGCAAACATATATTCAATATGCTCGCGAATTAAACGAACAGAGTTGACACTGCGGATTGAAAAAGCATGTTCTTTAACACCCGGGATTCCGAAGGTTTCAGGTTCAGACCCGAGACCAATCACGAGATAGTCGTAGTCCAGTTCCCCTTTTTCCAGGATCACTTTCTTTTCATCCTTTTTAATCTCAGCCACTGAGTCTTTAATAAACTGAATTTTGTTAGTATCAATCACCTTGTCAATCTTCATCCGGGTTCTGTCATGATGCAGCGTTCCTGCGGCCGGCTCATGCAGCCATGTGGTCTGGTAATGATAATTATGCTTATTGACTAATGTAATATCAGCATCCTGATAAGCATTCGCCTTTTGAAGCCTTGAAGCTGTCATCATTCCGCCATAACCAGCACCTAAAATCACTATTTTGGGCTTTTTGTTCATTCTTCTCACTCCAGTCTTAATCTTAATCTCCATTTTTCCCGTTTAACCACAATGTCAACCTCTTTTTCACCAGAGACACTTTGTGATAAAATTCACGTACCAAGATATAAAAAAATTATTTTATAAAAGATTGCAGATAATCCTATCAGCACGGAGACTATGTTGTATTCCCTATATCATCATATGGGTTAAGTGAAGAATTTTCAACTATTTTTCGACGATTTTTCGAACTTTTTTAGAGAAACGTTGCAATTAATTTCATTTTGTATCTCCTTAATACTATTATAATGTTTTTTAACTTAAAAAGCTTCTATAAAGTATTATTTTAAGAATTTTTTGATTAATTTGATTTATTAAAGTGGGGGTCTTTCTTTCCTGCCGGTTAAAGATTATAATGTATAAAGGAACAACTGTCTAATATAAGTGTGGAGGTGTGAGGTTTGTCAAAAGAGAGAGAAGTATACGATATTACAATTATCGGGGGAGGCCCTGTCGGCTTATTCACAGCTTTTTACGGAGGTTTACGGCAGGCAAAAGTTAAAATTATTGAAGCAATGCCTCAGTTAGGGGGACAATTATCAGCGCTGTATCCTGAGAAGTACATATATGATGTCGCTGGGTTCCCGAAAGTGAGGGCACAGGAATTAGTAGACAATCTTGAAGAGCAAGCCAAACAGTTTGACCCAACGGTTGTGTTGGAGCAGGCGGTTGAAAATGTTGAAAAGGGAGATGACAACATTTTCACGTTAACGACTGAAAAAGAAAAGCATTATACTAAAACGGTGATAATTACAGCAGGGGTTGGAGCATTTAAGCCCCGCCGATTAGATATTGAAGGTGCTGAACAGTTTGAGGGTAAAAACCTTCATTACTTCGTAAGCGACTTGACTAAGTTTGCAGGAGACCGCGTTGTTTTAGCCGGGGGAGGCGACTCAGCTGTTGACTGGACTCTGATGCTTGAGGACATAGCCGAAGAAATTACAATTGTTCACCGGAGAAATAAGTTCCGTGCCCACGAGCACAGTGTTGAACAGCTAATGAATTCTGATAAAATAAATGTCCGTACACCTTTTGTAGTTAACGAATTACACCATGACGGCGATAAAATAACAGCCGTTACACTAAAAGAAAAGAACGGTGAAAAAACACATAAAGTAGATATTGATACTTTAATTGTTAACTATGGATTTATTTCTAACCTGGGGCCGATTAAAGAATGGGGTCTGGAAATCGAAAAAAATTCAATTAAGGTCAATTCAAATATGGAAACTAACATCGAAGGTATTTATGCCTGCGGGGATATCGCGACTTATGAAGGTAAAGTAAAACTGATTGCGTGTGGATTTGGTGAAGCACCTACCGCTATTAACAAAGCCAAAGTTTACATTGATCCAACGGCCAGCGCCACAGCCGGTCACAGTTCCAGCCTATTTTAAAACGGCTGTCCAGAAGAATGAAACATCAGACAGTTGTTTCCAGAGAGAGTTTTATCTGGTAAACGAGACTATACAGACCGGAGCATGCGATTGCATGCTCCGGTTTTTTGTATAAAAGAGGCCGGGCCAAAACTAAAGACAAGTTTGTAAAATACGAACAATATTTTTTATTAGACATCTTATAACATGGGTACTTTTAGTTTTACCACATATTAAATAGCCTCAGCTTTTTTATTGAAGGCCAGAAGGCGGCGACGCCCGAAGGAGTAAGCGCAGTCTGAAGATCCAATTCAACGAAGCTCCCGGCTAAGTTAAATTTAGCTGAAGACAAGCCCCTGGGCAAGCGTCCGCTGGCGGACTGAAATTACTGCTATTACTATTTATCAGAGCTAATTTTGTTAAGTAAAAAAGCGAAAAACCGAACAAAAATCATAAGATTTGTTCGGCTTTCTTTATAATGACTATTCTTTTGTCCTGGCCTCTTTAGATAATTAGCAATCTTCAGGTGTACCCGCATTCGTGGCAGTACGGAATGAGGAACCGCACCCGCAATTTGCAATGGCATTGGGATTATCAATGGTAAATCCGCCGCCCATCATATTCTGTTTATAATCGATCTTAACGCCTTCAAGCATTGGGATATTTTCTTTTTCTACTACAACATCAATGCCTTCAATTTCCAGCTTTTTGTCTTCATCGCCCGCTTCTTCAGCAAAGCCCATAACATAAGACAGACCGCTGCAGCCTCCGCCTTGAACTCCAATACGCAGATACTTTGCCTCTTCTTCATCAGCCATCATCTGTTTAACCTGGCTTGCTGCGGCTTCAGTAATTGTTAACATGTGTCAAACCCTCCTGTCTCTGTGAATCTTATATCCATTATAACGGCTATTAATGTGACCTTCAAGAAACCGGATTGTAATTAGTGTTCTGCCCACTTTCTTCAAAAAACCTGTAAATGGCCTTCTGAATTTATTTTTGGCAAGCTTGTCAAAATGATGGTAAGATAAAAGGAGTTTCGGGAAACGAAATGGGCTTATGCTCCTTTTTAAAACTATTTAATCACATATAGTCAGACTATTAACACTTTTACAAAGGCGGGGATTGAAATGAGTTCGGTTTTGCTAGACCAGAATCTCGAAGAAATTAAACAGAAAGTAATGAACGGTGAACGGCTGACGATAGAAGATGGCCTGAAGCTTTATGAAACAACAGATTACCTCACCGTCGCCCAGCTTGCTAATCAGGTGAATGAAAATAAAAACGGTAAAAATGTTTACTTTATTCAGAATATGTATATTAACCCTACAAATGTGTGTGAAGCCAGCTGCGGCTTTTGCGGTTTCAAACGTAAGCCTGGTGAAGAAGGCGCGTATA
Organism: Salipaludibacillus sp. CUR1; assembly: GCF_021028955.1. Classification (GTDB taxonomy): domain Bacteria; phylum Bacillota; class Bacilli; order Bacillales; family Salisediminibacteriaceae; genus Salipaludibacillus. The sequence continues at coordinate 14,052 of NZ_JAIWPE010000057.1, forward strand.
CAATGAATGAAGAAGAGTTATTGAAATATGTGGAAGAGCGCTGGAATGATAATATCCGTGAATTCCATATTGTCGGCGGCCATAATACAGACGTTCCTTTTGATTACTACTTAGATACGATCCGCACGCTGAAAAAGCATTACCCTCAGTGCACGGTAAAAGCATATACAGGAGCTGAAATTGAGTTTTTTGCCCGACACGCGGGTTTAACCATGAAAGAAGTTATGGAAGAGCTAATTAAGGCCGGGCTGGACACGCTCCCTGGCGGCGGTGCAGAAATACTGACGGAACGTTACCGGGCTAAGATGAGCCCTGACAAGGCTTCAACTTACGAATGGCTTGAAGCTCACGAAATCGCCCATGACCTTGGTTTAAAAACACATGCTACTATGCTTTATGGTTCAATTGAATCAAAAGAGGAGCGGTTAATCCATATGGACCGGCTAAGACAGCTTCAGGATAAAACAAACGGCTTTATGGTTTTCATTCCTTTAGCTATGCAGCCGAGAAGTGTCAATGCCGGGCTGAAAAGACGGACTTCTGCTTATGATGATTTGCGTACGATTGCCATCAGCAGGCTGATGCTTGATAACTTTGACCACATTAAAGCCTACTGGATCAATATTGGACCGCAATTAACACAGATGGCTCTTTCATTCGGAAGTTCCGATATTCATGGGACGCTGATCGAAGAGCGTATTTCCCACTCTGTCGGTGCGTTAACTTCTCAAGGCTTAACTCGTGAGGAACTGATTCATCTGATAAAAGGCGCCGACAAGAAGCCAGTCGAGCGTGACACTTTCTACAATGTGATTAAAGAGTATTAAAAGTAAAACCGAAGCTGCGCGTGAAGGCGTGACTTCGGTTTTTTGTATGTTTGTCTGTTGGTGAAGTCCGGCTGATCAGGGGTGGTCAAGTAAACTGCTGGATCTTAAACGGGCTGCTACCTGAGCTTCTCACTTGTCCAAAGGTAGTCTTCATCTGCTTCAATGATAATCATTGTTTTTCTGCAGCAAGGCATGTTAACCCTCGCTTTCACCCCTTCTTTAGCTCGTTTCAGGGCCTCTAAAGACATATTTGTCATCACATTATCATTACCGCAATATGGACACGAAGGTAAGTATATATCACCCATCTGAAGGTCATAAGGCCATGTATGGTCAAAAGGTATTGGTTTCATATAATAACTCCCCCGGATTTAATTCTGATTATTTATATGTTAATGGAGACTGCAGAGGAATACAACAAAAACCGATCAGGAACGTATGTTCTCTATTAACAAAACCCGACCTGCAAAGGGCCGGGTTTTACTTTAGAACATTGGGTTTTCTTCTAGATATTTGTAAATGTTTTTGAGGAGTTCCTCATTTGTTTCCCCTGTAACCACTTCTCCGTTCACTAGAGCAAATTTACTTCTTGCGCATTGTCCGCAAAAACTGAGGCAGCCGTATTCCAGCACATCAAGGTCAGGGTCTTTTTCAAGTTCTTCTTTTACTTTTTGCGTACCGCTCGCCAGATTGCTTACACAAAATTCAATAATTGGATTCATTTATATTCACCTCTGGGTATATACAGAAACTTTCCCGTTTATGCTACCTTCCCCATCTGCCATTGTCAACTGCTAAACAGCCCAACAATTATACTAATATATATAAGCGCTTTCATTTTACGTTGTAGAATTCCTGAAAAGCTGATATATTTAAACTGTCACTAATTTGTCATAATATATCGTAGGAAGCAAAGGTAAGCGTTGTCGTTATTTCAGCGGTTTACTCTCCTTTGCACGATTAAAGGGGGTTGATCCCGTGCGAAACCTTGTTATTTTAGGTGGAGGCTACGGAGGGCTTCGGGTAATCCAGAAGCTTTTAAATGAAAAAGATGTCAAAGATGTATCGGTTACATTAATTGAGAAAGAAGCCTATCACAGTTTAAAAACAGAGTTTTATGCTCTTGCGGCAGGAACAGTTGCTGACCGCCACTTACGTATTTCTTTTCCAAACGACGTCCGCCTCGAACTAAAGTTTGAAGTGGTGACGGATATTCATTTAAATGATAATAAGGTGGAACTTCAGTCAGGAGAGTTTATCAACTATGATGATTTAATTATTGGTTTAGGGTGTGAAGATAAACATCATGGGGTGCCAGGCGCTCAGGAAAATACTTTAAGCATCCAAAGTATGCGACGTGCCAGGAAAACCTACCAGGTGCTCCAGAGCGTCAGGCCAAACGGCAGAGTCTGTATTGTAGGTGGAGGACTTAGCGGGGTCGAATTAGCGAGTGAATTACGGGAAAGCAGACCGGACCTTGAAATTATGCTTTTCGACAGAGGAGAAAACATCTTATCTATGTTCCCCGCTAAATTGTACAATTATGTCACCGACTGGTTAGTTGAAAACGATGTGAAAATTATTAATAAAGCTAACATCACCAAGGTCGAGAGACACACTCTTTATAATCATGATGAACCAGTAGAAGCTGACGCTATTATCTGGACTGCAGGGATTCAGGCTAATAAAATTGTCCGAAACCTTGAAAATGTAGAACAGGACCACATGGGGCGGTTACACACTACGAAGTACCACCACCTTCACAATTATGAGAATGTATTTGTAATTGGCGACTGTGCATGCTCCACTCACGCTCCCAGTGCGCAGCTTGCTGAAGCTCAGGCTGAGCGGGTTGCCATGCTATTAAACAAAAAATGGAAGGACGAACCTTACCCTGAAGAAATGCCTAAAATTAAACTTAAAGGAACGTTAGGCTCGTTAGGAAAAAAACACGGTTTTGGCCTGATGGGAGAAAAATCGCTTACTGGCAGAATTCCCCGGGTTCTAAAGTCTGGAGTTTTGTGGATGTACAAGCATCACTCAGGTTCTTGATTTTATGATCTTCCTAATACTTATAAACAAAAAAGTAGCGCCAGCCACTGCCGGAGCTACTTTTTTTGTTCCTGTTCAATTAACCCGTAAATAGCAGATAGCCTAGGATTTCCTTCTCCTGCAACTTCCCCGTTCAGAACGACGAGTGGATAAAAATATTCATCTTCGAGAATTTTTTCAGAAAAAGATCTTTCTTCTTCCGTCTTTGGCTGCTTAATGTCGCAATATTCCACAGTTATCGGATAATCAGGAAATTTACGTGTGATTGCTGCCTCGAGCCATTCTTTTGTTTCAAGGGCACTTGGTAAATGGATACAACTCGCGCATTTCTGCTCTGCGCCATAAACAGTTATATAAACCGGGTTCATCATTCCCACCTCCTGCTATTGTTATTTTATCACATTAGCAGGCGTTAAATGAGATTACCACTATACACACAATGTTCATATTAATTACCGAAAAAATTAACCCCTCCCCATGGATTTTTTCCGTGAAGAATATTATAATAATTGTAAAGAAAGGAGTGTTTAGATTATGGCAACAGAAACAATGGAAGCCCAAGTGCAAGAAGTGCTCGATAAATTGCGTCCGTTTTTACTTCGTGATGGAGGGGACGTTGAACTTGTAGATATTGAAGACGGCGTGGTTAAAGTTCGTCTTATGGGAGCTTGCGGTTCATGCCCAAGTTCAACAATTACTTTAAAAGCAGGTATTGAGCGTGCTTTGTTGGAAGAGGTTCCAGGAGTAACAGAATTAGAACAAGTATTCTAATTTTCTTTAAACACAAAGGAGTTGCAGATATCTGCAACTCCTTTTTTTATGATCAGACATCTTCGTTTACAAGGGCTTCAGGCGTGTCCCCTTTTAATACGCTGGCAATATTCCGGCTTACTAACGCTGCCATTTCATGGCGGGTTTCTGCACTCGCACTTCCAATGTGAGGAAGTGCTACAACATTTGTTAGACTTAACAGCGGATGATCAGCTGGGATCGGCTCTTTACGGAACACATCGAGCCCTGCAGCAGCAATAGTTTCTTCTTTTAACGCCCTTTCCAAATCCTCTTCAACGACCACCCCTCCTCTTGAAGCATTCACAAAGACAGCCGATGATTTCATTTTATTAAAGACGTCATACGTAAATAAATCTTTCGTTTCTTTCGTTAATGGCGCAAGACATACGACATAATCAGAACGCTCAATTAATTCTTCAAAAGGTACATAAGAAGCGCCTAATTCTTCTTCAGCCTCTTTTTTTCTTGAACGATTATGGTAAAGAATCTCCATTTCAAAACCTGTTGCCCGTTTAGCTACAGCAGTTCCTATCCTTCCCATACCAACAATCCCGATTGTTTTATGATGGATATCTGTTCCTGCTAATAACAGCGGTGCCCAGTTCTGCCATTTGCCGTCTTTCACGTATTCTGCTGCTTCAACAATTCTTCTTCCGGCAGCCATAAGCAGTGCAAACGCCAAATCTGCAGTTGTATCGGTCAGGACATCCGGCGTGTTACATACCGATATTCCTTTTTCTGTTGCCTTTTCAACATTAATGTTATCAAAGCCGACAGCAAGATTAGCCACTACTTTTAAATGAGGAGAATTATCTAATAATTCGTCATCAATTTGATCAGAAAGCATGGTATATAACCCTGAAGCTTTCTTCGCTTTTTCCAACAGGACTTCTCTTGGGACGGGTTCCTCTGCTTTCGGCCACATTTCCACTTCTGCTACTTCCTGGAGAGCAGTCAGACTTTCTTCCGGTACTTTGCGTGTTACATAAACATAAGGTTTTGACATAATAAATAATGGCCCCTTTCATGATTGTTAGCGCATACAGTACAAGTATATACGTCAGGTGACCGTATCATCAATCAAAGAGCCATTACTTCTTATTTGATAACCATTCAGGAAGCACAAAAATATTTTTACTATCTGGAAATAACGATGCCACAAAGCGGATAGTGTGCTCGTATTCCTCTGCTCCTGTAAACAGAAGGCTTAAATCTTCTTCCAGTACAGCTTTTCGTTCATCATCAACTGTCCGGTAATACTCTTCAACAAGCTCGAAATAATGAACTGGAAAAGCGAGCCTGGCAATTAAGAGCTGAAAGTCTACACCGTCAAAAGGTTTAATAGTCTGGTACCTGTGCAAAAAACGCTCTATCCTTTTCGTTTTTTTATTAAAAGAGCCTGGTTCTGCAGTTAGATGCCTGATATATTCAGTTGTATCTCTTGTAAAATGATCATAAGTAAAATCCGATGGTACTTTTACTGCCCCTACATGGCGCTCATCCACTGTCAGCCAGCACCCTTCATGAAACCGCTGGTGACAAATGGTGTTTCCCTTACCTTCTCTGATTAAAAACGGGTTATTCGTCTGGATCGTATTCATCATTTGAACAGCATTTTCAGTTACTCCTAAAAAATATGGAAAGCTTAACAGAAACCATTCATCCCCTGGTGTTTTGTAGGGATCTTTCTGTTTTTTCACATACCAGTTTTCCAATTGATCCAGCCTCTTTATCCACCGGTCCTGCCACGCATACCATGTGCCATTCCATACAGAGTGTGAGGCCTCAAAGGCTTCCCCCTTAAGATGAAATCTTGCAAGCTTTCTCCCGGCGGATTGATCTGTTTGGAATCGCTCCTGTGAAAGATCGCTGGTAATATCGTAAATAATGGCGCTTTCTCCATCTATAACTGATATATAGCTTTCTCGCTGAGAAAGAACGGGCCTTGCAATATGAGGCTCACCATTATAAATTAAATACTCTGCCATAAGCATTTGTTCCTCAATTTTTTTAGCTGGCAAATGGCCGCTGTTTCTTAATAAATAACTTTTTCCGTCAGCATTTATAACCGCATCTTCCCCTATAAATGAAACCTGCTCCACGCTTATCCTGTAATTCTCATATAACTGCCGCTCCAACATCGATCCCGCTCCTTTTCGTACGCCTTCTGTCTTCAGTTTATGAGTGAAACGCCCAAATCGTGCCTTAAGGGGGAATATCTTTAGACCCGGTGAATACACTAATCGAAACAAATAAGATAGGAGCAGGTGGAAACCATGATGAAAAAGCAGAAAGGTTTAATTGAGGACACTGCTAAAAATTGGCTTTCGGACCGCGGAGTCTCACTTCGGGACATTGGGGAATTGGTTTATACTCTCCAGAAATCCTACTACCCTACACTTACTATAGAAGACTGTCTGGAAAACGTGGAAAGAGTATTATCAAAGAGAGAAGTGCATAATGCCATACTCACAGGAATCCAAATCGACAGGCTGGCTGAGGAAGGAAAACTGGAACCGCCTCTTCAGGGAATAATTGAAAGAGATGAAGGCCTTTACGGAATCGATGAGATAATCGCCTTATCTATTGTCAATGTCTACGGGTCGATCGGTTTTACTAATTACGGTTATATTGATAAGGAAAAGCCGGGAATTTTAAAAAAATTAAATGATAAGAATAACGGCTGCCATACTTTCTTAGATGATATTGTCGGAGCAATTGCTGCAGCTGCTTCAAGCCGGCTCGCACACAGAGAGGCAGGAGAATATTAAATTTATTTTAAGAGAACCTCTTTAACACGTTGAAAAAACCATTTTCGTTTATTTTAAATTATAATAAAGATAAGAAAGACCTTCTCACCCAATTGAGAGAAGGTCTTTTCTGAATTTGCAAACGAGAGAAACGGACGGTAACCCTCAGACAGTTCCTCGTGGCTCTCTGCGGACTTTCCGTAAAGTGAGTGCAACTCCAGCGCTTAACCATGTCGCTGCGGAGACTTCTCTCCTTTTAAATTTTCCAGTCCCACTCATCCAATGTATGAATGGCATAGGTTGGCTGGATTTTCTCTTCAGCCAGCTGCTCAACTGAAGTCACACCGGTATGGACAATAAGCGTATCCATTTTAGCATTGATCCCAGCCATAATATCTGTCTGGTAATTGTCCCCAACCATTAACGTCTCATTTCGTTCAGTCCCCAACACGGCCAGCGCCTGATCAACAATCACCGACTCAGGTTTACCAATAAACTTTGGAGTGACGCCTGTAGAGACGTGAACCACCGAAGTTAAAGACCCGTTACCAGGCATAAGTCCACGTTCTGTCGGTATAGCTACATCGCCGTTTGTTGAGAGGAAAGCCGCCCCATCTCTTACAGCAAGGCAGGCTACAGCCAGTTTCTCATAATTTATCTGCCGGTCAATTCCCATCACGACTGCTTCAATTTCTTTATCTGTTAAGTTAAGTCCTTGTTTAACTAAAGCGTCTTCCAGTCCTCTCTCCCCAATCATATAGACGTTTACTTTCCCGTACGCCTGTTCAATGAATTGGGCAGTCGCCATGCTCGTCGTGAAGACGTGTTCCTCTGTCGCCGGTATATCCATGGATACCAGTTTTTCAGCCACTTCCTTAGGGGTTCGTGAAGAGTTGTTTGTTACAAAAAGATACGGAAGATCTTTTTTCTCTAACTGTTTAACGAAACGGGATGCTGCATCGATTTTTTCTTCTCCACGGTACATAGTCCCGTCTAAATCAATTAAATATCCTTTATATTTACCCATGTGAATCCTCCTCAATGTCTTTCATAAATCTCCAAAAAAAGAAGCGCCACTCAGGAGAGAGTGGCGTGTTTAAAAGCCTTCTGACTGTTTGATTTTATAATAGCAGTGCTGCTCCTGTCCAGCAGACATACATCTCTCGCATTGAATATCGCCTGTTTCAAGCAGCTCTTTAAACAGCTGCATCTCAGCGGCACATACGACAGGAAATTCTTTTGCTACAGCAGCAATCGGGCAATTAAACTGTTTAAACGTATAACTTCCGTCCGGTTCCTGGTTCACTTCTGCCATAAATCCTTGTTCGTTTTGTATTTTCTGCAGCTCCAGTACCTTGCTTTGGAAGTCTTTTAGAAACATTCTTTTTTCAAATCGGAGTTTCAGCTTATCCTTCCGGTGATCAAACAACTCTTTTACTTTAGCCAATCCTTCTTTTTCCTGAATCGTCCTCAGCAAATCAATCGTCAGCTCCCCATAATTTCTGGGAAACAGCTCTTGACCGGAGGTGGAAAGCTGATAAACATTTGTCGGCCTTCCCATTGCCTGCCTTAATAAAGTCGTCTCAACTACATTATCTCTCTCTAAAGTGTTCAGATGCCTTCTGACAGCCATTTCTGTGATGGAAAGCTCTTTTGCAATGGTTGATACTGTCATTTGTTTCTTCTTTTTTAATAAGCTTAATATTTGGTCCCTTGTTGAGGTGGTCTTCGTCGCCATTTACCTCACCATCCTTCATCCTTATTTTAACGAAGGTTACCGTGACAGTAAATTTAATAAGTATAAAGTTTGAAAAATTGACTTAATCTCTCCATAATTTGTTCACTTTTTCACAAACTTTCACTTTTAATCTTTTTGAGGCAAAAAGGCAGACACTGGCCCCAATTCATTTTCCAGATATTTACGTATTTTTCCCGGGAAATTAATTAATGCCTCCGACTTGTTTTTAAAATCGTCATACATACCGGTAACATTTATAGTTGTATAATTTTGAAGAAGTTCTTTTCTCCAGGGAATAAGAGCTTCCAGGGCATCTGCTTCCTCTTTTGATAAAACTTTTTCATCAGCCAGGATATGAATAATATCTTCATAACTTCCCGGGTCTCTCATAATAAACCCATCAATCATCTGATTGCCTACGTCCATAATTACTTCAATCATCATATGGCATATTCGTTCAACAGCTAATCTGGTTTCCGCTGTATCAGTGGATTTTATTTTACTAAAGTCTCCCATTATTTCCTCATAATAATTCAATCTTTTTTCCATCAGCTTCCGGTCTACAAAATACATATGCTCAACTCCTTTAAAAAATAAAAAGTATGACACATTGAAAGGGTTTACTTTTAAAAACGAGTGTCAAATTTAAAAATATGATTTATTTTATATGCTTTTTTTGTTATTATGATGAAGGATTTATCGACGATATACTTATTATAACCCGAATCAAACAACTATTGGAGGAGAATCATTGTGGATCGAGAACTGGCGATGGAAATTGTAAGAGTGACAGAAGCAGCTGCTTTAGCTTCTGCACAGTGGATGGGAAGAGGTTTAAAAAACGAAGCTGACGACGCTGCTACAACAGCTATGAGAACAATGTTTGATTCTGTCAGTATGCAGGGGACAGTAGTGATTGGTGAAGGCGAACTTGATGAAGCCCCTATGCTTTATATTGGAGAAAAACTAGGCTCAGGAGAAGGCCCTGAAGTCGATATAGCTGTAGACCCTTTAGAAGGTACAAACATAGTAGCAAAGGGCCATCCTAATGCTATGGCAGTCATAGCAGTGGCAGATAAAGGCACGCTTCTGCATGCGCCTGACATGTATATGGAAAAGCTCGTAGTAGGGCCTGAGTCTGCAGGGTTAGTCAGACTGGATGATCCGATAGAAAAAACGATTGATATTGTTGCTAAAATGAATAATAAACGCGTCCGTGATGTGACTGTCATCATCCAGGAGCGGGAACGCCACGAGGAATTAGTTGAACGTGTTCAAAAGAAGGGTGCCCGTGTTAAACTGTTTGGAGACGGAGATGTAGGTGCCTCTATTGCGACTGCATTGCCGCGGACAGGTATTGACTTATTTGTAGGCACTGGCGGAGCTCCTGAAGGCGTCATTTCAGCTGCAGCTATTAAAGCGCTGGGCGGGGATATGCAGGCTCGGTTAGTGCCAATGAATGACGACGAGTACAATCGTTGTAAAGAAATGGGGCTTGAGGAACCAACAAAATTCCTCTCTCTTGATGACCTGGTGAAAAGTGATGATGCTATTTTTGCCGCAACAGGGGTCTCTTCCGGTGAGCTTCTTGAAGGTGTCCGCTTTCTAGGTGGCGACCTTGTTGAAACCGATACGATTGTCATGCGAGCTAAAACAGGGACCGTACGGTATATTAAAGCACACCACCAGTTAAACCAGAAACCTCATTTAGTCATGCCTGAACACACTTAATCAGATAAGGGAGCGATCAAGCATGTCTGAACGTTTTTTTCTGTATGATGAATCAGAAGATACAAAGACCCGTTTCGTCAGTTTTATGGGCGAATCGCAGCGTTTTGATTTAGCTATTACGACCACAAACCGCTATTACGGAAAAAAGCTTGTGTTAAATATGCAATCCAGCCGCTATGCGATTATCGGGACCGATGACCTTGACGAAGAAGGATACGTGGAGCATGCTTTTCAGCTGGACGAGGAAGACGCACAGGAACTTCGTGAATTTTTATATGAAGTCATTTAAAGCGCAGGGCTTTTATTAAAAAGCTGCTTACATGGAAAAGCACCTCTTTATCACATAATAGTGATAAGGAGGTGTTTTTTATGGCTGGTAAAAAGAAACAATATGAAGATTTTACAGCTGTAGAAAAATACAGAGAGGAAATCCTTCCGGAAATAACTCCTGAAGGGGCTTACGGGGCACCTTTTGAGCCGCCGTTAGGTAAAAGCACTCCCTGGCAGCCGGGCCAAAGGGCAATCAGTGCTTTCACTTATGAAAACCGGCACTTGCATGAAGGAATGCAAAGAAAAGACCCCGGTTCCCATCCCCCTCACGATGAACCGGAGGAAAGGTAAAAAATGGGGGGACAGTCCCCCCATTTTTTACCTGAAAAAACAAGTCATCCAATGAATGACTTGTTCAGCTTTCCTTTGTTGCTTTTTCTTTCACTTTTTTGACGACGAAATAAGCGCAGCCAAAATTGCAGTACTCATACAAATATTCGGGCAGAAAGCTGATTTTAGCTTCAGGTGAGGTTTTGCGTGTTTTATCTTCAAAAAAACCTTTCAGCCTTAGCTGCTCATAACCCCAGTCCCCTACAATATAGTCGTATTTATTTAATACATCGCTGTATCTTTCTTTAAAAGCTTCTTCAGACCACCCGTTTTTAACCTCTTCCACCAGTTCATATGTATTTCCCTGAATACGGATCATTGTGAAACACCTGCCTTTAGTATCTCTTTCTATATTGCCTCACTTCACTTAAAAATTCAATCTTTACCTCACTTAACGTCCATAATTTACCTTAAAAAAATAACAAAATCCTGAGCATCCTATAAAACAGGAGGTGTTTTGATGATTAAAAAATCGACAGTCGTTGTGGCAGGATTAACTCTCTTATTAAGCCTGAATGCTACTGGGTGCGGAAATGCCGGGAATGAGGGCCAGGCTTTTGATTTTATGCGAGGATATAAAATGGAAGAGCCAAGCCAGGCAATTAATAAAAGTAATATAGAGAATAAGGACCAATATTTACAATTTGGTTATAATCGCCAGACAAAGAATGCAGCCCAGGACCTTGAGATGCCGGGCTATGCCGTTTATGACAGACCTTTGCTGGCAGAAAGCATCAGTGAAATGGCTGCAGTCATTCCTGAAGTACGCGATGCGGGCGTGCTGGTAACCGACCAGTATGTTCTGATTGCTTATGAAACAGCTACAAATGACCGTGAAGCAGTTGCCGATCAGGTTAAAAAGACAGCTATGTCTGTTGTACCTTCTTATTATGAAGTGTATGTAGCCGACGACCCAATCATGATGGATGAAATCGAACGCTTTGGAGGCCAATATTCAGAAAACCGTGCAGAAATGAACGCTTTACTGCAAACTATTGACCAGATGAAAACATACCCACAGGGCGAAACTGACTCCCCAAAACCTGCAGAAACGATGGAGTAAACCTGTATAAAAAGGTCCCCGATACAAACTTATTTGTAATGGGGACCTTTTTTGGTTAAGCGGCAGCACTATTTATTTCTCAGCCGCGTTTACTTGTTCATCTGCATGGTAAGAGGAACGTACCATAGGGCCTGATTCACAGTGTTTAAAACCTTTGGACATGGCGATTTCTTTTAACTCTGCAAATTCTTCAGGAGTCCAGTACTTGACTATTTTTAAGTGGGATTTCGTCGGCTGCAGATACTGGCCGATTGTTAAAATATCTACGTCCACTGCACGTAAATCATCCATCGTTTCAATTATTTCTTCTTTCGTTTCTCCTAATCCAATCATCAGGCTGGATTTTGTAGGAATGCGCGGCTTCATTTCTTTGGAACGCCGGAGTACTTCCATTGTCCTTTCATATGTAGCTCTGGCCCGGACAGTTGGTGTTAACCTTCTGACTGTTTCCACATTATAATTAAAGATATTTGGATTAGCAGCGAGCAATGTTCGAATGTTTTCTTCTCTTCCTCCCATATCTGAAGGAAGTACTTCAATAGTAGTAAAAGGGCTTTTTCTTCTTACAGCTCTTACAGTTTCAGCAAAAACACCCGAGCCGCCGTCTTTTAAATCGTCTCTCGCCACTGCTGTAATGACGACATGTTTTAAACCCATAATTTTCACCGAATCAGCTACCCGTTCAGGCTCCTGCTCATCGAGTTCAGTCGGCAGGCCTGTTTTTACAGCACAGAACCGGCAGGCTCTTGTACAAATATCGCCCAGAATCATAAAAGTAGCCGTTTTACGCTCAGCCCAGCACTCATGGATATTCGGACATTTCGCTTCTTCACAGACCGTATTTAATTTTTTATCTCTCATCAGCTTTTTTAAGCCTTTATATGAATCATTCGTATTCAATTTAATTTTAAGCCATTCAGGTTTACGTACATGTTCTTCCTGTTTCGCCATATAAGTCCACTCTCCCTTTTTGTTCCTGAATACACGTGTCGAAATTCCACTATCACGCTAGTTTTTACTTTAACATGATATAGAAGATATCTCAAAGACCTTTGCTTTCAATAAAGGCGTATGAAAAAACGTGTTTTATCACAGCATATTAAAGAATCACTCCAAAACATCTGGTCAATAGATCTAACAACGATAATGATACCATTCCAGCCAGAAAATCTGAAGGGAGATTACAATTGTGCTGAATAAAGTAACCGCCAGTATACTGCTCATATTAACCATTTTACTCGTCTTTCCTATACCTTCAGAAGGTGCAAAATCTGATGAACTCTCTTCTGAACAGTTATATAACGAGAGGATGGCTTTATACTTAAAAACTGAAGCTGAGACATCTATTCCCTGGTATTATTTTGCTGCGGTGGACAGCTACGAACGCGGACTTCGTCAGGCCAGAAAAGATTTACCTGAAGAAGAAGGCCTGATCGGCATTTATTTTCCGGCTGAAAAATGGTCAGGGCATATGAACCCTGACCAGGAAGACAACGATCCGGAATCAATTAATTTTTTTCAAGGGCTTGGAAAAGACGGAGATGGTGACGGAAAAGCCGACATTACTAATGACGAAGATATCTTATGGACATTTGCGTCATACCTCTCCTCATATGGATTTAACAAAGAAGATATTCGTATAGGGCTGTGGGATTATTATCAGAGAGATAAAGCTGTTGAGCTGATACTTGGCCATGCCGAAACCTATAAAACCGTCGGCTCACTGGATTTAAGCAAAAGAGCATTTCCTGTGCCATTACATGCTAATTACAGCTACAGAAGCACTTGGGGGAACGCAAGAGGGTGGGGCGGCCGAAGAATCCATGAAGGAACAGACATTTTTGCCGGCCACGGGCTTGCAGTCCGGGCAACCACCTATGGTATAGTCGAACTAAAAGGATGGAACAAATACGGAGGATGGAGAGTAGGAATAAGGGATACAAATAATGTCTACCATTATTTTGCCCACTTGAGCGGCTTTGAAAAAGGCATCGACAGAGGAACTGTGGTAAAGCCTGGGGACGTCATAGGCTATGTCGGCAGCTCAGGCTACGGCAAAGAAGGGACTCAAGGGAAGTTTCCTCCTCACCTTCATTACGGGATGTATAAAGATAACGGTTTTACTGAATGGTCATTTGACCCTTATCCTTCTTTGAGAGCCTGGGAACGGGCAGAAAGAAAAGCGAAGAAAAACAGCTGATATTTGGATGCCCCCAAGTTTTAAAGACATTCTAAAACTTGGGGGTGTTTTTTTTAGGATGAAGATGACAGCTGCCTTCACCCTCAGTGAACTGGCAGTTAGAAAACACAAGCCCTGGGCAAGCGTCCGCCTGCCGGACTGAAATCACTGCTTTTATCACCAAGAAATCCGAACAAAATTTTGTTCGGATCTCTTTATGCTTACTTTTTTTTTGTCAGAGCCTCTTCTATGGTTACTATTGTGTCATTTGAATTTTATTATTTTTTAAGAGAAAAGGTTTAAAAGTAAAATCCAGGCAATACCGGCAGGTGCAATAATACGGATGAACCATAGCCAGACTGTTCCAATGGTAGTGTCAGTTAAACCAGTCTCTTTTAAAGCATCAACTTTATTCCATCCCCATCCAACAAACAGTGCAATAACCATACCTCCAAGAGGCAGTGTGTACTGGTCAGTGACCGTGTCTATTAAATCAAGGAAAGGCAGCCCGAATAATGTAAATTCACTTAAAGGTCCACCTTGGCTTAATGCAGATGGTATCCCGAATAACGTAACAACGAAACCTGCAAGCAAAGTTGCTTTGCGTCGGTTCATATTCATTTGGCGCATGACATACGACACACTTACTTCCAGCAGCGAGATTGCTGATGACAATGCTGCTATTGCAACAAGGAAGAAGAAGAGAATAGCAAACACTGTACCTCCAGTACCCATCTGGTTAAAGACTTCCGGAAGCACTATAAAGATTAAGGCTGGACCAGCATCAGGCTCAATAGCAAATGTGAATACAGCCGGGAAAATCACAATACCTGCGATGATCGCAAATAATGTATCAAGAACCACAACATTACCTGCAGCATTCGGCAACTTTGTCTCTTTAGGCAAGTAACTGCTGTAAGTAATCATAGCCCCCATACCTAAAGACAATGTAAAGAAGGCTTGACCGACGGCTGCAGCATAAACTGAAGGTTCACCGAAGGCACTCCAGTCAGGAGTGAAAAGGAAACTCAACCCTTCTCCTGCCCCGTCAAGTGTTAAACTGTAACCTGCCAGAACAATTAAAATTATCGCTAATAATGGCATGAAAATACGATTTGACAGTTCAATACCTTTTTTAACACCAAAGAATACAATTCCAATTACGATCGCCATAAATAAGAACTGCCAGAAGACCGGCCCTGTGGAACCTCCGATAAAGTTCACGAAGAAATCAGCATAGCCTCCTTCTTCGACAGCTCCTGCAGCACCTGTTAAGTAACTGTAAAGGAAATAGACAACCCATCCCGCAATAACCCCGTAAAAGGATAAAATCAGGAAAGAGGTTAAAACTCCCAAAATACCTCCAATTATCCACGGTTTTCCTGGGGCAATATTATTAAAGGCGCCCACGGCATCTGCCTGTCCCCGTCGTCCAATTGAAAATTCGGCAATTAATACAGGAAGACCTACAAGAAAAATACATAAAACGTAGATTAATAAGAACGCCGCTCCGCCACTTTCCCCTGTCACATAAGAAAAGCGCCAAATATTTCCTAACCCTACCGCGGAACCCACTGCGGCTAAAATAAAGCCCATTTTAGTAGCCCATCTCTCTCTTCCGTTACTCATCGTGTTATCCCCTTTCCGTCCCTGTTCCTAGTAATATTATTTGATCTTTTTCTACATAGGTATTAGTGACTACTCCCCTCCTCCCTTATTTCAGCCTTCTATTAATTTATATTCTCACTTTACTATCTTATTATAATTATCTGACAATTGAATGTAAAGTATTTTCGGAATATTCTAGAAAAATCTGAATATATGCTATGGACGCATTTATATTAATTAAATATGAAAAAATTTAATGTTAATTTCTCTAATAACATTTTACACTTATAATTTATACTTAAAAAAAGCCGCACCCGGGAGGTGCGACTTTTATCTATATTATTGAGCGGCTCTGTATAGCTTCGATACTGCAAATTTTAATATAAACACTGATAAAGCAAAAACAGCAAAGCCTGTCAGCAAGCCGGCCCACACACTTCCTGTAAACCCTAAAGCAAGGAAAGACAGAATAGTAATTAAACCAACAATTAAAGCATAAGGAAGTTGGGTAATCACGTGATCAATATGATGGCTGCCTGCCCCTGTAGAAGATAAAATTGTAGTATCTGAGATAGGCGAACAATGATCACCGAATATAGCTCCGGCAAGTACCGCTGCTAACACCGGCAGCATAAGCGAAATATCCGTGAGCGCTGCAATTTCACCTGCAATTGGCAGCATAACGGCAAACGTCCCCCAGGATGTTCCCGTGCTGAAGGCCATGAACCCTGCAATAACAAACAATAATGCAGGCAGAAAAGCGAGTGGGATATGCTGGTCCACAATACTTGCTAAATACTCTCCTGTACCAAGTTCCCCGATAATTTCTATAATCGTCCAGGCAAAAATTAGAATATATATCGCAGGAAGCATGGATTTAATTCCTGCCCACAACCCTGTGCTCAAGTTTTTTACAGGAATGCTTCTTAACAATGAAATAACGATCGTAACTGCTAAACTGATTAACCCCCCGTATAAAAGGGAAGCAGCTACATCAGTATTTTCAAATGTGGCTAATAAGCCTGCCTGGCCTTCTGTAGCCTGTACACCAGTAATCACCATAAACAATACTGTACCGGCAATTAATGTTGCAATCGGCCAAATCAGGTCGCCTGCATGTCCTTCTCCCACCGGTTTTGCATCTTCACTTTCTCCCGGCGCCGGACCTTTATCTGTATCAGTCAGTTCTCCAGTTTCTATTGCTCGATTCTCATGAATACGCATTGGTCCAAAATCGAGTTTGAAATAAGCCACAGCGAACACTAAAAGAACGGCAAAGACAGCATAGAAGTTCATTGGTGCTATCAGAAGAAAAGCCTGCAGGGCTTCATACTGAGTGACTCCGTGAGCAGCCAGGATCCCGCCGATAATTGTAATAATGTATGCGCCCCAGCTTGAAATTGGGGAAACCACACAAATAGGTGCAGCTGTTGAATCTACAACATACGCCAATTTAGCTCTGGAAACTCGGTGCCTATCAGTAAATGGGCGGCTGACGTTCCCTACAGTAAGACTGTTAAAATAATCATCTATGAATATAATTAGTCCTAAAAATCCTGAAACAAATTGGGCACCTGTTCTTGTTTTAACCTTAGTCAATGCCCATTCACCAAATGCTCTGCTTCCCCCGGTGACAGTAATAAGTGAGGCTATCATTCCTAAAATAAGTAAAAATAAAATAATGTAAAATTCCCACGTGTTAATTCCCCCATCAGCGATAAATATCCCTGATACGATGGTAAAGACCTGTCCTATGGCTTCGTTTACAAACATTTCTTCCGTCTGGTTAACCATAAGAGCCCCTACAATAATCCCTATTCCCAGGGAGAACAGAACGCGTTTAGTAATAATAACCATAAGCAGCGCCAGCACCGGCGGCAGCAGCGATAATATGCCGTGTTCCATTTTCATTCCTCCTAAATAAAAATATTTCCCAATTTATGGGGGTCTGTCCCCCCACAAATTGGCATAACAAAACGGCAAGGGAAATCTCCCTTGCCGCTTCCTATGAAGTCAAGAACAGATTCCTCTCAAAAGATCAGTAGTCCTCCACTAAGGTCTCCCTTTAAGTGACAGTGCTGCATTTATTCAATACAGCCCCAGCTGCCGGGTTTCGGACAAAACACCAGCGCTTCGGCAAAATATCCTTTCAAAGACTTTCATGGCCGTCCCGGCTCCTGTCTTTTACTCTTACATTTTGCGCCTCTACCTCATCTCTGATGAGGCACTCTGATACTTATTAATTTTTAAACCGAGAGTTAGCATAACAAAATCCTATTTACATTGCAAGCATTATTGTACAGAAAAATCTTCGTCAAATTCTTTCGGGCGCTGAATCATAGCGGGTGTCATTCCTCCTTCACCTCCCTGGCCTCCATAGAAGTCAGGAACCTCACCAGGAATCCACACCATGGCTACTGGAATAGATGTTCTTACAACTTCCGTCTCTGTCGCAAATGGAATAACCACTTTAACATCCACTTCAATATCTACAGACACACTCATATAAGTATTGTTAATTCCAACATGCACGATGTTCTCCTTCAGCTGGGATTTTACGTCCCCGATAGCAGACAGGCGGACAGGGACACGAGGTCCGAGGTGGGCCAGTAGCGCATTATTGGTAGCCTGGCCTAATGGAATCATGTGGATGATACCATCTTCAGAAAATGTTGCTCCTTCTCTATCTACGTCAACTTTATTAGGGATACGAATATCTTTAACACGCCCATGTTCAATATCGTTTAAATAGTTTTGTACCCGCTTTGTCGTCTCCTGTAACACGCGGTTATAAATGACTGGATTGTATTGAACAAACATGACCTTTCCATTTTCGTCCCTTTCGAACTCAACCAGATCCTCCATATCCGTATCCTCAAGAATATGTCTGGAAATAGCATCGTTAATGGCAAGTGTCCCTATTCTTTGAGTTTCTGTTTTAGCAATTGCAATCAAGGTAGGACGGACTCCTTTTTCTACCACAATTAATCCCTGAATCGTTAAGAGTACGAAAATGAGTAAAGATATCATAAACACGTATTTAAAAGGAAGAGGCCCTTTTTTCTTCCGGCGGGGCCGGACGGTGCGGAAAGCTTTCACTGGTCAATTCCCCCCTTCCTCCTATTCATATGCAGTGTAATCGGGAGATTGTACCAATAAAAAAATCTTCAGGACAATTCCTGAAGACTTTTAATAATATTAATATTAT
This sequence comes from Salipaludibacillus sp. CUR1, assembly GCF_021028955.1. Taxonomy (GTDB): domain Bacteria; phylum Bacillota; class Bacilli; order Bacillales; family Salisediminibacteriaceae; genus Salipaludibacillus. The sequence continues at coordinate 32,660 of NZ_JAIWPE010000057.1, forward strand.
TTTTTCCGTTCATAAACCAAAAATGTATGCGGATGAGGGTTCTTCTGATCCACTGTGCCTTTTTCAGAGGAGACTGTTTCCCACTCATCCCCGTTTATTTCCGGGAAAAATGTATCGCCTTCAAAAGACGCATGGATATGAGTAATGTAAAGACGGTCGGCTTTCGAAATCAGTTTCTCATAGATAGTCGCCCCTCCAATTACAAAAAACTCTTCCTCTTCTGCCATTAAAGAACGGATATCAGCTAAGTCATGAATGGCTTCCACTCCTTCAGCTGAAAAAGTTTTGTCTCTTGTCAAAACAATGTTTCGCCTGTTTGGAAGCGGCTTGCCGATGGACTCAAACGTTTTTCTTCCCATAAGAATCGGATGCCCGCTCGTTACTTTTTTAAAATGCCGTAAATCAGCTGGTAAATGCCAGGGCATATCCCCGTCTTTTCCTATCACTCTTCCCTCTGAAAAGGCTGCGATCATGGAAATCATACAGATACCTCTCCTTTAATATGAGGGTGAGGATCATAACCTGAAAGCTCAAAATCGTCAATTGTAAAATCTTCAATTTTTTTCCGTTCAGGATTCAGTTTCATTTCAGGTAAAGGACGCGGTTGCCTCGTCAATTGAAGTTTAACCTGCTCAATATGATTTTTATAAATATGCGCATCTCCAAACGTATGAACAAAATCCCCCGGTTTAAGACCGCACTCCTGAGCAATCATCATAGTTAACAGCGAATAAGAAGCAATATTGAATGGCACGCCTAAAAAGACGTCTGCGCTCCTTTGGTAAAGCTGGCAGGATAATTTTCCATCAGCCACGTAAAATTGAAATAAACAATGGCAGGGGGACAGAGCCATCTTGTCTAAATCGGCCACGTTCCAGGCGTTGACGAGCAGCCTTCTTGAATCCGGATTTGTTTTAATCTGTTCGATAACTTGTCCCAGCTGATCAATAGACTCCCCGTCCGGGGATGGCCAGGACCGCCACTGCTTCCCGTAAATCGGCCCTAAATCCCCGTTATCATCTGCCCATTCGTTCCAGATTCTTACGTTATTTTCTTTCAAATAACCTATGTTTGTCTCTCCTTTTATAAACCAGAGAAGTTCATGGATAATAGCTCGCAGAGCCAATTTTTTAGTTGTCAGTACTGGAAAGCCTTCTGCCAGATCAAATCTCATCTGATAGCCGAAAGTACTGATTGTTCCTGTTCCCGTCCGGTCATCTTTTTCAACACCATTTTTTAAAATATGTTCACAAAGGTCTAAGTAGGCCTTCATTTAATTCCCTCCATTTCACAATTTTTCCCTAGCTGATAATAGCTGATAAGAATAATGCAGCCTATCACCAGGAAACATATGTCAGCTGGTTTTTATCAGGCGCTGAACCAATTCTCGCACTCGCCCGCTGTCCCTCTTTTCAAATTTCTTTTTATGAGGGCGAGCCATTTATTTTATTTAACTTCCATGCCAGAAGGTCTCTTAAAAATTCAGGCATATAATACTTTTTTTCATTAATTGAACTAATAGCAGGGTAAAGCTGGCCAAACGTAAACATATCCAAAGTAGCCAGTTTGTATTTCCGGTCCCTCTGTAAGGGCTCCCCGTCTATTAACACATTCTTTTCATTAAGATACCGGGAATTATCACTGATTGTTAAATTATCAAAAACCATATAGCCCAGCACTTTACCGCGGAAGCCAAAACCTTTCAAAGCAAAGGTAATCATCTCTTCCTGTCTGGACTGGCGGATGGTTTCAAGAAGCCGTTCACCTGAAATCATGACCGTCGCCGGGTTAATTGGATGAGGGCAGATTTCATGTAAATCCCTGACAGTCACCGGCCCTTTTGGCAGGCTTTTTAAAAGGACTCCTGAATTAACCATGGAAATCTCTGCCTCACACCATTCCCTTAATGTTTCCGCAAGCATAACCGGAAACTTGCTTTTTTGATACCACTCTACATCAAGGGGGGATTCCAGCACAGTTATTTGTTTATTCAGTTCGGTACTGCTGGATAAGATTAAATGATTTAATGATTTTTCTGTTTCCTCATCTCTTATCCCTTCATTGACTTTAATTGATTGGACATTTTGAACAGACACCTGGAAACAGCCTTCTGTTTCTTTTTCAAACTCCATACATACTTCGCCTATGAACGCCCCGGATCGTCCAGACTGATTAATCCACGTGTTGTTTACCTTTTTTCCTTTTTCAAGAACATGGTGTGTATGAGCGCCCAGAATAACATCAAAGCTTGGAAAGTCGTCGGCCATTTTTTCGTCTTCGCTAAACCCTAAATGGGAAAGGCAGATAAGAATATCGACTTTCGGACGAAGCTCGTTCACTGTATCTTCCAGTTCACTGAAAGGGTCTGTCACTTTCCATCCGAGCGTTTCATAAAATAAGCGAAAAGGTGCGGTCACACCTGTTACTCCAACCTTTAAACCGGACTTTAAAGTGAAAATTTTATATGGATGTGTCCACTCCGGCCTGGTTCCATCTTTGTTCTTTAAGTTGGATAACAGCACCGGAAATTGAGCCTGGTCATATAAGTCATCTAACTGATCTTTTGAAAATGTGATTCCTTCATTATTTCCAATGGTCACTGCGTCATAGGCCATGTCATTTAATAATTGGACATTTCCTTTCCCAAGCAGGGCATCAGTCATTGGATGAGCCCTGTCACAATGGTCGCCAATATCAAACAAGAGCACTTCTTCATTCTTCCTGTATGCTTCGTTCCTCCGTTTATTCAGAAGCTGTGTAACAGCCGGCCACTTATCCAGCTGGCTATGTAAATCGTTTGTATGCAATATTCTAAGGGTTTGCTTTGCCAAGGACACCACACCTTCTCCTTGGAATCTGTCTTCAGATTAGAGACTCATGATTCCTTGATAAATTAAACGTATACCTACGATAATCAAAAATACACGCAATAATATGACAACCGTATCACTGGCCAATCTTCTGTTAATCGCTGCGCCCAGCTGACCGCCAATCCAGGCCCCCGGAATCAAAGCCATCGCATAGTACCAGTCTACGTTTCCTAAACTGATATGCGAAACAGAACTGATCAGCGCAGACAAAAAGACGAGAAACATGGAAGTTGCGACTGCCAGATGGGGCGGAAAGGCAAAAAGTAAAATCATAGCCGGCACCATCAGGGAGCCGCCGCCGATACCAAACAAGCCTGAAAACATCCCTACAAAAAAAGCAATTGTAATCCCCACTGCCGGATGATAGCCATAGTGAACAGTTTTTCCGTATTCATTCACATAGCTTCGTTTTATGCCTTTACTGCTGCGCTTTAAAGGTTTAATGTGTTTCCTGACCATCAATACAAATGAAACAAAAATGATAAAAGCACCAAATGCAATTAAAAAAACGTCCACATTAATATCTTGATTGAGCCAGACTCCGAACAGCGCGCCAGGCCCGCTTCCTGCAAAAAAGATTAAACCGCTTTTGACATCTACTTTTTTCTGTTTCAAATAGGCAAGTGTCGATGATAACCCCGTAAATATCATAATTAACAAAGAAGTTCCCACCGCCACCTGGGGCGTAATACCGCTTAAAAGCTCAGAATAATTGCTTAAAATCATTAAGGCAGGCACGATAATAATACCGCCGCCCAACCCCATTATACTGCCTAAAATAGCAGCCGCGAGCCCTAATAAAAGTAATAAAATCCATTCCATTCAAATGCCTGCTTTCTAACTTTCAATTTAATACTACCTACATCGAATATTACGGAAGTTGGCTAAGGATTTCAATCCTGCTTTTTTTACTCGTCAAATAAATTCATTTGCCTCGGTGCCAGACCTTCGTATGTTATTCCTAAATCGCTTATAAATGTTTTGGCATTTCCGGCCGCATGCCCGCCTGAATTATTGTTAAAAACGACATACGTTTTATTTACCTCCTGGGAGATGCTTTTTACCTTCTCTTCCAATTCTTTTAACTCATCTTCAGAATAATCATATAAGTACCGGACTTCCCGCCAGCCTTCACCTTTAACAGGTTTATTCCATCCTGCTGTGTTACGCCCGTGGAAACGTACAAAAGCTTTTTCATCATGTGTTGTCACCGGCACAAAAGGAATAGAACGTTCTCCTGCCTGAGGTTCATCGCATATACTGTGGATCCAGTCATCTTCTTTCATATACTCCAGTGTTCTTTCCTTATAATCCTCGCTGTACCAGGATTGATGGCGAAACTCCAGGGCAGCATCAAATTCTCTTAACTGCTCACGCACAAATTTTATATAATCCACATATTTTCTCTGACAGTCAAACCAGGGAGGGAACTGGCATAAAACCATTGCCAGTTTACCCGTCTCTTTAAACGGGCGTATCGCATCATTAAAAGCTTTGAACATCTCTTCCTGGGTTTTAAACGGATTCTCTCCCCGCTGATGGCCTGTCATTCCCTGGTAAGCTTTCACGACAAACTGGAAAGATGCAGGTGTTTCATTAATCCATTTTGTTATATTTTTCTCAGGAGGCACAGCGTAAAAAGAGGAATCGAGTTCAACGACAGGAAAATGCCCGGCGTAAGCTTCAAGCTTTTTTGATGGTGAGCTAATCCCTTCGTATAATATTCGGTGGTCTCCCCAGCCCGTTACACCTACATTAATCTGACCCAATTTTCTTTCACCTCTCTCATCCAATTTAAAAAATGGTAAAAAACATAAAGGCGAACCCGGCCCGGCCGGATTCGCCTTTATTATATCAGTATTAGCCGATAGAACCTTCCATTTCGAACTTAATCAGTCGGTTCATTTCAACAGCATATTCCATTGGCAGTTCTTTCGTAAATGGTTCAATGAATCCCATAACGATCATTTCAGTCGCTTCCTGCTCTGATACTCCGCGGCTCATCAGGTAGAAAAGCTGCTCTTCAGATACTTTAGATACTGTCGCTTCGTGTTCAAGCGTAATGTCGTTATTAAGAATTTCATTATAAGGGATCGTATCTGATGTGGATTCATTATCCATAATCAGAGTATCACACTCAATGTTTGCCTTGGATCGCTCTGATTTCCGTCCAAAGTGGCAGATTCCGCGGTAGGTTACTTTACCACCCTGCTTGGAAATAGATTTAGAAACGATTGTAGAGGAACAATCAGGCGCCAGATGGTGCATTTTAGCACCGGCATCCTGGTGCTGGCCTTTTCCTGCAATCGCAATGGAAAGAACGTTTCCACGTGCTCCACGGCCTTTCATCACAACTGCCGGATATTTCATCGTAAGCTTGGATCCAATATTTCCGTCTACCCATTCCATAACGGCGTTTTCTTCAGCTACCGCACGTTTAGTAACAAGGTTAAAGACGTTAGGTGCCCAGTTTTGAATAGTGGTATAACGGCAATAAGCATCTTTTTTAACAATGATTTCAACGACCGCACTGTGAAGCGAGTTCGTTGTGTATACCGGTGCCGTACACCCTTCAACATAATGGACAGAGCTGTCTTCATCCGCAATAATCAGCGTACGTTCAAACTGTCCCATATTTTCGGAGTTAATTCTGAAGTAAGCCTGCAACGGCTGCTCCGTCTTAATACCTTTAGGCACATAAATGAAAGAACCGCCGGACCATACGGCTGAATTTAAAGCAGCAAATTTATTATCGGAAGGAGGAATAACAGTTCCAAAATGCTCTCTGAAAATTTCCTCGTCCTCTTTTAATGCAGTGTCTGTATCCTTGAAGATGATACCAAGATCTTCAAGATCTTCCTGCATGTTGTGGTAAACCACTTCTGATTCATACTGCGCTGAAACACCTGCGAGATATTTTTGCTCTGCTTCAGGAATACCTAATTTATCAAACGTATTCTTAATCTCCTCAGGAACTTCATCCCATGAGCGCTCAGATTTCTCTGATGGTTTCACGTAATACGTGATCTCGTCAAAATCCAGCTCAGCTAAATTACCGCCCCATTGAGGCATAGGCATTTTATAAAACTGTTCTAAAGATTTCAAGCGGAAGTCGAGCATCCATTGAGGTTCTTCCTTCATACGGGAAATTTCCTCAACGATTTCACGAGTCAACCCTTTTTTAGAACGGAATATCGAAACGTCTTTATCTGAAAAGCCGTATTGATATTCACTGATTTCCGGCATTTTTTTAGCCATGTGAAACCCTCCTTGTAGAATAGCGGCAACAAGAGCCGCCTTCAAAAACTTTATAAAATAAACGGTTGCGAACGATTGACTGCACTTTAATGATCTATTACTTTTATCAGCGATGGCATGCCACTTTTTTAAGTGATCATCTATCACTGGTAAAAAGTTTATATATCTATTTTACAACACATCGGTAGTAAAAACCAAGTGTAAACCTTCACTTACTCAGAATCTTCGTCCTTTTCTTCATCAAGACCTTTTTCCATCGCTTTCCAGGCGAGGGTAGCACATTTTATTCTGGCAGGGAACTTGGCAACTCCCTGAAGCGCTTCAATATCGCCCAGGTCAAAATCCCCTTCTGTGTAATCTTTCCCAAGCATCATATCGGAAAAGATCCCTGACAGCTTTAAAGCATCCTCTACCGGAAGACCTTTCACTGCCTGAGTCATCATTGAGGCAGAAGATAAACTGATCGAACACCCTTCACCTACAAACTTGGCATTGGCAATTTTCCCGTCCTCAACCTGCATTTGCAGTTGAATGCGGTCTCCGCATGTTGGATTATTCATATTAACTTTTAAGGAGTCACCCTCAATTTCTCCGCGGTTCCGAGGGTTTTTATAATGATCCATAATCACTTGGCGGTACAGTGTGTCCAGTTGATTACCCAAAGACATCTCCAAAATACTCCTTTGTTTTTATTAATGCTTTTACAAAAGCATCGACATCCTCTTCATTGTTATAAAGATAGAAACTGGCTCTTGCCGTAGCAGTCACATCCAGCCATTTCATCAGCGGCTGCGCACAGTGATGGCCTGCCCTGACAGCCACTCCTTCAGCATCAAGGACCGTGGCTACATCGTGGGGATGGACATCGTCACAATTAAACGTTACGACGCCTGCACGCTTTTCCGGTCCGTAAACAGTCACGCCGTCAATATCCTTCAATTGGGCGATCGCATAGTCAGCAAGTTTCTGCTCATGCTGTTTAATATTCTCAAGCCCTATTTCTTCAAGAAAATCAATGGCCGCTCCCAGCCCGATTGCACCAGCAATAATAGGGGTGCCGCCTTCGAACTTCCAGGGGAGCTCTTTCCACGTTGAGTCATAAAGGCCGACAAAATCGATCATTTCTCCGCCGAACTCAACCGGCTCCATATTTTTCATTAATTTCTTTTTACCGTACAATACCCCGATTCCTGTTGGCGCACACATTTTATGCCCGGAAAAAGCATAAAAGTCAGCATCAAGTGCCTGAACATCTACTTTCATGTGAGGAACAGCCTGAGCCCCGTCAACGACCATCACAGCGCCATTTTTGTGGGCAATTTCAGCTATTTCCTTCACAGGATTGATCGTTCCAAGCACGTTGGAGACGTGCATCACAGATACAATTTTGGTATTTTCAGTGACTGTCTCTTCAACATCGTTTAAATCAATCGTTCCGTCTTCCTTTAAAGGAATATATTTTAATGTGGCGCCTGTGCTTTTCGCCAGCTGCTGCCACGGAATGATATTACTGTGATGCTCCATCGGCGTAATTACAATTTCATCACCCTGTTTGACATTAGCTCTTCCATAGCTGGCAGCCACTGTGTTAATTGCTGTAGTCGTCCCACGGGTAAAAACGATCTCTTCCATACTCTTGGCGTTAATAAAGCCGCGGACTTTTTCTCTCGCCCCTTCATAGCCGTCGGTAGCAAGTGACCCAAGGGTGTGAACCCCCCGGTGCACGTTGGAATTATACCTTTTGTAATAGTCCTCAACCGCATCGATTACTTGCTGCGGTTTTTGCGAAGTAGCTGCGCTGTCAAGGTAAACGAGCGGATGCCCGTTTACCTCCTGATCAAGGATTGGAAACTTCGAGCGGACTGTTTTTACATCCATTAGTATACTTTCCTTTCAATCACATCATACAGCTGTTCTTTTACAGACTCGATCGGCAGCGCGCTTACCACCGGTGCAAGGAACCCGTGAATAATTAACCGTTCCGCTTCACGTTTGCTAAGCCCCCGGCTCATTAGATAGAACATTTGAATAGGGTCTATTTTCCCTACAGAGGCCGCGTGGCCTGCTGTTACGTCATCTTCATCGATCAGCAGAATCGGGTTAGCGTCACCGCGCGCTTTCTCACTAAGCATTAACACACGTTCTGTCTGCTCCCCGTTCGCTTTTGTCGCTCCGTGCTCGATTTTAGAAACACCATTAAAGATGGATGTCGCAGAATCTTTCATAACGCCATGCTTTAAAATCTGACCATCTGAGTTTTTCCCGTAATGGATCACGTTTGTAGTGAAGTTTTGAGACTGCTTGCCGCGTCCGATAGACACGGTTTTAGTATCCGCATATGACCCTTCACCTACAAGGTATGTTGTATTTTCAGAGACGGTATTCCCATCATTCATTTGTCCAAGCGCCCAATAAAGACTGGCATCCCTGCCGGTTACCTGCCCGCGGCGGTTTACATACGTCGTTACTGTTTCGGAGAGGTTATCAACCGCACCATAACGCACAGACGCTCCATCAGCAACGTATACTTCAGAAACAATGTTAGCTACTGCTTCTGAATTTGAACCTTCTGACAGATAATTCTCTACATACGTTACAGAGCTGTTCTCTTCAGCAACAATAAGGACATGGTTAAATAAACCAAAGCTGCCTTCATGTGAATAAACAGCCTGAAGCGGCAGCTCCACTTCAACATTTTTTGGCACATAAAGGAAAGTTCCGCCATTGACGAGTGCCGCATGAAGAGCAGTCAGACGGTTTTCGTCCAGAGAGACAGCATCTTGCATAAAGTAATTTTTCACAAGATCTTCATGGTCAGTTAATGCTGTTTTCATATCAGTAAAAATAACGCCTTTGTTTGTAAGGTCATCATGAAGAGCCTTAAAAGTGGTTACACCGTTTTTCTGGGCAATTAAATTTTGAATATTGTCTTCTTCACCGATAAGTGATTTCACACTGTCGGAGAGCTTTGAAAAGTCTTCTCCCCCAGCTGTTTTCGCATCAAAATCAAAAGATGTAAAGTTCCATTTATTAATTCGTGATTTATCAGGTTTTGGCAATTCCAAGTTTAATGCTTTCTCTAAAGACGAAAGGCGTAGATCAGCGAACCATTTTGGCTCATTGCGGTCTTTAGAGAAGCTCGTAATATCTTGTTGATTTACTGGAAAAGTAATTTCCGTCGTCATCTTCATTCCTCCTCTTTAAACCGTCTCTTATTCCTGGCCTACAGTTTCGTCTTCGATTCCAAGTTCTTCTTTAATCCAGTCGTAACCCTGTTCTTCAAGCTTTTGAGCAAGTTCAGGCCCGCCGGATTTAACGATACGTCCCTGCATCATTACATGGACGAAGTCCGGTTTAATATAGTTTAGTAAACGCTGGTAGTGGGTAATAATCATACAGCCGAAGTCCTCGCTGCGAAGCTCATTAATACCTTTAGCCACTACTTTTAATGCGTCGATATCAAGACCAGAGTCGATTTCATCAAGGATCGCAATTTGAGGCTGAAGCATAAGCAGCTGGAGAATTTCATTACGCTTCTTTTCCCCGCCAGAGAAACCTTCGTTTAAATAACGGTGCTGGAATGACTCGTCAATTTCCAAACTACCCATTTTTTCATCCATTTGACGGATGAACTTCATTAGAGACACTTCGTCTCCTTCTTCACGGCCTGCATTCATCGCTGAGCGGATAAAGTCTGCATTTGTGACACCGGATACTTCACTCGGATACTGCATTGCGAGGAATAAACCTGCACGCGCGCGCTCATCTACTTCCATTTCAAAAAGGTCCTCTCCGCCTAAACTGGCTTCACCTTTTGTCACTTCGTATTTCGGGTGGCCCATTAAAGCAGAAGCAAGGGTAGATTTACCTGTTCCGTTCGGTCCCATAATCGCGTGAATTTCTCCGCCATTCACCTCAATGCCGAACCCTTTCAGAATTTCTTTATCTTCAATTGATACATGAAGATCTTTTACAGTTAAATTTGGCTTGGTCATGATTCATACCTCCATTTATTTTTGAAAGTTTCATTAAAAACATGTTAATATGAGAAAAGTGATCTTTAATCACATTCTCAATTTATTCTCATTACAATCTTATATCAAATGAAATTTGAGTTCAAGGAAAATACACAATTCTTTTCATCTTTCCTTCATATTATCCTCGGAAGTTATTTATATACAAATAAAGACAGTTTTCCTTAGAAAACCTAAACATTTCACCTAATCTTCGTTGTAAATTTTTACCAAATAATTCGTTTAAGAATGTTTGTGTCATCTCTTTTTCGGAGGAAGTCTTTTTTTCTTGAAAATTAATTCTCAATACCTTGGTCTTTTTTCATTCTAATTGAGAATGAATCTTAATTATATAATATACAAAGCGAAAAACAACCCCGCTGAATTAAAATCCACGCGGGGTTGTTTTTTTCTTCTCTTAAGGAAGTTCTTTTTATTAAATACTATATTGCAGCTGTCGGTTGTGCTCATTGACCATCTTCAGGCTTTGCTGATGATCTTTATCTCGTTCCTGTTCCACTTTCATACGGTTATCTAAATCTCTGTTATACTCCGCATAACCTATACCGTACGACTGGAACATTGCTTTTTCCATCTCAGTCGTATGTTTCGTCTGAATCTGATGGATAATAAATCACATTCCTTTCTGGATTGTTTTGATCACATTTGCTGCGTTAAACGGCATAAAGCCCGCAACGTTTGTAATGGGATCACCTTCAACATGATTTATTTTAGCATTTTGGAAGTGTATAACCAATTCGCGTATAAGGGGATATTTTCTGACAATTACTATTGTGCCGGTGTCAAAAAAACTGACAGTCAGATTTTCTACTATCTCCCCCAATTACTCCGTTATGCTCTTTATCTGAAAATTCCGGCTATTTTGTAAGCCCTTTCATGAAACGATGTCTCCTGAAAGTTCACTTACCGCTTCTTCTATTAATGTAACTCCCTGGCTTAAGGCGGCTCCTCCTCCAAAAGCTCCTGTGACCGCTACCGCCTCAAGAATTTCTTCCCTGCTTGCCCCCTGGTCAAGACAGCCTTTTACATGGTATATCATACAGTACTCATCCTGGGCATTCATACTCAGGGCTAAAGCGATAAGCTGTTTTTCCTTTTTAGAAAGGCTTCCTTCTTTGAAACATGCTTCTGTAAACTCATGATATTTATGGGCAACCTCCGGCATTTGTTCAGTAAAATATCCCATGCCCTCTTTATAATGATGCAAAGCTTCCTGAATATAAGGTGTGTGCTGTTCGTCCATTGTGTTCTCTCCTTTTTACATGTTTACTTTTATAATGCGTAAAAAAAAAGTCTCTATGTATTCATAATAGGAAAGAAAAATGCACCGGCTTTTCGCCGGTGCAGGAAAAACGCTTATTCACTTACTGGTACGACAGAATTATCATACGTCTCTAGAATATAATCGCGCACTTCTTCAGAACGAAGGACATCAATCAATGCAGTGACTCTCTCATCGTCCTCATCACCGCTGTTTACAGCAATGACATTCACGTAAGGATTGTCAGCATCGGCATCTTCAGTCGCAATGGCATCTTCAAGCGGATTTAGTCCGGCATCAAGCGCATAATTGGAGTTAATTAACACAGCATCTCCTTCATTGTTTTCATAAGCTGTTGGAAGTAAGGCAGCTTCCACATTATCTGAAAACTCGAAGTTATTTGGGTTATCTTCAATATCATTAATTGTAGCTTCAACGCCCGCACCTTCTGCGAGGGTAATTAACCCTTCATCTTCAAGCATCATCAGGATTCGACCGTGATCTGCAACTGAGCTACTCATAATTATTTCAGCACCTTCAGGAAGTTCATCCAGGCTGCTGTAGTCTTGAGAGTAAATACCGATTGGTTCAATATGAATACCGCCGGCGTTTACGAAATCATAGCCGTGTTCTTCGATTTGTGATTCAAGATAAGGCACATGCTGGAAGTAGTTAGCATCCAGCTCACCTTCAGCTAACGCTTCGTTTGGCAGGACATAATCGTTAAACGAGACAATTTCAAGTTCTACGCCTTCCTCTTCAAGAAGCGGCTGCGCGAACTCAAGAATTTCCGCATGAGGCACGTTTGATGCCCCCACTACAAGCGGTCCTTGCTCTTCATTATTTTCAGAAGCGTTATTTCCGTTTCCTTGATTGGAACCGGCATTATCTGTTGTATTGTCATTATTTCCTTCACCGCAAGCAGCAAGGACTCCTAATGATAATGTTACGGCAGTTGCTGTTTGTAAAATCTTCTTCATGGTGTTACCCCCTTGTTTTTTTAAAAGCGGATTACCGCTTATCTAATTTATTTGTTAAATAATCGCCTATAAACTGGAATATAAAAACGATTATTAAAACAACAATAGTAGCTACTAAAGTAATATCTGAATTATTCCGCTGGAAGCCGTCTCTGTAAGCCAGGTCACCCAAGCCTCCTGCGCCTATGACTCCTGCCATAGCCGTATAACTGACCAGGGCAATGGCCGTAACCGTAATACCTGACACAAGCGCCGGCATGGATTCCGGCAGGAGCACTTTAAAAATAATCTGCCGGTTGCTGGCCCCCATTGATTTAGAAGCTTCTATAACCCCTTTATCAATTTCTCTCAATGCAATTTCCACCATTCTCGCATAGAAAGGCGCAGCTCCTATTATAAGCGCTGGCAGCGCCGCGGATGGTCCGAGCATCGTGCCGATTAATGATCGTGTGAAGGGGATCAGCAAGACAATCAGAATAATAAACGGAATAGACCTGAAAATATTCACGTAAGCTGCTGTCACAGCATGTACCGCTTTATTTTGCCATAACTGCCCCTTATCAGTTAAAAACAGAAGTAAACCTAATAAAATTCCGAAAATAAAGGTAAAAGCTAAAGCAATAACTGACATGTAAATCGTTTCTCCGGTGGCGTCCCACATATTCTCCCAATTCACGTTGGGAAAGAGCCATCCGTTAGCGGCTAGAATCTTATTCACCGTGGATCACCTCCACTTCTACTTGCTGTGACCGGATAAATGCAATCGTCTCATCAATCAGCTGGTTGTCACCAGTCACACTAACAAACAAAGACCCGTATGAACCGTGCTGCGTCTGGGATATCTTCCCTTGGAGAATACTTACAGAGACATCATACTTTCTTACAACATCAGTAATAAGCGACCTTTTTGCATCACTGCCTGTAAAAGTCAGCTGCAGAACCCGGCCAATTCCGTCATCTTTAAATAAATGTCTGATGGCTTCTTCCGTTTCTTCAGGCTCTGTCACCTGTTTTACAAACTCCTTTGTCATCTCTTCTTTAGGGCGCTTAAATATATCGAGGACAGGACCTTGTTCTGCAATCCGTCCATTTTCCATTACGGCTACCCTGTGGCAGATTTTCCTGATCACGTGCATTTCATGGGTAATAAGTACAATCGTTAAATTCAGTTTCTTATTAATATCCACTAACAAATCAAGGATCGAGTCTGTCGTTTTAGGATCCAGAGCTGAGGTAGCCTCATCGCACAGAAGGACTTTCGGATTATTGGCAAGGGCCCTGGCTATGCCGACCCTTTGTTTCTGGCCTCCGCTCAACTGGGAGGGGTAAGAACCTCCGCGGCCTTCAAGGCCTACAAGCTTTATTAATTCATTGACCCTTTTTTTCTGTTCACTTTTAGGCATTCCTTTAATTTCAAGCGGGAAAGCAATGTTATCGGCTACTGTTCGTGACCAAAGCAGGTTAAAGTGCTGGAAGATCATTCCTATCTCTTGCCGCGCCTGCCGTAACCCTTTTCCCGATAGTTCATTCATATTTTTTCCAGCGATAGTGACTTGTCCTGAACTAGGTGTTTCAAGCATATTTAACAATCGGATGAGTGTACTTTTACCAGCCCCGCTGTACCCTATTACTCCAAAAATTTCTCCTTTTTCTATGGAAAGATCGATATGATCAACGGCAGTAACCTGACCGTCACGTGTCTGAAAGGTCTTTGCCAGTTTAGATAAGGTTATCAACTTAATCCCTCACTTTCTATCCGTCCCCTAAGACGCCACAACAATAGTTTTCGATTAGCTTTAAACTTATAAATTAGTAAACTGATAAGTTTAGTTCCTTTAAAGCACGAAAGTTTCAAATTAAATAGAGAAAAACCTTTCGGCTCACCTAAGATAAGCAGAAAGGTTTAGAACATTACTAAAAGGCCTTTCTCTCATCTTTCAAAGCATTGACTGCTTTGTTGGATTTGGCACCTTCCAGATCGTTACATCTGGTGGTTGCCGGGCTTCACAGGGCCATTCCCTCCGCCACTCTGGATAAGAGATACAGTTTATTCGTTTTTGAAATCTGATATGGATATTATCACTATACTATATGCTTGTCAACTGATTATACTCTTTGGATACGATTTCCTGCATGATGACGTGTGGCATAAGTAAAACAATGACTCAAGCCAGAGGAGGTATTTTAAGGATCCTTCTGCTTCCAATTCTCCCCTGCGCCTCATAGTGAGAAGAAAATCTTCTCCCTGAAACAGCAGTTTTAAAGAATCTTCGTCCCCTTTAATAATGACATCAGGTGCTGCCCCGTTCCCGCTTACAAAACCAGTGTCTAATCCAGTAAATGCAATAAACCAGTTCTCTGAACCGCAGCTGATCAACAGAGTCATCTCATATTTTTTTACCAGCTTACGAATTCTGTCTGTCTGTTTCATGTCATTAATTGCTGAAGCAAGCAAAGTTCCCGCCACGCTAATCACGCCCTTGGATACGCCGTTTAATTACTACCTTCTTTATTCGGTAACTGGAAGCGAATTTCCTTTAACCAGTTTGAGAAACTTGATTTGTCTCCGTCCGGGTATTGAGAGGCTTCCTAAAAACAATAAGGAAGGCAAAAATAATAAGAAGAGGCCGAGATAAAACTAAAGACAAGTTTGTAAAGAACGAACAATAATTTTTATCAGACATCTTATAAGACGGGGTACTTTTAGGTTTACCAGTTATTAAATAGCCTCTGCTTTAGTCAAAAACGTTACCCTAATATTAAATCAATAACCTGCCGTTGAACGAAGGCGAGAACACCCAGAGGATAAGCGCAGTCTGAAGATCCAATTCAACGAAGCTCCAGGCTGAGTTGAATTTAGCTGAAGACAAGCCCCTGGGCAAGCGCCCGCCTGGCGGACTGAGATTACTGCTTTTATTCCACAGCTTTAAATCCTGTCATTGAAGGACAGAAGGTGGCGACGCCCGAGGGATCAAGCGCAGTCTGAAGATCCAATTCAACGAAGCTCCAGGCTGAGTTGAATTTAGCTGAAGACAAGCCCCTGGGCAAGCGTCCGCCTGGCGGACTGAGATTACTGCCCTTACTATTTTTATCAGAGTTAATTTTTTATTAAGCACAAAAGCGAAAAGCCGAACAAAAATCATAAGATTTGTCCGGCTTTCTTTATAATTACTATTCTTTTGTCCCAGCCTCTTAATAATTTTAATGACATCACAGGTCCAATCTATACTTTCGCATTTTAACTCGGTGGGGTTTAGGTACCACACTGCCGAACTTTAACGCTTTAACTTAGCGGGGGTCAGGCACCTGAGTGCTCCCTCACCCATGTCTCGATCAACGGATAGGTATTTTTAACGGCACCTTTCCCTACAGTCACAGAAACATGGCCAGCCGAAACTAATTCAAATGTTTTATCTTCACTTGAAATCTTATCCATAAGTCGTTCTGTCTGTTCAGGAATAGCTATATGGTCACGATCTGCTGCAATGTTTAAGACATTTGCTTTAATATTGCTTAACTTCACTTGTTGTCCTCGAATATATAACTCATCATTAATTAACTTGTTTTTTTGGTAAAATTCACCAATCCATTGTCTGTATGCTTCACCAGGGAATGGGACCCCGTCAGCTACCCACTTCTGCAGAAGGGTCCAGTTTTTAACAAATTCTTCATTATCCGCTCGATTGGCGAGAGAGACATAAGGGCCGATATAATTGGTAATTGGTTTTAATAATTTATTCCCAAAGTCAATTGTTTCTGGAGGAATGTTCCCATACGTATCAACCATGAGATCTAAATTAAAATATTTTTCGTCTACCCACTTTGTAAATAACCCTGAATCAGAAAAGTCAAACGGACTCGTCAAAAAGACAAGATTGCGGATGGGTAAGTTTGGATGAAGAGCCGTAAATATTGCTGTTAACGTCCCCCCAATACAATAACCGAGTATGCTGAGTTCATCAGCTTCAGATTTCCGAAGGACTTTTTTCACTGCGCGAGGAATATAATCGAGCACATAGTCATCGAATTTCATATGTCTATCTTCGTAACCAGGTGTACCCCAATCAAGTAAGTAGACATCATGGCCTTTATCTGTTAAATACTCAATTAAACTGCTCCCAGGTGATAAATCTAAAATATACGGTTTATTAATCAAAGCATAAATGATTAATATTGGTACTTTGTTTGTCTTCACTTTCGCTGGTTGATACCGGTAAAGTTTTGCCTTATTCTTTGTCCAGATTAGTTCCTTTGGAGTTTGCCCTACTTTCGGTTCAGGCTCTTTAGTGAGAACATCTATGGCTCGTTTAAAACGTTTATAGTCCTTCTGATAATCTTCAGGCAAAGAGTCTACCATTGCATCTAGTGATCTTGTTGTAGTGAAATCCATCCACCATCCTCCTTATGATTTTTCCTGTAGATAGTTACATATATACTCCACCATTTATATTCAGGCATTGGCCTGTCGTATAACTGTTATTAGCTAAAAAAAGGACAGCATCGGCTATTTCAGAGGCTTCTCCTAACCGTTGCATCGGTATACCAGAAATAATTTGATCTTTTGCATCTTCCGGAACACCTGCAAACATTTCAGTCTCAATATATCCAGGACAAACGGCATTGACTGTTATGCCACTTCTTGCTGTTTCTAAAGCAAGAGACTTGGTAAAACCAATCATGCCCGCTTTGGCAGCAGCATAGTTCGTTTGGCCAAAACCACCTTTTTGACCGATAAATGAACTAATATTGATAATACGGCCAAATTTTTGTTTGAGCATGAGATTGATTACTGCTGAAGTTGTATGATAAACACTATTTAAGTTCGTGTCTATGACCTCTCTCCATTCACTCTCGCTAAGTTTTTTGAAAGTGCGATCTCTTGTTATCCCTGCATTATTAATAAGAATGTCTATTTTCCCAAAATGATCGATGGTCTGTTCCACCAAAGCACGAGATTGCTCCAAGTTAGAAACATCTGCTTGAAAGGAAACGGCTGACCCGCCAAATTGTTCAATTTCATCGATAACTTCATCGGCAGCCTCTTTGTTTGAATTATAGTTAATCGCAACTTCTGCCCCTCGTTTAGCTAATTCTTTTACAATACTTGCACCAATTCCGCGGGATCCGCCTGTAACAAGCGCCACTTTTCCTGCTAAACTTTGGGATTCTCCCTTAACTGCCGATACTTCATTTGAAATCATTCCCATTTAACATTCCTCCTAATATATTTTTCATTCGAATATAAGGCCTGACATAGTCCTTTTAAAAATATTGATTATTTCTTATCTTTAGGCTGTGACGAAGTCGTTTCAGCAGGTGTTTCTTTTTTATTACTGGTTAATACTTCTAAGATTTGATGCATATTTTTATCCAGTTGATCACTTGCCTGTAAAACTTGATTCATTTTTTTATCCAGTTTGGAGACGCTTACCTTTAGTTTTGTTATTTCTAAAGATACTTCCTTACTTGAGAGCTCGTCCTCAATTTTTTCATCAATACTATCTACTTTTTCCTCTAAATTAACAATAAGGGAAGCAACGCTTGACATTTCTTCATTTGTAGGGACATTGATTTGCTTTAAATACATGTCGGTCGTACTCCGGACTAATTGTTGATATTGAAGAAAACTATTTTGGACCTGCCCTAACATCTCAGCATATTCATCTGTTTTTAATGTTTCATGAATGGCCTCGCTAAAATGTGATTCTGTTTGTTCATACATACTTTTCCATAGTGCCAATGGATCCAATGTGTTCTGTTTTGTCATACTAATAACCCCTAACCTTTGGATTTGATAACTGTCTTATAACAATTTTAAAGGATATTGGCTAAAATTGGACAAAGAAAAAACGTAAAATTACCATAATTTTCAACAAATACAGATTATTTGAACGTGTTTTTTAGAAGAACATGGTAGTTTTTGGTGATTTATGTAAACCAAATGGAGTTGACTTTTTTTACTTATAGGTGTAAATTACACATATAGACATTATTACTTGATTAGAAGGTGATAGGATGACTCCTAAAAACGGTAAGGACAAACCCAAAACAGAACCTATAGCGAAAGCACAAAAAAATTTCATTATTCCCGTACTCCTGTTGTTATTAAAAGATTGGAACGCACATGGATATGAATTAATGCAAAAACTTACCATGTTTGGCTTTGAATATGTTGATCAAGGAAACTTCTATAGAATCCTCCGTCAACTTGAAAAGGATGAATTAGTCGTGTCTGAGTGGGATACATCCACATCAGGACCAGCTAAACGAATTTATTCGATTACTTCAGCAGGAGAACAATATTTAGATCTATGGGCAAATTCACTTGGACAATATCAGAAGATGCTTGATCAATTTTTCAATATGTATAGTAACTTTTTCGTCCCGCCTGGCTTCACATCCAAGAAGGATGATAAAAAAGATGAATAGTTGCACCTTAAAGACAAGTCACTGAAACACTTTAATACCATAAACAGCGGTATGAACTATTGTTGTTTATGTTACTAATAAAAGGTCAGATTTTGGCTTAAAAAAACTCATGGAGGGATTTAGATGGCAGTTAAGAAAGAGACTAATAAGACAGCAAATGAGAATGTCAACGATTTTTTTGGGGCAGGTATGTGGAAAGAAGTTATGGAAAGAATGGAGCAACAATCCATGTGGGCTTTAAAAACTCAAAAAGAATGGATTGACGGAACACGAGAACAATTTTCTCAGTTTGAAGAGAATTCCAAAAAATTTACGACTGAGTGGAAAACGAATGCTCAAACAGCCGTTGGAAATGTTAATCAGGAACTTGAAGGTGACCAAAAGTATCATGAATTGTTAAACAAAATTGAAGAAATTGGACATAAGTCTCAAACAATCGCTACTCTTCCTGGAAAGGCCTCTCTTGACATTATGGCAAGATCAAATGCTCAAATCACAGCTACTGTTGGGAATACCTTCCAGCAAAATAAAAAAATAGCTGAAAAAACAACGGATACATTGGTAAGTGCTTTTGACCAAATGAGACAAACACAAATGCAAATGTTAAATATGTTTCAAACGAATTCTGTCATGTCGAAATAACTTGGCAACAAAGGGAGCGAAGCCTATTCATGCAAAAGAGGATTTTTCGTTTGGTGATAACTATTACCTGAATAAATCCTGCTTGTTCATATGCATGGGCTATCGCTCCCTTTCCTTGTTTTATTAACAAGGGTAACAATGTTTCCTATTTTTTTAACGATGATGCAATTACTCCGCCCTAATGTTTTATAGGCAGACCAACCAATTGCCTTTGATCGTTGCTTCCTCATTGAACTAATACCTCCTCCTTTCTCCGAATATACTTTAGCTGGAACGTCCATTCACTATAAATTCGCCATTGATTTAAACGCTTAACAAAGACACTGGATTTTTGTGTAGAAAGAGGAATGCTGAACACCATGAAAACACGAAAAGGAAGGGGAAATGACGATGAAATTAAAAGATAAGGTGGCAATGATAACAGGAGCCTCTCGCGGCATAGGTGAAGCAACTGCAAAAAAATTTGCATTAGAAGGGGCAAAACTTGTTTTAGCAGACTTGAATAAGAAGGAGATTGATGAGACTTCGAATCGAATAAAAAAACTAGGTGGGGAATGCATTGGTATCGAAGCTGATGTAACAGATCGTGAACAAGTAGAACAATTAATTAAGGCCTCGACGGCTCATTATGGACAAATGGATATTGTCATTAATAATGCGGGGATCACACAGGATGCAACGTTAGTGAAAATGACAGAACAGCAGTGGGATCGTGTGATTGACGTCAATCTCAAAGGAGTATTTAATGTCTCGCAGGCTGCTGCAAAAGTGATGATTGAGCAAAAAAGCGGTGTGATCTTAAATGCGTCTTCAATTGTCGGTCTCTACGGAAATTATGGTCAAACGAATTACTCTGCATCTAAAGGTGGAGTTGTTATGATGACTAAATCATGGGCCAAGGAATTGGGGAAGCACGGGATCCGCGTGAATGCGATTGCCCCAGGCTATATTTCTACTGCGATGGTAGATAAAGTGCCTGACAAAGTAAAAGAAATGATCAGGAGTAAATCCGTATTAAAGCGACTGGGGAACCCCGAAGATATAGCCAATGGCTACGCCTTTCTCGCTTCTGATGAGGCGCAATATATTACAGGTACGGTTTTAAATATCGATGGCGGGACGGTTATTTAACACACCAGGGGGGACTGTTCTTCCGGTTCGTAATCAGAAGAACCGTCCCTCCGCTCTTTGTGCGTGCTTATCCTCCATAAGAAAAACGATCTGAACGTAATCAACCGTCACGTCCAGATCGTTTTTATAATCAGTCAGCACCATCCCATGTCGCAACCTTCCACGTACGATTCAGGATACTGGCTGCTTTCTTTCTTATCCGTATGCTTATAAAACTTTTCATCTTTAAACTCAAATCCTTCAGCCATTTCATACATTTGCGCTGATCCTTTTTGCTTTATACGCCCCACTTTTTCCGCCTGGTAATACAACCCGGTTTCGCCGGGGCTTTCTTGCTTTTTCTCAATCTGTCCTGATATCTCAATACGGGATTCAGGTTTGCGGCTGGATGTATCACTGTTACTATTATCATCAGAAGGTTTCTTTACATCATCACCCATCACGTGGAAAAAGTCATCGTTAGCCATATACTTGCCCTCCATTTTTGATATTAGTTTGAGGCTTATGTGCCGGTGTTATACACGATTATGGGCGGGCTTATATGTTGGGATTCTGTATTAAATGAGGGCAGATAGGAGTATGAATTAAAAATATTGGGTCAGCATGATGGTCATGGTTCGGCCTTGTAACTAATTCCGCAAATACTCTGTCAGGTTTCTCCGTGTCCCTGTCCGTCTAAGGGAGCACCTTTACCTTTTCCCCCGTCCCGATCGCAAAAAAACTCTCCTGCAAGCGTAGGAATTACGCCTCCAGGAGAGTTGATTTTTCTTGCATTAGTCTTCTGACGTCATTTCCTCATATCCTGCTGCATCCATGAGGTTGTCCATTTCCGATTTGTCAGATGGCTCAATGATAACCATCCACGCTTTTTCATACGGAGATTCATTTACAAATTCCGGAGAATCTTCAAGTTCTTCGTTTACTTCTACAACTTTCCCGCTGATTGGCGCGTATAGTTCAGAAACTGTTTTAACAGATTCCACGCTGCCGAAAGGCTCGTCTGCTTCAAGTTCGTCGCCTACTTCCGGAAGTTCTACGAAAACGATGTCCCCCAGCTCGGATTGTGCAAAGTCAGTAATACCGATACGTACTTTGTCTCCTTCTTCTTTCACCCATTCATGTTCTTCTGAATACTTTAAGTCCTTTGGTAAGTCCATGTACTGATCCCTCCGTATTCTTTCGAATAGTATTGAAAAAGCGGTTACTGATTCTGACGCTTTTTCAAGTAGAATAACTGCCTTTAAAACTTATGTACAAAGCAGTCTAATTCCCTCTCCTTAACTATAATACACATGAAGAAACTTCGGCAACACTAGTGGAATAATTATTATTTACTTCCAGGTGTTTTCAAAGGTCTCCTCTTTAAATCCGACGGTTACCTTATCTCCATCAGTTGTAATGGGCCGTTTAATAAGCATGCCGTCAGAAGCGAGAATATTAAGAAGCTCTTCATCAGATGCTGTTTTCACCTTATCTTTTAAGCCAAGTTCCCGGTATTTTTTCCCGCTTGTATTAAAAAACTTCTTGAGTTCCAAACCGCTTTTCTCATACATGCTTCTAAGTTCGTCTTTAGACGGCGGGTTGTCAACGATATGAACGGCCTCGTAGGAAACATTATGATCGTCAAGCCATTTCCCGGCTTTGCGGCATGTCCCGCATTTCGGATAATGGTAAAAAGTAATTCCCATGGGATTCCCCTCCTCTTTTCATAATTTACCTTACCTTACTATCATATACTAAATCGCCATAATTCTTCATTCGTCTTGCTCACAAATTTTATTATTGGCAAAAATAACAATATGCGCTACAATTTAAACCGTAATAATTACGTTTTATTATTAATAGTATAGAAAAAAAAGAGGTGTCTCATATGGAAGATTGGGTGATTATAGGCGGCGGTATTCAGGGAATGACAGTAGCTGTCCATTTAATAGAAACTGAAAAAACATCGGCTGAAAAAATGACCATCATAGATCCGCATGATAAACCATTAGCAAAGTGGAAACAATTAACCGGCAAAATCGATATGCCCTATTTAAGGTCTGCTTTTGTGCATCACCTGTCTTCTTCCCCGTTTGCACTTGAGAAATTTGGAAAAAAGGACACCGGTTATACAAACCCCTTTCTAGGACGGTACAACCGGCCCAAACTGTCGTTATTTAATGAGCATTGTGAGGAATTATTTCATCAGTGCGAGCTTCATAAATCCTGGGTAAAAGGATCAGTCAACGGGCTGACACGCACAAATGGGGCATGGTCTGTTTCACTCCATTCAGGAGAAGTGATTAAAGCTGCGAAAGTCGTTCTCGCTATAGGTTTAAGCGGACAGCTTCACCTCCCACCTCTGTTTGATAAGATGAAAAAAGATGGACACCCGGTTAATCATATATTTGACGAGAGTTTGGATATCAACAAACTTAAGCCTCCTGTCGCTATTATCGGAGGAGGTATAACCGCTGCGCATACTGCTTTAAAGCTCAGTGATTTATTCCCCGGGCAGACGGCTATGCTGAAACGCCATCCATTCAGAGTACACAATTTTGACAGTGACCCTGGATGGCTCGGCCCCAAAAATATGCATTATTTTACTAAATTAACCGATTATAAGGCCCGCCGAAGCTGTATTCACAAGGCCAGACATCGCGGATCTCTTACCAGGGAGCTTTATCTAAAGCTTCAGAAACAAGAAAGGCGCCAGCTTCTCACTATTAAAACTATGAATGTTAGCAATATTAAAGAGGACAAAAATCATCAAATGGTACTGACAGAGGAAGAGAGTGATTATACCCACACTGCTCACAGTATCATTTGCTGCACCGGGTTCCAGCCGCAATTACCAGGAGGCGACTGGCTTAAAGAGTTAATTGCCAGCTACTCTCTGCCTTGTGCTCAATGCGGCTACCCTATTGTCGATCGCTCCCTTATGTGGACCGATAATTTATATGTGACTGGTGCATTAGCTGAACTTGAAATAGGACCTGTTGCAAGGAACATATCAGGGGCACAAAAAGCTGCTTCGCGAATTGCTTCAGCCGTTAAATAAAAATGAACATGCAAAGGAGCCTCATCAAAATGAGGCTCCTTTGCGTAGAGAGGAGAATGCCTTCCTTTAGAAAGAAGGTTTATTATTATTTTTGGGGCAGGGGAGTGCCCCAAAATTGAAAACTGGATAGCATTTTACGTCTGACCGGGAATTTCCCCCGGTTATACTACATATTTTTCCTGTTCAATGATGCTTACCGCAAGTTCACGCTTTTTAGCAATCATGTTGATTGGCGTATGACGAGTCAGCTTTTTAAGAATAGACAGCATCGTACGGAGACTGTCACCGTCATCCAACGCTACGAGAGATTCTTTCGCAATAGCCTCGATGCGGTTGAACGCTTCCTGAGTATAAACTTCTGTCATTAGAAGCTTTTGGTTTGCTTTCTCTAAACCATCTTTATTAATAGCTTTTTCAGTACGGAGGATGCATGACTCAATGTTAAACACTTCATTTACAAGGTCTGCTACATTAGCGAGCATTTCCTGTTCTTTCTGAAGTTTTTCACCGTATTTTTGTGCTGCTGTTCCAGCGATCATTAAGAAGATTTTCTTAGCATTTTCAAGGAGATATCTTTCCTGTTCAAGCGGCTCATCACCGACTTCTTCAGGCATCATCATCATTAATTCTTCCTGAAGGCCGCCTGCTTTTTCAAGCAATGGAAGTTCTCCTTTCATAGCTTTTCTCATTATAGTTGCAGGAACCAGCATACGGTTAATTTCATTTGTTCCTTCAAAAATACGGTTGATTCGTGAGTTACGGTACATGGACTCTACTTCGTACTCTGCCATGAACCCGTAACCGCCGTGGATCTGAACCGCTTCATCCACAACGAAGTCCAGTACTTCTGAGCCGAAAAACTTATTTAATGAGCATTCAATTGCATACTCGCCAATAGCCTTTCCAACATTGGCTCCTTCTTTCTGCTCCTCTTCTGACAGACTGTTGAATGCTTCGTCAATCAGGCCGCCTGTACGGTATATAGTACTCTCGGCAGCATAGGTTTTAGCAGCCATTTCAGCAAGTTTCTTCTGAATCAAAGTGAATTTAGAAATTGGCAGTTTAAACTGTTTACGCTCATTAGCATATTTGGCAGAAACTTCAATTGCACGCTTAGCTCCTCCAACACATCCTACTCCAAGCTTGTATCGGCCGATATTAAGAATGTTGAATGCGATAACGTGGCCTTTTCCAATTTCACCGAGAACATTTTCTTTAGGAACGAGGGCATCTTCAAGAATCAAAGTACGTGTAGAAGACCCTTTAATACCCATTTTCTTTTCTTCCGGTCCTGTAGATACGCCTTCATACGCTCCTTCAACAATAAAAGCACTAAAATGTTCGCCGTCTATTTTTGCATATACAACGAATACATCTGCAAAGCCTGCGTTAGTAATCCACTGCTTTTCACCGTTTAACACATAATGTGTGCCTGCGTCGTTAAGTTTCGCAGTTGTTTTGGCGCTTAAAGCATCAGATCCTGAACTTGGTTCAGTCAGAGCGTAAGCAGCAATTTTCTCTCCGGTAGCAAGTTCAGGAAGGTACTTTTGCTTCTGCTCTTCCGAACCGAAAAAGACGATTGGCAATGAACCGATTCCTACGTGGGCTCCGTGAGACAGCGAGAAGGATCCAGCTAATGCAAATTTTTCAGTAATGAGTGACGAGCTGATCTTATCAAGCCCGATGCCGCCGTATTGCTCCGGAACGTCTGCGCCAAGCAAGCCCAGTTCTCCCGCTTCTTTTAACAGTCTGACAGACCGGTCAAATTCGTGCTGCTCAATCTGCTCGAGCTCAGGAACCACTTTTTCTTTAACGAAATCTTCTGTTGTTT
Source organism: Salipaludibacillus sp. CUR1 (assembly GCF_021028955.1). Classification (GTDB taxonomy): domain Bacteria; phylum Bacillota; class Bacilli; order Bacillales; family Salisediminibacteriaceae; genus Salipaludibacillus. The sequence goes on from NZ_JAIWPE010000057.1 coordinate 58,139, forward strand.
TTGCAATCATCACATGTTCGTCTGAAAGATCCTCCGGTGTAAACACCTGGTCAGAAGATGTGCTATCCAGTAAAAAGCTGCCGCCTTTTAACGTTTTATCCGTTGTTGCCATTATCCATTCCTCCTCAAAAGTAAGTAAATCAGAGATTTATTATAAAGGCGAAACGAGGAGAGCACTCAGCCCGCTTCGCCCTTTGTACTAAATTAATTAAAGAAGTTCAAATACACCTGCTGCACCCATACCCCCGCCAATACACATCGTTACGACGCCAAATTGTTCGTTACGGCGTTTCATTTCGTGAATCAGGCTTAAAGTAAGCTTAGTTCCTGAACATCCAAGCGGGTGTCCCAGGGCAATGGCTCCGCCGTTAACATTCACTTTGCTTTGATCAAGGCCTAATTGGCGGATCACCTGGATAGACTGGGAAGCAAAAGCTTCATTTAATTCATATAAACCAATATCAGACATTTCAAGTCCAGCAAGTCTGACAGCTTTAGGAATAGCCTCTACCGGGCCAATTCCCATAATTTCAGGAGGAACTCCGGCAACTGCAAATGACCGGAACTTAACGAGCGGTTTCAGGCCGTCAGCTTCAGCTGCTTCCCGGTCCATTACAAGAACGGAGGCTGCTCCATCACTCATTTGAGAAGCATTACCGGCTGTTACAGATCCCCCGCGGACCTTGAATGCGGGTCTCAATTTAGCCAGTCCTTCAACCGATGTTCCTGCACGAACGCCTTCATCCGTGTCGACTGTTACTTCTTTTTCCACCAGCTTATGATTATTGTCCAAAGATCTGAAAGTGACCGGAACCGGTACAATTTCATCTTTGAACTTTCCTTCTTCAATCGCTTTTCCTGCACGCCTGTGGCTTTCCGCAGCGAAAGCATCCTGGTCTTCCCGGCTGATTTCAAACCGTTCAGCTACTTCCTCGGCTGTATGGCCCATTCCCATATAATACTCCGGCGCATTTTCAACAAGCGAAGGGTTTGGCGCGATCACATGTCCCCCCATCGGAATAAGGCTCATCGATTCAGCCCCTCCTGCCAGAATCGCTTCTGACTGGCCGAGCATAATGCGTTCCGCTCCATAGGCAATACTTTGAAGACCTGAAGAGCAGTAGCGGTTGATCGTTATAGCCGGTACTTGATCCGGGAGGCCGGCAAGCGCTGAGATATTCCTCGCCATATTCATGCCCTGTTCTGCTTCCGGCATCGCGCACCCGATAATCACATCGTCTATACGTTCAGGATTGAAATCGCCCGCACGTTTTAATGTTTCTTTTATCGTAATAGCCCCCAAATCGTCCGGCCTTACGTTAGCAAAGCTTCCTTTTTTAGCTTTTCCTACAGGTGTTCTCGCACCTGCTACAATCACGGCTTCTCTCAAAAAATTCCCCTCCTTTAATCAATTTAGTTGCGCAACGGTTTTCCTTTTGTAAGCATATGCTGCATACGCTGCTGGGTCTTAGGTTCGCCGACCAGGCTTAAAAATGCTTCGCGCTCAATATCAAGCAGATATTGTTCATCGACTTTCGACCCCTTCGGAACACGGCCGCCCGCGATGACAAACGCCAGTTTTTCAGCAATTTTCAAATCGTGGTCTGATATATATCCACCGAATTTCATTGTTTTTGCTCCAAGAAGCATCGTTCCATATCCTGTTTCACCTACGACAGGGATCTTCTCCCGTTTAGGTGGCTGGTAACCCTGATCTGCCAGATGTAAAGCTTTCTGTTTTGCGTCATATAATAAATGGTCGCCATTCATACTGATGCTGTCCTGGGTACGGATAAATCCAAGCTGTGCCGCTTCCTGGGCGCTCGTACCGACTTTGGCCATTGCAATCGTTTCAAAAACCTGGTTAGCTACTGCCTGATGGTCAATTTGCGCGCCTTCAGGGAGCCGTTCAATTTGGCGAAGGTAAAGCTCTTTGTTTCCTCCCCCGCCTGGAATAAGCCCAACTCCTACTTCCACAAGGCCCATATATGTCTCCATAGAAGCCTGAATGCTTGCGGATGGCATGCAGATTTCTGCGCCACCGCCTAAGGTCATTGCAAACGGAGCTGCAACAACAGGTTTCGGAGAATAACGGATTTTAGCCATCGAATTCTGGAACTGGCGGACGACAAGATCAATTTCAGGGAAGTTCATATCCTGAGCTTCCATTAAGATCATCATCAAGTTCGCACCAACACAGAAGTTTTTACCTTGGTTGTTTATAACAAGCCCCTTGTAATTTTTCTCTACTTCATCAATAGACTTGTTAATCATCTGCATGACATCAAGTCCAATGGAATTGTTAGGTGAAGTAAATTCAAGGCAAGCAATATCGTCGCCAATATCGATCAGCGAGGCGCCTGCATTTTTCATAATGACTTTGTCATCTTCTTTAAGGGCTTTAATATTTATAACCTTTGGATTCAGGTCAGCTTTCTTGTATTCCCCATTGTGGTAATACTCGTCGTCTGATTTATAAAAGCTTGTAATCCCTTTTTCAAGCATATCTTCAACCCACTGCGGGACAGTCTCGCCTTCCTGTTTCATTCGCTCGACTGATTTTTCAACTCCAATGGCATCCCATGTTTCAAATGGACCCAGTTCCCAGCCGAAGCCCCATTTCATGGCCTGGTCAATATCCCTTATAGAGTCAGCTACTTCAGTGCATTTTTCAGCGGAATACAGAAGGGTTGGTTTAAGAACATTCCATACCAGTTCGCCTGCACGGTCGTCTGCATATACAAGCGCTTTCATTTTTGCGGCTTTCCCTTTAGCCTGTTTACTTTGCTGGACAGACGGAGCCTTTAACTTCTTACGCTCCACATAGTCCATGGTGCTGTAATCAAGCTCAAGAATTTCGCTTCCTTTTTCACCTTTTTTCTTATAATAAAACCCTTTGCCTGTTTTGCTTCCAAGCATTTTTTTCTCAGCCATGTCTTTCATAAAGGCCGGAGGGTCAAAAATTTGTTTCTCTGCTCCTTCAACCTGGTCATAGACGTTTTTAGCCACGTGGAGGAATGTATCCAGTCCAACGACGTCCAGAGTCCGGAAGGTTGCACTTTTCGGACGGCCGAGAGCCGGACCTGTTACTGAGTCAACTTCCCCAATTGAATAGCCTCTTTCAACCATTTCACGGACTGTGACCAGAAGGCCGTACGTGCCGATTCTGTTAGCAATAAAGTTTGGCGTATCTTTTGCTTCAACAACGCCTTTTCCAAGTGTATCTTCACCAAACTGACGCATAAATTCGAACACGTCATCGGATGTATCCTTCGTGCGGATCACTTCAAGAAGCTTTAAATATCTTGGAGGATTGAAAAAGTGAGTCCCGAGGAAATGTTTTCTGAAATCGTCTGATCTTCCTTCAGCCATCGCTTCTATTGAAATCCCTGACGTATTGGAGCTGACGATTGTCCCCGGTTTTCTGTACTCATCCACCTGAGCAAAAACCTTTTGTTTTATTTCCAGATTTTCAACGACTACCTCAACGACCCAGTCGACTTCTGAAAGACGTTTCATATCATCTTCCATATTTCCAGGCTCGATAAGATCTGCGTTCTCTTTTTTAGCCAGAGGTGCAGGCTTTTGTTTCTTCAGTTTTTGAATTGATTCTGCAGCCAGTCTGTTTCTGACAGATTTGTCCTCTAAGGTAAGACCTTTCTTCTCTTCATCTGCAGTCAGTTCTCTAGGCACAATATCAAGCAGCAATGTCGGAATACCGATATTTGCTAAGTGTGCCGCAATCCCTGAGCCCATAATCCCCGAGCCTAAAACAGCGACTTTTTTAATTCCTTTAGTCATGAAGTACCTCCTTCTCCCCTTTTGAATGAATACTCATTCATTTTTTAAGCAAAAAATTTTGCACTTGGAAGTGCATTATTTTTGTCACGAAATGTCTACATTTATAACTATATATAATTTTTAGGAGATACGCAATAGTATTGACAGAAAATTTTTTATAATTTTTTCAATTTATAAAGTGACGTTGTGTGAGAGGGAATAGAAATTTTTTTTTCGCAAAAACTATCGTTGAAAGATTTAATTATTACCATTTGGTGCTGTCAAAAGTTAGTGAAAACTGTCAGTTAATGTGCTGGTAATAAGCGCGGCCCGCTTAGACGGAACCTGCGGGGAACTTCCCGCCCGCCTTTCTGGCTGAATGACAGCGCGACGATACTTTTTTGTACAGCACCGCCACTTTAAAGGAGGGATTTGCCTATGCAACAGCAACAGCAGCAACAACAGCAATCTGTGAACCAGGGACACGTGATGACAGAACCGCCTACGGTTGTGACGACCAAAGACCACCTCTACATTAATGATATGCTCTCGTGGAACCTTTTGGCAATGAAAAAGGCTCATGCCTTTGCTTCCCAATGTTCAGACCAGCAAATATCGCAGGCTCTTGAACAGGCAGGGCGTATGCACTATGACCATTACCAGAAAATACTCAGCCATTTGCAGACTCAAGGACAGCAAGGAACAATACAATAAGTTTGGAAAAGGAGTGATTCGATGAACCAGCAGCAACAGCAAAGCGGAGTGAAAATAGAGAATCCTAAGACCCAGCATCCTGAGACACCACAAATGAACGACCGGGATTATATTAATGACATGCTTGCTACTGAAAAATATATGACGAGTTCCTATTCTACAGTGTTAAATGAAGCAAGCCATGAATCACTGTACAGCGACATCCAGGGAATCTTTAATGAATCCCAGCAATGCCAGCGGGACCTGTTTAACTTAATGTTTGAAAAGGGATGGTACAGCTTTGAAGCGTGTGACCAGCAGAAGCTTAACCAGTCTTACCAGCAGTTCCAAGGTTACTCAAACCAGTTCCCTTATTAACTGGTAACAGCTGGGGGGTCTGACCCCCCAGCTTTTTCCTTTTTTATTTTGAGTAAATTTCTTAAATTAAGTTAAAAATATACTTATGACTATTCACCTTTATTTCAGTTCTGTACTTTTGTTAGCGGCAGCGGCTGAATGGTTTTTCTATAAGAAAAGAGAAGGCAACAGAAAGGAGGCAGCAGAGAATCAGCAGCGGCACCATGTGGCGGTTGCTTTGGCACTGGCTTTTTCTCTTTTTCTCTGTTTTCAGCTGAAAGCCCACACCACAACAGTACACATAACCGCAAAAACAGCTGGATTTGTAATTTTATTTCATGGCGCTATGATTCGAAGCTGGGCCTATATCATTCTGTCCGGCCATTCATCAGAACTGCTTTCATCGCTTCAGTACAGGCCTTTGTTCAGCCATGGGCCGTATCGTTTCCACCGCCATCCACTGCATGCAGGTTTCTTTCTAATGGCTCTCGGAAGCGGATTATATATCAGTAACCACTGGCTGGCTGCTCCACTTGTGTTTATCCTGTTAGGGAGCGCCCTTCATCCATTAATGAGACAGGAAGAGCAGTTCTTCGAAAAAAAGTACGGCGACATTTATACTTACTGGAGCAAACGCCGATTCCGTTTCGTCCCCTTTTTCTATTAAAACCCAAAAACTGGGGGGACAGACCCCCCAGTTATTTCCACCTCCATCCGTAAAAAAGCTGCTTTCCTCTTTTAGTTACTGAGGAAAGCAGCTTTTAGTTATGAGCTCTTTTTAAGGAACCCGGTATATTTACGGTCGATCAGCTGGCTTTCGATACGTTTCATAGTATCGAGTGCGACACCGACCACAATTAGAAGTCCTGTTCCGCCGATTTGAACCGCGGGCGGCAGTCCGGCAAATTGAGCGAACAACAATGGCAGGACAGCAACTGTGGCCAAAAACAGCGAGCCTACAAACGTTAAACGGTAAAGAACTTTCGTAATAAACCTCTCTGTTGTTTTTCCAGGGCGTATTCCCGGAATAAACCCGTTTTGTTTCCGTAAATTATCCGCCATCTGTTCAGGATTCATCTGCACAAACGTGTAAAAATACGAGAAACCGATAATGAGCAGGACATAAACAGACATTCCTAATGGATTTGAATAATCAAAGGTCTGGACAATCCACCGTCCAACTGTATTGCCCTCCCCAAAAAAGTTGGCAACTGTCGGCGGGAAAATAAACAGTGACATGGCAAAAATGACAGGTATAACTCCGGCCGTATTAACTTTAAGCGGTAAGTGAGAGGATTGCCCCCCTGTCGGCCTTCCGCCTGCCGCCATTTTTTTCGCATACTGGACAGGCACTTTTCTTACAGCCTGCTGAACGAAAATCACACCGACAACAACAAGCATAATGGCCATTAAAATAAGTAAAACAGTCACTATATTAATAAAAAGCTGGTCTCCGGCATCCACGAAATACAGCCCGTAAAGCTGATTGACGCCGTTAGGAATACCTGCGGCAATTCCTGCAAAAATCATAATAGAAATTCCGTTCCCGACTCCTTTGGCAGTAATTTGTTCCCCGAGCCAAAGTAAAAAAGCCGTACCGGCTGTCAACACGACAGCGATTGTTAAATAAGTAAGCACAGACGGATTCGGTACAAGTCCTGCCATAATATTATTAAAGCCGATGGACATCCCTAAAGCTTGTACAAATGCTATCCCGATTGTTCCGTAACGCGTCACCTGAGCAAGCTTCTTCCGGCCTGACTCTCCCTCTTTTGCCCACTCCGCAAATTTAGGGACAACATCCATGCGAAGCAGCTGCACAATTATTGAAGCAGTAATGTATGGCATAATCCCCGTAGCAAATATTGAGAAGTTCTCTAAAGCGCCTCCGCCAAAAGTATTTAAAAAGCCCAAGGCAGCCATCCCCTCAAAATTAAGGGCATCTGCATTCACCCCTGGAGCAGGTATATGGGCGCCAATTCTAAATACAACTAAAATGGCCAAAGTAAATAAAATCTTGTTCCGTAAGTCACCGACTTTAAAAATGTTCTGCAGGGTTCTAAACATTACTACACCTCTTATCCGCCGAAATATGTATAAATCTATAAAAACAACTGCCTCTCTAGAATACCATATTTTTCTGAAAAAGTTAGAAAATTTTCTCAGGGAAGAAAACTTTTTTATTTACACTGGGTGTACTCAGCCATCATTTTGCAACAAATACCTCACCCTTTCTCCCTGAACTCCTTCTGCCTTCCGTTTACACTTGCATATTCCCTTATACTCCTGTTCTCTATTGTCTGACCCAGCCACATGTCCCGTACAATTACAGAAGAAGGGCATGCTCCTTTACTGGAACATGCCCGGGGCGTTATTTTTCTTCTGATAATGCTTTTTCAAAAGCTGCCCTCGGCTGAAGGCCTGTCAGTTTCTTTTCCCCAATAAAAAATGTCGGAACAGCTTGTACCATATCTGTGGTGCGCGCGTGTTTAAGCCACTTTTCTCTCTCCTCAGAATACCGTCTGGCAGTCAGAGCCTCTTCAAACTCTTTACGGTTCAGGTCCAGCTCAGCGGCCAGTCCACCTAATACAGAAATATCACCAATATTTCTCCCCTCTTCATAGAACGCTTTAAACACTCGGTCTGCATAATCGTTGCCTTTCCCATGCTCTTTAGCATATAACAGACCTTCATGGGAAAAATGAGTGTGAGGCTGCGGATCAACCATAGGCAGATTCATTCTTACCCCTAATTTTTCTGCGTAAGGAAGGACGGACTGGTGCCATGCCTGCTGAATATAGTCGCTCTTTGGACTGAGTGTTTGCTGAGGGTAAGGTCTCAGTTCAAAAGGCAGCCATTCAACTTCCACATCTTTTCCTTTAATTGCTTCAAACAGCGGAGCCTCCGCCAAGTAACAGAATGGTCAAACAAAATCAGAGTAAATCCGGATATTAACTGTCATAACCATGCACACTCCTTATTTTATATTCAGAACTTCCTGTGAGAGGCAGTTCCTGCAACATTTAATATAAATGCTTTCAGACTGCCAAACAATTTTCTTATTTATTCACAAATACTTTTCATTTTTCGTGTAAAATAATAGTATTTCAGAACTCTCCAAGGAAAGCGGGTGACAACCTTTGATAATGAGTAAGATGCCCTTTCTACTGATCCTGGTAATACTTCTTATCATGAACAGCGGCTGTAATGGTGAAGGGCATAAACTTAATCTCCCTGCTACAAAGGAGAATCTCCTTTTGGTGTCCCATTTGAAAAATCCCTTATTAACTGTTATTGATTTAAATGAACAGGAAATTATCAGGGAATTGGAACTCCCTTTTATTGTTTCAGATATGGTTAAAATTAATGAAAATGAAATTATTATTTCAAGCCAGCAGACAGACTCCCTATACAGGCTGACTCTGGATGATCACATTCTGGAACCGCTTGTTGAAACTGGAAAAGGAATAAATGAACTGATTTATACAGAAAAAACAGGTACGATTTACGCAGCTAACTCCTTGCGAGATGAATTAGTAAAAGTCTCGCTCCAGGACGGCATAACAGTCAACAAAAAAAGTACCGAAGAACATCCGTCTTCCTTAACCTATAACCCGGATAGAGATGAATTATATCTGGCAAATGTTTACGATCACAGCATCCAGCGCTTCAATGGAGATTCGCTTGAACTTATTGATACGTTAACGATTGTTGACCGGCCAAACGGCCTCCTTTATTATGACCAGCATCTCATTGCCGGGGGGCACGGAGCAGCCGGGGAATTGAACAGGGATGTTTTTATTTTTTCTTTATCTGAAAAAGAAACGGTCCATCAGCTGACTGCCGGCCTTATGCCTATAGATTTTGTTAAAACAGATGACTCGGAAAGACTGTATGCGATCAGCCACGGATCACATGAAGTATATGAAATTGATCCTGAAAACTTTTCAGTTTTAAGGAAAATTGAAGTAGGTTTCAACCCGTATTCTAGCCTTTACCATTCAGGCACACTCTTTATTAGTACACTGGACGGCCATACGGTTACTCTGATAGAAACAGACAATTTTCAAGTATATAAAGAAATAGCCGTAGCACCCGGCCCGCATACGATGATTTTACTGGAGGGAACAAAATGAGCAACGAAAAAGAAACGACAGTTTTAATTGTAGATGATGAAGAAACCATGCTTCAGCTTGTAGGTAATATTCTAAACAACGAAGGTTACAGGACAGTTACAGCCGCAAATGGACACGAGGCCATTAATAAAATGAGTATACTTGATATCAACTTTGTAATTCTTGATATTATGATGCCCGGAATGGACGGCTATGAAACGTGCCAGGAGATCAGAAAGTCCTCGGATGTCCCTATTCTCATGCTTACAGCAAAAACGGAAGAAATGGATAAGGTAACAGCTCTAAAAACCGGCGCAGATGATTACCTGGTGAAGCCATTCGGAAAAAATGAATTGACCGCCCGTATAGAAGCGATTCTCCGCCGTACTAATTCCCATTCTGCAAAAAGCAAAGACACAACTGTGCAGACGGAATGGACATTTGAAAATATTACTTTAAATACTGAATCGAAAAAGGTTACTGTTGACAGCAAGCCTGTTAACTTAACAAAAAAAGAGTTTGAAGTCCTGGAACTGCTTATCAAACATCCGGACCAGGTTTTTTCAAGAGAGCAGCTACTTGACCGTATTTGGGGATTTGAATACTTAAATGCTACTTCGAGAACAGTGGATACACATATGAAAACCTTAAGGCTTAAACTGAAAAATGCTGCTCCATATATTAAAACCGTCTGGGGGATGGGTTACAAACTCGAGGTTCCTGAATGAAAAACTACCTTTCCATTCAAGCAAAAGCCTGGATCTTATTTGCTGTCAGCATATCAATAGTCATCGGACTGATTATTTCCATCACGTTCTACCTCTATCAGGACTTATATTTAAGTAATGAAACTGACCGGCTGAAGCAGCAAACGGAAAGTCTCCAGGAAGCTTATCTGAATCTCAGTCAAGAGGAATTCCAGGAGAGGGTTGCGTGGACAGTCGACGAATCACCTGTCCAGGCAGTAGTAAACAATGACCCTATGATGCTAGGCGCAGCTCTTCCATTGGACGAGCCTGGTGATGAGCTGATGATTAATCAGGAAGAGCGGGAGCAGCTGCTGAACGGCAATAGTGTGACGATTATCAGGGATCACGAAAACCTGAATTCAAGAATTCTTGGAATTGCGGCCCCTGTGGGACAAGAAGGTTTTCTTGATGCGATTATTCTTCTGTACCGCCCCGTGGCGGAAGTTAACGACGCATTTTATCAGATTGCCCCTATCGTTGCGGGAATAGGTCTCGTTTTCCTGTTTATCCTGTTTATTCTCATGCAGAGAGTGCAGCAGCAATACCTTGCTCCTCTGGTGGACCTTGAAAAAGGGGCAAAAAAACTTGCGGAAGGTAAATACGAGACTGAAATTTCACTTACAGTTAAAAATGAATTGTCACGACTCGCTAACGCTTTTCAATTTTTAGCCTCTTCCCTTGCAGCTGAAGACGAAAAGAAGCGGTCGTTTATACAGAATATTTCTCATGAACTTCGTACGCCGCTCAGTTATATTAAAGGGTACAGCGAACTTCTCCATGAAGCCAATGTAAACGAAGAACCTGAGCTTTATAAAGAATACTCTTCTATTATTTATAAAGAAGCGAACAGGATGAACCGGCTTGTTGACCAGCTGATCAGTTTAACAAAACTGGAACAGGTCAGCGTTGAATCGATGGATTTATCTCCGCTCGTTCTTTCGGAGATACTTAACGAAGCCGCTAAAAATACGGAAGTAAAACGCCGGAACAAAAACCAGGTCCTTCACGCTGAAATAGTTGATGACTTGATAGTCGCCGGCGAAGAGGACCGCCTCCTTCAAGTGTTTATTAATTTACTTGATAACGCCTCTTCTTACACACAGGAAGGAGGAAATATAAAGATTAGAACTTTCGACGGTAAAACGAATGCGATTGTTGAAATTGAAGATAACGGTGCCGGTATTAATAAAGCTGATATCCCCCGGCTTACCGAACGATTTTACAGAGGTGAAAAATCCAGGGCAAGAGGCAAAGGAGGAGTAGGGATCGGCCTGTCGATCGTCAGCCAGATCATCAAGCTGCATAACGGAACGATGTCCTTTGAGTCCGAAGCAGGCAAGGGAACGAAAGTAACCGTATCTATTCCGCTATATACTGATGAAACAGAGAATTAGACGCCTTAATTTATAAGGCGTCTAATTTTCCATTAACTGGGGGGTCTGACCCCTTTTTTGTGTTCCAACTAAATGGAAAAAAAGAATGAATTTAGCTTTAAGAGGTTTACACCCTCCTAAAAAAAGGAATGTTTTTTCCAAAGGAGGTCGATACTTTGGTACATGTCAAAGCATTAGTCTTAAAACTGATCATGGTTTCCCTCGTTTTCTTAATTGTATTAAGCGGGTTTAACGGGTACCCGGCGGTAGATGTTGTCTTGCTATCTCTTGCTGTCACAGCAGTATCTTACGTTGTAGGAGATTTGTTAATATTAAGGAACTCCAATAATGTGGTAGCCACGATAAGCGATTTAGCCTTAGTTATGGTATTAATCTGGCTCATGTCTATTCCACTATTAGGGGGAGGCGTTCCGTTTGGTCTCGTCTTCTTAACAGCTGTCATCATAGCTGCAGGCGAATGGGTCCTGCACCTGTACATGGCGAATGTCGTACATCCAAATATGGAAAGCCCTTCTCCTTCCTGATCTTATCAGGACTAATGACACCGCCTTTTAAGGCGGTGTCACTTTGTATTTAAGACACTGAACGTTCTGTAACAGCATTCAGCTGCAGAATCGACTGAAGTTCGCCGCAAACGGGATAAAACCGCACGGTATCGTTTAAAGTTGACATAGCAGCAGTCACATCGTGCTTTTTGCCTTTAACTAATACAGCTTCTCTTCCTTCAAGCCTCTTAATAGCTGACAGTTTTTCAACTGCTCTTTGTCCTTCAAGCTGCAGTGCAAGCTGTTTGCCAGTCACCAGCCACACTCCGGAATATTCCGGCTTTATTTTGGTTTCCTCGTCTTCCTGATTGACCCCGGAAAGCTGTGGAGCTTCGTGGTGATCCTCAAAAAGCGGCGCTTTTTCACTTGTATAGCTCCAGAAATTTATTAAATCTTCTATAACGGCACTGGCAGTAGGAAATTTACCTGCTCCCGCACCCTGAAACAGCAGTGAACCGACAATACTGCCTTTAACGTGGATGCCATTATTAACACCTTCCACACCATACAGCGGATGGTCGTTTAAAACAAACTGCGGTCCTACCGAAGCAGTGATTGTGTTTCCGTTTTTTTCAAGAGACGCCAGATGCTTGATACGTCCTCCTAAATGATCGGCCAGAAGTAAATCACGAACATCTGTCCCTCTGATGCCGGCCGGTTTTTCAGTCAGCCATACAGGCGCTTTCCCATAAATCCAATGACTGAGAATAGTGGTCTTATAATAGGCATCCCATCCGTCAACATCTTTATCCGGCACAGCTTCAGCATATCCATGTTCCTGTGCTTCTTCCAAAGCTGTTTGGAATGCCGTGCCTTCTTCTCTCATTTTAGTTAAAATAAAATTGGAGGTGCCATTTACGACTCCTTCTATTCGCTCCAGGTCGTTCGTTTTCAAAGTATGGCGCACGCTGGTTAAGACTGGAATACCTCCGGCTACAGCCGCTTCAAAAAACAGTCTGCAATTATAGATGGCTGCTAAATTAAGTAACTCTTCCCCGTGCTTTGCCACCAGTTCTTTGTTAGCTGTTATAACTGTAATTCCTTTTTGTAAAAGCCGCCTTACAAACGGGTAAGCCGTCGTTGCGTCCGGGGAAGCCTCCACAACAGCGTCAAGATCAGCCAGTGACTCAAACTCTTCAAAACTGTCTGTAACTGCTGTTTCCCCACTGATATCTCTTTGTTTCTGTTTATCCTTAACTAAAATGACCGGAATACTGAACTGGCTCCCGATTATTTTTTCGACTTTTTCCTTTTTTGTAAGTAACGTCTCATAAACTCCGCTTCCAACGGTCCCAAAACCAATAATACCTACTTTTTTGACTTGACTCATTAGTTGTTCCCTCCTGGATTGACTGTATTTAAAAAAGGTGAGATTATTTCAGCTGATATTTAATCATGCCCCTCTACTCCAACTGAACTAAAATCAGCACGGTTTAACAGAAAAAATTAAAAAAGCTCTCTGGTCCGGTAGACAGAGAGACGAATGCTGATGGATTCCTCTCCCTTATCTTTTAAAGCTGTAATACTTTAAAGGATTTAGCACCTGGCGCAGTAAGAAAAATGAAGACTGTAAAACCGCTTCTCACTTCTGCAGTTCTCCTTCCCATTTTTCTCTCGCTGGTTGCCGGGCTTCATCGGGCCAGTCCCTCCGCCGCTCTCGATAAGAGAAATTACTATTTAACTGTAACTGTCGGCCTTCCGCCAGCAGAAAACCAAAAACTCCCTGACATTAAATGTAAGGGAGTGTACGGATATGACATGCTTATGGCAGCTCATTCTCCTTATCTCCCAAATCATTCAAAGTAATTGAATTCTTTGCAGGAATTAGCACCTTGCGAAAAAGATTTCTCTTTTCCACTGGTTGCCGGGCTTCGTCGGGCCAGTCCCTCCACCGCTCATGATAAGAATTAATTATGAAGTTGAGAATCAGTTTATCATTTAAAAGTTTGATTTGTCAAACTCTTTTTTAAAGAAAAACTCTTTATTTCTGAAAATAGATGTCAGAAAAAACTCGTACGAGACTGCTTACGACATTAACCTCTTCTCTCCGGTAATTTCCTGAACAGGTTTAATATTTTGAGTAAACTCGACTGTGCCTTTATAATTTCCTTCTCCGTCCCTCACTGCAAAATAACGGATCAGCACATATTTGTCTTTAAAAGGAATCCAGAAGTCTTCTACATCTTTTTTACCTGATTTAAAATCATCGAGCAGGTCGTTTACGATATGGGCGCTCTGAGGCGGATGGCAATTCTGGACTGACCGCCCAATCACCGATTTAGTGCGGTGGAATATCCGTTCTTTCCCGTGGGAAAAATAGCGGACTGTGTCATTTTCATCTATGAATGTAATATCAACAGGAAGATGGTTCATCATCAGTTCAAGCTGTGGAACAGATAAAATACCCGTATCCAGCTGGACGACCCCATCTTTAAGGAAGGGATTTCCTAAATCAGCGCGTTCAGGCTGCCAGACTTCCGGCGGATCTATAAATGTGTATCCAATGACATCTCCTTCTCTCTCAATCTTCAGCCATTCATCTTCTGTTAATTTCTCTAAAGCAAGCGGGAATAAAATATGTTCTTCTTTATAAATCATTTCAGATACTTCGCTGATAATATAGTCGAGGGACTTCAGTAAGTCTGTTTTATTCCATGTCCCATTAGTCAGCAGATTCCTTGCTTCTTTTACTGCAGCGCGGATGCGGTCATCCACCCCCCACATGACTTTGGTCGGTCCGAAGATTCCGTATCTTTCGAGATACGGAAAAAGCAAATTTTCTTTTCGGCTGTAATGGTTATCAATCTCCAGAAGCTTTGTTAGATCATTTATCAATTTGTTTACCGTTTCTTCTGCTTCATCTTTCTCAAACTGGTCCCTGTGAAGCTTCAGTGTAAAATTAACGTGACGGTCAATTTCCTTATTTTCTTGAATAAAGGTATGCACAGGATGCCCCTGGGCGTGCTCCGGCCCTTCCTTCTGGTGAATCTCCTCTATAGAGCCTTTAAATACTTCGGTATGAACGGAACATAACCTTTGTACTTCTTCAACGGAAATTCCTTCTTCTTCCATAAGCGCCTGCTCCATTTTTGAGATATCGCTCACAGTGACCTGGTCAACCGCTTTTGTAAACCTTTCTTTCACTTCGGAGACACTTTTTCCTTCATGAAGTTCTTTAATTATCTCTTTTAATAACTGCTGGCGCTCTGATTTCTCCTGAACTGCCCTCTCACGATTATTAATCATTTCACTCATTTCATTTTCCTCCTTCAGCTGATTACTTTAAATCCATGCTGCATTAGTTGTTTTTTCACGTCTTCCAATGGAATCCCCATTGCCCGGCTGCCTTTCGGTATGGTCATGATTCTCCCAGCCGACTGGAGCATTCCCGGCTTTGTTATATTTACAAACCCTATATGCCTCATGGCCTCAACCAAGTCAGGGTGCTGCGTACACAATTCATAGACCGTTTTACTTAACGAGATCTCTTTCATTTGGCCTCACCTCATCAGTTGTATGAGAATTATTTTCAATTAAATAATAGCATGAAGGATACCTCCACCGATGTGATGTGGGTCACCCACACACTTACGTTCACAGATCAGTCAAAAAAGTGGAGGAATGATTGGTTATCAACATAAAAAGGCCCAGCTTCCATTTAAGCTGGGCCGTTCATACGTTTATGGATACTGATGTTTTCTATAACCGCCCCTTTTAGTTACTCAAGGTCGGCGTCCGTAACTGCTCCTTTTGCAGAAGAAGAGACAAGCTTGGCGTATTTAGCCAGAATTCCTGACTTATATTTAAGCGGCGGCTGTTTCCAGTCGCGCTTCCGCTGTTCCAGTTCTTCTTCACTTACATCCATATTGATTTCCTGTGTGCCGCTGTCAATCGTTACTTTATCGCCATTTTGCAACAATCCGATCGGTCCACCAACAAAGGCTTCCGGAGCAACGTGGCCAATAACGAATCCATGGGATCCTCCGGAGAAACGCCCATCTGTCATAAGTGCCACTTTTCCTCCAAGGCCGCGTCCGACGATCATAGCAGTGATAGACAGCATTTCCGGCATGCCCGGTCCGCCTTTTGGTCCCACCTGGCGAACGACCAGCACATCACCTTCGACAATCTCGCCTGCTTCAATCGCTTCAGTCGCTTCCGCTTCACTATCGTATACTTTCGCATACCCTTCAAACCGGCTGATCTTCTGTCCTGACATTTTTGCTACGGCCCCTTCAGGAGCAAGGTTCCCGCGGAGAACCACTAACGGACCGTTTGGTTTAATAGGATCATCCATCGGCTTGATGACAACTTGTCCTTCTTTAAGAGAAGGCGCCTCTGCTAAGTTTTCTGCCACGGTTTTTCCTGTAACTGTCAGACAGTCACCGTGCAGCAGGCCATGTTCGTGAAGAAGCTTCATAACCGCAGGAACTCCTCCAACTTCAAATAAATCCTGCATGACATATTTGCCGCTTGGCTTTAAGTCCGCAATATGAGGAACATTGGCGCGGACTCTTTCAAAGTCATCGAGACTCAGATCTACGCCAGCTGAATGGGCGATTGCAGTTAAATGAAGGAAAGCATTCGTCGAGCCTCCAAGAGCCATGACGACAGTGATGGCATTTTCAAATGCTTTTTTCGTCATAATATCGCGCGGGTAAATCTCTTTTTCGAGTAACTGAACAACCATCTCACCGGCTTGGCGGCATTCCTGTTCTTTATAATCATCTACAGCCGGAGTTGAAGATGAACCCGGGATACTCATTCCCAGCGCTTCCACTGCAGCTGCCATTGTATTGGCTGTATACATACCGCCGCACGCACCCGGTCCGGGGCAAGCGCTGCATTCCACTTTATGAAGCTGCTCATCATTAATCGTCCCTTGCTGGTGCTGGCCGACTGCCTCGAATGATGAAACGATGTCAATATCCTCACCATTTAAGTTACCGGGCTTGATGGTTCCTCCATACACGTAGACAGATGGAACGTTAAATCTGCCCATTGAAATGAGGCACCCTGGCGTTGTTTTATCACAGCCGCCGATCGCAACTACACCGTCCAGCCTCTCTGCCCCTACAACCGTTTCAATTGAATCAGCAATGACTTCCCGGCTGGGAAGGGAATAATTCATTCCTTCATGCCCCATGGCTATCCCATCTGCCACAGTGATAGTATTAAATATCATCGGCGCGCCTCCGCCGTCTTTCGCCCCGCTTTTAGCCTGCCTTGCCAATGCATCAATATGTACGTTGCAAGGTGTAACCTCACTCCATGTACTGGCAATTCCGATCATAGGCTTTTTGAAATCGTCGTCTGTAAATCCGACAGCACGAAGCATAGAACGGTTTGGGACTCTGTTCACACCTTCACTAATTACTTTACTGCGGATACGCAGATCTTTTTTTCCTTCCATCCTTTGTCATCCTTTCTTCTCTCTATACATTAGTCGATGATCCTCTTTTTCTTTCGGGAAAAATCGCGTCTATAATCCCTATCATACGCATTTTAGCACAGCAACGCAATGAGTTTTCTGAAAACATGATTTTTTCTGACTATGAAAAGGCTGCCATTTTAATTTTGTATATTAAATAAGGATAAGACTGACAGCCATTACGGCCATGCCTAACATCAAACCGTAAATCGGAAGATGAGTTTCATCATATTTTTTTGCAGCAGGCAAGAGCTCATCAAGCGAAATGAAAATCATAATTCCTGCCACCGCTGCAAACATTACTCCGAACATAATCTCATTTAAAAACGGCATTAAAATAAGGAAAGCCGCCAGTGCTCCCAGCGGTTCTGCAAGCCCGGAGAAAAAGGACAATTTAAATGCTTTCTTTTTGTCTCCGGTAGCGTAATAAATTGGTACAGAGATCGCCACTCCTTCAGGAATATTATGAATCGCAATAGCAACGGCAATGGCTACTCCGAGTGCAGGATCCTGTAAAGCAGCAGTAAACGTAGCCATCCCTTCAGGAAAGTTATGTATCGCAATGGCTAAAGCGGTAAACGTCCCCATTTTCAGTAATTCAGTTTCCCCGCCTGTTTTATTTCTCCGGGTCACCATATCCTCTACTTTTTTTACTTCATGAGGGTTCCCGGGCTCCGGGATCATCGAGTCAATCGCAGCAATCAGCAGCATCCCCCCAAAAAAGCCGGCCGCCGTCGCCCAGTTTCCGGCTGGTGAACCGAGAGCACCTGTAAGGGTGACTTGTGCTTTAAAGAATATTTCCACCATTGATACATAGATCATCACGCCTGCAGAAAAACCGAGAGCAAAAGACAGGAACTTTGTGTTAGTCCTGGACGTAAAAAAAGCAAGAAGACTTCCTATTCCTGTGCAAAGCCCAGCCATTAAGGTCAGACTGAAAGCAAAAAGTATATTCCCATCCATGCCGGATTCCTCCATCTGCAGGTTTTTAATAACGTCTTAAATTAAGTTTATTCAGTTTGTCCATTCACATGCCATTGATAGTACGATTAGTTTACAAACCCGGCTGTCTGCAATAGTTTTCCCCGGCTTTTTATGCCACAATATAAACAGAAAAGGAGGAATAAGCAATGTCTGAACCAGTTTTAAATTATTTAAAAGAAAACCGTGAACGGTTAATCGGCAAGCTGGAAAAATTTCTGGCGATTCCGAGCATCAGTACTGAGCAAGCCCACAAGGAAGACGTCCTTAAAGCGGGCCGTTTTGTAGCAGACTATTTAAAAGAAATCGGTTTTAATTCTGTAGAAATCAAAGAAACTGCCGGCCACCCGCTCGTTTGCGGGGAATGGCTGGAAGCACAAGATGCACCGACAGCGCTGTTCTACGGCCATTATGACGTCCAGCCTGCTGATCCATATGAATTATGGAACAGTGAACCTTTTAAACCTGAAATCCGCAGCGGCAAAATTTTTGCGCGGGGAGCAAGTGACGATAAGGGCCAGGTATTTATGCACCTTGCCGTTTTAGAAGCTTACATGAAAACGGAGGGACGGCTCCCTGTCAACGTGAAGGTTTGCATTGAAGGAGAAGAAGAAATCGGCAGTGAAAACCTCTATCCGTTTCTGGAAAAAAATAAAGAGATGCTTTCAGCAGATTTCGCTCTTATATCGGATTCGGGAATGGTAGATAAAGGGCAGCCGACAATGCTTTACGGCCTGAAAGGTTTTACGGGGCTTGAAATCAATGTAAAAGGACCCGACAGAGATCTCCATTCCGGTTTGTATGGCGGAGCTGTTAGAAATCCCGCGATGGCCTTAAGCCATATTCTTGCTTCGTTAAAAGACGATGAGGAGCACGTCACAGTACCTGGTTTTTACGAAGATGTTGAAGAGCTGCCGGAAGATGAAAGGAAGCTTATGAATGAAGCGCCTGGAGAAAATTATGTCGAGACAGTCGGCATCCCCGAGACAGTACCTGAGAGAGGATTTACTGTAAACGAGCATATTATGGCGCGGCCTACCCTTGAGATTAACGGTTTAACGAGCGGCTATCAGGGAGAAGGAACAAAAACAATTATTCCATCCTCCGCTTCCGCTAAACTAACCTGCCGTTTAGTTCCTGGACAAGATCCTCAGAAAATTCAGGATCTGCTCGTCAGTTACATTGAAGAAAACGCGCCAAAAGGCGTCACTGTTTCTGTTAGACGTGAACCCCTTTCGGCGAAAGCCTATAAAGTAGATCCTAACCATCCTTTACTTAAAAAAGCAGCAGACAGTCTTTCTGAGGCATTCGGGAAAGAAACAGTTTTCGTTCGTCTTGGCGGGTCTATTCCTGTAGTGGAGCAGATCGACCAGCTGTTTAACATCCCAGTCGTCCTTCTCGGATTCGGGACGCCTGAAGACAACCTGCATTCCCCTAACGAAAGCTTTCCACTCGAGCATTTTGATAAAGGAATGGAAGTGCTGGCCACTTATTATAAAGAAGCTGGCAGCTTGAAATAACCACCTCGTCCGGCTGTGCCTTCCCAGGCCAGCCGGCTTTTTTTATCTCCTTATAACGCTATCCGGACCACTCTTCTTTAAGCTGCGATATAAAGCGGATAATGCCTTAAAAAAATCAACTATCCTTTGATAAGAATAAGTGAGCTATTCTGCATATCAATCATTACTTTCCTTTATTTCATACTCATATTGAAAAAACGCGGACATACCTTTTACAAAGAGCCTGAAAGGAGGGAATAAAGTTGAGCTTATTTATCAGCTTTCTTTTTACCACATTATTAATCCTATATTTATCAACGTTTTTTATAAATCAAAAAAACAGTCCTATGAAAGAGATGGTTATAACTATGGCCATAGCAATGGCTGCAGGATTATGTATCGGAGCCGTTACGGGCATTCTCTTTCATGGCCTGTTATTTCAATCAACTGTTTTTAGTGTGGCAGCCGCTTCTGTTGCCGGTTTGCTGATAGGATGGCGGTTCCATTTCCTTGCTGCCGTTGAGGGATTTTTCAGCGGGCTGATGGCTGCAATGATGATGGCGATGGTTGCAGATATGGTTACTTTGAAAGAAGCCTATAACCTTCTTTTCCTTAGCAGCATGCTCCTGATCAGTGTCATCGTCTTTTCTTTTATACTGCTGAACAATCTGTCAAAGCGGAAACTGGTAAATGTATATCTTGGGGCGATCGGGTGGATACTTGCCGCATTTATTATGCTGGCTCCTGTCAATCCCGCTGACCATGCCCCTCAAGAGGAAAAACACCGCCATACGTCAATTACTTCTGTTTTTTGCACAGAGGCAGGCTGATGGTAAAAGCGGTCCCTTCCCCTCTCGTACTTTTCACTTTTATTTGTCCGTTTAAATTATCTATTATCTTATAGCAGAGCATCGTCCCCATCCCTGTGCCTTGATCTTTTGTCGTGTAGAAAGGCGTGCCCAGACGTTTTATTTCTTCTTCACTCATTCCTCTTCCTGTATCACAAATAGTTATATCCACGAGGTCTCCGTTTTTCACTGCATTAATAGCAATTTCGCCTTTTCCATCAATGGCTTCTATGCCATTTTTAAATAAATTTAAAAACACTTGCCCTAAATCACTGGCATTCCCTCTCACGTAATAAGGGCTGTCTATACAGTTAGTAATTGTTGTGCCGTTCATTAAAGCGTATGGTTCCACTACATCGGCAGTATTTTTTATTATTTCTCTGACATCAATTTCCGTGTCGTTTTTCTTTTCTGATTTTGCCAGCGATAAGTAATCAGTAATTATTTTCTCTGCTCTCTCCAATTCAGAATCCATTAATTTCAGAGAACTTTTTTGCTTGTCTGTTAAGTTCTCTTCGTTTTTAAGGATATGTACAAAACCTTTAACAACAGTTAACGGATTTCTTATTTCATGGGCTACCGATGCAGCCATCTCACCAATAAGCCTGACTCTTTCGGTCTGCTGGAGAGCAATTTTGTTTTGCTCTTTCTCCTTTAAAGTCTCTATTATAAAAACCACGAGAATAATCGTCACAAGGTGGGATAGCATAAAATAAGCAAAAAACCCGGGGAGTACGTCTCTCTCCATAAAGAAATAGATCCCCGTCAAAATTAATACGTTATTCAATAAAGTAAGACAAACACTGATTTTAATACGTTCTTTAAGCATTGCCTCCTTAAATCTGTTAAGAAAAAAGATAATAGCGGCGCTTCCCAGCATATAAGAAACAAGGACAATGAAAAAACCTTCGTCCAGACCGATGAATAGTCTGTAGATTATTAAAACAGCGGTAGCCGCCATCCCCATCTTCAATCCTCCGTAAAAGAAGGCGAGGAGCCACGGAATCGTGCGCAAATCAAAGATATAGCCCGTTTCAAGCTCTAAAGGATAACTCATCGACATAATAATTGCCAGACAGCAAAGCAGACCGAAAACGACTGACTGCTCCTTAAAGAAATCCCTTTTATATAAATAAGCAAAATAAACAAATACCGGCACTAAAACGACAAGTAAAGAGAATAAATAATTATCAAAACTAAACATATCACACAGTCCTCTGCAACAATTTGTTCTTTCATTTTAGCACAGGAAACTGCATGTTCTTCACAAACTATTAACAACTTCTTAATTAAATTTTTCCTTTTAAACTAGTTTATTCACATAAATTTCTGCTATTGCGTCATGACGATGGATAGATTCTTCATTTCTGCACTGAATTTTAAAAGCATTAATATTATCATTTTCATATAAATCTGCCGCTACGAGCCTGGTCAAGTCTTCTACAAATCTTGGATTTTCATAAGCTGTTTCTGTAACAGATTTTTCGTCAGGTCTTTTCAATACCGGATATAGCAGCGAGCTGGCATTTGATTCTGCCGCATCCAGTAACATCGTTTTCCAATCACCATTATTAAGAAAAGGATCAGCAAACACTGCTTCGATGGTGACATATCCTCTTTGATTATGGGCACTGTATTCACTTATTTCTTTTGAACACGGGCACAAAGTCGTGACTGCAGCAGTTTGGCGCACAGTGAATTCTATTTCTTCATTCTTATTATAAGAAAGGTTAATCCCGCAGTCTGCATGTATCATGCCTGTTTTTTCAAGGACCGGACTATTTCTTTCAAAAAACCAGGGGAAAGATATATCAATGTAAGCTGAAAATTGTTCCATTTTTTCACATAACTCTTTTGAAAAGTAATACAGGTTTTCAAAGGTCACCTCAAATCCCCCTTTGTTAAAGTGATTAAGCAACTCAGTAATCCTGCTCATATTAATTCCTTTTTTCTGCTGGTTTAATGAGGTGGTTAAAGAAAACTC
Source organism: Salipaludibacillus sp. CUR1 (assembly GCF_021028955.1). GTDB lineage: Bacteria > Bacillota > Bacilli > Bacillales > Salisediminibacteriaceae > Salipaludibacillus. Next base: position 80,515 of record NZ_JAIWPE010000057.1, read on the forward strand.
GCCTATTGCGGTCTGTTCAACTGGCTCATATTCAGAATGAACAGTGACCGGATGCTTTACTCTTGAGATTCCCACAGCATCAAGCGGGAATAAAAAATCATTATTCGTATTCTGCAGATCGGACATTTTATTTTTAATTTTTGGTTTTGTACCTTCAATTGGCGGAATTGAACCAAAACGAACGTGCCTCTCCCGTTTAGAAGGCAAAGAATAATTTTGTTTCATAAGTCTACCTCACTTTATAAATAGTAATAGTTACGATTTAACCGCATATTAGTAGTGTAATTACTCACAGTTATGAAATCAACTCTTAAACTCCTTCCTTCGCAAAGATTTGACAGATAATAGTTACAAGCATTACCCTAATCGTAATGATTACGATTTTTATAATTGACTAATTTAAAGGGGTTTTAAAAATGAATTCAGCACATAATCATAGGTACTCTTCTGTAATAATAGTTGGGGCTGGTCCCGCCGGCATTGGATTGGGTGCTCTGTTTAAACAATTAGGACTGGATAATTTCATTATTCTAGATCGTCATGATGTCGGGAGTACGTTTAAAAAGTGGCCAAAAGAAATGAAGCTTCTTACGCCTTCTTTTCCGGGCCACGGTTTTGGGTTACTTGATTTAAATGCTGTGGTACCTTCAACTTCTCCAGGGTATGCTTATGCTTCAGAGCATCTGACCGGCAACCAGTACGCTGATTATTTAAAAAGAATTGCTTCCCACTTTCGCCTTCCTTTAGAAAAAGGAGTAGAAGTAAACAAAATTGATAAAGAAAAAAAAGGGTTTACTTTACACACAAATCAAAAAACATATTCTAGTGACTTTGTGGTGTGGGCTGGAGGTGAATTCCAATATCCCGACCTTTCTTCATTTACAGGGAGCGAAAATTGTCAGCATACGAGTCATGTCCACACCTGGTCTTCATACAGACAAAGTCATTATTACATAATTGGGGGATATGAAAGTGGTATGGATGCGGCTTTTCATCTAACCAAACAAGGGAACCAGGTAACTGTTCTATCCAAAGGAGCGCCCTGGCAAGATGATGATCCCGACCCAAGTGTGTCTTTATCTCCTTTTACGAGTCAAAGACTTAACGATTTGGATCCAGATTCTAAAACACGGCTTAAACTTAAGGATAATGCTGAAGTATTTAAAGTGGAAATTGCAGATAGTGGATACCTTATTCATCTCTCTTCAGGTGATACTCTTTTTTCCGAGACCAAACCTTTTATAGCCACTGGTTTTAAAAGCAGCCTGACCCGGGTTTTTGAACACTTTTTCTGGGAAGAGAACGGCGATATCCGTTTAACGGATAAAGATGAATCAACTGTTTCACAGGGCTTATTTCTTTCCGGCCCTCAGGTAAAACATGAAGATGTCATTTTTTGCTTCATTTATAAATTCAGGCAGCGCTTTGCTGTTATTGCTCAAGAAATTTGTACACGTTTAGGAATAGAACCCCGTGAATCAGTTCTTGAATTATACAGGCAGTCAAATATGTATTTAGAAGATTTAACGTGTTGCGACAACAGCTGTGAGTGCTGACGGTCATGGAGAAAATAACTTCTATACACTGCTCTTCTGAGAGCTCTTCTCGTCTGAGCAACCCTTTCATGTCTATCTTTGTGATTTTAATTATTATTTTAATTTATGGGATTCCTGTTTTTTTAGCTTATAAGTTTGCTTCCTATACAGACCCATTAGTAAATACACATTTTATTGAACCTTTAAGGGTGTTTTTTTCCGGCACACCTTCTTTATTACAAGCTTTTTTATTTGGGGATTTCGGCGTTCTTTCATTAGGATCTTTTTCATTCATTTGGGCTTTTCCTGTTGTATTACTGGTAGGGGTGAGTATAGCCGTTACAGAAGATATCCGGCTTCAAAGAAGGCTTATTTTCCATAGTGAACCTCTGCTTCATAAACTGGGTTTATCGGGAAGAGATTTCATACCTGTTTTATCTGGTTATGGCTGCAATGTCGTAGCTGTCATGCAGACAAACGGGTGTCAATCTTGCACTCAAAAACAATGTGTGTCAATGATTACCTTTGGATCAGCTTGCAGTTACCAAATTGGAGCCACTTTATCAATTTTTAATACAGCCAACGCACCTTGGCTATTCCTCCCATATTTGTTATTGCTTTTTATTGCAGGATCCATCCATACTCGTGTGTGGTACGGAAAAGAGGGAGCTGATCCGGTATTTTTCCAGGAACATGTCCCCCTCAAGAAACCTGATTGGAAAAAAATATTAATAAAAGTTAATGGGATGTTGTCTCAGTTCTTTTATCAAGCAATGCCTATATTTTTAATTATTTGTTTTGCCGCATTTTTAATGGACGAATTATCTGTTACTCAGTATTTGGTTTCTTTATTACAGCCATTATTAACGTTGCTTTCTCTGCCTGCAGAAGCAGCAACCGGTATAGCTTTTTCAATTATAAGAAAAGATGGCATCCTTTTACTGAATGAAGGAGGCGGAGCTGCCCTTGCCACATTTACAACTGTAGAAACTTTTGTTCTTGTGTATTTAGCTTCCACCTTATCCGGCTGCCTTGTAACCTTATGGACAATTACTAAAAAAGGTGGTATTAAATTTGCTGCTGCACTTACCTTTAAACAGTCACTTACCTCCATCCTTTCAGCAGGTTTATTGCTTGTTGTTTTAAAAGGCATACTGGTTCTTTTAGCGGAGTAATAGATACCAGAAAATTAATCTTAAAATTAGAAAATCTATAGCTTACCGCCAAGTTTTGGCGAAAGCTATAGATTTTTTATACTTAATTCCGTATTAAACTTGTGTAGATCATATTGGTACACCCAGACTCCTCCTGAAAAAAAAGAAAGGATTACGTAAATAGATCCTTGTGCCTCTCCACGTCAAAAAGAGAAGCTGAAGGTAATATAACAATAATTTTAAGGAGCTAGATAATTTTAAAATAAAAAAACCACCATATACGTATGTATGGTGGAGACGGTGGGAATCGAACCCACGTCCAGAGATAACGCAACTTAAGCTTCTACGAGCGTAGTCAGTTTATTAGTGTTTCGCCGTCACTTCAGCCAACTAACAGGCTTCCGTGCGGCTAACCTGATTAATCTCTTCCTATTGTCCTCAGGTGGAGAACTCTAGGCGTATCCCACTTAGAGTGAGTCCCTGATCCTTCACATGGGCGATGAAGGGAGGAACCGCTAGCAGGGTTTTTACGCCGCTGCTAAAGCGAAATCGTTATCTTGTTTGCCAACTATAGGCGATGGGCGTTTTATACGAGGACACCCAGCTCGACTCGCGACTTAAGCACGACCTATCCCTGTCGAATCCAGAACGTCCCCAAGAGATAAGAGAACATTAAGGATAGATCTTATATACACTTTTCCTTAACGACAAATACTATTATAACATATCAGAGCTCCCAGTCAAATGGAAAGCTTCATATCTGTTAACGTCCCAGCTGCTGGTCTTTAAAGGCTCTCTGGATTTCTCTTTTTGCATCCTTCCGCTTCAGATCCTCACGCTTATCATGTTTCTTTTTCCCTTTACCGAGGCCGATTAAAACTTTTGCAACCCCGTTTTTAATATAAATTTTCAGCGGAACGAGGGTGTACCCTTTTTGCTGGGTCATTCCGATGAGCTGATTAATCTGCTTGCGATGAAGCAAGAGTTTTCGCGTCCTTACAGGATCGTGGTTATACCGGTTCCCCTGTTCGTAAGGGCTGATATGCAGATTGTGCAGCCAGACCTCTCCCTGGGAAACACGCGCAAACGAGTCTTTTAAATTGACTCTCCGGTTACGGACTGATTTAATTTCTGTTCCTGTTAAAACCATTCCAGCTTCGTATGTGTCCTCAATATGAAAATCGTGGCGCGCTTTCTTATTTTGTGCGATTTGTTTTCCTTCTGTAGCCATGATTCCTGCATCCTTTCCATCTGCCTCATTATCTAATCATACCAAAATTCGGATAGAGCTTCAATTTGTTTAATCGTGAATAGATGCGGTGCGGGTTTCGCTGATAGGAGTTCCTTTTTCGCTGATTGAACGTGATTTTCGCTGATAGGATACTCAGTTTCGCTGATTGATCTCAATTTCCGCTGATTGAACACTCAGTTTCGCTGATTGATGTCATTTTTCGCTGATAGAAGCTTCATTTTCGCCGATAAAACCTCACGCCCCGCTCTTTAACTTCATATTAACCCCCTATCCAGCAAAAATTCAAAAGCCCACCCGCACGGGATGAGCTTCGGTTACTCTATTTCTTCTTCTTTTTCCCTTTTAAGCGTTTATTTTTTGGCACATTTTCATAAAACGCTTTTTTCTTGCGCTTTTTGCCCTTGTCTCCGGATTTTTTATCCTGTTTTTTGTCACCCAGGCTGAGGCCTTCCGTTTTCTTACCGCGTTTTTTGCGGTTGCCGCCTTCAATCACCCGCGGAGCCTCTTTCTTTCTCTGTTTACGCGGTTTCATACCGACGACTTCAAAGTCAATGATACGTTCTTCAACGTTAACATTTGTCACGCGAACTTCAATTTCATCACCGATGCGGAAGACATTCCCTGTCCTCTCACCAATCATGGCATAGTGTTTTTCATCATAATGGTAATAGTCGTCTGTCAGATAGCTGACGTGCACGAGACCTTCGATCGTATTCGGCAATTCCACGAACAGACCAAAGTTTGTCACACCGCTGATAATCCCTTCGTATTCCTGGCCGACTTTATCTTCCATATACTGAACTTTTTTCATTTCGTCTGTTTCACGCTCGGCTTCTTCAGCCCGTCGTTCCATTTCAGATGAATGGCGTGTAATATCAGGAAGCTTCTCATTCCATTCTTCGATCAGTTTTTCTGTCGGCTTCCCTTCAATTAAATACGCACGGATTAATCTGTGAACAATAAGGTCAGGATAACGGCGGATCGGTGACGTGAAATGGGTATAGAAGTCCGCCGATAAACCGAAGTGCCCGATATTTTCAGGATCGTATTTCGCCTGCTTCATGGACCTGAGCATGACTGTGCTGATGACCGCTTCTTCAGGCTCTCCTTTGACTTCTTCAAGCAGCTCCTGCAAGGCGCGTGGATGAACAGTGTTAGATGTCCCTTTTACTACATATCCGAAATTTGTTATAAATTCAAGAAACTGATTCAGTTTCTCTTCGTCCGGGTCCTCATGAATACGGTAAACGAACGGTACTTTCATCCAGTGGAAATGTTCAGCTACCGTTTCGTTCGCTGCAAGCATAAATTCCTCAATGAGCTTTTCGGCGACTGTACGCTCACGGATCACGACATCTGTTGGGTTGCCCTCTTCGTCCACTTTCACGCCTGCTTCTTTAAAGTCAAAGTCAATCGCTCCTCGGGCAAAACGTTTCCTGCGCAGGATTTCAGCCAGATCTTCCATATCTTTAAAAAACGGAATAAGAGGTTCATAACGTTTTTTAACATCGTCGTCTTCATCCAGCAAAATTTTCCTTACATCTGTATAAGTCATTCTTTCGTTTGTACGGATAACACTTTGGTAAATATCGTGGTTGACGACCTCGCCCTTTGGTGTAATTTCCATATCGCACGATAAGGTCAGCCTGTCAACTTGCGGATTGAGTGAGCAAATCCCGTTTGACAGCCTGTGCGGGATCATCGGGATCACCCTGTCCACTAAATAACAGCTCGTCGCCCTCTCGAAAGCTTCTTCGTCAATAGGCGATCCTTCTTTGACGTAATGGGAAACATCTGCGATATGGACTCCGAGAAGGTAATTACCGTTTTCCAGTCTTTTTACCTGAACGGCATCATCCAGATCTTTTGCATCTGCCCCGTCAATGGTTACAATTGTTTCATCACGCAAGTCCCGGCGCCCTTCTAACTCGTCAGAAGCGATCTCATCAGGCACACTGTTTGCCTGCTCAATGACTTCGTCAGAAAATTCGCCCGGCAGTCCGTGTTTATGGATGACAGCAAGAATGTCCACTCCAGGGTCGTTTTTGTGGCCAAGCACTTTCGTCACATGCCCTTCAGCGCTCATGCGCCCCTCGGGATATTTCGTAATTTCAACGAGGACTTTATGGCCGTCTACTGCCCCTAATTCCTTGCCTTTAGGGATAAAAATATCAGCAGGAATCCTTTTATCATCAGAGACCACAAATCCGTAATACTTATCATCTACGTAAGTACCTACTGTCTGGGTTATCCCGCGCTTTAAAATTCGGATTATTGTCCCTTCTGGCCGGGCCCCGCTCGAATCCCTCTGCAGGCGAACAAGCACTTTATCTTTATTCATGGCACTGTTCATATCAGAACCTGCTACATAAACATCATCCATGCCTTCTTCCGTTTTTACAAAGGCAAAGCCTTTCGGATGCATGATAACTTCTCCGCGGATCAAGTCCATTTTCTCCGGAAGTCCATACCGGTTTGTACGGGTACGAACGACATCGCCGTCTTCTTCTAGTTCATTCAGTATTTTGACAAATTGTTTGAATTGACTTGAATCCTCCAGCCCGAATGCTTCTTCCATCTCTTTAATAGAAAGAGGCTTGTCAGCTTCGTCCTTCATATAATGAAGAATTCTGTCTTTAGTTGCGTCTGTCATTGTATCTATATCTCCTTTCATTGCGGGAAGCAGCATGCCGGATAAGGGCGCGGGCGTCTAATTAATCTTCCCAGTCCAGATCCTCTAAAAAGGCATATACGTCCTCATGCAGCTGATCCCGTTCTTTGTCCAGCGTTATGACGTGTCCTGATTCCTCGTACCATTTAAGCTTTTTTTGATCTGTTTCTACATTATCATGAATCATATTTGCACTGTCGGTATTAATCATTTCATCATGGCGGGCTTGTACGACAAAAGTAGGGGTATAAATCATATCAAGGTTGTCTCTTACTTCCTTATTAAGTTCCTGTAATGATTTTAAAGTGTTCATCGGCGTCTCTTTAAATTTAGCCATTTCATCTTTAATTTCTCCCTCATCTTTGCCTTCCCACTGTTTATATTTTTTAGCATATTCCAGGACACCCTGATACATTGTTTCTTCACTCTTTATATACATTGGTGCACACATAGGGATAATTCCCTTCACAGGTAGTGTGTACCCGAGTTTCAAGGAAAATACACCCCCTAAGGATAAACCTGCCACAGCAATTTTATCGTGGCCCATCTCTTTCAGATGCTGGTAGCCAGCCTGCACGTCCTCCCACCAGTCTTCCGGCCCGGTGTGGACTAGTTCCTCCGGCGGAACTCCGTGTCCTTTCATATGCGGAGCGTGTGAGGTATACCCTCTTTTTTCAAGGTATCTCCCCAGCATGCGTACATCGGCAGAGTTACCTGTAAATCCGTGCAAGAGCAGCACGGCCCGCTCCCCTCCTTCAAAGGTAAATGGCTTTGGCTGTGCAACTTTCATCATTATCAAACATTCCTTTCATGTTGTTACTGTTGTCATTAAATAAGTTTCCAGGAAGGAACCTCGGCTGTGTTGATTCGTCAGCCTGTCCCTTCTGCCTCAGATTCACTCACGGGCTTCTGCGTCCCCTCGGTTGTCCCTGAAAAAAAGTCGTCAATCGCTTCAAGCAATTTATCCTTATCATCGCCAAACCATATATAATGTTTAGCCTCAGGAAAGAAGTACAGTTTCTTTTCCTCTGACTGGATATGCTCATAAATATATTCAGCACTTTTTTGCGGGACAAGACCATCACTTTCTCCCTGAATGACAAGTGTCGGGACGGTAATCTGATCTAAATGAGGACGCAGCTTTTTGACCATTTTTGCAAATTCAATCGTAGCAGCCATCGGCGTCCGTAAAATTTTCTCGCGGTAAAACTGGTAATAATCATCTTTATCAAGTTCGCCGCGTACTCCTTCAAGAAACCAGCCAGTCACATCCTGTACGATCTGTTTCGGATTAAGGTAATAGGCGGCGGCACTGAGGAGAACCAGCCTTTCCACCGGGTATTGGGAGGCGAGAAAACTGGCAATGACACCGCCCATAGAAAAACCGATGAGATAGACTTTTTCACATCGGTCCATTAGCTCCTCCAAAGCAACTTTAGCTTTAAAAACCCAATGTTTATAAGTAACTGACTTCATACTTTCTTTAGTGCCGTCATGCCCTGGAAGTTCGGGGCAGTATACGAGCCAGTTTTTTTTCTTTAAGTGCTGTTCAATATCTGCAACTTCATCCGGCGTACCGGAAAAACCATGGATGATAAGGCATCCAATCATAGCTATCACTCCTGAATGAGACACTTATTTATCATATGAAAAACAGCCTGGTGCTGTCACGTACCTTGCTCAGCATATCTTCTTTATTCCCATTCAGGAAGGAAATTAACCAGCACGTAAAAAGCAGCAGACTGTCCCTGTCTGCTGCTTTCGTTAAGCTATTTACATAAAAAATGCAACGGCCAATGTTAACAGGAAGAAAAGCGTTCCAAGAACCACAGTGGCTTTTTGAAGAACAGCGTCCAGCCCTCTGGCTTTCTGCTTTCCTACTAACTGCTCGGCACCACCGGAAATGGCGCCTGACAGGCCGGCACTTTTTCCGGACTGTAATAATACTACGGCAATTAATAAAAGTGATACAATCACTAGCAAAACGGATGCAACAGCTTCCACGTCTACACCTCCAAATCGACATCAAAACCTTCTAAAAATATAACATGAAACAAGCTGCACTGCAACATCCTATCTGCTGCAAATGCTTTTCAAGATAGGGGTCAGACCCCCCACATTCTGGAAAAAACCCCGGTATCCAAAGAAACCGGGGTTTGACATCGTTTATTACTTTTCTAAGTTGTAGAATGCTTTACTTCCGGCATACTGGCCGATATATTGAAGTTCATCTTCAATACGAAGCAACTGGTTATACTTCGCTACGCGGTCCGTACGGGAAGGAGCACCTGTTTTAATCTGGCCGGCATTTGTAGCAACGGCAATATCAGCAATTGTGCTGTCTTCAGTTTCACCGGAGCGGTGAGAAATAACATTTGTGTAGCCTGCACGCTTGGCCATTTCAATAGCATCGAAAGTTTCAGAAAGTGTGCCGATCTGGTTTACTTTAATAAGGATTGAGTTACCGATACCTTCTTTAATACCGCGGGATAGTTTCTCAGTGTTAGTTACAAAGAGATCGTCACCTACAAGCTGAACCTTGTCACCAAGACGCTCTGTTAGAAGCTTAAAGCCTTCCCAGTCGTTTTCATCCAATCCGTCTTCAATTGATACGATTGGGTATTTTTCGCAAAGGTCCGCATAGAAGTCAACCATTTCTTCAGAAGTTTTAACGACACCTTCACCTTTAAGGTTATATTTGCCATCTTCGTAAATTTCAGAAGCGGCAACATCCATAGCCAGCTGGATCTGTTCACCCGGCTTGTATCCTGCTTTTTCTACTGCTTCAATAATTGTGGCAAGGGCTTCTTCGTTAGATCCCAGGTTAGGTGCGAATCCGCCTTCGTCACCTACAGCTGTATTGTAGCCTTTAGAGCTTAATACTTTCTTAAGGTTGTGGAAAATTTCCGCACCCATTTGAAGAGCTTGAGTAAAGCTTTCAGCGCCTACAGGCATGATCATGAATTCCTGGATGTCTACGTTATTATCAGCGTGCTCACCGCCGTTTAAGATGTTCATCATTGGCGTTGGAAGAGTCTTCGCGCTGAATCCGCCAAGGTAAACATAAAGCGGAAGGCCTAACGCTTCAGCAGCCGCACGTGCAGTAGCCATTGATACACCAAGAATTGCGTTAGCGCCTAGTTTCGCCTTGTTAGGCGTACCGTCAAGTTCGATCATTAACTGGTCAATGCCAAGCTGATCAAGGGCGTCAAAGCCGACAAGTTCAGGAGCAATGACTTCATTAACGTTTTCCACTGCTTTGGAAACGCCTTTACCCATCCAGGCATCTCCGCCGTCACGAAGTTCTACTGCTTCATATTCACCTGTAGAGGCACCGCTTGGTACAATCGCACGGCCGAATGCGCCGCTTTCTACGTGGACTTCTACTTCTACTGTCGGGTTCCCGCGGGAATCTAATACCTGGCGTGCGTATACATCTGTAATTAATGTCATAATCTCAAAACACTCCTTTAATTTTTAAAAATATAGTCGATTTTTCGCTTCTATCCTATTATTACTTTTTAATTAATGATTTACCAGTCATTTCTTCAGGCTGGTTTACTTTCAGCAATTCAAGCATCGTTGGGGCAAGATCGCCTAAAATGCCGTCTTCCCTAAGCTCAACCCCTTTATCGGTAACAATCACTGGTACCGGGTTGGTCGTGTGAGCTGTCATCGGGGTGCCTTCATCTGTAATAAGCACATCTGCATTTCCGTGGTCGGCAGTAATAATCGTTTTACCGCCTTTTTCTTCAATCAGGTCCACCACTTTGCCTAAACACTCATCAACAGCTTCAACTGCCTTAATTGTCGGCTCCATTTTACCTGAATGTCCAACCATATCCGGGTTAGCAAAATTAAGGATGATCATATCATGCTTATCCGCCTTAATTTCATCCAGAAGCGCGTCAGTTACTTCATAAGCACTCATTTCCGGCTTTAAGTCATACGTTGCCACTTTAGGTGAATCGATTAAAATTCTCTCTTCTCCCGGGAACTGCTGTTCACGACCTCCACTGAAGAAGAAAGTGACGTGCGGGTACTTTTCAGTTTCCGCAATGCGAAGCTGTTTCAAGCCTGCATCTGATACGACTTCACCAAGCACTTTATCAAGGTTTGTAGGTTCAAACGCGACAAGTCCCTGCACAGATTCACTGAAGTGTGTCAGACAAACATAGTGGACGTTTTTCGGAAAACGATCGCCGCGGTCAAAGTCTGAGAAATCAGGATTAGTAAAGACCTGGGACATCTGAATCGCACGGTCCGGTCTGAAGTTAAAGAAGACAATTGCATCATTATCCAGGATAGTCCCGACCGGTGTTTCACCGTCTTCTTTCGTCATCACTGAAGGAAGGACAAATTCATCATGGATCTCGTTTTTATAAGAGTCTTCGAGCGCTTCCGAAGCGGAACGGTATTTCAGTCCGTCGCCGTATACCATCGCACGGTAGCCCTTCTCTACGCGATCCCAGCGTTTGTCCCTGTCCATCGCATAATAACGGCCCTGGATGGATGCCAGTTCTCCGAGTTGCAGTTCTTTCATTTTATCTTCAATAATCTGAATGTACTTATCTGCAGACTGAGGGCCTACGTCACGTCCATCAAGGAAACCGTGAACATACACTTTTTCCACGCCTTCTTTTTTAGCCAACTCAAGAAGAGCCATGAGGTGGTTAATATGACTGTGGATTCCGCCGTCTGACAAGAGTCCGTACAAGTGAAGCGCAGTCCCGTGTTTTTTCACATGAGCCATCGCTTCTAAAAATGTTTCATTTTTGAAAAATTCCTGCTCCTCGATGGCGAGGTTTACCCTTGTCAAACTTTGATAGACCACTCTGCCGGCCCCGATATTTAAATGGCCCACTTCAGAGTTGCCCATTTGGCCTTCAGGAAGGCCGACTGCCAGTCCGCAAGCCTGAAGAGTCGCATGAGGATAGTTATTCCAGTAGCGGTCAAAGTTTGGTGTGTTCGCCTGGGCTACTGCGTTCCCTTCCTGATCGTCACGAAGGGCAAAACCATCAAGAATAATTAATGCTTTTGGTTGCTTACTCATTTCCTGCCTCCACAAGTTGTAAAAATGATTGAGCTTCGAGGCTTGCTCCTCCTACTAGAGCACCGTCAATGTCAGACTGGCCGAGAAGCTCTTTAATATTAGCCGGCTTCACGCTTCCGCCGTACTGGATACGAACGGCTTCAGCAGCCTCTTGAGAGAAGGTTTCGCCTACTACCCGGCGGATAACGCCACACGTCTCATTTGCATCTTCTGAAGAAGCCGTTTTGCCTGTTCCAATCGCCCAGACGGGTTCATAAGCAATGACAGTCTGCTTTACCTGATCTTCGGTTAACCCTTTTAATCCGTCATTAACTTGTTTAGTGACGACATTATTTGTTTCATTTGCTTCACGCTGTTCTAAGGTTTCACCTACACAAACAATCGGTACGAGGCCGTGTTTGAAAGCAGCGTGGACTTTCTGGTTGACACTTTCATCTGTTTCACCAAACAGTTCACGTCGTTCAGAGTGGCCGATCACCACGTATTCGACACCGAGGTCTTTTAAAGCTACCGGGCTGACTTCCCCTGTAAATGCCCCATTCTCTTCAAAATGCATGTTTTGGGCACCGACTTTTACGTCAGTTCCTTTCGCTTCTTCAATCAGCGCATCAAGAAATAAATATGGGGAACAAATGACAGATTCCACTGTATCTGTGGATGGGACAAGCCCTTTTACTTCCTGAATAAAGTCAAGAGCTTCAGCCTTCGTTTTGTTCATTTTCCAGTTTCCTGCAATAATCGGTTTACGCATGAAAATGCCTCCTAAAAAATATTATTTATCGTTTAATGCTACTACGCCTGGAAGGTCTTTCCCTTCAATAAATTCAAGTGAGGCGCCGCCGCCTGTAGAAATATGGTCCATCTTATCCGCAAAACCGAATTTTTCCACCGCTGCAGCAGAATCGCCGCCGCCGATCACTGTGTAAGTCTCACTTGCATCAGCAAGCGCTTCGGCAACTCCTTTAGTACCTTTAGCAAATTTCTCTAATTCAAAAACGCCCATTGGTCCGTTCCAGATAACAAGTTTTGAATTTTGCACGACGTCACGGTAAGTTTCAAGAGTTTTTGGCCCGATATCCAAAGCCTGCCAGTCAGCAGGGATCTCAGTAATATCCACAACTTTAGTGTCTGCATCTTCACCGAACTTATCAGCAATCACACCATCAATAGGCATATAAAAATTAACGCCTTGCTTTTCGGCTTTTTCCATAAACTGCTTGGCAAGATCGATTTTATCTTCTTCAAGCAGGGATTCCCCGATTTCATGGCCTTGAGCTTTGATAAACGTGTAAGCAAGACCGCCGCCGATAATTAAATTATCGACTTTATCAAGAAGGTTATCGATGACACCGATTTTATCTTTTACTTTAGCTCCACCAATAATGGCTGTAAACGGGCGCTCCGGGTCAGCCATCGCTTTGCCGAGAACTTCAAGCTCTTTTTCCATCAGAAGGCCGGCCACTGCAGGTAAATGCTGAGCGATTCCTTCTGTTGAAGCATGAGCACGGTGAGCTGCACCGAATGCATCATTTACATAAACATCTGCAAGTTCAGCCATGTGTTTGGCAAGTTCAGCGTCATTTTTTTCTTCTCCAGCTTCAAAACGTACATTTTCAAGAAGCAAGACGCCTCCATCATCAAGTTGTTTTATAGCTTTTTTAGGCTCTTCGCCGTATACTTCATCTGTTTTTAAAACAGACTGGTTCAGAAGATCGCTTAGACGCTTTGCTACAGGGTCCAGGCGGAGTTCTTCAACTGCTTCTCCTTTAGGACGGCCTAGATGGCTGGCAAGAATCACTTTAGCGCCTTTTTCTATTAGAAGCTGGATTGTAGGCAAAGCAGCACGAATACGCGTATCGTCCGTTACTTCTCCATTGCTCATAGGCACGTTAAAGTCTACACGGCAAAATACACGTTTACCTTTCACATCTGTATCCCGGATGGATTTCTTATTCATTGGTAATTGCCTCCTTTTTAAGGTCAGGGGTTAAGTACATGCAGAGAACAGCCCTCGAATTTACCTGGTAAACCTTCCAGAGTGCTGTAGAAATAAAAAGGAGACAGGACACGGGCCCGCCTCCTAATTGTCAGATCGATCAGGATGGATCAAACGGCTGAGACTTAAAGTCCTTGCTCTACAATGTAGTCGACAAGATTTACAACTTGTGCAGAGTAGCCAGTTTCATTGTCATACCAGGAAATAACTTTAACCATGTTGCCTTCCATTACCATAGTGGAAAGAGCATCGATCGTTGAAGCATAAATGTTGCCATTATAGTCCTTAGAAACGAGCGGCTCTTCGCTGTATCCAAGAATTCCTTTTAATTCGCCTTCAGAAGCCTCTTTGAATGCTGCGTTAACTTCTTCAGCAGTAACATCTTTTCCAAGTTCTGCAGTTAAGTCAACAAGAGAAACGTTTGGAGTCGGCACACGCATTGCTCCACCGTTTAATTTGCCTTTAAGTTCAGGAAGAACAAGAGAAACCGCTTTTGCCGCACCAGTGCTTGTTGGAATGATTGATTCCGCAGCAGCACGTGCACGACGGTAATCTTTATGAGGCAAATCAAGAATTTGCTGGTCATTCGTATATGAGTGAACAGTTGTCATCATACCGCGCTTAAGGCCGAACTTGTCGTTAAGAACTTTAGCGAATGGCGCTAAACAGTTTGTTGTACAAGAAGCGTTTGAGATTACGTGGTGGTTGGCAGGGTCATATTTGTCTTCGTTAACTCCCATAACCACTGTAATGTCTTCTTCTTTTGCCGGTGCGGAAATAACAACTTTTTTAGCTCCTGCTTCAAGGTGCTTGGCAGCTGCATCACGCTGAGTGAAAATTCCTGTAGATTCAACAACAACTTCTACACCCATTTCACCCCACTTAAGGTTAGCTGGATCTTTTTCAGCAGTTACTTTAATTTCTTTACCGTCTACTACAAGGTTGTCACCTTGAGCTTCCACTTTCACGTCTAATTTCCCGTGAACGGAGTCATATTGTAATAAGTGAGCAAGCATATTTGCATCTGTAAGATCATTTACTGCTACTACTTCTACCTTAGGATTTTGAAGAGCTTGTCTGAATACGACACGTCCAATTCGTCCAAAACCGTTAATACCTACTTTTGTTGCCATGAATAAATTCCTCCTTAAGTTTGGTAAAGCATTAATATATTTTCAAAAGGGAAAGTCCCTTTGAATAAACAATTCATCTATTGTCTATTATCTTTTAGCAAAAAATTTAAACTTCATTTTCAGCGAGAATGGCTCTTGCGGCACCCTCATCTGTCACAAGCGTCTGGTTCGGCCTTCGTTTCATATAGGCTTCAATGGCCTCTGCTTTTGAGGTACCACCGGCTACGGCAATAATACACGGAATCTCTTCCAGATCTTCAAGCTGCAAACCGATCGTAAGTACCTTATGAATAATCTCTCCAGATTGATTAAAATAATAACCAAATGCTTCAGCTACTGCTTTTTTGTCTTTAAGTTCCCCAAGTACACGAGATGAAGAATTTCTTCTGACAGCCATCGTCTCAGCTTCACCTATTCCATGAATAACCATGGTCGCCGACTTTATTAGCCGAAGGATATCCTGAACCGAAGGCTCACTGATTAGAGATTCATAAGCTTCTTTACTGAGCTGGTCAGGTACATGGAGAAGCCTGTATGACCCCATCGCTTTTCTTGCCATTGTGGCGCAAATCGTATTCGCCTGGTTTTCCACCTGCTCACCGAGTCCGCCGCGGGCAGGAACAAATAACGTTTCCTTCAAACCCGAATCTGGAACAAGCATTTCAGCTACAGCAGCTATTGATGTGCCGCCTGTGACCGCTATGACATTGTTTTCAGCAGCCATCCGCTGCTTTATAAGGGTGACGCATGTACGTCCCATTTCTTTCTGGACCCACGCATACTCATCACTGTCTCCCGGCACAATATGAACATCTTTAATACCAAGTCGCGTTTTTAATTCTTCTTCCATCGTGCGCGTTTGAAACACATCTTTCATAACTACTTCCAGCTGGCTAAGCAAATTATTCCCTTCATCCGTTAATGTCATTCCAGTTGGGGCAAATTCAATGAGCCCCTGTTCTTTGAGGAATGTGACTTCACTTCTCAGAACTCTTTCCGACATTTCCAGGTTACCAGCTAAAGTCCTGCGGCCGATCGGCTGCATTAAACGGATAAAGCGCAATATACGGTAGCGCTGACCGAGTACTTCAACCAGATCGGGCAATAATTTTTTTTGCAAGTCTAAAAGCGTGTTCATCGGCATTCTCCTTTTGCCGTGGATATGTAAGGGACTTTTTGCGTCCCTTGTAGACATATTATGTCCCACCATGGCCGAAAAAAAAGATCATTCCTTTTAAATGCATTTGAAAAGCAAGCTCTTAACACTTGCAAATCAATTGTAACAAGGAAGGATCTTTAAATCAATTCAATTCTTGTGAACAAATTGTTGAGATTTTGTTGGGCGCTTTCATTTAAGGTTGAGATTTTTTACCAGCTCTTCTTCCGAAATAATTCCTTCATCAATGACCCGGCCTCCACCGTCTTCAATAACAGGGATTCGGATCTGGTACTTTTCAAGCCACTCATCCTTTGTATAAATGTCTCTCATTTCTATCTCTAATTCTGCACAGTCTTCCAGATTTTTTAGCTTTTCCAGGCCTTTATCGCAAAGCGGACACTTTTCTTTTGTATAAAAGAATACTTTCATATCACTCACATACTCTCCTCATTTATGCCTTTTTCGTTGTGAAGATGAAGGGATATGCATTTCTTCCCTGTATTTTGCTACAGTTCTTCTCGACACACGGATCTTGTGCTCGGATTTTAATAAATCAGCAAGCTTCTGGTCTGAGAACGGTTTGTGCTTGTTCTCTTCATCTATTAGCCTTTTCATGTAAATTTTAACCCGCTCGGAAGAACTCGACTCAGCCGAATCCCTTCCCACAGCAGAGGTGAAAAAGTACTTCAGCTCATAAAGCCCTCTTGGTGTCTGAACGTATTTTTTCATAGTTGCCCGTGACACGGTTGATTCATGGACATCCGTCTCTTCCGAGATTGTTTTCAGAGTAAGCGGCTTCAAATGTGATGGTCCGTGGAGAAAGAAATCGTATTGATGGCGGACAATAGCTTCTGTCACCTTTAAGATTGTCTGCTGCCTTTGTTCAATGCTTCGCAGGATCCATTGGAACTGGTCAAATTTCTGTTTCATGTATTTACGGATATCGGTTTCATTATCTTTAAGCATTTTTTCATAATGTTTATTCATAAACATTTTAGGCATATGCTGTTCGTTAAGCCTGACCACGAAGTCATTTTTAATTTTCATGACAGTCACGTCCGGCACAACATACCGTGCTGGTTCAGCGTGGAAGACCGCTCCGGGTCTCGGATTTAATGTCTGAATAAAATCTGCCACATACTGAACATCATCAATGGTCACATTCTCAGCTTTAGCTATCTCTTTAAACTTATTTTTAGCCAGAATATCCAGGTGATTAATAATGACAGCTTCTGTTAAAGGATCTTTCGTTTCCAGCTGTCTTAGCTGAATCAGAAGACACTCTTTCAAATTGCGGGCCCCTACTCCGAAAGGTTCCAGACTCTGAAGTACTTCCATTCCCTTCTTCACGGCTTCCTCTTCTTCAGACATTTCTTCTGCCAGTTCTTCACACGTTTGTTTTAAATAGCCGTTTTCATCTACGCTTAAAGCAAGGTAGGTGACAATTCTCCTGGTCTCCGGCTGAAGATGAAGGAGCCGGATCTGGTTTAATAAATAATCCTGAAGCCCTTCTTCTTGCTCACTGATATACTCCAGCGGGGAGTAATCCTCTTCCCCGTCGTATTTAGATTTATAGTCATAAACAGGTGTAAATTCATTCATTTTTTGCCGTTCAACTTCTTCTGTTACATTGTGGTCTTTAAGTTCAATCAGCGGATTCTCCAGTTGCTGGTCATGAAGATAATCATTCAGTTCCAGAGCAGAATATTGCAGTATGGTAATGGCCTGCCGCAATTCATTCGTCATCACCATTTTCATCGACTGTTGCTGATACAATCCAAAATCCATATTCATTCTGAACAGCCTCCTTGGTTTCATTATATATGAAAGCGCCATCCCTGTGTCTGACAAATCACTCCATGGTTAACCTTAATAATCATATCATATTTCACAACCCTTCACTTTACGTTCTGCTTCATTATATTCATGTGTTTGTTGTTTTAAAAAAAGGGAAAACGGTTAAGATGAAAGTGGAACATTTATAACGATGAACAGAAAAATTTCAGTTTCAGGGAAGTATTATTTGACCTTCATTGACCTTTAAGGTTATGATGGGATTATACTTAGAAAAAAATTGGCTAATTGCCTAATGAATCCATTTAAAGGAGGAACATATTCATGAATTTAGTCCCTACGGTTATTGAACAAACAAATCGCGGTGAGCGGGCATATGATATTTATTCCCGTTTGTTAAAGGATCGTATTGTTATGCTCGGTTCAGGTATAGACGACAACGTATCCAACTCTATTGTCGCCCAGCTTCTGTTCCTTGCAGCTGACGATCCGGAGAAAGACATTTCACTGTATATTAACAGCCCGGGCGGATCGATCACTTCCGGTATGGCAATTTATGATACAATGCAGTTTATTAAACCAAAAGTGCAGACCATCTGCATCGGTATGGCCGCTTCTATGGGTGCATTCCTGTTAGCTGCCGGTGAACCTGGAAAGCGTTTTGCCCTTCCAAACAGTGAAGTGATGATTCATCAGCCGTTAGGCGGCACGCAGGGTCAGGCATCAGACATTGAAATTCACGCTAAACGAATTGTAGAAATGAAAGAAAAGCTTAATCAAATCCTGTCAGAGCGCACTGGCCAGCCTATTGAAACAATCCGTAAAGATACAGACCGTGATAACTTTATGAGTGCTATGGATGCGAAGAATTACGGATTAATTGATGATGTTATGG
The DNA here is from genome assembly GCF_021028955.1 of Salipaludibacillus sp. CUR1. Taxonomy (GTDB): domain Bacteria; phylum Bacillota; class Bacilli; order Bacillales; family Salisediminibacteriaceae; genus Salipaludibacillus. The sequence goes on from NZ_JAIWPE010000057.1 coordinate 99,157, forward strand.
ATAAAGGCGGCGACGTAGGCGCCAAATAATATTTTTAAAGAGCGGGCCGTTCAGGCGCCGCTCTTTTATATTCTAAGCCGAGCGGCGGTAAAAAAGTAATTTAAATATTTATCTTCCGATAGTATGTGTGGACTTCCGTTTATTTAGTTGAAAAAGATGGAGTCTTCCAAAAAATTAGTAATTCCAGACCGCCAGGCGGACGCTTACCCAGGGGCTTGTCGTTTATTTAATAAACAAAAGCACCTCCAAATGAATATTTGGGGTGCGTTAGTTCAGCCTTTTTATTATTCTTCCTGTCCTACAAAATCAACTAAAGCTTCCATGGCCGCCTGCTCATCAGGTCCGTCCACTTTTAAATGTATGTCTTTATTAGCCCCAACAGCCAGACTCATTATCCCCATAATACTTTTAGCATTAACATTTTTCCCGTCTTTTTCAATAAATATTTCAGACGAGAAACGGTTTGCTTCCTGGACAAATAATGCTGCGGGCCTTGCCTGAAGTCCTGTTTTCCGTTTTACAGTTATCGTTTTTTCGATCATTGTGTATCCTCCTTATTTTCCGCATAAATAATTAACGTCAATCATTCAAACGCTTTCATGCCTGTTTTTATGAAAAGCAGGGGTTAAACTTTCTCCCCTGCACGCAGCTTATTTGCAAACTCTTCTATTTTCCGCAAGCGGTGATTGACACCTGATTTACTCACTTTTCCGCTTTCAACCATTTCCCCCAGTTCTTTCAAGGTAACGTCCTGGTGTTCAATCCGCAGTTCGGCAATCTCCTGAAGTTTGTCCGGCAGAGCATCGAGTCCTACTTCGTTTTTTATAAAACGAATATTCTCCACCTGCCGCATAGCGGCTCCTACTGTTTTATTCAAGTTAGCTGTTTCACAATTGACTAGACGATTGACTGAATTCCGCATATCTTTCATAATGCGGACATCTTCGAACCTTAATAAAGCCTGGTGGGCTCCGATCACATTAAGAAACTCACTGATTTTCTCTCCCTCTTTTAAATATAAAATAAACCCTTTTTTTCTTTCAATCATTTTGGCGCTAAGGTGAAAATGATTCATCAAGTCGCATAACGACCGGTTATGGTCTTCATATAAAGAAAAAATTTCAAGGTGGTAAGAAGAAGTTTCAGGGTGATTAACGGATCCTCCCGCTAAGAATGCGCCGCGTAAATAAGCGCGCTTGCAGCAATCTTTATTTATCAATTTCTCTGAAATCTGCCTTGTAAACGCAAATGATTCATCAACGATATGAAGGGACTCAAGAATTTTTCTAGCCTCTTTTGAAATCCTCACCACATATACGTTATTTTTTTTCAGTCTCATTTTTTTTCTGACGAGCAGTTCAACATGAACATCGTAGTTGGATTTTAACAAAGTATAAATCCTTCTTGCAATAGCAGCATTTTCAGTCTGAATATCGAGAGTAATCTGCATGTTGCGGATTGAAATCGCACCATTCATTCGTATTAATGCCGCCAGTTCAGCTTTTGAACAGCACCCGTCTGCTTCCATATGGGTTAATTCTTTTTTTGTCATAGAAGCAAAAGACATCGGTCTCACCTCCAGCCTCTTATCTTAATTGCAGGATGGGCTTACGGTTTGATTTATTATATCAGGACTATAACAAAGATACTAATCTTTGCGACACTTTTAAAGCATCGTGCCGGAGAAGGATGTTATCAAAGTATAATAAATGATCACCAATCAGCAGGACATCCATCTCTTTTAATGTATTCTCATCCACAGGGACGCCCATCGCTCCTTCTTCCTTATACCGCTGCGCGTACGAAAAAGGAATAGGCTCTGTATTAAATAACACCGCATCGACTATTTTCTCTCCCATATGGTCATCTATAGCCGATACATGATCGGACACAGTAAAACCGTCTGTTTCACCAGGCTGTGTCATCACATTGCAAATATAAACTTTCGTAGCCCTCGACTGCCTTAAAGCTTCTTTCATACCCGGAACTAAGAGGTTAGGAATAACGCTCGTATATAAACTGCCGGGGCCAAGGACGATCAAGTCAGCTTCTTCTATAGCGTGAACGGCTTCTGCCATTGGTTTCGGATTCTCCGGCTCTATGAACACACGCTTAATTGTTTTATGGGCGTCCGGAATGTTCGACTCCCCTGCGGTGAAACTGCCGTCAGTGTACTCGGCATGCAGCGTAATATGCTCGTTGGATGCAGGAAGGACTTTACCTTTTACATTGAGTACCCTGCTGATCTCCTGAACTCCCTGTGCAAAGTCCCCTGTAATAGAAGACATGCCTGCCAGAAGAAGATTTCCGAGCGAATGGCCTGACAACCCATTGCCGTTTTGAAAACGATGCTGAAACAGCTCTTCAACTAAAGGCTCAACTTCTGATAAAGCGATTAATACATTTCTGATATCTCCAGGCGGCGGGATATTCAGCTCTTTCCTTAACCTGCCCGAGCTTCCTCCATCATCTGCGACTGTAACAATCGCAGAAATATCAACCGGAAAAGTTTTCAGTCCTCGTAAAAGGACGGATAAGCCAGTTCCGCCACCTAAGACAACTATTTTTGCCTTTTTCAATTTTCTTTTCTTCCTTTTTCAACATCTCTGTGGGTCACATAAGTGAAATAATCCAGTTGTTCCAGCCTTTTTTTAAAATATTCAGCTAATGTAACCGAGCGGTGTTTCCCGCCTGTACAGCCGATAGCAAGAATCAACTGGCTTTTCCCTTCGCGTTTATAATGAGGAAGCATATATTGAAGCAAGTCATCCAGTTTGTCTATAAACTGCTGTGTTTCTTTCCATTTTAATACATAATCAGAAACTTCTTTATCAAGCCCGGTCTGCGGCCGCATATGATCGATGTAATGGGGATTTGGCAGGAACCTCACGTCAAACACAAGGTCTGCATCTATAGGAATGCCGTGTTTGTATCCGAATGACAGCACATGAACACTAAATGATTCTCTTGATTCTGAAGAGAACCGGTTTAAAATACGCTCTCTCAGTTCGAGGGGTTTTAAATCGGTTGTATCAATAATCATCTGCGCTTGTCCTCTCAGGTCATCCAGCATTTCCCGTTCCGCTGTAATCCCTTCAAGAGGCCCTCCCCCGTCTGCCAGCGGGTGGGACCTCCTTGTTTCTTTATAGCGTCTCACAAGCACCGTATCTTTAGCATCTAAAAATACAATTTGCGGAGTGACTTTTGATTCTGAAGATATAGCATTTATAGACTCAAATAAATGATCAAAGAATTCCCGACCTCTCAAATCAATGACTAAAGCCACTTTTTTCATTCTGCCCCCTGAACCTTCTACTAAATCAATAAATTTAGGAATAAGTGCGGGAGGTAAATTATCGACACAGAAATATCCCATATCTTCAAAGCTTTGTACTGCAACCGTCTTACCGGCTCCGGACATACCGGTGATTATAACTAATTCAATATTTTCCGAGGCTTTCTCTGTCACAGGAAACTCCCCCTTTCATATCAGCCTTTAGATTTTTTAATGAGTTCTCCTTCAGCCTCCAGATTGCTGGAAAGGAGATCCATATTTTCATTATAAGTAAACGTCCCGTAAATCAGGCTGTCTTTATTCAGTACGTGGTCAAAAATCATGTAGTCTCCCCCTGCCATAGGCAGGTTTGGAATGGCGTCTGCAGGCACCCATGCTAATTCTCCTTCCGGAGATTGTTCCAGGAGATCTCCCGAAAACTCTGTTGCTTTAAATGTAAACATCATCCACTCTTTTACCACAGAACCTTTATTCTCTATAACAAAGGTAAAGATTCCTTTTAACCGGGGGTTATTAAGTGAAATCCCCGTTTCTTCTTTATACTCTCTTACAGCACTTTCAAGTATAGATTCTCTCAGTTCCATTTTACCGCCCGGTGCTACCCACCAGCCGCGGCTTGGCTTTTTTAATAAGAGAACCTGATCGTTTTTCCGTAATATACAATTGGATACACGCTGCAATAAGATCGCCTCCGTAAGCCGTTTATTACAATATATGTGTTTTATCATTTTTAAGGCGAAAAATATAACAGAATCTTATAACAGTATACTACATCTCTTTTGAAACGACCAACGCCAATACTAAAAAACAAAAAAATAGCACGGGCTTCTGCCCGTGCCAAAAAGTAATATATAAAAAGGGGGTCAATTACTAACTACATCTTAACGCGAATATATTTCAGCATTGTTACAGGTTAGTTAAACACCGGTTACTTTTTGTAAATTTACTTATTAATCAATGGCAGAGAGTCATCCAAAATTGACCAAATTAAGTATAACAGGGTTGTTTATTTTATTAGTACAGGCACCAGACAATTTGCTCGAAGGACAGAAAGCGGTGACGCCATAGGGATTATAGCGCAGTAAGAAGGTCCAGTTCTACAAAGCTTCAGGCTGAGTTGAATCTGGCGCTAACATGTATAGAAACTCTCCCGAAGGATTGCTTCAGGAAAGTGGATTTTCTTCAGACTGTGCGACTGCGGATACTCGTCGCAGGCAAAAATCGCTCCTCTCCGGGCGTCCTCGTCTTCGTTCACCGGAAGCATTTATATTCACATTAAAAAGACATCCGAACCACATGTATGATCCGGATGTCTTTAAGGGCCTGTTCTTTTGTTTCAGCCCCTTTAATGGCTTATACTTTTTTTGCGTTTTTAAGTTCTTCTTCGAGATTTTCAACATAATGCTGGGCCGTCTGCGCAGCGATACTTCCATCGCCTGTTGCTGTGACAATTTGCCGCAGCATTTTTTCACGGATGTCTCCAGCTGCAAAAATGCCCGGAATTTTCGTTTCCATATCTTCATTTGTCTCAATATAACCATCTTCGTTCGTAATGCCAAGGTTAAGGAACGGTTCATTAATAGGCAGCATGCCGATATAAATAAAGACACCGTCTGTTTTGAATTCACGTTCAGACCCGTCTTTCTTATTTACAAGGGTCACACTTCCAACCTTACCGTTTTCTTCATTAATTTCTTTGACCACATGGCTCCATATAAAGTCAATTTTATCATTGTCAAAAGCCCGGTCCTGCAGAATCTTCTGGGCACGCAGCTCGTCACGTCGGTGGACAACCGTTACCTTGCTCGCAAAACGTGTTAAATAAACGGCTTCTTCCACGGCTGAATCGCCGCCGCCTACTACGACAAGCTCTTTGTTTTTAAAGAAAGCTCCATCACATACGGCACAGTAGGAAACGCCTTTTCCTCCCAGCTCTTTTTCCCCCGGCACACCAAGTTCTTTATACTTGGCCCCGGTAGTAATAATAATCGAGCGGGCTTTGTACTCTCCATTGCCGGTAATAATCCGTTTATACTCTTTTCCGTCAATGATTTCTTTTACATCTCCGTATGCATACTCCGCACCGAATTTTTGAGCATGCTGGAACATTTTCGTGGAAAGGTCAGGGCCGAGAATACTGTCATAGCCTGGATAGTTCTCCACATCTTCCGTATTTGCCATCTGGCCTCCCGGCATTCCTCGCTCCAGCATCACTGTTGACAGGTTAGCGCGGGAAGTATAAACAGCCGCTGTCATACCTGCCGGTCCTGCACCAATAATTACGACATCATAAATTTTTTCTTCGCTCATGATTTCACTCCTAGCGACTTTTACTCACATTAATTTTTATTCCACGTCTATAGTATTCAAAAACAGAGGCAATGTCCAAAAACTTGCTCACACTACCCCATGATTATCCCATCCAGTTTTAGTTTAAACATATTGCCCCGTACCATGCCATTCTTTTTAACCATAAACAGAGAACCTTTGCCCGTCTTCAAAGCTGATAAGATATTTTAATGCAGCTGTGGCGAATACCCAAACGATTAAGGGCTCCCGGAATATACATAAGAGCAGAAGGAGTGGGGATCCGTGGAAAAAATTAAGGGACATCCTTATATGATTAAACGGCAGCCTGAAGATAATGGAAAAAACGGGCACATTTATACCGGGTTCGATCTGTTAAGAAAGAAAACAGTAGCTGTAAAAATATTTAAGTCGCTGGATACAGCCAAGTATGAATATAAAATAATGAAAAGTTATAGTAAGAGCTCTTTCTTGCCAATTTGCTATGACTTCTTTGTTTTAAATAAGAAACCTCACCTCGTTATGGAATTTATCGACGGGCACTCTTTAAAGAAATATCTGGTGAAATCCGGCAATCTAAATGAACGGGAAGCTTTTAAAATCACAACTAATATTGTCAAAGGCCTTTGCGACTTGCATAAACAAGGGATCTACCATAACGATATTCATTTAAAAAATGTCATGATTGATAAACACAACAATATTAAAATAATTGACTTTGGGAGAGCTTCAAAAAAACGGGGAGAAATGAAAGACCTCTACAGAGCGGTATATATGAGTATTAAGCTGATCACTAACGATACGAGCAATGACTATATTAAAGATCTGGCTGTCGCTTCCCTCCCTTTAGAAAATGATCTGGCAAAAAAAATAATAGAAAAAGGCATTCATCCCAGTAAGGACAAAAGGTACCGGACGGCAACAGAACTTCTAGCTGATTTAGAAAAATTACGGACTTCTTTTAATAACTGAATTATGCTTAAAAGCTTTTCTAAATCCTGGTTTTGTTAAACTATGTTGTTGATTTTCGCTTCAGGACACATAAATCTTAACTAACGTTTGGTGAAAGGTATGGTTTTATTATGGGTAATCCTTTATTTACGGTTGTTATTCCGACTCACAACCGGTGGCGCATGATTGACACTGCAATCAGAAGTGTTATGACCCAGACGGAGAAAAACTGGAAAATGCTTATAATTGACGATGCTTCCGACCAGGATATACCTCTCTTTTTAAAAAAATTAATTAAAAAAGACCCCAGAATTACTTTTAAAAGGCTGAGTAAGAACGTCGGCATCTCACAAGTGATGAATCATGCAGTCAGAGCCGTCAGCACACCCTATATTATTCAACTTGATTCAGATGACTGGCTGGACAAATCAACTCTGGAGCATTTTACGAAAGCTATTCAGGAAGCCGACGAAAATACAGCTTTATTTTATGCAAATACTGCTATCCACGTTAAAGAAAGAGGCGGGTGGAAAGTTAAAAAGAAAGTCAGGCACAGGCAGTTTAAAGATAAGTATGATTTTCTGACCTATCTTACTTATATCATTAGTCCAAGGTGTTACCGGACTAAAGCTGTTCTGGAAGTAGGCGGATGGGACATCAGTGATAAATTTGACGGAAGAATAATGGAAGACAGGAGAATTTGCCTTAAACTCATGGAGAAATATCCTTGGTATTTTATTGACCGCTATTTATATAACCGGACGAAACACCGCTCACAATTATCCACTTCTAACAACATTGAAAAAAGGAACTATTTAAGAAGAGAAGTTATTGAACATTATTTAAAAAAATGGGGGAACGAGTATGAGCCGGTATTTTATAAAGAAGAAGACGGCTATTTAAAAATTGAAAAATTAATAAAAAAAGGTTAACAAATTATTTTTGCAGCATTTTCCAGACAGGAGGCATTTATGGAAACGATCCACATTGTGACGGCAGCTAATAACAAATATGCCGAACCGCTGGCGGTCATGTTATATTCACTGCTTAAGAATAAAAAGAGTGCCATGCGTGTTAACATTTATATCATTGACAGCCGTCTCACCTTCCAAAATAAGAGAAAAATAACACAGGCCATCCGTCCGTATAAAAGTGAGGTGAAGTTTTTAAAAATTGACTCGTCCCGCTACAGCCAATTAAAAACTTCAGGCCACTTGACTAAAGAAACGTATTACAGGTTTTCAATTCCTGACATACTGGATAAAACCATTCATAAAGCGCTCTATTTAGATTGTGACATGGTCGTCAAAGGGGATGTTACTGATTTATGGAACCACGACCTCGGCAGCAATATCGTAGGGGCAGTGGAAAATCCGGGGCTGACGCACAGGTTTAAGGATCTCTCCATCCCCGAAACATCAAGCTATTTTAATGCCGGGGTATTGTTAATTAATCTGAAAAAGTGGAGAGAACAAAACATTTCGAAGCATCTTTTGCATTATATTAAAAAAAATCATTCAAAAATTAAACTATGCAGCCAGGATCCTTTAAATGCCCTGCTTCACGATAAATGGCTGAAAATAGACCCGGCATGGAATTATCAAGTGTTCCGTTACAGCGACCTTAAAATAGAACCTTCTATTATTCATTTTACGACTTATAAAAAACCATGGGAAGGATACAAACCTTACCTCTTTGAAGAATATTTTAAATATGCGGAAGAGGCAGGTTTAAATTAAGCGGGGATATATCAGGAATGGAAGAGGTTAAGCCAACAGGCTAAAAAAAGCACTGTTTATGGTCGTTCCAGGCGGGAAACTTAGAAATTTATCTGCTATAAAAATTAACTTTCTTCAAGTTAGTAAAGACCGGGGGAGGCGCCGGAAGGAAGAAGAATAGTGTTTAGTCTATAAATTATAAAGAGTACGGATGTGCGAGGTTTGATGATAGAGCCCTTTTTCCAGAGAATATACCGGACAGTAGCCGAAGTCTTTTTCAGCTTTCGCAATATCCGCCCACGTATGCGCCGCATCGCCTGGCTGTTCGGGAGTATGAATGACTTTTGCTTTCTTTCCGCCAGCACTTTCAATCAATGTGATAAGGTCCATTAAACCGACCCGCGACCCTCCCCCAATATTATATGCCTCTCCCGGTTTCCCGAACGCCATCGCTCTCATATTTGCATCAACTGCGTCTTTTATATAAGTGAAATCCCTCGTCTGTTTTCCCTCTCCGTAAACAGTGATTGGTTTTTCTTCAAGTGTACTTTTTATAAACTGGTGAATTGCCATGTCAGGCCTCTGCCTTGGTCCGAATACTGTAAAATACCTTAATGATACGACTGGTATGCCGTAATTTTGATAATATAAGTGACACAAATGCTCGGCCGATAATTTAGTGACTCCATACGGCGAAAACGGCGCGGGCAGCTTTTCTTCCCCGGTCGGACCGTTCATGGAGCCGTAAATGGAGGAAGAGGAAGCATAAATCATCTTTTTAACACGACTGCCTTTAACAGCTTCAAGTATTTTCTGAGTGGCATATATATTATGGCTGACATACTGGAGAAAATCCTCCCCCCAGCTTTTCCTGACTCCCGGCAGTCCCGCCTGGTGAAACACATAATCATGGTCACTTACCAGCGTTTTCAGATCAATCTCAAGAAGGTTTTTATTAATAAATTTAAAGTTTTTATGATGTTTAAAGGGAGCTATATTTTTCAACTTTATGCTTTTGTCGTAATTATCCGTTAAACAGTCTATCCCGGTTACCGTGTAACCTTCCTTTAATAAACGCTCCGTAAGTGTTGAACCGACAAAACCGGCACTCCCCGTTACGATCGCCTTTTTCATGTTCCTCCCTCTTTCTTCTTAAAAGTTGTTTGTTTATCCGGGATAATTAAGGAAGACTCATCCGGGAATATGCCGCTTATATGCGATTCATCATCACGGCTTCCAGACACGCTCGCTCCCTCTCCAACGATACTGTCTGAAATTTCAAAAGGAACATTTTCCAACCGGGCGCCTTTTAACACCACACTGTTTCTAATGCTGCATTTTTCGATCTGCGCACCAGAATCAACAGAGACATACGGACCAATGACGGACTGTTTAATTTTACTGTTTTTCCCTATTTTTACAGGAGGAATAATAATTGAGTCTTGAGCTTTTTCTTTAACCTCGCATAAACCTTCTTTGTTTTCCATCTGAAGCATCCATCTGTTAGCTTCAAGCCATCTTTCTACAGTGCCTACATCAGAGGCCGGTTTCCCTGTTGTGACATAGTTAACCCGGTACTTGTGGTCAATGAGCCACTGTATAGCATCAGTAATTTCATATTCACCTCTTGCCGAAGGTTCAATAGATTGAATAGCTTTAAATATTTGCGGAGTAAATATATAAGCCCCTATTACAGCTAAATTGGACTTAGGGCGGGAAGGTTTTTCTTCTAAATTTATAATCTTTTTATCTTTTATTTCAGCAATGCCGTAATCTTCCGGCTGGCTGACCTCTTTAACTAAAACAGTACTGTGAATACCCTTTTTATTGAATTGATCTCTTAAAGCCAGCAGCGGTTCACAGATTAAGTTGTCTCCCAGCAACAGGACAAATGGGTGTTCTCCAATAAAAGACTTCGCCTGCATTACTGCGTGCGCAATCCCTTTCTGTTCTGTCTGATAAATATAAGTGACAGTTAAATCCGTGTCATTGACTGACTTTAAAACTTGTTTGAAGGACTCTTCCTGTTCCGGATGAATAACGATCCCGATTTCATTAATTCCCAGCTTCATTAACTGAGTTAGTCCATAAAGGATCACTGGCTGATTAGCGACAGGTAATAATGGTTTCGGCTGCGTATAGGTAAAAGGCCTTAACCTCGTTCCTTTGCCTGCCCCGAGAATTAAACCTTTCATGACTTCAATCTCCTTTTTTATTTTTGTTTCATCAGCTGATTAAAAATAGCCAATTCCTTCGTAATAAAAGCCCAGCTTTTTTATATTGCTGGAATTCATGGCATTCCGCCCGTCAAATATATTAGGACTGCCAACCAGCTGGCGTACTTTGGCCCAATCCAGTTCTTCGTACTCGGGCCAATCAGTGCAAATCAGAATAACATCCGCCGATTTTGCAGCTTTATAAGGGTCTTTAAATTGCTTAACTCCCTGATTAGTCCAATCAGAAGATAGTTCAACTACAGGGTCATGAACCTTAATTTCAGCATGTTCTTTCAGTAAACGTTCCATTATTAAATAAGAAACCGACTCCCGTGTATCATCTGTATGAGGTTTAAAAGCTAAACCGAATAACGCTGCTTTTTTCCCTTTTAAAGAACCCAGTTTTTTCTTTATTTTTTCAATGAAATAGCCGCCCTGGTTCCTGTTAATTTCCTCTACTTTATTCAAAATTTCCAACGGGCTTTCCCAGGAGTCCGCTGTATAGATTAATTCCTTAACGTCTTTAGGAAAACATGACCCTCCGTATCCCAGCCCTGCTTTTAAAAAGTGAGGACCAATCCGGGGATCAAGCCCCATTCCGTGTGCCACGTCCTGAATATTGACCTGAAGTTTGTCACACAGTTTGGCCATTTCATTAATAAAAGAAATTTTAGCAGCAAGAAATGAATTTGACGCATACTTAATCATTTCAGCAGCTTTCGGTGTTGTTTCAATTACCGGACATGACCAGTTTTGATAAAGCATACGCAGCTGATTGGCTGCTTTCCGGTCATGGGTTCCTATGACAATACGGTCTGGATGAAGGGCATCTTCCAGCGCGCTTCCTTCTCTTAAAAATTCCGGATTCATAACTGTCTTAACGGGTGAGTTGTTTTGAGCGGCCTCTTCTATCCATTTCTGTACTTTTTCTGTTGTTCCAATTGGCACCGTACTTTTCAGGACGACTGTCTTTTCCGAGTTTATATATTTGCCTATCATCTTTGCAGCATCTTTCACATAGCTCAGATCAGCACTTCCGTTAGCAAGTGACGGAGTTCCGACAGTTATAAAAATAAGGTCATTCTGTTCGACAGCTTTTTTAAGGTTAGTTGTAAAAAAGACATTTTTATTTAAATGACTGCTCAGAATTTTTTGCAAGCCGGGCTCATAGAAATAAACGTTACCTTGGTTTAATGAATCTATCTTTTTCTGATCTATATCGAATCCTGTAACGGTATGGCCATGCTCAGCAAGGACCAGCCCGGTAGTCGTGCCGACATATCCCATTCCTATGAATAATACCTTCATGTCCTTATCCCTCCTCCCGGCGTTATGCTTTTAATATATGGTCAGATCCTCTATTGGAAACGGCACTTAACCTGTCCGGTCAATCTAATTTAGCGGTTTAAGAGAAATCCGCTTAAAACTATCTTTGTAAAAAAACAAGACGCCCGGTTTAATCACAGTGATTAAGCCGGGCGTCTTCCTGTTATCGAATTTTGCTATTAATAAGGAAACCGGAAAACTTTTTTACTATTTTGTATTTAGTGTGTGGCTGTCCACGCTTATTCAAGTTGCTGTGCATAGCATAATTGGAAACCCTGAGAAATTATAAGTTTTGAAAGGAGCAGGATCTTATGCCTACTGTTATGCACTTAAATTTAAGAGTGGATCCCACCCAGTATATCCCTCAGATCAGGGAAGTGCCCGGATATGATTACATCCACTTGGTCCGGCAGCCGAAATATATGACGGATATGTCTTTGTTAAATGAAAGAGTTCATTACCTGAATGAAATATTATCCCCGAAAGAACACATCAGGAAAAATAATATTTCACTTTTGCATGCGCATCACGGGCAGCTTGGTTTACTATTAATGCCATTTAAAAAGAAAACAAACCTTCCTCTCGTGACGAGCATACGCGGGGTGGACGCGACACTGGCTGAAGAACGTGTCGGTTATCTCCCAAATATGAGAAAACTGTTTGAAGAAGGTGAAAGTTTCTTCCCCGTATGCAATTATCTGGGAGAAAGAATAGCCAATTGGGGCTGTCCTTCAGAAAAGATGAAAGTATTATACGGAGGAGTAGATCTCGGCAAGTACACTTATCAGCCAACTTACAGAGAATCTTCGGCCAACATTTTATCCATTGGGAGAATGGTAGAAAAGAAGGGCCACCATATTCTAATGGAAGCATTCAATAAAATAAGAGATAAGTTTCCTCAGTCTAAACTGACGCTGATAGGAAGCGGCAAATGCGAAAAATATATCGCCTCTTTAGCCACTCAGCTTAATCTTGGAGACTCTTTTCAGCTGTTAAAGCATCTGCCAAAAGATGAATTACAAGAGCATATGAGAAATGCAGATTTGTTTTGCGCAGCCAGCTGTGAGGCGTCAAATGGAGATGTGGAAGGAATCCCTAATACATTGAAAGAAGCGATGGCGTTTGGTTTGCCCGTTATTTCAACTTCTCATGCCGGCATTCCTGAGTTAGTTACCCATGACAAAGAAGGCATACTCGTTCAGGAACACAGCGTGGATGAACTGGCGGAGGCCCTTGAGTTTATGCTGACAGACAGATCAAAATGGAAAACATTCACTGATGCTGCCCGGCTTAAAATTGAACAAAAGTTTGACCAGAAAGCACAGCTTCGCCAGCAGGCTGAATTTTATGATGAAATCTTAGGAAAGAAATAAGCGTTAGCACAATGATTACAGGAAGGTGGTAACTATGGATGATTTTAAATCCATTTCCGTAAGGAAAGGAGAAAAAGAATTAGAGATTGATAACCCTACTTCTTATCCGCTCGTAGGAAAAGGAAGCCAGGGAGCTGTCTTTAAATTGTCTGAAAAAAAATGTGTCAAACTGTTTATAGACCCGGTGCAGGCGAAAATGGAACAGGAAGCTATTGAAGCAGGCAGACAATTATCTTTTATGCCGGAAGTTTATGAAACAGGCACAAATTATATCGTTATGGAGTATTTTGACGGCCCTGATTTAAAGGCTTATTTGAAAAATGGGATGTTTATGCCGGAATCCATTGTCAAAAAGCTTCTCAGCATATTGAAACAGCTGAAAGAAACGGGATTTACTATGATTGATGCCCCTTTACGCCATATATTTGTGATGGAGAATGAAGAGTTTAAAGTGGTGGATCATGTTAACGGTTTTAAAAGAGACCACCCGGTTCCGCTCAAATTATTAAGAGACTTAAATTATATTCTTTTAAAAGAGTCTTTTTTAATGCATGTTGAAAAACTTGAGCCGGAAATGTACAAAGAATGGAAGAGTTATTATGACAGAAATAAAATTGACTTCAGGAATATACCGGTAGAGTCCGGCGGATCAGGAAAAGGTGTGAAGTTTGACAGTGCTATTTCATTGCCTTTTGTCGGAAAAGGGCACCAAGGGGCAGTCTTCCGGATTGACGACGATAAATGTGTAAAAATTTACGGCAAACCAAATCATGCGGAACAGGAACAGAAGGTCCTTGTGTCCTCCCAACATTTGTCCTTTATTCCGAAAGTGTATGAGACAGATTCAAATTATACTGTTATGGAATATCTTTTAGGACCGGATCTAAACAGTTATCTCAAAAAGCAGCGCGTTCTTTCAAAAGAAGTGGCGACAGGATTACTGAACATCCTGACCACTATGAAGAAGGCAGGCTTTAAACAGATTGATGCGCCGCTTCGCCATACGATCATTACAGCAAATGGCTTTAAAGTGATTGATCATGTCTACTCGTTTGCGCGCGACCAGAAGATACCTGTTGAACTGTTTGAAAACCTGGCCGAAAGACATTTCCTCTTCTCCTTTATAGAGCAGGTTAAAGAGTCGGCCCCTGAAACTTATAAGGAATGGGACACTCCCGAACTGGATTACTGGCTTGAGCAGGAAAAGCTCCAAATGTCTGTCAAAAAAGAGTCTGAAGGAACTAACCGGTGTACGATTCCAGGTTCTCAAACTTGTTCCGATACCAAAAACAATATTTTTCAAAATACAGCTGGATTTTCACCTAACGAAATGAACAGTTTTCAAAAGTCGGATAAAGGTCCGAATAAAGAAGTAAATAAGGTCCCAAGCTCAAGTGAAGTTCCCGAAAAACCTCAAAAGAGAACCTCAAAACGGGATGACCGAAAAATTAAAAGGGCAAAGAAAAAAGATAAATTAACTAAAAGACGACTTAACAGAGCCGGAAAAAGGAGCAAGAGGAACCGCGGGAAATACAGGACTGTAAAAAAAGGGACAGAGGAATGGCCGTTAAACTATATTATAAAAGAGTAAAAGAACGGGACAAAGGAGGCTGAATCAGAAAAAAACAGGGGCTGCCCACATGTCTGACCTTGAGGCAGCCTTTTTTATATGCACGGGCGGAGATCCCCCACTGATTCAGCACCACAGCTTGCGAATATCCCTTAAACAAAAAGACCAAGCACCCACCTGACGGACTGAAACCTCAGCTTTATTCAATAGCACGGTAATTGAAGGACATAAGGTGGGGACGCCTAAGGGAATAGCGCAGTCTGAAGATCCAATTCAACGAAGCTTTAGGCTGAGTTGGATTTAGCTGTAGACAAGCCCCTGGGCAAGCCTCCACCTGGCGGACTGAAATCTCAGCTTTTATCAAAAAAAACATCCGGACAAAATTCGTAAGATTTTGTCCGGACCTCATTTAGGTTCCTATTCTTTTGTCCCAGCCCTATTAGTTAAACTTCCCTGTGCTCAATCACCGGTAAAGAAACCGGCTGATATCACGGGGCGGCTCGTTTCCGTTATCTATTTCTTTAATAAACGTTTGAGTCAGCTGCTTCTTTTCCGGTTCTTCCGACTCGATGCTTACCCACAAGTTCCTTGCTGCCTCTTTATTACCGGTATGCCATGATAGTAACGCCATCTGGTGGTAAAAATCATGGAATCCAGGAAGAAGTTTTTTGTTCAGCAGCTTAGCGTACCATTCATACGCCTTCTGGTACTCCCCTGCGAAGAGGAGGCTTCTGCCGAGAAAGTAACAGTGAAAGTGATCCATCGGCCTTAAATTAATGATATTAGAGATCCATACTGATGCCTGGGGATCGTTATTCTGGTAAAGAAGCACGGCCATCTGGCACTGGGCTAAGAAATTCGGTTCATCTTTAACTAATAAATCTTTCAGTATCTGTTCAGCCTCTTTCTGCCTGTTCTGGTACATTAAAGCCTCAGCCAGATACACATAAAGATTCCAGTGTGATGGGACTGCCGCCATCTGCTTTCTTGCCTCTTCTTCGGCTTCCGCATATCTGCCGCTGTTCAGAAGGCCGATAAAATGAAAATCATCCAGCTTCTCTTTGGCAGGGATAACCTTCTCTCCAGATTCCCTCAGCTGATTATTAACCATATCTAAAAGGGATTCCGCGTCTTCAGAAAATTCGCCTTCTTCGTCAATTTTTAAATATACCTCAAGATTCTCTTTAGCTTCTTCCAACTTTCCGAGATGTGCCATATTATTAGCCAGAAAGAAATAGCATTCACTCATCGAAGGATCAATATCAGTCTTTATTTTAGTCAGATAGTCATTCGAGGCTTCATACTCTCCTCTTTCAGATAGAACAATAGCCAGCTGGCAGCTGAATACCGGTTCTTCCGGTTCAACACGGATCGCCCGTTTAAAATATTGTACAGCACGTTCGATTTGCTGATTCTGGTATGCTTCAATTCCTTTTTTATAAAAGTAACCGCCATCCTGTATAAAAGGAATGACCTGTCCCTTTTTTTCCTTCGTTTCTATACCTGGCATTCAACGTGCCTCCATTTCATTTATACAAAATTCTATACGTTAATTTGACTTTTTTCTCCAATTTTCGCCTTAACCTAGTTGAAGTATAACACGGAGACAATGAACGGACAACGCGGCTCGGCTTTTATCCGAAGAAGAAGCATCAAAATATAAGATTAAGAATTTTTTGAAAGGGTAATTAACTATATTAGAGTCTTTTAACAGTTTCGCCTTATTATCTTCCCTTAAACCGCCTGGTATTAGAAAGCTTACCGCCAAGTC
Organism: Salipaludibacillus sp. CUR1; assembly: GCF_021028955.1. Taxonomy (GTDB): domain Bacteria; phylum Bacillota; class Bacilli; order Bacillales; family Salisediminibacteriaceae; genus Salipaludibacillus. The sequence goes on from NZ_JAIWPE010000057.1 coordinate 115,684, forward strand.
CCATTATAATCTTTGAACTTTTTATACTTATTTCTTTCACAGCTCTGAATTTTCCGTTGAGTATAAAAACAGGGAGGATAGAAATGACTATTCATAACATCATTTTTTTCATTATTACTTTTATCTGGCTCGCTGAATTTATTGTCTTTAGAAACCGGAAACCAGGCGAGAAGAAAAAATCTGAAGAAACCTTTACGTTTTCAGGAATTCTTCTTTCAGTATTGGCAGTCATAACTGCCTCCGTCTTTTCCAGGGAACTGAATATCTGGCTTATAGAGTCTTCATTGGTGTTATGGGTCGGCCTCCTTATTTACGGGACCGGGACGGGGCTCCGTTATTGGGGAATAATTAAGCTTGGAAAGCAGTTCACACGCCATGTTAATGTGGCGGAAGAGGATACGATCGTCAGCTCGGGTCCTTTCCGCATGATGCGTCATCCATTGTATACCGGATTATTTTTTATCCTCCTTGGAATTAGTACATCGATGGGGAGCATAGCCGGGCTGTTACTTGTATTTATTGTTTTTATGCCTTTTTTACTTAGACGTATAAGACTGGAAGAAAAAATGCTGACAGAAACATTCGGTGAAGAGTATAAAGACTGGGCAGGTTCACGATACCGGCTCATCCCTTTTTTATACTGATTAATTCATAATTTTATATTAGTGGAGGTGCATGTCATGCAGCATAAAAAGAAAGCTGTGGTGATTGGGGCAGGACTGGCCGGTCTTTCTTCTGCAATCCGATTGGCAGGAGACGGCTACGATGTGACTGTTCTGGAGAAAAATGAAAACATAGGCGGAAAGTTAAACCGCCGCTCAGGAAAAGGATATACTTTCGATACCGGTCCCTCTATTTTAACGATGCCATGGGTTCTTGAGCAGCTTTTTGAAAGCGTCCATAGAAAGCTGGAAGATTACATTGAGATAGAACGTATTGAACCGCAGTGGCGGACGTTTTATGAGGATGGGACAAGTATTGATGTGTTATCCGATTTGCCGGAAATGCTGGAAGAAATGCGGAAAGTAAAGCCTGACCCTGATTCATCGTTTATGAAATTTCTTGCATATTCACAGGATATGTACGATATTTGTATGAAAAGCTTTTACAAGACGAGCATTACAGGTTTAAAAGAACTAAAAGCTCAGCATACACTAAAAGAACTGCTTGCTATGGACCCTTTCCATACAGTAGCAGACGGAACAAAGAAGCATTTTAAAAACAAGCATCTGGAACAGCTTTTTAACTTTTTCGTTATGTATGTCGGTTCTAATCCATATCAGGCCCCGGCCATACTTAACCAGCTTGTCTACGTCCAGCTCGGCCTTGGAATATACTATGTTAAAGGCGGCATGTATAACATTGCGAAAGGCATGAAAGCTGTACTCGATGAACTTCGGGCGGAGGTTCATACAGACTGCCCCGTTTCACACGTTGTGGAAGAAGAAGGAACGGCTAAAGGCGTTGTTACTGAAGAAGGCGAGTTTTTCGAGGCAGATGTCGTAGTGTCGAATCTCGAAGTCATCCCGGCGTATAAAACGCTCCTCCCTAAAAACAGCCGTACTAAAAAAGAAATAAAACAGCTTACAAAAACGTTTGATCCGACTGTTTCAGGGCAAGTTCTATTACTCGGTGTCAACAAAGAGTTTAAAAATCTCAAGCATCATAATTTCTTTTTCTCTGAAGATCCTGAGAAGGAATTTAAGCAGATATTTGAGAAAGGAGTTCCTGCGGATGATCCGACTGTCTACATTGGTATCTCTTCTAAATCGGATCCAAGCCAGGCGCCTCAGGGGAAAGAGAATTTATTCGTGCTGACCCATGTGCCTCCTAAGACAGCTATGAAGAAAAAAGCTGACTGGGATAAATACCGGGAAGTCATCCTTGATAAGCTGGAACGGATGGGCATGGAAGGTTTGCGTGATTCGATAGAATTTGAGTATGAATTTACGCCGGATACTCTTGAAGAGTTATACGGTTCCACTGGCGGCTCAATTTACGGGATCGCTTCTAATAAAGGGACGAATGGCGGGTTTAAAATCCCTTCAAAAAGCTCGGTTTACGAAAACCTTTATTTTACCGGTGGTTCGACCCACCCGGGAGGCGGGGTACCGATGGTAACTCTTTCAGGCCAGCTCACTGCGGATCTCATTAAGAAACACTCTGAAGAAGCCGAACTCGGTAAAAACGCCTGACAGGCCATACAACACTAAAACCCTGAGGCAGCTGAAAGCTGCTTCAGGGTTTTGTCATTAAAAAGACCGGCTGCTATTTTTTACCGGAATGGCGGTCGGCTAACCGTCTAAGAACATCATCGATAGGAAGGTTTTGTTCACGCAGAAGAACGAGCCAATGGTACAGTAAGTCGGCACTTTCCCAAGTCAGCTCTTCTTTATCCCTGTTTTTAGCAGCGATAATCACTTCTGACGCTTCTTCGCCGACTTTTTTCAGAATTTTATCGACGCCTTCCTCAAATAGGTAAGTCGTGTAAGAGCCTTCAGGGCGCTCCGCTTCCCGGGCTGCAATGACACTCTCCAGTTCATTGAAAATGGCAAACCTGTCCTGTTGGTCTGTTGAAGAAGAGTTCTCTTTCTCTAAAGCATCTGCAGGACTGTTCACATCGCCGGCTGTCCAGAGCGTCTCTGAAAAACAGCTGTAGTCCCCTTTATGGCAGGCGGGACCTGCCGGTTCAGCAAGGATAACCAGTGCGTCCTGGTCACAGTCATACCGTATTTCATTAACTTTCTGAGTGTTTCCGGAGGTGGCTCCTTTATGCCATAACTCCTGCCTGGAACGGCTGTAAAACCACGTTTCTCCTGTTTCCATTGTTTTGTTCAGTGACTCTTCATTCATATACGCCAGCGTCAGGACCTGTTTTGACTGATGGTCCTGTACGATGGCCGGAATGAGCCCGTTTTTATCAAAAGACAGTTCGGTCATCGAATTTCCAGCCCTTTCTCTTTTAAATACTTCTTCACTTCAGCTACAGACGTTTCGCGATAATGAAAAATGGAGGCGGCAAGTGCTGCATCAGCTTTCCCTTCGGTAAACACCTCATAGAAATGTTCCTGATTGCCGGCTCCTCCTGAGGCAATGACTGGGACAGACACAGCTTCACTAACAGTTTTCGTAAGAGACACATCAAATCCTGACTTTTCTCCGTCTTCGTCCATACTTGTCAGTAAAATCTCCCCCGCTCCCTGGGCCACTGCTTCTTTCGCCCACGCCGTTACTTCCCGGTCGGTTGGCGTACGTCCGCCGTGCGTATATACGCGCCAGGAAGACAACTCATCGTCCCACTTCGCATCAATAGCGACGACGATACACTGGGTTCCAAAAAAATCAGCGCCTTCACGGATCAGTTCAGGCCGTTTGACAGCAGCTGTATTAAGGGATACCTTATCAGCGCCGGCCCGGAGAATGCGCCTCATGTCAGCCACTGTGTTTATCCCTCCGCCTACAGTAAACGGAATAGCAAGTTTTCCCGCGACCTCTTCCACCACATCGACCATTGTTTCCCTGCCTTCATGGGAAGCAGAAATATCAAGAAACACCAATTCATCCGCCATCTGTTCATCATAAAAAGCTGCAAGTTCAACCGGATCACCGGCATCACGGAGATTGACAAATTGCACGCCTTTTACGACCCGGCCTTCTTTAACATCAAGACACGGAATAATACGCTTTGTAAGCATTATCAGCGCACCTCCCTTACGGCGTCTTCAAGGCGGATTTTATCAGTATATAATGCTTTTCCGATAATAGCTCCGGCTATGCCGTCATTTTTCCGGGTGATCAGTTCTTTCAAATCATTCATGCTGCTGACCCCGCCTGAAGCGATTACTTGCTTCCCTGTCGCTTTACCAAGGTTCGCAATAGCTTCCACATTCGGTCCTGACATCATCCCATCACGTGAAATATCCGTCATAATGAATGTTTCTGCTCCCTGTGCCGCCAGCTCAGCACCGAGTTCTTCAGCTTTCACTTCTGATGTCTGAAGCCAGCCGTGTGTCGCCACATAACCGTCACGCGCATCTATTCCGATAGCAATCCGTGCGCCTCCATACTCATTAAGCATCTCTTTCACAAACCCGGGGTCCGAGATAGCCGAACTGCCCAGTATGACACGGGAGACACCCGCTTCCAAATACGTCTTCACATCCTGCGGGGTCCTTATGCCTCCGCCCACCTGTACGCTCGCGTCCAATTCGGAAGCAGCCCGAAGAACTTCTGTGTGATTAACAGGCTCTCCTTTTTTAGCACCGTCTAAATCCACCATATGGATCCACTTCGCGCCTTTTTTCTCAAAGCTTGAAGCCATTGCAAACGGGGAATCGCCGTAGACTGTCTCTTTATCATAATCTCCTTGAAGAAGACGGACGCATTTTCCTCCGCGAATATCTATTGCAGGATAAATAGTAAAGTCAGTCATGGTCCGCCACTCCTTCTTTGTCGATAAAATTTTTCAGCATTCGCATACCGAGGACACTGCTTTTTTCAGGATGAAACTGTGCTCCCCATATTTCACCTCGTCCGACCACCGCCGGCACCCTCTCTCCGGCATAATCCGCCGTTGCCACGAGTACTTCCGGTGATCCTTCCTGGACAAAGTAAGAGTGGACAAAATAGACGTGGCCATCAGGAACTTTATCCAGAACAGGATGCTCCGGCTGCTCGAAATTCAGTCTGTTCCATCCCATATGTGGCACTTTATAATCTCCGTTTTTAAAACGGCGGACATGCCCCGGGAGAATTTTGAGGCCCTGGGTTTTACCGTTTTCTTCACTCTCTTCAAACAGAAGCTGCATTCCTAAACAAATTCCGAAAAGGGGTTTATTATCCGCTGCCCATTGTTTAATAAAAGGTGTCAGGCCCCTCTTTTCCAGCTCTGCCATTCCGTCCCTGAATGAGCCGACCCCGGGAAGAATCAGTTTGGATGCTTTTGCCAGCTCTTCTGGCTCCTCTGATAAAAACGGCTGATGGCCAAGCCGCTCCAGCGCTTTAGTTACACTGTGCAGATTGCCCATCCCGTAATCAATAATCCCGATCATGATAAACTTCCTTTCGTTGAAGGGACTCCTTTAACCCGCGGGTCAAGCTGAGTCGCCTCATCAAGGGCACGGCCAAGTGCTTTAAAGACCGCTTCAATTATATGGTGCGTATTCGTCCCGTAATGGACGATCACATGCAGGTTCATCCGGGCTTCCAGAGCAAGCTTCCATAAAAACTCTTCTACAAGCTCTGTATCAAATGTACCGACTTTCGCCTGGGGAATATCTCCGCGCAGCTCAAAGTGCGGGCGGTTGCTTAAGTCAATGACAACTTGGGCAAGGGCGTCATCCATTGGAACAAACGCATTACCGTAGCGGCGAATACCCTTTTTATCCTGCAAGGCTTCTTTTAAAGCTTCACCTAACACAATGCCGATATCTTCTGTCGTATGATGGTCGTCTATTTCCGTGTCACCCTTGGCTGTTAATGATAAGTCAAACAAGCCGTGGCGGGTAAACAAGTCAAGCATATGTGTCATAAACGGCACGTCAGTTCTTAAATCGGCATTCCCTTCACCGTCGATTGTAAAATTCAGCTGAATATCTGTCTCATTTGTTTTACGTGATTTTGATGCCTGGCGGTTAGTCATTGTATTCCTCCAATCGTTTTTCCACAGCCCTCGCATGGGCTTCTAAATCTTCGAGGCGGGCAAAAGCCGCTATTTTTCTACCGTTGTTTTTGACGGCTTCTTTGCTGTATGAAATGATACTCGATTTTTTAGTGAAATCTTCCACATTCAACGGACTGGAAAACCGTGCGGTACCGTTGGTCGGCAGGACATGGTTCGGGCCTGCAAAATAGTCTCCGACAGGCTCGGAACTGTTTTCGCCTAGAAAGATTGCTCCTGCGTGGCGGATTTGCGGAAGGATGGCCCAGGGATCTTCGGTGTGTACTTCGAGATGCTCGGCAGCCAGCTCATTGACCGCTTCGATAGCCTGTTCCATCGTTTCCGCCACGTATACAGCCCCGTAGTCATCAATTGATGCCTTTGCGATGTCTTTTTTCGGCAGTGTTTCAAGCTGTTTTGTTACTTCTTCAGATACTTTTTCGGCCAGCTCTTTATTGTCAGTGACAAGGACAGCAGAAGACATTGGATCGTGCTCTGCCTGCGAGAGAAGATCAGCGGCTATGTAAGACGGCTTCCCTGTCCTGTCAGCAAGAATGGCCACTTCACTTGGCCCTGCAATCATATCGATATCAACTGTTCCGAAAACAAGCTGTTTCGCCAGAGCGACGAAGATGTTTCCAGGCCCGACGATTTTATCAACAGGGTTAATGGTTTCCGTTCCGTAAGCTAACGCACCAACGGCCTGTGCTCCGCCTGTTTTAAATATTTCTTTTACTCCCAGCTCATTGGCTGTAACAAGTACAATATCAGACAGCTTGCCGTTTTTCTGCGGCGGAGAAGTCATGACGATCCGTCTGACCCCAGCGACCTGGGCGGGAACGACGTTCATAATAATCGAGGATGGATAGGCTGCCCGTCCCCCGGGCACATAGACACCTGCTGCCTCAAGAGGAGTGACCTTCTGGCCAAGCATGGTGCCGTCTTCTTTGGTCGTAATCCACGACTGCTGGACCTGACGCTCGTGAAAATCACGGATATTATCAATCGCTTCACGGATAATCTCCAACGTTTCATCACTGACAGCCGTATAAGCTTCTTCTATCTCCTGAGCAGAAACACGGGTTTCCGGCAGGTCCACACCGTCAAATTCGTTAGTGTAATGCCTGAGTGCAGCATCTCCTCTTTCTTTAACATCCTGTAAGATGGAAACAACGGACTGGCGCTGCTTTTCTGTTCCCTGGTCAATTGACCGTTTTAAAGACACATCTTCTCGGAGCGGGATAATTTTCATCGGGTCACTCTCTCCCTTCTTTTGCAGCAATCACATCAGCCAGCCGGTCGACCATCTCATCAATTTCAGCAGATTTTGTCCGGTAACTGACAGGGTTCACAATAAAACGTGACGTAATAGGCATCATTGTTTCAAGTTCCACAAGTCCGTTTTCTTTCAGCGTCTGGCCTGTAGAGACAATATCAACGATTCTGTCCGCAAGCCCGATAATCGGTGCGAGCTCAATTGAACCGTTCAGCTTTATAATCTCGACTTGTTCCCCCTGTTCGCGGAAGTATTCGCTCGTCAGGTTCGGATATTTAGAAGCAATTTTAGGGGCTACTTCAGAATTCGGGTTGTAAGACGGCAAAGAGGCCACCGCCATATAGCACGCACTGATTTTAAGGTCGAGAACTTCGTAAATGTCCCGTTTTTCTTCTATCATGACATCTTTCCCAGCGACCCCGACATCCGCTACGCCGTGTTCCACATAAGTCGGAACGTCCATTGGTTTGGCGAGAATAAATCGCATGCCTGCCTCAGGTACTTCTATTATTAACTTCCGGGACTCTTCAAATTCCGGCGGGAGAGAATAGCCTGCTTTTCTTAGTAACTCCACTGCTTCGTCAAAAATACGGCCTTTTGGCATCGCAACTGTCAGATTTTCATTGCTCATTTAGACGCACCTCCATTTCCATTGGTGCCAATATAGTAAATAACGTCCTGGAACTGTGCAGAGTAGGCATCGACATCTTTAACCCCTGTCAGTTCCTGCATGACAACCGCCTGTCCATCCTGGCGCAGCTGTTTAGCTTTTTGCATGGCCTCTTTTCGGCGGTCATGGCTGAAAATAAGACACGTGTCTTTTGTGACTGGCTCTTTTTCTTTCCCGAGCGCTTCAGTCAGGCGGTCAAGTCTGAGCCCGAACCCGGTAGCCGGTTCGTGGTGGTCAAACTGGTCGAGCAGCTGGTCATACCTGCCCCCGCTGCCGACAGGGTACCCCAAACCTTCACTGTACGCTTCAAAAACAGTGCCTGTATAATAGCTCATATGCATTACCAGGTTTAAGTCAATAATCAGTTTGTCTGAGAGATCGTAAGACTCAAGAATAGAAATTAAGTTATTCAGCTGCTGAAGAGCCTCTTTCGCTTCGGCGGATTCCACAAGCTCATCTGCCTGACTGAGGATTTCCGGTCCGCCTTTTAATCTGAGCAGCTGGAAGAGCCGGCGCTTATCAATAGAAGAGAGCGGGAGCTTTTCAACTTCCTGTCTGAAGCCTACATAATTTTTTTCATATAAATAACGGCGGAACCGTCCGGCGCGCTCGTCATTTCCAAGCACTTCACGAAGAAGAGCGTTCACAAAACCAATATGGCCTACAGCAATCCGGTAAGATGCGGTCCCTGCCCGTTCAAGTGAGGCCATCATAAGCGAAATTACTTCCGCGTCGGCACTGCTTGACTGGTCGCCAATCAGTTCCACTCCTACCTGTTCGAATTCTGCCGGTTTTCCGCCTTCACGCTGCTGAGCTCTGAATACAGGCGCGTCATAAGTGAGTCTTAAAGGCCGGTCGGCTTGATTTAAAGTAGAGGCTGCAATACGGGCAATCGGCGCTGTCATATCCGGCCGCAAAACGAGCGTATTCCCCTGCTGGTCAAGCAGTTTAAACAGCTGCTGGTCAAGGGTGGCTGAGGCGGCTCCTACCGTTTCATAAAATTCAAGCGTCGGTGTTTCAATTGGTTCATACCCCCAGAGAGACACCTCGCTCGATATAGCGTCTTTCACTTGTCTTTTCAATTGATATAACTCAGGAAGGGTATCACGCATCCCGAGCGGTTTCTCGAACATAAATAACTTTGACATAGTGTTGCCCACCTTCCTTATCTCATAAAGCTTATCTGTCTTCTTACCAGGAGAACATAATCTGCTCTCACACCTCTTATGCCTTATGTATCATACGTATTTTCCCCTGACAGTTTTTGAGGATTTAATTATAAAATTCCGGCTTTCGCTTTATCTCACTAATGTGATAGAGTGATAAAGACCTTATTTAGTAGTCTACAAGGGAATCCCCCTCGAGTCAACAGAAAAACGTTCCAGGAAATAACTGGGGGGTCAGACCCCCCAGTTATTTACAAAAAAGCAGCGGCTTTACATGGGCCGCTGCTTCTGCATTTGTTCTTTTGTCCTGATTGTCTGCATCGGGTTGCCTCCGACGAATGTGCCGGGCAGAACATCTTTATGGACAAGCGTGCCGGCTGAGACGATGGCGCCATCGCCAATTGTCACGCCAGGCAGGATAGTCGTATTTGCTCCGATCATCACATTATCCCCAATGTTAACATCTCCGAGCCGGTATTCATCAATTAAATATTCATGAGCCAGTATGGTCGTGTTATACCCTATAACAGAATTTTTCCCAATTGATATTCTCTCGGGAAACATCACATCCATCATCACCATCAGAGCGACCGCCGCCTGATCGCCTACTTTCATGCGCAGGAAGGTCCGGTAAAGCCAGTTTTTCATAGACAAAAAGGGAGTATAGCGGGCCAGCTGGATAACGATAAAGTTTTTGACCACTTTTAGGAAAGGAACCGTTTTATAGACTTGCCATAATGAATTGGCTTCTTTTACGGGATGGCGCTCTGTGTTGCGTCCCATCATGCCCACCTGCCTCAGACGAATTTAATTTTGCTTCACGCTGTTCTTAATTCCGAGAAAATCAAGTAAATCCGGCATATGATTGAGCATTACGTCCGGTTTATAGGACTCCAGATGCTCCCTGCCCTTAACACTCCAGGCTACCCCGGCTGTTTGTGTGCCTGTGTTTTTGCCTCCGAGAATATCATGTTCACTGTCACCTACCATCACAGCCTTTTCAGCTGAAGAGTTGAGGCCGTTCAATGCTTTTTCAAGAGGTTCCGGATCCGGTTTATAGTTAGTGACATCATCAAGCGAGACAACAACAGGGAAGAATTTTTCCATTTCCAGCAGCTTTAATCCTTTAACAGCCGTTTCCCTGCGTTTTGTCGTGACAACCGCCATTTTAAATTCGTTTTCGTGAAGGATTTCCAAGGTTTCTCTTACACCTTCATACTCTTCTACAAGCTCATCGTGCTTCTCGTGGTTAAATGCCCGGTAAGTCCTCGTCATGTCCTCCACTTTAGAAGGATCGAGTTTAGTAAAAGTTTCAGAAAGGGGCGGTCCTATAAAGTGAATCACATCTTCCCTGCAGTACTCTCCCGGGTAATACGTCTCCATCGTATGCAGAAACGAGGCGACAATTAAATCGATCGTATTAATTAATGTGCCGTCCAAATCAAATAATAGTGTATCTATTTTTTTCGTCATTATTTATGCATCCTTTCCCAGCTGTCAAAATCTTTTACGAACGTTGTGAATAAGACACCGAGGCCGTTTCAGTCTCTTCATTTTCCTGTTTTTTCTCAAGCCTGTTCCAGACAAAGGCTACGGTGACAGTAAGCAGTATAGCCACCACGAGTCTTACGAGCAGGAGAGGCCATAGCGGAATGCCGAGAGGTGCAAACAGCAGCGTGTCTTCAATAACTGCGTGGCAGGCCACAAGAAAAATAAATACTAAATAAAGATCTTTCTTGCTTACACCGTCTTCTTTCGCTGCCTGAATCATGACACCTGCACCGTAAGCAAGGCCGAACGTCAGCCCCGCCGCAAGCGTGGTAGACGTATTTGGTTTCACTCCCAGCACTTTTGTAAATGGCGTCATCCACTTAGAAAAGACCTGAAGCCATTGCAAGTCTTTCATAATCTGAATGAAAACCATTATCGGAATAACTATGGCCGCCAGCTGGAGAATGCCTATTATAGCGCTCTCCATCCCGTAAAGGGCAATGGCTCCGTAACCTTCAATATTCTCTGTTCCCCCGGAAGGCACAAATCCGTAGCTCGCTTTTTCACTTCCGCCCTGCCAAAAAATGTGGATTAGCCAGGCTGAAACAAGAGCCAGACCAATACGAACAAGCAAAACCACCCATATTTTCAGCCCTACTTGCTTGGCAACAGCTGATTCTACGAATAAGTTATGAGAAAAAGACAGCATGACTGCCAGTATAAAAACTTGTTTCACCGTAAGGTCCATGGTCAGCATGGCGCCGATAGCCGCGTAGAGATTAAGGACATTTCCAAGGACGAGCGGGATAGCCGATTCACCGGACAAGCCTATAAACCCCATCATCGGTGCCATCATCCGCGTTAACCAGTCCATAACAAACGTCTGACTCAGCATAGTGACAATTAACGTAATCGGAAAAATAATTTTCCCGAGTTTCCATGTAGTCAGGAGACCGGTTTTCAAACCTTGTTTTAACGTATTCATCTGTTCCAGCCTCCTTAATGGATGTCTTGGCTACTTTTTCTTTTTTCCGCCTTTACGCGGATTTTGCCTGCCTTTATTTTTAGGAGACGGTTTTTTCTCCTCTTCATTATCCAAATACCGTTTATCGGAAAGACCGGTCTTTCTGCGGTAGATGATGAGGATAATTCCCCCAATAATCGTTAACACAGAAACCACTTGGGCTGTTTTGAGCACACCGAAAATCAATAGATAATCTGTCCGTATACCTTCGATAAAGAACCTTCCTACAGAATACCAAATCAAGTATGAAATGAACAGTTCCCCGCGGCGGAGATTCACACGCCTTAAATATAGAAGGAGAGCGACCCCGAGCAGATTCCAAATGGATTCATACAAGAACGTTGGCTGATAGTAAGCCCCGTTAATAAACATCTGATTAATAATAAAGTCCGGAATCAGCAAATTCTCCAGGTAGGCTCTTGAAACTTCCTGGCCGTAAACTTCCTGGTTCATAAAGTTGCCCCATCGGCCAATGGCCTGGGCAAGCAGAATACTTGGCGCCACGATATCTGCGATCTTCCAGAATGAGAGCCCCCGGACTCTTGAGAAAATTAAAACAGTAATGAAGGCTCCAATCAGACCGCCGTGTATGGCGAGCCCGCCTTCCCAGATTGCGAAAATCCTGGCGGGGTCCCCGGCAAACTGCTCCCAGCGGAAAATGACATAGTAAAGCCTTGCCCCGATAATACCAGCCGGCAGGGCGAAAATAAGCAAGTCTGCTAAAAAGTCTTCCGGCATGCCGCGTTTTTTTGCTTCATGGTTTGCAATCAAATACCCTATAAATGCCCCAAGCCCGATAAGAAGACCGTACCAGTGAACGGAAATAGGACCGAGCTCAAAGGCAATAGGATTGTAAGGTTGAATCGTTCCAACAATCATATGTACACCTCATTTACAATTTTTCCTGAACGATGATAAAGGACAGCTCAGGCTGCCCCTTAGTCAATATTAATAATGTATCATATTTTTGAAAAATCAATGAAGAATTCGGCTTACAGACTTTTTATTGAAAAAAACTGCCTGTAAAAAAGGATTTCGCCTTGTCCTGGCGGTAAGCCAAGTTTCCAAATTAAAATTCTTCTTTATCTCCGTCTTCAATAACGTTATTCAGCCTTTCAGAGAACTGCTCAGCCGCATTAATGCCCATCCGCTTCAGCCTGAAATTCATGGCAGCCACTTCAATAATTACGGCCAGGTTTCTACCGGGCCGGACCGGAATCGTAATTTTCGGCAGATGAGTATCAAAGATCTTAATGGTTTCTTCATCTAGCCCCAAACGGTCGTACTGTTTTTTCTGATCCCAGATTTCAAGATCAATAGAAAGCCCGATTCGTTTATAGTTCCTTACAGCCCCTGCACCGAACAGAGTCATTACGTTAATAATTCCCAGCCCTCGGATTTCAAGAAGGTGCTTAATAAGGTCAGGCGCACGTCCGACAAGTATGCCGTCATGTTCCTGGCGTATCTCTACCGAATCGTCAGCGACAAGTCTGTGTCCTCGTCTCACAAGGTCGAGGGCCGTTTCACTTTTACCTACACCGCTTGATCCCGTAATCATGACGCCAATCCCGTAGATATCAATAAGCACCCCGTGGATGGCGGTCATCGGTGCAAGCCGGCTTTCTAAAAATGTGGTTAACTGACTGCTCAGCCGCGTAGTCGTTATAGGAGATGAAAGGACAGGAACACCGACACGGTCAGCCGCTTCCTTTAAACTCTCAGGCGCCTCGAGACCCCTGGATAAAATGATCGCGGGTGTATCATATGTACAAAGCCCTTCCATTCGCTCTACCTGGGTTTCACGATCCAGTTCATCATAAAAGGACATTTCTGTTTTACCTAAAAGTTGTATGCGCTTTGCAGGGTAATAAGTAAAATAGCCGGCCATCTCTATACCAGGCCGTGAAATATCACTCGTAGAAACCGGGCGAAAGGCAACAGCATCTTCGTCGTTCAATAATTTAAAGTCAAATTCCTCAATTAAGTCTTTGGCGGTTACTTCTGCCATGTAGAATGCCTCCTTATAATGCTTGTGAGCTATCTTTACATTACGTTTATTTTAGCATACCTAAAAAGATCGCGTGCCATAATCCGTAAAATCCCGTTTTCTTCCTAAAAAAAGCCCTGAATTCCTTAAACGGAGAGGAATTCAGGGCTGCGGTCTATCTTTTAGTAATTGGGTCGACAATAAGGGAGTGAATAAGGGCGCTTAGCAGAGCAAATATAATCGCAGCCAGAATCGCTACGCCAAAACCGTCAATGACAAAGCTGCTGCCCATAATAGCTGAAGTCAGCATCAATGTAACCGCATTGATGACGAACAGGAACAAGCCAAGCGTTAAAATGGTCACAGGAAGTGTAAGAACGAGAAGGATCGGCTTCACTATAAGATTCACTATAGCTAATATAAAACTTGCCAGAAGTGCAGCTCCAAATCCTTCAACTTCAACTCCCTGGAAAAAGTTGGCAATTATAAGGAGAACAACTGCATTGACTACGAGTTGTATGAGCCAGCTCATTTATCTGTTCACTTCCGTTTCGTTTGGAATAACAAATACCCCGATAAAATACGCCAGTATAACTCCTAAGTTTAATGGGATAATCAAAAGCAGCATAATGATCCTTACGATCGTCGGATCAATATTAAAATATTTGCCCAGCCCGCCGCAAACGCCGGCTATTTTACGGTCATCCACTGTTCGGTACAAGCGGTTCATAGTATCCACTCTCCTTTGTCATCGTTAATTGCTAATTTTTAACTGAAATAGCTCCTGTAGTTGCTTCTGCTTCTACATAAAAGTGAGCAGCTTCGTTCTTGTTTGATAAAAATGACATCTTTTTACTGGCGAATTCTTTCTTTTCATCTATCACAGTCATCTGCGGTAAGTCGCAGGAAATACCTCCGACTGTTGACTTCAGTTCTCCCTCAGTCTTCACTCCATCAGGAACACGGACATTGACACTGCCTGTAGTTGTTTTGATATACGCCCGCGCATTAGCTGGTTCAAGCAAAGTATAATGAACAGTCCCGTTTAATGTCTCTGCATCAAGATCCCCTTTCGCCGTGTTAACAGAAATAGTTCCGTTAACGGTTTTGATATCACTCTGGCCGGCTTCAAGACGGGTCACTGACACTGTTCCATTGACTGTTTCAAGGCGTACTTCTTCAGCCTGAAGGGCTTCAAAACTGATGCGGCCATTAACCGTTTGTGTTTCAAGCTTGTTCAAGGTCACATTTTCCCCGGATATTTTACCGTTAAACGCATAAAGCTTGATTTTCTCAAGACTTTTCCTAGGAACGTATACCGTCGTATTCACTTTCATCGATTTTTTACGAGAATCCAGCTTGACTTTTTCATCTGCGTAATTAAACATCACATCATCAAGAAAAACACGGCGGGCTTCATCTGTATCCCGTACTTTATACACTTTTACATTGCATTCCACGCGGACGTCGTCCTCATCCCATGGACGGAATGTAATGCTTCCGTTTTCAACATGAATATCCACTTCTTTAACGGACGCGTTACGGTGATGGAAAATGTGCTGGATTTCAACAGAGGATCCAAAATTAAAATCAAGGTCAAACTCTTTAATTTTATGGACGGCATCATCAACAAATTCAGAGAACTTCGTCGCAAACGTCGTCATTTTTTCTTCCGCTCGCCGGTAGCCTCCGCCTTCCCAATTGACATCGCGTGACACATAGTGGTCAGTAGACTTCTTGCCTGCATTCGAATCCGTGTCGTCAAAAGGATCTGGATCGCTGTGCGGCCCCGACTTTTGTTTACGTGCACCCTCGGAACCTTTCTCATCTTTGAGAGCATTCAGCAGCTGCAGTCCTTCCTCCGCCGTAATCTTCCCATCCTCAATCATCTTCAAAATCATCTTTCTCTCTTCATGCATCGTAACTCCTCCTTTATATTGGATTACTCTATAAATTAACTGGCTGATACTCTGCTGGAAAAAGACATTCACCTATTATTTAATTCCCTATTTTAAAGCAAAATTACACCGAATTTTTGGCATTTTCATGAAAAATATCGGTGCTCTCTTTATTATAACGAAAAGACAAGGAAAGAAGTTTCAAAAATTAAATGGAAAGGCTTTGTGATTCGGGAGCAGGGGGGCTGAGGTGCGGGCAGCACAGGAGATTTTGGACGGGTACTTTAGCGTGGGGATTCTCCTTGTAATGGCGGGATTAGCTTTGTGTATGCGGGGATTCTTGCTTATAATCGCGGGATTTACCGCTTTGATCGGGGGATTCTGCCTCATAATCGCGGGATTTACTGCTTCGATCGGGGGATTCTTGCTTATAATGGTGGGATCTACCGCTTTGATCGGGGGATTCTGCCTCATAATCTGAAGACTCTACCTTATAAACCGACGACTCTATCGTATAACCCCCCAGCTCTACCTTATAAACCGCCAGCTCTACCGTATAGATGGCTCACTCTACCGTATAAACCGCCAACTCTACCGTATAACTATATTCGACATTTTTCGCCATCAAAGTTTCCTGTCTTCCCTCAAGCTGTCTATTTCATTTTTAATTACTTCAGAAGATAGTAAGTCAAATTGCGAGTTTGTTGTGATGCCTTTCCTGCTGACTTTTAAAGTTAAGAGTAGTCGTCTTACAGTCCTGGGATCTTCAATATGTAAAAACTTCTGTAAGTCTTTGTTTTGGGCATACCTCCCAAATAATAAAACATAATCTGTTAAAGCTTTTATATGGGCATTTTGGAAACTCATGCCGCACGACGCGCAGTACCACGTGCGCTTCACACGGGACATTGAAAACTTCTGGCACACCGGGCAACTCACTCCAAGCTTCAGATCATCTTCAGATAAACCTAATTGACTAAGCGGAGAGTTTATAAAATCATCTTTTATATGGTTTCTTTTTATACGGGAAATGACTTTTTTCAAATCAGAGTTTGAGAGAGGAGGGGGTGAAGCTGCGTAGTGTCGTTTTAGAGAATAGATGTAATCAAGAAGGCAGTTGCTTCTGATCATTTTTGGAGAAAGATATTGGGTATTTTCCAGAACCAGGCGGGAATTGGTAAAGACGGCGAGGTGTTCAATTGGCGGCAAAGTCAAATGCCGGGATTCAAGCCAGCTTTCAAGCTGCCATTGCTGATGTTTTGCCTGCTGAACGGGATTTTCGTAAACACGCTTGACGCTCCCGTCCCATTTCACCAGGTCTCCCCGCTCCTGGACTTCCAACACCCCTGACCAGTGCTTGACTTCCACTATTAAGGTGAATTCGGGAAAAATAACGAGGGTGTCAATTAAAAAGTTGTGGCCGTTATTGCTTAATTTTAAACCGTGCAATATAAAACAGGATTCGGTCTTCAGAAAATCAAGGTAATAGTCGACCGATTGCTCCCCACGGTGGCCCCATATTGGTTTGCCCAGTTCTTCTTCGTAAAGGGGTCTTCCAGGATGATTAGCTGACAGGCGTTCGAGTAAAGCAGATAAAACGAGGATTTTGACAGGGATCGTGCGAGGTTTTATCAGCATAATAAAGTAATCACTTCCTTTATCTAATTATCTAACTGATATTCTATTAACTCTTTTAAAAATCCTCTTTTTTATGGAAAAAATCAAGAGGGGCAGTAGGATAACTGTGAGAATCGACCCCACATTGGATAATTCGTCCGAAAAACTGCGGGACTCGCCCTTACGTTTGGACGACTCTACCGTATAAATGCGTCACTCTACCGTATAACCCGACCACTCTACCTTATAAACCGCCAGCTCTACCTTATAGATGGCTCACTCTACCGTATAAACCAGCAACTCTACCGTATAACAATATTCGACATTTTTCGCCTCCCCACCCCCTTTCCGACGAACATCGCCCCCTTCGGTGAATCCACCCAGGACTCACCTCCACTCCCCTCTCCTTACAAAAAAACAGGCTGACATTTGTCAGCCTGCCTGTTCCATACTATACGGAGCCGGCGCTTTCCTTTTCTCTCATACGCTCAGCCATTCGGGCGCGTTCACGCTCGAGGACGGGCTTCAGATACTTACCCGTATAGGAGCCTTCTACTTCTGCCACCTTCTCAGGTGTTCCCTGGGCGATAAGCCGGCCGCCTTTGTCGCCGCCTTCCGGTCCAAGGTCAATAATATGGTCCATCGTTTTAATCACATCGAGGTTGTGCTCAATGACAAGAACAGTATCTCCATTTTCCACCAGGCGCTGAAGCACTTTCAGCAGGCGGTCGATATCTGCGACATGTAAACCTGTCGTCGGTTCATCGAGGATGTACAAGGTTTTACCTGTTGACCTGCGGTGAAGCTGTGACGCCAGTTTCACCCGCTGGGCCTCACCTCCGGACAGTGTCGTGGCCGGCTGTCCGAGTTTCATATATCCGAGACCTACGTCAAACAGTGTCTGCACCTTACGCTTAATTCTCGGGATATTTTCGAAAAATGTGAGAGCGTCTTCCACTGTCATTTCAAGGACATCAGAAATATTTTTACCTTTATATTTCACTTCCAGCGTTTCACGGTTGTAGCGTTTCCCGTGGCATTCTTCACAAGGAACATACACATCTGGAAGGAAGTGCATTTCAATTTTAATAATACCGTCGCCGCGGCAGGCTTCACAGCGTCCGCCTCTGACGTTGAAGCTGAAACGGCCTTTTTTGTAGCCGCGGACTTTCGCTTCATTGGTCATAGCGAAGACATCCCGGATGTCATCAAATACACCCGTGTAAGTCGCCGGGTTAGACCGAGGAGTCCGGCCGATCGGTGCCTGATTAATATCCACGACTTTTTCCAGCTGATTGATCCCTTCCACACGTTTCACTTTTCCCGGCTTCTCTTTAGCCGTTGTCAGTTTTTGTGCAAGCGACTTATACAAAATATCATTAATCAGGGTACTTTTACCTGAACCTGACACTCCTGTTACTGCTAATAGCACACCTAACGGAATATCCACGTTTGTCTTTTGCAGATTATTCTCTTCTGCCCCTCTGATCGTCAGCTTTCGTCCATCAGGTTTACGGCGTTCTGCCGGGAGAGGGATAAACTTTTTACCGGAAAGGTACTGGCCTGTTAAAGACGCCTCGTCTTCCATGACTTCTTCAGGCGCCCCGGTAGAAATGATTTCCCCGCCATGGGCCCCTGCTCCGGGTCCCACATCAATCAGATGATCAGCAGCGAGCATCGTATCCTCGTCATGCTCAACGACGATCAGCGTATTGCCTAAGTCACGCATTCTTTCGAGCGTTTTGATAAGCCTGTGGTTATCCCTTTGGTGAAGGCCGATAGAAGGCTCGTCCAGAATATACAGGACACCCATCAGTGAGGAGCCGATCTGTGTCGCAAGCCTTATCCGCTGGGCTTCACCGCCCGATAACGTACCTGCCGACCGGGACATTGTTAAATATTCGAGACCGACATTAATAAGGAAACCGAGCCGTTCTTCAATTTCACGGAGAATCATTCTCGCGATCGTCATTTCCTTTTCTGTCAGAGTCAGCCCCTGGAAAAACTTCTGTGCCTCTTTAATTGACATGTCTGTTATTTCACCTATATGGTGACCATTCACTTTTACGGCGAGCGCTTCTTTAGTCAGACGGTTGCCTTTACATCTTGGGCACGCCTTTTGGGCCATATAGCCTTCCATCTGTTCACGAATATAATCAGAGCCTGTTTCGTGATAGCGGCGGGAGATATTTTCCATGACCCCTTCAAAATAAATGTGTTTTTCCCTTACGCGGCCGAATTCATTTTTGTACCTGAAATAAATCTTTTCATTTCCGCTTCCATAAAGGATTTTATCAAGCTTCTGTTTTGGCAGTTTCTCAACAGGCACGTCCATATCAATGCCGAAATGGTCGCACACACTTGCTAACAGAGAAGGATAATATTGAGAACTCGTCGGTTTCCACGGCGCAATCGCATGCTCTTTCAAACTGAGTTCCGGATCAGGGATCACGAGTTCAAGATCAACCTCCAGCTTATGGCCGAGGCCGTCGCAGGATGAACAAGCGCCGAACGGGCTGTTAAATGAAAACATCCGAGGTTCCAGTTCGCCGATTGAAAACCCGCAGTGGGGGCAGGCGTGCTTCTGGCTGAACAGCAGTTCTTCTTCACCGATGACATCCACCATGACCCGGCCGTCAGCAAGGTCAAGCGCCGTTTCCATAGAGTCAGCAAGGCGGGATTCGATGCCGTCTTTAATAACAATCCTGTCGATCACCAGTTCGATGCTGTGTTTCTTATTTTTATCAAGAGTAATTTCCTCAGCTACTTCGCGCATCTCCCCATCTACGCGGACACGCACATAGCCTTGCTTCTTAATGTCTTCAAGAACTTTCGCGTGTGTCCCTTTGCGTCCGGAAACAACCGGGGCGAGGATCTGCATCTTTGTCCGTTCGGGATACTCCATCATTCGGTCGACCATCTGCTGGATAGTCTGGGAGCTGATTTCAATCCCGTGGACCGGGCAAATCGGCCGGCCGACACGGGCAAAAAGGAGGCGGAGGTAATCATATATTTCTGTCACCGTCCCAACAGTGGAACGGGGGTTCTTACTCGTTGTTTTCTGGTCAATGGATATTGCCGGTGACAGCCCTTCTATCGCGTCCACATCCGGTTTATCCATCTGCCCGAGGAACTGGCGGGCGTATGCAGAAAGTGATTCTACATATCGCCTCTGGCCTTCCGCATAAATCGTATCAAACGCAAGGGATGACTTTCCGGAGCCGGAAAGCCCTGTCATGACGACTAGTTTGTTCCTCGGGATCGTCACGTCTATATCTTTTAAGTTATGGGAACGGGCTCCCTTTACAACAATATTATCTAAAGCCATCAGTTGTTTCACCCTTCCGCTTTCAGTTCTATAATAATATCACGCAGTTCAGCTGCTCTTTCGAAATCAAGGTCTTTAGCAGCTTCCTTCATTTCTTTTTCCATTCGCCCGATCACTTGTTCACGGTCTTTCTTGCTAAGTTTCTGAGACGGTGCTTTTGTGAATGCTTCATATGCTTCTTCTTCTTCAGCAGCATAAGTTGCCTGGATCAGTTCAGGGATCGCTTTTTGAATAGTCTGCGGCGTAATACCGTGCTTCTCATTGTGCTCTTTCTGGATGGAACGGCGCCTTTTTGTTTCTTCAATTGCAACGTTCATGGAGTTTGTTATTTTATCCGCATACATAATGACATGGCCGTTTGCGTTTCTCGCCGCACGTCCCATCGTCTGAATTAGAGACCGTTCCGCACGGAGGAACCCTTCTTTGTCCGCATCAAGAATGGCAACGAGGGAGACTTCAGGAATATCAAGTCCCTCCCTGAGAAGGTTAATACCAACGAGGACATCAAATTCGCCTCTTCTTAAATCCCTTATAATTTGTATTCGTTCCAGTGTCTTAATATCAGAGTGCAGATACTTCACCTGAACACCAACTTCTTTTAAATAATCCGTCAGGTCTTCAGACATTTTTTTCGTTAGAGTAGTCACAAGGACACGTTCATTTCGTTCCTTCCGCAGGCGGATTTCCTCTATCATGTCGTCAATCTGGCCTTCAATCGGGCGGATATCCACGGACGGATCAAGCAGCCCTGTCGGACGGATAATCTGTTCTATCATTTCCGGGCAATGCTCAATTTCAAAAGGCCCAGGCGTGGCAGAAACAAAGATTGTCTGATAAATATGCTTCTCGAACTCTTCGAATTTAAGAGGCCTGTTATCCTTTGCCGAAGGCAGGCGGAATCCATGGTCGACAAGCACCCCTTTACGTGCCTGGTCGCCGTTATACATTCCCCTTACCTGAGGAAGTGTGACGTGGGATTCGTCGACAACAATTAGGAAGTCATCTGGAAAATAATCAAGAAGCGTGTAAGGTGTAGCGCCCGGTTCACGGAATGTCAAATGCCGTGAGTAGTTTTCTATTCCCGAACAGTACCCCATTTCATGCATCATTTCGATATCGTAACGTGTACGCTGTTCAAGACGCTGGGCTTCAAGCAGTTTTCCTTTGTCGTGCATTTCTTTTAATGTCTCTTCCAGTTCTTTTTCGATATTCACAATGGCTCGTTTCAGCTTTTCTTCGCGGGTAACGAAGTGGGACGCCGGAAAAATGGCCACATGTTCTCTTTCACCTAGAATTTCACCGGTGAGAGCATCCACTTCAGTAATTCTGTCAATTTCATCCCCGAAAAATTCAACACGCAGGCAATGCTCATCCCGGGACGCCGGGAAGATCTCTACCACATCGCCGCGTACTCTGAACGTTCCGCGAGTGAAATTAATATCATTCCGTTCATATTGAACGTCAACTAGCTGACGAAGAAGGGCGTTTCTGTCCTTCTCCATCCCCGTTCTTAGCGATACGACAAGTTCCCGGTATTCAACCGGAGAACCGAGGCCGTAAATACACGACACACTTGCCACAATAATAACGTCGTTTCTTTCAAAAAGGGAACTGGTCGCAGAGTGGCGGAGTTTATCTATCTCATCGTTAATACTCGCGTCCTTTTCTATATAGGTGTCTGACTGTGGAATATAGGCTTCAGGCTGGTAATAGTCGTAGTAACTAACAAAATACTCTACGCGGTTGTTCGGAAAGAACTCTTTAAACTCACTGTAGAGCTGCCCTGCTAATGTTTTGTTATGCGCGATGACAAGCGTCGGTTTGTTAACCTGCTGGATCACGTTCGAAACAGTGAATGTTTTTCCTGTTCCTGTCGCCCCAAGCAGTGTCTGATACTTTTCACCGCTGTTTAATCCGTTAACCAGTTTTTTGATCGCTTCAGGCTGGTCGCCTTGCGGACTGTATTTTGATACGAGATCAAAGGTAATGTCATTAGTTTCTGCCACAGCTTTTCCTCCTTCACATACTCACTTTCATATATAGGCAAACATTATCGTTTTACTTTCAGGGAAATCTTTCATGCATTATTGACAATGAGGACTAAAACTAATCCTTTTACTGAGCCTACCGATTTAATTTGAAAAAATCAAACAAACGGCATTTAACATGCTTACAGCTGTTTTTATATCCATACCCGAACTTTTCACGTAATTATCATTATACCATATTTATTTAAAAAAGGGAACGTACATTCCCGTTCGCTGGACTGCTATCTTTGTTTTCGGGGGAAGGTGGCCTTTAGTGATCGCTGGAATCACACCTGCCTGCACAGAAAATGAGCCAGGATATTTTTCATCCTGGCTCATTCTTTCTTAACGGAAGAGGCCTTTGACACAGCACCTTACCTATTGGATTTATTTTCTTCGGATTCAGTTTCTTCCTCTTCAGACTCAGGTTCCCACATGCTGGTTTCCGCTTTTTGCGTCTCGCGGAATTCTCTGTAGAAAGCAGCTAAATCAGGCGCCTGTTCACGTGATTCACCTGATTCGTCAGCCCTTTTAGTTTCATTGTAGAAGGCTTCCGGATCTGGTTCTTTATCTTTATTCTCTCCAGCGTCAGGTTCTTCTCCTTTGTTTTGATGATCAACAGAGGCTGCCGCTTCATCTTCGTGTGAAACAGTGTCTTCATCCTCACGTACCGAATTGGTTTCAGTTTCACTATCTTCATAAAAGTCCGCTTCTTGGGCCCGGCTGGAAGATCCCCGTTCTTCACTCTCCCCAAGTTCCGCCCTGTCCTGGTTAATCACGACGGAGGAACGGAGAGCACGGGATGATAAGTTGCCATATTCATCATCCGGGACAAATAAACAGCCGATCTGATAATGGTCTTTTTCAAACACAGACGACTGCGTAAAACGCAGCTCGCCTTGCAAATTCTTAACTTCCAGCTTGCAATAGGCAGGATTCTGCTGGAGCGCGTCATAAAAATCCCGTTGCGAATTTACTTCCCGGCCGTTTGTTTTAACAATAATTTCACCGACAAGCAGTTCCATTTTAGCAGCAGTGGAGTGCGGAAGAATGCCAAGAATTTTCAACCCTTTTTCACGGCGCGTAAACATGCTGATTCTCCGCTGGTCAGCTGATTTATATAAATAATTGATGACTTCTTTGCCTATCAGGACTGCAGCAGGTACAGCGAATATGAATAGAGGGTAATAGTAAGCTGCTGCGGCGCAAGCAAGCACCGCAAGATTTAAAAGCAGATAATGCTTGCCTATTCTTTTCACACCATCACGGGCATATTCTCCATAAATTCTTGCCTGGAAACCTAGTATAAATGGAAAAAGAACAAGGCCGAATGTCTGCCCTCCTGTCAGTTCTACCACCGGCCACCACCCTCCGCCGGAGATCTCTCCTGCAGGAAATATAAGAAAAAGAGGCAGGAACCATAATCTTTGCGCAATGTGCTCACCGACCAGTTTCCCTCGTTTGCTTTTTACAATAGCAGGGGACGTCTGTTTCCAACCGTCACCCAGAACCAGCAACGTCTCTGCCAGAAACAGAATCGCCAGAAGCCAGGCTGCGTTCAGCAGATTCATCTGCTCGACATCACCAAGCCACTGGTTTAAAAATGCAAAGTCTGTTCCTCCTGAAGGAAGAAACGGCGCAATTAATAAAGCAAGAGAACCTGCTGCCGTCATACTCAGCCACCTGGCATTGCGGAATGGCAGCAATATGAGCCAGAAAAGCGACCATAAAACGAGCATACCCACAGGCATTTCAAGGCCCAGAAGAAGAACTGCTCCAGAAATACACACGGCGGTAATAAGAGCGGCAGGCAGCGGTGATGTAAGCTGCTGTATCACATCCTCAACCCGTGTATGAAAATCTTTTCTTTCCCGTTTCACCCTCATTAAACCGAACCAAAAGATTGTAATAATGAAAACATATGTAAGAGGGTGCATAAAGAAACGTCCTAATGCTTTTAGTACTTCAAATCCTATCGCTTCCAAGCGTATTCCTCCTCAATCCGGCAATATATAATCACTCAAAGTTTCGGCAGCGCATGTTAAACATGTTTAAACCGTGCGCCGACTGATACGCCGCCACAAAATCCCGGGTATACCGGGTGCAGCGGCTCCATATTAAAATACTGACAGAACTTCCTGTAAAAAGAGTTCTTTCCTTTCATTGTAAATGAATTATCTGAAAAGAAAAGCTGTTTTTTTCAAAACAGAAGATTAAATTTGTATTAAAAAAACCGGCCGGCAAGCAGATTACTCGCTTGCACAGCCGGTTTGTTTGGCATAATGACTGTTATTCTGTCAGCAGTTCGATCGCTTTTTTAAACTGCATGTCATTTTCTTTATCACGAACTGCTTCAATGACTGCTTCCTGAAGCCGGTCAGCCGTTTCTTCATTAATTTCTCCAGTTACCTCCAGGCCTTCATTTTCCTGAAAAGCCTTTACGGTTTCTTCCGTTTCACTGTCAAAGTAGCCGTCTGTCCGGCCCGGGTCATACCCATCCAAACCTTCAAGCATAATTTGAGCGTTTTTAATGTGGTCGCTGGTCATATCTAAACTTAATATTTCTTCTGAATCGATCGGCGATACGTAGAAAAAGTCAGGCTGTGCAACTTCCACAGTCGGCTGAACTCCTTCCTCATTTATATCGTTTCCGTCAGAAGTAAGCCACCTGAACAACGTCAGCTTCATTTCGCTCCCATCTCCGAGCGGTAAAGTCTGCTGGACTGTTCCTTTTCCGAATGTGCTTTTACCTACCACTTCATGTCCGCCTGCTTCCATAAGAGCCGCAGCAAGAATCTCAGAGGCAGACGCACTTCCTTCGTCTATAAGTGCGACCATAGGGTAGTCTTTATCCTCTTCCAGGCTGGACAAATGTCTGATTTTTTCTCCTTCGCGGTCTTCGATCTGAACGATCGGCTCTCCGCCTGGAATAATCAGGCTGCCTATGTCTTCAACGCTTTGCAGGAACCCTCCAGGATTTCCTCTTACGTCAATAACAAGCCCGTCTAAATCATGGCTTTCCACTTCGGCAAGTTCCTCTTCAAAACGTTCAGCCGTGTTTTCAGAGAAAGAACGTAACTCAATGACACCAATTGTTTGTCCGTTTTCTTCCACTATTTCGCTGTAGACTGTCTCAATTGGAATTTCATCACGGACGACATCAAGATTGATTGGATCGTTCACACCGGGACGCTGGATTGTCAGTGTGACTGTCGTGCCTTTCTCCCCCCTGATTTTTGAAACAGCTTCATACAGGGACAATCCTTCGATATTTTCTCCGTCAATTTCAAGTATCTGATCGTTCGGGCGTAACCCCGCTTCTTCAGCAGGAGAATCATGGAATGGAGCCACGATGGTCACTCTGCCGTTTGTCATACTCACTTCGGCGCCAATTCCTTCAAAAGAAGAATCAAGGGAATCCATAAACTGTCTGGCCGACGATTCATCCATATAAACAGAATACGGATCATCGAGAGATTCGAGCATGCCGTGAATCGCGCCATCTAAAAGCTCTGTTTCATCTACATCGTTAATAAAACTTTCCTGAATCATCTTATAAGCCCTTTGGACTTTTTCAAATTGTTCGTCATCAGTCTGTATATTACCGGAAACTTCCTCCGCCTCATTATTCCCGTTTTCAACCAATTCCTCTATTTCCTGGTCTTCCAATACTGTAGAGGCTTCATTCCCGTCCACAGCAGCCATCACTGCATACATGGTCCCGGCCCCCGCCAGGAGAGAAATAATGACCACGAAAGGAAGGAGCAGTTTTAAATTTTTCACATTTCACACCTCATTTTGTCCCATTTTAAAAACCAGAAGAGGTCTCCATCCCCCTCGCAAACTTTTAATCGTTGTTATTATCATACCAAACATATACCTTTTTATGAAAGCCTTCCACTTTTCCTCTGAAAATCTTTTCGATACTTATTGGCATGCCGTATACGAGAGACTCCCGAATAAAGTATAAAAAAGAAGAGGTCCTGTAAAGTATATTTCAGGACACTCTTCTTCATTCAGTTTTAATAATTTATTTAAGGTAGATACGGTGCAGGATTTACGGCAGACGATCCGCCCGAATACCCGCCGGGATGGACTTCAAAGTGAAGGTGGACCCCTGTGGAAACACCCGTCGTTCCCATTGTTGCGATATTTTGCCCTCTGCTGACCCGGTCACCTTGAGACACATTAAACGATGCTAAGTGGGCGTATAGTGTAGTGTAAGATTTCCCGTTCACTGTATGGGAAATCATAATTGTATTCCCGTAACCGCCCATTCTTCCTGCGGATATAACAGTTCCGCTTTCTGCGGCATATATACCGAGTCCGCCATCTCTTCCAAAGTCAATTCCCCTGTGCGGACGGGTTGTCCCGTATACCGGGTGCGTCCGGTTCAGGTCAAAGCCGGAGGTTACCCGTCCATTTGCAGGCCTGTGGAAAGTGGCCGAGCCGCTACTTGATGACGACTGAGCCGTTTCATTAGAGCTGCTGCTGGAAGAGGAATTTCCGCTTGAAGACGAACTTCCGCTCGAGGAGGATCCGGAATTGTTTGACGACGAGGAAGATGTGCCGCTGTTGGATTCTTCCTGTTCAGCTGCCCGGCGTTCTTCCTCTTCCTGTTGACGCCGCTCTTCCTCTTCCTGCTGACGTCGCTCTTCTTCTTCCTGTTTACGCCGCTCTTCTTCTTCACGTTTTTTTCTTTCTTCTTCTTTACGGCGCTCTTCTTCTAACCTGCGCTGTTCTTCTTCCCATTCAGCCAATTCCTGTTTAGCAGCTTCTTCCTGGGCTTTTAAAAATTCCTGTTCTTCTTCTAAACTCATTAAATTATCTTCCAGGTCATATCCTTTTTGCTGCAGGTTTTCAATTAATGCATCTTTCTCTTCAAGCTGACTTTCAAGATCTGCTTTTAACGATTCCAGTTCAGCCATTTGCTGTTCGAGGCTGGCCAGTTCGTTCTCAAGCTTCTGTTTTGCTTCTTCTAAAGCCTGCATATCTTCTATATGCTGTTCCAGGATATTCCGGTCCTGCTCAGCTATGGAATGGAGTGCGGAAACCCGTTCAATTAAGTCACTGAAATTCTGGGCTCCGAGTATAACTTCTATGTAATTGACATTACCTCCATTTTTATACATGGAGTTCACACGGTCTTTCAGGACTTCATCACGTTCCGCAATACGCTCTTCCAATTCTTCAATCTCAAGTCTGAGCTCTTCCACCCGTTCGGTTGTGCCGTCAATCTCTTCTTGTTTTTCATCAATATCCTGGTTTGTAGCTGTTATATTTTCATCCAGTTCCAGAATCTCCTGTTCAACCTGGCTGATTTCCTCTTCAAGCTCTATTAATTCTTCTTCAGTTTTATCAGATTCCCGTTTTGTATCTTCCTGCTCAGACTGGAAAGACTCAATTTTTTCTTCAAGTTCTTCTCCAGTATTTGCTAAAGCAGATTCTGTGTTTAAAAGTTCCGCAAACGTGGTAATAAAAAGCGTAGAAATTAAAAGGATAAACGTTATCCTCCTAATCATAAAAAAACCTCCTTTTTTAGACAAACACTTGCAAATTTCCTGGGAAATAACTTTGGGGAATGAGCAAGGGGAAGTTCTATTAAACTTTCAAGAACTTCCTCACGCTCATGATGCTTCCCCATACACCGACAATTGCACCGATTCCTAGCAGTAGTAAGGATGTTTGTATGGTTAAAGGGTAGACTGGTAAAAATTCAAAAAACTCTAAACCTGTACTTTCACCAATAGCTTCATAGAAACGAACGTAGCCAAAGGTCAATACACTGATTGGAACAACCGCTCCGAGGGTACCGAGAAGAAGACCTTCTATAAAAAATGGCCAGCGGATAAAGCTGTTGGTGGCACCTACGAGTTTCATAATCTGAATCTCTGTCTTCCTTGCCAAAATCGTCAGCTTAATAGTGTTGGCAATTAAAAAGATTGCTGTGAATACCAGCCCTACTATTAAACCTGCACCTACAATACGTACAAAATCTGTTGCAGAGAACAGCTGGTCGAAAATGTCCCTGCCATATTCGACGCCTTCGACATAATCCAGTTCTTCTATTTCATGGGCAATTATTTCTGTTTCCTGAGGATCCTCAGCCCTTACTACAAAGACATCATTTAATGGATTCTCATCCCGAAGACTTTCGAAATAATCCCCTTCGTCTCCCAAACTGTCAATAAAGGCTTCCAGACCTTCCTCTTTAGGGACATATTCAACGGATTCAACCTCGTTAAAATCACCTAAACTATCTTCAAGCTCCTCCTGGTCTTCTGCCTCAGCTGTTAAATCCACAAATACCCGGATTTCCACATCGTCTTCCAGCGAGCTTGCAAAATGATTAATATTCATGATTAAAAGAAGAAAAGCTCCTACTACGAACAGGGTGACGGTCACCGCGCTAATCGAAGCAAAGGTCATCCACCCGTTTCGGATCAGGTTTTTTGAGCCTTCTTTTATGTGCCTGCCAAACGTTCTAGATTTCATAGCCGTATGTCCCCCTTATTTCATCCCGGGAAATGCGGCCGCCTTCTATCGCAATTAATCGCTTGCGCATATTATCAACAATATCTCTGTTATGAGTTGCCATCACCACAGTTGTTCCGCTCTCGTTGATTTCCTCGATAATGTGCATAATCTCCCATGAGGTTTCCGGATCAAGGTTTCCTGTCGGCTCGTCCGCAATCAGTACAGCCGGTTTGTTGACGACCGCCCGGGCTATTGCCACCCTCTGCTGTTCTCCTCCGGATAATTCATGAGGTAGGAACCTTGCTTTATTCTTCAGACGTACAACATCAAGTACTTCCATCACTCTTTTGCGGATATTTTCTTTGCTTTCCTCGATAACTTCCATTGCAAAAGCAACATTTTCAAAGACTGTGAGATTAGGGAGCAGCTTAAAATCCTGGAATACCACACCAATATTCCTTCTTAAATATGGAATGTTTTTTTCTTTTATTTTTGATAAATCTTTTCCGTCAATTGTTATTTCTCCACGAGTTGGCTTTTCCTCACGATACATCATTTTGATGAACGTAGATTTCCCCGCACCACTAGGACCAACTACATAGACAAATTCTCCCTTTTTAATGTATATGGAAATTCCGTTAACAGCCATGACACCGTTCGGATATGTTTTCCATACATCCTGCATTTGAATCAACCCTATCACTTCCCTTTAATGGTCTTTCTAAGATGCCTGTTCAGTTTACACAGCTGTAGACTACAACCCACATGGATGCAGCCGCCCCTTTTGTTCTATAATTTACGTGTATAATCAATTTTCATAATTTCCTTATTTATGTAATTAACAAGGACTTTAATAGAGTAACGTACTCGTTTCCCTTACACATTATATCATCATTGTTCGCCAAAAAAAGTTAAAGTTCATTACATTTATATTTCAAAAAGACAACATCTTTGTCATTTTTCTATTTTTTTCGACAAGAGACTGCAATTAAGCGATTTTTATATTTGTTAAAAAAACCATTGGTGCCGTAAGTTTCCTTTATTACCACCAAAAAAAGAAGGATAAAGCGGTATGCTTTATCCTTCTTCTTTTAAGTTAATTATGAATGCTTACTGGTCTGCAATCCAAGCTGACACGTCATCTGCATCATCGCCTGTGACGAGGTCAGCTGGCATAGTTCCCGGTCCAGCCTCAATTGCTGCCCGGACTTCATCGTGAGACGAATCTTCCAGGTTAGGGCCTGAAGCACCTTCCAGGTCGCCGCCGTGACAGGATGCACAGTTCTGAGCGTAAAGCTCTTCACCGTTTGCGAGGTCGTATGTACCACCTTCGTCGGCTGCATTATCTGTTGTCTCTGCATTGTTACCGTCGTTTACCGGTTGTTCCTCGTCATTGCCGCCGTTATCCCCGCATGCCCCTAATACTAGTACTGCACCAAACATGGCAAATAGAAACTTCTTCATGTTTCCCCTCCTCAAAAAAATATAATTGGCAGGTTTTTCTAAAACCTTCACCTACTATTATAACCTATTTATTTTTTTTTGAAACCTTCTCCTAAAACTTCTGAGGCATTGCTGACCACCACAAAGGCTTCTGGATCAATTGTCTGAACAAGACGCTTGAGTTTTGTGACTTCATTCCTGCTTACTACACACATTAATACTGGCCTTTCGTGGTTCGTGTATCCTCCATACCCTGCTAACTTTGTTACTCCGCGGTCAACTTTAGTCAAAAGTCCCTGCTTAAGCTCTTCTTCATATTTTGAGATAATAATGACCATTTTGGAATATCCGAATCCTACTTGCACCATATCAATCGTTTTTCCGGTAGTAAATAATCCAATGAGTGCATAAAGGGCGAATTCAAAGCCGAATACGGCGGCAGACAGCGCCACAACCAGTCCATCCATTATAAAAACGCAGCCGCCCAGTGTCAGTCCTGTGTATTTATTGATTATTTGAGCGGCCAGATCAGTGCCCCCGGTTGAGGAATTAGACCTGAAGACGATGCCCAGTCCCAGCCCAACACCTATGCCGCCAAATATGGCAGCTAAAAGCGGATCCATCGTTGCCGGTTCCATATGCCTCGTTAAGTAAACGACAAACGGGAGAAAGAGTGTCCCTGCAAGCGTTTTGGTTCCATACAATATGCTTCCTCTGAGGCTTCCGCCAAGCAGCAGCACACCCGCAATAAATAACGGAACGTTAAGCGCCCATTGGGTATAAGCGGGTTCAAAATAAAAAACGTTATAAATAATCGTAGAAATACCGGCAACCCCGCCCGAAGCTATCTGATTCGGCAAAAGAAAAATATTAAATGCGACCGCGACGATAGCCGAACCTGCGAACACGTGGGCAAATTCGAAAATAGTCCGTTGTACCGGCGTGAGCGGCTCCTGGTCTCTTCTGTTCTGAATCCTTTTCATCATTTTCATCACCTGAGTTTCATAAAAGATGTTCTGACAAAGCTGTCAAATTTCTGCATGGCACAAAATCCTACAGTAGTATAGCACCGCTTCCCCCGCCTGTAAACGCGACCAGACTAACGCTTTAATGCACTGCCTCGCTGGGGGACAGACCCCCCAGCAATTGGAAAAAAACCTAGATGGATGAGGGTGCTGCCTCATCCATCTAGGTTTTGTTTAACGGGACATTATTACTCTTTTTTTGGCATCATTAAGGGAATCAGTCGATTTGGGAGCGTAGATACGCATCTATAAATGGAGCGAGCTGTCCGTCCATAACGGACTGGGTGTTCCCTGTTTCCATATTTGTTCTGTGGTCTTTGACCATATTATAAGGATGGAAAACATAGGAACGGATCTGGCTCCCCCAGCCGATGTCTGACTGTTCTCCGCGCAGCTCTTCTGCTTCCTGGCGCTGCTTTTCCATTTCCTGCTGGAAAAGCTTAGCCTTTAACATCTTCATCGCTTTTTCACGGTTTTTAATCTGTGACCGTTCTGACTGGCAGCTTACGACAGTGTTTGTCGGCAAGTGCGTCATACGGACAGCTGAATCAGTTGTGTTGACGTGCTGTCCGCCTGCTCCGCTTGAACGGAACGTGTCAATGCGAAGCTCATCAGGTGACACGTTAATTTCTACATTATCATCCAGTTCCGGCATGACATCACACGAAACAAATGAAGTGTGCCGGCGTCCTGACGAATCGAATGGTGATATTCGAACAAGCCTGTGAACGCCTTTTTCCGCTTTAAGGTAACCATAGGCATTATGTCCCTGAATAAGCAATGTAACACTTTTAACCCCTGCTTCGTCGCCAGGGAGGTAGTCCATTGTTTCTACTTTGAAACCTTTAGACTCTGCCCAACGTGTGTACATACGAAGAAGCATAGACGCCCAATCCTGGGATTCTGTTCCCCCTGCTCCCGGGTGAAGTTCCAGGATAGCATTGTTCTGGTCATACGGTTCACTCAGAAGAAGGTCCAGTTCAAATTCATTAAGCCGGTCAGCCAGTTTCTTCACCCCTGACTCAAGCTCTTTAGCCAGGTCCTCGTCTGCTTCTTCTTTAACAAGTTCAAGAGAAACTTCAAGATCCTCATGCTCTGCTTCTAAATCGCGGTATGTGTTTGTCATTGCTTTTAAGGCATTATTTTCTGAAATCACTTTTTGAGCGTTGTTTTGATCATCCCAAAATGAAGGAGTTGCCATCTTATCTTCAAGTTCAGCAATTCTGGTCTCTTTTTCTTCTAAGTCAAAGAGACCCCCTGAAGTCCGCTAATCGCTTAGCCATTGTAGACAGTTCGTTCTTAATATCTGAAAGTTCCATTTAAAATCATCACCTCTGAATTTATTTACGTGCAAAGTTTGGGAATTACTGGGGGGACAGACCCCCCAGCAATTGGAAATAAGGAGAAGGTGCTTTAACAGGAAAGCACCCTCTCATGGCAGCCGTTTTTTACTGGCCGCAGCACTGTTTGAATTTCTTGCCTGACCCGCATGGACACGGGTCATTTCTTTTTACTGTTTCACCTTTTTTAAAAGGGTTTTTTTTCTTGCTTTCTTTATTGTTTTCAGTCGTACTCTGGTGGACGGCTTTTCCTTCAGCCACCTGTTTCCGCTCCAAGTTTGACTGGATCTGGGCTTTCATAATATATCTGGAGACTTCTTCTTCAATCGAAGCAATCATCTGCTCGAACATTTCAAAGCCTTCAAATTTATATTCGCGCAGCGGATCATTCTGCCCGTAAGCACGAAGGTGGATTCCCTGTCTAAGCTGATCCATCTGGTCAATGTGACTTGTCCATTTGGAATCAACTGTGCGAAGAAGGATCACCCGTTCGAATTCCCTCATTGTCTCTGCAGTAAACTGTTCTTCACGGTCATTATATTCCTCTGACACTTTTTCCATGATCAGCTCGACCATTTCTTCCGGCTCAAGTCCGTTAATTTCCGTTAAAGTCACTTCCCGCTCGTTGAGCACTGTGGCGTTAATATAATCAACGATCCCCTGAAGGTTCCAGTCCTCCGGCACCTCTTCCTGAGGTGTATAAAGAGACACATTACGCTCAACTGTTGACTCGAGCATTTTTTCGACAACAGGCCTTAAGTTCTCAGACTCAAGCACTTCCATACGCTGTTCATATATAACATCACGCTGCTCTCTCATGACATCGTCATATTGGAGAAGCTGCTTACGGGCATCAAAGTTGTTGCCTTCCACCCGCTTCTGGGCTTGTTCCACAGCCCGGGTGATCAGCTTACTTTCAAGAGGCTGGTCTTCTTCCATCCCCATTCTGCCCATCATTTTACTCATATTTTCAGAACCGAACCTTCGCATGAGTGTATCTTCAAGCGACAGATAGAACTGAGAGCGGCCCGGATCTCCCTGACGCCCTGAACGTCCGCGCAGCTGATTGTCAATCCGGCGGGATTCGTGGCGCTCGGTACCGAGAACAAATAAGCCGCCGAGTTCTTTTACGCCTTCACCAAGCTTAATATCGGTTCCCCGTCCAGCCATATTTGTTGCAATGGTAACGGCTTTTTTCTGGCCTGCATTTTCAATAATCTCGGCCTCACGGGCATGGTTTTTAGCATTCAGGACGTTATGAGGCACTTTCTTCTTCTTCAGCATGGAAGAGATCAGCTCAGACGTATCCACACTCACCGTACCAACCAGCACGGGCTGTCCTTTTTCATGTAATTCCTTAATTTCTTCAATAATGGCCTTAAACTTGGCGTCGATTGTTTTATAAATTAAGTCAGGCCGGTCTTCACGGATAATCGGCTCATTTGTGGGAACAGAATACACGTTCATATTATAAATATTACGGAATTCTTCTTCCTCAGTTTTAGCCGTACCGGTCATACCTGATAATTTCTGGTACATCCGGAAGTAGTTCTGGAATGTAATTGAAGCTAGCGTCATGCTCTCCCGCTTAATTTCCAGCCCTTCCTTAGCTTCAATGGCCTGGTGGAGTCCGTCGCTGTACCGGCGGCCTTTCATCAGGCGCCCTGTGAACTGGTCAACAATGGCTACTTCGCCGTCATCTACTACATAATCTTCATCCCTCACCATAACTTTATGGGCTTTCAGCGCCTGATTAATATGGTGATTCAACTGGACGTGCTCTGAATCGAATAAATTATCAATGTTAAAAACACGTTCTGCTTTACTGACACCGTCATCTGAAAGCTGTACGTTTTTAGTTTTTTCATCGTACGTGTAATCCACTTCTTCTTTCAGCATTCGCACAAATGAGTTAGCTGCTGTATAAAGCTCTGTCGTCCGTTCGGCAGACCCTGAAATAATCAGCGGGGTCCGGGCCTCATCAATTAAAATAGAGTCGACTTCATCGACGATGGCGAAATGGAGCTTACGCTGAACCATCTGTTCTTTATAAGTGACCATGTTATCACGGAGATAATCAAAGCCGAACTCATTGTTCGTGCCGTAAGTCACATCCGCGGCATAAGCTTCACGCTTCTCTTCTTTGGACATCCCGCTTAAGTTCAGACCGACAGTGAGCCCTAAGAAGTTATAAAGTTTTCCCATCTCTTCAGCATCACGGCGGGCAAGATATTCGTTCACTGTCACTACGTGCACGCCCTTTTCTGTTACCGCATTTAAATAGACGGCCAATGTAGCAACAAGCGTTTTACCTTCCCCGGTTTTCATCTCGGAAATGTCGCCCCTGTGAAGGACAATCCCTCCGAGAAGCTGGACACGGTAATGGGTCAGTCCTAGAGATCTCGTTGCCCCCTCGCGGACAACCGCAAAAGCTTCTGGAAGAAGGTCTTCAAGCTTTTCACCATCCCGGTAACGCTGGCGGAACTCTTCTGTTTTTTTGCGAAGGCCTTCATCACTTAACTTTTTTACCTCATCACCAAACGAGTCAATCTGATCCAGCTGTCTGTCCAGCTTTTTCAGATGTCTTTTATCCGTATCTCCAATGACCTTTCTTAATAAACCTAACATCGGACATTGCTCCCTTTTTTCAGTTTTCTATAATTACGAAAATCGTAACATTTTCACTCGTATACGATGCGCCTGGCTGCTATCATTCAAAAAATAAATGCTTGCTCATTAGCATGCAGGCAGAGGCACACCACCACAGCCCGTCTTTATCAAAGAAAGATCAGGCTTTCAACTTTACGCTACCCTTCATTTTATCAGTTTGCCCACACGCTTACAAGCAGTGACAGGACACCAGGAAATAAATGGGGGGACAGACCCCCCATTTATTCCCAAGTTGAAGTCGCGTGCTGAGTTCTCTATAATACTTGTATTGTAAACGCTTTTTATGACCATAGTATGAGGGAGCTTTTTCTGCTTGCTCCTTTTAGATAGTATGAATGGTTTTCGCCTTACTTTTAGCCTGGGCTCGGAAACAGACTGACTATATGAATGTTCGGAGGTGATCATATGCTGTCCGTGAAAAAAGTGCTGAATAACAACGTTATCATTGCTGAACACCCCGACTATGAGGAAGTAGTTCTGATAGGCAAAGGGCTCGGCTTCGGCAAACAAACCGGACAAGAAGTGGCCGGGGAAAAAGCAGAGAAATTTTTCGTATTAAAAGATGCCAGTGAGCAGAAACAGTTTATGAATCTGCTTGAATATGTGGACGAAGAATTTATCGGAATAATGAATGAATTTATTGAGAAGCTCGAAAGCCGCTTCGGGACAAATATGAACGAACATATTCATATCGGCCTTACCGACCACCTCTATTTTGCCGTAAAAAGGATTCGTCAGGGGCAGGGGATAAAAAACCCTTTTTTACAGGAAACAGAACTGGCTTATCCGAAGGAATATGCTGCAGCCACCGAGCTGACTGAATGGCTTAACGAAAAACTTAACGTAAGAATCCCTGAAGGAGAGATCGGCTTTATCACCCTTCATATTCACAGCGCGTTAACTAACAGGAACTTAGCTGAAATTAATAAGCATACCCAGCTGGTCAGTGAACTCGTCACTATTATTGAGGACTATTTGCAAATCAATATAGACAGGCAGGATTTAAATTATTTGCGCCTGGTCCGTCATTTGCACTCCGCAATCGAGCGCATCCAGACTGAATCCTATGTGGAAAATCAAGACAGTTTAAAAAAAGTATTGCAGGCTGAGTATCCTGTATGCTACAATTTGTCCTGGAAGTTGATGAAAATCATGCAACAGCGCTTACAAATGTCCATACCAGATGCAGAAGCTGTCTATCTGACACTTCATCTGCAACGGCTGGACACACCAAAAACGAATACGTAACGGAATTGTCCGGCTGAACGGACCACTTTTCTTTTTCCGTGTTACTGGTTATGCAGGCATGAGAGAAAAAGGATTGTAGTAGAAAACCTCAGGTGTGAAGTCTATTCTTCACGCTGGTTTCACTGCATTCTTTTTCCCTCATGCCTTTTTTGTTTGCCTGCGCATCGTTTTTCATTACAGAAATCATTTATTTTATATTTTTTTAAGGAGATGGGATTATGTTAAAAAATTCTTTTGGAACACTGCAAAAAGTCGGTCGTTCTCTTATGCTTCCTGTCGCACTGCTCCCGGCAGCCGGGATTCTTCTGGCTTTCGGTGACGCGATGCAAAACCCGGACATGATTGCCCGGTTTGGATTCCTTGAATCCGACATCATTGCCCTTATTGCTGAAATGATGCAGGAAGCCGGCGGAATTGTCTTTGCTAACTTAGCCTTGCTTTTTGCTGTCGGTGTGGCTATCGGCCTTGCTAAAGGTGACGGGGTCGCAGGTCTTGCCGCTATTATTGGTTATTTAATTATGAATGTGACGATGAGCGTTATCGGCGGAATAGATTCTGAGGCTGTAGCAGGCAGTCCGGATCTCGCCAATGTGCTTGGCATTCCAACCTTGCAAACCGGGGTGTTCGGCGGTATTATAGCCGGTCTGCTCGGGGCCTATATGTATAACCGGTTTTACAATATTGAATTACCTTCATATCTCGGGTTCTTTGCAGGTAAGCGTTTCGTTCCAATCGTAACAGCTGCCTCAGCCATTATTCTCGGTGTAATTATGCATCTCGTTTGGCCATTTGCCCAGGATGGCTTGAACACTCTTGCGTATTTCATGACAGAATCAAACCGAACAATTGCGACATTTATTTTTGGTGTTATTGAGCGTGCCCTGATTCCGTTCGGTCTTCACCATATTTTCTACTCGCCTTTCTGGTTTGAATTCGGAACTTATACTAATGCCGCCGGAGAAGTGATCCGCGGAGACCAGCAAATCTTCTTTAACCAGATTCGTGACGGTGCCGAACTGACAGCGGGTGCCTTTATGACAGGTAAATTCCCGTTCATGATGTTTGGTCTTCCGGCTGCTGCGCTTGCGATCTATCACTGTGCACGCCCTGACCAGAAAAAAATTGTAGCTGGTATTATGGGGTCTGCAGCATTAACGTCTTTCTTAACTGGTATTACAGAACCAATCGAATTCAGTTTCTTATTCGTTGCACCACTACTGTTTGCTGTTCATACTATTTTTGCAGGATTATCGTTTATGACAATGCATTTGCTCGACGTCCAAATCGGGATGACATTCTCAGGCGGGGTCATTGACTTCTTCCTCTATGGAATCCTGCCAAACCGTACAGAGTGGTGGCTCGTCATTCCAGTCGGACTCGTTTTTGCAGTTATTTATTACTTCGGGTTCCGATTTGCAATTACAAAGTTCAACCTTATGACGCCGGGCCGTGAAAAAGCGAATGGAAACGGCGGAGCTGGAGAATCCAAAGCTGCCGGCAACAACAATGAGCTTCCTTACGAAGTGCTTAAAGCTTTCGGCGGGAAAGAGAACCTTAACTACCTCGATGCGTGTATTACACGTCTAAGAATCAGTGTAGAAGACGTATCCAAAGTAGACAAAGACCGCCTGAAAGAACTAGGTGCTTCAGGGGTTATGCAAATAGACAAAAACATTCAGGCTATTTTCGGGCCTCGCTCCGAAACAATTAAAGGACAGATGGAAGATATTATTAACGGACAGGCACCGGAGCCTGAGAATGAAAGTGCTGCAGGCGTAGAACCTGCTGGTCCTGTAGAAAGCGATACAGCTGTAGCTATGCCGTTAAATGGCGACATTAAGCCTCTTTCTGAAGTACCGGACAAGATGTTTGCGGAAAAAATGATGGGCGACGGTTTTGCGATCGAGCCTTCTGAAGGGCGCGTTGTATCACCTGTTGACGGGAAAGTTGTCAACTTATTCACCACAAAACACGCCATCGGCCTTGAAGCAGAAGATGGAACAGAAATATTAATTCACGTGGGAATTGACACTGTAAACCTGAAAGGGGAAGGCTTCGAAGCCCATGTGGAACAAGGGGACAGCGTCTCTGTCGGCCAGGAGCTTCTCACCTTTGACCTTGAAGCAATCAGTAAAAAAGCCCCTTCTGTGATCACACCAGTCGTTTTCACAAACTTAAGCGACACTCAAAAAGTAGTTATTGAAAAAGAAGGAGTAACAAAGACCGGTGAAACCGGCCGGGTAAGCATAGTTAAAAAATAATTGGAAACTGCTGGGGGGTCTGTCCCCCCAATTCCTTCCAACTCCCGACACTCTAAAAAAACGCCGACCGGCATCCAGCCGGTCGGCGTTAATTTTAATCACGTATATTCAGGTTTATTCCGGTTCGATCAAGCCGTAACGGCCGTCTTTACGTTTATAAACAACGTTCGTAAACCCGCTTACTGAGTTGGAGAATACGAAGAAATTGTGCCCTAGCATATCCATTTGCAGCACAGCTTCTTCAGCATCCATAGGCTTCAGGTCAAAACGCTTTGTACGGACAATATCGATATCGTCGTCTTCCGCAGGTATATCTTCTTCAGCCAGCGGCTCCAGCTCGTTTTTAAACATATACTTTAAGCTGTCATCTCCGCGGAATTTGCGGTTTACTTTTGTTTTGTGTTTTCTGATCTGACGCTCCAGCTTCTCGATCACAAGATCGATCGCTGCATACATGTCAGTATGTTTCTCTTCCGCCCGGAGCAGAAGTTTAGGCATCGGAATCGTAATTTCCACTTTTTGTTCATTGTTTAAAATGCTCATTTTTACGTGTACATCGGAAGAAGGCGTCGTATCAAAGTATTTCTCAAGTTTGCCTACCTTCTTTTCAACATAGTCCTTTAATGATGGAGTAATTTCCAGGTTTTCGCCACGAATATTAAAATTCATTAGCAAACTCCTCCTTTCGGTTATGTATGTAATCTTCTTCATACCCTGTTCATATTCCTTCTAAAACTTAAATAAACTTTACGTTTTTTATCAAAAAATGTCGTTTTTACTTTGTTCTGTCGAATGACAGTAAAACGTCACGTGGAAACAGAGCTTTACTCTTAGCTTTTGTAAAAAATCTCCATATAATACATCCTCTAAGCCAATACCTGCTCTAGTGAAGGAAAAACCCGCTTTCCGGATGGAAAACGGGCTATTGTTCGCTCTAAATTCCCTAAACCATATATTCAGCCCGTACTCAATGACCGGCTGCACCTTTCATTTTTGGGGCTTTATGAATAAATTAGTAACTCAGGGATGCGAATTAAACTTTTGTAACGTTAGCAGCTTGAGGGCCACGAGCTCCTTCAACAATTTCGAATTCTACATCCTGACCTTCATCAAGAGTTTTGAATCCTTCCTGATCGATAGCAGAGTAATGTACAAATACATCGTCTCCGTCTTCTCGCTCAATAAATCCAAAACCTTTTTCTGCATTAAACCATTTTACTTTTCCTTGCATTTTTTTAACACAATCCCTTCGTTAAAAAATCTGTGGGCATCCCCACAACTTCAATATAACAATCGATTTCCAGTTCGTCAAACAGTTTTTGGCTGATTATTTTGACAAATTTCGCAAACTATGGGCCACAAGCATGATAGCGCTTTATTAATTAATTTAATCCTATAAGAATGTTAATTATATCAAAAAACCATTTAAGGAAAAATATAGCTGTTTTTGTCACTTTTTAGGTATAATTACCTATTGTTCAGGATAACTTCCTCCAATAAAATACGACTTATAGCAACATAGTTTGCAATCACACGTAACTTTATACTTACTTTTCACAAGTTCTCGCCCCTGATTATTAGGCAGGTTGCCTTACATATTCTGAAATTGGCAGCTTACCTTAATAATATATTTAACCTCTTACCGGATCAGCCGGCTTCACTGTCTTGGCCCGGTGTTCAACATTCCTCCTCTCATCCAGGAGTAGATTTCTTCTTGTCGGCATATGATTCTTTTCCAACACCTATTTAGAAAGACAAGTCTGCAGTAATGTTGAACGTCACAATCAAAACAGAGAGAGCAATTATGGAATAGCGAGCCCGCTCTCCTCCCCCTTTTTTAATTTCCTGCTCCAAAGGAGGAATGCCTCTTCACCACATCAACTATGAACGTATGGCGTTTTTCACCCACTCATCAACTCAGTAATCCCTTGGTCGCTGCAGAGGCGGACAAAGGTCTTCAGTAATGCTCCCTGAACTTCCCCCCACTGATTCACTGCAGACCGGAATTCAGAATAATCCTCACCCTTTAACCCGTTCGTCATTTATCCGCGCAGCATATTTTCCACATCAGTTCATTTCTAACAAACCATTGTTTTTAAAAAGGAGAGACATACACATGCTAAACCAGTTTACTCTTATCGGCAGAGTGGCAAGAGATCCGCAGCTCCAAACAACCAGAGACGGTATCTCTTTTACGAGATTTACTTTGGCCGTCAGAAGATCCTTTAAAAATCAACAAGGACAGTATGATACAGATTTTATTCAGCTCATTTCCTGGAATAAAATGGCCGAACGCGTTGCCGACTATTGTACAAAAGGCTCGTTAATATCTGTCAACGGCAGGCTGCAAATGAGAACGGTGGAACACGAGCAGCAAAAGCGAATGACAATCCCTGATATCGTTGCCGAAAATGTGACGTTCCTTCAGATGAAGCGGGCTGACCAGCAGCACAGCGTAAACCAGGTTCATATCCCCCAAGCGCCCCAACAATCTTCACAAACAGCTGACAGGTCTTCAGAAAGCAATCACCCTGAGCAACAGCCCCCGGCCTCAGCTTCAGTCCTTCCTGACGGCGCACAGCCTGCCGATCCACAAGTTCATACGAACTTACATACAGCGGCAGCTGCCCAGACTTCTTCCACTTAAGAAGCTGCTAATATGTTAACAGGAGGACAGAGTATGAAAGAAGAAGATTTATTAAAAGTCATTTTACACCGGCTCGCAAAAATCGAGGCGAAAATGGCTAAACAGGACGACCTGGATGAAATACACGAACAGCTTTTTGAGCAGGATGAACAAATAAGGCATATTAGCGATGGCCTGCAGGCACTGAAAGTTAATCTGGAGATCAGGCACATTGAAAATATGAATTCAGATGATGTTCTTCTCAGATCCATCCTTGACCGGCAGTCATTGCAGTATAAATAGAAAAAATCGGAAATTAATTTTACCGCTTCCTTTTAAGTTTTAGTTCTGCCAGGATCACGACGAATCCGTCAAATAGAAAGGCTTCCGCCAAGTCCTGGCAGAAGCCTTTTAATATAAGTTTTAAAAAATTATCAAACCTTCACTAACAAAGGCGGCATAAAATGGCCGTCCCCTGTATTTTATATACTACTTTCGGTTGACCTGCAGCTTCCTCCACTTGGTATTCTTCACGATAAATCTATTTTGTGGATTCTGACACAATGATAGTGACATCTCCGCTGATTTCATAACTGTCCACCGTAGAAGGAATGATAAAGTGGTCTCCCTGCTTGACTAAATGCACGGCTTCTTCCGTCTGCACCTTCGCTGAGCCTTCAATGACGCTCACTAACTGGTAAGAAGAGTTTAGCCGTTTTAAAGTGTCTCCCTGCTTCTTCAGCGACCATTTATGCACAGTGAAATAATCTTCCTTTATCAGCCTTTCCACTTTCAGGCCGTCCTCTTCCCAGGAAGGCCGGTCAAGCGCCGGATCCTCGTGCGGTACCATTGAGCAGGCAATGGACTCTTC
Source organism: Salipaludibacillus sp. CUR1 (assembly GCF_021028955.1). Taxonomy (GTDB): domain Bacteria; phylum Bacillota; class Bacilli; order Bacillales; family Salisediminibacteriaceae; genus Salipaludibacillus. The sequence goes on from NZ_JAIWPE010000057.1 coordinate 157,788, forward strand.
AATATGAAGCTCCCTGAGTTTTCCATCCTGCCCCGGGCGGTTATAGTCATAAAACCGGTACGTGATATCGGAACTTTGCTGGACTTCAAGAAGCAGAATACCTTTCCCTATGGCATGGACCGTTCCGCTCGGCACATACACAAAATCTCCCTGCTGGACAGGGACCCGCCGGAAAAGTTCCTCCCATTTTTCCTCATCTACCATTTCTTTCAGTTCATCTCTCGACTCTGCATTATGCCCAACTACAAGTTCAGCACCCGGTTCGCTGTCCAGGATGTACCAGCATTCAGTTTTCCCGAACTCATAGCCTTCATGCTCTTTCGCGTACTTATCATCAGGATGAACCTGAACAGACAAATCATCCTGGGCATCAATTATTTTGACGAGAAGCGGAAATTCCTCCCCCTCCTCTTCAGCAAAAAGCTCCCTGTTTTCTTCCCATAACTGGCGCACGGTTTTTCCTTCAAACGGTCCGTTAACCACCTTATTCGTCCCGTTTACATGACCGGAAATGCCCCAGCATTCGCCTGTCTGATCACTTGGTATCGGATAGCCGAACAGCTCTTTCAGCTTCTTGCCTCCCCAGACTTTTTCCTTTAAAACAGGTTCCAGCAGCAGAATATCTTTCATGAATATCTTCTCCTTTTTGTCACATCTTAATTGGACACGCTTTCACGTGAATGCTATAATGTGCGTAAATATAAGTTCTTTTTTTATACACGTTAGCGCAAACGATTGCACTAAATTTTTCCCCATAACAATCAACGTGTTATGCCATTCATTCTATCGATGTTTGAAACGAGTTTCAAATGGTAATTATGTCACAAACACATCAACCGGGACCTGCTCCCTTAAGGAGGAAAATTATGTTACTAGAAGCCATTTACCACCAGCCAAAATCACAATATGCCTATGCCTATGATGAAGAAACACTGCATATCCGCGTGCGTACGAAACGGAACGATATGGACCGCGTCTCAGTCGTTTGGGGCGACAAATATGACTTTGTCCCTGACAAAATTACAACGACAGAGATGGAAGTGTTCGCAAAGGACAGCCTGTTTGATTACTACCAGGTCGCTATTAAGCCTCCGTTCCGGCGCTTTGCTTACGCGTTTAAATTTGAAAAAGGCGACCGCACGGTGTTCTGGAATGAAGTCGGTTTTACGGAAGACAGCCTCAGTTCATCCGGCGTTGGGATGCTATGGTCCCCGTCCGGGATGTTTGAGTTTCCGTTTTTAAATGCAATCGATGTGCACACCCCTCCTGAGTGGGTTAAGAACGCTGTTTTTTATCAGATTTTCCCTGAACGGTTTGCAAACGGAGACCCTTCGCTAAACCCGGAAAATACACAAGCCTGGACACACGAGTCGGTGCCTACCCGTGATAATTTCTTTGGGGGCGACCTCCAGGGCGTCATCGATAACCTTGATTATCTGCAGGAACTCGGTATTACGTGCATTTACTTTACACCGTTTTTCGAAGCCTTTTCCAACCATAAATATGACACGATCGACTACTTGAAGGTTGATCCGCAGTTCGGCGACAATAAGACAGCGAAAAAGTTAGTCGATGAAGCCCACAAAAAAGGAATCCGTGTGATGCTTGATGCCGTGTTTAACCATTCAGGGTATTACTTCCCGCCGTTCCAGGACGTGTTAATAAACGGAGAGAAGTCCCGCTTTAAAGACTGGTTCCATATTAAAGAGTTTCCTGTTTCAACCGACCCGCTTAATTACGACACCTTTGGTTTTGTGCCTGAAATGCCTAAGCTGAATACGGAGAACCGGGAAGTGAGAGCTTACTTATTAAAGGTGGCGCGCTACTGGGTCGAAGAAATCGGGGTCGACGGCTGGCGCCTTGATGTTGCGAACGAAGTTGACCATCGTTTCTGGCGCGACTTCCGTGACACAGTGAAAGCCGCAAACCCGGACGCGTACATTCTCGGTGAAATCTGGCACAACTCGATGGCCTGGCTTCAGGGCGATCAGTTCGATGCGGTCATGAACTATCCGGTTACAAACAGTATTCTCGACTTTTTTGTAAAAGACGAGATTGATGCTGAATCGTTTATGGGGCGTCTGGATGCTATGCAAATCGCTTATCCGAAACAAGCGAACGAAGTGGCGTTTAATCTGCTGGATTCGCATGATACACCAAGGCTTCTCCATATCGCTGAAGGCAATAAAGACCGTATGAAACTCGCTGCCCTTTTCCAGCTCACATACATGGGCGCCCCGTGTATTTATTATGGAGACGAAATCGGCATGACCGGCGGCGGAGACCCTGGCTGCAGAAAGCCGATGATCTGGGAAGAAGAATACCAGGACCGCCAGCTGTTTGAGTTTTATAAAAATATCATTCAGCTGCGTAAAGACCACCCTGCCTTGAAAGACGGCACATTTAAATTTTTATCCGCTGAAAAAGATAATAAATACATTGCCTTTGAACGTACTGACGAAAACGACCGGTTCATCATTGTGATGAACAGCGGTGACACGAAACAGAAGGTCGAAATCAGCGACATGGAACCGGGCAAGTTCCGCAACCTTTACGGCACCGGCTCCTATGAAGTTGAAAACCGTGTTCTAAGCCTTGAACTTGAGCCGTTAAGTGCCGCAGTTCTGAAAGAAAAATAAGTTTCTGACGTATAAAAAACTGCGTGACGGCCATACTGAAGCTATACACAAGCTAACCAGTTAAATTCGATATAAAAAGCCCCCCGCCTGTCTTTACCCCTTTGTACAGGCGGGGGGGTTTTATTTTTTCCCGGCAATTATTTTTCAAGGAAGTACTGCAAAATGATATCATCAAGCCCCGGGAGATTTTCATGCTCGAAGTCCGGAAACAGTTCAAGCCGCTTCGGTGACGTAATCTTATTATAGGCTGCGAACTGTGAAGAAGGCGGGCAGATTTCGTCCATAAGCCCGACGCCCATTAAAAACTCTGCTTTGATTCTCGACGCCAGATGCTGAATATCGATATACCCTAGTTTAGTAAATACCTCATGCCGCCGTTTATGCTGCGGGTCAAATCTGCGGAAATAACGCCTGAGATCCTGATAGGCATCAACCGCCAGATCCAGTTTCCACACGCGCTTGTAGTCGCTTAGAAACGGATAAACCGCAGCTGCTTTTTTGATCCGCGGCTCCAGAGCGGCACAAACGAGAGCCAGCCCTCCGCCCTGAGACCAGCCTGTTGCCATCACTTCATTTTCATTAATATCGGGCCTGTTCATGACGATTTTTGCCAGCTGCGCAGTGTCCAGAAAAACCTGCCGGTAAAAGAGATTATCCGCATGGTCGTCGAGCCCGCGGGTCACATGTCCCTGAAGGGTATTCCCCTTCACCCCGCCGACATCTTCAGACTGTCCGCCCTGACCGCGCACATCCATAGCAAACACCGTATAGCCAAGAGCCGCGTAATGAAGCTTATCACTCCAGTCGCCAGCATTCATACTGTACCCGTGGAACATGAGAATAGCCGGATTTTGCTTTGGGGGATGATCGGCGTTTTCGGCGGCCTCCTCAGAACTGCTGCCTGTGTCAGCTGTGCTGCCGTTATCTCGGGTACTATTTGGGTAAGGAGCCTGGCCGGATTTCGGCATGAGGACTTTTACATGAATCCTCGCTCCCCTGACGCCGGTAAAGTACATATCATAACAGTCAGCGATCCCAACCTGAAAAGTGGACGGCATGAGTTCAATTTTCGGATCCACCGTGTTCATTTCTTTAAGGGCACGGTCCCAATACTCATTAAAATCAACGGGACGCGGGTTTGTTCCCTGATAATTTTTAAGCTCATTAATCGGCATATCGATCATCGGCATAGCTTCTCCCCTTTTCTAATGAATCATGATGTATTTATCAATAATTTTCGTCCAATTTCTTTTTCGCGGCAGCAGCGTTTCATGTAAAAAAACCATCCGCTCCTGCTCATGAGGAAAGACTTCTTCTACTTTTTCAGCCTGAAGAGCCGCCTCCTGAAAGAGATTCAGCGCCTCAATCGCTTCGGCATCTTTCTGAAAAATCGACTGAATCGTCAGGTTTTCTTCATTATAAGGGATCAGCCCCTGCATCACACTTTTTAACAGCCTGTCCCCAATATCATGATCATTCTTTATATAACATTCACTCACATAATTAATGGCACTTTCTACTTCCGTGAGAAGCTCCTTGTAATTTTTTAAAAACGTCTGCTGAGCCTCAGTTAATTGAGTTGAAATAGCCTGCACCTCCAAATTTGCTAATTGATGTCTATTCTAACAAAGTTTCAAGGAGAAGAGGAGGGTGAACAGCAGGTAATCAGGCTAACGGCCCTCCAGGAAAGCAGCAACCCGGGGAGTTTGTGCTTATAAATGGGGAGTGTGGCGGTATTATAGGGGGCGGGGGGCTCAGCTGGAATGGGAGGCCTGTATAAGGGGGGATCGGCTATATAACAGAGAGGATAGCTGCATACGGCGGGGGTTTTGCTGTATAACAGGGGGGGGCTGGCTGGGTAGCTGAGGAATTTTGCTGGGTAGCTGGGAGGATTAGCTATATAACTGGGGATTTTGCTGTTCAACAAGGGGGAGTTGGCTTTATAGGTGGGGGATTGGCTGTTCCACAAGGGGGATTTGCTGTATAACTGGGGATTCTGATGCTTAGTGGGGGTTTCTATCGAATGAATGCGGAATTTAGCGGTATAATTGAGGGATTTTAGCTTATAAAATAGGATTCAGCGGTATGATCAGGGGAACTCTACCTAATAAATCTTGGATACTACCATAAAAATATGGAACTCTACCGTATAGATCGGTAACTCTACCTTATAGATGAGTAACTCTACCGTATAAACTCCTAACTCTACCGTATAGATCGTCCACTCTACCGTATAAAACCGCAACTCTACCGTATAACAATTTTCGACAAAATACGCACCCGCCATCACACCCCGCTCCGCCCGCCATCACACCCCGCCGACAGCATCTCAGCACCCTCATCCGCTTATCCCCCGCCCCCCTACCACCAGCCTTCGACAAAAGGGGTCAGACCCCCCAGTAATTTCCAAACCAGTAATCCCCATCCCCCACCTCATAAAAAACGTTTGCGGCGGCCTCACGGCTGTCGCAAACGTTCCTCAAAGACTTCTAATTTTAATTACTCTTATTTCCGGAAACTTCTCTGACCGCCGCCTGCGGCTGTCAGGCCTTGTTTAGCCTGGGCATACGGATTCCCTGATGCCCCTTTTGCTGCTCCTCTTCCGGAAGCTCCGGCAGTCACCGCGCCCCCGTTACTTCCCGAAACTGGAGCCGAAGCAGGCGTGCCGCTTCCTGTATTCCCTCCGGCGCTTCCGTGACGCTGCTGCCGGTCCAGTTTAATCACTTCTTTCCATGTATCGCGGAAGTCCGCCACAAACGTTTCCGCCTGCTTCAGCGCTTCCACATCGTTGCCCGTATTCGCCTCAACGAGCTTTGACAAAATAAAATCGTACATCTGCATCATATTCCCGCTCACAGCCACGTCTGTATTCAGCGTCACCATCAGCTCGCGGATAATGTTTTGCGATTTGATTAAATTTGTATTCTTTTCCTCAATGTTGTTCTCTGTAATTGCCTTTTCTGCCCGTTTAATAAACTTCAGGCACCCTTCATAGAGCATAAGCGTCAGCTCGCCCGCTGATTTCGTCTCTACTGAAGACTGCTTGTACTTCGCGTAAGGATTATTAACCGCCATATCATCGACACCCCTTCAATGTGCTCAGCTGAGCCGACCCTTAAGCCGCCCCATAAATTCACACACAACATTCTTTTACAAATGGCTCCATTAAACTTTGCGGCTGATTTTCGCTTCATAACGCTCACTGCAATCAACCCCTGATTTAAAATCACCATCACCTTTTTCAGAGACTTTACAATAAAACACTTCCATATTAAATAACAGCCGTTTGTATAAGAACCGGCTGACTCACTCACCTATCCACTTTATCGGCATCCCCCGCCATCTTTTTAACCGAAAAAGCAAAAAGAACCCGTAAAAACGAGTTCCTTCAGCTTAACCATCACCTTAAACTTTTTCATCAATAATAATGCCGGCAAACTCAAGCATCGACGAAATCATATCCAGAAACTCCTCAGGCGGAATCTCTTTCACAACCTCCTCTGTCGAACGGTCAACCACCTTCACCATAGTCCGGTTCAGCACCTCATGCTGCTCAAACTGAAGCGACGTCGAACGGAACATCCCTAAATCATTCATCGCCTCCACCGCCTGATCCAGCTCCTCTAGCGACCACTCGCGCCCCTTCACCCGGGACTCATGCTCAGCCAGACGCGACGACGTATCCACACTTCCCTGTGCCTCGCCGCTCTCACGCGCCTGCACCGGCCCCCGCTCAGCCTTCACCTGCTGAAACAAATCACTCACCGACATCGAGCCCATTGATCTCACTTCCATGTGCATCAACTCCTACTCTTGGCCTTTCCTATTTACTATCGGCAACTCCCGCCGAAGCTTTCACTTTTTCGGGGAAAAATCACGTTGTCACCTATAGAATAGGAGAGGGACGACTCTACTTTTTCGAATCGAAGAACACACCATCGGCAGTCGGTCCATCATAAGGGGATTCATATTTTTTACCCGTGCTTTTCCGCTTCTTCAACTGGCTGATATCCATCCGTATCTTTCCCTGGATCGCGTTCATACGCGAGTTAATCTGTTTGTTCATCTCAATGAGTTCAGTCGCAAGACGCTCATCCGTTTCATTGTCAGGCCTCGTCAGTTCCGTCATCAGCATCTGGCGCCTGCCAAGATAAGATTCAATTGCTTCGATATACTCTTCCCGTCCCTCGTCTTCAGGAAGAGGCTGATCCAGATGATCGTGAAGCTCTTTAGTGATGCCATGCAGCTCTTTCAACACTGCCATACCGTCCCCTCCTTTTTAAGAAAATATTTATTCCTGGCGGAAGTCTCAGCCCTTTGTCAGCAAAACATGAGTTATGTAAAAAGCAAAGCCGCCGCTTTGCTTTCTTAAAGCTTTTATTCACCTTATTTAGAATGTGTAAACGTCCATGCTACATCCCGCCGTATAATGAGGCAAACAATGATTCGGCCTGGGAGTTGGCTTTTGCGACCGCTTTTTCCATCGCAGTGAACTGGGCCCAGTAACGCTGTTCCACCTGCTGCATCCGCCGTTCAAAATTGGAAATTTTGTCATCCAGGCTGTTCAGTTCACGTCCGAGGGCAAACTGATGATTAAGGTTCCGCCCTCTGAGGCCGCCGGCTCTCCTGGAAACCTGGTCAATTAATCCATTAGCACTCTCACGAACCCGGCGCGCCACACCTTTATCGGCCTGAGTCGGCCCGTCTCCGGCAAAAAGCTGGAAGACGGCTTCTGCGTCTGTATCAATCGCCTTCCGCAGTTTATCTTCATTAATTTCAAGCTTCCCGCCGTCACGGTAATTACTCGTCGTTGAAATGCCAATTTGCGCAAGCTGGTTAAACGGCGCGTCTGCCCCAGTGTTGACCGGTGTATACATGTCCATTCTGAACGTGTTAAAGCCGCTCCTGAGCGTGCGGTCATTCCTGAGCAGCCCGCTCATCGCCCGCTCTTCCCACCTTTCAATTTCGCGGTCAGTCATCGCATCCTTCTGGTCGTCGGTCAGCGGACGGTAGTCCCGGTAAAACTCCTGGCCAAGCTTTTCATTAACGAGATCGACAAGCTCATTATATTCCTCTACAAACCCTTTAATCGTATCCATAATTTTATCTGTATCTGTTGAAGCGCCGATCGTGACAGAGTTTTCACCTTCCAGAAAGGTCCCTTGAAGGGTCATGGTGACGCCATTCATCGTAAACGTATTGGAGTGGCGGTGTGTGGTCAGCCCGTTGACCGTAAATTCAGCGTTCGTGCCCCCGCGTTCCGGGGCGGACCCGAGTTGAAGCGCCTCAGTAAAGAAAGCTCCCTGAAATACGAGTTCACGCTCTTCCCCCTCCGGTCTGAACTGTCCTGTAGACGTGCGGCTCACCGCGATTTTATCCGAAAAGTTGTCATAAAAGACGTTAATGCCGGCAGCGGATTTGTTCATGTCGGCGATAACTTGGTTCAACGTCTGGTTGCCTGTGATCATGAACGTCTCGGTGACGGCTTCCCCATTGGCGTTAAAGGTGGTGATGCTGGACGATGCGAATTGATCGGGGCCGTTTTCATCTTCTGTAAAGGCAGTCACTTCTACCTTTGCTTTGGCGGCCAGTTCTTTTCCGAACACGAGCTGTCCGTTTTCTTTGTCAATCATGACCTGTGTCGCCCGGATGTTCCCTTCGCCGAATTCTTCCACAACTTTATAGGAGACGCCGTTTACTTTAACAACGACTGAATCCGGGTTGCCTAACTCCTGGTTCAGATCGATGTTAGTGTGTTTCTGGTCAACGGTGATTACCTGTCTGTTCACAATTCCAGTTTGCCAGAAGCTTCCTTCTGCGAAGTTCTGGTCTTTCAGCGGCTTTGCCGGATCGATTTTGCTGCCATCCGAGATGGGATCGGCACTGGCGTTGGATGCCGCTGAGGCGAGCTGCCTGACTTCGCTGACTCTGAATGATGCCCCGCTTGCCGTCGCTGCAGCTGTGGCGCTGACGAGCTGGTCGTTCGTACTCGACGCCTTTTTCGCTGTCATATTCGACCGGCGGAGAATCGTATCGAAAATATTTGTCCGGAATGTATCCAGCTTTAAGTTAATCTCACGGAACTGTTCCATTTTCCATTCAATCTGCTGCTGATCCTGCTTCATCCGGTCCATCGGCATCCTCTCGGCCCGCATTAAATCCTGAACCATCTGATTAATATCCATACCTGTGGCAAATCCTGATAAACGCACCTACCACCACTCCTTATCCTGTATTCTGTTGTCATTTCTATAGTTTGAAACCTCTGCGAATTTCTGCAGAGGCTATCCATCTATTAGCTATATCGGCTCACGCGAAACAGAAGTTAACACAAACGACCGGATATAGGTATTTGGAAACAGCTGGGGGGTCAGACCCCCCAGCTGTTTCCAGCAAAAAAACTGAACCGGGGTCCTTACTCCCGGTTCAGTTTATCGCGTCTCTACCTATAAACTTATTTACATCTGCTGGCCTCCGCCCATGAGCCCGCCCATTTGGGACATTAATTGTTCGGCCTGCGCGTTCGCCCGTGCCATCGCCTGTTCCATGGCGGTAAACTGGTTCCAATAACGTTCCTCCACTTGCTGCATACGACGTTCAAAGTTTGAAATACGGTCATCGACCTGGTCTATTTCACGCCCCAATGTAAATTGTTGATTCGATGCCATGTCCGAACGCCCTGCCCGTCTGCCGATTTGTTCGATGCTTCCTGCAAGCGTGTCACGGATCCGTCTCGCGATTCCCCGTTCCCCTGTCTGCTCGCCGTCAGCAGCGAAGAGCTGATGGACCGCCTGCGGATCCTCTTCGATCGCAGCACGGAGCTGGGCTTCATCCACTTCGAGGCGCCCCCTGTCCTGGTAATTGCTCGTCGTTGTGATCCCTATCTCCGCAATCTGTGTAAAACTGGCAGCTGGATTTCCGCTGTCAACCGGTGTATAGAAATCCTGGCGCATCTGGTTCAAGGCCCCGGTAAGCATCCTGTCATTGCGCAACAGCCCGCTATTGGCACGCTCCTCCCACAACTCAATTTCACTTTCGGACATCTCTCTCCGCTGCTCATCCGTAAGCGGCGCGTAATCACGGTAATACTCTTCAGACACCTTTCCGCCGACCATTTCAATCAGCTCATTATACTCTTCGACAAATCCCATCACCGTGTCAAAAATATCATCTGTATTATTAGCTACACTGATAGTCACAGGATCTGTAAACTCATCGTTCAAGGAAATATTCAGCCCGTTAATCGTAAATTGATTGCTTTGCCGCTCCATCTCCATGCCGTTAAATGTAAACGACGCGTTACGTCCGGCCGATTCATTCGCCTCGTCCAGATTGAAAATCTCAGTTAAAAACTCTCCGGATCCCCCTTCTTCCGTTCCAAAGACAATTTCCGGATGATAGCCGTCCCCATTTTGTTCAGTATTGTAGATCCCCGTCTCTGTCCTGGACATAGAAATTCTCTGGCTCTGGTCATCGTAAAACGCCTGCACGCCAAGCTCTGAGCGATTGATCTCTGATAATATATCATTCAAACTGTCATTTTCATCAAAAGTAAACGAGACCTCGACAGCTTCCCCTTGCTCATTAAAAGTAGTCATTCCAAACTCAATTTTTCCGTCGCCATTTAAATCGACATTCCCTTGCAGCGTTTCTGCCTGGCCGATCAGCCCTTCCCCGGGATCAAACGTCGCCCCTTCATTTACAATTGAACCATCGCTGAAATTATAAGCGGACTGCGCTCTTTCGACGTCTGAAATTGTATAACTGCCGTTAGCAGCCCCCGCGGATGCAGATCCGCTTACGAGATTTCCGTTAGAACTCGTTACTTCTTTTGCATCCATATTCGACGCCATAATCACCGAGTCAAAAGTGTTGTTTCTAAACTGCATTAACTCCCGGTTCACTTCCCGGTAATCCGCCATTTTTAATATAAGCTCCTGCTGATCCTGCTGCATTTTCTGAAGCGGCTGCCGTTCCGCCTGCATCAGGTCTCCTACCATCTGGTTAATATCCATCCCTGATGCGAACCCTGAAAGTCTCATCCTATCACCCTTCGTTTTTCAGACAGCCAATACTGAAACGGCTGCTTTTTTTGTAAAAAAATATGCTGTAAATTTAAATGGCTGGTCTTCCCTGCCTCATTCAGCTTCTCTTTACTGAACAGAGAGAGACTTTGGAAATTTGTTGCGGTCTTTTCGGGAACTGCCAGCCCAGCCTCCATTCAGTCCAGCTTCAACTTTGAGAAAGCTATAAAAGTCCCGAAACATCATTGATTCTATAAAAAAAACAGAAAAAAGCGTGAGGAATCTCCCACTCTTTTTTCTGTTGTCGACCATTCCTATTGATTCTGATCTTAATATCGGCCATGCAATTGGAATGTTTAGCATCTGCTTTAATTTTTTTGGAATATGGGGGTAGATTCACCGGTAAAAACATGGAATTCGACGATATAATTTGGGAACTCTACCTTATAAATGCGTCACTCTACGTTATAAAGGAGGAACTCTACCGTATAAATTTGAAACTCTACCTTATAAACGTCAAACTCTACCATATAATAAATTTCGACAAATTTCGCCCCCCCCCCTTTCTCTCACCTCAGAACTCCATAAATCCTTCCATCCCCGGACCTCCTCTCTCCACACCGCATCCGAACCTTCCCCCTCCTCCTGCACCCAAAAAAGGAGCCAGTCCTCACTGGCTCCTCAAACTAAACCTGGACGGACTTAACCGTCCCATATCTCAAACTGTCACTTAATAAGCGTTGCCGTCTTCATCAATATAAACCGATCTGATTACTGTTCTTTCAAATTTTTCGCCTGATGGGGTCGTTCCTTCAATATCAATGGTCGCATTGTATGTGCCATTGCCGCGGTCCGGCAGCGTCACTTTTCCGTTTTGAGCCTGCTGTCTGTTATGCAGGCGCTGCTGGCGCATGTTCCGGCCGATTCCTCCGCGGCTCTTCACGTCGCCCGGGTGGAATTCCACATCATAGACCACTTTTGCTCCACGGCCTGTTCCAGGGCGGGCGCCGCTCTTGGACACTGCCTCAGCAGCTACCTGCCACCCCCGCGGGCCATCTTTTGTGACACGCACCTCGTTATTCAGCGTGGACTCTAACAGGAGAACCGCGGTGTAAGCCGAAACTTCTTCTGTTTCTGTACTGAAAGTCCATTCACCGGCTGCCGGCTCCTCGATCTCAACCGTATGGTGCCAGGCACCTTCAAAGAACAAATCATCTTTTTGGCCCTCAACAGCCATCGTGCGGACTGAACTGCTGCCAGGCTCTCTTACAGTTATTTCTGTAAGCTCTTCTCCGCTCAGCCAATGTAAGGTGATTTTTTCAGCTTCTTTTTCCACAAAAAACGATTCTTCAGCTTCTCCAGTCTGTTCTCCGCCTCTGACAATCATATTTGAACTCTCAGCGGAAGATCGTTCAGCAGTGGCGGCTGTTTCAGTATCTGCTGAAAAGGCATCTTCCTCTCCTACAGTCAGCACATTTTTAAAGACGTTAAATGTCTGATGGCCCTGGCGGATATTGTTATGTGTCCAGTTGCCGACCGCAAGCATCGGGGCGTACGGAAGGTGGGCGCTTTCCACTGAAACCACTCCGTCACTTGGCCCGGGAATCATCGTGCCGCCCCACCACGTCGAACTGAACCAAGGTCCGGTGTCGTCTCCCGCCAGTGTATAATAACTATTTTTTTCAATTTCAGGGCGCCCGTCAGTGACGCTCCTGAAATAATTCATGTTTCCAGTCTGGAGACTTTCGGTGCCGGCGTTTCTTGACCCCAGCAGGGAAGCGAGCCACCATGTCCACGTACTGTAGGCCAGATCAGCCAGTTCACTGCCGTGGTGCGGCGAGCCTATTGTAACGAGTTCCGATACTAGGTCATGTTTACCATAGTGGACGAGCGCCGTCTGGGTATCAATTCCGCCTTTACTGTAGCCGACGACAGCTAATTTTTTGCCGCCGTAATGGGCGGAGATTGTTTCGAGCTGTCCTGCCAGCATTTCGCCGTTATCCCAGTAGCTTTCAGGTGTTCCAGCCGAATCATACAGCTCTACAAATGCTGTTTCATAACCTGCCTGATGAGCCATGTCATACATATCGTTGCCTTCATACCACATTGACGAACTGTTCGTCAGTCCCTGGACAAACACAATGACAGGCTTGTCCTCACTAGTCTCAGAAGGCGTCTCTCCGTATAAAATTGTTCCCGGTTCGCCTCCCGATCCTCCACCGCCGAGTCCCGCAAATGTCATGCCATGATGCGTTGAAAAAATAATACTAAACAGCAACAGAAATCCCAGTCCTCCTTTGATAAACGGTTTGTGCATCCATTCATCTCCTCTCAATTCAGGTTTTCGTTTTATACAGGACTTTCATGGAGTACAGATTTTCTTTAATGGGTATACCAACTATGTAAGTCTTATAACAACATACTTAAAGACCTGCGGAAGTCACCGGAAAAATGGACAATAGTTCCCTCCTAATTTTTCCTTCATTTAAAATATTATCACAAAAAATCAATTATATAGTCTTATTTTCGAAATATTCTGAATAGTTATAAGTTCCTATTTTCCTTATTTTCGTCTTCAAATCTTTTAATGAGGCTTTATGTTTTTGCAAAAGGGGTATATAATAATTTAAAGTGTTCTTTATAACGAATGAGGTGACTGTTTATGAACCCTTATAATGAACAACATCATAAAATCGCACGATTTCCTATTAATTCTGCTTTTGTGGCCGGAAAAATGACAAAAGAAATTATTAATAACCTCCCTGAACAGCCTGGTCCTGTCGTAGTCGTCTGCATCGGCACCGACCGTTCAACCGGGGATTCACTTGGCCCTCTGACCGGAACGCTTCTGTCTGAACGCCGCCCCCGGCACCTCCACGTTTACGGGACACTTGAAGAGCCGGTGCATGCCAAAAATCTCGAAAAATATCTTGCATTAATTAATAAAAACCACCCGGACGCCTTTATTATAGCGGTTGATGCCTGCCTCGGCCGTGTAACTTCAATCGGATCAATTGTCATTGCAGACGGTCCTTTAAAACCTGGGGCAGCGATGAATAAAAACCTTCCTGAAACAGGAAACATGCATATAGCCGGCATCGTAAACGCCGGCGGCATGATGGAATTCCTGGTACTGCAAACCACCCGTCTCAACCTCGTCCTGAAGATGGCTCGGAAACTTGCTGAAGCGTTAAAAAGAGTAGACAGAAGCCTCGGCGTTTCTCACGACCAGCCAGGAAGCCAGGTAAAACCCCTTTATTATCACCAGCCAACCAATGAATCAAGCCGCCTGGTTTAGGGGTCTGACCCCTTTGTGATTTTTTCACATACTATTCAATAAGAAAGCCCCGGATAGTTTACTAAACACCCGGGGCTAAGCTTAGTTATTCATCTTCTGCATCTGTTTCGCCGCCATCAAAGAACTCGATTTCAACTTCGAGCTCGTCGTAGTCATCCTCCAGGTCAAACGCTGCTAACACAGCCTCAAAAACCTCGTCGTCTCTGCTTTCTGAAGTCAATTCAAGCTGCGGCAGAATTTGCTCCAGTTCATCCAGTGCTTCCTGGCCTTCCATCTCTACGTCGTTCCCATCACGTGTATCTTCGATTTCAGCTTCCGGGTTTCCATCATTATACTCGTACTCTGCTTCGTATTCCCCGTCCTCATATTCCGCATCTAATTCAAATTCTGAGAAAGCCAAGCCTTCGTACCAGTCATCCCCGGCCTCAGACGCTGCATTCCCGTTTTCGGCATTCTCTTCATTATTAGTGTAATTGTCTTCATTATCAGTAATTCCATTAGTGTCGTTATTGTCCATGTCATTTTCTTCCGCTAACTCATTATTCATGACATTTTCGGCACCCTCATTATCCGTGTAATCTGTGTTTTCATCTTCGCCGCAAGCTGCCAGGCCTGCTGCTAAAACAACCGTTCCGGCTGATAAAGTAAATTTTTTCATGAAAAATTCATCCCTTCCGTCCATAAAATCATCTGTTTAGAAATAATTCCCTTTTAAAAAACCAGTTAAACGTACGGAAAGCCACCGCTCGTAAGGATATGTAAAAATTAGGCGGATGAATTTCTGCCTAATAGTAAACGAAACTTCACAAAAGCTTTTCAAACTTTAGCACTAAAGTATTGAAAAGGTTCAATAACCTGTATTTACGTTTTATACCAATTTTTACCGGGAAGAGAGGCTAGTGTAGCCAAGACTTAAGAGTTACGGCTAAAAAGAAAAAAAGGAGGATGATCACATGGCTAACCTTAGCCCGCAGGAAAAAATAGTTTTACACAAAACTATTAATATGCTGTTTGTCACAGCTACAAAAGGGTCAAGCATGCAAGCTGTTGCAGAAGATGAAAAATTAAGAAGTTTGTTTGAGAAAAAAGTGCAGCTTGCTCAGGAAGGTACCCAGGATCTGAAGGAACTCTTACAGAACAATAAATAATTAAGGGAGGCGATTAGCGTATGGCAACTAACGAATTGCTGGAAGAACTTACAAAGCAGGATGCCGTAAATGATGAATTTCTGGCAACAGAAATGGCAACAGATGCAAAAGCGGCAATATTAGCTTACGCGGTAGCTGTAAGCGAAGTATTGGAAAATAAAGAGGCGCGTGAAAAGTTAAAGAAACATTTAAACCACGCGATTGATGCTCATGAAGAAATTGTCGATTATCTAGTCGAAAAAGGCATTTATGAAGCGCCTGAAAATCTGGATGAGCAACTGGAGAAAGATATTAAACAAGCTGATAAAATACTTGAACTTCCAAAAAAATAAGGAAGCCCGCTTAGGAATAATCCTAAACAGGCAACCTCAAACTCTATGGACATTAAATTTACCATACTTGGTAAATAAAAGCAAGTGAGGGTCGCTTTCAGGCCCTCATTCAACTTTATAAGGAGGGATTAACATGAGCGGAATTCAAAAAACGGCACTTGTCCTCACCATTATTGGAGCTGTTAACTGGGGACTAGTCGGATTTTTCAATTTTGATCTTGTAGCGGCCATATTCGGCGGCCAGGAAGCATGGCTATCCCGAGTAATCTATGCAGTAGTAGGCTTAGCCGGCCTTTACAGTATTTCTATTCTAATTAAGCCAGGATTTGAATACGAAAGAAACACCCAAACACAGAATTAACTTAAATTACCACCTTAGCCGGAAAGCAGACCCACCGTCTCTTTCCGGCTTTTCATTGTTAAGAAACGGGAAAACGGGAGACTGACCCCTGTATGAATTATTCACACAGGGGTCAGTCCCCGTTCTAAATCTTCACATTTGTTTACACAGGTCATGAAAGTAAGTAAGCTGAATTCGTGTACTTCATTTTCAAAACACTGGAAAGGACCTTAATTATGGATGTTACCCTTGTAGCCACTTCGGTAGCCGTCATGGGCTTCATGATTGCTATCGGCTTTTTCTTTGCTATGAAAGTCCCGATTACTGCTGAAGTTAAAAACGCCTTTATATTAATTGTTTTAAACATTGCTGTGCCGGCGATTATCCTTGACGGCATCTTTACTACCGACGTAACGGACGAGCTTTTAACCGATGCCCTTCTCATTTTTGCCATCTCGGTTGTTTTCCATTTAGCCGCTCTCCTGATCAGTTGGACAGCCGTTAAACTGCTCGGATTCGATTCCCTTTTCGCAAAAAAAATGGCGGTGTTGGCCGCCCTTGGAAATGCCGGCTTTATTGGCATTCCTTTATCCGCTGTTATTTTTGGCCCTGTCGGCGGCCTGCTCGCTGCTGTTTTTAATGCCGGGCTCGATCTGGTCATTTTCACCGTGGTCATTTACATGCTTCAGTCCGGAAGCGGCCTGCCGGTCCGGAAAGTAGCCAAGTCACTCGCCAACATGCCTTTAATTGCAGTTATAGCAGGGTTTATTGTGGCTCTCACCGGATTTACGCCACCTGAATTTCTCAGCCAGCTGACAGGGCATCTGGCCGGCCTAGCTGCCCCGCTCTCAATGGTTTATATCGGCATCCTGCTGCATCACTTATTCTTAAAGTCAGGACTGGCTCTCTACCGGCTGATCTGGCTTCCGGTCGGCTTACGTTTAATCATATTTCCTGTATTAATTATGCTCGTTCTGTCTTTTACACCGCTTAATGATTCCCTGAAGCATCTTGTCATTATCTTGGCAGCGATGCCGACATTCACATTATCCGCAATCATTTTTGGGCGGTACCTGCCTGACGGCTCGGAAGACACAGCGGTAATTACGATTGCCGTCTCCACGCTGCTCTCGTTAGCCACCATTCCATTCATCGCCTTCCTTTCCTCTGTATTTTAAGAGAGGAGGCGATGGTGAGTGGCCGTTCCTCCCCTCCCTTTCATAGTTTCGAAAGGCAAGCTGGTGGGTGTTACCTGGGTGCTGCTCCCGTAACAGACACGTATCACCCACTTACGGCCCAGGGAGATAATCGACGTAAACAGTAGCATTCGTGAGGGGGCAGGCAGGTAGGTGTTACCTGGGTGCTGCGCCAGTAACAGGTACGTATCACCCACTCACAACCCAGGGAGATAATCCGCGTAAACAGCAGCATTCGTGAGGGGGCAGGGAGGTGGGTGTTACCTGGGTGCTGCGCCAGTAACAGGTACGTATCACCCACCCACTCAGCAGGAAGAATACCAAAGTTAAAACCACAGTTAACAAGGCATGGAGTCCCCCAATTACCCCATGCCTTCGACCAAAGCATTTTTGATCTTCTAATTCTTATGTGTCACATCCCCCTCCAAAACTATTTTTCTCTCTTCACCATTCAATTCAACTACAGTTAAACTTGTTCCATGGATAAAAGGAGGCTCCCATAATTTTTCTATGGGATAATTTTTGAAAAAAGCTAATAGTGTTTTTATAACAACTGAATGAGTAACGATAAGGACTTTTCCCGATCGATGTACTTGCTCTATTGAATTTACAGCCTTCACTACTCTTTTTTTAACTTCATTAAAACTTTCTCCATTTAATGATTTATAAAGGTGAGGGGTATTCCAAAATGAGTTAAATTCCATCGGATACTTATCCTCGATGGAAGCGAAAGTCTGGCCTTCCCATTCTCCCATATTAATTTCTCTTAAATTATCTTCAAGGAAGAAAGGAACATCTCTTTTACCCTTTATTAAGTCAGCAGTTAGTAAAGTTCTCTTGCTTGGACTTGTATAAATTGCGTCAAAGTCTACCTCTCTGAGCCTGTCCCCTAAAGCAACGGCATTCTCAATCCCATTCTCCGTTAATTCCGAATCACTCCAGCCTTGCATTCTTTTTTGAGTATTCCATACAGTTTCACCATGACGTGTAATATATAAAGTTAACAAAAGGTGCCCCTCCCTTATAATTTCACTTAACTTGAAACATTACCCCTTAAATCTTCAAACGATATCTGTGGAAAAATTCGCTATTCACACTTACATTTTATAACAGAATCTATTAAAACAAGCTACATCTTTAGCCAATTCTCAGAAATCCTCAAGAGTTTAATACAAATAATCGCGCAAAAAAATGCATGGGCGCTCTTCCTTCGCCCATGCATGCCGTTATGACCCGGCTGCTTGTCCGTCTCCATTTACTCCGGACAACTAATATAACAGCTCTTCCCTCACGATCCCCGCTCATCTTTCTCAGCTGGTTCCGGAGTCCCCAATCCTTTTTCCTGTTCATTTCTCTCTTTGACTCTTTCTGCTTTCGCCATTTCATACATTCTCGCAAACCGTTCGTCTGCGAGGGCGAAAATCGATTTGGCCGGAAATTTACCGTCTTCACCGCGTGTACTGCCAGCCCGGACGCCGGTTAAAATTTCGATCCCTTCCTCAATATGGCCGACGGCCCAGATGTGAAACCTGCCTTGTTTGACCGCTTCCACCACTTCATAGTCCAGCATTAGATTTCTCACATTCTGCTTTGGAATAATGACTCCCTGTTCGCCTGTCAGCCCCTTTTCGTTGCATATATGGTAAAATCCTTCAATTTTTTCATTGACGCCCCCGATCGTCTGGACGTCTCCCCACTGGTTGACGGAGCCTGTTACCGCGATTCCCTGGTGAATCGGCACTTCCGCAAGCGAGGATAACAGCACATATAACTCAGTGCTCGACGCGCTGTCCCCGTCAATAGGCGTATACGTCTGCTCGAAGGTAATGCTTGCTGATAAAGGAATCGGCCGGTTTTTTGCAAACTGTCCTGAAAGAAATCCGGTGAGAATAAGGAGTCCTTTATGATGGATTTGTCCGCTCAGCGCCGCTTCACGTTCAATGTTTATGATCCCGCTCTTCCCGGCAAACGTCTGAGCCGTAATCTTTGTAGGGATTCCGAACACTGAATCCCTCGTCCCCATAACCGCCAGCCCATTAATCTGGCCGACTCTGGAGCCGTCCGTCTCAATCATAATCGTCTCATTATGAATCATTTCTCTGTATTTTTCCGGGACGTGGTTGGCGCGCTGTGCTTTTTCTTTCAACGCTTTAAAAATATGGTCTTCATCAACCGATTGGCAGCCTGCTTCTTTCGCATAAAAGTTCGCCTCGACAAGCAGTTTCAAAATATCCTGAAAACGCGTCGTCAGTTTTGACTGTTCATCAACGAGCCGCGAACTGTAGTCGATGACTTTAGCCACTGCCCTTTTATGGAAAGGCATGAGCCCCTCTGTTCCAGCCGATGTCTTTATAAAGTCCGCCATTTTCATAATGTTTTCATCTGCTTTCTCCATAACCGTATCAAATTCCACTTTTACTTTAAAAAGTTTATCGAAGTCTTCGTCAAGCCGTGAAAGCAGTTCGTAAATATAATAGGAGCCGATAATAATTACTTTCGTATTAAGGGGAATCGGTTCAGGCTTAATGGCACTTGCCGGAAAAATGCCAAGTTCCTCATTCGGGTTCTCCATATAAACTTTTCCTGTCTGCAGCGCCCTTTTCAGTCCCGTCCATGCATGGGGATGCTGAAGCAGTTCGGAAGCCTGCAGAATCAGGTAGCCGCCATTAGCCAAATGAAGGGCGCCCGGTTTAATGAACGAGAAATTAGTGACAAGGTTGCCGATCTGACCCTGGTATTCCACTTTTCCGAACAAATTATAGTAAGTCGGATTTGTCTCGTAGATGACCGGTGCCCCATCGAGCGTCCTGTTGTTCACAAACAGATTAACCGTATAGCGCTGATACTGCTTTTCCTTCGACCCGGCAAGGGCGCTCATAATATTTTCCTGTTCATCGTTATCTGACGCAAAAAAAGAAAAGTGTACAACAACATCTTGAAAATAAGCTTCCAGATAAGCAATCACTTTTTTATTATCTTTATACGCTTCCTTTAACGGTTTAAAAAGCTTTTCAACCGCATTGGCGGCAGTCTCCTGCATAAATTTATGCATCGTTTGACGCAGCTCTTCTTCCAGCTTCTGTATTTGCCGCACGGTTTCCTGAAGATGTTCCTCAACCAGCTTCTCTTTTTCTTTCAATCTCTCTTTATCTTCATCTGACAGCCGGTTAAATTCTTTTACGCTCATTGGATTTCCAAAGCGCAGCTGAACCGTGTTAATGCCTGACTGAGTGCGTTCAAGCTTAATATTCTGCTCCATAGCAAATGCATCGGCCTTTTTCCACAAGGCGTCTATGTCCGACCGGAAATTATCCATAAAAGCGAGTTTCTTTTTTGAATAGCCGTCGCTCGAAAAAGCGGCCCGTATCTCCCTTTCTATATCTATTAATAATGTCTCCATCTCACGTCGGAACTTCTGCCCCTGGCCAGCCGTAAAAGAGATGACAAGAGGCCTGTCCGGATCTTCAAAGTTATGGACGTAACACCAGTCCGCAGGGATCGCCCGTTTCCCGGCGAGTTTCGCCACGCTGTTCTGTGTATACGTGATGCGCCCTGTGCCTGTCGGACCTACAACAAACAGGTTGTATCCACTCTGCTCCACAGACAAACCAAACGACATTGCTTTCTCGGCCCGCTCCTGGCCGATCATTTCATTGGAGAGTGTCTCCATATCAGCTGTGGTTTCAAAAGAAAATATTCCAGGATCAACCTCTGACCTTAACGCATCCACCGGCAAACGATGGTTTGCCAACACGTTTTTATATTCTTCCCTGTTCATCCCTATCCCCACCTTTGAATTAATAGATTCCTAAGGCAAAAAAACACGCGGCATCTTACTCATATAAGGGACAGGCGGTAAAAGACCGTCATAAAAAACAAGCTGACGTCCCGCCTTTTCCTGCTGCTCTTTTTGAAAGCTCCTATGTCCCAAACTGGTGATCATCGGGGAGATATGAGAGCCTTTCTGAAAAAAGACAGACTGAGGGTATTTCAATTTAATCTATCAGGATTATATTCGACAAACTCCGGCTATTATCCTGTTTTTGTGAAGCTATTCACGTAAAATTCTCATATTATGACGGATTTGCCTGCCTCGAGGAGTCGGGAGGATACTGTTAAAAAAGTAGAAAGGGGGCAAATGAGGTACAGTAAAATACATAGGCTTAACTATGCAAGGGTGTAAGGAAGTTAACGTAAGTATTTACAGATGAAATTATCAGGATTAAGAGGTACGCCTGATTAATTTTTTTATAGTGCAGACAAAAGGAGCCGGAGAATTATTCTGCCGGCTCCTTTTGTTTTAGAAAACTAATTTAAAAGTCTGTCTTTAAGTCAGTTTGAGAGCTTTACACGTCCAGGCTGCTTTCTTCTTCAGGTTCATGCCCGCTTATTCGCCTCGTTCATCAAGTACGTTTTGCATACGATCCGGAAAATCGGTGAAAATACCCGTTACTCCCCAGTCCAGCAGGCGATGCATCTCTTCTTCTTCGTTGATTGTATAGACGTGGACGTCAAAACCTTCCTCCCGGGCTCTCTGCACAAAAACCTCGTCAATAACTTCCGTTCCATCGTAATACTCAAGGTGAGGCCCAATACCGGCAGCGTATTCACCGATCTCAGCGAAATCTTCCTCTGTCATGTCTTCCGGTGCAGGTGTGATTCCGAGCCACTCTTCCAGGTCTCCCGTTTCTTCATCAACTTCCCACCAGAGAAGCTGTACGAGCGGAATGGAATCATTGAGCTCGTGTACTTTTTCGAGACTGTCCTGGTGGAAAGACTGGATGATAACATTCCCTGCTTCATCGAACCCGTATTCCTCAATGAGCTCCACCATAGGTTCTTCCATGTCCTCGTTTATGTAGGTGGACTTTGTTTCAAGATAGTAATTTTCTGACTCCCCGAACGTTTCAAATATTTCTTCGAGCGTCAGGATCTCAGCACCTTCAAAGCTTTCATCTGCGTATTCCGGATACTCTTCGTTAAACCAGGAACCTGCGTCAAGCTCTTTCAGCTCATCCAGAGTATGAGCGCCGATCTCACCTTCTCCGTCGGTTGTACGGTCAATGTCATCGTCGTGGAATGCGACAAGTACTCCGTCGGCAGTCATCTGGATATCAAGTTCAATCCAGTCAGCATCCATGTCGATCGCCTTTTCGATTGCCGGCATCGTCTGTTCCGGAGCATGGCCGCTTGCACCGCGGTGTGCGATGACGGCCGGGCCGCTGTCTTCATCACCGGATGTTTCCTCGTTCAGGTCTTCTTCCGGCTCATTAACTTCGTTTTCATTGTCTGCCTCTGTGTTCTCTTCGACTGTGTTGTTGGTTTCAGCGTCGTTGCCGTTCGCGGCATCTTCAGACTCCGCTCCGCATCCCGCGAGAAAAATCGCTGCTGCTGCGGTAAGGTAGTATTTTTTCATTAGTGATTCTCCTCTCTTAAATGTTATACAGTCTGTGGCAGGGAAGTCCCGCACAGTAGTATAGCAGACTCAGGAGATCGTGCAACCGTAACAGGATACCAGTGGACGGCTGTCAGAGATTACAGAAGCAACGGGAGATGGCCGCCTTACGGCCATTAAAAATATACTCCCTTGTCATAACCCTTTCTGAGCCGACCTTATTTCAGGTTTATCATCCACTCGACTGCTTCATCACTGACCGCTCGGCCTTATCCGCCGATCCGCACAAAAAAGAGGTGTTCTCAAAAGTTAGACTTTTGGGGCAACCTCTTAGTAAACTTTATCTCTTCCTCGTCCGTAAAATTGACAGCATCAGCCACATAAACAGGACGATGAAAACAATAAATCCGAGTTCGAGGATCGGCAGCGCCATCCAGCCTGTCGTTTCTGTACCGCCGATCGTAATCCCAAGTATAAGCGCGCCAAGGACAAGAGCTACGGCGAGAAGGAGGATGCTGAGTGTGAGCTGGTTTCCGATCCGGGCAATTCGCAAACTAAGCCGTTCGGCGTCAGGAATGTTAATATCGTGGCGAAGACGCCCCCGTTCAATTAACGTCATCGATTTTTTCAGAGTATCCGGCAGTTCCCTCAGAATATCCACATACTCCATCGCATACGTTCGCATGCGCCGAAAAATATAATCGGGATTCATAAATTCCCGTATAAGCTCATCACCGAGAGGCTCCACCACTTCAATAATGCTCAAATCCTGATCGAGTTCGCTCACTACTGCTTCTACCGTGACGAGCGATTTTGCAACCAACGTGACGTCATGCGGCACATCGATATCATACGTGCCGATGAGTGCCAGCAGATCATTAATTACTTCCCCGAATTGGATCTCATGAAGCGGCACGTTTAAATACAGATGGAGAAATTCATCCACATCTTTTTTCAGCCCCTGCACATCCAGATCGATCGGCCCGTCACCGAGTTTGCTGAGCGATTTGACGATATCATCTGTGTTCTGACGGAGAATGCCAATAACAAGAGAGGCCAGAGATCCCCGCAGCTCAGGAGTGAGGCGCCCGACCATCCCGAAGTCGAGTAACGCCACCACGTCCTCTTTCATGACGTACACATTTCCCGGATGAGGGTCCGCGTGGTAAAACCCGTCAATGAAAATTTGCCGGCAAATAGAATGGGCAATCGTCTCGGCGATCAGCTTTCTGCGTTTTTTACTTAACTCGGCCGTATCCATCTGGCTGACGTTTTTCCCCTCAATCAGTTCCATCGTCATAATTTTCCGTGTCGTGCACGTCCAGTCCACCTCAGGAATATAGAGGTTCCTGGAGCTCTCTGTCTGTTTGCGGATTCGGTCCGCGTTACGTCCTTCAATTGTATAATCGAGCTCGCGGCGAATCATCTTCGTAAACTCTTTTACAAGCGTTGGCAAGCGGTAATGTTCCGCTCCATCAATATGGCGGTCAGCCAGAGCCGCAAGTTCATGGAGAATATCGAGGTCAGCTTCAATCACCCGCTGAATGCCCGGACGCTGGACTTTTACCGCCACATCACTTCCGTCTTTCATTTTTGCTTTATGTACCTGGCCGATGGAAGCTGACGCGAGCGGCTCTTTATCAAATTCGGCGAAAAAATCGGTCACCGTCTCTCCCATCTCGGCCTCAAAGACCACTTCCACTTCTTCATAGGAAAAAGGAGTTACATGGTCCTGCAGCTTCTCCAGTTCTTTGATGAGCGGCTGGGGAAAAATATCATTCCGCGTGCTCGCAATCTGTCCAAGCTTCACAAACGTGGGACCGAGTTCTTCAAGCAGAATTCGTATCCGTTCTTCCCTTGACTTCACCCGCTGGTCCTGTATCGTCCACCATTTTCGCGGTCCAGGCACCTCATCCATCAGACCGATTTTCTGCACAAATAAACCGAAACCGTTTCGGATCAGTGCGTTAATAATTTGCCGAAACCGGTTGGCATGCCTCAGTCTCGTACTCTTTAACATCGGGAACACCCCATTTACATTTCTACCTGTATTATACCATTCCAACTGGAGGATTATTGCTCTTCTGCCAATTCGTTATGTTAAAAAGTGTCCACTCTGACTTCAAGTGATACGGATGTCGCCGCCGGGGTAGCTCTATTTGGGCATGTGAGGGACTCGGCTATTTATTTTGGGCACTTGCGCGGATATTTGAGGCACTTCGGCCGGTATTTGAGGCGCTTCCGACATTATTTGATGCACTCCACTACTTATTGGGGCGCTCCCGACATTATTTGATGCACTCCACCACTTTTTTGGGCGCTCCCCGCATTATTTGATGCACTCCACCGCTTATTTGGGCGCTCCCGACATTATTTGATGCACTTCACCACTTTTTTGGGCGCTCCCGACATTATTTGATGCACTCCACCACTTATTTGGGCGCTCCCGACATTATTTGATGCTTCCCAAACTCTTTGGGCACTCCACCACTTATTTGGGCACTCCCCAAAATATTTATTGCACTCGCGCAAGGCCGGTGATCCGCACGACACAAAAAAGCAGCCCCGAAAGGCCGCTTTCCCTTGTTACACTTTGTTGTCGATGCTGCCGCCGAGATGGGGCTGCATCGCATGTTCCCTTCGCAACAGGTCCGCTCATCATATTAAACGATAAATCCCATCATGTTAAAGGCAGCCTTTCAGATAAGAAGTCAACTAAATGGACCGCTCTCACACTGTCTTCCAGTCCTTCACGTTTAATTCCCATTTTCATTTGCAATAAACAGCCTGGATTAGTAGTAATGATGGTGTGTGCTTTAGTTGGTTTCATATGGCTCATTTTAACGTCCAATATTTCCATTGCGTCATCGTAGTGAACAATATTATAAATTCCTGCAGATCCGCAGCATTTTTGTTCATCTTTCATTTCATTAAAGACCACACCGGACAGTGCTTGAATCAATGCTTTTGGCTCCTTTGTAACTTTTTGCACGTGAGTAAGATGACAAGAAGGCTGGTAAGTCACTACTTCTTCTTTTTCTTCTAAAAAAGATACGCCGCCCAATTCCCATAACACTGTGCTTATATCCTTGGATTTCTCTACAAAGGAACGTGCCCTGTCTCTCCATTCAGCCTCATTTGATAAAAGGTGATCATATTCTGTTAACTGGGCGCCGCACCCTCCGGCATTATTCACTACAAAATCGACGTTAATTTCTTCAAAAGCTTTAATATTGCTTTTAGCTAATTCTCTCGCCTGCTTGACGTCTCCGGAATGAGAATGTAAAGCCCCGCAGCAAGTCTGTGCTTCAGGAATATAAACATTTGCCCCGGCATGGTTTAATAAAGTAATCGTATTTTGGTTAGTGGAAAAAAACGTACTATCCATAATACAACCTGTAAATAAGGCTACCGTTGCTTTGGCTTTTCCTTTAGCCGGATAATAAGTCTTTCTGGCTTTTCTTTCTTTAGGTGCCGCCGGTGAAGGAATGATTTCCTCAAACTTCCCTAAATTCAAAGGGGCCAATTTGGTAAGCCCGCTTTTCCGCACCGCTTTCTGCAAGCCTGTTTTTTCATATCCCCACATGACATGCCCGAATCCTGCCATCCACTTTGAAGATGGAAAAAAGGTGTCAAAAACAATCTTCTCTGTCAGCTTTTTACTGACCGATTTTTTTTCTGAATCATTTAATACTTCCTGGGCCCCTTCTAAGATCCTTCCGTATTGAGTATTTGTCGGGCAGGCTGTCACGCAGGCCTGGCAGCCAAGACATTTCTCTATCGGCTCACGCAAATCTTCAAGGGCCATTTTTTCTTCAGCAACCATTTTGACAAGGTTAATTCGTCCTCTTGGGCTGTGTGTTTCTTTTCCCATAGTTTCATATGTCGGGCAAGCAGGGAGACAATAACCGCATTGAACACAATCAAACGTATAGTCATAACCAATTTTTTCTCGGAGGTCTTTTAAAGCCTGTTCTTTCATTCTGTTAACACCAACTTTGTCTGTCCCTTTTCAGGAAAGATCTTTCCCGGATTCATAATATTATTGGGATCCCAAGACTCTTTTACACGCTTCATCATCTCAAGGCCAGCAGAGCCAAGCTCTTTTTCCATAAATGGAGTTTTCATTGTGCCGATCCCATGCTCTCCTGAAAGAGTGCCTCCAAGATCAATAGCAGCTTCAAAAATTTCTGAAACAGCAAGTTCGACACATTTCATTTCCTCTGTATCCCGTTTATCCGTCAGGATGTTCGGGTG
The DNA here is from genome assembly GCF_021028955.1 of Salipaludibacillus sp. CUR1. Lineage (GTDB taxonomy): Bacteria > Bacillota > Bacilli > Bacillales > Salisediminibacteriaceae > Salipaludibacillus. The sequence continues at coordinate 184,417 of NZ_JAIWPE010000057.1, forward strand.
TAAATTCCCATCTCCAGCATGGCCGAAAACGACAAGTTCAATATTATATTTTTCTCTTATTTTATTGAGTCGTTCAAACATTTCAGGAATTTTGCTTCGTGGGACTGTAGCGTCTTCTGAAATTTTGGTCGGCTTAATTTTTGCAATGGCTGGTGATACTAGTTTTCTTGCTTCCCACAGGCTTTTTTGGTCTTCCTCATCGACAGCTGATTGCACAGTCCGTGCTCCAAGTTCTTTGCAAATGTCTGTCACCTGTACACTTTCTTCTTCAATGGCTTTTGGGTGGCCATCTAATTCGATTAAAATAATGGCTGCCGCATCGGTTGGATACCCGGCCGGCTTATAATTTTCTACTGCGTTAATACAATGTTTATCAATGATTTCCATCGCTGAAGGCATGATCCCTGCTGAAAGGACACCCGATATCGCTCTGCCTGAATCGACCAGGTCATCAAAGACGCTTAAAATAGATACCCGTTTTTTAGGTTTAGGAACTAGCCGCAGTGTAATTTCAGTAATTACCCCGAGTGTGCCTTCTGATCCGACCAATAGTTGCGTCAGGTTATAGCCGGTCACATTTTTGATCGTCTGTCCTCCTGTGTAAATAATTTCTCCTTCAGGAGTGACAACTTCGAGACCGAGAACATAGTTGCCTGTCACTCCGTATTTTAAGCCTCTTGGTCCGCCGGAATTTTCAGCTACGTTCCCACCTATCGTTGAGACATGGGCGCTGCTCGGATCTGGCGGATAAAAGAAACCTTTTTCTTCTGCTGCTTCTTTTATTTTAGAAGTAAGAATACCGGGCGAAACTACTGCTGTTAAATTCTCTGAATCTATCGACAGTTGGCCTGTCATATGGCAGGTATCCAGGACAATCCCGCCTTTCACCGGGAGCGGGCCGCCGCTTAAACAAGTGGCCTGGCCTCTCGGATAGACAGGAATACTGTATTTATTGGCAAGTTTCATGACGGCCGCTACTTCTTCCCGGTTGACCGGCTGGACGACCCTTTCCGGTTTGTACTGGCCAAAAGAACCATCAAACCCGTAACTCAGGAGGTCGGCTGAATCTGTTAATATACGCTTGTCATCTTTAATAATCTTTTCCAGTTTTTTTTGCCACTTTTTCTTCAACCTGTTCACCAGCCTTCCGGCGATTAACCTATATTCAATGAGACAAATTTATCTTCTAAGTACTCATCGATTCCTTGATGACCGCCTTCTCTTCCAATTCCGCTTTCTTTAACTCCGCCAAACGGAGCTTGGGCGGTAGTTGGGATCGGATCATTAATGCCTACAATGCCGTATTCTAATTCTTCCATCATAAAATAGGCCTGATTAAGATCTTTTGTAAAACAGTAAGCTGCTAAACCATACTGATGATGATTGGCTCTTTTTACAGCTTCCTCCTTAGTAGAGAAGGAGTATATCGGAGCAACCGGACCGAATGTTTCTTCAGTTGAAATTACCATTTCATCAGTCGCGCCATGCAGAACCGTAGGCTCGTAAAACCATCCGTCCTGGCTGTCCACAGCAGCTTGTCTTCCGCCGCATAATACTTTAGCTCCTCTGTCAGTGGCATCGGAAATATGTTCTTCAACTTTCTCATAGGCCTCTTTGTCAATAAGAGGACCAATTGCAACGCCTTCCTCAAGCCCGTTTCCTATTTTTAACTGAGAAACTTTTTCGGAAAGTTTTTTGCCAAATTCTTCAGCAACGTTTTCCTGCACATAAATTCTGTTCGTACAAATGCAGGTTTGTCCGGCATTTCTAAACTTGCTCGCAATCGCGCCTTCCACGGCTTTATCAATATCGGCATCATCAAATACAATAAATGGCGCATGGCCGCCAAGTTCCATTGCTACTTTTTTGACGGTATCAGCGGAATCCCGGATTAATTTCTTTCCAACTTCAGTTGAACCGGTAAAAGTAATCTTTTTCACTGCTGGATTTCTTGTCATTTCTCCAACCACTTTTGAAGCAGATCCAGGAACGAGGTTGGCTACTCCCTTAGGGAGACCAGCTTGATGAAAAGCTTCAAACACTTTTATTGCTGATAGCGGAGTAGCTGAAGCCGGTTTAATGACTACCGGACAGCCCGCTGCCAATGCGGGAGCAAGCTTTCTTGTAATCATAGCCACCGGAAAATTCCAAGGTGTGACTGCCCCGGTCACGCCTACAGGCTCTTTTAGAACCATTAAGCGTTTATCTTTATGTGAGGCTGGGATTGTTTCACCATAGACTCTCTTTGCTTCTTCTGCATACCATTCCAGATAATCGATTGCCAGATTAATTTCTCCCTTCGCTTCATTAACCGGCTTGCCCATTTCCTTGGTGACCGTTTCCGCAAGGCTGTCTATACTTTTTCTTAAAGAAGCTGCGGCCTCTTTTAAATAAGATGCACGTTCTTTGGCCGGCAGCGACTTCCACGCTTTAAAAGCATGATCCGCCGCTTCAATGGCCAATTTGCTGTCCTTTTCATTAGCTTTAGCTACTTTACTGATAACTTCCTTTGTTGCAGGATTTATTACTTCTAATTCTTCCCCTGAAACAGACTGAACCCATTCGCCATTTATATATAACATCGTTTCACTTCACTCCTTCGTTATTTTTTCAAACCTTCTTTTACAACAGATAAGGCATAATCTATTTCTTCTTTAGAAACAGTGGTGGGAGGGATGAAACGAATGACGTTTTTATCGGTCCCGCACCCCAGGAGAATGACCCCTTGTTCCTGTGCGTAGTTTCTGAGCTTGCCTAACCTTTCTGTATCAGGGCTTCCGTCTTCTTGGATCAGTTCCATTGCAAGCATTAAACCAAGGCCTCTGACTTCTCCAATTCCGCTCTCTGTCTCTTTTAATTCCAGTAATCTCTCAACAAAATACCGTCCCATACGTTCAGCATTTTCCAAACCTTCTGATTCGAGAATATCAATAGAAGCAAGGGACGCGGCGCATGCTACTGGATTACCTCCATATGTTCCTCCGTGGGTCCCTGCAGGCCATTTTTCCATAATTTCTTTAGGAGCTATAAGAGCACTTAAAGGAAACCCTGAAGCTATTCCTTTTGCAAGAGTTAAAATGTCAGGTTTCACGCCGAAATGTTCATAGGCAAACATTTTACCTGTTCTGCCGAAACCTGTCTGGATTTCATCAAAAATCAGCATGATGCCATGTTTATCACATATTTCACGTATTTTCACTAAGAATTCCTTAGGCGGCACAATGTACCCGCCTTCGCCTTGAACCGGTTCTAAAATAATTGCTGCCACACTGTCCGGGGCAACCTGGAATTTAAAGACTTCTTCCAATTGCTGCAAACAGTAAGTGACCTCCTCTTCTTCCGAACGGCCGGAACGGTAAACATAAGGGTACTCAGCAAAATACACGCTTGGCATTAACCCTTCATAATCTTTCCGGTAAGCCGAACTTGAGGCAGTGATTGATGTAGCTGCAAGTGTTCTTCCATGAAATCCGCGTTTAAATGAAATGACAGCTGGTCTTTTCGTGGTTTTTTTGGCAAGTTTAATTGCTCCTTCATTCACCTCTGCACCACTGTTACTGAAATAAACCATGTTGTCTCCGCCATTTAAATCGTTTAACTTCTCTGCAAGTTCAATATAAGACGGGTAATACACGACATTATGGCCGGCATGGATCATTTCGTCCATCTGATTTTTTGCTGCTTCGATGACTTTCGGGTGGTTGTGTCCAACATTCATCACTGCTACGCCGCTGGCGAAATCAAGATATTTTTTGCCGTCTTCTCCTAAAAGGTAGCTTCCTTCTGCTTTCACTATTCCTAATTGAGTCGCTCGTTGTGCGATAGGCGGTGTGACTTTCTGTGCTCTTTCGAACAGGGACGTTTGTGTTTTTACCATAGGATGGTTCCTCCTTAATTAGTTAGCATTTTCTCTGTTAAACTGCGGATGATATAGGGAAGTGTGTGAAACGTATAAGGCTTATATACTCTCTCTGTCCGTTTATGAGCGTCTCTTCCGTAAACCCCCATATTAATAGAAGGAATATTAAGCTTTCGGATATCGTGGACCGGCACGGGATATATTTCTTCCCATTCAGGGAAGTTATCAATTAAATGGTCAATTTCCGTATCCGTATCATGCAACGATAAATAACTGCTGTCTGACAGGAAGGGGAAGAATTTTTTCACTTTGAAGACTTCGTGTGATTTTTCCTCATAAGTTTCCAGAACGTCATGGATAATAGTTAAGGTTTCTTTTTCACTTTCTACCTCATCCCTTAAATAATTGTGAGGACAATAAGGAGGCGCAAAAAACACGACAACTTTTGGTGACTTATCCGGATCCGCCTGCTGTAATGTTTCCAGGATTTCGAAACATAAATCCCGTTTCTCTACAGTCCCTCGGTTTTCAATGACTTTTTTGTTAATGCCTTTTACATCTATGCCTTTCTCTACTAACCTGCTTGTATATTCTTTATAAGATAAGACTTCAATTTTCCATTTTAATTTTGAAGAATTTGGAATTTCTGTCACTTCACAAAAAGATTGATATTGCCTTCTCATATGTTCTTCTATTTCCTGGGAGGCTTCTTTTGCTTTATTAAGCAGTTTTCTCATCACGTCGTCAGGACTGTCTTTATAAACAAAGTAATTAAAAAATAAATGACTGCTTAAAGCCGTCTGGACATTATAGAAATCTTTATTATCACGCTGGTGCAAACACGCGGGCGGCAGCACTAATTCACCTTTTATCTTCTCAGCAAGATCCATATTATTATTAATTTTCCGGTTAATGGCCGAGGAAATAAGCGTAGGGTCAACACTGGTCAGAGATTCCCCCACATGCGCCTCGCGTCCGAAAATATAAAAACATGGAAGCAATTTGCCCACAGCGCCTGTATAGATGTATTTATTTTTGTCCCCCTCGTATAAATCAGTTATAAAATCATTATTAATTCCTATAACAAATTCAAAATTTTGTTCATCTTTCAGTCTTGATAACTCCTCAACTGAATCAATGACACCTGTATGTTCGTTCTCTTCTACGGGGTTTAACATCACAAGAATATTTCCTTCAAGACGAGTAGTTTGTTCACTGAAATGCATAAGATTAGCTAGATGAACAGCTATGCCGCTTTTCATATCCACCGAACCCCGCCCAAACATCCACTCATTACTCTCAGCTGCCTGTTGCAGTTCCAAATCATCTTCCTGCTTCGCAAATTGGGCTTTAAGAATATCCGGCTGGAATGCTTCTTCTTTATTTCCTCCAAAATCATCTACCCCGACTGTATCCATATGAGAATGAAAGAGGACTGTTTTATTGCTCTTTACCTCTCCTTTTAATAAAGCGAAAACATTTCTTCTTCCTAAATGATCATTTTTTAAAGGCTGGTTCCAAACAAGTTCAGGGTGATCGTTAAAATATGGAATTTGTTTAATAAACGTGGATAAAAACTCAGCAATGTTTACTTCTCCTGAAGTACCATTAATACTTTGAATGCCTACCAGAGCTTTAGTTATTTCCTCGATTTTTTCCGGAGTCGGCAAGTTTTTTATCCTTCTATATAATGTATTGGGGCTAAGATGGTTTTCTTTAAAAGCTGTTTGCATATTTCTAAAACCACTTCCTTCCTCTAATAATGCCGGCTTAAATCGACTGCGTTCACCATTTCTTCCATTGGCGCCGGCTTGGTTTTGTACGCTTTATAATTGGCTAAAAAGATCTCCATGCACCTCTCAAGATAGCGGTGGGACTTAGCGGACATATGAGGAGTGATTATTACATTCTCCAATGTCCATAATGGATGGCCTTTCGGAAGAGGTTCTGTTTGGAAAACATCAAGAATAGCTCCTTTTATCCTCTTTTCGGATAGTAAGTCAATCAATGCTTCTTCATCAATCAAGTCTCCTCGTCCGACATTGATGAGAACCGCCTCTTCATTCAGCCTGTTAAGATAGCCTCTGGAAAAAAGTCCTTTTGTTTCTTTTGTAGAAGGCAGCACAATGACTACATAGGCATATTCATGAACCCGTTCCTCCGCCTCTTTTAACGTAAGAACATCATCAAACGGTTCTACAGGCCGGCCCGAGGTGTTCACGCCATGAACCTTCATACCGAAAAATTCAGCTTTTTCCGCAATCCTTACCCCTATTGCCCCTGTCCCGTATACGAGAACAGATTGACGGTATAATTCTCCTACCAGCGTTTCACGCTCCCATTCCTGCTTCGCTTGAAGGCGAAGGTAACGATCAAAATGCTTTTCAAAATGGAGCATTCCGCCTATCACATATTCACTCATAGGAATAGCGTGAATCCCTTTCGCACTGGTGACCAGAATTCCTTTTTCCCGCAGCGCAGTAAACGGTAAATCCTCCAGGCCTGCACTTAGCATTTGAACCCATTTCAGCTTTGGGTAACGGGTAATATTTTCATCAGTTAAGTCGTTGCCGTATGTGATGAGTATTTCTAAATCCTTTGCAATCTCCTCCGGAATGTCATCAATATGAGGGTAAGTAAGAATCTCTTTATTTATTTTCTTTTTAACCATGTCCTGATGATGATCTAAGATCTCATCCGTCGTGCTGACGATCATATAATTACCTCCCTAGAAAATGGTCAGGTAAGGAGTGAACCTCTCCCGTCTTTCCTCTCACTAAAGGCCATGCCTTTACGCCTCTTTTCTCTCCGGATAAACGAGAGCCATGATTTCCATCGAATGAGCTGAAGGGTTTTCCAGACCGTGGCTTTGTCCAGCTTTAATGGTACAAATATCTCCTGCCTGAATCGCAAGACGTTCTTTTTGGCTGTTTATAAAAAAACCTTCACCTTTCAAAACATAATAAGCCTCCGCCTCGCCTGTGTGCTGGTGGTATCCTATAGTAGTTTCAGGATTCACAACCACCCTTGCAAACAAGGAAACATTCCCCATTGTTTCTTCTGAGGTTAATAGTTTATTTATCCGGATAGATCCCGTCCCCCCGTGGGGATTTTCGATTACCAGTTGTTCCTCTGTCTTTCTAACCATGACGCTCCCCCTTTATCCAAATACATTTGGCAAAAATGTAGATATAGCCGGTACAAAAATGATGATTAAAACAATAACAGCCACAATTAAAATAATGTGCAATATATAAGGGATCGTATCTTCTATCCCCATATTCCTGTCTGTAATACTGCACCCTGCTATTAAAGATAAACCGACAGGCGGAGTAATATTAGCAAGGGCAAAATTCATAATTAACACCATCCCGAAATGAATAGGGTCTATGCCATACTGCATTGCAACCGGCATAAATAACGGGCTCAGTAAAATAATTAATGAGGTGACTTCTGTCAACGTACCGAGTATTAATAAAATCACTGAAACCATTAATAAGAACTGAAGGGGAGTGGTAGCATACGATAAAAAGAAATCAGTGATCATAGCTGGTATTCTGTTAGCTGTCAGGACATAACTGAACGCATTTGCCACTGAGATAATGATTAAAATAGTAGCCGACGTAACGGCGGAAGTAACCATAATTTCCTTAAACTTATTTAACGTTAATTCACCATAAAACATAGCCAAAATGAAACCGTACACGACAGCCAGCACAGCGGCCTCAGTAGCAGTGACTAATCCACTGAAAATACCCCCTAAAATAAATACCGGTGTCATGAGCGGGAAAAAAGCTTCACCGCATATTTTCAGAAATTCCTTGCCGGTTATTTTCTCTTGCTCTATCACGCCGTAACCCTTTCGCTTAGCCATAAATCCTACATATACACAGATTAAAGCCGTAAGCAAAATACCCGGTACAAGACCTGCAATAAAGAGTTTGCCGATAGAAATATTAGCGGTTATACCTAGTATTACCATCGTTATACTAGGAGGAATAATTAAACCAAGGACACCGGCAGGACCTAATATGCTTGCACTGAAGGCATTACTGTAATTTTGCTCTTTCAATTTCGGCCCCAACACAGACCCGACAGCATATGTCGTGGCCACAGTAGAACCCGAAACTGCCCCAAATAACGCACTTGTAACAACTGCAGTCATACCCAAACCACCGGACAGTTTACCGACTATCGCATTGGCCAAGCGCATCAGGCGTGTCGTTAATCCACCCTTGCCCATGATATTTCCAGCCAAAATAAAAAGCGGTAAAGCTAAATATGAAAAGTTATCTACGCCTGCAAACATCCTTTGAACCATCAGCTCTAATGAAACGTCTTTTATAAACAACATTCCGACTGTTACTGTTCCCATCGTGAAAGCGATCGGCATCCCGAGGAAGAGCAATAGAAAGAATGAAACTAAAATCGCAAGTATCATGCCGTATTCTCTCCTTTTTTAGGGAACTCGAACATATGAACGACAATAAAATAAATCGAGAAGATCGCACTAATTGGAATCACCATGTAGAACAAACCCATAGGCAACTGTAAAGTTGATGAAGATGATCCCATTGTGAAAATTGTTAGTCTGAAGCCATAAATCAGCAGAATACTAAATAAAAGAATCATTAATCCATGGACGAGCCAGCTAATTTTCTGACGCATATTCTGTCCGGCTAAATTAACGAAATAACTAACAGATAAATGCATTTTTTCATGCAATGCCAAACTGGAGCCTAAAAAAGTCAGCCAAACAACAAGAAGCCTTGCTAACTCCTCAGTTCCAGGCAAAGAATATCTAATATACCTGGAGAATACTTGCACTAAAACAATAATCGTCAAAGCCGTAATTGTTATGATGCAAAGTATGGATAATAACTTCACTAACTTTTCGGTAACTTTTGTCAACATATTATTCTCCTTTAATTTGAGAATCATTTCTAAAACAGTGAATCTCACAAACTCCAAGAGTTCCATAAAAAGTCCGGCATGGTTATTACTCACCAAAACAATTTTAAAGAAAGAGTTGGCTAAGACGGAGGGGGTTCCCTCTCTGTTTAAATGACTTTCATCTAAACAGAGAGAGTATCCATTTACCAGCCAGAGGCCTCCCTATATATGTCCATAAGCTCTTCCCCGAATGTTTCGTTTTCCCACTTTTCATAAACTGGGAGCATTTGTTCACGGAAAGCTTCGGTATTAACATCTTCATTAATTTCCATTCCTCTATCAGCCAGCTCCGCTAAATACTCTTCTTCACTCTCATTGTTAATCTGCTGGACTTCCTGGGAAATTCTTTCACCTTCAGCCAGGATTATTTCCTGGTCCTCTGGAGAAATTTGCTCCCAAATATCGTTGTCTACGACCATCATAACCGTGTTATAAAAATGTCCGGTCAAGGATAAATAATCCTGCACTTCATCGAAATTAGGGGCGACAATATTAGCAAGAGGGTTTTCCTGAGCGTCAAGTGTGCCCTGCTGCAATGCTCCATAAACTTCGCTGAACGCCATGACTGTTGGCAAAGCCCCTAACTGTTCAAACGCATCGACACGCAGACTTGTTTCTGCCACTCGGATACTCATGCCTTCCATATCCTCAGGCTCAACTATAGGATGGCTGTTATTGGTCACATGCCTGAATCCCCATTCTAAGTAACCTACTTGTGTCATGCCTTGTTCATCCATCACATCGGCTAAGTATTCCCCAAATTCCCCTTCATAGGCTTCACGTGCATGCTCAATGTCTTTCCACATATACGGTAAATCTTCAATAGCCATACGGTCATCCAGGGCTTGCATAGATCCGACCATAATTGCTCCTGCTTCCATAGAGCCAAGTTGTATCTGCTCTAACATTTCTGTTTCAGAACCTAGCTGACTGTTAGGAAAAACATCAATATTAATCCGTCCATCTGTTTCTTCTAAAACGTTTTCTGCCATTTCATCTATTAAATCAGCCGCCGGAGTCCCTTCTGAGAGGGCATGGCCTAATTGGAGATCAACACTTTCTCCGCCCCCGCTGCTGTCCCCATTCCCTGCTGACGTCTCTGCATTGTTGTCTCCACAGCCTGCAAGAACACCCATTGACAATAATCCGCTAATTAACATACCAGTGCTTCGTTTCATTAATAAAATCCTCCCTTGATTTAAAAACTGTTTGAAAGTGTCCCGTCTCTTTGCATTTAACGCCTCAAAAGTAACGTAACCGCTTACAAAACTTAATTGGTCGTTCTTTCTTCACTAATTTGCCTCCTTAGTTAAGGTTATTGCTAAGTCAAAATGCGTTTTGTTACATTTTGAACGTGTAGCTTCATCTGCTCTTCTGCTTTAAGAGGCTCTCTTGTTTCTAACGCTTTTACTACTTCCAAGTGTTCCTCTACAGCTCCAATCGCGCTTTCCTGTAACGTATTAGATAAAATTAAAAACCGTTGGACTTTGTAAATCAGGTTAACTATATAGTCTTTTAATTGTTCATTTTTAGAAAAACCGGCTATTGAAAAGTGAAACTCATTATCCAACTCAAGGAATTTGCTGTAATCCCCCTCAACGATTGCTTCTTTTTGCCGGGCGCAGATATCTTTTAATAAGTTAATCTGCTGACTGTCAATATGCTCTACTGCAAGACGTGCTGCCAGAGTCTCCAATGATTCACGCAGAACTTGATAGTCTACTACATCTTTCATCGAAACTGTACTTACTCTCGCTTTTCGGCCCGGCTTCATCTCAACAAGGCCGTCATAAGCCAATTGGGTTAATGCCGATTTAATAGGAGTTCTGCTAATCCCTAATTTTGCGGCTAATTGTTCCTCAGCTAAGATCTCCAGAGGCTCAAAATCATTAGCAATGATGGCTTGTTTAATGACTTTATACGCCTGTTCAGCAAGTGTTTCAGTAGGTTTAATTTTTCTCATTTTTTTCACCTTTTTAATTTATTTATAGTGTAAATACCGTATTCTGAATCCTGTATACAGAATACTGCACAAAAAAATGCTTGTCAATTACAAATTTTCTAAAAATTTTGTTTCTTATGAAAAGACCTCCTTTGCTAAAGTATTAAAAAGGCGCTTATTAACACTCATTCTCTTCGCTTTGTTTAATAAGACTACTGAGAAAATTACTCCCAATTGAAAATATTTTAAATATTCAATTTGTAATTGGTGTTCATTCTACTCACCTGGAATAGTTATATCAATGGACTCGTTACATTTCTTAACAATGTTTTTTCTTAAGGGAGTAAAAAAAAGCAGCCCCGAAAGGCCGCTTTTTCTTCTTACACTTTGGTGTCGATGCTGCCGCCGAGATGGGGCTGCATCGCATGCTCCATTCGCTGCAACTCTGCGGAGTCTATCAGCTTTTCGAGCGCTTGTCCCTGCTGGCCGGCCTGATCAATCGATTTTTGCATCATCGAAAGAGAGGCCTGCTGGTTCACTCCCGCCTGGCTAAGGGCAATGGAGAGTGAAGGAATTTCCATCGGATCACCTCCTTTATTAAATCGAATCGAGACCATAATGTTATATACATCGCTCAATCTTTTTATAGCAAGAAAACGATGTATCTATCATATCGACCTAAATGAAGAGAGTTTAAGAGGCGTCTGCAAAACTTACGAGTCTGCCCTTCAAACCTTAACATCTTTTCAGCAGCAAGCATTTTTTTAAAAGGAAAAGCCCGCTCCTGAAGCTTCCATTTTCTCCTGCGCCTTAATTCAGAAGAGCCATTTATGTAACAAACTCATCACAGTTATGTTTCTGAGATAACAACATTATTATATTTTTATTAATTTTAAGTTTAAATATAATAGTCCCGGTGAAAAGGACTACTAAGCAGTAAATATATTACTCGGAGGTGTACAAATGAAGAGAAACTTCTTCGTGACCCTTTGCAGTGTGTTGTTAGTCAGCTTAGTTGTACCGGCAGGAGTCTACGCGGAAGAAGATTACAACCACCCCGATGTCGTTTATCTTACATTTGACGATGGACCAGGAAACCACACCACAGACGTCCTCTCAATCCTGGAAAGTTATGATGCACAAGCAACTTTCTTTGTACTGGAGCCGGATGTGCGCAACCACCCTTCCACAGCCCGGCAAATTGCAGACCAGGGCCATACGATAGGAGCCCACAGTGTAACTCATTCGAGAGCGGAGTTTTTCGCTTCTCCGTCGAGCGCATTGAACGAAATGCAAACCACACAGCAAACCATTCAGCAAATTACCGGTTATGACACTGAATTCGTACGTGTCCCATACGGTACCATCCCCGATTTAACACAGGCCATGAAAAATACTTTAACTGAAAACGGATTTGAAATATGGGACTGGAACATTGACAGCAGAGACTGGGAACACGAAAATAACCCGGACGCGATCGTAAACAATGTTATTAGCGGCCTTGAGGAAAACCGCAGTAACAATGTCGCCTCAGTTATTCTACTTCACGATGTGCTGCCGCAAACAGTTGAAGCTCTCCCTGAAATTCTTGATTATTTAAGAGACAATAATTATGAACTCCGAACGATAGATAATCATACACCATCCCACAACTTTATGAGTGAATGGCCGTCTTACCAAGGCGACACCTCCCCGCCAGCTGAAGGAAATGGCTCATCAGGAGAAGTCAGCCTGCCTGACGGAATTTTAAACACAGGAGCGACTGGTCCCGCAGTTGAAGACGTGCAGTCAGCCCTTAATAACGCTGGCGCAAACTTAACTGTCGACGGCATTTACGGCCCGAAAACCCGTAATGCAGTGCACAGTTTCCAGTCTGACTATTCTCACTTAGTTAATGATGGAATATACGGGCCTCAAACACGAGGAGAACTTGAGGATGCTGCAAATGGCGGAGAAAGTTCTGAACCTTCCGAGCCTTCCGAACCAGCTGCCTCTCTTCCTGATGGTGTTTATAACATCGGCCACACCGGCGAACCGGTGGAGCATATACAATCCGCTTTAAACAGTGCCGGTGCTAACCTGACAGTGGACGGCATTTATGGCCCGAAAACGAGAGATGCTGTGCTGGACTTCCAGTCTGGATACAGTTCACTCGTAAATGATGGCATTTACGGTCCTCAAACCAAATCACAGTTAAGAAATTACTAAAATGGAATAGCCCATGCTTCAAGAGACAGTGAGGCTCCAGTTAAGGCTGGAGTCTCTTTTTCGTTAATTAAAAACACCTGTGAGTAAAGATACTTGTTTTTGACAAAAATTATACATATTTATTTACATTATATTCAAAAATACGTTACCAAATCTTACAAGATATTAATTTTTATACACTAGTATTGATTTTTATTCATAGACTTGGTATGTTTATAACCGTTCTATTTTATTTATACTTTGGAGGTTGCTTTTAATGGCTAACGATTATAATACACAAACGGTGACAAAATCAGATGAGTATTCCTTATCTTTAATGAAATTTTTATTGCCTTCCTTATTCGGGATTCTAATGTTTCTTGTTCCGGTTCCGTTTAATGGAAGCATCACTATCGGCGTGGGGATTTTAGCAGAAACGATTCAGTCGACTTTCGCTGACATCATTCCTTTGTTTATGACGGGTGTGATTATACTGTCGGCAGCCGGTGCCATAATCGCTAAAACAGTGAAGCCAACATGGATCACAAATAATGAGGCGATGCGAAACCTTTTTAATATCTCAGCGTTCTGGCTCCTTGTCCGAGTCATCGGTTCGGTTTTCGCGCTCATGGTTGTGTTCGAGGCTGGCCCGGAAATGATCATTGCGCCATTCACAGGAGGAACTGTCCTGTTTGAACTGGTTCCTGTATTGATGGCATGGTTTTTATTTGCCGCTTTATTCATGCCGTTTTTGCTCTCATTCGGTTTAATGGATTTTATCGGCACGCTTTTACGTAAATTTATGCAGCCTATATTCAAACTGCCTGGCCGTTCCGCGGTTGATGCGAGTGCGTCGTGGATGGGCGCCGGACCTGTTGGGGTGTTAATCACAACCCAGCAGTTTGAACAAGGGTATTATACAAAACGTGAATCATCGGTTATTTCAACGAACTTTTCGATTGCTTCAATCGCCTTCAGTCTAGTTATTATCAGTTTCATCGGCCTTGAAGCGTATTTCGTACCGTTTTACCTGACAGTGACAATCGCTGTCTTTGTGGCAGCGGTCATTATGCCGCGCATTCCGCCGCTGTCCCTTAAGAAGGATGACTATCATGAACCTGTCGGGAAACAGATCACTGAAGCTGCTCCTAAAGATGAGTCGACGCTCTCATTCGGCCTGAAGGTCGCAGTGGAAAAAGCGAACAGCGTGAAAAGCCTGGGAAGTGTGATACAAAAAGGCGCCACTAACGTCCTCGATATGTGGCTTGGCCTCATACCGGTCGTCATGACACTTGGAACGATTGCTTTAATTCTCGCGGAATTCACCCCGCTCTTTGTGTGGCTGTCCATGCCGATTGTTCCTCTTCTCCAGCTGCTGCAGCTTCCGGAAGCACAGGCGGCAGCTCCTGCGATGGTCGTCGGGTTTGCGGACATGTTCCTGCCGGCAGTCATCGGTAACGGTATTGAAAGTGAACTGACGCGGTTCGTTATCGCCGGGGTCTCGATCAGCCAGCTCGTCTATATGTCTGAAATCGGTGTATTAATTATGCGGTCAAAAATTCCCCTCAGTTTCTGGGAACTTGCCGTGATTTTTATCCAGCGTACACTTATTACACTGCCAATTATTGCCGGGATTGCCCACCTTATTTTTTAATTGTTGAACGTCAATTGTTGAACGGCACTGAGACTGTTATGCTATGGCAGTAGTAATTATTTTTCGTAAAAAAACAGGAGGCTTTATTCATGGCTATAAATGCAGAAGAATCGTTGAAAAAGCGGATGAGTGACCGGCTTGCGCCGAGCATGGCTAAAGACCATCCGAACCTTCCTGTGATTAAGGAAGAAGGCTGTTATTACTACGGCGCTGACGGAAACACCTATCTGGATTTTACGTCAGGCATTGCCGTGACCAATACGGGGCACCGCCACCCGAAAATTGTAGAAGCCATTAAGAACGGGGCAGATTTATTAACCCACGGCCCTTCCGGTGTCATTATGTACGACTCCATTTTAACGCTGGCAGATAAACTGGCAGAGGTTATGCCGGGAGAAATCGACTGCTTTTTCTTTGGAAACAGCGGGACAGAAGCGATTGAGGGCGCATTAAAACTGGCTAAGTTCGTCACGGAACGAACCGCAGTTGTGTCCTTTACAGGCGGCTTCCACGGCCGGACGTTCGGCGCAATGGGAGTCAGCACCTCTAAGAGCAAGTACAGGAAACATATGCAGCCAAATATGAACGCGTTTCAGCTCCCTTATGCTGATCCTGAGCTGACAGAGGAAGAAAATATAGACAATCTGGACAAGCACCTTGATAACCTTTTCGCCCATCAAGTGACCCCTGAAGAGGTTGCCTGCATGATCGTCGAACCGATTTTGGGAGAAGGTGGCTATATCGTGCCGCCTGCAGCGTGGCTCAAAAGAATCCGCGAGCACTGTTACAAGCATGACATTCTTCTGATTTTTGACGAGGTCCAGACAGGGTTTGGACGGACCGGCCACTGGTTCGCATCACAAGCTTTTGATGTAACGCCTGATATCCTCGCAGCAGCAAAGGGAATTGCTTCAGGCATGCCGCTCGGAGTCACTGCCGCTTCAAAAGAACTCATGCAGAAATGGCCGCTCGGCGCCCACGCGACAACTTTCGGCGGAAACCCGATCGCCTGTGAAGCCGGCATTGCCACGATCGATGTGTTAATGGAAGAAAACTTGATTCATAACGCACAGGAAATGGGCGATTACGCTGTTTCCCGTCTGGAAAAAATGAAAGAAGACCACCCGACCTTAGGGACGATCCGGGGAATAGGGTTAATGATCGGCATTGAAATCATTAATCCCGAAACAGGAGAAGCCGACGGCGGCGGATTGATGGAAGTCCTTGATCTCGCCCTTGAGGAAGGCGTCCTCTTCTATTTCTGCGGCAACAAGACGGAAGTCATGCGCATGATCCCGCCGCTCATTGTCACAAAAGAGCAGATTGATGAAGGGCTGGAAAAGCTGGATAAGGCGCTGGACAGGTTTGAGAATTCATAACAAAAAGAGGTTGAGGAACGGCTCCTCAACCTTTTTTTGTGCCTTGTATCCAAGCCCCTTTAGAGAGTTAGTTTTTCACAGCATGTATCGTGGCCGAAACGACATCCTCAATGTGCAGGTCGCCCTCTTTCCAGGCTTCGAGCAAATCATCACTAGAGGTGTTTTTTGTAATTTGAACAGCGGAAAAGCCTGCATCCTTAAGCATCTGTTCAATCTTATCCATACGTTCTGCTCCAATTATACAATCACATACCTGAGGATCTTTATATGCACTTTCAGGCGTCTCACCACTGACCCGGACAATGTCAGAAATGTTTATACGGCCGCCCGGCTTTAAAACGCGATACACTTCTTTAAAAACTCTCTCTTTTTCAGGAGAAAGATTAATGACACAATTAGAGATAACGACATCGATAGTAGCGTCGGCCACTGGCAAATTCTCTATTTCACCCAGCCTGAACTCCACATTCCCATACCCCTGCTTGTGTGCGTTATACCGGGATTTCTCAATCATTTCGTGAGTCATATCCACTCCGATAACTGCTCCTGATTCACCGACTTTCTTTCTTGAAAGGAAGGCATCAAACCCGGCGCCGCTTCCAAGGTCGAGGACAGTTTCGCCTTCCCGAAGACCAGCAATGGCGGTCGGATTCCCGCAGCCCAGCCCAAGGTTGGCTCCCTCTGCCCCATTTATTTCGTCATCCCGGTAACCCATTGTTTTAGCAATCCCGCTTGCTTTCCCGTCGTCAGAGCAGCACCCGTCACCTGCTCCTGTCGCAATGCCGCCGTAACGCTCCCTGACAAGTTTCCTTTGACTATCTGCTTTCATAAGTCATTCCTCCTCTTAATGATCGTTCACCAGAGAAGACGAAAACAGTTTAAAAGGGTCGCAAAACTTCTTATGCACAGCACACATTTCTTTTCTCGTAACGCACCACGTTGCCGTACGCGTCAAACTGAACATCACAGCAGTTCAGCAATATCTCCTTGAGCTGCCTCCTGGCCCTTTGCACTCTCGTTTTTGATCCTGACAGCGTCAGGTTCAATTCAGAAGAAATTTGGCGATGTTTCCATTCCTCCCCCACATACAGCCAAAACGGCAGCTGGTACTTTTCAGGAAGGCCCTGTAATTCTCTCAGTAAATAAGAGGCACAGTCTTCATTAAAATTAGTTTCCGCATGTTCCATACCAGTTATAGGAGTGTCGGGTACATTGGCATCTGGAATTTCCACCTTTCTTTTCCGGTAAAAATCGATGATCGTACTCCTGGCAATCTGGTATAACCAGCCGCGCACGTGTGTGACATCAGCCAGTTTGTTCTCCTCTCGAACGACCTTTATCCAAATAGTCTGAAGGACATCCTCTGCATCAAACCTGCTTGCGACCCGTTTTAACACAAACCGCCTCAGTTCCTGATGATACTGCTCTACAATACGATCCAGTTCAACCGCCATTATATGCACACTCCTTTATATAACTATCTTATTATATAATATACCGTTTACTGCTCAGGAAACAAGAAAAAAGATGATCCGTTTTAAGATCATCTTTTATATCAAGCAACCTTTAATTTATTTTACTGACAGATGCTTCTTAATATCTTTAACACTCAGTAACTTTCCGGTTGTAAGGACTTCCCCATCGACCGCAAAGCCGGGGGTGCTCAGCACACCGTAATTCATAATGTCTTCCAGGTCCTCCACTTTCACAACTTCCGCTTCGATCCCAAGATCAGCGATGGCTTCCCGGGTTCTTGCTTCCAGCTTCTTGCACTTAGCACATCCGCTTCCTAAGATTTCAATTTTCATTATTATCCCTCCATCTATTTATTTAAAAGATCAGCACGCCTGCAAGGAAGGCAAGCAGCGTCGTCAACCCAATAACTAAACCAATATAAGCTCCTGCCCGTTTCAGTCCCATAATTTTTGAAACAACGATCATATTCGGCAAACTCATCGTCGGCCCTGCCAGCAGAAGGGCAAGGGCAGGTCCTTTGGCCATGCCGAGGTCAAGGAAACTGTTCACGATCGGCACTTCAGTAAGTGTCGCAAAATACATAAACGCGCCAAAAATTGAGGCAAGGAAGGTGGCCTGAACCGTATTCTCACCAGCGGCGGCTGACATAAATGTTTCAGGGATTAATACCGTAATGACGCCTGCAATAAATATCCCTACGACAAACAGCGGAATAATTTTTTTAGCCAGATCAAAAGTCTCCAAACACCAGCTCCACAATTCATCTTTATCGAAAAACCATATAAGCTGGACGGCTAATATGACAAGCGCGCCCAAGGTCACAAAAGGCATATTCATGCCTGACAGCAACATGACGAGCAGGGTCACGAAGAACAGGCCGTTTTGCCACAAGTTTCTAGGAGAAGTGTCATTTATCTCAAACATCTTGGCATTTTTATCTGTGTGATTTTCGTCCTTTTGAAAAATAAGCTGCATGATAAAACCTATAATAATGGCTAAAATAACCGCACTCACGACTCTGGCCGCCCCTATGTCTGCGCCGATAAAACTGAATGTAAAGGTGATCGCAAGCAGATTAATCGCGGGGCCGGCAAAAAGAAACGTAATAGCAGGACCGATTCCTGCCCCCTTTTTCCAGATGCTCGTAAACATCGGCAGCACCGAACACGAACAGACAGTGAGAATGATGCCTGAGACGGAAGCCATGGAATACGAGACTGATTTCTTAGCATTCGGGCCGAAATATTTAAGCACGGCACCTTGCGACATAAACTGGGCGATTGCTCCTGAAATAAAGAACACAATTGTCAGCGTAATCGTTCGGGGAAGGGTGAAATACTCAATAAGAAATTGCCAGCCGGCATATAAAATATCCATCATTAGTCTCCCCCTCCTAAAAGAACGTCCAGGCTCTTAACAGAAGGGTTCAATTTATATATTGTGAATTTCCCCTCTCTCCGTGACTGAATGACCCCTCCTCGTTCCAGCAATTTCAGATGATGAGTCACCGTTGAATTTACACTGCCAAGAGCTTCGACCAGCTCGCACAGGCAGCATTCCCGGACAGCTAATAAGGAGACGATTTTTAGACGTGTCTCGTCACCGAGCGCTTTAAACAACGCGGCTTTCGCCTCGATTTCTTCATCTGTCTTAAGGTGAGGGAATTTTTCCTGCGCCTCATTAAAAAGCTCTTTGCTTTCTTCTTTATTTAAAATGATCCATTCCTTCTTCGCCATATCTCTCACCTGCCTTTTAATTACCTATGTTCAATATATCACTAACCAGGTGTTAAAACTACATTTCTAGTTTTGTAGTTTTGACAGGTTTGTGACGGCTTTGGAGGGAGTTAGGATGTAGTTTCTGGTGGTGGAGAAGGTGGTGGTTGCGGGAGCAGACAGTGGAAAGAGTACCATCTGGCTCGTTTTTTGTGGGAAGAAGCGGGACGGCCGGGATGCGCATTTGAAAATCAAGCCATAAAAAAAAGACCCTGTAAAAACAGGGTCTTCTTGGTTATTACTTCTGTACGTTAGCAGCCTGTGGGCCACGTTGGCCTTGCTCGATGTCGAAGTTTACTGCTTGACCTTCATCAAGTGTTTTGAAACCTTCACCTTGAATTGCGGAAAAGTGAACAAAAACGTCGTCTTGTCCTTCAACTTCGATGAAACCGAAACCTTTTTCTGCGTTAAACCATTTTACTGTACCTTGAGTCATAACTTATTCCTCCTGCGTGGGAATTTCCCACATTGTATTACTAGTTGAGCCCTTCATTTAATCAATCCAGAGGAATTTAACTTGTAAAAGCAATCTCTTTCATTCTTATCCGAACCTCAATAAGCTTTCTATAGTATAACCCGTGCACCTTGAGAATGATACCCCTTTTCGAAAATTTATTATAATTTCTTTTTATGGAGGCGCGCTGAAGACTCGCATAGAGGGATAATTTTCATATAAAAAATTTTTATTTTTCTGCTGTTTTTAACAACTTTTTAAAAATAGGAGCTAATCTTTTGTACATCGAATACCGGCCATCACAAGAAACAAAGTGGTAAAAAAAGCCTGCAGATCATGCCTGCAGGCTTTGCTTATAGTTATTTTAAAGCATTGTACGCGTCAACGAGTCCGTGGCCGAAATACTCGTCATGCCCTTTTTTGCCAAGATCCTCGGCTGTTTGCTGTAAGTGAGTGATTGTTCTTGCCCTTGAAAACTGAGGATTCTCAGCTTTCACGAGCGCGGCTGCCGCTGCTACTTTAGGAGCGGCCATGCTTGTTCCCATCGCCCAGCCGTAAGACCCTCTGCTCACAGGAACCGTACTGTAAGCGCGGGATTCAGAAACGAGTAAACTCTGGTCATTTTCAGGATTAGGCCAGTTCGGACCATAGTCGCCGCCCGGAGCAGCCAAATTGACGTTCGACGACCCATAGTTGGAATAATAAGCGAGCGTATCTCGATCAGTAGTAGACGACACGCTGACTACCCCAGGGATGTCTGTGAATGTATCAAAAAGCGGGCCGTAAACTTTGCCTTCGCCTTTTTCAGTGTGAACAGCTTTTCCTAAATCCATGCCATTGTTACCGTTGGCGCCAACGATAATCATCCCTTCCTGATGGGCGTACTGGACCGCTCTTTTTGAAGAGAGGTGGAGTAGCCGCTGGGCTTCATTTGTGATCGTTGAATACGTGCCAAGGCTTAAGTTCGCTACATCCACGCCGTCATCCGCTGCCGTAGTAATAGCATCAAGGATGCCTGCCCAGTTCATCCGCCCCTGGTCATTGGTTACACGGTAAGAAGCGAGACCAAGCTCCGGCCCTACTCCTAACACTCTGCCATTAGCGGCAATCGAGCCTGCCACATGCGTGCCGTGCATGCCGGAATCTTTGTAAGCATCCTCTTCTTCAGCACCCGGGAAGAAAGCTTTGCCATACAGAAGGTTATCTTCAAGATCCGGGTGAGTGAAGTCCACGCCGGTATCAATGACACCGACAACGACGGAATGGTCACCTTTAGTAATGTCCCATGCTTTCCCATTACCAGTCACGCGCTTAATGTCCCACTGGTATGCCTCAAATAAATCCGCTTCAATTGTCTCTTCATTTAAAGAAACCTCACCATCTGCCTCAAGCAAATAGTCATTTGTAAAAATATCAATATTTTCAGCCACGAGGCTCACATCTTCCATTCCACTCGCCTCATCCTGGAAACTTTCCGGAGCTGCCACGTGAACCAGCCCAACTTTGGAGGCTTCCTGTAAAATGTCGGCCCCTCCTGCTTCCATTTCAGCTAACGTCTCCTCATTAATCGTATTCGATTTAAAAAGCACTAAGTATTCTTTGTCTTCTTCTTCCTGCCCCAAAGCCATCGTGCCAAAACTGGTCACAGTTAAAGCAGTAACAAGAGTCAAACTTAACAGTTGTTTTTTCATTTGAACCTCCATATAATATGTAATTTTTAATGCAGCGGACTGACCACAACCCTCCTTTGTTATTTTTTGAAAATTATTAATTTTAAAATATCACATATAATGGAAGAATTGTTTGAAAAAAGTAAATACAGTCGTGTTTTGAGAAAAAAGAACTAGATAAAGTAAGTGAAAACTTGAGTTCCTTGCGAATAGGACAGCAAATAGAGTCCAAAATTTTTTGGGGCGCTAATTTGATTACACTCAATAGGATCTTCGGCATATAAACGGCCTCCCGTTTGCAGTTCAGTTTTAAAAAAAGAGTTACCTTTAGAGGCAACTCTTCCTGTTTATTTAATTCGGATCACTAAGTTAGACAAGACACTCTCTTCTATAAATGAAAATCGTATTCACATGTATTGATCATGATTTTTAAGGAACAAAATAAAGAACCAGTATGACTTTGATCAGGATACAATGTAAGGCTTAAACACTGTTTCCATCTCTTCTTTTAATTTCTTCACGTTTGGGAGGAGCGTAAACTGGATGACTTCCTGGACTGTCCCAAAATCCTCTTCCTCCAGCAGTGTCACCACTTGCCCCATGTTTTTACGGACATCGTCTAAATGGCCTTCTACCTGACCTTCTTTTTCCAGTGCTATTAGAACCGGGCGAACGGAATTCTCAATCGATGCATAACCAGATATCACATCGGTTAACAGCTGGGTTGCCTCTAAATACTTCCCCTCACTCAGCTGCTTTTGGATATGCGATAAACCTTCCACCATTGTTTCCGTCAGCTGTAAACTATGTTTCATAACCTCTGTGTACTTTTCCATATGATCACTGCTTTCTATGTAAGTATTTAGAAATCTATTCTTTAACTGCCATTTTACATGAGTCATTCTCATTCAGGTAGTTCTAAGGACTTTGTTTTAAACCTTTGCTGTTTCTGCTAGCTATAAATGACTGATTGCTGACAGCGTTGTCTGTCCGGGATTTGTCGAGTATACTGTC
The DNA here is from genome assembly GCF_021028955.1 of Salipaludibacillus sp. CUR1. GTDB lineage: Bacteria > Bacillota > Bacilli > Bacillales > Salisediminibacteriaceae > Salipaludibacillus. Next base: position 206,780 of record NZ_JAIWPE010000057.1, read on the forward strand.
ATTAAAAAGCTGCAGAAAGGAAAAAAGAGACCCAAAGGATGTTGACCG
>NZ_JAIWPE010000058.1 GCF_021028955.1 Salipaludibacillus sp. CUR1
ATAATTAATATCTTTATTTAAATGAATGTCTTCAAGAGCAGATACGATTTCTTTAAGGGAAGATGGATCATAACAGTCATAATTATCAATATCCAAATGTAAAACTGGAGATTCACTAAATTCAGCAATCCAATGGCTGTATCTGTTATATAAATCCTCCCAAAAAGTGACTGGGGTATTAATTTCCATTTCTCTGCCCCGGTTCTTAATACGATTCATAATGCTTTCGAAGCTGCCATCAATATATATCAAAACATCAGGTCTTGGAAAATACGGAGACATGACCATGGCTTCAAAAAGGGATGAATAGGTATTGAAGTCCCTGTCAGTCATATTTCCCTGATCATACTGCAGCTTTGCAAATATCCCCGAGTCTTCATAAATACTCCGGTCCTGGACGTAGCCTAAACCTTCTTCATACATTCTTTTCTGCTGTTTATATCTTTCGGCAAGAAAATACATCTGTAAGTGAAAGGACCACATTTTAAAATCAGAATAATAGTCTTCCAAATAAGGATTTCCATCCACTTTTTCAAAAGCAGACTTAAAACCAAGTGCTTCTGAAAGAGCCTGGGTTAAAGTTGATTTGCCAACTCCGACAGTTCCTGCCAGTGTAATAAGGGCACTGGCTGGAAGACGGTGATTAATTGGTTCCATATTAGCCACTCCAATAATTTATAATAATGAACGTTTATGAGTTAACGCGTAATCAATCTGATCAGTAATACGCTGAAAATCGCCATCTCTCTGAACAAAATCCATATTGTCCCCATTAAATGAAAGGACTGGGACATGCGGATAAACCCGGTTATGATCTCTCATAAATTGAGTGTAATCTGAAGAGAGCTGTTTAAGATAAGCAGGATCAATAGACTGTTCTATTTTTCTTCCTCTTAATTTAATACGGTCCAGCAGCGTAGGGAGACTGGCATGCAGATAAATAATAATATTTGGTTTAGGAAGATCGTCAGTTAAAATATTATAAATCCTGTCGTATTTTTCAAAATGGTGGTCTTTCAGCGTTTGTTTGGCGAATAAATGATTCTTAAAAATGTGATAATCACTAACAACAGGATGACCCTTTGCCAAATATCGAGTATATGTATCTTCCAGCTGTTTAAACCGGTTGCAGAGAAAAAACATCTCGGTTTGAAAACTCCACTCTTCAATATCTTCATAGAATTTTGAAAGAAAAGGATTTTCATCTACGATTTCTTTTAAGAGATAATAGTGATAATGCTCCGACAGCTTTGTTGCTAATGAAGTCTTTCCTACTCCAATCGGTCCTTCAATAGCAATAAAAGGAGCATCGAACTGGTTGCCCAATGGTGAGTTCCTCCTTGCAAGAATAATATAAAGTAAATAATAATGCAGAATCAGCTCGAAATTTAGCGGAAACATTCTTATTCTAACATAAATATCTCCTATTTGACTTTGACGGTATTAATTAATTCATGCAAATGACAGCCATAACTTAACATTGGGTTCTATCTATAGTATTATAAAATTGTAATCTGGATGTGTAAAAGGGGTGCTCATGTGAGTGGAAAAGTAAAAATTGTAACTGATTCGACCTTAGATATACCAAAAGAAGAAATAAAAGAGCTGGATGTCACTGTTGTTCCTTTGTCGGTAACAATTGACGGGACGTCCTACTTGGATGGTGTGGATATTTCATCAGCTGAGTTTTCAGAAAAGCTCGTAAAGGCAAAGGATATACCTCAAAGTTCACAACCTTCTGCAGGTTCTTTTCTGGAAGTGTATGATCAACTGGGGAAAGATGGATCTTCTATTATTTCCATCCATATGTCAAGCGGGATGAGCGGCACATATACATCTGCTAAGACTGCTTCAGAAATGACAGACAGTGAAGTCACGGTGGTGGACTCGCAATTTATTTCCGTTGCTCTGGGGTTTCAAGTGAGAGAAGCTGGAAAGATGGCTAACGAAGGAAAGAGTGTAGAGGAAATCGTTGAACGGCTGAAAGAAGTCCGTTCCAACAGTTCGCTGTACATCATGGTAGATACATTGGAGTATCTAATGAAAGGCGGCAGAATCGGAAAAGGCCGGGCTTTCGTCGGCTCCCTTCTGAAAATTAAGCCGATCGCTTCATTGGAAGATGGCGTTTACACCCCTGTAACAAAAGTAAGAACCCACATGCAAATGTTGAAATTTATGAAGAAAAAATTTCAGGAAGAAGCCCAGGATAAAGTTGTCAAAGGAGTAGGTATCGCTCAAATTGAAGCAAAAGATCTCGCGAGACAACTGAAAGAGTCGTTAAGAGAGGTCTCAGGATTTGATGATATTTCTATTATTGAGACTACCCCTATAATAAGTACACATACCGGGCCGGGGGCTCTTGCGTTAATGTATTACTTTGATGAAAAGTAAGGTGATCAGAAAGTACATCTGACATAAACAATTAAGAAGCTGCCTCAAGGACAGCTTCTTTTATTTCAGGTTAGTTTTTCAATTTTTACGGCACACGCTTTATATTCTGCTGTCCCTGAAATAGGGTCAAATTCATTAATGGTTAAGACGTTAGTCGGCACCTCGTTCCAGTGGAAACTCATAAATACGAGATCAGGCTGCACTTCTTCCGTCACTCTCGTTTTAACTGTTACTTCTCCCCGCCTTGAACTGACGCGTACATACTCTCCGTCAGCTAATGATAGCCGTTCTGCATCCACAGGGTGTATATCCACAGTTTCTTCAAATTGTTTTCTTTTAAGAGTATCAGGGTAATATTTTGTCTGAGTGTGTGTGTTGTAAGGCTCATACCTTCTGCCGGTGGTCAAGGTAAACGGATACTCTTCATCTGGCATTTCCACTGGTGCTGTGTAGTCTACTGGAGTAAACGGAGCTGTTTGTCTGTCGGCACCTTTTGCGTGAAGTTCCTGATGAATCAGGGCAGTTCCAGGATGCTTTTCATCCGGGCAGGGATATTGAAGGCTCAATTCCCTGTCTAAACGTTCATAAGGCATACCGCCGTAAAGATGAGGGGCGACTTCCCTTACTTCATTCCAAATATTTTCTGCTGAGTCATAATCCATCGGATAACCCATTCTTTCAGATATTCCGCATAATATTTTCCAATCATCGAGAGCATTTCCTGGAGCGGGAACTGCTTTTCGTACACGCTGGATCCTCCGGTCAGTATTTGTATATGTCCCTTCCACTTCCGCCCAGCCTTTTGCAGGGAGGACCACATCTGCAAGCAGAGCGGTTTCAGTCATAAAAAGATCCTGAACGACCAGAAAGTCCAATTTTTTAAAAAGTTCGGTCGTATGGTTTTGATGCACATCAGCTACAATAGGATTTTCACCAATTACATATAAAGCTTTCATTGACCCGTCTTCCATTTTTTCAAGCATGCCTGTCTGTGTTTTACCAACATCGGGGTTTATCTCCCGCCCCCACATTTTTTCGATTTTATTCCTGTAGGGTTCATCTGCAAGAGGTATGCCACCCGGAAGCTGATTAGGCAGACATCCCATGTCCCCAGCCCCCTGGACATTATTCTGTCCGCGCAGAGGCATAATTCCAGTCCCTTCACGTCCAATATGGCCGGTAATAAGAGCCATGTTAGCAATATCAAAGACATTGTTAACTCCGCAATGGTGTTCAGTAATACCAAGTGTATAGCAGATCAATGCCCGGTCTGCCTGAGCATAAAGTCTGGCAGCTTCAATAATGTCTTCTTGTGGAACACCGGTAATAACTTCTGCTGTGGCGGGAGGGTAATTGGCAACATGCTGTTTAAGTTCCTCGAAATTCAATGCTGTCTGTGTCACAAAATCTTCGTTGTACCACTTATTTTCAATTATGACATTCATCATGCTGTTCATTAATGCGATATCTGAACCTACTTTAAGAGGCAGATGCATCTCTGCTGATTTTGTCATGCTTATTTTTCTCGGATCAATAACTATTATTTTTAAACCTTTCTTTGCAGCTTTCTTCATCCTGTTAGCAATAATCGGATGAGCATCCGCCGTGTTAGAGCCGATTAACAGCAGCACATCTGCTTTTTCTACGTCCATAATTGAACTGGTTGGAGCACCATTTCCGAATACAGTCGCCAGACCGGCGACAGATGGAGCATGTCATGTCCGGTTGCAGCCATCAATATTATTAGTCCCCATGACAGCCCTTGTAAATTTCTGGGTGACATAATTAACTTCATTCGTCGCTCGGGCACAGGCAAACATGGAGAAGGCATCCCCACTGAATTGTTCTTTTATTTGCGTGAGCTTGTTTGCAATGAAGGTCATAGCTTCATCCCAGGAGGCCTTTATAAATTCCCCGTTCTTTTTTATTAGAGGTGCCGTCAGACGGTCTTCTGAATGAATGTAATGATAACCGAAGGCTCCTTTTATACACGTTTGCCCCTGGTTTACCGGTGCGGATTTATTTCCTCTTACACGAATAATCCGGTCATCTTCAGTTTCTATTGTTAAACCGCACCCTGTACCGCAGTAACCGCAAGTTGTTTCAATTTGATTTTTGACAGGCATCTTTTTCAGTCCTTTCCTTGAAGTCTTAAAACTTTTCTATCTATTAATTTTATCATTTTGTGATAACGCTTTCTTGAAAAATAAATGGAGATTCGATGAACTATTTATACGATAATGTATAATTAATTGAGCATGATTTACCATTTAGATACAATAGAGTGAGAATAACCAAGGAGGATGAGTGCAAGTTGGAAAAGGCAGGACTAGTATTAGAAGGAGGGGGAATGAGAGGCGTCTTTACAGGCGGAGTATTAGAATACTTTATGGAACAAAACATCCATTTTCCGTATATCGTGGGGGTATCTGCTGGTGCATGTAACGCGGCTTCATATATTTCCAGGCAGGCTGGACGCAATAAAGCTGTGACTATAGGATACGCACACCATCCCGATTACATTTCTGTAAAGCGCCTCGTCCGTTCCGGTGAATTATTTAATATGGACTTAATCTTTGACCGGATTCCCAATAAAGAACACCCGTTTGATTATAAGGTATTTTTTAATTCTGAACAGTATTTTTATGTAGGGGTCACCGATTGCCATACAGGTGAAACAATCTATTATGAGAAACAGGAGCTTGAAAGTGCTTTTAATAAAGTACTAAGGGCTTCCTCATCTCTTCCAATGGTTGCGCCTGTTGTGGAGCATGAAGGCCGTTGTTTGCTTGATGGGGGAATCAGTGACCCTATTCCTTTAGAGCGTTCAATGGAGGACGGCAATCAAAAACATATTATCGTGCTTACACAGCCAAGAGGGTATTTGAAAAAACCTGCGAAAAGAGGGATGTGGTATTTTACGAGAAAATATAAAGACTACCCGGGACTGGTTGACGTAGTGAAACAGCGGTCGAATATTTATAATAAACAGCTGGACCTGGTTGAAAAAATGGAAAAGGAGGGTAAAGCTTTTGTGTTCAGGCCTGACCATCTACACGAGGTGACCAGGCTGGAACGAAAAAAGGACAGGCTTGAAGCCTTGTACCACCATGGTTACGAAATAGCTAAAAATCAATTTGACCAATTATCGGAGTTTTTAAATAGATAGATATAAAGACTGGAGGGTATTCTATGATTTCATTTGGAAAGCCGGAAGTAGAACAATTTTTTAAAACCTATAATATTACTAATTTTACTTTGACAAAAGACGAAAAAAAACTTTTATTTACTTCTAATTTAAACGGAAGCATGGCTGTTTGGGCAGTGGACCCCGACCGTCCTTTTCCTTATCTTTTTTCTGACAGTGGACAGGCGGCCAGTTTCCTGGAAACAGACCCGGAAAACCGGTATATTCTGGCAGGTTTTGATAATGAAGGTGACGAAAATTATCATATTTATGCTCTGCCGTTTGAAGGGGGAAAAGCTAAAAAACTTATAGGCGGAAATGAAGGTAAAGGAAAGTATTTCTTTTCCCGCTTGTCAGAAGACGGGAAACGAGTCTACTATTCTACTAGCGAGGGGAATCCTCAATTTTTAAACTCATATGTCTACAGTATTCCGGATGCCTCACACACTTTAATTCACGAAGGAGAAGAAGCTCCTAGTTATATTACAGCTGTTTCAAATGACGAAAGGTATATTATCATAACCAAGATGTTTGCCAATACTTATAAGGTCGGTTATATAAAAGATACTTCGACAGGGGAAGCCTGGGCATTAACTGAAACTCCGGAAGAGGAGCATGAATTTTCAGATGCTGTTTTTTTATCAGCCAGTCAAATCGTTTATGTAACTAATGAAAACAGTGAATTTTCCTATGCAGTCGTTTATGATTATATGAAGAAACAACCCGTCCAGACTCTTAAACTTGAGGGGGAAAGTATCGAGCAAGTAAAGTGGGACAAACAAAACCGCATGCTTTATATTGTCTCAGCTCCTGGGGTGGAAGACCGGCTCTACAAGTGGGGCTTTACGGAAAATGAGCCGGTACGGGTCGACTTGCCTGTTGACACTCTGGATCAGTTCACTATATCCGCTGAGGGAAGCCTCTATATTCTGGGCCGGTCAAGCACACAGCCTTTCAATATATTCAGACGGAAAAAAGGGACTTCGTGGGAAGCGGTAACAGATAACAGAGTTATGGGAATTAACGAAGACCAGATGGTGTCGCCTGAAATTGTCTCTTACAAAAGTTTTGACAATAAAGAAATTGAATCACTATGGTTTAAAGCTAAGAAAGAAAATGATAATGGACATGTTATTTTCTGGCCGCATGGAGGACCTCAGGCGGCCGAGAGAAAAATGTTCAGGTCAATGTTCCAGTCGTTTCTTAACAGGGGTTATTCTATCTTTGCACCTAATTTCCGAGGGAGCACCGGCTACGGAGCGACATTTAAAAAGCTGGTGGAACAGGACTGGGGAGAGGGGCCCCGTCTTGATTGTGTCGAAGGCATTGAGTGGCTTTTTAAGACGGGAAAATGCGACCGCGATAAACTGTTTATTGTTGGAGGGAGTTATGGAGGGTACATGACGCTTCTTCTTGCCGGGCGCCATCCTGACTATTTTAAAGCCGTAGTCGATATTTTTGGTGTGTCAAATTTATTTACTTTTATTAATTCAGTGCCGGATCATTGGAAGCCGATTATGAACCGGTGGGTAGGTGATCCGGAAAAGGATAAAGACAGGTTAACGAAAGATTCACCTATCACTTATTTAAGTTCGATGACACAGCCGATGTTAGTTATCCAGGGAGCAAACGATCCAAGAGTAGTACAGGAAGAATCAGATCAGATAGTAAACGCTCTTCGTGAACAGGGGACAGCAGTTGACTACCTGGTACTTGAAGATGAAGGACATGGTTTTTCCAAAAAGAAAAATGAAATAACCGTATATGAAAAGATTCTGTCATTCCTGGATAAACATAAATAAACCTTTCTTCAGTTATTTTAAGCACCCTGAATTTTAGAAATGAGCTAAAATTCAGGGTGCTTTTTGTTTTGGTTCTTTAAAATCGCTGCGGTGATTAAACATCCATCCCTCACAAGCTGGAGCACAAATGCGACAGAGGTCATTGGATTTTCAGAAAAATGATTTTCCGCTTGTTCTCTGCGGTTATCCGCCGCAGGGAATAGGTGGCCTTTCATGTCATAATCACTTACCGCATGTTAAAATGAAGAAGGATAGGATCTAAAATCAGCAGTATAGTGAGGGAAACAGGATGAACCGGGCTAAAAGTTACCGTATATTAATTATTCTTCTATTTTTTGCATTTGTAAGTTTATTATCGCGCTCATTAGTTTATTTAGTGATTTCAATTACGATCGCTGTGCTTATTATTGTTCTCTTAAGCAGGGACGTAAAAGAGCGGGAACGGAGAAGCGATGAGAAAAGTTTGGGGAACATGGCAGGGAAAGGTAATGGGAGCCATGAAAAAAAAGACACAGGTTCTCCTTTATTATACGTTTTCCCTATCCTCTTTCTTGCTTTGGGGGCTCTAATGGCTTCCTATGGTTTCTCTGGATATTTTGATTTAGAAGGGATTTTTCATAAGCTTGGCTGGATGAGTCCTGAACCCTTTGTCCATATAGTATTTTTATTAGTGGGAATATTACTTGGTCTTTATGGTTTGACAGCTTTATTAAAAAAATGGCTTAGTTAATCCGCATATATAAAGCAGTAACCCGGGAGAGCTGAGTGCTGTCCCTTTTCATTTTCTCATCAATTGCGCTATAATGATATTTTGATTCCCGAAATACATGGAGAAAGTGTATGTGATTATTATGCAAAAACGTAATCTGCTTATCATGTGGATAGCCAACTTTTTTGTAGCTGCGAGTGCCACTATGGTCTTGCCGTTTATTTCTTTATATATTGAAACATTCGGCTCTTTTTCTGATGCCTACGTCCAGAGATGGTCAGGGTTTATATTTGGAATCACTTTTCTGGTGGCATTTTTTGTTTCTCCACTGTGGGGCCGTTTCGGTGATAAATTCGGCCGAAAAAAAATATTATTAATTACAGGCTACGGCATAGCTTTATCTATCTTTCTGATGAGTTTTGTAAATTCTGTAGAGGGCCTTTTCATATTAAGGATGTTTATGGGAGTAGTCACAGGTTTTATTCCCACCTCTATGGCTTTGATTTCGGCTCAGACCGAGAAAGAAATCGCTGGAAAAGTACTTGGAACATTGCAGATGGGTACGGTTTCCGGAGGCCTGTTCGGTCCTCTTCTAGGCGGACTTCTTGCTGACTCTGTCGGATTCACCTATACTTTTTTTATAACCGGCCTTGTCATCAGTCTTGCAACTACCTTTGTTTTATTCGGTATTAAAGAAGTGACGGTTAAAGAAGACCAAGCCAAGCAGCCTAAACGTACGATGAAAGAAGTAATTCAGTATGTACTGGCAGACCGGATTCTGGTTATGGTTATGGTCGCTTCTCTCATAGTACAGACGGCTAACTTCAGTATTCAGCCTCAGTTAGCCCTTTATGCAGGGCAGCTGGTAACAACAGAAAATATAGCTTTTCTTGCAGGGCTTGCTTTTTCAGTAACAGGACTCGGTAATCTTATTGCCACAAGGTTCTGGGGGATCCAGGGAGACCGGGTCGGGCATGCGCGTATTCTTCTTATTTGTTTAATAATTGGCGGTATATTTTTTCTTCCTCAAGCATTTGTTACAAATATATGGCAGCTGGTTATTCTCAGATTTATTTTCGGAATGGCAATAGGGGGCATTATACCTTGTGCCACCGCCTATATACGCCAGGCAGTCCCTGTTTCAATGCAAGGGGAAGTGCTTGGATATAATCAGAGTTTCAGATTTTTAGGAAATGTGGCTGGTCCGGTTACAGGCGGCGTGGCAGCAGGAATCGCAGGTATTTCATCTGTGTTCTATCTGTCTTCGCTGTTATTCTTTTCCGCTGCTCTTATGCTGTTTATAATTCTTAAAGCGCACGCCCGTAAGTTAAATATGAAAAAAGGTATTTCTGTTAATGAATAAAGGGTATATTTTCTGATAGCATGTGACGAAAAGCAAGTGTATTGAAATACCAGTCCGGCTTTTAATAGATTAAAAGTATCTAAAAAAGGAGGATCCAGCCGTGGTTTTGACAAAAAAAGAGAAAAAACTGCTTATCAGAGTTTTAAAGAAAGAAAAGCGCCGGGTTTTCGGATCTAAAGAAAATAAGCAGGAAATCAGCCAGCTCATAGACAAACTGGAACAAAGCACTAGAAATGAGAAGGTTAATGAAGTCAATCCTTCCAAGTTATAATTATAAAAGAAGTTTCAAAGTTTAAATTAAGCTTTGAAACTTCTTGTTTTAATAAATTGATTAAATCCAGTCAAAAACTGTATATTTCACAAATTCGTAAAAAAATTTCGGGGATTTTGTGAAAATATTAACAAAGTCCTTTTACACCTTGCATTTTTCATTTAAAGTCATAGTAGGAACAACAGAGACGATGATTTGGAAGGTGGTATTATTATGAAACAAAAAAACAGGTGGTTAATAGCCTTATCAGCGGTAGCCATCCATTTATCCATTGGATCAGCTTACGCCTACAGTGTATTTCAAAATCCTTTAGCAGCCCAGCTTGGCTGGGAACAGACACAGGTCTCCCTTGCTTTTACGATTGCAATTTTCTTTCTGGGCATATCAGCGGCTTTTTTTGGACCGTTTGTAGAAAAAAAAGGCCCAAGAACAGCGGCATTGTGTGCAGCCGTCCTGTTCTCTGCCGGATTAATCGGTTCTGGAATTGCTGTACAGATAGAGTCGCTCGCTCTTTTCCTGTTTTCTTACGGGGCTATAGGTGGTATGGGGCTTGGGCTGGGATATATTTCACCGGTTTCCACGTTAGTCAAATGGTTTCCTGACCGCCGCGGATTAGCGACAGGCATGGCAGTATTCGGTTTTGGAGCTGGGGCATTAATCGCCAGTCCTATAGCTGCTCAGTTAATTGACACTGCTGGTATTTCTGCGACTTTCTTTATTCTGGGAGCTACCTTTTTTGTATTAATGGTTTCAGGAGCACTTTATATTGCAAGACCTCCTCAAGGATGGAAACCTAAATCAATGCTTGAAAAAGAAGAAAAACAGAAGGCCCCTGTAAAAGAAGATTTAGCTCAGTTAACTGCTAAAGAAGCAGTCAAGACAAAACGTTTCTGGATGCTTTGGGTCATGATGTTTATAAACATATCAGTAGGAATTATGCTTATTTCTGTTGCGTCTCCAATGGCGCAGGAGAAAGTCGGGATGACGGCAATTGCTGCAGCAAGCCTGGTAGGAATTATGGGGCTGTTTAACGGAGGTGGAAGGATTGTGTGGGCCTCTGCCTCAGACTATATTGGCCGCGCGAGAGTTTACACTATCTTTTTCACTGTTCAGCTTGCAGCATTTCTTATGCTTCCTACAGTTACAAACGCCATTTTATTTCAAGTGTTAGTGTTAATTGTTATTTCTATTTACGGCGGCGGTTTTGCTTCTCTTCCTGCTTTTATAGGCGATCTGTTTGGCACGAAGCAGCTTGGGGCCATCCACGGTCTCCTTTTGACCTCGTGGTCAATGGCTGGGGTAGTCGGACCAATGGTCGTCTCGTATGTCAGAGAGGTTACAAACAGTTACAACCTCACCTTTTATATTTTTGCCGGTTTCCTGTTAGTCGCTTTTATAACTTCTCTTGCTATGGCTAAAAATATCAAAGAAGTAAAAGAAGAGAAACGAGTTAAGAGGGTACAGACAAAAATGGCATAAAATTATATATTTTCTTTTGCGGTGCCCCCAATTATCGGACCTGGTCTGGTATTTGGGGGTTTAGCATTTTTAAACAGTTTTTCACTCTTTAATCTTTTAGGAAATAGGTGTATACTGTGTAATGTTATGAATAAATGTGAGAAAATATTTTTTCTGATACCGCTTTTTAAAGAAGCGGTTGCTTGCTTTAATGCATGAAAGTTGATACCGGATAACCTTCCCTTTATTGCTATGCTTACAAAAAGGAATCTGCCGGTATTCTGTGCCAGTTAGTAAAGGGGATGAGAATGATTAGACGTTTTTGGAACTTACTTGTTAAATATCATATACGCACTGTTATAATTATTACTCTTGTTGTAAATATGCTGGTCATCCTGCTGTCCTTCCTTCCTGGGTATGTAGGAGATTTCCCTTACTGGGTAACACGGCTGCCTCTGTTAAACGCCGTATTAAACTCGTTTACTTTTATTTTTCTGATGCTCGCTTTACTGGCCATTCTCAGGAGAAAAATTATACTGCATCAGCGCTTTATTTATGCGGCTTTTACTACCACTGCTATATTTCTTATTTCATATGTAATCTTCCATTTTATGGCTGAGTCAACTCCTTACGGAGGGACTGGATTTATTGCAGGCTTTTATTATTTTATTTTAATTACACATATAATACTGGCAGCAGTCATAGTTCCTTTAGCTTTAATGAGCTTTTTTACAGGGTATAAAGATATGAGGGCGGTGCACCGGAAATGGGTCCGCTGGACAATGCCGTTATGGCTTTATGTGAGCGCAACAGGCGTGCTCGTATATGTTATGATCTCACCTTATTATACGTTTTGATTTTTGAAGAGGCTGGACAAAAGAATAGTAATTAAAAGCCGAACAAATTTTATGATTTTTGTTCGGTTTTTTCGCTTTTGTACTTACTCTGATAAATAGTAATGGCAGTGATTTCAGTCCGTCAGGCGGACGCTTGCCCAGGGGCTTGTCTTTAGCTAAATCCAACTCAGCCTGGAGCTTCGTTGAATTGGATCTTCAGACTGCGCTTAATCCCTGTGGCGTCGCCGCCTTCTGTCCTTCAATCAAAAAAAGCTAAAAAATGATGAGGTTCAAAAATTACGAGACGCCTGCAGGAAAAGCATCTTCTGAAGATCCCGCAGGCGATGTTTGCCGAGGAGCTGAAGAGATGCCTGCGGCAAGCGAGTGCGTTTATGAACCTCATCTCATCTTATGGTCTATTGTGAATTCATTCTTCGGTTATCCTGGATTTAATTTAGTTTTGTTTCAGCCTTTTTATTAAAGGCATGCTGTGTACTTTAATTTATAAACTTTTACTTTATTGGTTACTCTAAAGTTTAATCAGAGGACCGAGAAAGGGAGAGTTGAGGGTATGAGAGGGATTTACAGGATGTCAATTTTCTTTAGTATAATTTTACTTCTGTTAATAGGATTATGGTTTCGTTCAGAGCATTTAAACAGTGGAGCTCTTCCTGACAACGAGCGTCTCCTTCAGCAGAAAGCTTTTAACGAGCAGCAGTCAGAGGATCTTGCTATGACTATTCAGATGTTTTTGGCCCAGGTTGAAAATGATCTGGAACGTATGGCTGATTTTAGTGATGAAGAGAAATCTGACTGGCTGTCCGCCGAAATTATAAATCATCAGCACATAGACGGTTTTGCCTCTTATGATTTTGAGACAAAAGAGAAGGTATACAAAGAAGGGACCTTACCCGGAGATGAAGAGTTATGGGAAAGGCTGGATTTATCCGCTGAGAATTGGGGGTACTCTGCTCCTTATGTTACAGAGGGGGCTAAAAAAATTCTCATAAGTTTAAAAAAGGGTGAAGGCATATATGTATCGGAAGTGGATTTAACATTTATCGAACATTTTATAAAAGACCTTGCAGCCCTTGCAGACCATAACGGAAATTTTTTTATAGGCAATTCAGAAATGAATGCAGCCTTTTCAACAGAAGAAGCAGAAGCTGACGAGACTTTGGCTGTGACGACAATCCCTGAATTAAATTGGGAACTGTATATAAATGCTGAAGAGGCCCCTTTATCAAGAGATGAATATAAAAAAGGTGAAGTGGTAGTTATTTTAGAACAAGATGTCGAAGGGGAAGATTGGGCAGAGAGGCACAATGTTCATTTAATTGATCAGACAGGTCAAACGGCAGTCGTCCGTAATTTAACTAAAGATCCTTATGAACTTATAGAAGAATGGGCCGGGGACCCTGAAGTGGTATTTATGGAACCCAATTACACTTTTGAAAAACAATCGCTTGGAGACAGAACGGTTAATGAGGAAGTTGAATTCCTGCCGAATGATGAATTTTATGAGGATTATCAATGGAACCTCCATCAGTTGAACCTGGAGGAAGCATGGATGAAAACAAAGGGCGGGGAAGAGGCGCTTGCTGCAATAATTGACAGCGGGATTGATCCGGACCATCCTGACTTAAAAGACAGAATAATAAAAGGGTATAATGCTTTTGAGAACAATGAGGCTTTTTCGGATGATAACGGGCACGGAACCCATGTAGCGGGGATTGTGGGAGCAGAGACTAATAATGACTTTGGCGTTGCAGGGGTAACGTGGGATATTCCTCTGTTGGCAGTAAAAGTACTTGATGACGAGGCCATGGGGAATTCTTTTTCTATTGCCAAAGGGATCAGGTGGGCAACTGATAATGGTGCTAAAGTTATCAATTTAAGCCTTGGTGATGACCATGATTCGAAGTTAATGCACGATGCGGTAAAATATGCGTACGACAGGGATGTTGTTATCATCGCAGCTACTGGTAATGACAATGTACGTATTCCTATGTACCCGGCAGCATATGAAGAAGTTCTCGCCGTTGGCTCTTTAAATATGCGGAACCGGAGGAGTTTCTATTCTAACTTCGGCAATCATGTAGATGTCACAGCACCAGGTGAACATATTCCGAGTACTTTTACAGGTGATGAATATGTGATGATGAGCGGGACCTCTATGGCGGCCCCGCATGTTGCAGGCATTGCATCTTTAATCAGGTCTTATGACCCTGATCTGTCTAATGAGGAAGTGTACGAGAAAATTCGTAAGACTTCAACTGACTTAGGACCAAGAGGATTTGACCCTTTCTACGGACATGGTATGGTTAATGCGGCAGACGCTCTTCTGGATTAATCGTTATTGACTTTTCTGGGGGGTGGATTGGTGCTTAAAAATTAAATTATCAAGTTCCTGAGAGTGTTTTATTGTCTGATCAGCGGCCAGTCCGTATTTTGCTGCTGCTTGATGCAATTCTTTACGCTTTATTTCAATACAATTCTCTTTCTGCATATTCCCACTCCGTTCAGTCTGGGTGTTAGCTTTATTATCAGTGATTCTGAAAAAGATAGGAAGACTTTCTCCAATTAATATCAAATATTCCTATCAAATGGCTAAAGTCGACAAAATATCACTGCTAAAAAAAGAGAACAGGGGGTATGCAGAAAGATGATTCAGGTTACCCATAAGACAAAAATTTGTAACTTCTTTTTCTGTAAAAACGCTTTCCTTTTTTTGCACCCTGTTTTAGAATGGAAAGGGAGTCATAGTGAAGGAGGAAAAGAAGATGGGGAAACCGCACGCAGTCATATTTGATTTAGACGGAGTAATAGTTGACACAGCTAAGCACCATTTTCAAGCCTGGAAACAGTTGGCTGACGAACTGGGATTTAACTTTACTGAAGAAGATAATGAAAGACTTAAAGGCGTCAGCCGTATGGATTCGTTAAATATTCTTCTGGAGATTGGCGGACTAAATAAAAGTGAGTCAGAAAAACAGGAGTTGGCCGCAAGAAAGAATAAAAGGTATGTAGAAGCTATTTCCGTAATGGATGAAAGTGAAATTTTACCCGGAGTTTTAAGCTTTCTGCAGGAATTAAAGGAACATAATATTCCTTATGCATTAGGCTCTGCAAGTAAAAACGCACCGTTAATTTTAAAGCAGATTGGCCTCTATGAAAAGTTTAATGCTATTGTAGACGGAAATTCCATCTCACAAGCCAAGCCTGACCCTGAGGTGTTTTTACGCGGGGCAGAAGAACTTTCTGTGGCACCAGGAAACTGCGTGGTCTTTGAGGATGCTCAATCAGGGATAGAAGCAGGAAAATCAGCCGGAATGTACGTGGTAGGCGTTGGAGATCCTGCTATATTAGAAGGAGCAGATGAGTACATCCGTACAATGGAAGAAATGACAGTGAGCAGACTGGAAAAATGATTTTTTTTAATAGAACATGCAAACGATTGCGCTATTTGTGCAAATATTGGGAGGGGTTCTTATGAAACGCTATTTAAAAGAGAATGAATGGTCAATTATTGAGGAAGGGTTCGACCCGGCCAAGCATGAGATATCTGAGAGCATTTTCAGTATTGGAAACGGGCACATGGGTCAAAGGGCTAACTTTGAAGAAACGTACACTGGCTCCTCATTGCAGGGAAGTTATATGGCAGGAGTTTATTATCCTGATAAAACCCGTGTAGGATGGTGGAAAAACGGCTACCCGGAATACTTTGCAAAAGTATTAAATTCTACAAACTGGATAGGCCTGCGTATAGTTATTGACGGGGAAGAGCTGGATTTAAATCATTTAAAAATAAGCGACTTTGTGCGGGAGTTAAACATGAGGGAAGGCTACTTAAAACGATCCTTTAAAGCTGATCTTGCACAGGGAAGGCAGATAAAAGTGACTGCTACCCGGTTTGTCAGTATTGTACAAAAAGAAATAGGTGCAATAAAGTACGAGGTGACACCGCTCAATTTTAGCGGAACTATGGAAGTGACCTCCTATCTTGACGGAGATATTAAAAACACAGATGCAAACTACGACGAGAAGTTCTGGGATCCAGTAAATACTTATTTAGAAGAAAACCGTGCCTCAGTAACCGTAAAGACGAAAAAACTGGATTTTCATTTTTGTTCCACTATGGAAACACATTTTGTTAAAAACGGCGAAAAATTAGATTTAGAAGGAATCGGGGAAGAAGGCGTTAAATATGCAGGGGTAAAATATAAAGCGCCTTTGACAGAGAATGAAAGCATTGCTGTATATAAATACGCAGCTAACGTTACAAACCGGGACCATGACACCGAGCAATTGGAAAATGTGTCTTCAAAGGAATTAAATAATGCGGTCGAAAAAGGCTTTAATCAGCTGTTAAGCGAGCAGGCTGACGCCTGGAAAGAAAAATGGCTGGACAGTGATATTGTTATTAAAGGGGATGTGGCTGCCCAGCAGGGGATCAGGTTTAATATTTTCCAGTTAAACCAGACATACAGCGGTGAAGATGCAAGACTTAATATTGGTCCTAAAGGGTTCACTGGTGAAAAGTACGGCGGAAGTACTTACTGGGATACGGAAGCTTACTGCTTGCCGTTTTACCTTGCTACGGCAGAGGAAAGGATTCCAAAAAATTTATTGATTTATCGTCATAACCACCTGGAAAAAGCTCGTGAGAATGCCAGGAAACTTGGTTTTGAAAAAGGCGCTCTTTATCCGATGGTTACCATGAATGGTGAAGAGTCTCATAACGAGTGGGAAATCACGTTCGAAGAGATTCACCGGAACGGGGCTATTGCTTATGCTATTTACAATTATGTAAATTACACTGGGGATAAATCGTATCTCGGAGAATACGGAATTGAAGTTCTGGCAGAAATTTCACGCTTCTGGGAAGAGCGGGTGCATTTTGTACCTAGAAAAGGCGTGTATATGATGCTTGGTGTAACAGGGCCTAATGAATATGAAAACAATGTAAACAATAACTGGTACACGAACAGAATAGCAAGCTGGACACTGGAATATACGTTGTATGTTCTCGATTATTTAAAGGATACAAATGAAGATCTCTATAACGAGTGGATCAATAAGCTTAACCTGAAAGAAGAGGAAATGAAAAAATGGGTCGATATTATTGATAAAATGTATTATCCCGAAGATAAAGAAGAAGGTGTTTTTCTTCAGCAGGACGGATTTCTTGATAAAGAACTTATGGCGGTGAAAGATCTCGATTCCCGGCATTTGCCGCTTAATCAGAATTGGTCATGGGACCGTATTTTACGCTCTTGTTTTATCAAACAGGCAGATGTTCTTCAAGGTTTGTTTTTCCTGAATCATGAATTTGATATCGAGACTAAAAAGAGAAACTTTGACTTTTATGAGCCAATGACTGTACATGAATCTTCTCTTTCTCCTTGTGTCCATTCTATTTTAGCTTGTGAACTGGGGTATAAAGAGAAAGCTTATGAAATGTATTTACGAACGGCACGTTTAGATCTTGATAATTATAATAACGATACGGAAGACGGCTGTCATACAACGAGTATGGCAGGAACATGGATGTCTGTTGTCCAGGGATTCGGGGGGATGAAAGTCGTTAATGATCAGCTTGTTTTAAATCCGTTTATTCCCGGTCAGTGGGATTCATTCTCATTTAAAATCCGGTTCCGTGAAGCCCGTCTGATGATTCATGTTGACCAGACAAACGTCATAGTAACAAATGAAACAGATCAACCTGTTGACATAGTCATTCTGGGAGATAAATACAATTTAAAAGGCGTCAGTGAATTGAAAGTCAGCCATTAATTATAGAATTTCTTCAGAACTGTTTACAGGAAAAAGAAGCAGCAACAATTAATCTTAAAAACATCCGGACAAAATTTGTTCGGATGTTTTTATTTAAAAGTTCCGTGAGAAGTCTGCAAGCCGCTTCGAGCTTTGCTCTGCAGGGTCTTGCCTGACTTTCTTTATCACGGGAAAAGAGCATTGCTTCAGTGCCTATTCACCAATTTGCATTTACAAAAAAGGATAGATTGTCGTTTATGAATCAGCTACTTTGTTTTCGTTAATTCAGAAAACTTAAAGGCTACGATCGCTAGATGAAGGTTAAATCGAGAGTCGGCTGATTGCAGGTTTAAGCCGGTTTTCTTCTCTATTTGCGCCAGACGGTATTTTAAAGTGTGCCGATGGATGAATAAACTTGAAGCGGTTTGCTGCAGATGACAGTTATTAGCCAGGTAGCCTTCAAGTGTTTTAATGAGATCTTTTCTCTCACGGCCTGGAGTAATCAGCTCACCCAGATATTTTTTATAATATTCCTCCAAAGAAACCCCCGAATTTTCCATCTGAATGAGCACCTGATAGAAACCTAAATCATCATAGTGAACGACTGAAGAGTGGTTTAACAGAAGATCGGAATAATATACCGCATTTTCAGCTTCCCGTGCACTCTCTGAAAAAGATGCCAGATTTAAATAAGTTTTTCCAACTCCTATTTTCAAAGGCTCCGATGAGTATCCGCTCCATTTGGCCTGTAAATCCTCCAAATAAGTAAGGAAGAGAGCCTTCTCTTCCGCCTCGTCTTTTGTGAAAGACTCCACCAAAGCATATAATTCATTCATTTTAGGAAGCAGGATAATTTGTCTGCCAGAAGCATGCAAAGCCTGGCTTGCATAGTAATAAAGGCGGGTCCCGGTTTGGGAGCTGAGCGATTTGTCAAA
Source organism: Salipaludibacillus sp. CUR1 (assembly GCF_021028955.1). Lineage (GTDB taxonomy): Bacteria > Bacillota > Bacilli > Bacillales > Salisediminibacteriaceae > Salipaludibacillus. The sequence continues at coordinate 18,728 of NZ_JAIWPE010000058.1, forward strand.
CGTCTGGAAAGGGACTTTCACATATACGGCAAAATGGGGGAGTGTTAAGTCATAGCCAAGCCGTTCACCTCTTTTTAAAGTTTCCATGTAGTGAAGATGCTCTTTATGCAGTATTTCTTCTACAAACTCCCCTTGTATCCTCACTTTTGTTTCATCGACCGCGTATTTTTTAACCATTTCAATTCCTATTAATGTAGCGATATGATTTGAAATCACAGCATCCATTTCCGACCAGTCTTTAAAATGGTGAACGGATAACAGGTATCCGTATATGACTGTTTCAGATTTAATTGTTGAAAAGGTGCAAATATAGTCTCCGATGTGGAAAGGTTTTTTATCTGTTTCCATATTTTCAATGAGGCTTTTTATGGCAACAGATTCTTTACCTGCAGTTAGATTATCGGTTTTTACAGAAAAGTCATGAGCCTCTTTCTTAACGAAAGCTGATATTTCTAATGACTCATTGAAAACATATATACTTGCCCTGGTCAACGGGCTGATTTTTTTGAGTGTATTTGGAAGGCCATCCAGATTAAAAGCAAGTTTCGTCATTTCCTGATGGACAAGCAGGGAATTTTCAAGAAGCCGGGTCTGCTTGTTAACAATTTGCTCAAGAACTCCTTTTGTTAAAGCAGAAAAGTTAACCTTTGGAGGAATGTGAAGGAGCGGAAGCTGATGTGCAGCAGCTTCATCAATAAACCTTACCGGAATATCATTTATATAAAACCCGCTGCAAATAGCTATCCCTGCCAGTTTTTCGGACCTGATTAATTCGAGGAAGCGCTGCTGGGAAGACTCATTATCCTCAAGGCCGAATCCCGTTGTGATAATCAATTCGCCTTCTTGAAAACGGGTGATATCCTCAATAATTTCTATCGTAGTAACCCATTTAATTGAACGATCAAGCCCTTCCTGCCCAGCAAGTAATTTCGTTCCTCTAAAAGCAGGAAGTTCTAAAGCTTCATGAACTGTCAGCATAATTCCATCCCTCCCGGCTCCAGGTTGTCTTTATACACGATGTATAAAAAAACCGGTCATTTTTGTGTTAGTTGAGCGAATAGTCAGACTTTTATATCTAGAATACACTATTATTAAACAATATTAAATATGTGTATACAGGGATTATCGATGATTAGTCTCTTAACGGTTTACAGAGAGGAGGAAAGTATGAAAAGTCATCTGATTAAACCATTTCTTGATGAAAGTTACCCGGTAGCCGATTACGGCCAAGGGATTTATTTGTATGACAAGACAGGAAAAAAATATATCGATGGTTCGTCTGGTGCGGTAACAGCAAATATTGGGCACGGTGTTCCGGAGATTGCCGATGCAATGAAAAAACAGGCTGAGAAAGTATCTTTTGTCTACAGATCCCAATTTACAAGCGAGCCTGCAGAAAAACTGGCAAATAAGCTGAAAGACTGGGCACCGGGGGATGTAAACTGGACGTTTTTTGTAAACAGTGGATCTGAAGCGACTGAAACAGCACTTAAAGTGGCCATTCAATACTGGCAGGAAAAAGGTAAGCCATCGAAGATTAAAGTCCTCTCACGTTGGATGAGTTATCACGGCATCACGCTTGGTTCATTATCCATGTCAGGGCATGTTGGAAGAAGAGCGCGATTTACCCCTTTACTTGAAGATTTTCCTTCTGTTGAACCGCCTTACTGCTTCAGGTGCCCATTTAAACAGACACACCCCCAATGCGGACTTATGTGTGCAGATGAATTAGAACGGGCAATTTTGAGAGAAGGTGCAGATCATATAGCTGCTTTTATTGCTGAACCTGTTATAGGCGCTTCTGGAGGTGCCATTGTTCCTCCTCCGGGATACTATGAACGAATAAAAAAGATTTGTGATAAATACGATGTACTGTTCATAGCAGATGAAGTGATGACAGGGTTTGGGCGCACTGGAAAACGGTTCGCCATTGATCACTGGTCTGTGGTGCCTGACATTATTGCTGTAGGGAAGGGTTTAACCGGTGGTTACGCCCCGCTTGCTGCCACGATTATCAGTGATAAAGTTCTTGCCCCTGTAAGACAAGGATCGAAAATTATTATGAGCGGTCATACTTACAGTGCGAATCCGCAGGCTACTGCAGTAGGATTAGCTGTCCTTAACTATGTTGAGACCTATAATCTTACAAAACAGGCTGAAAAAACAGGCAACATGTTAATGAGCCGGCTAAAGAATCTTAAACGACATTATCCGATAATTGGAGATGTGAGAGGAAAGGGGTTGCTGACAGGAATCGAGTTCATTTCCAATGTGTTTAACCATATGCCTTTTTCGTCAGAAGTAAGTGTTTCAAAGAAAATAATCAGTAGATGCATGGATAAAGGACTACTTGTTTATCCCGCCTCGGCAGGGATCGAAGGGAAAGCAGGTGATGCTGTCCTTATTGCACCTCCCCTTACGATTGTTGAGGAGGAAATTAATGACCTGGTTGCTATTTTTGAAGAATCAGTAAAGGAAGTTCAATCTGACCTTCAGATTCAAGGGTACTTTAATACTGTTATATGAAAGGAGCTGCAGAATGAAGCCGAATCTCCAGCAAATAGACAAACAGGTGACTATCAGGGAAGTAAAACATTATTTTAAAGACGGCATGACTTTGATGACCGGGGGATTTGGAGGAGTGGGCAACCCGCCTGGTCTGATTAAGGCGATATTAGATCTTAATATTAAAGATATAACCCTCATCTGTAATGATGCAGGTTTTCCTCATATCGGCGTTGGCCAGCTTGTAACTGCCGAAAAAGTCTCTGTCTTATATGCCAGCCATATAGGTTCTAATCCTAATGCAGGCAGCCAAATGACAGATGGTACCTTAACGGTCAATTTTTTCCCTCAGGGCACGCTTGCCGAAAAAATCAGAGCAGGAGGAGTAGGTTTAGGCGGGGTTCTGGTGGATGTAGGGGAGGGGAACCCCATAGTGGAAAAAGGGAAGAAGAAAGTTGAGATAAATAACAAATCCTATTTTGCAGAGGCCTCACTGACCGCAGATGTATCGATTGTTTACGCGAAAAAAGCCGATTCTTTCGGAAACCTTGTTTTTGATACGAGTGCTAGGAATACCAATCCCTTAGTGGCAATGGCTGGTGATATTACTATCGCAGAGGTCGATGAAATCGTGCCATATGGAGAGTTAGATCCGGAAGAAATCATCACGCCGGGGGCGTTCGTAGACTTCATAGTCCAGAGCAAAGGAGTTGACTGGAAATGGGCATGGGAAAAGACATAAGGCATAAAATTGCAGCGAGAGCAGCCAAAGAAATAAAGCCAGGGATGATCGTCAATTTAGGTATAGGGATTCCAACACTTGTGGCTGATTATACAGAGGATTTGCCCGTCATGTTCCACGCGGAAAACGGCATTCTTGGAACTGGGCCCTCCCCTTCAGAAGGCAAAGAAAATCCCCATTTATGTAACGCTGGAGGATTTCCAGTTACCACTATTCCAGGAGGTTCTTATTTTGACAGCGCCACAGCCTTTGCAATTGTTAGAAGAGGACTCCTTGATCTTACCATCATGGGAGCTCTGGAAGTGAGCGAAAGAGGGGACCTGGCGAACTGGATCGTACCGGGAAAAAGAGTTCCGGGAATGGGCGGGGCATTGGAACTTGCCCAAAAAGCAAGGAAAGTCATGATATTAATGAATCACGTCAGTAAAGACGGACGGCCAAAAATAGTTAAGGAATGTTCTCTTCCTTTAACAGCGGCACAATGTGTTAACCAGATTATTACGGACATGGCTGTCATATCAGTGGAGAAAGAGGGACTTGTACTTGATGAGGTGTTTGAGCCATATACAGTTGAAAAAGTCAAAGAATGTACTGGCGCGCCTTTTGTTCGAATAAATACTGGACTGAAAGAAGGTGAGCGACTTTGATTAAGAAGCCGGCAGCAACACATAAGGCCATCAGGCAATGGATGGCTGACCATGAAAAACAATTGCTCTCGATGCTTCAGCAGATGATCCAGGAGCCGTCTGTCCAGATGAATGAAAGCGGAATCCAGCATAAAACAGTACGTTGGCTTGAAGAGCTTGATTTCACAGTGGAGATGTGGGAACCAGGAGGAGAGGAATTGTTTAATCATCATGCTTTCCTTTCCCGCAGGGAGCACTTCAAAGGGAGTCCCAATGTAGTTGGGGTTCGAAAAGGAGAAGGGAAAGGGAAATCTATTCTGCTTAACGGACATATTGATGTTGTCCCGGAAGGAAATTTGTCTGACTGGGCAGAAGACCCATATGCCGGACTGGTTAAAGACGGGAAAATATACGGCAGGGGAGCAACAGATATGAAAGGCGGTAATGCAGCTATGCTTTTCGCCCTCCAGGCTATTTCCTCACTCAAAATCCCGATAAAAGGCGATGTCATTTTTCACAGCGTCATAGAAGAAGAGAGCGGAGGAGCGGGAACGCTGGCTGCTATTTTAAGAGGATACACCGCAGATGCCGCACTCATTCCAGAACCTACTAATATGAAAATTTTTCCAAAGCAACAGGGCTCAATGTGGTTCCGGCTAAAAGTAAAAGGTAAATCGGCACACGGGGGCACAAGCTATGAAGGGATAAATGCTATTTTAAAGGCCCAAAAGGTCATTCAGGCATTAGAAAGCCTGGAGAAGGTAAGGAATGACCGGGTGACTGATCCGCTTTTCGCTAAAGCACCAATTCCACTTCCGATAAATGTAGGAGTAATTGAAGGAGGGGAATGGCCATCTTCAGTTCCTGATTTAGTAAAAATAGAAGGACGCGTAGGAATTTCACCTGAAGAAACAGTGCAGGAAGCACAGGAAGAATTCACGAGGGCCATACGTGCTATGGAAGGTGAAGATAAGTGGTTCAAAGATCATCCTGTAGAAATTGAATGGTTTGGGGCAAGGTGGCTGCCGGGATCGATAGATGTTAACCATCCTTTTATGGAAATTCTTACTGAACAATACAAGGGGATTACAGGTAAGAGTCCCGAAGTCGAAGCTGCCCCTTGGGGAACAGACGGAGGCATAATAACGGCTGTCGGTTCGACTCCTTCAGTTGTGTTCGGGCCTGGGATTACACGTATGGCTCACCAGGCTAATGAATACATTGAAATTGAAAAAGTACGGCAATGCGCTGAAGTAATCGCTTCTACAATTATTGAATGGTGTAATGTTGAAGAAAGAAAGGGGAGGTCACACACATGACCAAAACTATAAAGTCTTATAAGATTCCGGGGCCAAAAGCTAATGAGATGTTAGAGCGGAGAAATGAGCATGTTCCGAGAGGGCCGTTCAATACAGCCTATACATTTGCCGATTCGGCAGAGGGTGCCCTCATAACAGATGTGGATGGCCAGAGCTTTATAGATTTTGCCGGAGCAATTGGCTCATTAAACGCGGGGCACTGTCCGCCTGGAGTGGTTCAGGCATTAAAAGACCAGGTGGAAAAATATTTGCATCCTTGCTTTCATGTGATGATGTATGAACCGTACATCGAACTGGCAGAAAATTTAAACCGGGTTACCCCAGGAGAGCACCACAAAAAAACTTTCTTTTTAAACAGCGGTGCTGAAGCGGTAGAAAACGCTATAAAAATTGCAAGAAAGTATACAGGCAGAAAAGCAATTTTATCCTTCGAAAGAGGATTTCACGGAAGAACCTATATGGCCATGTCTTTGACCAGCAAAGTTAAACCGTACAAGTATCAGTTCGGGCCATTTGTAGCTGATACGTATAAAATGAGTTACCCTTATTACTACCGGAAACCTGAAGGGATGACAAATGAAGACGTGGATCAGGAGTGTATTACCCGCTTAAAGAATTTCTTTCTGTCAGAAGTATCGGCTGAAGAAACGGCTGCTGTTATTATGGAACCTGTCCAGGGTGAAGGTGGATTTGTAGTGCCGAGTAAAGAATTTGTTAAACAAGTAAAGGAAATTTGTGAAGAGCATGGAATCTTATTTATAGCAGACGAAGTTCAGTCGGGCTTCGGAAGAACAGGTAAATTGTTCGCGGTTGAGCACTTTGGCATTATCCCTGATATCATGACAATGTCTAAATCTATTGCAGCCGGCCTGCCGATAAGTGCTGTCACTGGAAGAGCCGAAATTATGGATGCACCAGGGCCGGGTGAAATAGGGGGTACGTACGGAGGAAGCCCTCTTGGTTGTGTGGCAGCTAACGAAGTAATAAAGATGATGATCGAAGAAAAGCTTCCAGCCCGGGCCGTTGAGATAGGGCAGAAGGTAGAGGCAGCCTTTTCAGCTTTTCAGGACGACTATGAAGAAATTGGCGATGTACGTGGGTTAGGGGCTATGATGGCAATGGAGCTTGTGAAAGACAGGCAGACGAAAGAGCCTGATAAGGAGCTTACACAGACGATAATCAGGGAATGTATCAGCAACGGATTAATTATAATGGGATCCGGTCTCTATGGAAACGTCTTAAGAATTTTATCTCCTTTAGTTATTAGTGAAGAACAACTGGAAGAAGGACTGGAAATAATGAGATCGGTCATGGACCGGCATTGTAAAAAAAGAAAGTGAGGGACAGTTTATGAGAAAAAGCCTGTTCATTAATGGAGAATGGGTTGGAGCAGCGAATGTTCAGGACCTATATTCTCCTTACAGCGGTGAAAAAATTGCAGAAATTCCTTTGGCAACCCTCCAGGAAGTGGATGCAGCCGTTCAAGCAGCGTACAACGCACGAAAGCAGCTGAAAAAAATGCCTGCCCATGAACGGGCGCAAATTCTGGAGAATGTGAGCAGGCTAATTGAAGAGAATCGTGAAGAATGTGCCAGGCTGATAGCTGTTGAGGCGGCTAAACCAATTCAGACCGCAAGAGGAGAAGTAGCCAGATCATTAATGACATACAAGTTTGCAAGTGAAGAAGCAAGAAGGCTTCCAAATGAAATGGTTAATATGGATGCCGCTCCCGGCGGAGAAAACCGTACGGCGTATGCTGTTAGAGAGCCTGCAGGAGTAGTGGCGGCTATTACACCGTTTAACTTTCCTATGAACCTTGTAGCGCACAAACTCGGTCCCGCTATAGCAAGCGGCTGTCCGGTCGTACTTAAGCCTGCATCCCAAACCCCTTTATCTGCATTCTTTATAGCTGAATTATTTGAGAAAGCAGGTCTTCCAAAGGGAGCCCTGAATGTGGTGACAGGAAAAGGAAGCGTAGTTGGCGAAGCTCTGGTAACAGATGACAGAGTAAAAGTAATTACTTTCACGGGCAGCCCGGAAGTCGGGATGTCAATTCGAAATAAAGCTGGCTTAAAAAAAGTCACGCTGGAACTTGGATCTAACTCCGCTGTTATTATTGATGAAGGGACAGATATTGAAGCTATTGCAGACAGGGTCGCCACAGGGGCGTTCACTTACCAGGGCCAGGTGTGTATTTCTGTCCAGCGGATTTTTGTGCATGAATCCTGTTACAAACAATTAACTAAAAAGATGAAAGAAAAAGCGCAAAGCATGGTTTTAGGTGATCCCCTTGATGAAGGGACGCACATTTCAGCTATGATCTCCCCTGAAGAAAAAGACCGGGTTTTGTCCTGGATTAACGAAGCTGCAGAGCAAGGGGCCAAAATTGTTACGGGCGGTGAGGAAAATAACGGGATGATTACTCCAGCGGTAATTGAAAATGTCGCCCCCTCCATGAAAGTTTCTTGTGAAGAAGTATTTGGGCCTGTGGTAACAATTTCACCTTTTAAAGAGTGGGAGGAAGCTATTGGTTTAGTAAACAATTCGGATTTCGGCCTTCAGGCAGGAGTGTATACTGAAAAGATTTCACATGCGTTTCACGCCTCGGAAGAACTGGAGGTAGGAGGCGTCATGATCAATGATTTCCCTACTTTCAGGGTGGATCATATGCCGTATGGAGGAATGAAAAAAAGCGGGTCCGGCAGAGAAGGTATTAAATACGCTATAGAAGAGATGACAGAAATAAAACTTGTTTCTTTCAATAATAGCTCTTTTAAATAAGTGTATTGAAGTGTATCATACAAGACTGTTAGACATCAGGTTGCGGGGGAAAACTAAAATGTTAACATCTGACAGGGAGGAAAGACTGTTCCTCCCTGTCAGAGAGAAGCATTAAAAGCGGGAGGATTGTTTATGGGACTCAAAGCGTTGTGGGACGCGGATTTATGGAATGACCGACTGGTTGCATACTTGCCTGACTTAACTGCGCAAGAGCAGGAGAAGATTAAAGAGAAAATAAAAAACGCACCGGCAGGTAAGTTTACTGTTTATACATTAGAAAACCATCAGGACACTTTAATTGATCTGGGATTTCAGCATGAAGCGGATCTCCCCGGTTTTTTTGAAGGAAAAACAGCAAAAATTTTCTCATTGTTTTTAAAGGAAGAGCGAAACAAATCCGCCTCAGTCACTAAAAACAAAGATGTTTTAAGTATAGTAAAAAACGATAATGCTGTACCTTCGCAGTCTTGGAAAGGGATCCTGTTCAGTCATCTTGAAGTATCAGATCTGGATCAATTGACTGCTTTATATAAGCGGGTATTTAATGTATATCCTACAAATATTTTTGATCAGAATTATATTAAGGATTCAATGAATAATAACTATATCTTTGTAACTGCTAAAGATCAGGGAAAGGTCATCGGAGCTGCCTCTGCTATGAAAACAGGATACCAGAGCGCTGAGATAACTGATTGCGCTGTTGATCCTGATTACCGTGGCCGGAACATCCTGCATGGACTTATTCTGGAATTGGAGACCCGCCTGGTCAAAGAACGGATCTTTAACGCTTTTTCTATCACACGTGCTGTTTCTGTGGGAATGAATATGACAGTTAAACGCCTGGATTATACATATAAAGGGACCCTGGTGAATAACTGTAAAATCTCCTCTGGATACGAAGATATGAACATATGGGTAAAAAAACTGAAAAATTAAACAGTGAAAAACTAAGAGGGTTTCTCAAAAGGTCTGAAAGAAGGACCTTAATTGAGACACCTTCTTTTTTCATGCAAAAGAATATCGAGGCCGGGACAAAACTAAATTAAATCCAGGATAACCGAAGAATGAATTCACAATAGACCATAAGATGAGATGAGGTTCATAAACGCACTCGCTTGCCGCAGAAATCTCTTCAGCTCCTCGGCAAAAATCGCCTGCGAGATCTTCAGAAGATGCTTTTCCTGCAGGCGTCTCGTGATTTTTGAACCTCATCATTTTTTAGCTTTTTTTCAAAAAGAACAGCCGGACAAAATTCGGAAGTTTTGTTCGGCTTTCTTTATAATTACTATTCTTTTGTCCCAGCCTTTTCGTAGATCTATTCCTTAACTGCAAAGTAATTTTTTTTCAAAAGAGTAGGCTGTTCCATGAGCTCTTTAAACGTAAACTTAGCCCCCAACTTTTTCGTATCGATAAGCATAAATTGAGTTTCGATTTTTTCTATTTGATCTTCTTCGATATAAACTATCTGACAGTCAGGGCATTTAATGGAAGGGACTTTCTGAATTTCAACAGCCCTGGTTCCATCAGGCAGTTCCCAGTATGCCGGCTCAAGTGACTCAACAGCCTGCTCTGATTGACACCATTTACACTGCATACATACACTCTCCTCTGATCAGACTTTTTCCTTGTTGTATTTCTGCTGTTCTTTAGCCCATTTTTTTTCAATCATTTCATCCCGTTTAGAACGGCGGTCTTTAAGAGACTGATGAGATTCATCCTGACTGTAGGTACTTCTGCGATTCAACCGCTGGATACCTTCAGGGACAAGGTTAAATTCTTCATCATTCATTAAAGCTGAAACGCCGGCTCTCTTTTGGTCTTTTTTCTCGTAGTATTTGTAGAAATAATCGTCCGCTGTGCCGGGCAGATAGTGTTTTGGTTCCGGGTAGGTCGTTATTACCCCTTCGAAATTTCTCAGTACGACTTTATCAGGACTTTGAGAGATCATGTAGTTCGGCTGCAGAGTAATTTTACCTCCGCCCCCTGGAGCATCAACTACGAAAGATGGGACTGCGTAACCTGACGTGTGCCCTCTCAGCCCTTCGATAATTTCAAGCCCTTTAGAAACCGGCGTGCGGAAATGCCCGATTCCTTCCGATAAGTCACATTGATAAATATAATATGGTCTGCACCGGATTTTAACGAGGTCATGGCATAATTTTTTCATAATTTCCACACTGTCATTAATCCCAGCTAAAATGACTGCCTGGTTCCCGACAGGGACACCTGCGTTGGCAAGCATTTCAACGGCTTTTTTCGACTCCTCAGTGATTTCAAGGGACGTATTAAAATGAGTGTTAACCCATACTGGATGGTATTTTTTCAGGATATTGCAAAGGTTTTCAGTAATTCGCTGCGGGAATACGACAGGGGCTCTTGTTCCAATCCGGATAATTTCCACATGATCGATCTCTCTCAAGTTTTTAAGCACATATTCGAGTATCTGATCATTAATTAACAGGCCGTCACCTCCGGAAATCAGCACATCACGGACTTCCGGCGTGTTCCTGATATAATTGATGGCACCGTCCAGCTGCTTTTTAGGGACACCCATTCCGATCTGCCCGGAAAAACGGCGGCGTGTGCAGTAACGGCAATACATAGAGCATTGATTAGTTACAAGGAAAAGCACCCGGTCAGGATAACGATGTGTGAGACCTGGCACAGGGGAGTCTTCGTCTTCAAATAAAGGGTCTTCTAAATCATATTTTGTCTTTTGTATCTCGGCAGAAATTGGAACAGACTGCATTCTGATCGGACACCTTGGGTCATCGGGGTTCATTAATGACGCATAATAAGGAGTGATGTTGAGGGGGATCGTTTTTGTGGAAATTTTGACGCCCTCTTCTTCGTCAGGAGTTAAATTTACTACTTTTTTTAAATCATCCAACGTGCGGATGGTATTTGTTAATTGCCAAATCCAGTCGTTCCATTGTTCTTCGGTTACGTCTTTCCAAAGTTCAATCTCTTGCCAGTGTCTTTCAGCTTTATACAAGTCAAGTTTCATAGTAGAGTGCCTCCTTTATTATAAAAAAATTCTCACTATTTATATAATGCAATTTTCATGCCAAAACTAAAACGGCTTTCGATCCTTTGATTAACCCTTATTTAAAATTGAAAATTAAAAGAAGTGCCGGTTTTCCGGCACTTCGCTAAATAAGTTTATATTTTTGGAGTTTGTACTGAAGAGTCTGTCTGGGAATTCTTAATTTTTCAGCAGTTCTTTTTACGTTTCTGTTTTCTTTCTCGTAAATACCCAAAATAACTTTTTTCTCAAAATCTTCTACACTTGTTTTTAGACCCCGTTTTTCAACATCATAACCTTCAGAATTTGAGGCGGGGAGAGAACGTCTTCCATGATCACTGAGATAGTGGGGGAAATGTTCAAGCGTAAGTTCTTCCGAGTCACTCATATTCATAGCCGCTTCGATGGCATGCCGCAATTCGCGGATATTTCCGGGCCAATCATAAAGATAAAAAGCACTTAATGCTTCTTTATCAATCTTCTTTACTTGCAGTCCGAATTTATGGTTATAAGTATTTATAAACGTCTGAATCAGTATAGGAAGGTCATCTATTCTGTCTCTTAACGGCGGAAGAGATAAAGAAACAACATTTAAGCGATAATAAAGATCTTTTCTGATCAGTTTTTTCTTAAGCAAATCAGCAGGTTTTTCGTTAGTGGCTGTAATGATTCTCACATCCGTTTGGACGGTTCTGTGAGAGCCTACCCGTCTGACCACACCGTCTTCGAGAACACGGAGCAACTTAGCCTGCAAGTCGAAAGGAAGGGTGTGAATTTCATCTAAAAACAATGTGCCTCCATGGGCTAATTCAAACAGCCCTTCTTTATTTTCTGCCCCGGTAAAACTGCCTTTAGTTGTGCCAAACAGCATACTTTCCAGCAGGGAAGGAGGAATAGCAGCGCAGTTTTGCGATATAAAAGGGCCGCGGCACCGGGCAGACTGATGATGGATGCCCTGGACAAGCAGTTCTTTGCCTGTTCCGGTCTCCCCATATACAAGAATAGGGGAGGTCGTCTTAGACACTCTCTCAGCCCTGGCTATGGTTTTCTTCATAGCAGGATTCGCAGTTATAATATCTTTAAATGTATAGTTAGTTGAATATTTACTGACGTTTTTCGGTTTTTCAATCCGTTTGTCCATTTGTGTCTGTAATTCGATAAGTTTATTGGATAATTCTTTTACTCTTGAATAATCCTTAGCAATTTCAGCCGCTCCGAGAATGTCTTTACCGACGATAATGGGGATCGTCGTATTCACAGTATCGATTAATTTTCCTTTAATATTCCGGTAAGTCTGGTGCTTGTTATACATTGGTCTGCCTGTCTTTACAACTTTTAGCATGGTGCTTGTTTCAACAGTTAAAGAGGGGAACACTTCGAGCAGGGGCTTTCCAATCACTTCTTCGGCATTCATACCATCATGCTCCGCAGCTATCCGATTATAATAAATGGTTCTTCCTTCCCTGTCTATCACATGAATTCCCTCATCAATGCTTTTTAAAATAGCCTTCAGCATTTCGTTAGTGTCTGCGTTCGCTGCAAAAATTTAACTCACCTCTTTTGATGCCGGAGAATGGTCAATAAGTGCTGGAAATTCGGCATCTAGTTTAATATTACTTTTTATTCAGCTGGCTTTCAACATTATATGGAGGTTTATGGGAATTTATCTAACAATCTACTAAGGAATTGCTGGTTTTAATTCATTACTATAGTACATGTAGTTTTTTTTATTAAAAAAGGAGGCTTTTTTTTTATGAAGAAATGGATGTTCTCAATTGCTTTGGCTGGAGTTTTGCTTTTTACTTCCCATAATGGTGTGTCTGCCTCAACTTATGAAGTGAGGTCAGGAGACAGCCTTTGGACAATCGGCCAAAACTACGGTGTAACTACTGAAGCCTTGCGAAGAGAAAATAATTTATCCAGCAATATGATCTATCCGGGTCAATCCCTTAGTATCCCTGGAGGTACGGTTACTCACACTGTCACACACGGGGAAACGTTATGGATCATTGCCAATAGATACGGTGTAACTGTTTCACAATTACGCGGATGGAACGGACTATCCGGTTCAGCGATCTATCCTGGTCAGTCTCTTACTATAAATAAAGCAGCACCCACTTCTCAAGCTTATTCTTCACAAGAAAAAGAATTGCTGGCCCGTCTAGTCCATGCAGAGGCCAGAGGAGAGCCTTATAAAGGAAAAGTAGCTGTGGCTGCTGTTGTCTTAAACAGAGCTGATCATCCTGATTTTCCTTCATCAGTGAGTGGCGTGGTATATGAAACTTATGGTTCGGGCAATATTTACGCATTTGAACCCGTGCAGAACGGAGAAATATACCGGGCGGCAGACAGGGAATCTATCCGTGCTGTAGAAGACGCAGTAAATGGATATGATCCGACTAACGGTGCCGTTTACTTTTATAACCCAGATACGGCGACCTCAAATTGGGTAAACAATCTGACGGTTAATCAGCGGATAGGAAATCATGTATTTGCGAGACAATAATATTTAAGGACAAAAAATCCCTTGGAGAACGAGCCTCCAAGGGGTTTTGTGCGTGTGGCAGCCCACATATTGAAGGTGAAAGTCCTTCGAATGCACCGCTGACAGTCGGTAAGCGAACACTGAGAGCTAGTGCGTTGTCGTGAGGCAAGGTGCGGAGGAGCTTAAAGTGAATCTCTGCTCAGAGCTACCATCCCATGTTGGCACGAGGGAAGGATGACTGTGCAAAACATCAGGAAGTCCGAGTAACTGTGACACCCGAAGTGTTAAGAGGGCTGAAGTAGAGAGAAGATATGTGAAGTGACCCACAGAGGTCTCCATGCATCCTTTGAAAGAAGGGGACAACTATTCAAGGAGGAAATCCAAGGTAGTGTCTTAGCAGGGAGAAGTCAGAGATCACCATAGTAGTGAAGAAGCTTGTGCCAATGAGGGCTGGGTAACCAGAAAGAGGAGTAGCACACAAGTGACAGAATAAACGAATTCTGACGGACTTCTATTCGAAAGAAAGAAGAACCGTGCGAAGGGTGTGACCCGTGAAGAGTGACCAAACGACCATTTGATGACGTGTGGAAATGGGCAGAAACGGACAGTTGCCAAAGCACAGAAGTCCGGGGAGAACAGAAGGGTACCCCGTCCATCGCCGATAACTGGAACGAGGGATTGCATAGCTATTAACCCGAGTGAAAGTCATCATAAGGAGAAACACGAACAAGCAAAGAGGAACCGAGGTCAACGTAGTTGGGAGTGAATAGAATGGCGCTCGCGAAATATTACAGTTTGTATGACAAAGTATATAAATGGTCCAACCTACAGAAAGCCTTTGCGAATGTGAAGAAGAACAAAGGTGCACCCGGGATTGACCATGTGACGATTCAGAACTATGAACTGGACTTGGAGGACAACCTAGGAGTGCTCCAGGAGAAGTTGCGAACGAAGTCATACAAGCCATTGCCGGTAAGAAGAACGTATATCGAGAAAGAAGACAGAGGGAAGAAGCGTCCTTTAGGCATACCGGCAGTGGAAGACCGTATTGTGCAAGCAGCGCTACGTCAAATCATCGAACCGATTTTTGAGGAAGACTTCCTTCCATGCAGTTATGGATTTCGTCCAAAGAGAAGTGCGCATATGGCCATTGATCAAGTCTCAGCGTACTTAAAGGAAGACTATACGTATGTCATTGATGCCGACCTCCAATCATACTTTGATACCATTCCTCATGATCAGTTAGAGACCTGCATCAGAAAGCGAATTGTAGATGGTTCAATCATAAACTTGATACACCTCTTCTTGAAGGCGGGTGTGATGGAAGATGGCTCTGTGAAAGAAGGAAAAGAAGGGACACCTCAAGGTGGTGTCATTAGTCCGCTACTTTCAAATATCTACCTTCACCAGCTGGACGAATTGATGACAAAAAGAGGCCATCGAATCGTACGATTCGCAGATGACTTTATTGTTTTATGTCGGAGTGCCAAAGGCAGTGAAAGAGTGATGCGGGGAATCAAGAAGTATGTTGAAAATGACCTGAGACTGACGGTGCATCCAACAAAATCAGTTATAGTCAATGCCGAAGAAGAACCATTCACGTTTCTTGGCTACGAGTTCTACAGGAATTACAGAGGGATTGCGCCTAAGAAAGAAAAGACATTCAAAGAAAAGGTCAAAAGACTAACGAGACGAAATCAAACACTTAATATTGAGGTATTGGTTGATGACATCCTAAATCCTTATCTGCGAGGCTGGGCGAATTACTTCCGATTTGGGCATGTGGCAACGAAATTCAAGAAATGGGATGCATGGATACGAAGACGGTTACGCATGGTTCAACTGAGAAGCTGGCGTAATCGGAATAGCTTATATAGAGTGCTAAGAAAGAAAGGATGGAACGAAGAAAGTCTTCATCCCATCCGAATGACGGCGTGGCGAAGTTCTAAGACCCACATGGTTCATACTGCACTGGATAACAGTTATTTCGAAGAAATCGGCCTAGTCAGCCTCAGAACTATTTACGAAGAACGCTATTCAAAGAAGAATAACCGGGAGGAGCCGCATGCGTAGACCCGCACGTGTGGTTCTGGGAGAGGGGTAGTCAGTAATGGCTATCCCTACTCGATTGTTTTCTAAGCATCATCCATTGTAGATAAATCGCCGGCCGGTTCGTTCATTTCCCAAGCTTTAAGTACACGCCGCATAATTTTACCGCTTCGGGTTTTTGGAAGCTTATCTTTAAATTCAATTTCTTTTGGAACGGCATGGGCGGCCAGTTCAGTTTTAATAAACTTCTGAATTTCACTTTTCAGTTCGTCTGATGTTTTATACTCCGGTCTCAGGGCGATAAAAGCTTTAATAATATGTCCCCGCATTTCATCAGGTTTACCAATAACCCCCGCTTCTGCTACTGCAGGGTGTTCAACCAGTTTACTTTCAATTTCAAAGGGACCTACACGCTCCCCTGCAGTCATAATCACATCATCATTCCTGCCCTGGAACCAAAAGTAGCCTTCGTCATCCCTGAAAGCTGTATCTCCAGAGACGTACCAGCCGGGGATTGAAAAATACTCCTGGAATTTTTCATCGTTTTTCCAAATCTTTCTCATCTGGGCAGGCCAGCCTGTTTGAATAGCAAGATGGCCCATTTCATTCGGTGGTAATTCATTCCCTTCATTGTCTATAATGGCAGCATGAATGCCAGGGAAGGGTTTGCCCATGGAGCCGGGTTTCACAGGTTCACTTAAATAATTACAAATCAGCATACCGCCTGTTTCGGTCATCCACCACGTGTCATGAATTCTATGTTTAAAGACATCCCATCCCCATCGCACCACTTCCGGATTTAAAGGTTCACCGACACTTAAAATATGTCGCAGGGAGTTTAAATCGTACTTTTCAAGTATATCTTTCGGCGCTGCCATCAGCATACGGAATGCCGTAGGGGCACTGTACCAGACAGTGACGTTGAACGCGTCAATTGTGTTATACCAGTCGTCAGGAGAGAAACGGCCTCCCCGCACAACGTTTGTTACTCCATTTAGCCAGGGACCGAAAATACCGTAAGAGGTGCCTGTTACCCATCCAGGGTCCGCTGTACACCAGTAAATGTCATTCTCCCGCAAATCCAGGACCCATTTAGTTGTCTGGTAATGCTGAAGCATAGCGTTATGCACGTGATAAACCCCTTTAGGCTTACCTGTAGAGCCTGAGGTATAATGGAGAATAAGTCCGTCTTCCAAATTCACCCACTCAATAGCACTGTCGTCGTTTGGTGACGCTTTCATTTCTTCGGAGAAAGAATAAAACGGATCGGTTGTGGCGGCATGTTCTCCTACAAGAATGATTTTCTCAAGGTGGGGAAGTTCCTCATGCGGGACTCTCGATACAAGTTCCGGGGTCGTCACAATTACTTTTGCTTCACTGTCTTCCAAGCGGCTTCGGACAGCTTCTTTCATAAATGCTTCAAATAATGGCCCTACTACTGCCCCCATTTTAACGGCACCGAGAAGAGTGATATAGAGTTCAGGAGAACGCGGCATGAAAATAAATACCCGGTCGCCTTTATTCACATTCAGTCTGCGGAACATGTGAGCGGCCTGGTTAGTGCTTTTTTTCAAATCATTAAATGTATAACTTTCATTTCTTGAAGCATCGGAATAAAGAAGGGCAGTTTTATTTCCTTTTCCTTCATCTGCATGGCGATCGATACATTCATATGCAGCATTGATTTTGCCGCTTTTATACCATGAAAATTCTTTTTTTACATCATCCCAGTGAAATGACTCTCTGGCTTTTTCATAATCATTTAACTGATAAGTCTCTTGCTTAGGTTTTAAAACTTCCATACTCGCCACCTCCAATAAATCAGTTATACAAATATCATAAACTTAATATTTTGAAATTTCAAACCTTTCTGAAGTTATTATCTTAAAAAGAAGGAAACAAATGTTCATTCTTGATTTTTCTTATAAAGAAAAGTAACTTAAACATAAGGGCATAAGGGGTGAGTGAAGTGGATATTTTAACAGTTTTAATATTAATTGTTGCAGGTATTGTCCTATTGAGAATTGTAGGGGCTGTGTTCCGGGTTATACTTACAATTGGCGTGATTCTGCTGATTGTGTATATTATTCAGCAAGTGGTTACTGTAAGTATGATTTATATTTAGGGCTAGCCGTGGACAAAAGAATTAAACAGACTTTTTAAAAATTGAGGAGGATGTATGATGAGCTATCGTATGGAAAAAGACACGTTAGGTGAAGTAAAAGTCCCGTCTGATAAATGGTGGGGAGCTCAAACGCAAAGAAGTCTGGAGAATTTTAAAATCGGGTCTGAGAAAATGCCGAAAGAAGTAGTGGAAGCCTTTACTATACTAAAAGAAGCGACGGCAGCTGCAAACCTCCGTCTTGGTAACATTGAAAAAGAAAAAGGAGAGGTTATACAGGATGTTTGCCTTGAATTAAGAGAACAGGGTACATACGAACATTTTCCGCTGGTTGTCTGGCAGACAGGAAGCGGGACACAGTCCAATATGAATATGAATGAAGTGGTGGCCTATCGCGGCAATGAAGTGCTTTCAGAAAAAGGAAGCGAATTAAAAATACATCCGAACGACGATGTTAACCGTTCGCAAAGTTCCAATGATACCTTTCCAACTGCGATGCACATTGCCGCGTTAAAAGATGTGAAAGAACGTCTGCTGCCTGCCTTGCAGCGGCTGAAAAAGACGGTGGAAGAAAAATCACAATTGTTTGATAATGTTATAAAAATTGGCCGTACGCATTTGCAGGATGCCACTCCGCTTACTTTAGGGCAGGAAATAAGCGGATGGGCGCATATGCTTAAAAAATCAGAAGAAATGATCGAACAGTCATCCGAACAGCTGCGTAATTTAGCTATAGGCGGAACAGCAGTTGGGACAGGAATTAATGCCCATCCTAAATTCGGTGACTATACAGCAGAAGAAATCAGCAGAATAACAGGAGAAACATTTCGTTCATCTGAAAACAAATTTCATGCCTTAACAAGCCATGATGAGATTGTCTATGTCCACGGAGCTGTTAAAGGCCTTGCGGCTGACCTGATGAAGATTGCTAATGACGTGCGCTGGCTTGCAAGCGGGCCACGCTCAGGCATTGGTGAAATTACTATTCCTGCTAATGAACCAGGAAGCTCAATTATGCCGGGCAAAGTCAATCCCACTCAGTCTGAAGCTTTAACTATGACAGTGTCACAAGTGTTTGGAAATGATGCGGCAATCGGGTTTGCGGCAAGTCAGGGGAACTTTGAATTAAATGTGTTTAAACCGGTAATTATTTATAATTTCCTTCAGTCAGTAAGACTTTTAAGTGATGCGATGGATTCCTTCAATGAGAAGTGTATGGTTGGAATTGAAGTGAATGAGGAAATTATAGAAAAGCATGTGAAAAATTCTCTTATGCTTGTGACTGCCCTTAACCCGCACATTGGATACGAAAAAGCGGCTGCAATTGCTAAAACTGCCTTTCAGAAAAATTCAACTCTCAAAGAAACAGCTGTTGAACTAGGCTATTTAACAGAAGAGCAATTTGATGAATATATTAACCTTGAAAAGATGGTAAGACCAACAGAATAATGCCGGAAGGGGCTTAGGGATGAGAGTTTTTGATTTACACTGCGATGCCTTGCTGAAATTGCATGAAGACCGGACGTTATCTTTTAAAGATGCTCCTGCTCTCAATGTAAATGCTGAAAGATTAACTAAAGGGGAAATAGGACTCCAGGTTTTTGCTGTTTTTGTGGAACCTTACATTCCAAGTGATGAAAAGTTTCAGACAGCACTTGAACAAATTGATTTGTTTCATACCGAAATAATAGCAAAGCACCCGGAGATTAAAAAAATAACTGATTGGGATGATTTGCGCAGCTTAAACGAAAATGAGACAGGCGCGCTATTATCCCTTGAGGGAGCGGATGCCTTCGGGAACGATTTAACAAAGCTGAGAACCCTTTACCAGCTAGGTGTGAAATCTGTCGGGTTAACCTGGAATAACGCCAACCTTTGCGCTGATGGAGTGGGAGAACGCCGGGGGGCAGGGCTTACAGAGCTCGGCTTTGAAGTGGTGAGAATGAATAACGAGGCAAAAGTATGGACAGACCTGTCTCATCTCTCTGAACGGTCTTTCTGGGATGCGGTAGAAACTGCTCATTATCCGGTCGCCACTCATTCCAACTCTAAAAGTGTGTGCCCGCACAGGCGCAACCTTAATGATAAACAGGCTGAAGCCATTTTTAAAAAGAATGGATTAATAGGGGTTGTTTATTGTCCTGAATTTGTTAAAGGTGAAGAAAATGCAGGCATTGACGACTTAATCGCCCATATAGACCATTTTTGCGCTTTGGGGGGTAAAAAGCACGTAGCATTGGGTTCGGACTTTGATGGTATCAGTACTTTTGTTAAACACCTGGAACACAGCGGAAAATACCAGAACCTGATTAATGAATTACAAAAAAGGTACAGTGAAGAAACTGTTCGTGATTTTGCATACCAAAATGTTCTTAATCAGCTTCCTGTTTAAAAGGGAGACTCCGAGGTAAAAAAGGAAGAGTAGACGCCCCCGTCTACTCTTCCTTTGTTAAAGGAGTAAAATAACCGCATTTTAACAAACATTTTTTGGCGAGAAAAGAGTGAATCGTATAAGAACCGTCGGCGCTGGTATTAATGGTTTCCCATATATCATCGATCAGTGTTCCGCCGCAGTTTGGGCAGGTGTGCTCTTCATTCATAGAATTCCCTCCTTTATCATGATCTTATTTTACTTGGGGGCAAATCCGGTAATGTATGCCATTCATCCTGAGGTAAAAACAAAGTGGATTGAAGTAAATAAGGGTCAGGATATGTTTCTAATAAATATGAAATAAAGGCGAGAGTGTACCGGACGTCTTCCGGAAAATAGCGGTAGGAAATGACTGGCTGCTGTCTGCACCTGTTTAACAAAATGAAAAACTGTTTTTTATCACCAGGGTGAGCCTTACCTTTAAAATAGCCCCAGAGATGTTCGAGAGTATTTATAACATCTTTATGCAGAAAAGGGTCAGATTTAATACTGCGGATTTGCTCGTAAATTGTTTTATAATTTTCTTGAGAGGAAGCCGTTTTTAATGACGCTTGAATACTTTTGTATGATTTATACCCTTTCATCATAATTTCATACTTATTTTTTGCCCAGATCTGTTCTGCGTCTTTCTTTAAAATAGAAGCACCTCCCTATGACAGATAGTTACAGTTTAATTATAATGAAAATTCGAAATTTTTACGACAAAAATGCTTTGCAAACGGAGGTACGCTATGACGGAGGTATCATGGATAAAAGAAGCTTTAAAGCAGACAGGATTAAACAGCGGTCTATTAAATGTCCAGCCAGTCTCTGGAGGAGATATAAATGAGGCATACCATATAACTACACAGACCCATGAGCTGTTTATAAAGACACACAGCTCCATGCCTGCTGATTTTTTTAATATAGAAGCGGAGGGTCTTAGGCTTCTTGGAAAGGCTAATGACGTTTATACTCCAAAAGTATTTGGGGTATTTGCAACTGAAAGCCCTTTACGGCATGGCCTTGTGATGGAATGGATAGAGGGAGGCAGGCCCCCCGGCAGGGCTGATCAATTGCTGGGAAGTTCAATAGCTAATTTACATGAGATGACTCACACGTCTTTCGGCTACAGCAAATTAACTTATATAGGTGAAATACCACAGCAAAATGGCTGGTGGACTGACTGGTGCACCTATTATAAAAGAAAGAGGCTGAGGAGCCAGGCAGATTTGGCCGAAAAAAACGGACTGCTGCCTGCCAAACGTAAGAAAAGGGTAGAAAAGCTGTTAGAAAGGCTTGATGAATGGATCCCGGGTTCAGATATTACACCCAGGCTGTTACACGGGGATTTATGGTCCGGTAATTGGATGGTCTCCTCTGGCGGTTATATTTATTTGATCGACCCTTCAGTATTTTACGGGCATCATGAAATGGAACTGGCTTTTACAGAATTGTTCGGCGGCTTTTCAAATAACTTTTACGATGCCTATAAAGAGCGGTTGCCGGTTGATAGTGAATATAATAACAGAAAACCTTTGTACCAGCTGTTTTATTTATTTGTACATTTAAATATATTTGGCGAAATGTACGGAAGCCAGGTAGATTCTATATTAAAGAAATATACAGGTTAAGTTGATTTTTCTGAAGACAAGCCCCTGGGCAAGTGTTCGCCTGGCGGACCGAAATTACTGCTTTTCTCAAAAGAAGATCCGAACAAAATTTTCAAATTTTGTTCGGATCTCTTTATGATTACTATTCTTTTGTTTCATCCAAGTTCTTTCGGTTTAATTTTCTTTTGGATTCAGCTTTCTGGCAATATATATAAATGGTGTATCAATTGCTGCCACAATAAACTTAATAAAATAAGTAGTCAGAAGTACTTCCAGCCAGACGCCGAATTCGTACCATCCATAAAACGCGATGCTGCAAAAAATGACCGTATCAATAAACTGGCTGATTGCGGTGCTGAAACTGTTACGCATCCAGAGCTGCGATGGCTTATGAAAAACTTTTTTGAATATAGCATAGATTTGCACATCCAGGAGCTGGCTGATTAAATAAGCAAGCAGGCTCGCAATGACCACCTGTGGGAGGAGCTCAAAAATAAAAGATAAATGCTCATGAGCCATATCATCTGCATGGGGCTGGAAAGCAAGAACAAACTGCATAATGATTGTTACGGCTAGAAGAGATGAAAAACCGAACCAGACAGCTTTTCTTGCTTCTTTCTTTCCATATTTTTCATTAAGAATATCAGTAGCTAAAAACACTGTTCCATACATAATATTACCGAGAGTAGCAACAAGGCCGAAAAGTTCAACCAGTTTAATAACCTGCAGATTGGCTGCGACAGTTGAAAAACCGATCCATACAAACAAACCTGTTTTTCCAAATAACCGGTAAAATAAAAGAAGCATACTAAAATTAACCGCGGCAAAAATAAACCATATCATTTCATTGGGCATAACTATCGTCTCCTTAGTGATGATAACGCAGGAGGTTTGAAACTGCGTACGCACATACTGATTAATCATACAAAAAACATGGTTCTTTAACAAGGGAGCAGCCGTCTTGACAAGAAAGGAAGAAAATGAAGGGTATTTAAAGTGCGGAAAGTGAAGAATGCCAGGAGAGTGAACCTTATATTCAGCAAAAAGCATATGGCGAGGAATCCACCATTTCCCATGTTATAATGATGCCAAGTTGGCTAAGTCACTTAAATAGCAGACAAGGAGGTTATTTTATGGCGGAAGAGGAGTTAAAGAAAGCGACATTTGCTGGAGGGTGTTTCTGGTGCATGGTCTCTCCTTTTGATGAAGAGCCAGGGATCCACTCAGTTATCTCAGGTTATACGGGCGGACATACCCGCAATCCCACCTATAGAGAAGTTTGTTCAGAAACGACGGGACATTTGGAAGCTGTGCAAATTACTTACAATCCGGCTGTTTTTCCGTATGAAAAGCTTGTTGAGCTGTTTTGGCAGCAGATTGACCCTACAGACCCTGGCGGTCAGTTTCATGACCGGGGAGATTCTTATACAACAGCCATTTTTTACCACGATGAAGAGCAGAAACATATTGCAGAATTATCGAAAAAGAGACTTGAAGAAAGCGGAAAATTTAAAGAGCCAATTGCCACTAAAATTCGCGAAGCTTCAGTTTTTTATTCAGCAGAAGAGTATCACCAGGATTATCATAAAAAGAACCCGTTTCATTACAAAATGTACAGAAAAGGCAGCGGACGGGAAGACTTTATAAAAAGGGAGTGGGGGGTAAGAAAATGAATAGAGAAGATTTAAAAAACAAACTGACACCTATACAGTTTAAAGTGACACAGGAAGACGGGACGGAACCTCCGTTTAAAAATCCGTTATGGGATTTCTTTGAAGAAGGGCTGTATGTAGACGTTGTATCCGGCGAACCGTTGTTCAGTTCAAACGATAAGTTTGAATCGAGCTGTGGATGGCCCAGTTTTACAAAGCCTGTTAAAAGTGATGCTGTAGTCGAGAAAAAAGATACAAGCCACTTTATGATCAGGACTGAAGTGAGAAGTGCCGAAGCTGACTCTCATTTAGGACATGTGTTCACAGACGGGCCCAAACCTGGAGGATTACGGTATTGCATTAATTCCGCGTCCCTCCGCTTTATTCCAGCAGACCAGCTTGAAGAAGAAGGGTACGGGGAATACAAGTCAATTTTTAAATAAAAGATGCTGTGGATTTTTCAATCAAGGAAAAATGGGATTTAATCGGCGAAAAGAGTGAATCAATCAGCGAAAAAATGATTCTATCAGCGAATTTACCCCTTCTATCAGTATATTTGAATAACTATCATCAAAAAATCCTTTTAAGCTCTAATAAACCTACTGCGAGAACACAGCTCCAGACAGAACTTAAGCATATAAAAAGGCAGGTGCAAAGTAAATGCACCTGTCTTTTTCAGCTATTTCCTTATTCTGTTAAATCCCGCTGCTAATTCAAATTTCCGCGGGAGTGCAAAATCTCCCGGATGCTGATTTTGAAATGGCGAAAGGATATCCAATCCGTGTTTTTCGATCTGCTCATATAAATCATCTATAGCTTTCTTTAGCTCACGTGAGCCATTTCTGTCTTTTACTATCTTTTTAATCATAAGGGCTACAGCTTGTGTCTGGCTGGAGTCTACAAGCTGTTCGACATCATTCAGCGTGAGGCTGCTTTTACCAATCCGGATAGTGTGCAGCCCTTTGCTTTCAACTTTTTCTTTTTTATCAAACAATTTTTCGATCTCTCGGCGATGGAGGTCCCTTTGCTGCTCTGTATTCACAAATGCAGATACTTCTTTTGTCCGGTTTGTAGTCATTTCTTCAGCTAAGGATTTAGCTTCATCTGTTTTATTGTAAGGTCTGTATTCATCCATCATCACAATATAATCTGCCACATCAAAATAATCCCCTGATCCCCCGATGACAAGAATGGTGGAGACATCTTTCTTCTCGTATAAATCGCGGACACGGTCAATAAAAGGGGTAATCGGTTCTTTATCTTTCTTGACGAGCCGCTGCATCCGCCCGTCCCTGATCATAAAGTTAGTTGCACTTGTATCTTCGTCAATAAGCAGAAGTTTCGTATTCATTTCGAGAGCTTCCATAATATTGGCTGCCTGCGATGTACTGCCGCTTGCATCTTCTGATGAAAAGTCAGTCGTTTGCTTACCGAAGGGAAGATCGTTAATGAAAGGTGAGATATTGACGTTGCCGACATAACGGCCGTCTTCAGACCGGATTTTAACGGCACTTTCATCGGTCAGTACATATTCACGGCCGTCTCCTGTCTCATGGTTATAAACTCCCCGCTCAATAGCTTGAAGCAGTGTGCTTTTACCGTGGTAACCTCCGCCAATCACTAATGTAATTCCCTTTTTTATCCCCATGCCGCTGATGGTTTTCCCTGAAGGCAAATTGAAGCTTACTTCTGAATCTTCCGGGCTCTTAAAAGGAATAACCTTTTCATTTTTTAACGGTTTATTGCTGATTCCACTTTGACGGGGAAGAATTGAGTCATTGGCAATAAAGGCAATCAGGCCTCTTTTCGTAAGTTCCTGCCGGATAAACTCCTGGTCATCAGCAAGCAGTAATAGTTCTTCCAGGGACTTACGGTCATACTGGTTTATCGTTTTCCTGATTATGTCCGGAATGACGTTAGTAAGCAGGTCTGCTGCTTTGTGGCCGAGGATCCTTCTTCCTTGTGCCGGCAGCCCTGCAGAAAGACGGAATTCTATTCCTTGTTCTGTTATTTTTACTGCTGTCCGGTCAATCATCTCCTGGCCTGGGCTGTCAATAAATATCATGCCGCTCTTTCCTGTTCCATGAACAGGATTTTTTGTTTTAAAAATCTGCTTTTGGCATTCTTTTGCAAAGAAATGTTTAAATGCTGTCTCGCGGACTTTATTGTTAAATTGACCGGTTTTAAGATCTGTATGTTTTTCAGGCACAAAGAAGCGAAGCCTTGAGGGCGCCGCAAAAGGATCTCCTTGCACATAATCTAAATGTAAATGGTAAAAACCGCCTTTGTATGTTCCTTGAATAGACTTTAGAGCACGGTAAGATTTTCCGTCTAAGTTTTTTAAATTGTCTGCTAGTTTTTTCATAAAAATTATCCCTCACTTATATTTATTAGGTTATCTCGTTTAGTGGCACTAGTATGAGAGGAGTTAGTTAACATTCAAATAAAAACTTACATAAATTCCATCAATATAGGACAGGATAACCTTGTCAAATACATCGAATGGAGTGAATAGAATGAAAAAGCATTTTCTAATAGTATTCAGCCTTCTGGCATTTTTAACGATGTTCCTTCCGGCTGCTATCAGCACAGAGGCCGCTGAAACAGCTGATGGAGCAAAAGTACGTGTTCTGCATGCTTCTCCGGATGCACCGGCTGTTGATGTCTATGTTAACAAAGATAGAATCTTAAGTGGAATAAAATTTAAAGAAATAAGCGAATACCTTCCTCTTGAAGAAGGAAGTTATGACATTAAAATTTACGCTGCCGGGGACAAGCCTAAAAAGGCTGAGGCTGTCTTAGAAGAAAATATTACAGTTATGAGTGGTGAAGCTTATACTGTGGCTGCAAGCGGAAAGCTTGAAGATCTGGCTTTGGCTGTGTACAAGGATGATTTAACTACAATTGAGGACGAAGCCAAGTTAAGAGTGGTTCACTTATCACCCGATGCTCCAAAAGTTGATGTGTATTCATTGGATACGCTGCTGGTGTCCGGTCTTGGTTTCCCTGAAGCAAGTGAATATGATACTCTTCCAGCCGGGGAGTACTCATTGGATATCCGTCCGGCAGGCCAGGAAGAAGCCGTATTTAATATCCCTAACGTGGAGCTTAAACAGGGAGAAAACTATACAGCGATCGCTGTCGGGCTGCTAAAAGGAGATCCAGCATTCGACGTGCTGCTCGTAAAAGATAAATAAACTGACTATACAATAGGGGATCAGGAAGACTGATCCTCTATTCCCATTTAATGGGGGGTCTGACCCCTTTAACAATTACAATATACTGGAAAAATATTATTTTGTAATGGAATCGTAATAATGAATGACTTGTTCATCTTATGTTAAGTTGTTTATGATAAAAATATCATAAATAAAAAGGTGATAAAATGAAGGTTCTTAGTCTCAAATTCCTAGTTATAGCAGTTATTTCCATGCCTTTCCTTATGGTTTCACCCCTGTTTGTTTCCAGTTCGTCATCAAGTGGGATGACAGGCGGCATTTACAGTGAAGCCTATGCTGTAATGGATGCAAATACAGGCGAAATACTATTCGGGGAAAACATTAATAAGCCTATGTATCCAGCCAGTATTACAAAAATGGTTACCGCTATAATAACGATAGAAACGCAGGAAATGGATGACATAGTAACGGTCAGCGAAAAGGCAGTGAATGCTATAGGCACACGCGTTTATCTGCTGGAAGGGGAAGAAGTCACCATCCAGCAGCTTCTGCATGGGCTGATGGTCAGTTCAGGGAATGACGCGGGGATTGCATTAGCTGAACATATTGCAGGATCAGTAGATAATTTTGCTAATGAGATGAATGATTTTTTACAAAAACGCATTGGTGTTAAGAATACACATTTTACTAATCCCCATGGCCTGTTTGATAAGAACCATATTACTACGGCAAAAGATATGGCCGAAATAAGCGCTTACGCCATGAAAAATGAGGTATTTAGAGATCTTGTAAGCACAGAATCTGTCGAATGGGTTGGAGAAGGCTGGGAAACGGTACTTTATAATCACCACCCGCTTCTCAGGGATCAAGAGATGGTTATAGGTATTAAAAATGGTTATGTGCGTAAATCAGGTTATACCCTTGCGACTGCAGCAGTTAAAGAAGATACAGAGCTGATTATAATTACTTTAAGCAGTCCATCAAGAAATCATGGAGTGGCTGACACCTTAAAACTGCTTGACTATGCGTTTGCAAATTACGAGACGCAGTGGCTCACCTTTGAGAAGGAATCTCCTATGGCAGAATTTATTTTTCCTGTGAAGGTACCGGTAAGTACAAAAAAAGGTGAAGAAATAACCTTTACGATTTCTGATAACGGGTTACTGACGGTACGCGGTGAAGAGAACCGGCTGATATGTTTCAGCACTCTTGAAGAAAGAGAACCTCTCGATTTACCATTTTTCAGTTATGATCTCCCTGAAAACACGAAAAAAGAAGAAAACCTT
The DNA here is from genome assembly GCF_021028955.1 of Salipaludibacillus sp. CUR1. Classification (GTDB taxonomy): domain Bacteria; phylum Bacillota; class Bacilli; order Bacillales; family Salisediminibacteriaceae; genus Salipaludibacillus. The sequence continues at coordinate 46,522 of NZ_JAIWPE010000058.1, forward strand.
TCTTCAAACAGGGTCGACGCGCATAATTTTACTGACTGGCTGTTTGTCACCGGTTTTCTTTTCTTATCATTGAAATAGTTATTGGAAGGCTTAGTTTTGCTGTCTAACCGGCTTCAGACTAAGCCTTTTTATTACAGGTCATCTGTCTCAAGGTCAGAAAGCTTAGCCAGCAATTCATTATACTGTGAAGGCGGCACAAACTGATCTGCTCCCCAGTATTCCTGCACCCAGGATTTCAAAGATGGTAAGTCATTAAACACTTCGCCGGAAGTATCGTTTTTTCGAATAGTATATATCCCATTATCCGCATCTGCCGTGACCTCGCAAGGAATAGCACTGTCTTTAGCTATTAATTCCATCCTCATTCTTCTCACCTCTTTTATCATTTAAAGTATAATTAGCATACCAACATTTTCTGGGTTTATCCGGAAACCTGCCCATAATTTCAATATTACGGAAAAGCATAGTTTAATCTGGGAGTTTACAGGCTACATATTAAAAAATACAAAGGTTCTCTTGAAAGTGTTAAAATATAAATAAACATACAAATTCCTGTCAAAAACTTTTAAACTAACAGTTTCTGATAAATCACATCCAGGGGAAATGTCTGGATAAGCATCCCGGCAAAAATGATTAAAGCATATCTATTAAGAACAGGCCTCATTTTATAATGAAGCGCTTTGAAAATATAAAAAGCTGAGGCAGGCCTGACTGGAAGCTTTCACTTTTAATTTTTAAATAAAAATATTCAATAAAATCGCGGCTCAGTGGCTTAGACTACCAGGAGGTTTTTGGTCAACATGAGATGGGCAAAGGAAATTTTTAAACATCTGTTCTTATTAACCGCATTATTTGTGGCTTCTATGTTAATTATTATATCTGTAGCTGTCTATTTATGGCAGTCCACTGATGAAGGGAGACTTCCGGCAAAAACTGCTGTCGTTCTTCATGCAATTAATAATAATTTAGTCAGCCTTGATATTAATATCAGACCACCCCGTATTGTGACAGGAGGCGGAGGGGGCGGGTCGCCGTTATTAAGAGAGGACCTTTATATACCTGTTCAGGGAGACGTTCAAATTCCTATGAGAATGTACAGGCCTCAGGGGGAAGGGCCTTTCCCGATTATTATGTACTATCATGGAGGGGCGTTTCTGGAAGGATATGGAAACCTGGATACTCATGATAATATTATCAGGGCACTCGCTGCAAGAACCGGCAGTGTGGTCATCGCTCCGAGTTACCGGGTTGCCCCTGACTATATTTTTCCTACAGCTGTAGAAGACAGTTATTCGGCTATTGAATGGGCAGTAGACCACGCTGATACGTTTAACGGGGATATAGACCGGCTGAGTGTCGCTGGTGACAGTGCAGGAGGGAATATAGCTACGGTAACTGCCATGATGTCAAGGGACAGGGATGGGCCTGATATTCTTTCCCAAGTACTTTTATACCCGTTAACAACTTTTCAGGACGTTCATTTCGAATCAAGGGAAATTTATGACAGTGGCTATTATTTACTTTCGAGGCAAGTGATGTACCGGGCTCGGGATTTCTATACACCGGAAGAAGTAATGTGGACTAATCCTTATACTTCTCCTCTTCATGCAGAGGATTTAAGCGGTTTACCTCCTGCTTTAATTATTACTGCTGAATTTGATCCATTAAGGGATGAAGGCGAGGCTTATGCCGAAAGGCTTGCTGAAGAAGGGGTTCCGGTCAGGGCTACAAGATACAGAGGAGTTATGCACGGGTTCGTTTCTTTTTATGAAGTGATGCAAAGCGGGAGATATGGTTTACAGGAAACCTCCAGCTTTCTAAGGCAGGCAAACCAGAACACTTTGCAGATTACTGACAGATATAATTTGCAGGTGCGGCAGCCTCCTCAAGGTTTAGACCGTGTCAGAGACCAGACCGAGGCGTTTGCTATAGCAGCCTATCTTATTGGGCGGTCCGGTGCAGACCTGTTAAACCAGTAATTTGAAAGGGCACTACAAGAAGGAGTTTATATATGGAACGCAAACTGACTATCTTAATTAATATCTACGCCGTATTTCTGTTACTGTTTGTCCTGGCTTACTACGGCTATTACCTGTATATAGGGATATTATGGGGCTTTGGAGAAAGGATGTTTACGCTTCTGGTGTCCGATAGTTTATTTTTACTGTTTATTCCGGCTGCTGTCGGAATACTGTTTAAAAAAACATGGTCGTGGTGGCTGAATATGATCATTTTTTTTCAATTGTTTATAGCTAAATTTATTGCTTTAGGAGCAAATGTGACTCTTTTAATGACTGATACAGTAGCCCAGCCGCTTCAAGGGTCTAATTTGCTGGTGGAAATCCTGTATCTCGTCTTGTACCTTATAATTATTACAGCTCTTTCATTAAAAATAGTTAAACAACGTTTATCTGTAAACAGAAGGTTTGGGGAGTGGTTCTGGCGTGTGTTTACCGGCGCCATAGGATTGTATGTTTTTCACTTTATTATCACGCTGTTAGTGATTGCATGGGTCAGCCCTGTCTAACTTCAAAGTGGAAACTTCCTCTATTTCCATTCAGCCAGGAGGCCGGATGAAATTGCTGGAAAATTACTATTCTCTCTCACCTAATTTAAAACGCAGTATTATGGAGGCAGTTTATATGGAATCAAGAATTAACAGACATGCAAAAGCCATTGAAATTTCAGGAATCCGGCAGTTTTTCAATCGTGTTCAGGAGTATCCGGAAGCGGTTCAGCTGACATTGGGACAGCCTGATTTTCATACGCCTGAACACGTAAAAGAGGCTGCAAAAGAGGCTATTGACAGTAACAAAACGCGGTACACACCTAATGCTGGCTTACCGGAGTTAAGACATTACGCCTGTGATTTTGTTAAACGTAAATATGGGTTAACATATAAACCTGATACAGAAGTGATCGTCACCACCGGTGCATCCCAAGGAATTGATATTACGATGCGTACTATTCTGGAACCCGGCGATGAAGTTCTTATTCCCGCACCTGTTTACCCGGCATATGAACCTATCATCCGCCTTAGCGGGGCAAAGCCGGTACTTATTGACACAACAGAGACAGAATTTATACTTACACCCGGCCATTTAAAAGAACACAGGACGCCAAAAACGAAAGCAGTGATTCTTCCTTATCCTTCCAATCCGACAGGTGCTGTTCTTAATGAAGAGCAGTTAAAAGATCTTGCTTACTACTTAAAAAACGAAGATTTGTTTGTCATGGCGGATGAAATATATTCAGAGCTTAATTATTCGTCAGTGCATCAATCTATTGCGGGCCTCCAAGGGATGCGCGAGAAAACAATTGTTATAAACGGGCTCAGCAAATCCCATTCTATGACAGGGTGGAGAATAGGGTTTGTTTTTGCACCGGAGGAGATAAGCAGGCATATATTGAAAGTTCACCAGTATAACGTGAGCTGTGCAAGTTCCGTTTCTCAGTATGCAGCGTTGGAAGCTGTTAAAAACGGGCAGAATGATCCCTTAGAGATGAAAAGCCAGTATGCAACGAGAAGAAATTTTATGATAAAAAAACTGGAGGAAATAGGCATACCGGCTGTAGCCCCGTCAGGAGCTTTTTATGTATTTCCGTCTATCAAAAAAGCGGGAATGAGTTCTTTTGATTTTGCTGTAAAGCTGCTGGAAGAAGAAGAGCTTGCAGTGGTGCCGGGTGACGCCTTTTCCTCTTTTGGCGAAGGATATATACGTTTATCGTACGCTTATTCTATGGAGGAACTGGAAGAAGCACTCCGGAGATTAGAAAAATTCTGGAAAAAAATAATATAAAGTAAGCAAACTCAACTGGGTCTTTTCAGGTTTAGTTGAGTTTTTTATTGAAAGCATTAGGTATAATTAACATAAATTCAGTTAGGCGGTTTATTTTATTTTAAGCGGGAAAGAGAAAATATAGATAAATTACGTCAAAAATCGCTATTTTCAGAAACTAACCCTTTGAGGTTAAAGTAGTAAAGTGGTAGAATAGCTTTGTAAACGCTTTTATCCTATTTGTGTATTGTTAAATAGGTTGATGTACATATTTACTATCAATGGAGGTTACCGACATGGCAAATCAATCGATCAGATTGAGCGAAGGGTGGTCCCAGTTTTACGGGCCAAACCTGGGCTATATGCTGGAAAAATATGAAGATTTCCAGGATGACCCGGCATTAGTAGAAGAAGAATTACAAAGTTTTTTCAGAAAATGGGGGGGGTATAAAGAAGAAGTCGAGCCCGCAACCCCGGTTCAGAACAAGGACTTAAAAGAAACAAGCACTAATACTTATTTTACTGCTATCCGGGCAATGAAGCTCGCAGAATCCATAAGGCGCAATGGCCATTTAATGGCCGACATTATTCCCGTTAATTTGAAGGAGAAAAGCAACATATTCAATTATGAAGAATTCGGTCTTACTGACGAAGAAATTCGGCAAGTACCTCCTGAACTTCTGTCCCCGCACCATTATTCCTCGTTAAATAATGGTTTAGAAGCTGTTGAACATTTAAAAGAAACCTATACTAAACGGCTTGCTTTTGAATTTGACCAGGTGCAGGACATTGAAGAACGGCGCTGGTTATTCCAAAAGGTTGAATCCAGAGACTACCTTCCTGAATTAACCGACACAAAAAAAGTGCAGATGCTGGAAAGATTAAATAAAGTAGAAGGTTTTGAACACTTTATCCATAAAACATTCAAAGGACAGAAGCGTTTTTCCATTGAAGGGCTTGATACAATGGTTCCTATGCTTGATGAAGTGGTACGCGAGTCAGTGGAAGACGGCACTGAAAAACTGATGGTTGGTATGGCTCACCGAGGCAGATTAAATGTCCTTGCCCACGTACTCGGAAAACCGTATGAAATGATCTTTTCAGAATTCCATGATGCCCCAAATAAAGATTTAGTCCCCTCTGAAGGGTCTGTAGGAATTAACTACGGGTGGACCGGGGATGTTAAATACCATTTAGGCGCTGACCGTGAAATTAAAGAAAGCAAGTCAAACGCCACGATTAGTCTTGCAAACAACCCAAGTCATCTGGAATTTGTGAATCCGGTGGTTGAAGGCTTTGCAAGAGCAGCACAGGAAGACCGGAAATCACCCGGGTTTCCTAAGCAGAAAAAGAATAAAGCTCTTCCGATTTTGATCCATGGTGACGCCGCTTTTCCTGGTCAGGGAATTGTAGCTGAAACGTTAAACCTCAGTCAGTTAAATGGTTACTCAACAGGCGGGACAATCCATGTGATTGCTAACAATATGATTGGATTTACGACCGTAAGCGGCGATTCACGGTCAACTGAATATGCCAGTGATTTGGCGAAAGGGTATGAAATTCCTGTGATTCATGTGAATGCAGATGATCCTGAAGCCTGCCTTGCAGCTATCCATTTAGCGTATCTTTACCGTAAGGAATTCACTAAAGATATTGTCATAGATTTAATCGGGTACCGCCGATACGGCCACAATGAGATGGACGAACCTCTGGCCACCCAGCCGTCTCTGTACAAGAGAATTAAAGACCATCCGACAGTATTTGAAATCTACGGAAAAAAACTTGTTGATGAAAAACTGATTGAAGAAAATAAATTTCAAGAATTAAGATCTGAATTTATCTCTAAGCTGGAAAACCAGTTTGATAAAATTAAGCAAAATAAACGTGAACATATAGACGAAACGATGAAGCCGCCTGCTTACGTCAGAAGCACTCTTGCAGGAATAGATACGAAAGTGCCGCTCAAAACCTTGCGCCAGATTAACGACGACCTGCTTATTTTTCCTGAAAAATTTAATGTCTTTCCGAAGCTTGAAAAGATTCTTAAGCGGCGTGTAGATTCCTTAAAAGAAGAAGGGAAAATTGACTGGGGACTGGCAGAAACGCTGGCATTTGGATCGATTATTTCAGAAGGGGTTCCGATCAGGCTGACTGGCCAGGATTCAGAGCGGGGGACGTTCTCTCACCGTCACCTGATTTTACATGATTATGAGACTGATGATATATATTCACCTCTTCACACTCTGCCGTCAGCTAAAGCATCTTTCGCGGTACACAACAGTCCTTTATCTGAGGCAGCATGTGTAGGATTCGAGTACGGCTACAATGTAGAATCACCGGAAACATTAACCATCTGGGAAGCTCAATACGGAGACTTTTCAAATGGTGCTCAAGTTATATTTGACCAGTTTATTTCAAGCGGACGGGCTAAATGGGGCCAGAAATCGGGCATCGTCCTCCTGCTCCCTCATGGGTATGAAGGCCAGGGCCCTGAGCATTCCAGCGGTAGGATGGAACGGTTTTTAACTCTTGCCGCTGAAAATAACTGGCACGTGGCCAATTTAACTAAAGCCAGCCAGTACTTTCATTTACTTCGCCGGCAGGCAAAACTGTTAAAAGAAAATGAGATTAGACCATTAGTGTTAATGTCGCCTAAAAGCCTTCTCAGAAATGAAAATGTATCTTCTTCTCCTGAGGATCTCAGTGAAGGAAAGTTTGAACCTGTACTCGTAAATAAAGACCTTGGCAATAATCCGCAAAAAGTGGAACGTCTCGTATTCTGTTCCGGTAAAGTAGCAGTGGAGCTAGATGAAAAAATAAGAGAAGAGATAGATAATCTCGACTGGCTCCAGGCAGTTAAAATCGAAGAACTCTATCCGTTCCCGTCTAAAGATATTAAAGAGCAACTGGAAAAGTACCCGAATGTAAAAGAGCTCGTATGGCTCCAGGAAGAACCGCAAAACATGGGCGCTTGGCATTATATTCTCCCTTATCTGCAAGATACAGGGCAGGAATGCGACGTGCACTTTATCGGACGGAAACGACGTTCCAGTCCTGCTGAAGGAGATCCTAAAGTACACAAAAAAGAGCAGAAAAGAATTATTACTGAAGCTGTCACACGAAATCTCGAAGGGAGTCCTGAATAATGCTTGAAATTAAAGTACCTGAATTAGCAGAATCCGTTACAGAAGGCACAGTTGCCGAATGGCTTAAGCAGCCGGGCGACTATGTAGAAAAAGGGGAAGACATAGTAGAACTTGAAACAGATAAAGTAAACGTTGAAATTGCCGCAGATGAAGCGGGGACTTTAGAAGAAACTTTGTTTGAGGCTGGAGATACTGTGAAAGTAGGCGATGTCATCGCCAAAATTAATACTGGTGGAGAAGCTTCTGAAAGTAAGGGCGATACTGAACAGGAACAAAAAGAAATAAAGGAAAGCAAACCAGAGAGTGACGTCGAGGCGGACAAAAAAGCAGTAACAGCCGAAGAGAAGACGGGAGAGTCTGGTGGTTCAGAAAGCGATCACCGGCCGCTTGCATCTCCTGCTACCCGTAAGTATGCCCGGGAAAAGGGGATCAACCTTGATGACATTAATCCGCGTGATCCGCTTGGACGGGTTAGAAGAGAAGATATTGATGAATATGAAGCAAAACAAACATCCTCCAAACCGGCCCCGGCCCCGGCCCCTGAAAAAGGAGCAAAAGAAGAAAAAGGCGATCCATCTAAACCTGTCGAACGAATTAAAATGTCCCGACGTCGCAAAACGATCGCTAACCGTCTCGTGGAGGCGCAGCAAACAGCAGCTATGCTGACTACTTTTAACGAAGTGGATATGACAAACTTAATGGAACTTCGTAAGCGAAGAAAAGATAAATTTCTCGATGACAACGGCGTAAAGCTGGGATTTATGTCTTTCTTTACTAAAGCTGTTATTGGCGCCCTTAAAAAATACCCGTACGTGAATGCCGAAATAGATGGTGACGACATTGTTTTAAAGAAATTCTTTGATATTGGTGTAGCCGTCTCTACAAATGACGGGCTGGTGGTTCCAGTCGTTCGGGATGCAGACCGTATGGATTTTGCCGGAATTGAAAAGGAAATTGGAGCACTCGCGGAAAAAGCGCATAACAAGAAACTCGGACTCGGCGATTTACAGGGAGGTTCTTTTACAATTACAAACGGAGGAGTATTCGGCTCTTTATGGTCTACGCCTATATTAAACACTCCTCAGGTAGGTATACTGGGAATGCACAAGATACAAATGCGTCCGGTAGCTATCGATAACGAACGGTTTGAGAACCGTCCGATGATGTATATCGCACTATCTTATGATCATAGAATTATTGACGGGAAAGATGCTGTCGGATTCCTCGTAAAAGTGAAAGAACTTATTGAAGATCCGGAAGCCTTGCTTCTGGAAGGATAATACGGAATATAGAAAAGCGCCTTCTCTGCTTTCTGTCGGAGAAGGTGTTTTTTTAATATCTTTGCAATATTTCTTTCTTTTCCACATAATGAAATTATCAGAGGGAGGTGGGAGACATGGGGAAGGGAGTCCTCATAGCCGGTTCAGGAATTGCCGGTTTGACCGCAGGAGCGTTACTTCAAAAGAATGGGTATCAAGTGACATTATTAGAAGCAGCAGCGGAGTGGGGAGGGTGTGCAGGTAAATTTCAAAGAAAAGACTTCACTTTCCCGGTTGGTGCCACATTAGGCATGGGTTTCGAACCGAACGGTCTTCATACAAAAGTGAACGACTATTTAGGAATCACAATCAATGCTGTTCCACTTCCAACTGTTATGGATGTGCGCATAGGATCCCGTACTCTTCCCTATTACACGGAACGATCCCGTTTTTTAACGATGTGGGAAAAAGAAGAGCCTGATGATTCACTTAGAATTATGAACTTTTTTAATGAAGTTTGGAGGGTTGGTAAAGTTTTAAGAAATCATATGCAGCATTATCCTGTTCTTCCGCCAGAATCCTTTCAGGAATACCGCGCACTCTTAAGGGGATTTTCTTTAGATTCCATAACCCTTATACCTTATGTGAACCAGTCACTCGCTTCACTGGTGAAAAAGCACAGGCTTCAGAATTGCATGACGTTTATTCATTTTATCAATGGTGTTTTAATGGATAGTATGCAAACCACATATAAAGAATGTGAATTATTGATGGGGTGTGCAGCCCTGGATATTTATCACCAAGGTGCTTTTTATGTAGATGGCGGTTTATTTCGCTTAGCTGAGGAGCTTATAAAATCTATACTTGAAAACGGGGGAACCGTTAAAAAGCCAAGAAGCGTTGTTTCTGTTAAGAAGGAAGATAAGTGGAGGGTGGAAGATCACCGGGGGCATATTTATGAAACGGACCATGTCGTGTTGAATGTTCCCCTTTCAAACTTGCGTGATCTTTTAGAGACAGAAGTAATGAGTAAAATCCATCGCAAAATAAAAGCAAAAGAAGACCCTTTAAAACAATGGGGGACTTATACAGTCTATATGGCATTGAAAGAAGACTGCTTACCGGACGATGTAAACTTATTTCATCAATTTATGCTTGACCCTGACGGTCCTTCAAGTGAAGGAAATCACTTTTTTATGTCTATTTCAAAAAAGGGCGACCTTCTGAGAGCGCCTGCAGGCTACAGGACGATTACAGTCTCAGCACATGTTCACTTAAAAGAATGGCAGACAAAAGAAGCGTATGATTATAAGTCCATGCAAATAAAAAACAATGTGCTGAAAAAGCTGGAAGAACTCGCTCCTGGATCTGAACATGGTCTCGTGTATGTATTGAGCGGAGGACCTAGAGCCTGGGAAAGATTTGTTAAAAGAAAAAGCGGTGGCGTGGGGGGCTTCCCGCAGACTAAGCAAAATGCACTATGGCGTGCTGTTCGTCACCGGACAGGAATCGATGGCTTATGGCTTTGTGGGGATAATATTTTTCCAGGAGCAGGTTCTATCGGAGCCGCCAGTTCAGGTGTTCATGTTGCCAGGTCAATCACAGGGGAAAGACTTGTCTAACAGATTTCACTTACTTCAGCTTTGGATAAATGATGAATTGGTGCAAATTTTAAATTAATTAATAGATGTTAAAAAGCTTGGAGGAATTCCAAGCTTCTTAATAAGACTACTCTATGAAAATTATTTAAGGGGCGCCAGTTTGAAAATTTACCTTAATCTGAACCAGGTCCTGAATTGATCCGTCTTCAGCACTTCTTGTATATACTTGTAATTCTCCTTCCTGGGCAGACGGCGGATTATCAAAAGTGATGGAATCACGGAATTTCCCGAAATTAGGACCTGCAAAGTCAGCGGTCGTAAATGATTCAGAGGCTACCTCCCTATCATTTATATCTACCACTCTGTAAAGTACATTTGCTTCAAAGGCTCTTGCATATCCTTCTATAAGACTGTTGTTTTGGATTGTGCTTCCGGGCAGAGGCTCTGTAACAAATATATTTTGTGAAACAGGTATGGGCACAATTAACTTAATTCCCTCAAAAATTAAGTCTGGAGAAATTGCCGGCCGGAACATATTAGCATTCAGAATTTGTCCTGTTGGCACTCCTGTTTTTTGGGAGATTGAAAATAAAGAGTCGCCGGCCTCTACATCATAAATAAAAACGGGCACCCGAATCTGCTGGTTCGGGAAAACGAAATCAGGATTTTGGATCGTCGGGTTCGTTCCTGCCAAGACTGTCACAGGAGCAGAAAACCTGTCTGCTACTCTAGTTAAGCTGTCCCCCGGCTGGATCACATAAAATGTCTCGGTAGGATCAACAGTCAGTCTTGGTATGACAAGCACTTGCCCGGGAAAAATGACAAACGGGTCTGTAAACGGGGGATAAATACCGTTTACGCGAGCGATAGCATCTATATCACTCTCATATCTTACAGCCAGGCTGTAAACTGTATCTCCCGGTTTAACTGTATGGATGATGTGGGTTCCGCGCTGGATAGCCAATTTAATCTCCCCTTTAATTTTTACCTTCTAATTAGTCATTGAATTTGGGATATCAGTTAAATGTATGTATTAAAAGGTTGTCTGTATTCCTCAGCGGATGCGGGCGAGTATTTATTATAAAAAAATTACCTTTTTATGTTAAAATTTTAGTGATGTAGGTTCGTTCATTTCAAAGAGCCTGCCGATTGCAGGAAAGTATAAAGAGAGTGTGGAAAGGATAGAGAGATGATGAGAGTCAGAGAAGTACAGCTGAGTGATAAAGATGAGCTAAGCACCCTCATTAAATTGATAGACGGTGAATCAGACTTTATGCTGTTCGGCGCCGGGGAGAGAGAAATGACTGCCGGTCAGTCAGAAAAAATGATTATAAATTTCAGGGAATCGGAGAATTCAACAATCTTAATAACTGAAGAAAACCGTAAACTGACAGGGTATCTCATGGCAGTTGGGGGAAAAGCAAAGAAAAATAAACACTCCGCATACCTTGTATTGGGTGTCGGTAAAAACAGCAGAAAAAAAGGGGCTGGCACCCTTTTATTGGAAGCAGTTGAAAAATGGGCTATTAACCAAGGGTTAAGAAGACTCGAACTCACTACGATGATCCACAATGAGGCGGCTTTAAAGTTATATAAGAAATCCGGTTTCGAGGTAGAAGGCTTAAAACGGCATTCTTTTTTTATTAAAGGCCGGGCTGTTGATGAATACTATATGGGAAAACTGTTAAATAACGGAGGAATGACTAATGGCGAAAGTAATATTATTTGATTTGGACGGAACCCTGCTCCCAATGGATACTGATAAGTTTGTGGAAACATACATAAAAGAGCTTGCAGGAAGAGTGTCACATATTGTACAACCGGATACATTTGTAGAAGCGTTATGGGGCGGTACAAAATCAATGATGACCAATATTGATCCGGAGAAAACGAACGAGCAGGTGTTTGAGGAGAGCTTCTTAAAAATGGCGGATCTGGATAAAGATAAAATCTGGCCTGTTTTAGATGACTTTTATGAAACCGTCTTTCCTACTTTTTCGTATTTGTGCCAACCTACTCCGTTAGGGAGAAAGGTAGTGGAAGAAGCAATTAAACAAGGGTACCGGGTAGCGGTCGCAACTAACCCGGTTTTTCCTAAAACAGCAATCTATCACCGCTTGTCCTGGGCCGGTTTGAATGATATTCCTTTTGAACTGGTTACTGTATATGAAGAAAGCCGTTTTACTAAACCGCATCCCCAGTATTACAGGCATATTAGTGAAAAGTTGGGAGTGCAGCCGGAAGAGTGTGTCATGGCGGGTAATGACAAACAGGAAGACATGGCAGCCGAACAGGCAGGCATGAAGACATTCCTTGTAAAAGGGTGTGTTATAGACCGGGGGACTACGGATTACAGGGTGGACGACGAAGGGACGCTTCAAGATCTGTATACAAAAATATCCAAACAGCAAGGACTTTTCCGGTCCTCATCAACCGGTTAAACGTTGCTAAGGAGAGTGGTCAAAACTTTCTCGTCTAAACAGCAATAAGGAGAGGTAGTATGACAAAAAACGTCTTTTCAGACCCACTGCCGGCAAAAGAACGGGTTCATGAACTTGATATCATCCGGGGTTTTGCATTGCTTGGTATTTTAATTGCCAATATGCCTTATTTTGCGTCTCCCGAAGTCTACTTAACAATGACTAATGTGGTTTGGTGGACTGAAAGCTGGAATGTGTTTGCTGAATTTGTTATTCATTTTTTTGCGTCATCCAAGTTTTTTACTATGTTTTCTTTTTTATTCGGCCTCGGTTTTATAATTTTTCTTCAAAGGGCGGAACAGAAGGCAGCAAAGCCTCAGGGCCTGTTTATAAAGCGTCTGGTTATTCTGCTCATAATAGGTATTATTCACGCTTTTGGAATATGGTACGGGGATATCCTGATTATTTACGCTCTTACAGGTTTCTTTTTACTGTTGTTTTATAAAAGTACACCAAAAACTGTTCTTGTTTGGGCGTTCTTATTAATCCTTATTCCTGTCTCATTCATTTCTTTAATGGCTGTTCTCATCTTTATGGCAGGAGATCTCCTCCCTGCTGATGCAGAAAGTATGGCTTTAGGCATGCAAATGCTTGAACAGTCCATTGCGGCATACGGGTCAGGGAATACGGCTGACATATTCAGCCAGAGGGCGGCTGATTATTCTTTTATGTTCAGTAATTATATCTTTATGATGCCTATCATTCTGGGGATGTTTTTATTTGGAGTTTACATTGCGAAAACTGAAAAATATAAAGACATACCTACACAGATACCGTTTTTTAAGAGAGTTTGGAAGTGGAGCCTGGCTGTCGGCCTGCCTTTTAATGTAATGTTTGTTTACAGTTATTTTGAGCAGGGGGCTGAAGTTTCTGTCTATATGATGACTTATTTTATAGGATCGGCCATAGGAGGGCCTGCACTTTGTTTCTTTTATATGACTTCAATCATATTACTTATGCGGAAAGAAAAATGGATAAACCTATTCAACCCTTTGCGTGCTGTGGGACGTACAGCCTTAAGCAACTATCTTCTTCAGTCTATTATAGCGACCTCGCTGTTTTATAACTACGGTTTGGGGCTTTATGGAGAAGTTGGCCCTTTGATATGGCTCGTGATCGCAGCGGTGTTATTTGCAGGCCAAATATGGGTGAGTAATAAATGGATAAAAAAATACCGGTTTGGACCTGCGGAATGGATTTGGCGCAGTTTAACCTATGGAAAACGGCAGCCGTTCAAAATGTAACCATTAATGTCGGGAATAAAATCAGACTTTCTTTTTCAAACTAAGCCAATAAAAGTGCGAAGGAGGAAGAAGCGATGAAAAAGCGCCAACCAAATAAAAACGCGGCTGAGACTAATAACAAAACACCTGATGAGAGTCTGCCTGACCGTCAGGAAGTACACCCTGTTTCCCACAATAAAGAGATTGAAAAAACAAAAGCTAAACGGTAATAAGAAAAATGAGGGCCTTATATTTAGCATAAAGGCTGAGATAAAGAGTAGTGATCTTACAGACATCCAAACAACTTCTGAATGTTGTTTGGATGTCTCTCTTTGGTATCTGAAGACCCCTGAGCAGCTCATTTATTAAAAGGATAAACTAATGGGCGTCTTTTACAAACCTGTCGGTAGTTTTCTCCTGGACTCACTCATTCCGGCAATGTAAGAAGCGGGAAATCTTTCAAAAAAATTTCTTCAAAACCCATGGGACTGCTGGCTCAAAGCAGACTTTCTCTATGTTACAATAACAGAGAGACCGGCTTAATAAAGGAGTCTAAAATGAAATATATTATTAGTTTACTTGTTTTTATTTTTTTATGTTCTGCTTTACTGCCAATTGCTTCTAATGCTGAAAGCAGCCCTCATCGGGAAACAGTGCGTGGGCAAATTGTCGAAATGAAAGAGGATACACCAGGCCTTCAAAGAATGGAAATTAGAATTGAACAGGGGGAATTCAGAGGGGAGACCGTGACGGTGGAGCACTCATTGTCGGGGAATCAGGCGCAGGATTTTTACTTTAACGAAAGCGACAGGGTGCTGGTTTGGATTGAAAGTGAAAACGGTACAATCTCAAGGGCTCTTGTCAGAGAACTGGCACGGGATCACTATCTTACATATTTAGGGATCTTTTTCGCTTTGTCAATAATCTTAATAGGTGGTTTAAAAGGTATAAAAACAGTTATATCATTGGCTTTTACCATCTTTCTAATTATGCAAGTTTTGATACCCCTCATTTTAGGCGGGCTGCCGCCGGTGTTTGTAACTATTGTCATCGCCTCGATAATAACAGTGGTTTCTGTCCTGTTAATAAGCGGTTTTAACCGGAAGTCGGCGGCAGCGATTTTAGGAACAATCGGGGGAGTCATATTAGCCGGTGTACTTGCAACGGTGATGACAAGGCTGACCAGGTTAACAGGTTTCAGCGGGGAAGAAGCTCAAATGCTTATGTATGTGCCAAATGCCAACTTTGATTTTCAAGGTCTGCTTCTTGCAGGAATGATTATTGGAGCAATAGGGGCGGTATTGGATGTTGGCGTGTCAATTGCTTCAGCTGTAGATGAATTAAAGCGGAGCAATCCGGCTATTACCGCAAGGCAGCTGATAAAATCAGGAATGAATCTCGGCCGGGACATAATGGGAACAATGGCCAACACCCTTATACTGGCTTATACAGGGGCTTCCATGTCCTTGCTGCTCGTTTTAAACGCCCATAATGTGTCGTTTAACCGGGTTATTAATATGGAAGCTATGGCGACTGAACTTATAAGAATTATGGCCGGAAGCATAGGATTAATTTATGCTATACCATTAACAGCCGTAATAGCTGGCTTTCTCTATAAAAATGCTGACTCAGAAAAACTGCAAAAAGAAGCTGATAAGCCGTCTCTTTGGAAACGTCTTACTCGAAAGACTTCATAAAATCTTATTAGCAATAATAAAAGAAGCTGCCCTGAGGCAGCTTTTTCAGGTGAAAGACATCCTAAATAGAAACGAGGGATGTTCTAGGTTGATTGAAGAACAAAAGGCGGCGACGCCACAGGGATTAAGCGCTGTCTGAAGATCCAATTCAACGAAGCTCCAGGCTGAGTTGAATTTAGCTGAAGACAAGCCCCTGGGCAAGCGTCCGCCTGGCGGACTGAAATGACTGCCATTACTATTTATCAGAGTTAAGTACAAAAGCGAAAAACCGAACAAAAATCATAAGATTTGTTCGGTTTTCTTTATGCTCGCTATTCTTTTGTCCCGGCCTCGAGAAGCTGCCCTGAGGCAGTTTCTTTTTTAACTGTTAAGCTGTTTGGCGTCTGCGGAAAAAGAGTAACGCAGAAGCTCCAATAAAGACTGTTATTCCTATCAATGTATAAAGAGGGGCAGTCGAAGCTGTAGCAGGCAGCTCGTCACCATCAGCCCGTTCTCTTTCACTTTCCAATGCTGATTCATCGAAATGATATTCATAGTAAGCGCCATCGTCGTCATCAGTCAAATTACCTGTAAAGCTGACCAGTTCTAGCCCGAGTCTGTCAATATGGTCAGCTCCATCAATAGAACTGGTAAAGGTTACTTCGCTGTCAATTTCAGTTGGAAGCAGCGCCCAGTTCATTGAACTGTGAGGATGATAATCGCCTTCTTGCTCCCTGAAGAAATCCGCGATTACTTCCCGGTTCTGAATGTTTAAATCAATAAGCTCTTCGACAAGGTCTGCATCCTCCAGATGGTCTCCGCCTCCGCCTGCACGGTAGTTGTTTGTAACAACAAGGAATTCCATGTCAGAAGTGACAGGTTCACCTTCATACGTCAGATCGGTCACACGTTCGCCTACAGGCTGTGTCACATCAAGATAGTAGTCCACACCTTCAATGACATCAAAATTGAAAGCTGAGAAGCTGGCCAGAAGAGATTGTTCTTCTTCGGCGCCAGGATCAATCTGTTCAAAGTTTTCTGCAGACCGTTCCAGCCATTCTGTCAGTTCATCACCGTTTACATCGACCACTTGAAGGGTGTTGGAGTACACATAAATATCTGCAAGGTTTCCGATAGTTACGTCTCCGGCATCGACTTCTGTATAGCCGCCTCTATAACCGGCTCTGAATGGTGCTGCAGCAGATAAAAGTTTTCTTTCTTCATATTCAGTCCCACTAAAGAAATCTTCTGCAAACCATAGCTGGGCATCATTAACGAGTTGAGTAACTTCATTATCCATCACGAGTGAGAAGAAGGTGTTAATACCGTCTGATATCGATCCTACCACAGTCGAAATATATTCCATGGTTCGTTCATGAACATCTGAAATTAAATTAACAATATCTTCATTTTCTTCTACACCTTCTACTCCAGTAACTTCTGAAGAAGAACTTACTATATTCCAGGCTCCATCCTCTTCAGTCATTTCCAGGGTGATCGTTCCTAAATGGCTTCCCCAGTTTCCAGCCATAACGGCAGGAATCCCGTGAATAGTCCCGTTCTCATCATCTACACCATCAACTTCATCATAACCGGTGTTACCAGGAAAAGTCTGGTGGGCGTGTCCCATAACCAGTGCGTCTATCCCATCCACTTCTTCAGCGAGAGTGACAGCTGCGTGCTCTGTTTCCCGGTCGCCTGTATTAACCCCTGTATGGGCAAGAGCGACAACAATATCAGATTGTTCTTTCAGTTCAGGGATATAACGCTGAGCCGAGTCAACTATTTCACGCACTTCCACATTTCCTTCAAGGTGAAGGTTATCCCAGCTCATTATTTGAGGCGGCACAAATCCAATAACCCCAATATCAATGCTCTTACCATCCACTTCATGCTCAATTACTGTATAAGGTTCATAATAATGCTCTTCCCGGTCTGTGCCTGCTTTGTAGACGTTAGCGCTTAACCAGGGAAAATCAGCAGATTCTATGGCGTCATCCAAATAATCCAAACCGAAATTAAACTCATGGTTACCAATTGATGCTGCTGCATAATCGAGTTCGTTCAGAGCTTTAATGACTGCCTGCGTTTCCCCTTCTTCTAAAGGATCAATGAAGGTCTCAAGCTCTCCAAGCATACTTCCCTCAAAAATATCCCCATTATCAAAAAGAATGGTGTTATCATTTTCCGCCCTGACTTGTTCAATGAGTGTAGCTGCTTTTACAAACCCGTAATCATCTACGGCTTCGTCATTCATGTAGTCATAAGGCATAAGATAGGAATGGATATCCGTTGTAGTCATAATTGTGAGTTCATGGGACTCCTGATCATTACTTTCTGCGAATGATGTTACGGGAGAAAACAACATAAAAGCGCTTCCAATAATAGCTGCACGTTTAACTGTCCGGAAAAATGCTTTTTCTCTCATCAAATCCCTCCATTATGTTTTAATTGTTAGTCCAGCTCGCCTCCTTTTAAAAAAATAGAAAGTGAGTTGTCTGACGTCTATCAGTTGCTCACTTAGTGAAACCCTACCACAATTTTTTTAATTTTTTAACATTTTTCAAGGAATCATCACAATTACAAATAAAAATCATTCGAAAGATGCACCTTCGTGTAGATAATAGTCGGATGAAAATAAAGTAATAAGAATTGAATATTTGAACTTCAAATACCTTTTAGGGTATAGTGAATGTGAGGAGGGATTATGATGGAACCGAGGAATAAACAGTGCAGGCAAGATGGCAATTGAGGAATTACAGATCAAGCCGGCCTTGAGTCACGCCAAAAGAAGTTTAAACTTCCAGGGTTGTGACCGGCTGTCTGGCTTTGGCTCCTGGCAGGAGCCTATATTCTTATTACGCAATTGTTTTAAACATACTTTTTCAACGAATTTAAGAGATACAACCAGTACTGTTTTTTATGAGTTCATGTTAATAAACAAATAGTTTAGCAGTTTAAAAAGGATATAATACCTAGTTGTGGAAAGGTCTTGGAAAGAATAACATTCTTCCGAGGCCTTTTTGTTTAGTTATTATGTCATTAAATGGTTCGTATATACATTAATTTCCTCTCTTTCGTGAGACGTTTTATTCACTTTCCAATTAAAAGTTATTAATAGGAAAATACATCCAGTGTTTGAACGTTTTTTGTTGTGGTATAGCCAATTATACGCTTTTGTATAGGCAAGATATTAATTTAAGGAGTGATTTATAATGGCTAAAAATGAACAATCAAACAATGAACAATCAAACAACGGGCAATCAACCTTAGGTTATGTACTTATAGGAAGTGCTGTTGGAGCAGGTGCAGGGCTGCTATCCAGCTCTGAAAAAGGAAGAAAAGTATTAAAATCAGTAGGCGGTTCCCAAGTTATGAAAATTGTTGGTCAGGAACTGACAAAGTCTGTGCAGGATATGGTTACGGAACAAGCTGTAGGAAGTGTGAAAAAGCAGATTTCAAGTTATCTCAATAAAGTTGAAGATAAAGTACCTGGCGGTCAAAAAGTAACGGGTAAGATCGAGGAAGAATTAGGTCTTGACCAGGGAGCGTCAGAGGAAGAGTCTGAACAGCAATCCGGGGAAGAATCAGCTCAGGCTGAAGAACACAGTGAGGATCCGGAAGAAGAGGAAGAGGAGTATACCGGTGAGGAAGAAGCAGCAGCCTCTTCTGAAGAAGCAGAAGAAGAGGAGTCAAATGAAGAGGAATCAAGCGGATACGATGAGCTTAAAGAGGAAAACGAAAGTATGAATGAACGTCTTGATAGAATCGAGAAGATGTTATCAGAATTGGCAGAATCAAAATAATAAGCTTATAAAAAACTATTAAATTCAGGCTTATATGGAGGGATTATTAATGGCACAAGAAGAAAAAGACACCCAAGTTGATGAGCAGGAAAGCGATAATAACGGTAACGAGCAAGAGAATGGAAGCGAAAATGGCGGCTTTGGACCAATGAAGCGCGCAGTAACAGGTTCTATCGTTGGAGCCGCGGTTGGATATGCAATTACACCAGAAAACCGAGATAAAATTAAAGAAAGCGTGAAAAACTTCGATACTGAACAATGGAAAACGAAAGGAAAAAGCTTCGGTCAGTCTGCAAAAGAAAAAGCTTTATCAACAGCCGAAACAATTAAGACCAAGAGTGGAAGTTTGTTTGGTTCAAAATCAGGAAATGAAGAATCTGAAGAAGAGGCTGAACAGGAAGAAACTGAAACACAAGTATCTTCACAAGATGAACAGTCAGATCAGCAATCTTCTGAGGACTATGAAAAATTAAAAGAAGAAAATAAAGCTCTGGGTGACAGACTAAGCAGAATCGAAGACATGATCAGTAAACTCGCTGAAAACTCGCAGAAATCAGAGGAAAGCGAGAAAGACCAGGAAGAAAAGGACTCTGACAAGAGCCAGGAATCAGAAGAGGAACAAGATAAAGACTCATCTGACGAAAGTTCCGATAAAGAAGAAAAAGAAGAAAAAGAAGATAAAGATCAGCAAGAAGAACAATCTGATGAGGACAAGAAAGAGGAGTCTTCTGAAGAAAAGAGCGAAGAAAAAGAAGAGGAAGAAGACAACGAGACAAAAGTAGAAACTGGTACTTCCGGTAAGTCTTCTGGCTCAGAAGACCAGGAAGATGACAAAAAAGATGATGATAAAGAAGATCAAGAAAAAGAAGATCAAGAAAAAGAAGACCAAGAAAAAGAAGAACAAGAAAAAGAAGAACAAGAAAAAGAAGAACAAGAAAAAGAAGAACAAGAAAAAGAAGATGAAAAACAAAAAGATGAAGATAATGAAGAGGAAAATGAAGACAACAATAATGATGAAGATGAAGAAGAAAGTAATTCTTCATCGAATAGAAAGTCTTCCTCAGGTTCTAAAAAAGGTCCAGGCAGACCGAAAAAGAAATCCGGTTCAGGACGTAAACAGAACAGTAATTCTAAATCTAACAAATAAGCCGCAGTTAAATGAGGCTAGCAAATTTGCCACAGAAGGGGTGAAAAGATGAGTGAGAAATCCAAAAAGCAGGAAGTTGATCCTATCCTGCAACTGCTTACCGAAAAAGCAAATACCGAGGAATACAGTGCAGGAATTACCCTGAATGTTAAAGGGTCTGTTGTAACAGGGACAGTTATTTCGGCTGCAGAATATCTGGAAGAAATGTCTGGTCAGTTTTCTGAGGAAGATGACGGAGAAAACGCCATAAGGGAACAACTGGAAGAAGCAGCAGATTCTTTGAAAGAAGAGGAATCACCTGCCACCAATTACGTTCATTTAAAAAATGCAAAGTTATTCAGTGAGTCAGGTAAATCCTTACCTTCAAAAGGAGCTGTCTTATGGAGAGGGAAATTAACAGAAATTGACGGTTTCTTTTTAGGAAAAGTAACTGCCGAATAGCAGTTTTAAGGATGAATAATTATATCTTGAATGATTCGGATGTTTAAGTGCGCCTCTCTTAAGGGTAGAGGTGCATTATAGATACCACCCGTCACCAATATCATTCATCATAATATCAGGTGAATGACCTGCATTTTAAAAGAGAGGTGGTTCTTATAAATGGCAGAGCAAGAAAATAATCAGGATTCTGTTATTTCCGGCGATACAGCAAAAAAAGCATTAGTCGCGGGAGGGGCAGGACTTGCCGGCAGTGCCGCATTAATGGTAAACAACGATATTCGGAAAAAAGTTAAAAAATCTTTCAAAGCAGTGAAAGAGGAAGTGAAAGATGAAGCTAAAGATGAAGCTGAAGATGTCGTTGATGATATGCCAAAAACAAAAAATGCAGCGGCGGCCGGAGCAATAGGTAAAAAATTTTATGATACGTTTGAAAAAATGAGCGATGCCAAAGAGGAAATAAAAGAAAACTTTGGAGAAGCTGGAGAACAGCTGAAAGAAAAAGCTGAAGAAGCAAAAGAGAGAGGCCAGGAAATAAAAGGCACTCTTAAAGATCAGGCTGAAAATGCCAAAGAAGAAGTCAAGGATAATGAACTGACAAATCCGAGCGGAGGATCAGGGAATTCTGGCGATGGCATTAAAAAAGCCAGTGATATAAAAGGTTACTCGGAAGTAAAAGGGTATTCAAATATTAAAGGTGCGAGTGACATTAAAGGTGTTGACCAAATAAAGAAACCTTAAAGGAGCGATGTAAAAATGGCTATTCAAAAAAGTACAGATTCATCCAGCCTGGCGGAAGTAATTGACCGTATTTTAGATAAAGGAATTGTAATTGATTTATACGCCCGTATATCTTTAGTGGGTATCGAATTAATTACTATTGAAGCACGGGTAGTTATTGCAAGTGTGGATACTTGGTTACGCTATGCAGAAGCTGTAGGACTCTTAAGAGATGAAGTTCAAGGAGAAATAGATTTAGAAACCTCTGAAGAAGGAAGAGGACAGGAACAGTTGAATTTCGCATAGTTAAGAGTTAAATAGCAGAAAAGCGGCATATGTGTTACGCATATGTCCGCTTCTATTTCTTTAAAAAAAGGCGGGAAAATATATGAAACTAGAAGAAATAATGGATACAGTAAGTTCTTTTTTTGAAAAGCATGTCAGACCGGTGCACCGGATTACTTCAGTCCAGGAAAAAGAAGAGCAGTGGGAAGTAGGGGTTGAAGTAATAGAAGAAAAAGAATATATGAAAAGGTACGGAAGAGATCAGCTGATAGGTGAGTATATAGCCAAATTGGATGAAGACATGGATGTTATCTCATTTGAACGTATACGATTAAGACAACGCACCTCTGTTAAGAGTGAGGAAGAAGAAGGGAGGTAAGGCGGTTGGCTAACACAGCAGCTCAGTCACAGCAAAAACAAAACAGAAGCCGGGCGGGATCAGACAACACTAATAAGCCTGCACGAACATCGCGGAAAAAGGCGCCGTCCAGCCGTCCGAATAAATCAACACTTAGTACCCGTGGGGACAGATTGAAAAAAAGATCTGACACTAAAGTGCCGGCCAGAAAAACGGAAGAAAAAGAGGTCCCGGCAAAAAATAAAAGCACAGCCAGTGATCCCCTTGACCGGTCGGGTTTTGTGGAAACTGAAAAAGTAAAAAAACTGGTTAGCCGCATGAAACCTTATTTACAGGCAGGTTACCCCCTTCATTTAACCGGTCCTACCGGAGTAGGGAAAACAGCCATGGCTCTCCATCTTGCCGCTCAATTTGACAGACCGGTTACTCTTTTGCATGGAAACCATGAGATGAACAACGTCGATCTGCTTGGCGGCATATCAGGGTTTACAAGTGATAAACTAATTGATAACTTTGTACGGCAAGTCTATAAAAAACAAGTGGAAGTAAAAGAAAAATGGCATCCCGGCCGTCTTGTAGAAGCCGTGCAAAAAGGCTATACGGTCATATACGATGAATTTTCGCGTTCGTCGCCGGAAACAAACAATTTGTTTTTATCAGTACTTGAAGAAGGTGTGCTTCCTCTTTACGGTACAAAACAGAAACAGTCATTTATGAGAGTTCATAAGGATTTCAGAATTATATTTACATCCAATCCTGAAGAATATGCAGGCGTGTTTGATACTCAGGATGCTCTTATGGACCGCCTCATCACCATAGAGATGGATCAGGATCGGGAAACTGAGAGGTCTATACTCAGGGAAAAAACAGGAGTTCTGGCAAAAGAAGCAGACCTCATATTAAGAAACGTCGTGAAAGTGAGAAAAGCATGTGAAAATGAGGGTAAGCACGGGCCAAGTATACGTGCTTCTTTAATGATTGCGACGGTATGTCAAAAATCTGATATTCCTATTTCAAAGGATAATGAACAATTTCTAAGAGTCTGTATGGATGTGCTTTCCCCGCATGTTATAAAGTGTGCAGATGTAAACTCAGCCAAAGAAGCTGAAGAGTGGCTTCAAGATGAAATAAGTTAATAAGTAAGGCAAAGGAGAGAAGTGAGATGAGTATGGATCAGGGAGTTTATTTATTCGGGGTAATTAAAGCTGATGCAGATTTTAAGCAGGAAAAGATTAAACTGGACGGCAATACAACTAAGACGTACACGGTGCCTTATAAGGACCAGGCGATGGTAGTTGCTCAAGCACCTGTAAAAATTTACGATCCTACCCGGGAGAACTTAAAAACTCATCAGCAGGTGGTAGCGGAATTAATGACCTACACAACCGTTATCCCTATGAGTTTTGGAAATGTTTTAGAATCGGATGAAGATGCAGAAATCCTTATTAAACGGCTTTATGATAAGTTTAAGAAAATCTTCCCAACGATTGAAAATAAAATAGAAGTTGGATTAAAAATTATCGGGAACAAAGATTGGATGAAAGAGCAGGCGGGTAATCAGGAAGACTTAGCTAAAATGAAGCAGGCACTGCAAGATACAAAACAGTCGGCCACTCATTATGATAAAATGCGTGCCGGTGAAGCCGCTCAAAAATTTGTCCAGGGCATTCACCTGGACTTTGAGCGTGAAGTCTTCCGCCCACTGGCTAATATAGCCGATGCAGCTAAAAGCAATGAAGTGATCGGAGAGCGGATGGTGTTAAATGCGTCATTTCTGGTTGATCTTTCTAAAGAAAAAGAGTTCGATGAAAAAGTAAATGAATTTTATGAAAAATGGAAGGATCGTACTGAGTTCAAGTACACTGGTCCTTGGCCCGCTTATAATTTCATAGATATAAAGATTAAAGCGGAAGATGCCTCATGATTCATAAATTATTTACATGGCCGCTTGATACAGTCCGCTTTGTTGGTGAAAAAGTTAAAGAAGAAGTGGATAAAGAATTGTATGACGTGGACCACATCCAGCAGAAACTCGTTCATTTAGAAATGATGTTCGAAATGGATGAAATTTCAGAGGAAGCTTATGAAAACCAATATGACGAATTAATGGTAAGGTACCGGACCGCTAAAGAAATAGAACAGGAACAATTAAGGCAGTCTCTTGAAGATGAACGTTAACCGCCTCAAGGTATAGCCGAAGGAGTGAATAAAAATTGACCACACCAGAAACCAATGAACTAATATATGTTTATGCTTTTGTACCAGCAGATGAAGCTTCAAAAGAGAAGCTTGGCCAGTTAAAAGGCATTGATCCCCAACATGAAATAGATTTTTATATTACAGAAGGACTCGCCGCGGTTATTTGCAAGGTATCTGCCGATGATTTTTCAGAAGATAATTTTAAACGTAATGTAGAGGATATGAAGTGGCTTCAGGAGCGTGCCTACCATCATCACGAGCTTATGAACAGATTACATCAGGTGTTTACTGTCTTACCATTAAAATTTGGAACTATTTATGAGCATAACGAGCGGCTTTCTGAAGTGATGAAAACGTATAACAGCCAAATGAAGGTCATCCTTGAAGAAGTGAAAGGAAAAGAAGAGTGGAATCTAAAAGTATTTGCCGACAGAGATGTTTTTTCTAAGAGTGTCCTGGAAAATAATCAGGTTATTGAAGAAAAAAAGAGAGAGATTTCCAATCTCTCAAAAGGAAAACAATTCTTTGCGAGAAAGAAACTCGATCAGTTTATTAATGATGAAATTCAGGCTCATATTAAAAGGAAAACCGAAACGATTCATGAAGAACTAAAAAAGCTAAGCAAGAATGCGGAAGTGAAGAAAAATTGGGACCAGAAAATCACTGGCAGAGAAGATGATATGGCATGGAACTGTGTCTACCTTCTGGAAACTGGTGATGACGTAAATTCCTTTAAGCAAATTTTAAGATCTTATCAGGAAAAATCTGATGAAGAGAATGAAGGGTTACGTTTTGAGTCCACCGGGCCTTGGCCGGCATATCACTTTGCCAATTTCAAATCAAAATCGCCAAAGGTTGAAAGCTGAAGTGTACATTTTTTGATCTGGAGGGAAATCTATTGCAGACAGAAACATTAGAAAACAGAGACGTCTCACTGCTTGATATACTGGATGCCGTTCTGGATAAAGGTGTAGTTCTCCAGGGAGATATTACTATTTCCATCGCCGGCATAGACCTTGTTTATCTTGATTTGCGCATTCTTTTATCTTCTGTTGAAACGTTGATGGAGGCGAGAGAAAAACCGAGTGTGGAAGAGCTCGAACAGCAAATGGATAAATCCGAAAGGAGAGTGTTATAAATGCAACCGAAACAGGAACTAGTGACCACGACAGGATCTGAAGGACACCGTCCAACTGGAAAAGTGGCTCTTGATCCCGAAAAGGCTGAAGAAGGGCTGGCACAACTTGTTATGACCGTCATCGAACTTCTCAGGCAACTTGTTGAACGCCAGGCTATGCGCCGTGTAGAAGGAGGCACACTTACTGACGAAGAAGAAGAACAATTAGGAGTGGCCTTGATGAACCTGGAGGAAAAAATGGAAGAATTAAAAGAGGTTTTCGGTCTCGACGACGACGATTTGAATATAGATCTTGGACCACTTGGAAACCTGCTCTAATCGTTTTCCGGAAGAGAGCTTTTAAGTGAGCTGATTTCAGAGGGAGGAAAAGAATGAATAATAATGAACCTATTAAACAATCAACAGTGTCTAATAGTCTTGTCGACGTACTGGAGACAGTTCTTGACAAAGGTGTAGTTATAGCAGGAGATATCCAGATTAATATAGCAGACGTTGAATTGTTAACTATTAAAATCCGTTTATTAGTTGCTTCAGTAGATAAGGCAAAAGAAATTGGAATGGACTGGTGGGAAACAGATCCTCACTATTCTTCAAAAGGACAAAGAATTGAAGAGATTAAGGAAGAAAACGATCAGCTGCACGACCGTATTCAGCAGCTTGAAGAGCATTTAGGTGAGAAAGCTGAAACAGAAAGCTAAATTTAATTCAGACTTTCTGCAGAAAGCCGGGTGATCTGAATGAATAAAAAAGATGTGCTGAAAGATATTAAAAGACTGTTGAGCGATTTGGAAATGCAAGATCGTTCAACAGTGATCCGGAGTGAGGAAAGCCGAACTAAATCCGGGTTGCCGATTAAGACGGATTACGTGCTGAGAGGCAGAACAGGGCTGACAAATAAGGACAAAGAGGATCGGGAACAGTAATAATACCGGTTAACACACAATTCTTGTGAAGAATTGTGTGTTTGTGTATTCAGTATTTTTTTCTTTTTTAACCAGGCCAGACCGACTGGAGATTTAATAATAGACATTAAGGCTGAGAGAAAAGAATAGTAGCCATTAAGAAAATCCGAAGGGATATCATTAAGATATTTCTTCGGATTTTCGCTTTTGAACTCAAAGAAGGTAACTCTGACAAAGCATAAAATATGTGATTTCAGTCAGGTGACAGCTATCCTGCTAACTCATTGTTGTATTTATGCCTATAGTGTAAGCCTTCGCAGGGAGTGAATCAGCCAAATAAAATTACTATAATTTGTAAATTATATTGTATTTATACGAGCATGGGTGAATACTTGTTGTAAGAGCAGAATTTCCATGTAATATAATAAGAAACTTGGTTAAATGGATCGACATTAAGCTGATTATAAAGGGGGGAGACGGATGGGGGAAGGAACGATTCAAATCAAAGACCTTGTAAAAGTATATAAAGATGGATTCACGGCAGTAAATGGTATCTCTCTTAAAGTTGACAAAGGGGAATGTTACGCCTTTTTAGGGCCTAATGGAGCCGGTAAATCTACAGCTGTAAAAATTCTCACGACTCTTAGTGAGCCTACATCAGGTATTGTTCAAGTGGGCGGGTTTGATGTGAAAACAGATCCTGATAAGGTGCGCTGGGAAATTGGTGTCGTGTTACAGGAAACAGGGTTAGATAAAGAATTAACAGGGAGAGAAATACTTGAATATCAAGCCAGGCTTTTTCATATGACCAGGAGGATGGCGAAAGAAAGAGCAACTCATTTACTTGAAATGGTCGGTCTGGAAAATGAGGGGAAGCGGCAAATAAAGAAATATTCCGGGGGGATGCGCAGGCGGCTCGATCTTGCTGTTACTCTTGTACATGAACCGGCAATCCTGTTTCTGGATGAACCTACAACAGGGCTGGATCCTCTAAATAGGAAAGCGATGTGGAACGAAATACGAAGGCTGAATAAAGAAGAGGGTGTGACAGTCTTTTTAACTACACAATATCTGGAAGAAGCGGATCAGCTGGCGGATTATATTAGTATCATAAATGAGGGGAAAATTGTCGCCTCAGGGCCCCCTGAAGAATTAAAAGAGTCAGTTGGAGCTGATTTAATCACGTTTGAATTTAAAAATAAAGAAGAGGCTGGAAAAGCAGCCTGGTTACTTGGCAAGTCAAGTAAAGCAGACTATCAGAAAGGAAAAATAGTGACCGTTTCGATACAGGAAGCTGACCGGCATGTGGTTCAACTGCTGGGAGCACTGTCCAGGGAACAAATTGAAGTTGCCAGACTGGATGTTACTTCTCCTACATTGGATGATGTGTTTATACGGGTAACGGCAGAGGAGGAAAAAGAATGAATCTCGTACAGGCATTTATGATTCATACTTGGATTTTAACAAAACGAAGTTTAATCGTTTTGATTCGAAACCCGTTTACTTTCATCCCAAACTTGTTTATCAGTTTATTTTTCCTTCTTGTTTATACAGGAGGTTTAAGCGGAATAGCCCAGCTTCCACAGTTTGAAGGAGCTGATTACTTATCTTTTATTCTGCCAGTTTCAATTGTTTCGGCAGCAGTCGGAGGAGCCGGCGGGGCCGGTCAGTCCCTTGTTCGTGATCTGGAATCGGGTTATTTTGCCAGGCTGCTTCAAACACCTGTGACGAGGCTCGCAATAGTCCTGGGACCTACCATTGCAGGTATGCTCCAGTTAATCGTACAGACACTGATTATACTTGGAGTAGCATTTTTGCTTGGTTTAAAAGTAGAGGCCGGTCCAGGGGGTGTGCTTGTCATTTTGTTACTGACAGTAGGCTGGGGCCTGGCATTTGCTGGTTATTCTGTTGCAATTGCTCTTAAAACAAAAAACGCCCAAGCAGCACAGGCCGGAACTTTGATTTTTTTCCCGCTGATCTTTTTAAGCACAACATTCGTCCCTCTTGAACTTATTGAGGCACAATGGCTAAGAGCAGCTGCAATAATTAATCCGACAACCTATTTATTTGAAAGTATGAGGGCCGTACTGATCGATGGATGGGTAATGGGTCCGATTATTTCCGGATTTGCAGTGATAGGTGCGGTGTGTGCAGTGACAGTTGCGTTTTCAGTGAGAAGTGCCACCCGTGCTTTTAAAAGAGAATGATAAAGGATGGAATATAAACTTTATATTTTTAAAACTGGTATTGCGTGGTAACTTATGCTTGAGTTCACTGCTCTCGAAGTAACGATAAGTTAACATAATATTTATATGAGTAACTAAGATTGTGCAGAGGCATGTTCATATTAGACCCTGAAAATGGATATGAATTTCTCTATCGTCATTGGTACAGAAAATCATAAATTTGCTCCGCCTAAACGGCCTGGAGAAATGTTACAGGCTGAATGCGGCGGAGTGGTTTGATTAAACATTAATCAAGTCTTGTAATGGGTATTTTCTAAAAGGGGGAAATAAATAATACAGTTAGCCAATCTTTAGCAAACCGCTACTTTAGGCGTTAACTCTGCCCAAAACCCCGTCTGTAGAGGCCATTCCAATAATGACACAACCCCACATAAGTTTATAAGCTGTTACGTAATCTTCACAAGTAAACCGGATCGTTTTAGGAGAAATCAAGTCTACTCCAGGTATAGTAGTAGTCATGTATGCCTGGTTTGTCCGTTTAAAAGTAATTTCAAATATTACCGGAAGTGCTGTTTTAAAAGGTTTTATTTCTCCAATTCTTTTGACCGACTTTCTGGCTTTTTCTTTAATCAGCTCAGCTGATTGAAGAGGGGGCATTAAGTCAGCGGCTATCCTGTCCAACCCCCGTTTTACTACAGCTGTTTCAATACGAGGAAGGTTTTTCTTTACTTCTTCGGCTACCGCATCGTCTCCGGATATAAGCAAAACAGGCACATTGAAATGGCCAGCCAAAGCTGCGTTCATTTCTGCTTCTCCTGCAGGCTGCCCGTTAATTTTAATTTCCCAAACACATATACCCGCCAATGTATGATTAATTACCGCCTTTTCAGATCCTCCTTCACGTCCGTGATACCCGATAAAAAATACACCGTCAAAACTTTCATCCAGGCCTTCCATTTGGCACATCAGGCGGTTATTGCCGCTAATCAGCCGCGCTCTTGGATCGAGTTCTTCAATGAAAATATTAGACATGTTACCATGCCCGTCAGCGACTAAGATTTCAGTAGCACCGG
This sequence comes from Salipaludibacillus sp. CUR1, assembly GCF_021028955.1. Taxonomy (GTDB): domain Bacteria; phylum Bacillota; class Bacilli; order Bacillales; family Salisediminibacteriaceae; genus Salipaludibacillus. The sequence goes on from NZ_JAIWPE010000058.1 coordinate 75,938, forward strand.
CTTCACAGGCCCCTTCAATAGCAGCATTGACATCATTAGTCATCATTTTTCTAAAACGCTGATATTCATCGTTTTTAGTTAACTGGTGATTTGTGGCTACACCTGTAGCGCCCTCAATATCCGAAGATATAAAAATTTTCATAATAAAGATAACTCCCTTGTATAAGCCTTTTCCTTATCATACCACATAAATTTTACATATTATGGTGACCTATAAAACTAAAAGTTTAGGTGCGGCAGGTATGAGAGGTAATCCTAAACCACTCAGCATTGGGATGTATTTCAGAAAAAGAATGCATTTTATATATTATTCATAAATAAAGACTCCATGGAGTGCACCACGAAGTCTTTATTCCTTATCAAATTACCTGATTAAGTTAACAAGAAATATCCCCAGATTTTCTTCATATATTTGATCAAACTGATTGAGGGGCAAAGGGTTGACTCCCCTGCCTAATTCTACGGTAAACCCGGGCCGCCTCCATTCCTGGATAAACCAGTCCTTAAACCCTGCAAAACTGTCAACATACCGGATGGGGCGGTACCCGCTCACCCGGGCATATTCATTGACAAGTATTTGTGACTCAGGCGGCTCAAGCCCTTGAAAACCCCAATAAATAACTTTGCCTTGTGTGTGGTAGGCTAGTGCCCGGTCATAATCAGATTCAGCTGTTAATTCAGCTAGTGCAATAGCTTCCGGCTCAGTTAAAGGGGCTTCACCGGGAAATTCCCTTGGAGAAGGCTGGTCTGGTTTTCTTGCTGCTTCTTCCTCCCACAGAGCAGGATATTGATTATTTAAATCTACTCCGCGAATATTTGCAGTCCATCCTGAAAAATCGGGATTACCTTGATTTATTGCTAACACATTCGTCCGATAGGGTTCCTGCGGAGGTGCTCCCTCTATAACTAAGTCAACGCCGTCGGGGTTCACCATAGGTACGATTGACAACAGGACAGATTCATAGAAAGGAGAAACAAAGAGCCCTCGTATGTCGCTTCTGTTAGTCAGTGCTAATAAATATGTGTTTAAGGTTTGCATTAAAATAGGAGACGTTATCCACTCGTTTGCATGAAACGAACCGTTCATATGAACTCTTTTTGCTCCTTTGCCCACTTGAAGTTCAAACAGGTTTTTACCCATAACAGAATTGCCAATAATACGCGATCTTAAAAAAGGATAAATCTCAATAAGCTGGCTGATATCAGCCGTTAAAGCAGCAGAAGTATAGGGCCTTCTGCCTCTTACAACCGGATTTACCACTCTAACAGGCACGTTAAGGACCTGGCCGACCTGAAGGGCAAGCGGGTTAACTGCTGGATTTAAGAGATATAACGCATCAATGTTCAAACCCAGCTGACTAGCAAGTCTCCACAAAGTATCACCAGGTCTTATCGTGTAAAATGTGACATAATAGCCTGGAATCCTGACTATTTGTCCTATTTGCAAAGCGGTGGGCGACACACCCGGATTTGAATCGGAAATCAAATTTACCGGGACATCGAAAAGCTGGCTGTAATACCAAAAATTATCGCCGCGGCGTACTCTTATATTCATACATTAATCTCCCTTGCTGTAGGATTATTTTAAAACGTATGAATTGCAGAGCGAAATTATTATCAGCAGGATATAAATATAGGGAAATACAGGAGTAAAGGGGAAATAAGAAGGGGCATATAAATAACCAAAATAAAAAGGCCCTGCTGGGGGCCTTTTATATCATTACTTTTGAACGTTAGCAGCTTGTGGGCCACGTTGTCCTTGTTCGATATCGAAAGTTACAGCTTGACCTTCTTCAAGTGATTTGAAACCTTCACCTTGAATAGCGGAAAAGTGAACGAATACGTCGTCTTGTCCTTCAACTTCGATGAAACCGAAACCTTTTTCTGCGTTAAACCATTTTACTGTACCTTGTGTCATTAGAAATTCCTCCTGTGCGGATTTTTCCGCGAATTATTACTATTGAGCTCTTCATTTATTCGTTCAAGAGGAAAATCACTCGTTAAAGTATTTCTCTATCAGTCATATCCGAACGTCAACCAGTGATTCCTAGTATAGCATGCCTTCAGTCATAAAGATAGCTGTAAATTAGTTTTTTTCCAAAAAAATCTTTTTTTAAACTCTTCCTATAAGAAGGTCTTGGGTCTTTCAAAAGCTTCCAATGGTCTCGGCAACTGTGTTTCCTTTACACTTAAACAGTTTGAGCCTGATAAAATTCCTTTTGGATATTATTTAAGATCTTCTCGACAGGGAGGATGTCTTTAATGTCGCCAACCCGGGCGCCGCTGAAGATAAGGCCTTCCTCTGCATCACCGCCAACAGATTTAAGCAGCGAATCATAAATACAATAACGGTGCGAGCATTTTTTTAAACAAGAAACGCATTTATCGATTTTCAAACGTTGTTGATTGCTTATTTTTTCAGTGAAATTATTCGGTACAGCGCGGCCTTTAAGACCGACAACTGAATCAATTAATACCGTTTCTTTACTTTTCAAATATTTTTCTTTAAATGAAAGAGGAGCATCACACTCTTCACTGGCTACGAAGCGTGTACCCATCTGCACACCTGAAGCCCCGGCTTCAATAGCCCGCCGGACATCTTTACCGTCTATTATACCTCCTGCAGCGATGACTGGAATGTCAACTGCTTTTACGACCTCAGGTAAAACGTCAAATAGAGGCCGATCTGTTCCAAGGTGGCCGCCTGCTTCTGTTCCTTCCACTACTACAGCTGCAGCCCCGAGCCGCTGGGACATTTTAGCTAATTTAGCCGATGAAACGATTGATATCACAGGAGTATTAGATTGTTTTCCCCAATTATACATATCCCTCGAAATTCCAGCCCCTGAAATAATAAAATCCACTTTTTCTTCCATAGCGGCTTTCATAGTTTCTGCAAAATCAGTCATCGCGTAGAGGACATTGACTCCAATATAGCCGGCCCCTTTTGTTTTTTCCCTTGCTTTACGAATATGTGTTTTCAGTTCATCAGCACAAATACCGGTGCCTGAAATGATCCCTATTCCCCCTGCATTTGAGACCGCTGAAGCTAAATTGCTTAGAGACACCCGTACTCCCATTCCGCCTTGAAGAATTGGCAGTTTCGGTCTCATATGTGCAATTTTAAGTTCTGGTAACTTCATTTAACTCACCCTTTGCTGTTAATTAATCAGAAGAACGACTAAAGTGTACCATATAAAGGGGCATAATTACCGGTAAAATTAGTATCAGGTATTAATATTAGATGATTATTCACAAAAGTTTCATAAAATTTAAACAAAATATGTCAGTGGGTTGAACAATAAGGCATTTTATAAGAAACAAATGTGTGAAAGAAGTTGCGAAGGCTTTAGATTACTAGTAGAATGAGCTCTGTGAAAAGAGTATAGAAGGGGATCAGAAAGAAGTTTTTACAAAAAATAACTTACTTGAAATTAAAGAACGTGTTTAATTTTAGGAGTTGGAGCTGTTATGAATAAATACAATATAGAAAACGCTCAAGTCATTAAAGATCTGGAGCAGATTGGAAAGGAGATAAGAGGAAATAAAGAATTGATCGTCGATTCACTTTTTTCTTATTCAGGTTCAGAAAAGGCGTCACATGCCCCTCTGGAGGAAGAACTGTATGAAAGAAGGCTTGAAGTAATCGAAATTTGCGGGAAGGCTTTCTCTGATAATGGAAGCAGTTATTTGGTTGAAGAGTGGGCTAAAAAACTCGGTAAATATGGGGTTTCCAAAGGGGCAAGTCTGACTGATCTTTTACCAGTGACAAAAGTTTACCGGAAAATAATATGGGAATTTATAGAAGATTTCTCAAAAAAGAGAAATGTAGCCTCTGATACGGTTTTTAAAGCTTCACTTATTCTGAATGACTTTCTGGATGAGGCAGCGTACGCTTTTACAGCCGCATTTATCGAAGATCATGAGGAAAAAATAAATGCCTCCCACGATTTTATTAAAGAATTGTCAGCTCCCGTTGTGCCCATTTCTAAAGGGATTGCTGTACTTCCACTTATCGGACATCTCGATGAAGACAGATCGGCTGTATTGATGGATACAGTTGTCAGGGATGCGATGAGCCACAAACTTGAACTTATTTTTATTGATTTATCCGGAGTACTTGTAATGGATACTTTTGTTGCCAGCAGGCTGTCTGACCTTATGAAAACTTTAAAAATTCTCGGGGTGACTCCAATTCTTAGCGGTTTAAGACCGGAAACGGCACAAACAATCGTGTCATTAGGTATTGAAATAAAGCATTTCAAAATAGTCAGCAATTTAAGACAAGCTTTAATAGATTATGGAGTTTGTAAAGATCTTTAAAGTGTAAAAACTTTAAAGGAGCCCTGAAAGTAAAGCGGGCATCTAAAGAGGCATGAAACCAGTATTTTACTGGATTCATGCCTCTTTCGTGCTGCCTTACTCAGTTTGAATATAAGCTTAAAATACAGAGGGACAGGTGTATGGAATAGCCTTCCAATCTTATTTAAGGTTATCGCATAGGCACTTCAGGAATGATTTTTCCCTCAATTCGTGCAAAAATATCATCCAGGCTGGTGCCGGTGATAGTCAGCCCATGATTCTTTAACCCAATAACGGCCCGGGCCGGATCAGGGGCTCGTTTTACAAGATTAGCCACTGATTCTGCTAATTGCACTGTTCCGCAAGGATAATTAATTTCGGTAGCTTCAATGCCGTCCATCCAGGCATGAATATGGACGATTGCCCCAACCTCAGGGTGTTCCTGATAAATCATCCAATGTTCAATTGCGTCGACAGAGGCCCGTTTAGGCTTGATACCTGGAGGAATACTTACTTTCATCGCATTTTTGCTAACATCATACCCGGTTATATAAAGAAAATCTTTTCCAACCTCAGACATTTTGGATTTGTCGATACCGCTTGCACTCATCCAGAAATGATCTTTATTCTTCCGGGCACTGAGGTTCCCGTAACTTAAACCCCCAATTCCGTATAACTTATTAAGGTGGCGAATATCCCGTTCCGGCAGTACTTCTTTAAGAGGGAAAGGCGCTGGCAGAAGATTCATTTCATCTAATTTTTTTCCGGAAACACTTAAAGACTTCGTTATCTCATCGCCGTACCAGAGAGATTCAGGTAAATTCTCATAAAAATCATTGTTAATCACGAGTTGGGAGGAAGCGAGAGGCTCAAGCCGTTCGTAAATCTTATCAAAAATCTTATCATCTTTTTTCTTAGGATCAAACGTGATACTGTAGTTCCCTTGTTCCGGTGTTAAAAAATACAGTTGTGTTTCTTCCTCCCCATGGCAAACATACATGAGATGGTTGGCGAGGCTTCTTATTAAATACGGATAAGCCTCTTTCCTCACTTCACGGGGGGTGCTGCGGGATTCCACGATGGAAACGACAAAAGTGCCCTGGGCTTTTCTCCGGTAAGGCCTTGGCGAGTCACGATCTACAAAGTGAAAGGCAAGTTTAATGTCATCTTTCGGGTTAGGCAGATACTCATATCCTTGATTCGAAAAAGTTCTCCTTATACCGTCCACTATCCATTCCGAGTACGGGTCTACTGGTTCTCCTGTGCAAGTAAATGTGCTCATTTACGATCCCTCCACTTACATAATTAAAAGATATAGGAACTGAGAAAAAATTACCAAGCTTCAGGAATATTATTTTCGAATTAACAAAAATTATTCAGAGATAAGTAAAGGGGGGACGAAAAGTGGTCTACACTTTCCTGCGCAGAATTGCTAAAATTATTTTGCTGCTGATTTATAAAATTGAAATAAAAGGGGAAGAGAAATTACATTGTGCCGGATCTTTTATAATCTCAGCCAATCATTTAAGCTGTGCTGACCCTGTCATTATTGCATCTCTATTCGAAAGACACATTCATTTCTTAGCCAAACAGGAATTGTTTCAAACGTCAGTGAGCAGCTGGTTTTTTAACGAGCTGGAGATGATACGGGTTAACAGGTATTCCGGTTCAGCGATCAGACCGGTCAGACAAACACTGAGATTGCTAAGAGAAGGTGAGATCATAGGAATTTTTCCTGAAGGGACAAGAGTAAAAGAGGGAAAGATACAAGAACCTAAAAAAGGAGTAGCTTTTTTTGCTGTAAAAAGCGGCGTTCCTGTTTTACCGGTTTCTATTACTTTCAGCAGGACAAAAATGAGTTTCCGCCGAAAAGTAATGGTTAGCATAGGAGAATTTATCAAAATCGCTGAATCTGAAAATCCGGATTACCAGGCTATTGCAAACCGGTTAATGCAGAAATCCAGAGAATTAGCAAAAAAGGACAGCGGGGAAGCCATCTTGCCGCAGAAAGGTTCCCTGCCTCCGCTTGAAAAAATCTAATGTTACCAGAATGATATTAAATCTATTTTTGACTTTCAGGAGGAAAAGTGAATATGCATGGATTTATAATAAATAAAACTTCCGGAAATGGAAGGGGAGAAAAAGTGTGGGCACGCGTAGAAAAAGCTCTTAAAGAAAAAAAATTGCCTTATTCAGCAAGATTTACGGAAGGGCCGCAGCATGCTATGGAACTAGTACCCGGACTTTTAAGAGAGAATATTAAAGCACTGGTTGTTTTGGGCGGGGATGGGACAATTAATGAAGTTGCTAACGGGCTTGTTTACTGTAATATACCTCTCGGGGTTATTCCTGCAGGGTCAGGGAATGATTTTGCCAGGTGTTTAGGTATCCCGATGGATTCCCTGCAGGCGCTTGAAAGAATTCTTATTAATGATTCTAAACAGGTTGATCTACTGGACCTCGGCAGCCGATATTGCTTGACGGTGACGGGAGTAGGGTTTGATGGCCAAGTAGCAAAAACAGTTAATGAAGCCCCTTATAAGAAACCTCTAAATCAATTCCGTCTCGGGGGCCTGTCATATGTTGTAAGTATGCTGGAAACATTAACGACTTATGAGCCGACCAGAGTCCATGTGACGGTTGACGGAGTTGAAAAGATATTTGAAGATGTATGGTTAGTAGCAGTGGCTAATTCACCAAATTATGGAGGGGGAATTCATATTTGCCCTGAGGCCCGATATAATGATGGGCTCTTAAACCTCTGTATAGTCCATGGAATAAAAAAATGGGAGTTGTTATGGTTATTTCCCCAGGCCTATAAAGGGAGGCATATTAATAACGTTACTTTATTACAGGGAGAGGAAGTGTACATTTCTTCCAATCCTCCTGTTCTTGTGCAAAGCGATGGCGAACAGTTTATGGAAAGCCCGGTTTATATACGTGTCGAAAAAAACGCTATAAGAGTTGTGTAGCAGGCCCTTTTCAATTAGATAAGGGCCTGCTTCATTGATTACTGTTTTTTGTTTCTTCCATGAAAGTTGTTTTTTTCCTCTTTGGTCAGAAGATGCTCGTATTCCAGGAAAAAGAGTGAGTGAACAAATTCACACATAAGATGCTGAAGTTTATCAATTTTAGTTTTCATTTGCCTTACTCTCCTTTTTAATAGTCAATTATTACGTTCTTTTGGAATAAGCAGGTTTAGAATCCAGTTTTTTAGATCTACAATACGCAAAAAGTCCGGTGAACAATCTGTTCCGGTGACAATCATCGGAATTAGGGAGTCACCTTTATGAAACCCCCCGTGACTTGCCCCTTTTGGATGAGACGGGGAGCTTTCGGTAATAAATTCGTGTCCTGGTTTCACACTGGTTACTACAAAATTTCCTGCATGGGAGTGAAGCGTACTGTAAAGCCTCTGTAAAGCGTCTGGATAATCTCCATAAGTTACCGCTTTCCCCTGAATCTTCACATCAAGCACTGATGCTTCTCCTTCAATCGTCCATGACTGGTTATATTCATCTTTCAGATCATTTCCCTGTTTAAATTTAAACTCTCCGCCATCTCCGCCAGAGGTGACATAAATCCAATCGTTGGATTTCCATGCAATCATATCTATGCGATCGTCTCTTTTCAGCTTTTCTGCAATTTCCGTTAAAGGAACTTCTTCATGGTTTAAGGTGTATACAAAACATGATCTCAAATTGTTTGCCAGTACGATCTGGTCCTCTTTTCGCACCCCTTTTCGTAATTTTGTAATTCTCAACGGTTTTAATAATCTCCGTATCTCCACTAATGCGCTCTGCTTATTTTTTCCTACTCTTGCCTGGCCGTTATCGCCGATTATTATCCATATGTTGTTTTTAAGAGCCTCTTCCCATGTAGGGAAGGATTCCAGTATGGTCTGAAGCTGCTTATCCATTTCTTTAATGCCTTCCAAATCAATAGGTCCTTTTTTATGAACATTTTTATCGTGATCTGGGAAGTAAACAAGTGAGAAATGAGGCAAATTATTCGTTTTAATTAAATAAGAAAATTCCTGCACAGAAAAATTGTTATTAAAACCGTATTTGTTCCAAATGTAACTGTGTTTTTTTAAAGTACTCAGACTTGATAATCGTCCATATACAAATGTGTCACTGGTCCTTGTTTTAATTGTTTTGTTTATATTAATAAAATAACGCATCAGCCCTGGAACTGTTATTTCCTTCACAGTATGGCCTCTGTGGACAAGAGGGTTAATGGACGCTGAAATTTTCCCGGCCGCTTGTAATTCTTCATGTATCGTTTTGACATCCTTCCGTAAATGTTTATTGTTTAACCGGTACATAACATCATAAAGGCTTTTTGTTAAACCGAGTTTGACCAATTCAAATACATGCGTTCCGTAATTAATCACTCTGTTTTCATTCTTTTTGTACCAGACTAAAGCTGGCACGCCGTGACGGTCTGAGTAGTGCCCTGTTAACAGCGTACTCTCAACATTTACTGACATGGTAGGAAAAGGGGCTACCACTCCGGGATAATATTCGGCATGTTCCATAAAATACTTGATAGCAGGGATATGTTCATTTTTTAACGCCTGCTGCAGAGGTTTATCCATTAAAGTATCCAGCATGAGCATAACCATGCGCTTTTCCGTTTGATTCACTGCTATCATCCTTTTCAGATTTATTAGGTGGAAAATAAAGATAAATATTCTGACTTGCTTCCTAAGATTATTATGTAAATAAAAAGTCCTGACTATGTAACAGAAGAGAGTCGCCGGTTACAAATGTCTTAAAGGCATGAGGCAGGAAAATATGAGAGTAATGAATTTATGAGAGAAAGGAGGAGGAAGGAAATGGAAGGTCAACCGTTAATTTTCTCAGCATCCATCGGGAACGGACATAACCAGGCAGCTAAAGCTCTGCAAGAAGAGTTATTGATTAAGGGTTTGAATGCTGAAGTGGTTGACACTTTTCATGCCATTCATCCTTATCTTCATCATTTTGTATTGCATAGTTATTTAAGGTTACTCAAAATAAGCCCCGGCGTGTGGAGGAAAATGTATTTTTATGCGGAAGACTACCCTCTTTTTCTGCTGCTGGACCAATTTGGGTCCTTGTTTGTTGACCAGCTTTACGCCATGGTCCAAGAAAGGGCCTGTCCGTTTATGATTTCAACGCATCCATTTGTGACAGCTTTCTTATCAAAATTAAAACAAAAAAAACAAATTAAAGCCCCTTTATATACAGTGATTACAGACTTTGTCCTGCATCCTGCTTACCTTAGACAGGAAATCGACGGTTATTTTACAGCTTCTCATAAAGTTGATGAATTTGCAGCGATGCATCAAGTCTCTCCGGACAGTTTTTTTTCAACAGGTATTCCTATCTTAAAGAATCACTGTCTGCAGACTCCTAAAGCTGCTGCACGAGAACAATTAAGGCTTGACAAAAATATTAAAACCCTTCTAATTGCAGGGGGAGGGATGGGCTTAACGAATTACGTAAACATATTAAAAGCATTGGAAACTCTGCCTGAACCTGTCCAGATTCTATGTATGGTGGGCCATAATCAGGGAGTAAAACAGCGTATTATAAATCAGAAAAGTAAGCATAAAGTAAAGGTCATTGGGTTTACAGACCAATTTCTATTATATCTGAGAGCAAGCGACGGTTTAATTTCCAAGGCAGGAGGCGTTACAATGGCTGAAGCTCTTGCCTGTGAAATTCCTATTGTTATATTCAGCACGGTTCCGGGACATGAAGAACATAATTCAGATTATTTAACATCTGCAGGAGCAGCCATACGAACAACGCGATATAAAGAATTACCTCAAATGATTGAAAAAGTATTGTACGAAGCAAGTATGTACGAAACTTTAAAATCCGGGGCTCGACTCCTGAAAAAGCCGGAAGCCACGTCTCATATCATACAGGAAATTCTGGCCCGTTAAACGGAGGTGGCGCCTTCAATGCAGTGGCAGGGGCTTGTCATTGGGCCTTTACGGCCATTCAAGGCTAAAAAAAAGGGGGGCGGATAATCCAAAGGCCGGGTAAGTGTATAAGTTTGATTAGTCTGCTCAGATCCCTTTACAGACTTGTGAAAGACTGTAGAATAAACATAGGTCACAACTGGTTTTTAGAAAGGGGTTATAACATGCAGATAAGAAAAGCATCAGTGGATGATGCCAAGGAGATGGCACGAGTAAATGTGGACTGCTGGAAATCAGCTTATAAACATGTTCTTCCCTCTCACATAATAAACAAGCTTAATTACAGCGACAGAGAAGAACGGTGGAAAAAAAACCTTCCTGACTCTACAAGCGGAGGGACAATGACGTTTGTCGCTGAAGATTCAAACGGTGAAATTATCGGATTTGCTCTTGGGGGAACAATGAGGGATCCAAGGTTAAGGATAAAATATACTGGTGAGCTCTATGCTCTTTATGTATCCCCTGAATTCCAGGGACGGGGAATAGGGAGAAAACTCTTTGACAGTGTCATTCACCATCTTTCTTCACTGCGGCATTCATCGGTCGCACTTTGGGTTTTCGAAGACCTTCAATCCTGTAAGTTTTTTACTCATCTGGGAGGCGAGCAGATTTACCATAAAAAAACAACAGTGGGTGGAAAAACACTAAATGAACTGGCTTTCGGCTGGCAGGGTTTGGACGAGCGGACAGAGAAGGATAACAGATTGAATTAAGTGCAAAAGCAGGCAGTGGTTTAAAAACCACTGCTTTTATTACGAATTGAATTTTCATTTTAGTCTTTTTCAGCCGTTAAGATGCTGTATTTGACCTGTACACTGCATTAATCTGCAAATGGGGGCGCTTTCACGAAGTTTCTCCTCTTTATTCTCGTTACTTCATCTTACACCCTTGAACTCGTGTGAGAGAATGTTACCATTAGTAACTGTATTACAAAGCCACACACAGGAGTTTGATATATATGTTAACTAATTTAAGGATTGCATTCATAGGTGCGGGCAACATGGCAGAAGCAATTATTTCTGGAGTAATAAATACTGCTACACTTGAACCGCAGCAAATTATAGTAACAAACCGGAGTAATGAGCAGCGTCTATTAGACCTTCACAATAAGTACGGCGTCCAAGGGATGGTTCAGGATCGTCTCCCTATTGAGTCAGTAGACATTATCGTTTTGGCAATGAAACCTAAAGATGCAGAGAAGTGTCTCCTGTCACTTAAAAACCGGTTAAGGCCTGATCAGATGGTTATGAGCGTTATGGCCGGCATATCTGCGCAATTTATGGAACGCCATCTGCAGCCAGGACAGCAAGTGATCCGTATCATGCCTAATACGTCCAGTATGATACAGGAATCTGCAACAGCCATTGCACCTGGCGAAAATGTAACAATGAAAAACGTTAAAACAGCTAAAAACCTTCTGAAAGCTATTGGAAAAGTATATGTAATAGAAGAAGATGAGATGGATTTGTTTACAGGGATCGCTGGAAGCGGACCCGCGTACTTCTATTATTTAATGGAAAATATAGAAAAAGTTGCTGTAGAAAATGGAATGGATGCTGTAAAGGCAAGGGAAATTGGAGCCCAGACTTTGCTGGGCGCAGCAAAAATGATCTTAAGCAGAGATGAAAGTCCAGCACAGTTAAGAGAAAATATTACGTCTAAAAACGGTACGACAGCTTGCGGACTTGAAGCCCTGTCCTTTCATGGAGCAGGAGAAGCAATACAAGCAGCGGTTAAAGAGGCTATGCACAGATCTGAAGAAATGAGTCATGAGTTTGAGAACAAAACAGTTAGTTCTTAAAAGTAAGGAACTTTAAAAAGGATATACTTGAGATAAAGCAGCTTGAGGCTTGATTTAGCCGGAAAGCTGCTTTATTTTTGAAACTTTTAGGGTGTAATGCCGTATAAATAAGGCAGCAGACCAAACCTTAATAACAGGGGCGCACCAGAAAGGAGTAAATGATGACCTTAATAATTAATAACTTAAAGAAAACTTTTGACAAACACAAAGCAGTGGACGGCATCAGCCTAACTATAAATGAGGGTGAGATGTTTGGAATGCTCGGGGCGAACGGTGCAGGTAAAACGACGTCTTTCAGGATGATTCTCGGGCTCCTTGACCCGACAGAAGGGGACGTCAGGTGGAAAGGAGAGCGGATCACATATAAACGAACAAAGCTCGTCGGTTATTTACCTGAAGAAAGAGGGCTTTTCCCTAAATTGACTGTAAAAGACCAGCTCGTTTATTTAACGAAATTAAAAGGGATGAACAAACAGTCAATTATTAAAGAAATGCGGTTATGGCTTGACCGTTTTGGAGTACCGGAATATGAAAACAAAGTCATCGAGGAGCTCTCAAAAGGGAATCAGCAGAAAATTCAATTCATAGCTGCAGTTTTACATAAGCCTGAGCTGCTCATACTTGACGAACCTTTCAGCGGATTGGATCCGGTGAACGCAGATATGCTGAAAAATGCGGTGAAAGACCTTCAGGAAAGAGGTACAACGATTGTTTTCTCGAGTCATCAGATGAGCAATGTAGAGGAATTATGCGAAGATCTGATTATGTTAAAAAAAGGAAAAGCAGTACTTCAGGGAAACCTTAGAACAATTAAACGGTCTTATGACATGAAGAATATAAGTATTAAAGCTGATTATGACTTAGCCTTCCTGGAAGACGTCAAAGGGGTCTTAAAAATAGAACAAAAAAAAGACGGCGCTGATGTAAAAGTAGAAAATGAAAAAGCCGCGGAAACTATTTTCAGCTGCTTGGCTTCTAAAGGGTTTGTAAGAAAATTTGAACTGGAAGAGCCATCGCTGCACGACATTTTTATTGACAAAGCAGGGGGAGCGGCACATGAATAATTTCTGGACGACATTTACACATACGGCGGGAAGGCGGCTGAAATCAAAAACTTTTATAATAACAACCTCTATTATGGCGCTGTTTATCATTTCTCTCATAAATTTAAATACTATTCTGGAGGCCTTTTCAGGAGATGGAGCAGAAGATGAGCCAGCTGTTGCAGTGGTGGATCAGACTTCAGAGGAAGGGCAGTTCGCCGAAATGCTGAAAACGCTTGCTGCTGAAGGCAGTTTCGAATACATTCATTACAGCGGAGATGTTGAGCAAGCCCTTAGTGACGCAGAAAACGATGACTTTACTTATGTTCTTGAATTAACCGGTACTCTGGATGCTCTTCAGGCAGAATTTTACGGAGAAGGGACTGATTTCAGAACCGGGCAGGAAGTACAGCAGGACGTCCAGCGTACTAAAGAAACGTTAGCTACGTCTGCACTTGACTTAAATGAACAAGAACTGGCGTTAATATTTAATCCCGTCTCCTTCAATGAGAAGCCATTAAGCGGAACTGGGGAAGTTCAGACTGCAGAAACTCATATGCAGACTTACTGGATGGTATATGGCCTTGTGTTTGTGATTTATTTAATAGTGGTTACTTTAGGGACAATGATAGCGACTGAAGTAGCGACAGAAAAATCGTCCAGAGTGATGGAACTGATTGTTTCAAGCGTGAACCCAGTCACTCAAATGCTGGGTAAAATAATGGGAATTGGTTTAGCTGGTTTAGTAAACTTATCAGTTTTAGTGTTAGCGGCCTTTGCTGGTTCTTATCTAAGCGGCGAAGATTTTTTTACAAACATTTTCACTGAGGTGATTGACTATTCGTTAATAATTTATGCTTTGCTGTTTATAATCCTTGGTTATTTTGTTTACGGAGGAGTGGCGGCGATGCTGGGAGCTCTCGTCAGCCGGGCGGAAGAAGTGAATCAGGCTATACAGCCGCTTATTTTTCTAGCAATGATTGCTTTTTTTGTGTCCCTCTACGGTTTAAATGCTCCGGATGCCATTTTTATCAGAGTTCTGTCTTATGTTCCTTTTTTCACACCACAGCTTTTGTTTCTCAGAATCGGTATGGGCACAGTGCCTGTCTGGGAAATAGCCGTTATCTCAGCTTTATTAATAATTAGTGCTGTTTTGATAAATATAATTGCCGCCCGTATATATAAAGGCGGTGTTCTGATGTATGGAAAATTTTCATTTAAAAAAGGAATAAAACAGGCATTAAAGCTGTCTAAAAAAGAAAGCTGATCGTTACATTTACCGTCCCCCCTCTTAAATAGAGGGGGGTTTTGAATATTCAGGGGGAAAAGTTGAATAAATTTTAGTGACCGAGTCCGTTAGTCTTTAAAAATAAACTTTAAATTAAGTAAGCTCCTGCATTGCATTTTTTTCTGAAGTGGACTTAGTGGTTCTAAAATTATGACGTCAGGTCCTCCCGCTATGAAAGCGGGGAAATAAATGATGAAAATAGTTTATTTTTTAATTTTCAAAAAATTTAATTGCTTTTACTATAAGTCTATAGTATTTTATTTCATAGAGAGTAGAAATAATATTTTGAAAATTTAGTACATATTTTACAATAATATTCTTTCACTATTAAGTGAGGAGTACGGTTTCAGTCTGCTAAGCTGTTTTAAGGAGGCGCTGATGAAAAAACCAGTTTTGGAAATTAACCATTTAAAAACACACTTTTTTACTGACAGGGGAGAAATCCCGGCAGTCGATGATGTCAGTGTAAAGATTTATGGAGGGGAAGTTCTCGGTATTGTCGGAGAATCAGGTTGCGGGAAAAGTGTTACCTCCCTCTCTGTTATGGGTCTGGTTCCGGACCCGCCAGGGAAAATAGTAGGAGGAGAAATTCTTTTCAGGCAGCAGGAAGGCGGGCAGGAACACTCAGAAAATCTGGTGACAATAAAGAAAAAAAGGTTACGGCAAATTAGAGGAAATCAGATTGCAATGATTTTTCAGGAACCTATGACCTCATTGGATCCGTTGTTTACCATTGGGTTTCAAATAATGGAAGCCGTAAAAAAACATAAAAAAGTAACGAAAAAACAAGCACGGCAAATAGCTATTGATAAGCTTAAAATGGTGGGTATCCCGCGAGCTGAAGAAATAGTAGATGAATACCCGCACCAGTTATCAGGAGGCATGAGACAAAGAGTCATGATAGCGATTGCTATGTCCTGTGACCCTGAAGTACTAATAGCGGATGAACCGACGACTGCTCTTGATGTCACGATCCAGGCGCAAATTCTGGATCTTATGAAAAAGCTGAATGAAGAAAATGGAACAGCCATAATGATGATCACCCATGATTTAGGTGTGGTGGCAGAAATGTGCGACCGGGTAGCAGTTATGTACGCCGGTAAGGTAGTTGAAGAGGGAGACGTCAGAACGATTTTAAAAGATCCTAAACATCCTTATACACAGGGGTTAATACGATCTCTCCCAAAAATGCATAAAAGAGAGGAACGCCTGTATTCCATTCCCGGGAACGTTCCTAAACCTGGATCTATAAAAGTCGGATGCCGGTTCGCACCGCGTTGTTCCGAGGCTTTTAACCGGTGCTATGAAGAAAATCCAGAACTGCTGGAATTGAGAGGTGGACATACTTGCCGATGTTTCCTCTATGAGAAAGAAGGTGACCTTGTTAATGCCGACGCCCTTGCTGGAAGTTAAAGGTCTTAAAAAATACTTTCCGGTTACCGGAGGAATTTTTTCTAGAAAAGTAGGAGAAGTAAAAGCTGTAAACGATGTGTCCTTTGAGGTTTATGAAGGAGAAGTACTTGGAATAGTAGGCGAATCCGGCTGTGGGAAATCCACTACGGGGAAAGCGCTGCTCCGGTTAATCGAACCAACTGAAGGAGAAGTCATTTTTAATGGGGAAAATATAACTAAATTGGATAGAGAAGCGATGAGATTAAAAAGAAGGGACATGCAGATTATTTTCCAGGATCCTTATGCCTCTCTCAATCCCAGGCATAAAGTAGAAAAAATATTAAGTGAGCCTCTTTTAATTCATGGAATTGGAGATAAAGAAGAGCGAAAGAGAAAAGTCAGAGAAATCCTCGAAATAGTCGGCCTTCCAGGCGAACATGCTTCCAGGTACCCGCATCAGTTCAGCGGAGGGCAGCGACAGAGGATCGGGATTGCAAGAGCGCTGATTGTAAATCCGAAACTGATTGTGTGTGATGAACCGGTTTCTGCTCTGGATGTTTCCATACAGTCTCAAATATTAAATTTAATGGAAGATTTACAGGGACAATTCGGACTTACTTATTTATTTATTGCGCATGATTTAAGTGTAGTTAAACATATAAGTCACCGGATCGGTGTCATGTATTTGGGAAAAATGGCAGAACTGGCACCTAATGAGGAATTATACAGTAACCCGCTTCATCCTTATACTAAATCGCTTTTATCTGCTGTCCCTAACCCGGATCCCGACTTAAAGACAGACAGAGTTATTTTAGAGGGGGATGTTCCAAGCCCGTCCAATCCGCCTTCAGGCTGTGCTTTTCATACTCGATGCCCTGAATGTATGGATATATGCAAAGAAGTAGACCCTGAATTTAAAGAATATTCAGATAACCATTTTGTGGCTTGCCATTTATTTAACGATAAATAACTGGCAAACTGCAAGTTTATTAATTAAAACATTAAAAGGGGGAAAAAACATGTCGGAAAGAAAAACCTGGTTACTGTTTCTTTCATTGGTATTTGTAGTTGTTCTGGCTGCATGTGGCGGCAACAACGAACCTGCTGACGCGGGCACAAATAATAATGAAGCAGAAACAAATAACACCTCAGAAAGCAATAATAACGAGGCGAATGAAGCAGCCGGTGAAAACAGCGAGGGGGATTATTCGCTTGCTGAAGATCAGACTCTTATCTTTGCCCGCGGAGGGGACTCTGTCAGTCTTGATTATGCAAGTGTAACAGACGGGGAATCTTCCAGAGTAACAGAGCAAATTTATGAATCTCTATTAAAGTTTGATGAAGACTCTTTTGAAATCGGACCAGGTTTGGCGGAAGACTGGGAAGTCTTAGATGATGGACTCCGCTTTGTTTTTCAATTGAGAGAAGGAGTCACATTCCATGATGGCACTGATTTTAATGCTGAAGCTGTAAAGATAAACTTTGAGCGGTGGGCAGACCCTGACCATGAGTACCATTTTGCTGATGAAGGATACACTTACAGCGTTTATGGCACCCAGTTCGGCGGCTTTAAAGGTGATGATGGACATGTTATAGAGGAGATTAATGTTCTTGGTGATCACGAAATTGAGTTTGTGCTAAATGAAAGTCTTGGTGCCTTTTTACAAAATATGGGTATGAGCTATTTCTCAATCACTTCACCTGCTGCTTTTGAAGAGTATGGAAGCGCAATTAACGAAAACCCGGTAGGCACAGGACCGTTTAAGTTTGTCAGCTGGTCGAAAGATGACAGCATCGTCCTTGAAAAAAATGAAGATTACTGGCTGGAAGGATATCCGAAACTGGATGGTGTCATTTTCCAGGTTATCCCTGACAACTCTGCCCGCCTGACGGCATTACGGTCAGGAGAAATTGATATAATGGATGGCTTAAATCCGGATGATGTGGAACAAATAGAAGCAGATCCTGAACTTGCAGTTTTTGAGAGGGACACAAACAACATCGGCTATCTTGGATTTAACCTGGATAAAGAGCCATTTGATAATCCAGATTTAAGGCGTGCTTTAAACCATGCAATTGATAAAGAAACACTAATTTCGTTACTTTACGCCGGACTTGCAGAACCTGCTACAAATATTATTCCTCCTTCATACATGGGATACAATGACAGTATTGATCCATATGCTTATGATCCTGATTTAGCCAAGGAGCTGCTTGAGGAAGCGGGCTTTGGGGACGGTTTGGAATTCGATTTATGGACAATGCCGGTTGCCCGTCCGTATATGCCTGATCCTGAGCGGGCTGCTGAAGTTATGCAGGCAAACCTGGCAGACGTAGGAGTGACAGCCAATATCGTATCTATGGAATGGGCCACCTATCTTGAGCGTACGGAACAGGGCGAGCACGACATCTTTATGCTCGGCTGGTCTGGTACAAACGGAGACCCGGACTATTTCTTCGGTAACCTCCTGCATTCAGGTGCGATTCCTGGCGGAAACAGAAACTTCTACCGCAGCGACGAGGTTGATTCATTGTTAAATCAGGCTAAGAACAGTGTAGATGAAGATGAGCGGGCAGAACTGTACAAAGAAGTTCAGGAAATTGTACACGAAGACGCACCAATGATTCCTCTCGTCCATTCAATACCGGTTTTAGCCGGCAGCGAACGGGTGAAGAATTATGTCCCTCACTTGTCGACAAGTGAACCTTTAACAAATGTAGAGTTAGCTGAGTAAAAAGCATGAGGGCAGCTTGAGAGAGTGAATAGTCGGGTATTCCCGTTAATCTTCTCTGCTGTCCTCTTTTTTTATAAAATAGCTTCTTTGCGAAATGAATAAATTTTTTAATCGGCCTATTCTCTTCTGGATCACTATAAACGCTCGTAACGCAGATAGTTATTTTTAATACATACTGTTAACCGATGCTGGAGGTGAGTTAAATGATTTCTTATACAATACGACGGCTGCTTATGCTGATACCTGTGCTGATTGGCATGTCACTAATCACATTTTCTATTATTCACCTTATTCCCGGAAATCCGGCTCAGACCATTTTAGGTGAACAGGCGACTCCCCAGGCAATTGAACAGCTTGAAGAGCAGCTGGGTTTAAATGAACCTTACTTCGTTCAATACGGGAATTATATGATGGGTTTATTGCAAGGCGATCTGGGTACGTCCCTCAGAACAAAAGCAAGTATATCATCCGAGATATGGCCGTATCTTGCTGCAACTATTGAATTAACCATCTTTGCCATGGTTTTTGCGGTAATAGTCGGAGTGAACGCCGGCATTATCAGTGCCTGGAAACAAAACTCTCTGTTTGATTATACGAGTATGCTCATTGCCCTTATTGGGGTTTCAATGCCGATTTTTTGGCTCGGTTTATTAGAACAATGGATTTTCGCTCAAAATCTGGGCTGGCTCCCAGCGTTTGGCCGGGGAAATCCACGGGATCCAGTTGAGACAGTAACCAACTTTTATTTGCTGGATTCGATTATTAACGGACGGCCTGACCAGCTTTGGACTTCTTTTAAACACTTAATTCTTCCGGGAGTCGCGCTTGGAACGATACCAATGGCTATTATCGCCAGAATGACTCGATCCAGCATGCTTGAAGTATTACGTTCCGACTATATCCGTACGGTTGAAGCAAAGGGATCTCATACTTTATCAGTCGTTTACCGGCATGGGTTTAAAAATGCTGTCATTCCAGTGCTGACGGTTGTAGGACTGCAGACCGGCACTTTACTGGGGGGAGCGATTTTAACAGAAACGATTTTCAGCTGGCCCGGAGTAGGAAGATACGTATATGAAGCCATTGGAAACAGGGATTATCCTGTCATTCAATCCGGTATTATTGTCATAGCTACTATTTTCGTATTTATTAATCTGATCGTCGACCTTCTATATACGTATATTGACCCTAGAATCAAATATTAATAAAAGGGGGGAGTGTATAATGGAATCCGTTACTCCTGTAAAAAAGCAGCCAATGCCCGGTCCTGAAAATCAGGAACCCCATATAACAGAAACTGAATCCATTTCACCTTGGAAAGAAGCCTTTTGGCAGCTTAGAAAAAATAAACTTGCGATCGTGGGCCTTTTCATTATTATCTTTTTTATAATGATAGCGATTTTCGCTCCCTTTTTAACGAGCTATTCCTATCAGACTTTAAATGCTGCAGACAGGTTGCAGGGCCCTTCTGCACAATACTGGTTCGGTACCGATGATTTAGGGCGTGACATTTTTACCCGTATTGTATATGGAGCAAGAATATCTTTAATGGTTGGTTTTTTCGCAGTCACAGGCGCGTTAATTTTTGGCTCATTCCTTGGAATTCTGGCAGGTTATTTCGGCAGATGGGTAGATATGCTGATTTCCCGTATTTTTGATATCATGCTCGCTTTTCCAAGTATTTTGCTTGCTATAGCCATTGTAGCTATTTTAGGCCCCTCTCTGCAAAATGCTCTTATAGCTATCGCTATTATAAACGTTCCTATTTTCGGACGTCTTGTGAGATCTAAAGTTATTTCTATCAGGCAGGAAGAATATATAATGGCCGCCAAAGCCCAGGGAATGAAAAATGGGCGTATTCTTTTCCACCACGTCCTCCCAAACAGCCTCGCACCAATTATCGTTCAGGCAACATTAGGATTTGGAACAGCTATCCTGGAGGCGGCAGCTTTAGGATTTCTCGGTCTGGGGGCTCAGCCTCCGACACCGGAATGGGGAAGGATGCTTTCTGATTCCAGACAGTACATCCAAAGCGCCCCTTGGACAGTTCTGTTTCCAGGATTGTCAATTATGCTTGTCGTTCTTGGTTTTAATATGATAGGAGACGGTTTAAGGGATGCATTGGATCCAAAGATGAAAAATTAACCTGAAATTATTCTTATTAAGGACATCTCTTCTGTACGGCAAAATGTTTTTAAACCTTTTGCCCGCTGGAGGGATGTTTTTATATTGAAACGCAGCATAAAGCAGCATTTAGCAAAGGACAGTCAATCTGCTGTTTTTTTGTTTGGCAGACCAGTGCTGTATATTGTTAAATAGATATATGTTGGAAATAGAGAGAAGGAACACATATGGATACATATCAAAAGAAAATTGTCACAGCCCTTATTATTGCGACTTTTCTGGCTGCAATTGAAGTAACAGTTATTAGCACTGCTATGCCTGTTATTGCCCGTGATTTGGGAGGTCTTGATCTCATTAGCTGGGTCTTCGCTATTTATCTGTTAACTTATGCGGTTATGACTCCTATTTTCGGTAAACTCGCAGACTTGTTTGGAAGGAAAAAAATATTTATAACCGGAGCAGCGTTATTTTTAACGGGATCAGCTCTTTGCGGTCTGTCTCAATCCATGGAACAGCTGATTATGTTCAGGGCTGTACAGGGAGTTGGAGCCGGCGCCTTAATGCCCATGACCTTTACGATTGTTGGGGATGTATTTACCTACGAGAAGCGGGCGAAAGCACAGGCAGTAATTGGATCTATATGGGGCATTGCCGGTATTTTCGGGCCGCTCGCAGGTGGTTTTTTTGTTGACTTTTTAACATGGCACTGGATTTTCTATATTAATATTCCATTCGGCCTTCTGGCAATGTATCTAATTGGAAAAAATCTGGAGGAAAAGATAGAAAAGCGGAAGCGTTCCATTGATTATGGCGGAGCTGTTACTTTTATCATCGGAACTGGTGCTTTATTATATGCGCTGCTTTCAGGAGGCAATGACATAGCATGGAATGACGAGGCGATGTTTTACTTGTTTGGCACCGCGTTTGTGTTTTTAAGTCTCTTTGTTGTGATTCAATTAAATGCGCCCGACCCCATGATCCCATTCCGCTTATTTAAAAACCGGTATTTACTTATAGCCAATATTTGCGGCTTGCTGATGGGCGGGATTTTAATAGGGCTGACAGCTTATTTACCATTATGGGTCCAAGGGGTCCTTCTGTTAGCAGCAACCTCATCTGGCCTTACATTAATTCCTATGTCTCTAGGATGGCCTTTAGGTGCTTATTTAAGCGGCCAGTTTATCGTCAGGCTTGGAACCAAATCGATTTCTCTTGCCGGAGTATCCCTAATAGCTTTGGGTACACTGGCACTTACTTTTATCACCAGCGGAACTCCTAATGTCCTGCTTATTATTATCATGTTTTTTGTCGGGTTAGGGTTTGGATTGGCAATGACCGTTTTTACAGTTATTGTTCAATCATCTGTAACATGGGATAACCGTGGGACAGCAGCTTCGACAAATGCTTTTTTGCGTACATTAGGCCAAACATTGGGTATCACTGTTTTAGGCGCCATTCTCAACCAGCATATAGGCGGGCAGACGAATAACGGCACGCACGTTGAACCGGATATCCTTGCAGCTGGTCTCCAGTCTGTATTTATGATTTTATTTATTCTTGCATTACTTTGTGTGATTATCACCTCTCTGCTTCCTCAAAAGCAGCCTGAATTTGCTGAAAAATCGGCGTCTAAAGAAGCCTTATAAACAGACAATCAGATCTGTAACAAGTTAAGGTGTGAACAGTAAAAGGTGGGCTCTTAAAAAAAATGCCATATCTACTGTTTAGACTTTAGAAAATAAAGGAAAAAGCCAACTGGAAATATTTTTTAAGGAGGCTTTTTGATGCATAAACATCAGATTTATATTAATGGCGAATATGTGGATTCAACATCACAGAAGACAATCGATATTGAAAACCCTGCTACTGAACAAGTAATCTCACAAATTTCGGAAGGCTCGGAAGAAGATGCAGACAACGCAGTACAAGCTGCATTTAGAGCTCAGAAAGAATGGGGGCAAACGCCTTCTGTGGAAAGAGGAGAAATTGTACGGGACATTGGCTTAAAGTTAAAAGAAAACAGAGATAATTTTATTGAAATTTTAATAGAAGAGCAGGGGAAAAGCTATGAAATGGCCAGTGGCGAGGTGGATCTCGCAATTGATTACTTCCAGTACATGTCTGAATGGGCCCGCCGTATAGAAGGGGAGATCTTGCCAAGCGACAGGCCTAATGAAAACATTTTTATTCACAAACGGCCAATAGGTGTAGTCGCTGGTATTATACCTTGGAATTTTCCTGTGTTTATTTTGGCCCGTAAAGTAGCGACATCACTTGTTGCCGGGTGTACGATTGTTATTAAACCGAGTCAGCAGACACCTAACACGGCGGCAGCTTTTACAAAGATGGTTCACGATATGGATATACTTCCTAAAGGGGTATATAACTTCATTACCGGTAAAGGCTCTACAATCGGCAATGTCCTTGCTTCCCATGAAAAAGTGGACATGGTAACGATGACTGGAAGTATTCCGGCAGGCATAAAAGTTATGGAAGCAGCGGCTCAGAATATTACAAAAGTGAACCTCGAGTTAGGCGGAAAAGCTCCTGCAATTGTTACAAAATACGCAGATCTTGACTTAGCAGTTAAGAATATATCAAAAAGCCGGATCATTAATGCCGGTCAGGCATGTACCAATGCAGAGAGAGTTTACGTTCATGAGGATGTGGCAGAAGATTTTAAAAACAGACTTACTAGGGAAATGTCTGAAGTGACTTATGGAGATCCTAAACTGGATGACAGTCTGGATATGGGGCCCCTTGTAAGCGGGGACCGTCTTGAAGAAGTAGATGAGATGGTTAAAGAGGCTGTAAATGAAGGTGCTGAAATAGCGACTGGGGGAGAACGGGCTTCAGGAGAGAGAGGCTATTTTTATAAACCTACAGTGCTCACGAATGTCTCCCATACTATGAAAGTTATTCAGGAAGAGATTTTTGGTCCGGTGCTTCCTGTTGTAGTATATAAAGATATAAATGAAGCCATTGATATGGCAAACGACTCAGATTATGGCTTGTCTTCGTCTGTTTATACGGAGAATTACCACGAAGCTATGAAATTGACAAACGGACTAAGGTTCGGGGAAACATTTGTAAACCGGGAGAATTTTGAAGCTGTCCAGGGTTACCACGCAGGTTTCAGGAAATCAGGCATCGGAGGAGCTGACGGAAAGCACGGCCTTGAAGATTTTCTTAGCACCCAGACTGTTTATATGGAATTTAAAAATAATATTTAATTTTATTGCGGAGCTGTCCTGTACGACAGCTCCTTTTTAATTCGCCTGGTACACTAAATTCTTAATTAAAAAAATCGAACAAGTATTCCCTTTGTGAGGATTATCGACTATAATTTTATTTAACAAACCTCGCTTAAGACTCTTCTGTATAAATAATATAACCCTGATTTTTTGACGCATTTCTCCGCGCTTTCCATTAATTAGACACTTACCTCTTAAAATCTACCGGGACTCCTTTTTTCATTAAGTTAGTTTTGTGCAGACCTATCATATACATATCCTGCGGAAATGCATGAGCCAATATGGTTGTTGAAGTGTGTTCGAACATCATAGCTAAAGGACTTTCAGGAGTCTTTAGAGACGGTTTGATCTTTTAAAGGAGATGGTGATCATGGGATTGGATATGTACCTTATTAAGAAAAATGAAAAGGACTCAGGTAAACCTGAAGATGATGTGGTTCTATACTGGCGAAAGGCTAACCAGATACATAACTGGTTTGTCAGAAACATACAAAATGGGGAAGATAAATGTAATATTTATGAAGTCAGCAGAGAGGATCTGGTTACCCTCTACCGCTGCTGCCGTTCAGTTATGCGACAGAAGCATAAAGCGCACGAAATTCTCCCTACTATGGAGGGGTTTTTCTTTGGAAATACAGAATATGACACTTATTTTTTCCAGGAAGTTAAGCGGACAAGAGATGAATTAAAGGATATTATCACTACTTTTGATTTCCGTAATGAAAAGTTGTATTACACAAGCTGGTGGTAAAAAGTAATAAACTGTCTTTCAGTTTTCAGACCGTTATTTTATGCACTCTTATCAGATGGCCTTTGTGAAATTAATGCAAATTATTTCAGTTTTCTGCCAGAATGCTGGTTAGGACTGATAAACTGTACAAGAGATTTGCAGAGAATAAATCAAGCAGGGGGGTGGAGTGAATAGTCAGGAAAATTAACCTGGTTTTAAGCAGCTTATTTTTCCTCCTCATTTATTTTTTATCGCCACTGGGTTCGCATGCAAACGAAGAGGAAGAGATCCTCTTCTATCTTTGGAGCAAGACGTGCCCTGTTTGTGAAGCATCGAGCAAATATCTGGATGAGATTGAAGATCATACCGGCATTTTAATTGAGCGTATAGAAGTTAATGAGGAAAGAGACAGATTTATAGAAGTAATAAACCGTTATGAAATAGATGCGCATTCAGTCCCTTTGTTTATATATAAGGGCAAAACATTAACCGGATTCAATGATATTGTGAAAAGTTCTTTAAATGGCCTTCTGCTGGAAGGGGAAGAAAATGAAAAGCCGGAATTTCAAGACGGAGATACATGCTCGGGGGAGGAAGAAAGCAACTGTACTTTTTCAAAAAAAGAAACTGAGGATAAAGAGATGGAATTATTCGGTTTTAACATTACCGATTATTCCCTTTTAATGACCACTCTACTTATAGGAGCAATAGATGGATTTAATCCTTGTTCATTATGGGCATTAATGTTTCTTATCAGTATGATTGTGAGACTGAATTCCAGGAAAATAATTCTGGCTGCAGGACTAACCTTTGTAGGAACGGTTTCATTTATTTACGGTATGTTTATATTAGGAACTTTTGCCATAGTTGTGAATATAATTGATTATTTCTGGATAAGAGTTTTACTGTTTATAATCGCTTCAGCTTTTGCTGCAGTAAATATAAAAGAAGGGGTTATGAAAGGTCCTGCCCAGTTTACTTTCTCAATATCCGGCAGTAATAAAAAACAGTTTATAAAGCTTATAAGAGAAAAAATGATTTTCTCAGGTAAAATCGGTCCGTTGATCATGGCTTCTATCTTAATCGGCACTTTTGCTTCTTTAATTGAATTGCCGTGTACAGCAGGTTTCCCAGTTATATGGAATGGTATAATGTCAGATCAGAGCGTGGGAACGAAAACGTATGTTTTTTATCTGATAATATACATAGCCATGTATATGCTAATAGAAATAGCCGTTGTATCTGGTATGGTTATAACGATGAAAAAAACGTTTATGACAGAAGAGACTGGGAAAGCACTAAAATTCATTTCCGGGACTCTTATGGGTTATTTGGCGATAGTTCTTTTATTAGGTAAATCATATATGAACGACATAACTTTAGTAGGCGGCGGTTCTTTAGCGGTAATCCTTCTGTCTTTGACGGTTATTTATATCCGTAAACTTTTTCGCCGCTAAAGGTTACTTTTGAAAAGCCCTGCTATATAAACAGGGCTTTTCTTTACTGGAAATTTAAACGATCGTTTAAATTTTTATGCCTGAAAAAGGAATTTACTGTAAAAAATCCATTGAATTCAGACATTTATTAACTTTTCATAATGAAATATGGTATTTTAAATTTAGAATACTTACCTGGGGACAAGGGGAAGGATTGAGTGGCATTTTGGAAACGTTTGGTTTAATTTTCGGTGGTATAGGTCTTTTCCTGCTGGGAATGAATTTTATGACTGAAGGCTTAAAATCAATGGCAGGGGAAACATTGAAAGACAGGTTGAAAAAGTTTACAGGAGGGATATTCAGTTCTATATTTTCCGGTGCCGTTTTGACAGCCTTAATTCAGTCATCCAGTGCCACAACTTTTATGACTATAGGCTTTGTGAGTGCCGGCTTGCTTTCATTCAGTCAGTCACTTGGCGTCATTATAGGGGCGAATGTGGGAAGTACAAGCACGGGCTGGATTGTATCGGCTATCGGGTTTCAAATAAACATGAGTATGCTGGCTCTTCCATTAATCGGAGCGGGCGTTGTTTTAAAACTTCTCTCAAAAAACAGATTTTCATCGCAAGGCCAGGCTATAACAGGTTTCGGGCTTCTTTTTTTAGGCATAGATATTTTGCAAAACGGTATGGGAGGTTTTACTGAGGTTATTGATTTATCCCAATTCCAAGGACAGGAATGGTGGTGGCTTCCAGTTTTAGTCATAGTAGGAGCGGTGATGACTATCCTTCTGCAGTCATCGAGCGCAGCAGTAGTTACCACTTTAACGGCTCTACATACTGGCGCCATAGATTTTAATCAAGCCGCTTTATTAGTGATAGGACAGAATGTTGGAACCACTGCTAAAGCCTTTTTGGCAGCGATCGGCGGTACAGTGGCAGCTAAACGGACGGCCACAGCGCACATTTTATTCAATCTTTTTACAGGTCTGATCGCTGTAATAGCATTACCGCTGCTCATTTATGCTGTCATGAGGACTGCAGAAACGTTTCAAGTGGAGGATCCGGCTGTACAGCTAGCGATTTTCCATACACTTTTCAACATCTCGGGTGTTTTACTTATACTGCCAATCCTTAAATGGTTCAAAAAAGCTGTGAAATGGATTATACCCGAGAAAAAGGAAACACCTTATATGACTTTTCTTGATGAGAGTGTGGCAGCAGTGGGGCCTGTAGCTCTCGAAGCGGTAAGAAGGGCTTTAAGGAAAATGCTGTATGATCTTGCCGCAGCAGGAAAGGAAATTCTGGATGACAGGACGGTTAAAGATTCCCATAGAGTAAAATTTCAGCAAGTGACCTTTGGGTTGTCAGAAATTCAGCAGTTTCTATCTACCATTAGAGCAAATGAGACATCTGTATCCGCTCTTGAATATAAACAGCAGGTGGCAATGGTTCATGCTGTTGACCATATAGGACGGTTGTTAAAAGCACTTAAAGAAGCTGAGCATTATATACAGGGGATTCCAGACAGTAAAATTAACAAATTCATGAGAGACGTAGATGAACTCTTTAATAGTGTCATTGCCCATAGTGAGGCACCGTCTGACAAAACAGTTGAAATGGCAGAAGAACGCTCAATGAAAATTGCCAATAGAAGAAGATACAGCCGCCAGGAACTTTTAGAAGCTACAGTAAAAGAAAACCTTACTGTAGATGAAGGAATTAACGCCGTTCAGTTTATTCAATTTCTTGACCGTCTTGCTTATCATACGTGGCGTGCTTTATACCATACTTCCGGGAGCAGAAATTCCTAGTTTTCTCAATCCTTAGGAAGAAATTCTTAAATAATGTATAAAAATAAGTCTTTTCTATTAATTTACAATTTTCAGACGCTGGATTAGAATAGTGGGAGAGGTGATAACTATGGCGGTTGTAACAGTTGATTTTGATGGGACACTATATCAGGGAAACTCTTTCAAAGCGATGTTTTTAGTAGCAAAAAAAGAATTTACATGGAAAGAATGGATGGTTGTCAGCGGAGGGCTTATTAAAGCGGGCGTCCTGGGGGTATTTAAAGGTAAACAAGCTTTCCGTCAGGCATTTTTCAAATCATTTGCAAGGTCCTTTAAAGGAAAAACTGAAAAAGAACTGGATGCTTTTTTTAAGACCCTCGTTGTGGAAGGATACGATGAGATCCATTATGACCTCGTAAAAAAAATCCGCCAGCACCAGTCTGAAGGTGATGAGATTATTATTTTATCCGGTGCCTTGCAGCCTTTTCTTCACGCGTTTATTAAAGAATTGGATCTTGAAGTGCATGTTATCAGTACTGAGCTGGAATTTGACAGTGAAGGCCAGTGTACGGGAGAAACCGGGCCGATTGTAAATGGAGAAGAAAAAGTCAGAAGGATAGTTGACTGGCTTGGCAATAATTCTCTCAGTTCGAATAACAAAAAGGCTGATACAGATGATTTATGGGCTTACGCAGACAGTGAAAATGACCTTCCCCTGCTTGAGTTTGTTAATAACCCTGTAGTTGTAAATCCTGATAAAAGTATGAAACAGATCGCTGAAAAAAAAGAATGGCCTGTTTTTTAACCGTCTTTCAGACCACTGAAGGCCTTTTAAAACTTAACTGACATGCATTGAAAAAGTAAGGTCTCATTTTGGTTCACATATAAATATGTTTCTCGTTTTTTACAGGGTCTGTTTTTTTATATAGTCTCAATCTCTTACCCATATCACATTTTTGACGAATATACCTGCGAGGGTATATAATAGGTGTAGGCTTAAAACAGTGCCAAAAAAGTATAAAGGTAAACAACAGATAGTGAGGGATATGGGTGAATGTAGTTATTGGTTTCATCATAGCAGTTATGATTGTCTTTGTTTTCCGGCGTTATGTTCCTGTTAGGGGGATGAGTCAGGTCAGGACGGATCAGCTTAAAGATTCAGGCAGTATTATTGTGGATATCCGGCAATTTCATACCGCTCATAATGATCCGGTCAGCAGAAGTCTTAATATGCCGCTTGCCTACATTAAAAGGCATTACGCGAAGATTGGCAAACACAGTATTTATTTAGTAGCCGCTGATAAAGCAGAACTGAATATAGGGGCTAAGTTTCTCCTTAAGAAAGGTTTCAAAGTTAACGGATATGAAATTAAGACGGGAAACCCGTCAAAAACTGCAGGAGCTGAAAGACAACCAGTAAAGAAAGTGTGTAAAGAAATGTAGTCTTTGGAGTTAGGACAAAGGAATAGTAATCATAAAGAAAGCCGAACAAAATTTTCGAATTTTGTTCGGCTGTTCTTTTTGAGAAAAGGAGTGATTCAGTCCGCCAGGCGGACGCTTGCCCAGGAGCTTGTCTTCAGTTTTGTCCAGCCTCTTTTTGTATGTGCTCTAATGCAGTTTTCAGGAAGTTGTGGTAGAATTTTCAGATGTTCTATATTATAAAGTGTGAGGAGGAGAGGGCCGGATGGTGACAGCCTATTTCCTTATG
This sequence comes from Salipaludibacillus sp. CUR1, assembly GCF_021028955.1. GTDB lineage: Bacteria > Bacillota > Bacilli > Bacillales > Salisediminibacteriaceae > Salipaludibacillus. The sequence goes on from NZ_JAIWPE010000058.1 coordinate 105,520, forward strand.
ATCCTCGTAGTCATTTTTTATGCTGGAAATATTTTAGTTGGAAAAGCAATTAATGATTTGCTGCCTTTTACTATAGCTTTTTTTCGTCTTTTGATCGCTTTTCTTATTGTATTGCCTTTTGCGTGGAAAAAAACGTGGGAACAGAGGGAGATATTTATAAAATATAAAAAGCCTTTTTTCTGGATGACATTATCAGGGGTGACTTTTTTTAATACATTTATTTATGGTTCATTGCAGTTTACTTCATCTACTAACGTGGCAGTATTGGAAACACTTATTCCAGCTCTTACGGTCGTATTAAGTGCATATATTTTAAAAGAGAAGCTTTACCGTATTCAATGGGCAGGAGTGATGCTGTCTTTACTGGGGGCAGTATGGGTAGTGGTAGACGGCAGTATTTTTCAGCTTGCACGTATGGACTGGAACCCTGGAGATCTCATAATGACAGGAGCTATTATTTGCTGGTCTGCCTACTCTATTTTCGTAAAAAAATATATGCATCTATTCCCCGCCTTTGCAGCCCTTTTAGTGATGACAGGACTGTCACTTATCGTCCTTTTGCCTTTTGTCGCAGCGGAATGGATGTGGGCAGGAGTGCCGCAGCTATTTGAGCCTGACATAGTGACAGGTCTGATTTATTTAGGAATTTTTCCTTCATTTATTGCGTTAATATTTTTTAACCGGGCAGTCGGTATACTCGGGGCATCCAAGGCATCAGTCTTTCTTAATTTTCTCCCGGTAGCAACAATGCTCGGTGCTTATATGTGGCTTGGTGAAACAATTACTATTATGCAGATTACCGGTGCGGCTATTGTGATATCAGGGGTTTTAATAACGACCCAGGGATCCCGTCTAAAGAAACAGACCGGAATAACAAATTAATGAGATTAAAAAAACGCAAAAGTCCAGTTTTTAACTGGGACTTTTGCGTTTTTTGACCGACCGGAAAAGAAAGCAAATTAATCAAATCAATTATATATTACAGGATGAAAGATCTTCAGCGATGTCACTTTCAGGAAAGATAGCTCTTGCCTCAGCAATTAATTTTTCCTTTTGCTCTGCTGTCTGGTACCTTGAACTGATATGATTCATAACTAATTGTTTAACACCAGCTTTTTTGGCTGTTTCAGCGGCATGAAGAGTGGTGGAATGACCATATTTTAATGCGAGGTCGTGTTCCTTTCTTGCAAAAGTCGCCTCATGTACTAATGTATGCACCCCTTCAGCCAGATGAAGGGCGTTAATGGAAGGGCTTGTGTCTCCCAAAATAGCAACAGATTTTCCTTTTTTAGGGGGTCCTGTAAAATTTGTCCCTTTAAAAGTTCGTCCGTCTTTAAGTTTTACCGTTTCTCCCTTTTTTAATTTATTTAAAACAGGACCCTCGGGAATGCCAGCTTCTTTAACTTTGGAGATAAGCAGAGGACCAGGTTTGTCTTTCTGGGAGATGCGGTAGCCAAAAGAGGTGATGCCATGGTTAAGTTCGGCAGAATAAACAGTAATCTCTGCATCTTCGTGGCAAATTCCCTGACCATCAATTTCTTCAATAATTAACGGATAAGTAAGAAAGGTTCCGCTTATTTTTAGAGATATGTCAATGTAATCTTTCAGCCCTTTCGGACCATACAAAGTCAGAGGGGTGGTCGCACCGTGGAAAGCTCTGCTGGATAAGAGGCCTGGTAAACCGTAGATATGGTCACCATGGCAATGAGTGATGAATATTTTTGTAATCTTAGTTGCCTTAACGGGAGAATAAAGAATTTGATGCTGGGTAGCCTCTCCGCAATCGAACAGCCAGATAGTGTTGTTTTTATCCATAAGATGAAGGGCTAACGAAGAGACGTTACGTTGTTTAGCGGGGACGCCTGCCCCTGTGCCTAAAAAAGTTAACTTCATAACTATCCTCCATATTGTCAGGTGATTGCTGTTTAAAAATAGATTAGTCTGCCAATCCATAAGTTCAGACAGGCCGACAGGGTTGCTTTCACGTAAAAGGAAGAGCCTTTACCTTTGGCGTGCTGCCTTTTTTGCGGCAAGCTGTTTCTTTTTATTCATACCTGGAGTGAGATATCCGCCAGGCCCCAGCGTTCCGTTCCACATGTTCAGTTTTTTCAACAAAGTTTCCTGTTCAAAAGCATTGTGTATCTCCGACGCTTTCATTAAAATGCGGGCCGCCACGCGGGCATCTTCTAACGCATGATGATGCTCAAATTGTAAATCCAGATGGTGGGCGATCGTATTCAGTTTAAAGTTAAAAAACTCAGGCCACGTTTTTTTCGCTATACTTACTGTACAATTATATTCCATAGCGGGATAAGCGAGATTATATTGATCTAAAGCATGCCTTAACACGCTAATATCAAAACTGGCATTATGAGCAATAACGAGATTATTCTGAAAGTAGCCGGATAATTCGGGCCACAGATCTTCGAAAGTCGGAGAGTCTTTAACGTCTTCCCATGTAATTCCGTGCACTTTTTCGCAGAAAGGGTCAAAGTAAGGATCTCTCGGACGAATTAATGAATATCTTTCTTCTGCAATTTCATCTTCCACGACATGGACAAGTCCAATTGCACAAGCGCTTCCTCTTTGACGGGAGGCAGTCTCAAAATCTATTGCCAAAAAATTCATATTTTCCCTCCTGAAAGCAAACGTATGTTTCTGTAAGAATAACAGGTATCATAAAAAAATGAAAGATATAAGTGCTTCGTAGTACGTCGCTTTTATTAAATATAACGTTTTTATATTACAAAATAATTAAATTAT
>NZ_JAIWPE010000059.1 GCF_021028955.1 Salipaludibacillus sp. CUR1
CCCAGTAGCCTTGCACGAATGGAATATATTGTAATTTCGAGTTTACAAACACAAAAAAAGCTCCTATTGTAGAGGAGAGACCAATACTTGTTCCCAATCCTCTACAAAGGAGCAACACGTATGAAAAGTATAGGTCATAAAGCACTTATAAGTCAATGTTTAGATTTACTCCCTTCGGAAGTTTATGGATGCCCTCTTGTTAATTACGGGAATGATAAACTTTCCGCAGAAGCTTTAATGAAAATATTTATTGCAGCGAACCTTGATAACTGGCACTCATATCAGCATATGGAGTTGATGCTTGACGCTAATCACGCTCTGAAAAAATCGTTAGATCTAGATACGATGAGCGGCAGTCAAATTAGCCGGAGAATTAATGACTTACCAACTGAGTGGGCGCAGGATCTCTTTTTTAAAGTGGTTAGTATACTTCAAGATCTTACTCAAAATGAAAATGGAATCACTAAGAAAATAGGTCAGTTAAGCATCGTGGATTCCACGCATCTCAAGCTTCCTTCGGAACTTTGTAAGTGGGCGTATGTTTCAAAAGAATGGCACGTGGTCAAAATGCATACGCGAGTGAGAGTGGTCTCAGAAGACAGCTGTTTTCCTGATAAAATTCTTCCTTCAACCGGAAACGTCAGTGACTTTGAAAGTTCAGACGAGCTTATCGAAGATTTAGGTACGACTTACCTCATGGACCGGGGCTATCCATCTAAGCAAAATCTTAAAACCTGGTTAGATAAGAACCTTCTCTTTGTCGCACGCATTACCCAGAGCCTTAAAGTACACACGCTTGAAGAATACAGTGTTGACCATCCGGCTATTATAAGCGACTCAAAAGTTTTATTTAGTTCTTCAGATAAACCGGTTCGTCTCGTTGTATTTAAAGATGACAAAGATCGTCTCTATCGCCTTATGACTTCAAGGTGGGACCTAACCAGTCAGGAGATTATGAATCTATACAGACATCGCTGGAAGATTGAGACCTTCTTTAAATGGATCAAGCAACACTTAAGTCTGGTAAAAATATGGAGCACTAAGCCGCAAGGGGTCTGGAACCAGATGTTCCTCTCTCTGACTGCTTATTGCTTAGCTCTGATCCTTCAATTAAAAACCGGGACAAATAAAACATTGTGGGAGTTCCTCCTTCTAATACGTGTCTATATGTACGCCAGTTGGGATACCTTTACTGGAAAACTATTTCGAAAGAAATCAAAAACCTCAAAAGGAAGACAAAAGGTGCCGATTGAGAAGAAAAAGGATCCCGAGTTTCAGGGCAGCGTGGCGAAAGTTAAGGTTCAAAAAAGAAAGTAACTAAGAAGTTTAAGGGTGAAAGCTAAATAGAAAAAAAAGGGAACAAGGTCGTTATATGCCTCGTCCGCCTTTTTTTAAAATTAACCTAAAATACCACTTACATATATTAACATTAATGTATTTATTAAACTAACGTGCAATCGTTATGGGTC
>NZ_JAIWPE010000006.1 GCF_021028955.1 Salipaludibacillus sp. CUR1
TTGTTGTAACGGTCCAGGTCCAAGTCGCTTCCACCGCTTGGCCTTTTCCGTCTGCTTCATCGGCGAACTTCTGCAATTCAAGTACACTTTTCATTTTTTCACCCCCTTTATTTAATGAAGAACATTTTTTAGCAATGATTACTGATCGACGATGTGAAACCGCTGGTTGTTGTAACGGTCCAGGTCCAAGTCGCTTCCACCGCTTGGCCCTTGCCGTCTGCTTCATCGGCGAACTTCTGCAATTCAAGTACACTTTTCATTTTTTCACCCCCTTTATTTAATGAAGGACATTCTTTTAGCAATGGTTACTGATTGTCGTTTTACTGTCTTATTTCATGTTGTTTCTAACGCTGGCTTTTTATCTTCTGATTTATGGATAGATCTTTGCTATTCATACAACTTCACTATTTCCATTAATCAATCGTGATAGTTACCTAGTTATTGATAGCTTCTTCGCTTTCGTTCTCCCTAGGAATGCGTCTGAATTAACCAACGGTAACCAGTAAAGTGGATTGTTTTTAACAACTCCCATTAATGCTAGGATTATTCCTGAACTACCTGTGTATATATCATCGGACAATCTATAAGAGAACTGTCCTGGATATACATAATAATCATCTCTTTTTATTAAAAACATATTCAGCAAACCCAAAACCTTATTGATAGCATCCCTACGTTTACTCCCTTCTTTTAACATAGAAGGTATTAAAAGGAAGCTGCCGGCGCCATCAAATAAGCCCCCGCTAACTGTACAGCGCGTCTTTGACAATTCAAAAATTGCATTCAACTCATTCTCGTAAAGTTCCTGTCCACTCACATGATTGAAAAACCAGATAGATATTGCGACACCAATAGATCCTCCAGAAAGATAAGGTAACAGTCGATTTCTATTATCAAGTGTTTGCAAAACACCGGTCACCTCATCCTTTCTGGTTTTTTCTAAGTCTTCTTTCAATAGTAACTCTGCCTTTTTTAAGTAAACTTTGTTTCTCGTTACTGAATAAAGTGCTGAATAAAACAGAGATACTCCACAAAGTCCGTCAATTAAGCCAATATTAACTCCCATCCAATCATTCACTTTTAACGCTTCATCCTTAACTCTATTAACTTCAATTAATTCTTCAATTTCTTTGGCCAGCTGTAAATGTTCGCTATCATTTGTTTCCAGATATAAACTAATTACGAATAACCCGAACCCAGAAAGCCCTGAGCGTAAAGAGATATTAGACTCTGACATATTATCCTTTAAAAACTTCACTTCATTTAAAGCAACATCAATATAACCTCTCTCATAAAGTAAAGCCAGTATTCCTGTTTTTCCAGTAAGTAATCCTTTGGATTCATTAAGGGGTAAATGATCTACTAAAAAGCTTTCAATCCAGCTGTCTACTTCTTCTGTCTTTAAATTGTTTTTTGTAAGTGTAAAAGCAGCACCGCTTCCTCCAGTTAAAAAGTTAAATTTCCCACCATCCATCTCAAATTGCCTAATATCACCGTTAACGAATTTGTCATCTTCTGTTATGTTTAACTTAAGACCTTTTGTTAACTTATTAATAATAGAAGTCAGATTAAATTCAGCTGCATAACTATTAGTATTTGTAATATTGGGTACATATTTTTGGTAATTATTTATTTTCTCATCGCATTTTTCCTGTAAATCTAAAATAAAATTAAAATGAGAAGGTCCATAATTTTTTTCCATCCAATTTAGGTGATTATTTTGTAAATGCCCGTCTAAATCCTCTGAAGAAAGGATCGGAAGTGACATATATTCTATTAACTTCTTCAAACCGTACCAATCTCTTGCGCCGCTAACCTTCATTTCCTCCGATACAAATCCCATCGTAAACATAAGAGGTTTTTCTTCAGAATATATATCCGTAGATGTTTCAAAATCTATCATTCTAACAGTCAAGTCCTTAGTTATTATTACATTTGCTGGCTGCAAGTCGCCCATTGCAATGCCTTCTTTGTGCATTTCTTCTACTAGATTGAATAGTTGTAACAAGATTTTTTTACTTTTTTCAGGATATTGAGTTAGTTCAGGACTGTCTTTATAGAACGGGAAATTTTCAGCTAGCCACTTCCGCAAATCCTGGCCCTCGATAAATTCCTCAACTAAAAAATGATGCTCCCATTCTTGGAAATAATCTATCAAATTCACAACCCCGGAAACATCTTTTAGTTTTTTCAAGGCACCCAATTCCATCTTCTGTCTCTGCAAAGCATCTTTACCCATCCCATCTAATCCAGCTTTTGGTCTGGCCTCCTTGATAATCACTCTTAGATTATCTTTTTTCCGAGTGGCCAGATAAACACCACCTGCGTTACTGTAGCTTAGTGCAGCTTCAATATTATACTGGTCTAATTTGCTTTCATTCTCTATTTGCTCCGGCTTATTAATTCTATTAAGATAATCATCGAAATCCTTCACAAAATCGGGCACCTGGTAAAATGGAGTTCTTTCGTCTCTGATTAGATTCCCTTCATCATCTCTAATACAGTGCTCTCCATGCTCATTATTTATAATCTTAAATCCTCCATACCTGTAGAACACATTGCTATCTTTCCACCTCTTATCACTAAGAATATAAGGGCCTTTCTCGAATTCACTGGTTATAGACGAAATATCTTCCAATAACTCAATGAAGATTTCGTTATTAGGGGGGTATACTGTCAAAAACTTACCGGATGATGCCCGGTTTGCATTTTTCGAATTAACTTTAATGAAGCTCTCCCTATCCTTAAGGTGCTTGAACTCTATCCTTTTATCTATGCAAAAACGAGCAACCTTATCTAACATTTCGGGTGCATCTTCTAATAATGAAGTTACGTGAATCTTCCACCCTTGATCAGGAAGTAACCCGTCCTTTAGATGATAGTATTTCCAGACTGAGTCAGGGTCAGTGATAACAGCATATGTATTTGGGATTTCATCAAATTCATATCTATTATCCTTCTCTGTCACCTCTGGAATTCCGAAATATTCGGAATTCGGTTTCATGTATTGATGATAAAGCATGTTACCTTCCACAAAAAACACCTCACTTAATTTTTAAATTTATTTACGAACCACCTATGCGTACATAACTCTTTCTAGATGCCTAATATATAAAGGTGCTTGAGTATAAACCTTTCCATTTAACGTTTGAATTGTACATAATTGTACGGGTGGTCCAGTAACAACCCAGAAACTAGAATTCTTTTTTGTTATATATAAAAGTAGATATTATGAACGATACTATGTAGAACGCAATACCGAACATTATATAAATAATAGAAATTAGCAATGAAGAATCAAGATTCAAATTTAAAAATATGGGTTGTTCAATAATGTAACCAATTAAATCTTGTAATCCAAAGGTAACAATAAGCCCTCCCATTCCGCCTCCCAATACAATTGCATCAGATTTTTCAGATCCTAAAATATAGAGGAGTGGATATGCTATTGCACCAGCAAAGAAAACAATGAAAATCCCAAATGATAAAGTATTTAACATGTCATCAGTTGGTGTTGTTGAGACAAGATTATAAAACTGAAAAATACCAAATGATAAAAAAGTGCCGATGATTACAGCAATAAAATAAAAGAAATAGTGGCTTTGTACAATATTATTTCTACTGACAGGTAAAGTAAGTACATACTTGTCATAACCAGATTTGCCCTCGTGCTTAACAACTTCAAGTGCAGGCATCGATACTAACAAAATGACCAATAATGCCACAATACCGTGCAATGAGCCATCTCCAAAATAAAAAATTAAGCAGGAAATCAATATCGCTAATCCTGTATATGCAAAAAAGCTTCGAGATACCAGATAATAGCTTGTTAATAAAAGTGCTGTCATAATGGTTCACTCCTTGTAAAAAAGACAGTAAGTTCTTCCATTGAGATCGATTTTGGTTCAACCTCAGGTGGCAACTTCTGTTTTTCTGATACAAGCACGCTACAATTCGAACCATGGTTCCTTCTAGCAACAATTATATTTTTGTTTATCAGGCCAATTTGGTCGTCTTCAAGCTCTACAAAACCATAATCTTTAAAAACCTTATCTTTTTTTTCATTTAATAAGATCTCACCATTTCTTAAAATGACAATATGGGTAGCTATTTTCTCTACATCGCTCATTATGTGAGAGGAGAGTAGTATGCCTCCGTCATTATTTTTTACAAAATTATCTAACTCTTTTAGCAATTCTTCTCTGGATGAAGGATCAAGCCCGCCGGTGGCTTCATCCAGAAGTAATAATTTTGCGTCATGAGATAATGCAACAGCTACAGATAATTTCATTGACATTCCGCGTGAGAATTTATTAATCTTTTTGTTTGTAGGTAAAGAAAAAGTACCGACTAACCGATAAAAGTATTCTGTATTCCAGGAATTAAACATTTTTTTAAATACATTATTTAGTTGCTTAATGGTAAGGTTAGCGGGGAGATTCATAGCATCGAAGACGACTCCAATTTTTTCTTTAAAACCGGCTTTTTTGTCATTATCCTCTTCGCCAAAGATCTTCACTGTACCGCTATCTTTAGAAATCAAACCAAGTACTGTTTTAAATGTTGTGGATTTCCCCGCCCCGTTATCGCCTACGAACCCAACAATTGATCCAGGTGGCACGTTGAATGTAATATCTTTTAAAACAACTTTATCATTAAAAGATTTGCTAAGATTTTTGATCTCTAAAAGGTTTGACATTTTTCCACTCCTAAACAAATTTGCTTTTTATCCTATTAAATCTTTAAAGACACAAAACTTCCTACCTATCCCCTTTTACTATGAGCGACGTTCTTGAATATTCAGAAAGATGAAACTGCAGTACTTCTTCAAGATCTTTTTCAGATAACTCTTTCAGTGTAGGCAATACGTCAAATAAATCCATTTGATTAAACTGGTATCGTGAAAACTGGTTAGCTATAAACTGAGGAGAATTAAGGGACCTTAAGAAGCCTCCAATCTTTTTATTAATTGCTCGTCGAGCATTTAATATTGGGGAACTTTTAAACTTACTGATTGTTTCTTTTACAATAGCTATTACTTTTTCAGGTTCTTGACTGTCCCCACCTATTACTGAAAAACCAAAGCCCTTTTCATTTACACAATCAAAATCAAACGATTCATCTATATAACCATTTCTGTACAATTTTTCATACGCGTCAGAGCTTTTACCAAACATGAGTTCAAGTAAAACACTCTGTGCCAGCTCATATGTAAGAAGTTCCTGACCTTGCTTAAAAGGTTTTGGGTCTTTATGACCGATAAATACTTTAGGGGTACCAACAGGTAAATTCAAAACACTGGATCTTAATTTTACTTTTGAATCCTCATGAGGATAAATCCGTTGAATATCTCCAGATCCGTGGAATTCTTTATTCTCTTGATTGTCTCGAATAAGGCTAAATATCTCTTCTGGAACCACAGGCCCAGTAACAAAAAGCAGCATATTTTTAGGATGATAGAAAGTGTTATAGCAATTATATAAATCCTCTTTTAATATTTGATTAAGAGAAGTTATAGTTCCCGCAATATTAGATTTAACTGGATGACTCTTATACATATTCTCTAAAATTCCGAATCGGCTGCGCCATTCAGGATTATCATTTTTCATCTTAATTTCCTGTTCAATGACGCCCTTTTCCCTATTTAAGGTTTCATTGGTAAAATACGGACTTTGTACAAAGTCTAAAAGAAAAGTAAGATTCTTTTCTATGTGTGATGTAGCTGACAATGTGTATGCAGTACGATTAAAAGTAGTAAATGCATTTACAAAAGCTCCGCGTGCAGCAAATGTTTGGAAGACATTCCCTTTCTCGCTTTCAAACAACTGGTGTTCCAAAAAATGCGCCAGGCCTTCCGGAACGTGAGTAATACCACCTCCTTTGAAAGGTATAAAACTGTTATCTACTGATCCAAAGTTTGTTGTGAAGGTAGCGAAGGTCTTCTGAAAATTATTTTTAGGAAGGACAAAAACTTCCAGACCATTACTGAGCTTTCGATGATGAATTATCTCTCCTAACTTCACATAATTAATTGAATTCATAATTAAATTACGCCTTTCCATTTAAAAAGTATATAGTATCAAGAACCCATTTATTAGCAGCAAGGATAACATCATTTTTTGTTATGTTGTTAATTCTTTTAATTCGATCAGTTATTCTATTTGATAAACCACTATCAATTGCCTGAACAGAAATATCCATTATACCTAATGGAGTGTCAGATGCTTCCAGCAATAAATTAATCAACATTGCTTTACCTTGTTCAACATCAGCTTCTGTAAAATCCCCTTTTTTTAATGCATACTCCTGGTTTCTTATAATTTCAATCGCCCGATCGTAGTCGTTAGGGTCAATTCCAGCCATTGCAATTAATAAACCTTTATTACTTTCAATATGCGAGTGAGCGAAATAAGCTAGACTTTCCTTTTCACGTAGATTAATAAATAGTTTAGAAGAAGGAAATCTTCCAAAGATTGCATTTGCCACTCGGGCAGCTTCATAATCCTCAGACTTTATCGTAGTAAAGGTCCTATAACCCAGTGCACTTGGCTCCTACTTCAGTATTTGGGAACTCTGTATCCTGATATGCAACATCATGGTACCTCCTTGCTGCAGTCCACAAGTTCATCCATGGATTTGAACCAACACCTTGTAATGGCTGTTTATTAAACGCTTCATCTGTAGCTATACGAAGGGTTTCCTTTGCATCTATATAACGATTGTGATTATGTAAAAAATTATCGATATTGATTTTTCTTAATCCTTTAATTACTTCCTTAATGTTTTCTCGTAAATTTATAGCATCCTTTATTTTCCTTTCTAAATCTTTCATATGTTTTTCAGGATTTGATTCTAATAGCATGCTTAAATCTTCATTTAATTGTTCCAATCTCTCATCATCTTTATCTGTAAAAGTACATATTTCTTCAATTTCTTCATATGTTGTTTTTCTAGAAATACTATCAACAAATGATTTTACTTTTGTACCTTCTTTGAATATAGGTATTAGAGGTTTGCTCTCTTTGAGAGATTCTTTTTCTTCAGTAAGTTTTTCTTTTATCCTATTCTGAATAGTCGCTAATGAATTAAATATTTGTAGTTCACTCGGTATAAATACAACACTATTTTCTGTTTCCGCGTAAACCTGTCCACACTTAGAATCATAAATACTTATATGTGATAACCACCGATCAGGAGAAGTATTCATATCTCTGTGTATTGTTTGTACATTTTGGTTTTCATCTATAATTTGTATTTCGGCAGTACTACCACTTTCGTTATCCTCTTTATAAATGTTTGGATGGATTATTGTATTATTATCAACTGCACGACAAGACTGCTTTAAGACCTTTGCATAACTTGATTTCCCAGCTGAGTTATCTCCATAGATTACTGTTAGGCCTTCTGTATTAAATTCAATTCCATATTGTTGATCTACTGCAGCTACATTGATCATATTATCTAAGGATTTAAGCTTTATCCCTTTGTCTAACTTCTTGTCAGGTATTGTACCTTTAGACAACTTACTTATTATTGGCTTTCTAGAGTCAATGCCTACACTTGTTAAAATATTTGCACCTACTTGAGAAAGTTCTTCTTCACTAAGATCACTTTTTTCATATAACCTTCTTAATAAATCATTTTGCCAATCAGGGAGTGCCATTGACCATTGCCAGATTTCTTCATGAAGTTGCAATTCTATCTCCTCCAAAAAATGTAGTATTATCATCCCTTCTGTAATCCATTATATGGTTAATATGATGTTTGTTAAAGAGGTTTTATATTCTTCAACAATATTCCTTTAGTTGAAATCAAACACCTATATGAAGATACTTCTTTACTTTCAGTAATGGCTACTTCAACATTCTATATCCACATTTCTGCTTTAAATAATACTCTTGTTAAAGGATTCTTCCCATTACTGAAACAAGAGCAGCTACAGCTTATTCTGTTATCGCTTTTCCGTTACTGTATGAATTTCAGGTATGAGTTGAAGGAATCCTACTGCAGTGAAATACAAAAAACCCGATCTTCACTGATCGGGTCTTTATAAATATTTACACTAAATAGAATAAAAAAATACAACTATTATAAAGTGAATATTTTAACATTGTTATCTGCGTCCACTCTTATTTCTTTTATCACACATCTAATTATTTTTCTTTTATCACTCATTCTTAATCGGTCATTTTCTAATGATAAATAATAGATACTTGCCTTTTCTAATAGGTCTTCAAAAATTGTATAATCTTTTTTTTCTTCAAGTAATTTTGTTTCTAATTCGTGTTTATCAATTAATAATTTGTTCTCTTTATCCTTAAGTTCTTTTAACTTATCCCGTACGTCCTCCTCTTGAAAAAAATCCTCATTTGTTAATAAATTTAGTAAGCGGTTTCGACCAGTTTTTACCCTGTTTAATTCTATACAAATTCGATCTAATTCTTTTTTTTCGTAAGTAAATTGATTGTCTTTAACTTGATCTTTAGCAGCTCCCAACTCTTTAGGGTTTGTAAGCCATATTTTTAATTCTTTCCATACATCACTATCTAACTGTTCACAATTTATCCGATTCCCACAGCCTTTATTTTTAGCTCCTGCTGTATTTTTCACATCCGTGTATTCTCTATGATAGGATCCCCAGTTTTTTGCTCTTCTTCCTGTCATGGTATTTCCGCATTCCGCGCATCTAACCAGGCCGCTTAATAAGTATTCGTGCTTACTGGTCCCTCTCCAGCGTCTTCTAGATTCTTTTAATATTGCTTGAGTATGTTCATACTGTTCTATTTCAATTATTTTAGGGCAGGGAACCTGAATCCAATCCTCTTCAGGCCTTGCTGTCATTTTTACTTTTTCACTAGATCCATACTTATTAGCAAGCATTCCCTCGGTATTCCAGCGATTTTGGAAAAATTCCCCTACATATGCTTTATTCATTAAAATTTGCCTGACAACCTGCCTATGCCACTGCTTCGCATTCCTTTTAGTTGGAATCCCCTGATTAGTTAAGTATCTAGCTATCCCATTAATTCCTTGAACATCACTTTTAGGAGATGTAAACAGTTCAAAGATCGTACGAACAACACTCGCTTCATAACTATTTATAACTAGCTGCTCTTTTTCCTTGTCGTAGTCATAACCGTAGATTTGATAATCCCGTATTACTTTTCCTTGCCTGGCCTTCTGGATACGGCCACGACTCATACGTTCCGTAATCTTTTTCTTTTCAAACTCCGCTATAGCCCCTCGAAGCTGATAAAAAAGCATCCCTTCTGGAGTCCTTTGATATTCACCGTTAACAAACACTAGCTCCACTTTTTTCTCAATTTCTTCGGATACTATAAGCTGATTCATGAGCTTTCTCGAAAGCCGGTCAGGGTCCAGACAAACAACTTTACTCAAAAGCCCCTCCCGTAAATCATGTCGCAGCTTGTTTAACGCAGGACGATCGAGGAACTCTCCTGAGAGCCCCCGATCCACGTATTCTATCACCTCACTAGTCTGTGCTTTCTCCCTGCAGGCCCTCAGCTGTTGCTCCAGGCTGTACCCGCTTCTCGCCTGTTCCTCCGTCGATACTCGAGCGTAAATTCCGATTGTCATGATGTTCTGGTTGCTCCTTCCTGTAAAGTTCTTTCAAATAGTGGTAAACATTTGAACGAGCTTTTTTCGAAAGATCCCCTTCTATGATGCGTATGTTCACGGACTTTTCCCTCCTCGCACTAACCTATGTAGTGAGGGAATTGTCCCATGCGCTCTTTTGACATTAGAACTTCGTTTTCAATACACCGTGCGGCATAGGTTGCCAGTTTTGTGCCTTTCCCTGACGAATAGCTTTCTATGGCCTTTATAAGACCGATCGTACCGATGGAAATAAGGTCTTCCGTGTCTTCTCTCGTGTTTTCAAACTTCTTGACGATGTGTGCCACCAAACGCAAGTTATGTTCAATTAGCAGATTACGGGCGTGTTCGTCTCCTTCTTTCATCAGTTCAATGTATTTCTTTTCTTCTTTTTGGCTCAGCGGCTGCGGAAACGCATTGTTTTTAACAAACGAGACAAATACAAGCAATTCTTTGATAAAGTGCGTGACGGCTGCCAGAATAGTTGACATGCTTTCACACCCCCTCCTTTGCTTCGTTTTCTATGTATATGCCCATCTCAGCATGAGAGTGTCTGTCTTATTAAAATAGGATTGTAAGGCGCTTACATACAAGGTTATGATATACTTGTGAATGAAGTAACTATTTGGAGGAGTGATTAGATGAAGGTGATAACTCTTAATAATGGGGTCACCATGCCTCAGCTTGGATTTGGAGTATGGCAAGTCGAAGACGAGAAAGCAACACCAGCAGTTATCAAAGCTTTGGAAACCGGTTACCGTTCGATTGATACAGCTATGATCTATAAAAATGAACGTGGCGTAGGTAAAGCGATCAGACAAAGCAGCGTGCCAAGAGAAGACCTCTTTCTTACCACAAAAGTGTGGAATGCCGATCAAGGATATGACACTACTTTAAAAGCTTTTGATGAGAGTCTCGAGCGCCTCGGTCTGGAATACGTCGACCTTTATCTCATTCACTGGCCGACTCCTGAATATGATAATTACGTAGATACATATAAAGCGATGGAGAAGCTGTATAAAGACGGGCGTGTCAAAGCGATTGGCGTCTGTAATTTTGAAATTCACCATCTTCAGCGCCTTTTAGATGAGTGCGAGGTTAAACCGGTTTTAAATCAGGTGGAATGCCATCCATTTTTAGCCCAGAATGAATTAAAAACTTTTTGCAAAAAACATGACATTTACGTAGAAGCCTGGAGTCCACTTATGCAGGGCGGCGAAGTTCTGAACCATCCTGTCGTTCAGGGGATTGCCCGGGACCATAACAAAACAGGCGCCCAGATAATTATACGCTGGCACCTGCAAAATGACTCAATTGTTATTCCAAAATCAGTGACACCTTCACGAATTGAAGAGAACTTCGATGTGTTTGATTTTGAATTAACAGATGATGAAATGGAACTAATAAATAATTTAGACCGGGGCATAAGAAAAGGACCGAAACCTGATGAAATGAACGTGAGGTAGCCCTTAATCAGGGAAAAGTAAAAATACAAATAAAATAGCGGGATAAACCTCATTAATTAAGAGGCTGGGACAAAAGAATAGTAATCATAAAGAAAGCCGAACAAAATTCGAAAATTTTGTTCGGCTGTTCTTTTTGAGAAAAGGAGTGATTTCAGTCCGCCAGGCGGACGCTTGCCCAGAGGCTTGTCTTCAACTAACTTTCCCGAAGGATTGTTTCGGGAAAGTGGATCTTCAGACTGCGCTTACTCCCTGTGGCGTCGCCGCCTTCTGTCCTTCAATCAAAAAGCAGAGGATAAAATTATTGTTCGTCCTTTACAAACTTGTCTTTAGTTTTGTCTCACCCTCAATTCTCTGGGCTTTCATGCGGGGAAATTATTTAAATATTGTTTTTACTTGACTCGGGAAAAGAGACAGCTTTTTGATAAACCACGCCTTTATTTATAAGGCGATTTATTATTTTCTTTAATTATTTCCATACTTGTTAGTGCCTGTTTAACAGTTGCTTTAATACTCACTTTTTCAAAGGTTATATCCTGCTGAATGACTGTCATGGCAATGTTTGACCGGACACCAGTGAGGGTAATATATACACCAATAAGATCTAAAGATTTAGTAACCATGTTTAAATGTGAGGCTACTATATCATCTATTTTGGGCACTCCTGACAGATCAAAAATCAGTCTGTTAATTTTACGGTCTTTACATTGCTGCAGAGTTTCATGCAGCAAATACCGGCCTCTTGATTCATCAATAGCCCCGATAAGCGGACAAATGGCTGTGTTTCCAGTTACATTAATGATAGGAACAGACAATTCATTCAGCTTTTCATTAAACTTTTCTTCTTTAAGATTTGATAAGGCCACATGGAATTTCAATACTTCTTTAACAGCATACTTAATCTCTTTATTCAGTAAATCATGGATATATAAAAGTTCATCCGCTGTAAGATTAAAAATATCCTGGGCTTCTTTTTTGAACATTGTCCATATAGTTTTTGACAAGTCGTAAAGACTGTCAATCACAGTTGTGACAGCAACACTGTTCCCCATCAGTTGCTGCTCTTTAATATTTCCAATAAGAGGTGTTAACGGGCGCTTACGTGAAGAGGAGGCTAATAAGTTTTCCTGAAAGCGATGAAGAAATTGAAAGAATATGTCTCTAAGAGGAGCTGTATCATGGAGGCTTGACATGTCTTCATGGATGAGAACTTTACTAATAAGTTCATTTTCATTTTCTACTAGGTAATTAACAATGGCTTGGGATATATCTCTTCTTTCTCGAGTCATAGTCTTCCAAAAACTCCTTTTAAATAAGACCTTTAAATCAAAGTGATGTGATTACTAGTGTGGCACAGATTTTTCTCTTATGTAAGAAGTATATTTTTATATACCAGGGAGGATCGGCTATGGAAACAAAAGAAATTAAGGCTATTAAAGCGACATTGGATATTGTCTGTGGCAAATGGAAAGCAGCTATCTTACTGCTGCTGATGGGAAGAACACTGAGGTTCAGTAAAATTAAATCAAGCCTGCCTTTAATTAATCATCAGACTCTGATTAAACAATTAAAGGAACTTGAAAAGGACGGTTTAATTGAAAGAAAATCCTATAAAGAGGTACCTCCGAGGGTTGAATATTCCGTAACGGAGTATGGAGCTGAATTAGAAGGAATGCTGAAAGAAATGATGGATTGGGGAGAAAAACATTTGGAACTGAATTCCAGAATCCCTAAAGAAGATGAAATTATTCTTCCGGTAGAAAGAGATAAAACGCACCAGTAAGAAACGACGGGGATCGGACAAAGGAATAGTGATCATATAGAAAGCCGAACAAAATTTGAAAATTTTGTTCGGCTGTTCTTTTGAGAAAAGGGGTGAGATCAGCCAGCACAGATTTTTATGCCATATTTTCAGCTGCTTCTGCTAGCTTTGCATAGTTTAAAACTTCTTCTTCATAGGCTGTTTTTTCAAGAATTTCTGCATTTTCAGGATTTGAGAAGTCAATTTCCACACTGGCGCTGAATTCGTAGGTCGCATTACCACGCAGGCGGATAAAATAATCTCCCTGCCCATCTTTATGGACGAGGCATTGAACCATGCCTCCCGGGTTAAGAACAGTTATTTTCTCATCAAACTGGTTCAGCCCCAATAAGCATGAAACGAGGCTGGAAGCTGACATGGCTGTACCGCATGCATTTGTCAATCCTACCCCGCGCTCGAACGTCTGAACGAAAACCCGTCCATCAGCCACTTTCTTTAAGAAACTGACATTGACTCCATTTGGCAATACCTTTTTTAACATATTTGCCTTCTCCCCAATTTGCTTTACGTCAGTTTCATTGACTTTGTCTACCACAGTCACGATATGCGGATTTGGGACACTTAAAGCTGTAAACGTTAAGGACGGGTGCAATTCTTTAATCGGCTTATCAATATGTTCCGGCTCATCAGACCTTAAAGGAATCATGTCAGGGCTCAAAGATACGGGTTCAATAGCTACTTCGTATGTCGGAATGTTTTCAAAGATCTCTTCCACACGGGCCACTTCCAAATCGGCTTTCATTGTTTCAATTATGACCGTATCCCGGCCCATTTTTTCTGTTACATACCTTGCGACACATCTTAAGCCATTTCCGCACATTTCAGCTTCTGAGCCGTCTGTATTAAACATGCGCATTCTCGCATCAGCCTGATCGCTGTGTTGTATGAATAATGTGCCGTCTGAACCGATTAATTTATTTCTCGCAGCAAGCTGCTTTGTAAGCTTCACACGCTCTTCATCTGTAAATGGATATTTTTGATCCATCTCATCAATTATAATAAAGTCATTTCCTGATCCATGGCATTTCAAAATGTCAATCTTCATACTTTTCTCTCCTATCCAATTCTTATCTCTTTCTAATGATAGTAGTTTTCTGGTCTCATGACAATTCGTTTTTGGGCGGCAGATAAACCCTCATGTTTTTTATACAGCTCTCTTTTTAAAAATGCCGTCATACAATGAATGACCCCCCACCCGTTGATGATTTCATCCATGTCTGTTTCAAGGACTTCTATTTTATTTTCTTCAAGGAGTTTTTTCGTTTCGGGTGCTCCGGAAGGCATAACGACTTTGCCTGGTTCTAAAGCTACGAAGTTCATACTCATTCCCTCTTTTAATTCTTTTATATTGTCTAATTCGATTAATTCAATACCTGCTTCCTGCAACTGTCTCGCACATTCATAAGTAACATGCCGTGGAAAGATCACCATTTTCTTTTTATCGGCCATATTCATAAATCCATCCAGATGAATGGAACCATAGGGAATCTGTGTCTCTATAATATTCTTTACTCCGATGTTTTTTAACTCGGTTATAACCTGTCCCGCTCCTGATTTGTTTGTCCGGCTGCCGGTGCCGATAATTACTGTTCCCCTGTCAACCCACATTGCACTCGCCCCTTCAAAGTAACCCTCCCCATTAATTGTTTTAATAATAGGGACACCGAGTTCCGCAAGTTTAGCTGCGACCGCTTTTTCTTCACCGCGGCGTGCCGCAATAGCCGGCCGGCAGACAATCGCTCCTTCAGGGGTCATAAACCTGAGGTCTCTCATAAACATAGCATTCGGTCTGTCCTGCCTTTGATGACTGATGTAATGTACTTTGACACCGTGTTTTTTATAGAGCGATGCGAGCTGATCCTGCTGATGCCTCGCTCTATCCGGATTTATTGGCGCTTTAAACCGATAGTCTTTAAAATTAGTTTCCGTTATATTTTCAATTTCATTTCCAGGTCTGTGCATAAGCACAGATTTTAATCTCCCCACTTCTGAATCACAGTACCAGTCTCCCCAAAGCTCTTTCATGTCTACTGAAAAAGAAGTCTCTGATGGAAACCAGCGCTCTCCCTGAACCTGCAGTCTGCTTTCGTTCTTTCCCAATCGGCACACCTCTTCCTGAAAGAAAATTTTACCAGCTCATTAGTTTTAAAAGTTCAATTATACTTTACAGAACTTCCTCAGACAGAAGGAAAAAACCTGCCATTCTTTAATGACAGGTTTCTTTCTTGCAAATTTATTTATTTAACAGCAGTCACTTTCGTTTCCTTTCAGGACTAAACCGCCGCCCTGAGGTGTTTCCTGGTACTCAAGTGCCATGCCGCCTGTCTGGCCGTGAATATGCTTATCAAAGGCAACTTTGATACCGTTAACTTCTTCCACTACATCATCTTCTGTTGGCTCATCCAGAGCCAATCCCAGCTGGGGACCGCCTCAACCCATGCCGGCAATAAAAATCTTGATGTTCGATGCGTTGTGTTCATTCAGGATCCCCTGAATATAACCTTTTGCTTTGTCAGAAATATTCATCATTTCACCTCAATTAAAAATACATTTAAAGGTATTTTAACAAGATCTAAGGTGAAATACAAAATTTCTGCTTAATTTCCGCTTAGACCGTCAGTTAAGACTTCGGCATTATGTCTGAGCATTTCCAAATAAGTCTCGGCACCAGAACCTTCCTGTCCTACCGCGTCCGTATACACCTCTCCAGCTATCTCTACGCCTGCGTTTTCAGCGACGGTTTCCATATACCGCTTATCAACAGTCGTTTCAACGAATACAGCCGGAATTTCTTTATCCTGAATGACATCAATCAATCGATTGATCTGTCCGGATGTTCCTTCTTCATGGGAGTTAATTTCCCAGATTCCTTCAGTTTCAAAACCGTAATCTTCCCCGAAGTATTTAAATGCGTTTTCGCTTACTACAATTGTACGGTGCTCTTCAGGGACAGCATCCACTTTTTCTTCAATCCAGGCATCCAGCTCATTTATTTCTTCTAAATAAGCATCTGCGTTTTCCCGGTAGATATCTTCACCGTCAGGATCCCTTTCACTTAAATCATCTACAATATTTTCAATATAGTAGGAAGCATTTTTAGGGCTCAGCCATGCGTGCGGGTCAGGTGCACTTTCACCTTCAAGCGGAATTTCCGAGACCCCTTCAGCTAATGTGAAAACAGGCGTATCAGAAGCATTATCTACAATTCTTTCAAGCCATTCTTCCAGGCCTAACCCGTTAACATAAAAGACATCGGAATCACTGACATTTCTGAAATCACTTGGTACCGGTTCATATTCATGCGGTTCTTCCCCTATCGGTACAATGTAATCTACTGTTCCTCTGTCCCCTAATACTTGTTCAGTCATATCAGCAATAACTGAAAAGCTGGCCGTTATATACAGTCCGTCTTCTTCCTGGTTGTTAGCATTATTTTCCGTTTCATTCATATTTGAATTATTATTTTCTGTTTCGTTCGTATTTGTATTATTATTATTCCCTGCAGCATCGTTTCCGCCGTTCTCATTAGCTGCGTTATTCTCTCCGCACGCTGACAAAAGTAAAGCAGAAGAGACTAACGCTGCGGCCACCCCTTTAATTTTAAAACGATTCATTCTCTATCCTCTCCCTTTAAAAATAATATAGACCCGGGGCCTCGAATATAATATATGCCCTAAGTAAATGATGTTTCCTAAAATTCAATGTTTTAACCCTAACTATAAAAGTTGTACAAAGGAAACTTTTAAATTACAAAGCAAATTATACCCAATATATTTATTGATGTAAAGAACCTTTTTAAAACTATAGGTAAAAAATGGGGGGTCTGTCCCCCTTCACTTAAAAACACCTTCAACAAATATGTTGAAGGTGTTTAAGAAGATTATTTTTTATAGTGGAGCCACAAGTCAGCTTCTCTTCTGTCACTTAAATCCATTTCCGGGCGATATTCCGGTGCATCCTCAATTTGCTGGCGTGTGACATCTATACTCATTTGTGCAGTATCCCAGAAGATCTCATCAATCCATTGCGGGGAAATGAGAACTTTCTTTCCGCCTGGCAGCCATCTTCGGGTATCCACAATGAAGTATTTAATTTGAAAAGTAGAACCGTCAATCAACAGATCATCTATTTTACCAAATGTTTCATCTTTAACGGAAAGCGTATATCCGGTCACATTTTTCGCCTGATGAACATATGTCCGGTCGTCACCTTGTTCCGGTTGAAGCAGCTGTGCTTGTTCATTCATCATATCATGCGGTGCTGCCGTGGTTCCCCATACACCGTTGCCAACCCAATAAGGGTTCAGCCGGTAATGCAGAGTAAAATCTTTTTCGAACTTTCTCGTGACAGGTTCCTCTCCAGGATCGGGGGATTTTTTAACCTCGTCGTTTGAAAGCCCTGCTCTGATTACTTCATTCTGATGATCGACTTTCTCCACAGAAACAGGAGATATAAATGCCTGATCAGACAAGAATGTTTTACCTGTATTAACTACTAAATAACGGATCGTCCATTTAATCTCATCAAAATACACGTCTTTTACTTTACCAATTTCTCCGTCGTTACCGTAAACTGTATAAGAATTTAGCCAACTATAATGAAGGAGCATATCAACCAGCCTTTCTGACAAATAGGGTTTGGTTTCCATTTTCCCTTAACTCTCTCAGGAGAAACATCCTCTAAAAACAGTCAGAGTGCTAATTGGCATCTATAAACGATGCTGGAACAAAAGAATAGTAATCATAAAGAAAGCCGAACAAAATTTTCGAATTCGAATTTTGTTCGGCTGTCCTTTTTTGAGAAAAGGAGTGATTTTAGTCCGTCAGGCGGACGCTTGCCCCAGGGCTTGTCTTCAGCTAAATTCAACTCAGCCTGGTGCTTCGTTGAATTGGATCTTCAGACTGCGCTTAATTCCTGCGGCGTCGCCGCCTTCTGTCCTTCAATCAGAAAAAGCTGAGGCTATTTAATAATTGGTAAAACTAAAAGTAACCCACCTTATAAAATGTTTGGTACAAATTATTGTTCGTCTTTTACAAACTTGTCTTTAGTTTTGTCCCAGCCTCGCCGTTTCACACCAAACTCATTTTTACTTTCTAATCCGATAAACCCTTGCTTCATATGGTTTCAATGTAAACTTATCACTTTCTGTATCTTCGACTTCATAATTCGAAATAAACAGTTCTTTATTTGCCTGTTGGTATTCACCAGGGATTTCCACTTCAGGGCTGCCCTCATAGAAATTACAGTAGACGAGCAATGTTTCCCCGTTAAGTTCCCGTTTATAAGCAAATACTTCTTTATGATCATTAAGCATAATATCAAAACTTCCGTTTACCACTGTCTCATTCTGATGACGGAGCTCTATTAGTTTTTGATAATAGGAAAAAATAGAATTTTCGTCATTGACAGCGGCGGCGGCATTAATTTCTTTGTAATTTGGATTGACTTTAATCCAAGGTGTACCGGTTGTAAAACCTGCATTCTTACTGTCATCCCATTGGACAGGTGTCCTGGCGTTATCCCGTCCTTTTACATAAATTCTTTTCATAAGTTCTTCATGGGATACACCTTCATCGCGTTTTTCCCGGTACATATTCAGCGTTTCTATATCTTTATAATCATTAATATCTTCAAACTGCACGTTTGTCATTCCAAACTCTTCTCCCTGGTAAATATAAGGCGTGCCCTTCATCATGTGTAACAGTGTAGCCAGCATTTTAGCCGACTCTTTATGAAATTTGCCGTCATTACCAAAACGTGAAACCATTCGGGGCTGATCATGATTGTTCATATACAGGCTGTTCCATCCATCTTGTTCGAGCGCTTTTTGCCATTTCACCAGATTATCTCTCAAATCTTTTAAGCGAAGCGGGCGAAGATCCCATTTTCCTCCCGGCCCTGAGTCCAGATCGACATGTTCAAACTGAAAAACCATATTCAGCTCTTCATTTTCTTCCTTTGTATAGTTAACTGCTTCATCAGGTCCGACGCCCGGCATTTCCCCTACAGTCATTACATCATAATCTTTTATCGCTTCCTCGTTCATTTCATGGAGAAACTCATGAATGCGGGGGCCATTCATAAAATATTGGCTGCCAGATACATATTTTTCGCCCTCGGGGTTAGGCGCATCCGGCAACCCTGGCACTTTAGAGATAAAATTAATGACGTCCATGCGGAAACCGTCAATTCCTTTATCAAGCCACCAGCGCATCATCTCATAAACTTCCTGGCGTACAGTGGGATTTTCCCAGTTCAAGTCCGGCTGCTTCTTGGAAAACAAATGTAAATAATACTCACCAGTCGTTTCATCATATTCCCAGGCCGATCCGCTGAAGGCTGATTCCCAATTATTCGGTTCGGAGCCGTCTTCTTTTCCAGGCCGCCATATGTAGTAATCCCTATAGGGGTTGTCTTTGGACTTTCTGGATTCAGCAAACCAGGCATGTTCGTCTGATGAATGATTGACTACAAGGTCCATAATAATTTTTAACCCTCTGCTGTGAGCTGCTTCTAATAATTCCTCCCAGTCTTCCATCGTTCCGAATTCATCCATAATGTCTTTATAATCACTAATATCATATCCATTGTCATCGTTTGGAGACTTGTAGACCGGTGACAGCCAGATAACGTCAATTCCCAGCTGTTTTAAATAATCAAGCTTTTCAGTAATGCCTTTCAGATCTCCAATCCCGTCCCCGTTGCTGTCATTGAAACTGCGGGGATAAATTTGATAAATGACACTTTCTTTCCACCATTGTTTTGTCTGACTCATTTTATCTGCCTCCTTATAAAAATAAACCTTTTGTTTTTGATCGTTCAAGAACAGATTTCCGTTCTATAATTCTGTGTTTAACGATTTTATTTTTATTAATATTCCCCTTATTTTCCCTGATCGATAATATCAGCTCTACCGCTTTCTGCCCCATCTCTTCCAGAGGCTGTGCAATGGTTGTTAAAGGGGGAATAGCCATTTCCGCTGCCATTGTATTATCGTATCCAAGCACCGCTAAATCGTCTGGTACAGAAATGCCTTGTTCATAAGCTTCTGATAAAACACCCGCCGCCATTTCATCACTCACCGCAAACACGGCTGTAAATGGTTTCTCGGCTTTCAGGATGTTTTTAAAGTTCTCTTTTCCAGACTGGAAACGAAAATCACCATATGCTGTCAGAGATTCTTCTACTTTAAGGTGATGGTCTTTCATTGTTTTTCGAAACCCCTCATCTCTGGGTTTACCAGCGATAGGATCTTCCAGGCTCCCGCCTATAAAAGCAATCTGCTTATGTCCTTTTTCTATGAGATAACGTGTCCCGGTACAGGCCGCCTGATAATCATCTACTTTCACATAAGGAAAAGGGTGCGTTAATGATTGTGTTGACACAAAAACTGCAGGACATACCATACTATTAAGCATCTGGCCCTGGGATTCCGACAATTGGTCACTCGCATAAATAATGCCATCCACCTGTTTCTCTTTTAACACTTGCAGATCCTGAATCGCCCGGTCTTCTTTAGAGTCAGTATGACAGACAAAAAGGCTGTAACCCTCATTTCTTGCCGTTTCCTCCATTCCTTCCAGAAGCTTAGAAGCAAAGAGACCGGAAAGCTTAGGAAGCAGGACACCGATGGATTTTGTTTCACGTCCGACGAGACCTCTGGCAATCGCATTTGGAGTATAACCGAGTTCCTCGATTGTTTTTAACACGCGTTCTTTTGTTTTTTCACCATAACCTTTTTGACCATTAACGATCCGTGAAACTGTTGCAATAGATACCCCTGCCTGCCTGGCAACATCTTTAATTGTTATACTCACTTTATTTTTCTCCTTTTACGTAAACGTTTACTCTTTTTAATTTATCACAGTATGTAAACGGGTTCAACAAGATATTTATTTCGGTTTACGAATTTTTTTGATAAAATTTAAGATAAATCTGTTGGAAAAGGAGAGAACTAATGGAAACTAAAAGAACACTTACTATTGACGACTTAAAAAATATTAATGTTTTAACCGAGCCCCAGCCATCACCTGATGGAAAAGAATTTGCTTTTGTAAGACAGTTTATAACCGAAGAGGATAATTATAACTCCCACTTATTTGTCCAGCGTTTTAATGAGGACACACCAAGACAGTGGACTTACGGCCCGGGAAAAGTTCTCTCCCCACGCTATTCACCGGATGGCAGGTGGATCGTTTTTGTTTCAGCAAAAGAAGAAAAAGCAAAGCCCCAGCTGTATCTCCTGCCCTTAGATGGCGGTGAGGCTAAACAAGTGACTAAGCTTCCTAATGGAGCTTCCCAGCCGTATTGGTCGCCCGATTCTTCTAAAATCCTTTTCACGACTTCCTTTGAAAAAGGATCACAGCCGGACAATCAATTAAACGGTAAAGGTGACACTGAAGAAAAAAAAGCACCGCTGATTGTTGAGCGGTTAAAATATAAATCTGATGCAGCCGGTTTTCTGGATGAAACGAACAAGCAGCTTGCTTTGTATGATTTAAATAAGGATGCAATAGAGTTTATAACTGATGATGAATTTGATGACGAACCTTCCGGATGGTCACCTGACGGAAAAATGATTGCTTATCATTCAAACAAACAAGGCGACGAACATATTGGATCAGATATTTATATGATGGATATAAACACTAAAGAGCATTATCAATTAACAGACGGCAAAGGAATATTCTCTCACGGGGTATTCTCGCCTGATGGTAAAAAAATTGCCTGTTACGGACATACCAAACAATTCGCAGGAGCTACCCACTCAAAATTATGGATAATTGATGTAGCTGCACACGACGAAAAAAAATGTTTAACTAATCACTGGGACGTTCATATGGGCGATTCATGTATAGGAGATATCTTATCAGGACAATCGAACCCAGGTCCCCTGTGGACAAAAGACGGGAAGTCTTTGCTGGTGCAGGCAAGCGTTAAAGGCAGCACAAACCTCTATAATGTGTCACTTAGCGGCGACATTGAACAAGTCACATCAGGGGATCAACATGTATACAGCTGCAGCCTGCATCAGCAATCAGGAAAGATCATTGCAGGCATAAGCACCCCTGTAAACCCTGGAGAAATCTATTCCTCCTCATTAGAAGACAGGTCACTAAACGAACTGACTTCTATGAACAAACCTTTTACAGATAAAGTGAACCTGCAGACACCTGAAGAAATTATAAGTATGTCGAAAGACGGTAAGTCTGTACAGGGATGGCTTCTTAAACCGGCAGGATTCACCGAAGGAGAAACTTATCCTGGAATTCTTGAAATTCACGGCGGCCCCCATGCGATGTATGGAAATACTTTTTTCCACGAGCTCCAGCTGCTGGCTGCTAAAGGATATGCTGTTTTCTATGCCAATCCCCGGGGCAGCCACGGGTACGGCCAGGAATTCGTCAATGCCTGCAGAGGAGACTATGGAGGAATGGATTACGAAGATGTGATGGTTTTTACAGATACTGTAACAGACCATTATCCATGGATAGACAAGAAGCGTTTAGGAGTAACAGGAGGCAGTTACGGCGGGTTTATGACAAATTGGATTGTTGGACATACTAATCGCTTTAAAGCAGCTGCGACTCTGCGTTGTATATCCAACTGGATCAGTTTTTACGGCGTCAGTGATATTGGCTATTTCTTCACTGAGTGGGAAATAGGGACTGATCTATTAAAGGACCCTGATAAACTGTGGAAACATTCCCCTTTAAAATACGTGAATCAAATAGAGACACCTTTATTAATCATGCATGGGGAAAAAGATTTCCGCTGTCCTATAGAACAAGCTGAACAGCTATTTACGGCTTTAAAACAATCAGGAAAAGACACCCGCTTTGTAAGGTTTCCTGATGCCAATCATGAATTATCACGAAGCGGACCTCCTCACT
This sequence comes from Salipaludibacillus sp. CUR1, assembly GCF_021028955.1. Lineage (GTDB taxonomy): Bacteria > Bacillota > Bacilli > Bacillales > Salisediminibacteriaceae > Salipaludibacillus. The sequence continues at coordinate 22,794 of NZ_JAIWPE010000006.1, forward strand.
TGAGGAAAGCAAGACTGCAAGAATTAACCCAATGGTTCGAAAAACATTTAAAATAAACACAGTATAAGAAAATCCGTCCGGAAAGCAGCATATATATTTCTTAAGTGCCGTTTTCCGGACGGATTATATTATGTTTATGCTCACTTTTCAAACAGGCCAGCCTGCTCTAAGTCTTGAATAAATTGCTCGTCAGGTTCACCTTCAAACTCCAGCTCAATTTCCTGACCCGGCTGTAATGAGAGAGCCAAAATACCCAGCAGGCTCTTTGCATCAATAACCCAATGCTCCTTTTTAATTAAAACGGTTCCGGAGATCTGGCTTGCACGGTTGACAAAATAACTGGCAGACTCAGCAAAAATAGGTTTTTTAACTGTTAACTTCATTTCCACAACACCTCCGACATTAGTATTCCCTCATTATATCCAACTTTCCCCTTAACGCCAAGGTTAACTTTCAACTATTCTGACTTAAGCAGTTTTTCCAATGGTAAACAAAAGATCTGGTATGATAAAAAGGAAAGAAAGAAAGGAAGGTTGGTCTGGAATGAAGCAATTATCAGATTCTGTTCTTAATCATTTAAGAAATAAGAAAGCGACTGTCCTGGATAGTGATACCTATACAAAATTTGCTATTTTTGTACCTCTTATAGAACTAAATCATGAATTACATTTTATTTTCCAGGTAAGATCCCGTCTTGTCCGCCAGCCTGGTGAAGTATGTTTTCCAGGAGGTAAAGTGGATAAGACTGATCCTACTGTAAAATATGCTGCCATAAGGGAATTGAGCGAAGAACTGGGTATTCCTCCTGCTGATGTAGAAATTTTAGGGGAACTCGATTACCTGGTGACCCCTTTTAAATTAATGCTCTTTCCATTTATAGGGATTCTTCCACCCGACACGGGCTTTAATATTAATAAAGATGAAGTAGAAGATATATTCTATGTTCCGGTTTCACAGTTATTAAATATGGAGCCGAAAGAACATTATATTAAACTTGAAGCAGTGCCGGAAGATAACTTCCCTTACCACCTTATACCAAACGGAGAAAACTATAACTGGCGAACAGGGGTTATAAACGAACAGTTTTACGAATACAAAGACTATGTCATCTGGGGACTGACAGCGAGAATTCTCACACATGCATTAAAAGAACTTCACCCCACGGATAAACAAACAAAGTAAAAAAGAGGGCATCCCTTTTGGGACCCCTCCATATGAAAACTTTTATATAAAACTATTCATCTTCTACTATCAGTTTTTCTGTTTTAAGAGAAACACCATGTAATAAAACAGCACCTGCCAGTAAGATAGAAACAAAAACAATTAACCATTCCTGGGCGATCTGCACAGACTCACTCGGAATAACTGTGCCAATCATTAGAAAACCTGCCAGTGCAATTAAAATAAAGGCAAAGCGCCGGTAATCTTCTACCTTGTGCTGTAATTTAGTAACTTTCTCTTCCGACATAATAAGCACCTCATTTAATACGTGTTAATCAAACTATTTCAAGTATAACATGGCAGGCAACCGAGTGATGTAGTAATGTATTCCTTATGTGCCAGCAGTTACTTCTGCTTCCGTAGTTCTTCCAGCATAAGTAAAACCATATTAGCGGAATTTACTGAAGCTGTCTCAAGGAACTGGTCATAAGAGACTTTGGCATCTTTTCCGGCTACATCAGATAGTGACCTTATAATGACAAACGGCTTTTGGAACTGATAACACACCTGGGCAATAGCTCCCGCTTCCATTTCTGCGCAATAAGGATCTTCAAATTTAGTGCGGATTTCTTCTACACGCGCATGGTCGCTCATAAAGGAGTCCCCTGAAATAATCAAGCCTTTAATAGAATGGACTCCCACCTCATCAGCACATTCTTCTGCAAGACCTATCAGTTCATGGTCAGCCTCATAAAAGGCAGGCATCCTCGGTACCTGGCCGAATTCGTAACCAAATACCGTTGCATCTACATCATTGTAGCGGACTTGTGTAGAAATAACTATATCACCTACCGCCAGGTTCTGATGGAAGCCGCCAGCAGAACCTGTATTTATAATAAGGTCAGGATAAAACAGCTGGTTCATTAGCGTTGTGCTGATCGCTGCATTTACTTTTCCGATTCCAGATTTAGCTAAAATAACATCTACCCCGTTTAATCGGCCAATAAAAAACTCTGAACCAGCTATGACATTTTCTTCTTCAAGGACCATTTCAGATTTCAAAAGTTCAACTTCTTCTTCCATGGCTCCGATAATTCCGACACGCATAATACCACCCTTTTTCGCAAAAGTTTCACTTTTTCTATCATAGCCTATGACAAGCCGGGGAACAAGAACCATTTCTTATCCTGTATTGCCGTCTCTCTATCTTTTATTTAAAATAAGAAGCGGGCTTTCTGTTATGACAACAATAAAAGGAGTGGACAAGATGATTTTTCAAACGGATACTTTAAAAGATAAAGTAGAATTTTTTGAAGCAGCCACGCTTCAGCTTCTGGAGAAACAAATTTCAAAAAAAATAGATGACAACCAGGCGATTATGCTTGAAGTTTACAATGTTTCCCATCAGCTGACCATAGACCCTAAAACAGGCAAAAAAATATACACAGCAGCTGTGCATTTTAAACAAAAACAATAAACCGTGATATTACTTTATTAGAAAAATCCTTAACCTTTAGCTGAAAAGGACAAGCCCCTGGGCAAGCGTCCGCCTGGGATGGCTGAAATCACTCCTTTTCTCAAAAAGAACAGCCGAACAAAATTCAAATATTTTGTTCGGCTTTCTTTATGATTACTATTCTTTTGTCCCAGTCTTGTCATTAAATCTTTTTCTTAACTTTCAGCTTTAAAACTTAGCGGCTTACATACGGATTAGAGCTTTGCTCCTCAACAGACACAGGCATCCAGCCTTCATTTTCAACCCAGTTAAGTTCAACTTTGTAAGGTTCAAAACGGTTATCATAAGTGCTTACTGTTCCAATTGCCGTGTGCTGGTTCCCGCCGTTTCTTATTTGCCATACTTCCATTTCATCTTCGCTGAGCCCTGTAGCGTGCGATAAAGCTCTGGTCATTTCTTCCCAATTAACGTGGTCCGTCTGGTATACAGGTGTAAACGGCTCTTCCTGAACTGTGCCAACCGGTCCCCATTCACCGTCAGATTCAGTTGTGTTTTCCTCATTGGTTTCTGTTTCTTCATTTCCTTCTTCAGCTTCATTGGCTTCATTTTCAGCATTGTCTTCATTGCCTTCATTATTATCATCTTCATTGTTTAAATTACCTTCGTTATTTGCATTATCAGCTGAATCTTCCGTATTTGACTCCTCATTATTATTACTTTCATTAGTGTTATTACCATCATTCACTTCATCATTTTCATTGTTATCATTCAGAGTGTTATTTTCATTGTCGTTTTCTTCATTGCCGGGCTGGTCGATCGATATATCACCGCTATTGGTGTTTTCTTCTTCGTTGTTGAGATCGTTATTATTTGTAACAGCCACCTCATTGTCATCGCCGCCTCCAAAAATTAAAGTAGCGGAGACAAAAATAATTAATAAAGCTACAAGTCCTATTGAAACATTAAGAATAGTATTAAGGCGTCTTTTCTTTTTGTTATCCGAACGCATAGGCGGGTAATTATTACTCATCAAACACTTTCCTCCCTTTTTCCAGTCCAAATCTACATATATTATAATTCATTTATGGATAAATTTCGACCAGCAGTCCCCAACTTTGACCGTCTTTTAGGTTTCGACTAATACTGCCGGCCAAAATTAAAGCGGCTTTCCTCTTTTCATAAGAGACTTACTATGTAAAAAATCACCCGTCAGTCTTTTAAAGACCAGGGTGATTTCAATCCATTTGGTGTTTTATGACACTTCTGTAATTTCAACAGTCATGTCTCCGCCGGGAGTAGATACTACAACCTGCTCACCGATACCCTTGCCGATTAAACTTTGCGCCATTGGAGAATCATTAGAGATTTTCCCTTCAATAGGGTCTGCTTCCGCACGCCCTACAATAATGTATTCTTCTTCATCACCATCAGGAAGCTCTTTAAAAGTAACTTTTTTCCCAAGAGAAACAACAGAGCTGTCAGAATCCTCTTCAATAATTTCAGCATTACGAATCATACCTTCAATCTGCTGGATTCTGCCTTCCACAAACGCCTGTTCTTCTTTTGCCGAATCATACTCCGAGTTCTCTGATAGATCTCCGAAGCTTCGCGCTACTTTTATTCTTTCTACGACTTCTTTTCGCCGTTCAGTCTTTAAATACTCCAGTTCTTTCTCGAGTTTTTCTTTACCTTCCATAGTCATATAGTGTTTTTCTTCTGTCATTGTTTTTCCACTCCTTAAAATTAATACATCCAAGTGAACGCTTTCATGTTTCCTTACCTAATAAAAAATATACGGGAAATGCAGAAACGGTGTTGATTTACCATATGAACTGCTTACAGAAAAATGACCACCTTTTTAAATATATATGATGGTAGTATAATGAAAACCAATTCATTTAACAAGTTTTCCTTATAAAATCCTGTAAAAATTAATATTCCCTAAAATTCATAGGCGTCAATAAACCTTAAGCGCCCAACCTGTTCAAGCATGGCTGAACAGATCAGGGCGCCGTAGGTCTTACATTTATTTCAAAAAAAACCGTTTCTAGAAATGATTTCCTGCGTTCCTCTTAGCTATTATATACAAAACTCAGCTTTTAGCCAAGTAGTTCATATATTCTTCAAAATGTTTAATGAAGGCCTAAATCATTGCCTTCTCTTCAAGTACTGTTTTAATCTTTGCCACCATTAAATCAATAGCAACATGATTATGCCCGCCTTCAGGAACAATAATATCCGCATAACGCTTAGTAGGCTCAATAAATTGAAGATGCATCGGCCGCACTACAGACGTATACTGGTCAATGACTGAATCGATTGTCCGGCCGCGTTCCTGTATATCCCTCATCAGTCGCCGTATAATCCTTAAATCGGAGTCGGTGTCTACAAAAAGCTTTATATCCATCACATCTCTCAGGCGATCATCTTCAAGAATAAGGATACCTTCTAATATAATGACATCCCTCGGTTCGACATTAACTACTTCATCTGAACGTGTATGATTAGCATAGTCATAAACTGGCTTTTCAACAGGTTGCCGGTTGACTAACCGCTTTAAATGATCAAGCAGCAAATCATTATCGAAGGCTAAAGGGTGGTCATAATTTGTTTTTAATCTTTCTTCCATCGGCAAATGTGTCTGATCTTTATAATAAGCATCTTGTTCTATCATAAGGATGGACTGCTCAGGAAATTTACAGTAAATTTCATTTGCCACTGTCGTTTTACCCGAACCCGATCCGCCGGCTACACCAATGATGACAGGTTTTTTACTCATGTTAACTGTTCCTTTCGCATCATATTATAAGGTTTTACTTGTTTATCAACTTTAAATTTGACTATCTGAAGAGGGTGTCTTGCCGCATCCAGCTCTTCACCGTCTTCATCCCATATCTTTTCAACTTTTTGAGTGAAATTCGTGATTTCAGGCCCAAAAAACTCTATTTGATCTCCAGGACGGAAATGGTTTCGTTGCTGAAGTGTGACAATCTCTGTTTCTTCATCATAATCTAACACAAGTCCGGCAAAATCAAAAGTCGTTTTCTGGCTGTGATTACGGAACATCTGCTCTTCGTGGCCAGGTGTATTTTCAAAGAATGCAGGAGCTGTAGGCCTGTTTGCGCATTTTGCTAATTCCTTAAGCCATTCATTATCGATCTTAAAGTTATCAGGATTCTCACAGTACGCATCAATTACTTTTCTGTAAACACTTACTACGGTGGCAACATAATGAATAGATTTCATTCGCCCTTCAACTTTAAGACTGTCAATTCCTGCGTCTACCAGCTTAGGTATGGCTTCAATTAAATTAAGGTCTTTCGGTGACATGGCAAAAGGAGCGTCATCAACATTAAACAGAGCTTTTTCACCAGTCTTCTGTTCACTTGCGCCATCTTCTTCATAAAGAAAATAGTCCCACCGGCAAGATTGACAGCATCCGCCTCTGTTGGAATCTCTCGCTGTCATATGATTGCTTAATACACAGCGACCTGAATAAGAAATACACATCGCTCCATGTATAAATGTTTCTATTTCTATATCCACGTTCGCTTTCATTTCCAGCATTTCTGCTAAACCGACTTCACGGGCCAGAACTACTCTGTCCAACCCTTCTTCTTTCCAAAATTTAACTGCCTGCCAGTTTGACAGGGACTGCTGCGTAGAAAGGTGGACTTCCAGTTTAGGTGCCACACGTTTACAAGTTTCAATAATTAATGGATCAGCTACAATAATTCCTGTAACTCCTACCTTTTCCAAATCCTCCAAATATTCTGCGAGACCATCCATATTTTCATTATGGGCAAATATATTAGTTGTTACATAAATATGCGCACCATACTTATTAGCAAACTTGACGCCTTCAGCCATTTCTTCTATAGAGAAGTTATCTGCATTTGACCTCAATCCAAAGTCCCGTCCGCCTATAAATACAGCATCGGCGCCGTAATGAACAGCTATTTTCAGTTTTTCAAGGTTTCCTGCCGGTGCCAACAGTTCGGGCTTCTTCGTGATCACACGTCTGCCCTCTGAAGGTCGTTTTACTGTTTGTTGTTTCATAGGTGATCACTCCTTTTCCTACCTGGTTTAATATGAGAAAAACTTGGCAAACAGCCAAGCTCTTGCAAAAGCCTCAGGTTTTCTTATCCTTTTTCTCAAAGTACCGCTACAAAGATTAGTAAACCGATTCTTTAAAGAAAAACCCTGTATCAAGATCCCGGTTCGCTGGCTGTACTGATTTAACTTCATCAAGCAGCTCGTCTTTTTTGCTGTTATACGCTTCCGGCTCTTCCGTATAAAGGTCTATCGCTTGTCTGTATAGGGCGGTCATCTTTTTAATATAGTTAAAATCTTTTAATATTCCGTCTATCTTAAATGAATCAATCCCTGCATCAAGCATCTCGTCTAATTCATCGATAATGCACATATCTTTAGGACTCATAATATGTGTTCCGTTCTCGTCTTCCCAGATCGGATATTTCGCATCCCTTTCCGGATCATGCAAAATTAAGCTTCGATCTTTACTTCTCCCCTGTACTTCCAGGTCCTTTCCTTGAAAGGCCATATAATTCCCGACCAGCATACGTTTAGACTGGAACATACAAGTCATCCCGTGAACCTGTACTTCAATTTCCACTTCAGCTTCTTCTTTTATTTCAATGATAGAATCCATATTCAATTCACGGGCCAGCACGGCACGAGCTGCCCCTTTTCTTCCCCAGTAATTAGCTGTATACCAGTTGGTAGCAGTCGTTTCTGTGTTCCAATGAAGCTTCATTTGAGGAGCATGCTCCCTTACATTCATTAAAACGGCTGGATCTCCAAATACAATGGCGTCAACCCCAGTACGGTCTAAAAATTGAATATAGTCCGGTAATAGAGGAAGTGTATCATTGTGAAAAAGGGCGTTCATAGCCACGTATACTTTCGCTCCCTTTTCATGTGCAATTTTTGTGGCTTCTTCAACCTCTTTCCTGCTGAAATCCCCAGCAAGCCTCAAGGCATATTTTTCTTCTCCAATTATAACAGCGGTTGCGCCGGCATCAATAAGAGGAGCGATGTCTTCCACACTCGTAGGCGTGACTAACAACTCTGGTTTTTTCATGCTTTTTCACCTTCCTGTATTTCTTTCCCCGTGTTTCGTTTTACATTTACCATCAAACCATCTCCTACAGGGAGTAAAACTGAGTCAAAACGCGGATCTTTCATTAATTTATCGTTAAACTTCCTCAGTTTATTTACCATTGAAGAGAGGCGGCGGCTTTCCGGCTCTTTTTCCCCTGAAACAAACCCTTTAAAAAGGACATTATCTGAAAATATTAGGCCGCCTTCTTTAACCATAGGCTCATATATTGAGAAGAAATTCTCATACTGTCCTTTAGCCGCATCAATAAACAACACGTCATAAGGCGCTTTTTCCGCAATTTCTTCTTTCACTTCGAGGGCATCCCCTTGGACCAGATTAAAACGCTTATGCACTCCAACTGAGCGTGCATTTTTTAATGCTTCCTGGATCCGTCCTTCATCTTTTTCAACTGTATAAATGATGGCATCGGGAGCAGCTTGAAGCATACGAATGGCAGAATATCCTATTGCCGTACCGATTTCCAGAATGCGAACGGGATTATGGATTCTAAGAAATTGCAGCATGGTCTCCAACCCGTCAGCTTCCATGATAGGCACGTGATGCTTATATGCATAGTCTTCTATTTCTTTTATCTCTGCAGGTCTTTCTTTTATAAGTGATGAAAGATATAAGGCAGTTTTGTCGCCTTTTTCCATAAAAAAAGCGCCTCCTTCAGGTGCTTTTGAATTAAAATTGCCCTATGTTTGTCTTTGACCGATATATTTTAACATAAAAACAAGGAGAATGCTACTTTATCAGCAGTTTCTCCTTGTTTTCACCATATCATTCATTTGAATTCTGGTAGTGTTCGACCACTTCCTCGTGGTCGGAATAATTGACATTAAAGTGGACCTCTCCATCCGGTGAATGGTAGAAGTAAATATACTCATGGGATTCAGGTTCAAGAGCTGCGGCAATCGAAGCTTCACCAGGATTATTTATAGGTCCCGGCGGCAGGCCGGCATTTTTATAAGTGTTATAAGGAGACTCAATATCAAGGTGTGCGTTTAAAGTTCGTGATAAGTGTTCTTCATGAGCGTAAGCAATCGTAGGATCCATCTGTAAAGGCATGGACGCGCTTAACCGGTTTTCAATCACCCCTGAAATCGTCGCTCGTTCCTCGTCTGTTCTTGCTTCTCCCTCAATTATTGAAGCTTTTGTCATCAAAGCGTGGTAAGAATCATCTGAAGCAGATGCCTGGCGGCTTTCAAGTATGGAATTAGTTCTGTCAAGCATCGCCTCAATAACCTGCTCAGCACTGACTTCTTCTTCCACAAAGTCGTATCGTGCCGGGAATAAATACCCTTCCAGCGGTTCTCTGATATCTTCACCAAATATATCCTCTTCAAGGAACTTATATCTCTCAATTAATTCTTCCAGATATTCTTCATCCCTGGCGATTTCTGCCAGCTCTTCAGCCTTAAGATTCGTTTCATCAGCCACTCTTACAAAAATATCTTCAGCCCAGCGCCCTTCTGGCACCGTAAAGGATGTCGCATAATCTTCATATACTCGTCCTTCTTTTAAATGGTCTATAATCTCATCCATGCTCATGGCTCTGGTCAATTGGTAATCTCCTGCCTGAAACCCTGACGCATTCTGAAAACGGACATAATAGCGAAACATAGAGGCACTGGAGACCACCCCTTCTTCTTCAAGAATTTCACCAATAGAAGAAGGATTGGAACCGATTGGGATTGTCACCTCAACGACTTCATCATCTTCTTCATCAACCGGGCCAATTGCACCTTTCACATAAAAGTATGCTCCTAAACCGCCGGCGACGACTGCCACTATGATTGTTATAACAAATATAAGGACTATTTTTCTTACCAAGCCTGCTTCCCTTTTTGTTTCTTCAAGTTTGGTTTTATGCTTTTCGTTTAAATTTTTGTTGGAATCGTTTGTTGTGTCTTCTGCCACTGACTGCCACTCCTTTCACCTTCCCTATTATACTATATCTTTAAAAAAATTCGATATTTTGAGTGAAATCGACAGGATAATTTTTCTATAAACCTCCAGGAGAAAGTAAGATAACGCACCTTCATGGAAGAATGTAAGAAGCTGTCCGCATTCGACAATAGATCCGCCGGGATATCCCTCCCGATTAGCCTCTTATTCAGTAAAACACTGTATATAACATAAACCAAGAGACTATGGTTAGTTGAAGACAAGCCCTCGGGAACATCAACCTGGTACAGGAGAGCCATCCTTTAATCAAAAAAACATCCGGACAACATCGTAAGATATTGTCCGGAGTTCATTAAAATAATTATATAATCCAGCCTTAACCTGTATTAGAGGCGGCGGAAGATTTCATTTATTAAAGCAGGTTTAAAAGATTAATTCTCTTCTTCTAAATCCTCTTCAGCGAATGTATTTAATAATTCTTCAACCATATTCCATTCTTCATCCGTTTCAATAGGGTAAAGAGAGAGGTCGCCGCCTTCCGGCTCTTCGTATCTGAAAGCATGGACTTCAATTTCTTCCTCTTCACTTTCATTGGAGCCTTCCGGTGCTAACACCATATAGGAGTTCCCCGTACTGTCTACATCAAATGTAAATAACACTTGAAATAAGTGTTCATCTCCATTCTCATCTGGAATTACGATGCGGTCGTCATCGCCCGGCTGGTTAATTTGAAATTCTGACATATTATCGCCTCCTTATTTTTGTCGATCAAGATATCCTTGTAAAATCATAACGGCTGCCATCTTATCTATAACTTTTTTTCTTTTCTTACGGCTCACATCAGCGGTGACCAGCATGCGTTCCGCTGCCACTGTCGTTAATCTTTCATCCCATAGATCAACAGGGAGCCCTGTCCGTCCTGCCAGTTCTTCAGCAAATGCCTGGCAAAGTTCACCGCTTGGTCCGATCGTACCGTTCATATTTTTCGGCAGCCCGACTACAATTTTAGTAACATCATTTTCATCAATAACCTTTTTAATACGTTCGTAATCCTCTTCTTCATTTTCAGGATTACGTTTTATTGTTTCGACACCTTGAGCTGTCCAGCCCAAAGCGTCGCTGACAGCGACGCCTATCGTTTTGCTGCCTACGTCCAGACCTATTACTTTCATGATTTCTCCTTTTGATGATGAGCTAAATACGAGCGCACAAGCTCCTCAATTAACTCATCCCGTTCAATTCTCCTAATAAGAGTCCGTGCATCGTTATGGCGGGGAATATAAGCCGGATCGCCTGATAAAAGATAACCTACAATTTGATTAATAGGATTATATCCCTTTTCTTCAAGCGAGGAATACACTTTCATTAAAACCTCTTTTACATCCTCGTCCATTGAATCGTCATTAAAATTAAATTTCATTGTTCTGTCCATTGAACTCAAAACAACCACACCTCTCTTCTTCTTGGCAAGAAAAGGTCTCATAAACCGTTCCGTATTTTAATTGGATTTGTCTACTATTGTACACGATTCTGCTTCATTTAGACATTTCTTTTTACTAAATCAGGAACCATTTCTAAAGCCTCGTCTATTTGAGAAGGGTCTTTCCCTCCTGCTTGAGCCATATCAGGGCGTCCGCCTCCGCCTCCGCCGCATTTTACAGCCACTTCTTTAACCAGGTTTCCTGCATGGTGGCCTTCCTTGACTAAATCTTTGGAAACACTGGCGACAATACTTACTTTTTCCTGTGTGACCGCAGCTAAAACTAAAATTCCAGATTCCATTTTATCTTTCAGTGAATCAGCCATTTTTCTTAATGCGTTCATGTCTGCTGCATTGACTTTCTTAGCCAGTATTTTCACTCCGGCTACTTCCTGCACGTCATCCAGTAAACTCCCTGCCTGTGCCTGAGCCATTTTAGCTGAGAGTGATTCGTTTTCTTTTTCTTTTTCTTTTAATTGGGTTTGAAGCTGAGCGATCCTGTAAGGGACATCCGTCAGTTTTGTTTTCAGCAAACTGGCAGCTTCCCGCAGCTGATCGACTTGACTGTTCATGTATTCATAGGCTTTTTCCCCTGTTACTGCTTCTATTCGACGAATACCTGCGCCTATTCCTGCTTCAGAGACGACTTTAAATAAGCCGATTTCCGCTGTATTGTTTACATGGCAGCCCCCGCACAATTCTAAACTGTAATCATCTACTTGAACGACACGGACTTCCTCGCCGTACTTCTCGCCAAAAAGAGCCATGGCCCCCATTTCTTTAGCTTCGGTTAATGTTTTATTCATTGTGGAAACTTGAATGCCTTCCCACACTTTTTCGTTCACCATATTTTCAATCTGGTCTATTTCTTCTTCTGTAAGTTGACCGAAATGGGAGAAATCGAAACGCAGACGGTCTTGGCTGACCAGTGACCCAGCCTGGTTAACGTGATCGCCAAGTACATCTTTCAAAGCCTGATGAAGCAGGTGTGTTGCTGTATGATTTTTTACAATTCCTGTCCGGGAAGAGCTGTTTACTTCTGTGTTGAGAACTTCTCCTATTTTTAAGGAACCTTTTTTCACATTGACTCTATGAAGATTTTGTCCGTTAGGAGCTTTCTGCACGTCTTTAACTTCCAGCGTTACTGATTCATTGAACATTATTCCCTTATCAGCAACCTGGCCGCCGCTTTCGGCATAAAATGGTGTTTTATCAAGAATAACTTGAATATCGTCTCCTTCATTTGCCATCTCCACCAGCGAGCCCTCTTTGACAATCGCTTTGACTGATGAATGTGTTTCAAGTTCAGAATACCCCACAAATTTACTTTGCTCCTGAATACTGCCTAACACTTCATCCTGAAGCTGCATTGAACCGGATTCCTGCCTGGCAGCACGGGCTCTTTCTCTCTGTTTGCCCATCTCCTGATCAAACCCTGAACGGTCAAGCTTAAGACCAGCCTCTTCCAGATATTCCTCGGTTAAATCAACTGGAAATCCGTATGTGTCATATAGTTTGAAACCCTCCACTCCTGAAATGGTCTCAACTCTATCAGCTTTTGCTTTTTCAATAAGTTTATTCAGCATGACAAGCCCATCTGTTAAAGTTTCATGGAAACGCTCTTCTTCTGTACGCACCACTTTTTGAATGAATTCCTGCTTTTCTTTTACTTCAGGATAGAAATCAGCCATTATCATTCCAACAGTCGGGACTAGCTTATACATGAAGGGTTCATGAATATTTAACTGTTTAGCATAACGGACTGCTCTCCTTAAAAGACGGCGCAGCACATACCCCCTGCCTTCGTTGGATGGAAGAGCGCCGTCCGATACAGCAAAAGTAACCGTTCTGATGTGATCTGCAACTACTTTAAAAGCCGTATCATTTTCGACAGCCTTACCATAACTTTTTCCAGAAATTTCTTCCGTTAAACGGATTATCGGCAAAAACAGGTCAGTGTCAAAGTTTGTTCTTGCGTCCTGAATGACTGAAACCATTCTTTCAAGCCCCATACCGGTATCAATATTTTTCTTCGGCAGCGGTGTATAGCTTCCATCAGGATTATGGTTAAACTGGGAAAATACAAGGTTCCATACTTCTAAATGTCTTTCATTTTCTCCGCCTGGATACATTTCGGGATCATCTGGGTCATTTCCGTATTCTTCCCCGCGGTCATAAAATATTTCTGTATTCGGGCCACATGGTCCTTCCCCGATATCCCAGAAATTTTCCTCTAAACGGATAATCCTCTCTTCAGGCAGCCCTACTTCCTTATGCCAGATTTCAAATGCTTCGTCATCATCCGGGTAAATGGTTACGGCTAGTTTTTCAGGCTCAAACCCGATCCATCTTTTATCAGTTAAAAATTCCCAAGCCCAATGAATAGCCTCTTTCTTAAAATAGTCGCCAATGGAAAAGTTTCCAAGCATTTCAAAAAAGGTATGATGCCGGGCTGTTTTTCCTACATTTTCAATGTCGTTTGTCCGAATGGATTTTTGTGCATTTGCAATCCTCGGATTATCAGGAATAACCCTTCCATCAAAGTATTTCTTTAAGGTTGCCACGCCACTGTTGATCCATAAAAGAGACGGGTCCTCATGCGGGACTAAAGAAGCACTAGGCTCCACATCGTGTCCTTTTTCTTTAAAAAAATCGAGAAACATTTGTCTCACTTCGGCTGACGTTAAATGTTTCATCTTTCCTTCCTCCTTTTTAACCTCAATATTTATGTTTTTGGACATAAAAAAACTCCTCCCTGCAAAAGGGACGAGAATATTCACGCGGTACCACCCTAGTTACAGACAAAACTGCCTTTGTCTGTCACCTCATCACAATTAACGGCTGTGCACCGGCAGGTTTTAGCCCGCTCTCAGGAGTAGCTTATTACCAGTCTTCATCCGGAATTCTTTCAGCCTCAGGAATTCCTCTCTGCTTTCCGCGTGTGCGGCTGGAATGGGTACTGGAAATATATCTCCGTCATCAAGTTCTTATGTAGTGCTTTATATGAGTAATTATAAAAATGTGTTATACATTTGTCAATCATAGATGCCACGGCGCTCTCTGACAATTTTCCTTGAATGAAGAAGCAGAACTTTAAGAACAGCTAATACAGGCACTGCAAGAATAAGTCCTATGATGCCTCCCATCTCGTTCCCTATGACCAGGGCGAAAATAATCAGCAAAGGATGGGTATGGATACTTTTGCCAACAATCACAGGGGCCAGTATATTTCCTTCGACAATCTGGATAATAAAAACCGCTGCAATTCCTAAAAGAACAAGCTGAAAAGATTCTGTCAGAGCGAGCAGTATGACAGGCACAGCACCGAGGATAGGACCGAAATACGGAATAATATTAGTTACCCCAATAAAAATAGCCAGAAGAGTGCCATACGGCATATCAATAACCCAAAAGGCCCCCCATGCCAGAAGACCGACGACAATACATACGATCAGCTGACCTCTTATATACGAGCCAAGCGTTTGATCAACTGCCATGATCAGCTGTTTCCCGTTTCTTCTCATTTTTTTGGGTGTTAAATACCAGCTTGTATTCTTTAATAAAGGAAAGTCTTTTAATCCGTAAAAAACAATAAACGGAATAACAATAAGCAGCAGCGCCCAGTCTAATAAACTAACCAACGCTGCTCCAAGTTCTTCCAATGCGCCCGCAACCCAGCCTTCACCGCGGGAAATCCAGTTATCCATCCGCTGTTGAAAGGTGTCCGGCAAGAATGCCGCCTGGTTTGTAAATTCAACGGTGAATTCTCTGTAGGTTCCTGCTAATTCTGGCAGTTGTGTCAGTAATTCTCTTCCTTCTTCGATAATATAGGGAGAGGCTTTCAACAGTCCGGCGACGGTAAGAACAAGAAATAACGAAAAAATAATAAAAATGGATAAAGGTCTTGGTATATTTGCTTTCTCCAGTTTTTCCACTACCGGATGAAGCAGATAGATGATAAAGCCGGCGAAAAGAAAAGGAGTAAGCACTTTGAAGAAAAGCCTGAAAAAGGGACCTGTATATTGAAGAAATAAGATTGTTCCCGCAAGTATTAATCCAATTAATAAGACAATGATAAGACGGTAAATCCATCGTTTCATTTCCTCGTTATCTTTCACCTGGAATCCTCCTTACGGATAGTAGCGTAAAAGGCAGACGCAAATTACGTCTGCCTTCTGTCATTTGATCTGAATGTAACAGGTTTTAAGAAAAGGCTCTGGTCATTTGTCTCCGCATACGCCTTAAAGTTCTTCTTCTCGGCATTAAGTCTTCAATAAAGGAAAAGTTGACCTGATTCATCCGTCTTTTCCATCTTTTCCTTGTTTTTCTGTCCATGGAAGCAGAATAGGCATAAGCACCTGCTCCAAGCATAAGGATTGAGGCCAGGGTTCTCACAATGATCACCCCCCGTCTTTCACAATTTACAGATCAATCTGTCGTTCATTTTCTGTGAAAAGATCGTCAAGGGAGCTCAACGATCCGTCTGCTTCCACCTGGTGGAGGTGTAATTGGCCATTGGATATCGTCAGCTCGATAAAACAGTTCCAGCAGTAATATTGGTTTGATCCTATCTTTCCAATATCTTTGCTTCTGCAATTAGGGCACTTCATCGGAACCCCTCCTAAGGTAATTAATGAATCAGGAGAGACGAACCTTTAAAGGAAATGCCGCTATCTCCTGTTTTTTTGACCATAATGCCCCGCTTGAAATCCTCAAACAGGCCTTCGGTCAATTCGTACCCTAGAATTCTTCCCGAGTTTGGCAGAAAATATACATCTTCGACAATTCCTACCATGTCCCCATCCTGTTTAACGACCGGTTTGCCTATCATCCGGTCCTTTCCATGGAAGAAACGTCTCTCATTATCATCCAAGGGAGTAAGGACCTGGTTCCGATGAATAAAAAATCCTTTTTTTGTCCTTTGATAGTTACCCTTAATTGGAAGAACATGTTTTCTCGACCACCATTGGTGGTTTTGAATCCAATAGCCGGTTATCCTTCCCTCCTTACTGCAGTAAGTCAAGTCAGAAATAACGCCGAGCAGACAGTTTGTTTTCCCGCAAAAAACGGGTGCTCCTTTGACTTTATCAAAAGTTCTCAAGGGCTTCACTCCCTCCGAACATTCTTAGTCTTTCGCAGCACCCGCTGATTCATTCGCATTTTCCTTTTCCAGCCCATTTATTAATTTCTCTTTCAGTGTCGTTTGACGGATTTCTTCACGATTGGATTCGACCGCTATCTCCAACGCTTTCCAGTCACCGCATAGAAGCAGAAAGTTTTTAGCACGGGTAACACCCGTGTAAATCAGTTTTTTTCTTAACATCCGGTAGTAGCTTTTAACGATCGGCATAATAACAATCGGAAATTCACTTCCCTGTGACTTATGAATTGAACAGCAATAAGCATGGGTAATTTGCGTGAGGTCAGGCTTCGTATAGGTAACTTCCAGCCCGTCAAAGGAGATGATAATTTCCAGCTGTTTTTCAGATGTTTCTTTTTCTGTTTTTATTGAGACAATTTCCCCTCTGTCGCCGTTAAACACATTATCTTCCGGATTATTTACGAGTTGAAGCACCATATCGCCGGTTCTGTAAACGACGTTTCCAAACGGCACTTCTCTTCTTTGGTCCGATTTAGGATTAAACAATGTCTGGAGTGTGTCATTAAGGTTCTCCACCCCCGCCACTCCCCGGTACATCGGAGCCAGAACTTGAATATCTCTCGCTGTAAACCCTTTAGTCATTGCACGCTCACAAATTTGTTTGACTGCTTCAGGCACTTTATCAGGTCCGCACGGAAAAAAGCGTAAATCTCTGCTTTGCTGGTCGACTGACTCCGGAAGCTCCCCATCCTTAATCTGGTGCGAGAATTCAATGATTTTAGATCCTTCAGACTGACGGTAAATATCTGTAAGCCGAACAGCAGGAACCGCAGCCGATTCAAGCAAATCAGAGAAAACCTGACCTGGACCAACAGACGGGAGCTGGTCTTCATCCCCTACAAAGATGACCTGCATATGATTTGGGACCGCTTTAAATAATTGGTTGGCCAGCCACGTATCGACCATAGACATTTCATCGACAATAAGCACATCCCCGTCTATCTGTTCATCTTCGTCTTTTTCAAAATAACCGTTTCCTTCCCCTTTATAACCCAGCATCCGATGAATAGTGGAAGAAGGGAGGCCAGTAGATTCGCTCATTCGTTTAGCCGCTCTTCCAGTTGGAGCAGCCATCACGATAGGAAAGGGCTTTTTCTTATTTTTATAATCCTCCGGACTGACGGAAACGCCTTTAAGTAGGCCGAATACTTCAATAAGACCTTTAATAACAGTCGTCTTACCAGTTCCCGGACCTCCGGTTAAAATCATTAAAGGGGAATGGAGAGCCTGTTGAATTCCTTCTTTCTGGGATGGGGCATAACTGATTCCCAGTTCTTCTTCCACTTCGCCCAGCGCTTTTAGGAACTCCGATTCGGGGTATTCATCTAATTCATTTTTAGAGGCCATCAGCCTGTTTAAATTAGTGGCAATTCCTTGTTCAGCAAAATACAAGGAAGGTAAATACATTTTTTCTTTTTCTACAATTATCTTCCCCTCTTCGCCAAGAGCAATGACCTGGTCTGCAATGTCTAACGGGGAAATCTCATCTCCTGAATCTTTCTCAAGTAACATCTTTGCCTCTGATACTACAGTTTCATTTAGAGCAAAGACATGGCCTTCACTAAGAGATTGTTCCTGAAGAACGAACAGTACCGCTGCTTTTAAACGGTCAGGATGATTGCCTGTCAGACCTTGTTTTTTCCCTATTAAATCGGCTTTAGCAAATCCTATCCCCTCTATATCTTCGACCATTTTGTATGGGTTTGAGCTGATGATCTCCAAAGCTTCAACCTGGTAAGCTTTATACACTTTCATGGCAAGCTGAATCCCGAAACCGTATTTATACAGCTTTAACAAAACCTGTTCAATCCCCTGATCTTCCAAAAGGGTTTTATAAACATGTGAAGCTTTTTCCTGTTTAAGCTTAGGCACACTTTCCAGTACTGACGGATTTTCTAATATGACAGAAATACAGTTGACCCCAAGTTCATTAACAATCATCTCTGCAGTTTTTTTTCCAATCCCAGGAAACCGGTCGCTGGACAAATACAGTATAATTCCCTGCTCTGTTTCCGGAATCACTTTCTGAAACTGGTCGAATTTATATTGCCTGCCGAACCTGGGATGATCTGAAAACTGCCCGGTAAACATATAAGTAACGTCTCTTTCAGGTTCCGTCATCATCCCTACAACGGTGACTTCTTTATCATCGAGTTTCTCAGAAGACTGGTTAACCCGGATTTTCGCTACAGTGTACAGAGACTCCTCGTTATGAAAAATCAAATGAAGAAGTTCTCCCTTGATATAATCTTTACTTTCTTCATTTGGCTGATTCATATCGTCACCTTCTTTTTAATCTTCCTGCCCGATAATCTCTTCCATCTGTTTTTTTCCATTCGCAGCCAGTGCATGTTCAGGCTGGATCTCTAATGCTTTGTTAAACATGCTTAAAGCTTTATGGGCATCCTCTTTATATGCGTAAGCAACCCCAAGGTTAAAATAACTGTCAGCATGATTCTCATCCTGCTCAAGGACTTTTTCAAACTGCTCTGCCGCTTCATCTATTTGTTCTGTCTGAGCCAGGCACATACCATAATGGAAGCGGGCATCTGTATCGTGAGGGTTCAGCTCAATAGCACGGCTTAAACTCGGCAGCGAGCGCAGGAAATCACCGAGCTGGTAATAGCTCATACCGGTCATATAATACACATCACCTTCATGCAGGCCTCGGACAATAGCTTCCTGATAAAGGTCAACTGCTTCTTTAAAGCTATCCTTATTAAAAAACACATTCCCTTTTCCGTAATAGGCTGTTGCAAGGCTTTCATCTAATTCAATAGCCTTATCATAAAAGACGATCGCTCTGTCTTCCTCACCCACTGCAGAGAGCAGGTTGCCGAAATTTGTAAAAGCAACCGCATCTTTAGGATTTTCTTCGATTGCTTCATTTAGTAATTTCGCTGCTTCTTCAATATTTCCTTCCTGCATTTCTTTTACTGCTTTCTGATTACGGTCCATCTTACCTCTCTCCTCATAAAAAAATTTCACCGTTGGGTTTTGCCAAAAAAAGAAAAGGACTGACTTAACTGCCTCAGTCCTTGATTACTTCCTCAATTGTCGCGCCGCCCAGACAGACTTCTTCATCATAAAAGACGACAGATTGTCCAGGTGTCACCGCTCGTTCCGGTTCATCGAAGCGGACTTTCACTTTTCCTTTTTCTAACGGTTCAACTTCCACTCCGTGGTCTTCCTGACGGTAACGGAACTTAGCTGTACATTTAAACGGGCTTTCCGGCTGATCTCCTGAAATCCAGTTCATTCCTTCAGCTATCAGCCCTTCAGAATACAACTCCGGGTGATGGAACCCTTGTCCTACGAGCAGGACATTTTTCTCAAGGTTCTTCCCAACAACAAACCAAGGCTCACCAGCTCCGCCAATTCCAAGGCCCTGCCGTTGTCCAAGAGTGTAATACATTAACCCGTCGTGCGTTCCCTTAACCTCTCCGTCAAGCGTCTGCATTTCCCCAGGTTGAGCAGGCAGATATTCACTTAAAAATTCTTTGAAATTTCTTTCCCCTATAAAACAGATGCCTGTACTATCTTTTTTAGAGGCTGTAGCCAGGCCTGCTTCCCGGGCAATTTCCCTGACACGCGGTTTTTCAATTTCACCGAGCGGGAACATAACGTTTTGAAGCTGCTCCTGGCTTAAAGCATTAAGGAAATAGGTCTGATCTTTATTTCTGTCAATTCCTCTTAGCAGCTCCACTTTACCGTTCACCTTCCGGACGCGGGCATAATGGCCGGTTGCCACGTAATCCGCTCCGAGCGACATGGCATGATCAAGAAACGCTTTAAATTTAATCTCTTTGTTGCACATGACATCCGGGTTAGGTGTTCTTCCTGCTTTATATTCATCTAAAAAATATGTGAAGACTTTATCCCAGTACTGTTTTTCAAAATTAACTGCGAAATACGGGATATCCAACTGGTTGCAGACACGTATCACATCGTTATAATCTTCGGTGGCAGTACACATTCCGCTTTCATCCGTATCATCCCAGTTTTTCATAAAGATACCTATTACCTGATAGCCTTCTTCTTTTAAGAGATGAGCTGTGACAGAAGAGTCTACGCCTCCTGACATACCGACAACTACCCGGATATCTTCTTTTCGTTTATCGCTCATGTGAGTATTCATCCCACTCACCTCCTTTATTTCTCTTATCTGCCAGACAGCCTTTTGACAATTTTAACAGCGATTCCAGCAGCCTTTTCGACCTGGCTGGCTGTATTGCCGTATCCAAAGCTGAACCTGACGGCAGAGTGGCTGCGGCGTTCATCCTCAAACATAGCAGTCAGGACATGGGAAGGGTCAATAGAACCTGCAGTACAGGCAGAGCCGCTTGAAGCAGCCACCCCTTCCAGATCCAAATTCATTAACATAGCTTCCACATTTACATCAGGAAAGCTCACATTCAATATATGGGCAAGTCCGCCGCTCTCAGGCCCGTTCACTTGATAATCAATGCCTGCTTCATTAAAGACTCCAAGCATCAGCTCCCGGAATTTTCTGTATTCCTCATTTCGGGATGCCCGTTCACTAATGATTAATTCCAATGCTTTTTTCATTCCAGCAATAGCAGGCACATTTTCTGTCCCTGCCCGTCGTTTTCTTTCCTGTTCTCCTCCATAAAGCATCGGAGAAAACGTCAGACCTTTCCGGGCGTATAAAAAACCGGTTCCGTTCGGTCCATTGATTTTATGGCCGGAAGCTGCCAAAAAGTCCACTCCCAATTCATTTACATCAAGCGGTTCCATGCCAAGAGCCTGTACAGCATCAGTATGGAAAACTGCCTTGTGCTCTTTTAAAACATTGCCTATTTCTTTGACAGGCTGTATGGCACCCGTCTCATTATTACCGAACATCACTGACACGAGAATGGTATTATCTGTTAACGCTTTTGCTACATCTTCCGAAGATATGCGGCCTGTTTCATCAGCCTCTAAATACGTCACCTTAAAACCTTGTTGTTCAAGGTATTCAAAAGCATGCAGTACACCGTGATGTTCGATCTTTGTCGTGACAAGGTGATTTCCTTCATCCTTATGGGCTGTGGCATAACCTATAATGGCCAGATTATCAGCCTCAGTCCCCCCACTCGTAAAAATAATTTCTTCAAAGGAGGCCCCGATGGCACCGGCAATATAATCTCTTGCTTCATCAAGCCCTCTCCGTGCTTCTCTTCCAAACTGATGGATGCTGGAAGGATTGCCGAAAAAAGCTTCATAATAAGGTTTCATTGCCTCAAAAACATCAGGGTGGACAGGAGAGGTAGCAGCATGATCCAAATATATTCTTTCCATTATTAGTTCACACCTTTATAGTCCTTAAATATAAAACATATAGTATTCCTGGTCGCCTTTGTCTTTGTAGTTAGCTAAATCTTCCAACGTTGTGGAATCAAGGACGTCTTTTACGGCATCGCGGATTTTAATCCATAAATCCCGTTTAGCCGGTTCTTCATCATCGATGATCTCTACAGGCGTAATAGGCCCCTCCAGGACACGGATAATATCACCAGCTGTAATTTCTTCCGGACCTTTTCCAAGCATATAGCCGCCGTAGGCCCCGCGTACACTTTTTACCAGTTGGGCATTTCTAAGTGGCGCGATCAGCTGCTCTAAATAATGTTCGGATAAGTTATGGTCCTTCGCGATAGATTTAAGGGAAGTTGGACCCTCCCCATGTTTTTTAGCTAAAGCTATCATAATTGTTAATCCATATCGGCCTTTAGTTGATATTTTCAACGCTCATCCCTCTTTCCATTCTTCTATCTATCCATTGCTGACATACTGTCAATGAAAAACCTGTCACATGGCCTATTAACAGACTGAAAAGTATTGTACCTACAAATACCGGACCTCCCAGCAGCCAGCCCGCAACTAATACGAGTATTTCCATATATACCCTTACTCTAGCCACGGAGGCGCCTGTTTTTTGAGAAAGAGCCAGCATTACACTGTCTCTCGGGCCGGCTCCGCAACGAGGGGAGATATATACACCGATACCAAATCCCATAATCAGTATGCCTGTAACCAGCATGATGCCCTTTACTGCTAATGAAGGGGGTGTCTGCATTAAAAATAAGAACAGATCAACAAAGAGCCCTACGAAAATCATATTTAAATAGGCGCCGAGTTTAGGCCATTCTTTTGTCATCAGCACAGATAAGGCTAAAAGCAAAAAACCCATAATAATTGTCCAGCTGCCCACTGTTAAACCAAAGTGGTTAACCAGCCCGATATGCAGCACATCCCAGGGAGCGCTCCCCAGATCTGCAGTTATCATTAAAGAAATTCCAAAGCTCATAATCATAAGTCCAATGAGAAAAACGCCCCACCGAAACCAAGGCGTTTCTGTTCCAATCCCCTTTATCAGATCCATCCCCTTGTCAGTCCTCCCGCCGCTGTCTTACATCCTGTCTTGTTGTTATCACAGATACATTATAGCATAGAAAATGGACATCTGTTCCATATCAATGAAGGATTAAGTACAAATCAATTTAAACCATTAGCATTTTATCGAGCTTTGTTGTAAATTGCAAATATATTAACTGAATTGAAACAGCTTGTAAAGGTGGTATGTATGTGGATTTATTTAATTACTCTAATAAAGATCAGCCAAAAGGACCTCTTGCTGCAAGAATGCGGCCGAGGACAATAGACGAGGTAATCGGCCAGGAAGAGATTATTGGAAAAGGCACTTTACTGAGAAGAGCTATAGAAGCAGACAGACTGACACCAATGATCTTTCATGGTCCTCCGGGGACAGGCAAAACGACGTTAGCAAAAGTAATCGCCAACTCCACTTCAGCAAGGTTCGAACAGCTCAATGCCGTAACAGCCGGCATTAAAGATGTGAGAGAAATAGTGAGCAAGGCAAAAGACCGGTTAAAATTCGAACAGGAAAAAACAGTATTATTTATTGACGAAATTCACCGGTTTAATAAAGGCCAGCAGGATGCCCTGCTTCCTTATGTAGAAGACGGAACAGTGATACTGATTGGGGCCACAACGGAGAACCCGATGTTCGAAGTCAATCCTGCCCTAATTTCACGGTCAAGACTATTCAGACTCCAGCCGCTTACAGATAATGAAGTGAAGCGCGTCATTCAACAGGCAATAGAAGACGAAGAACGCGGCTTCGGAAAGTATAGGATAAAGGTAGCTGATGAGGCATTTAATCATATCGTGGATATATCAAATGGAGATGCACGCACAGCATTAAATGCCGTTGAGCTTGCTATCTTAACAACGGACCCTGATGAGAAGGATACCATCTCTATTGACCTTGAAACGGCTGAAGCATCTATTCAAAAACGAATGATCAGATATGATAAAGCGGGAGATAACCATTATGATACAATCTCTGCCTTTATTAAAAGTATCCGGGGATCTGACCCTGATGCCACTCTTTACTGGCTTGCGAAAATGATCTACGCAGGTGAAGACCCCAGATTTATTGCCCGGCGCCTTTATGTTCATGCAGCTGAAGATATAGGGCTCGCTGATCCAAATGCCCTTCTTATAGCCCAGGCTGCCTTTCAGGCTGTAGAGTTCATCGGTATGCCTGAGGCAAGAATTCCTTTGGCTGAAGCTGCACTCTATTTGGCGACAGCCCCTAAAAGCAACGCAGTAATTAAAGGGATTGATGAGGCATTAAACACGGTAGAAAAAGAGAAAGCAGGTGAAGTGCCAGTCCATTTGCGTGATGCTCATTATAAAGGAGCGTCAAAATTAGGCCATGGCCAGGGATATTTATATCCCCACAGTTATGAGCATCATTACGTTGTCCAGCAGTACATGCCTGACCACCTCATTAACCGGAATTTTTATACGCCTTCCTCTAACGGTTATGAGAAAACGGTACAGAAAAGACTTGATTACTTTTTACAGAGAAAAGAAAAAGATAAATAAAGTACCTTTTCAATGCTTAAATGTGAGCCTTTAAAATCAAGCGCAAATGTAAATAAATACTTCCTATTACCATGTATTCTCCAGCAAAAGCAATACTGGCTCAAAAGTGGCGGGAGCTTTCTTCAGGAGGCCCCTCAACTCCCGATGTCTGCTTCCGTTTAGAGAATGGAAGATAAGCCGGGAATATTATTATTACCGTCTCACCTCTGAATACTATGAGAACAGCTCTTAAAATTTATGGAATAAATCGGCAGATCTATTTATAAAATCTCTTTCATTTGAAGTTATGTTAATAAATAGTATACTTTCAGCGTTATTTGTCCATCTTAATAGATAAAGAAATTAGTTTAGTAAAGAAAGGATTGGACAAATAATGAAAGTTAGACAAGATGCCTGGTCTCATGAAGATGACCTTTTATTAGCTGAAACAGTACTGAGACATATTCGAGAAGGGGGAACTCAGCTGAATGCCTTTGACGAAGTGGGCGACGCCTTAAACCGGACATCAGCTGCATGCGGGTTCCGATGGAATGCAGTGGTACGTGATAAATATGAGGATGCAATTAAACTAGCAAAGAAACACAGAAAGCAGCGCAAACGTCAATTGGCCCAGCAGGCAAAACCTCAATATAAGAGTTTTGAGCCTAAACAAGAGCCGGTAAAAGCCCCTTCGTTTATGGAGGAGTTCTCTAAAAGCTTCGAAGCTGTTGACAGAGCAATGAACAAACCAAGAGAGCTTAGCCTGGATGACGTAATCTCGTTTTTGCAGACGTTTAGAGAAAACGGTACAAAATCCTTTATTTTAGAAGAGGAAAATGAGCAGCTCAAGAAAAAAGTAAGTGAGCTGGAAGAAGCATATGGCCAATTACAAAAAGAATACCGTTCCGTAGAAGAAGATTACCAGTCAATTATCCAAATCATGGACAGAGCAAGAAAAATGGCTGTGCTTGAGGACGAAGGAAACGATAGAGCTGCCGCTTCTTTCAGGATGGATAAAAACGGAAACTTAGAAAAAGTAGCTAAATAATAGTAATGGGGCGGTCCAATTGGTCCGCCCCATTTTCTATATCGAAATCGTTTCCTAAAGACCTTTATCTCTTTATAAGACAAGCTTGTAATAAACTCATCAGCGGAAAAAACTAATAAAATATCTGCCTAATAATAAAGGTAATGAAAAACTTCTTTGGAAAACAAATCATGAAAAAATAAAAAACACCTTATCCAGGTGTTTTTTTAATATAATAATATTAAGAGTCCCGTGTTTGCCGTTCTTTGTTTTGAACCTGCTTTGGCAGGTGGGTGCTCTGCTCATTTCTTCTAACTTCCCTGCCTCTGTCAGCAGGGCATGTTATAGGAAACGAGACGTTGAACTCCCGATGTATAAGTGTTGGTTCAAACGTATTATATAGACGTACAACATAGGACTCTTAAAGTGATAACCTTTCGGTAACTATATATTACAAAATTAATTAAAGAATTTCAAGTATTATTTGTCTAAATATATGACAGTGTAATGACTTTAATAACTTATTATATTATCTATTTTGTTTAGTTCCCCTTTTTTTTACCAGTAAACCTCTTTTTTATAATTTTTACATTTATTTCTGAAATGCACCAGCCCCATGTAAAAAATGGCCTTCACCTAAGTGAAGGCCATCAGGCTGTTAAAGAACTAGCTTTTTATAAAAATGAGGTTTCTTTTTAACTTACTTTAATGAAAAGTGATAGGAACGATGATTGAAGAACGAAAGGCGGCGACTCCGATGGGATCAGCGATCTTTTCCCTGCGACGAGTAACCGCAGGAGCACAGTCTGAAAATCCATTCTGACGATGCTTCGCTGAGTCAGAATTAGTTGAAGACAAGCCCCACGCTTGTCCCCGTTTAGGGGGGAAAGCGTCCGCCGGTAGTGATGAAATCGTGAGATATCTTACTTTTCTTTTAAAAAGAGGCTGGGACATAACGGTCTCTGAAAAGTAAAAAAAGCTTCCGATTATCATAAATGATGGTCGGAAGCTTTTTGTTTGATTATAAAAATGTTTAGGGCTCTTTCTTGCGGTGTAC
>NZ_JAIWPE010000060.1 GCF_021028955.1 Salipaludibacillus sp. CUR1
TCCTTGGGTATCAATTAAGGGTCCTTTTCGCTGATCAGCTTTGGACACCTCGTATCATACCAAGGGGGCTCTTTTTTGTTCAAACCCCAAATTTCTTTCTTACAGGAATGCTCCTTTTAATATTACTATCCCCCCTCCCGTTAGCCTAAATACAATCATTCACATTCTCCATCTATATCCATGCATCTTTTTAGTTTTAAAATATCAACATAACAAATAACATACCAATTTATAAAAAGATTAGCACATTGATAATAATAGCGATAGTCATTATGCTATTCAGGATTATTAGTGATAATTTGTAGTGTTAATATTAAGGAAATTTAATATATAAGGAAAAATTAAGAGACCAAATCATAAAGATTTGGTCTCTTAATTAGTACGCCATTTCGTATATTTTTCAACAGAAACGGTTCTACTTACTATATTTAAAAGTTTCTATAACTTAAACCTTTTAAAACATGAGCAAAACCATGAGCACAAGTGAAAATGATAAACCAAAAGCCTTCTAGGTCAAGGCTTCGGTAGGCAGCTTACATCATGCCGCCCATTCCGCCCATGCCACCCATGCCGCCCATGTCCGGCATTCCGCCGCCTGAGCCTTCTTCTTCTGGGTGATCAGCGATAACTGCTTCTGTTGTTAAGAACATAGCAGAGACAGATGCTGCGTTTTGAAGCGCGGAACGTGTTACCTTAGTCGGGTCAACGATTCCAGCTTCGATCATGTTCACATAGTCGCCTGTTGCGGCGTTAAATCCTATGCCAACCTGCTCGCCTTTGAGGCGTTCAACGATAATTGAGCCTTCAAGGCCTGCGTTTTCAGCGATTTGGCGGACCGGCTCTTCAAGGGCGCGGAGCACGATGTTAACACCTGTTGCTTCGTCACCTTCAACGTCAATACCGCGTACCGCGTTCAGTACGTTAATTAATGCTGTACCACCACCGGCAACAATACCTTCTTCAACGGCTGCACGAGTGGAGTTCAAGGCGTCTTCGATACGAAGTTTACGCTCTTTCATTTCAGTTTCAGTTGCTGCGCCGACTTTTACAACAGCGACACCGCCAGCTAATTTAGCAAGACGCTCCTGAAGTTTTTCTTTATCAAAATCAGAAGTTGTTTCTTCTAATTGAGCTTTGATCTGGTTAACACGGTTAGAGATTTCTGCTGCATCTCCGTTTCCGTCAACGATTGTTGTGTTGTCTTTTGTAACAACAACTTTAGATGCGCGTCCAAGCTGAGTGATGTTTGCAGATTTAAGGTCTAAGCCAAGATCTTCTGTAATCACTTCACCGCCTGTTAGTGTAGCTACGTCTTCAAGCATCGCTTTACGACGGTCACCGAAGCCTGGTGCTTTAACAGCTACAGCATTGAATGTCCCGCGAAGCTTATTAACAACTAATGTGGCAAGCGCTTCACCTTCAACGTCTTCAGCAATGATCAGGATTGGACGGCTCTGCTGAACAACCTGCTCAAGTACAGGAAGAACTTCCTGAATGTTGCCGATCTTCTTGTCAGTGATCAGGATGTAAGGATCTTCAAGAACAGCTTCCATCTTGTCAGAATCAGTTACCATGTATGGAGATGCATATCCGCGGTCGAACTGCATACCTTCCACAACTTCAAGCTCAGTTGCGAAACCTTTGGATTCTTCTACAGTGATAACGCCGTC
Source organism: Salipaludibacillus sp. CUR1 (assembly GCF_021028955.1). Lineage (GTDB taxonomy): Bacteria > Bacillota > Bacilli > Bacillales > Salisediminibacteriaceae > Salipaludibacillus. The sequence continues at coordinate 1,671 of NZ_JAIWPE010000060.1, forward strand.
GTTTCCAACACGTTCCATTGCTTCAGCAATTAACTGGCCTACTTCATCATCAGCTGCAGAGATCGCCGCAACTTGAGAGATAGACTCCTTGCTTTCGATTGGCTTGGAAATGTTTTTCAGCTCCTCAACTGCTGCGCGAGTCGCTTTTTCAATCCCTTTACGGATAACCATAGGGTTTGCACCGGAAGTGACGTTTTTCAGACCTTCAGCGATCATAGCCTGAGCCAGAACTGTGGCAGTTGTTGTACCGTCACCGGCAATGTCGTTCGTTTTGCTGGCAACCTCGGAAACAAGCTGGGCACCCATATTTTCAAAGTTATCTTCCAGCTCGATTTCTTTTGCAATTGTCACACCATCATTAGTGATTAATGGAGAACCGAATTTCTTCTCAAGAACCACGTTGCGTCCTTTTGGTCCAAGAGTTACTTTTACTGTATCAGCCAGACGATCCACCCCGCGCATCATTGAACGACGTGCATCTTCACGGAATTTAATATCTTTTGCCATACTAACATCAACCTCCTGTTATTATATGTAACCTTTTATTTTTAGGAAAAGAGTGACCGGTATACCGGCCATAACGACTTCAACGGCGTGTCAATTAACCGATAACTGCCAGAACGTCGCTTTCGCGAAGGATTAAATATTCCTTGCCTTCATACTTCACTTCTGTGCCTGCAAATTTAGAGAAAATGACAGCGTCTCCGTCTTTTACTTCCAACGCTACGCGCTCACCGTTATCTGTAACGCGTCCTGTACCTACTGCAACAACTTTACCTTCTTGAGGCTTTTCTTTTGCAGAATCCGGAAGTACAATTCCACTCGCAGTTTTTTCTTCTTGCTCGACCAACTCAATGACAATACGATCGCCTAATGGTTTTAACAAGGAAAACACCCTCCTTTAATATTTGTGCGCTTTTGAAACGCAGGATTAACATTTTTTGTTTATTTATTAGCACTCGACCTCGATGAGTGCTAACACAATTATTATCATAATTAACATAAAAAAAAA
>NZ_JAIWPE010000061.1 GCF_021028955.1 Salipaludibacillus sp. CUR1
AAAAAAAGAGGGTGAGTCTAACTCCCCTCTATATCTATTTATTAATAGGGACATATTAAATAGCAAAAATGAGACAAAATACGTTGGTAGTTTCAGGTCAGAAATCATTAGCAGTAACACCCTGAATCAAAGCTTCCTTTTTTAGGATATAAACCAATTCTTTGCAATAAAAGCCTTGAAACCTCCTCTCCTGGTTCTGGAAGATATAAAAAGCTGTTAATTCTTAAATATTTGACTGTTTTTTCCCATTTACTCCGGGCATATTTTTTATCAGAATATGATAAAGGAGAATGCTTACAGTCAAAAATGAACATAAGTCTTAATGGAAAAGCAGCTTCCATAAGCCTTTGCCATCTTGTTTTCTCTATTTCTTCCTTTGTTTCAACGTAAAAAAGTATAACCGGTACAGCCATCTTTTTCAGTTTTCTTACCCAGGAAGGAGTAAGCCGGCGGAGAGAAACCCGGGGCGCATAAATAAAATTAACCGGGCAATCCTTCAGCTGAAATCTCGCTTTTTTAAAAACATCTTCAGTATCCGCTTCATAAGTGATAGGAAGTATTTTTATAAATGTCGAAAAACCTGATAACAGCATTCTTTTTATATAGGAGAAGCCATAATTGTCATCAAACCACTCTGTTGCCTCCTTTTCAAAAGTGACATGGCCTGGCTTCACTTTAAAAGGCTTAGTAATCACCTGCATATCAGAAGATGAATTAGGTGCACAGTACTTAATTACTCCGTTCTCCACTTTAACCTGCCTGTTGGATTTCGCGTCGGGGTCCCATACCTCCATTACATATTTCATATGAAACCAACTCCGTTTCTTTATAGACAAGCTATGTGGAAAAAGAGACGGATATGCATCAAAACACAAAAAAGAACTGCCCCTTAGATTAACTCTGGAGGACAGCCCTTTTAAAAGTGAGTGATTTATTCACCTGATAAATAAGCCAGGTTATCAAAAAAAGATGGGTATGACACGGCGATCGCTTCAGTGTCCTTAACTGTAACAGGTGTACTGGAAATAAGACCGCATAAAGCCATAGCCATTCCAATACGATGGTCACCGTAACTCTCTACAGTTTCTCCGTGCAGCCCGGTTTTCCCGTGTATAATCATCCCGTCTTCAGTCGGTTCAATAGAAGCACCTAATTTTTTTAACTGGTAAACCACTGTGTCAATCCTGTTCGTTTCTTTTACTTTCAGCTCTTCAGCATTTTTAATAACTGTGGTTCCTTCTGCCTGTGTAGCTAAAACAGCTATAGCAGGAATTTCATCAATAAGTCTCGGAATAAGGTCTCCGTCTATGGTGACCGAAGACAGGCTGCTCTGGCGGATAGTCAAGTCTGCTACTGGCTCGCCCCCTAAATTCCGTCTGTTGTTTACGGTGAGATCAGCACCCATTTGTTCAAGGACCTCAATTATCCCGGTGCGGGTAGGGTTCATTCCGACGTTTTCCAGTATAATTTCACTGCCCGGCACTATCGCCCCCGCAACAAGCATAAAAGTTGCTGATGAAATGTCGCCGGGTACATGAATCTCCGTTCCTTTTAAGGTTTGGCCGCCTGTTACGGAAGCAGAGCGATCAGTTATACCAAGAGAAACCCCGAAAGTTTCAAGCATCCGTTCAGTATGGTCGCGCGATTTAAAGGGTTCTGTCACCTTGGTTTCCCCACTGGCGTATAGGCCTGCCAGCAGGATAGAGGATTTCACCTGGGCACTTGCCACCGGAGAAAGGTAGTCAATCGCCTTTAATGAGCCGCCTCGAATATGAAGCGGGGTATACGAACCGTATGCGCGCCCGTCTACTTTTGCATTCATCATTTTAAGGGGACCGGTTACTCTTCCCATTGGCCTTTTAGCGATTGAAGCGTCCCCCACCAGTACGGAAGAAAAATCCTGCCCTGCCAGAATGCCTGAGAGAAGCCGGATCGTCGTGCCAGAGTTGCCTGCATCCAAAACGTTTTCAGGTTCACTTAGTCCATGTAGGCCTTTTCCCTCAACGTAAATGTATTCATGCTTTTCCTGTATATCAATACCTAAATCTTTCATGCAGGAAATCGTACTTAGACAATCTTCACCGTGTAAGAAGCCGTATATCCTGGACTCTCCTTCTGCCAGAGAGGCAAATAATACAGCCCGGTGGCTGATTGATTTATCGCCGGGGATACGCAAGCTCCCTTTTAGTGTATGTTTAATAGGTTGTACAGTATTAATCACCAGGTATCTCCTCCTCTACGGGGCTTCATATGTCTCATACATGTGCTCTGACAGCTTTGCTTTTGCCAGGGTTAAATCTTCTTCAGATCTGAAACTTAACCTTAGTACTCCCATGATATCTTCGCGGGCCTCTATAATTCTGATGTTAGTAATGCTTATCCCGGATTGGGCCAGAATGGCTGTGACATCAGAGATAACCCCCGGATGGTCCGGTACATCGACAAACAAATCATAAAAAGGAAGGAGAGCCCCTTTCTTTTTAGCCGGCAGGTCATCACGGACTGCTTTCGCTTCAGCGAAAAAAGAGTAAATCTGATCCTCGTCTCTTTCAATGAGCATTTCTTCCACTTCACTCATCATTTGCTTCCAGTCTGCCAGCATCGCCAGCAGTGTTTCTCTATTATGCAGTAAAATATCCCGCCACATGCCTGGAGAAGCAGAGGCAATTCGTGTCACATCTCTGAACCCTCCTGCTGCCAGCTGGGAAACAAGCGGCTCTTTTTCCCCTGTTTTTGCGACTTGATGAACAAGGCCCGAAGCGATAATATGAGGCAAATGACTGATAAGCCCTGCAAACCTGTCATGTGTTTCAGGATCTAATTCAATAAATTTAGCCCGCGTAGCCTTCAGGACATTTTGCAGCTGTATCATTTTAGCAACAGGTATGTCTGCTGTAGGAGTCAGTATGTAAAAGGCATTTTCAAACAGCCTTTCCCTTGATGCTTCAACACCTGATTTATGGGAACCCGCCATTGGATGCCCTCCGATAAAGAAAACACCTTTCTCGTTTAACAGGCTTCCTTTTTCAACGACAGTTTGTTTTGTGCTCCCTACATCAGTGATCAGGCTCCCTTTTTTTAAAGGTAGTTTTAATAACTCATTTATAACCTGTATAGTGCTTTCAACAGGGGTGGAAATAATAATGATATCGGCTTCCGGAGCTTCATCCTCCAGAGAAGCCGCTGCATCATCAATTACCTGGAGGCTTTTAGCAAGTTTTCTTGCCTGCGGGTCTATATCATACCCGGTGATGGTTGTCCCGGGATAACCCTTTTTTACTGCCAGGGCAAGAGAGCCTCCAATCAGCCCCAGCCCGATAATTAATATCCTTTTACTCACAATGAACCTCCTAAGCGAGCCAGTCTGTCAGTTCTGCAATAATTTTATCATTCTGTGCCGGTTTACCTAATGTAATTCTTACTGAGGAAGAATATCCTAACGCCTCGCCGTTTCTTGTGATAAACCCTTTATGGAGTAAGTATTCGAAAATTTCTCCTCCCGGCTTTTCCAGGTCCATTAATATAAAATTGGCTTGAGAGGGAAAGTATTTAAAATTATTTTTTTCGCAAAACGTTTCGTATTTTCTCATTTCCCGCGCATTTTTCTCATGGCAATCCCGTATGAACTGCTGGTCATCCAGCGCCGCAGCGGCTGCCGCCTGAGCCATGGAATTCGTATTAAAAGGTTCGCGCCCCGGGTCTACAGCCTTAATAAGATCAGAATGGGCAACCCCGTAGCCAACACGCAGAGATGCCAAACCATATGCTTTGGAAAATGTGCGTAATATAACTAAATTAGGATAGTCTTCAAGTAACGGCAGTGTGTCAGGATAATCAGAAGCTGTCACGTATTCGATATAAGCTTCATCACTGACCACGATCACATCTTCAGGTACGTTTCTGATAAATCTCTTAAATTCCTCATCATTTACATAGGTGCCCGTCGGGTTATTAGGATTGCAGACAAACACCATTTTAGTATTTTCATCTATGGCACTGAGCATGGCTTCTAAATCGTGGACTCCGTTTTTAAGAGGGACTTCCTTCACCTCGGTTCCTTCTATTACCGCGTTATGCCGGTATTGTGGAAAAGTTGGAGCAGCCGTGACGATATTGTCTTCAGGCGTGAGTACAGATCTGCATAAAATTAAAATTACTTCATCAGATCCATTTCCAAAGATCAGCTGATCTTCCTCCACTTGGAGCATCGCTGCTGTTTTCTCTCTTAATGCTCTCGCGTATCCGTCAGGGTATACAGCTACATTTTTAAATGAATCCAAGATCGCTTTTTCAACGTTCGGTGAACAACCATATGGATTTTCGTTAGATGCAAGTTTAATTACTTCGTCAAGTCCCAGTTCTCTTTTCACTTCCTCTATTGGCTTTCCTGGCTGGTAAGGCACAAGATCCACCATAGACGGTTTCACCTTCATCATTAACCCCTCCACTGCTAACATTCTTTATCCTCTATACTATTACGAAATGAGATCTTGTACAAACACTTTTATTTCCTGAAGCGCTTCCTTTTTCGTTTTATTGTCTTTTAATTCCTGCTGGCGTTCCGAAATGAATTTGACAAGAGCGCTTCCGACAATAACCCCATCAGATATATCCTGAAAATAGCGGACATGCTCTCTCGTCGATATGCCAAAACCTGCCAAAACAGGGACTTGAGCCGTTTTTTTAAGTTCGCTGATATTAGAGGCTAATAAGTCAGAGAAACTCTCACGCGTCCCGGTTACTCCGAGAGAAGTGACATAGTATAAAAACCCGTCGCCCAAACGGCTGATTTTTTCCATCCTATGGTTGGAGCTGGGGGCGATCAAAGAGATTAAAGAGATACCTTCCACATTGCAAAGCTTTCTAAGTTCATCACTCTCTTCAAACGGCAGGTCAGGAATAAGCAGACCGTCAACGTCAGCCTTTTTCATCTCTAATATTAATTCATTGAAACCTAAAGATAAGACGGGATTAATATACGTAAATAGCACAACCGGTATTTCTAAACCTTTCTCCCGTGCCTCTTTTAATCCTTTCAGGGCTTTTCTCAGGCTGCCCCCGCCTTTTCTTGACTGCTCGCCGGCTTCCTGGATTACCGGACCGTCCGCAAGCGGATCACTGAATGGAACCCCCCACTCCACAGCATCGACACCGGAGTCCTGTAATGTCAGAGCAATATCAATAGACGACTCATAACCAGGGTGTCCGCTCATAATATACGGCACGAATTTGCTTTTTTTACTTTGAAATTCAGTGTCATTTAATCTGTTCATTCTATTTCCTCCCCCAATGCGTCCTGAATCGTATGAACATCCTTATCGCCACGGCCGGATAAACAGACGAGAATAATGTCATCCTTAGACATGCCAGGGGCTTTCTTCTTCACATAGGCTAAAGCATGGGCTGTTTCAATGGCCGGCAGGATCCCTTCAAACCGGCATAAATCTTCCAATGCTTCTAATGCTTCTTTATCAGTGACTGCCTCATAATTAACCCGCCCTGTGTCACGCAAATGGGCATGTTCAGGGCCTATCCCGGGATAATCGAGCCCTGCAGAAATAGAATACGGTTCGGTAATATTTCCATCTTCGTCCTGGAGAAGGTAAGACAGTGATCCGTGAAGCACCCCTTTTCTTCCTTTTGATAAGGTAGCCGCGTGCTCTGGTGTGTCAATGCCTTTTCCGGCTGCTTCCACTCCGGTTAGTTTTACTTCGTCTTCTATAAATGGATAAAAAATACCCATGGCATTACTTCCCCCGCCTACACAAGCCACTACTTCATCAGGAAGTTTACCTGTTCTTTCACTCAGCTGCCTTTTACTCTCTTCTCCTATAATGCTCTGAAAATCTCTCACCATCATAGGGTACGGGTGGGGGCCCACTACACTTCCAATTAAATAAAATGTATCATGAACGTTAGCCACCCAATGCCTTATTGCCTCATTTGTTGCATCTTTGAGAGTTTTCCCGCCTGAATGAACTTCTATAACTTCAGCGCCGAGAAGCCTCATGCGAAATACGTTTAATTCCTGGCGCCTTATATCTTCTGCTCCCATAAAAACTTTGCACGTCAAACCAAACCTTGCAGCAACTGTTGCAGAAGCAACCCCATGCTGGCCTGCTCCTGTTTCAGCAATGATCTGGGTTTTTCCCATTCTTTTTGCGAGAAGAGCCTGGGCAAGAGCATTATTAATTTTATGGGCCCCTGTATGATTTAAATCTTCTCTTTTTAGAAAGATCTGCCCTCCTCCGTAATGGGCTGATAACTGCCCGGCGTAAGACAAGGCTGTAGGACGGCCTGAATACTCCTTCATTTCTTTATGAAGTTCTTTTGCAAACTCAGGGTCATTTTTTATTGAATCATAAGCTTCTTCCAGTTCTTCTAACGCATACATAAGCGTTTCAGGGACGTATTTTCCTCCAAAAGGGCCGAACCGGCCTAAATGGTCAGGAGCCTGATATGTTTTGCTGACTGCTTTTTTCATTTCCGACATCTTCCTTTCGTCCTTTTTCCCGTCTGTCTCAATTCCTGAGGAGACATCAATTCCTGAAGGCTTATAAGCCAGTAATTTATAAATATTGTCTGTGTTCACACCGCCTGCTATTAAACAGGGAACACCTTGGCGTTCTGCTTCCCTCGTATAGGCGGGAACAGCTTCCCAGTCAAATTGACGGCCGGTTCCCCCCCAGGCCCCGGAAGTTTTTGTATCAATTACATATCCATCAGCTGTACCCTCGTACTTTGCCATCTCATTTACTGCTTCTTTATGATGATGCAGCGTTTTATAAACCTGCACCCCACTTGCTGATTTTATTGCTTTAAGTTCCTCAGGCGGTTCAGTGCCGTGGAACTGAACGATATGAAGCCCTGCTTTTTTTACTGTCTCTAACACTTGTTCTGCAGAGGCGTTTACAAACACACCTGTCAGTTTCTGGCCGGGATGTGGCGGCTTATTCCTTTGCCATAACGCGACTTCTTCAGAGTTGACTTGCCTTTTACCGGAAGCAAAAATGAAGCCCAGCATATCTGCTCCCGATTCAACTGCTTTTAAATAATCCTCCTCACATCTCATTCCGCAAAATTTGATAGATGTTTTCATAGTCATTCCTCCGAATTGAACAGGGAGTGTAAAAAGGCCTGTTTATTATCACTTTTCATAAACCCTTCTCCAACCAGAAGCCCGTTAACGTTTTCGTTCAAAAGAAAGTCGACATCTTTTTTACTATGGATTCCACTTTCACTGATTAACAACGCATTCTCCGGAATAAGCGGGCGTAGCCTGCTTGTAATTGAAAGATCAGTTTTAAAGGTGGATAAATCCCTGTTGTTAATCCCTATCAAGCGGGGTGTTACATGGGTCAGCACTTTTTCAAGCTCGGCTTCATTATGAACTTCCACTAATACTTCCATGCTGAGTGATTCAGCCTGAGCATGCAGCTCTGCAAGCTGGGAACCTTCTAAAATAGTTGCTATTAATAAGATAGCATCCGACCCGATCCTCTCAGAAAAGGTGACTTGTTTTTCATCTATAATAAAATCTTTTCTTAAAATGGGAAGGCTCACTTCTTTTTTTATATTAGTCAGATAACTTGCATGCCCCTGGAAAAATTCCTCATCAGTTAAAACAGAGATCCCCGCTGCCCCAATTCTTTCATACTCTTTTGCAATCGTTACAGGCTGGAAATCACTAGTTAACAGCCCTTTTGACGGGCTTGCTTTTTTAACTTCAGCGATAATTCCTAATGGATGCCTTGAATGTTCAATTGATTGACAGAGAGACACGGGTGGTTTAGTTACAAGCCGTTCTCCTGGCACAGTCAGTGATTCTGTCTCTTTTTTCTTCTTTTCAACAATCCGGTCTAAGACGCTCATGAGGTAGCCGCCGCCCCCTTTTCTTTTTTCAAAGTCTCCAGGTGATTTAGTACCTGAGTGCCCATCGCTTTGTTACACGTATGAATACCTTCCGATATTGAAGACACAGCCCCTTGGACATATAAAGCTGCGCCAGCATTTAATAGAATAAGGTTGACAGCCGCCTCAGGAGCCCGCCCTTCAAACACCGACCTTATTAGTTGAGCACTTTCAGCGGACGATGAAGCTTTGGCCCCTTCCAAAGTCTGTCTTTTTAAGCCGACTTCTTCAGGCGTTATAGTAAATTCTTTAATGGTCCCGTCCCGTACTTCAATCAAATGGGTCTTTCCCTGAACAGTAATTTCATCCAAACCGTCTTCACCACTGACAAACAAAGCCCGTTCAACTCCCAAGTGCCTGGAGGCTTCAGCCATTTTCTTTGCTGCCTCCCTGTCATATACACCGATTAGACGGTGAGCCGCACCAGCCGGGTTTGTTAATGGGCCGAGGAGATTAAAAATCGTCTTCATCCGGAGCTGTTTCCGTACCGGCGCCACATGTTTCATGGCAGAGTGATAGACAGGTGCAAACAGAAATGCTAAATGGTGCTTTTTAAGCATCAGTTCTGCATTTTTTTCATTGTCCTGAAAAGGAATACCTAGCTCTTCGAGGACGTCTGCACTGCCGCTTGTAGAGGATACACTCCTGTTTCCATGTTTTGCCACTTTAACTTTCATGGAACTTAATAAGATCGCAGCGGCTGTGGAAATGTTAAATGTACCGGCTCCGTCACCGCCTGTCCCACATGTATCCATCACTTTAAAGGGAAGAGTAAACTGTTTACTTTTTCTCTGCATCCCTTTGGCAAAGCCGACGATTTCTTCCACTGTCTCTCCTCTGTATTGAAGCACGGACAGGATTGCGGCCATTTCTTCCTGGCTGTGTTCTCCTGACATCATTTGTCCGACAAGCTGTTCTGCCTCTTTCTCGCTTAAAGATTTATTGGACATAATCTTTTCCAGTGCTCTGCTCATCTCTTTATTGCCTCCTCTTTTTCGAACCTCTGCTCAGCTAATTTAATTGCGTATATCAACGCTCTTGCCTTATTTTTAGTCTCTTCATATTCATTTTCCGGTACAGAATCCTGAACAATTCCTGCCCCGGCCTGCACATACGCTGTTTTATTTTTCAGAATGATTGTCCTGATAGCAATACAGGAGTCAATAGCCTGGTTAAAACCGCAGTACGCAATGGCCCCTGAATAAACTCCTCTTCTTGTCTGTTCCAGTTCCTGTATAATTTCAACTGCCCTTACTTTAGGTGCTCCGGAGACGGTTCCTGCCGGATGAGTAGAAAACAGCGCATCGAAAGGATGGGAGTGAGTGTGGAGCCTCCCTGTCACCTTTGTAATCAGATGCATGACATGGGAAAAGTAAGAGACCTGCATCATGTCTTTTACGGTCACGGAACCATACTCGCTAACCCTGCCTAAATCGTTTCTGGCTAAATCGACCAGCATTAAATGTTCAGCACGTTCTTTCTCATCTGCGAGAAGTTCATCTGCAAGTTCGGAATCCTCCTCAGGTGTCAGTCCCCTTTTACGCGTTCCGGCAATAGGATGGACTTCCATCTCTTTACTCTCATCCACTTTTACAAGACGTTCAGGAGAACTTCCAATGATCTCCTGGCCATCCATCCGGATGTAATATAAATAAGGGGAAGGGTTTATTTTTCTCAAAACTCTGTATAGCGAGAGCCCGTCAGATTGCACAGGAAGCTCGAAGCGCTGCGATAATACAGCCTGGAAAATATCACCCGCAGCAATATATTCCTTCACTTGCTCTACATGGTCAGTAAACTGGTTTTTAGTGTAATTTGATTGAACCCCCTCAAAAATGTCTTCGTTTCCCGGCTCCTCCATAGAAACAATGGATACAGGGTCGGCATCATCCCGTTCAATCTTTTCAAGGATCGTCTTCAACTTTCGTTTGCCATCCTCATAGGCCTCTTTTTTATCGTGGGAAGAAGTATCTTGTAAGTGAACAACCGTCAATTCCTCTTTTTCGTGCTGATAAGCAAGAATGGTTTCACAAAACATAAAGGAAACATCATGCTCATTACCTGGTGAATTTCTTGAAAGGCGCGGCTCATAGCATCCATATGCCTCAAACCCTAAATAACCGACTGCTCCGCCTGGAAACGGTAAATCTGGCATGTCGGGAGAGACATTAATATAGGCTAAAGCTCGCTCCCAGGCTTTCTGGAAATCTCTTTCCTTAAATAAAACTTCTCCCTCTTTATTTTTAAACAAAAAGAGATTGTTGTCATCGTGAAGAAAATAGGCCGGGTTCAATCCAATAAATGAATAGTTTGCCCATGGTGATAAAGGGTCTTTACTTTCCAGCAGGAAAGCTGCCTCTTCATTAAATAAATGGAATAACTGAATGGGGGTTTTTGTATCTGCAAAGACTTTCACTGAAACAGGAACCGTAGAATAAACGGCGGCGGATGTGTTAAACCGCTCCTGGGATAATGTTTCCATTTCAATCACCTCTCTTATTTGACAGGGATTGAAGTATGAGGGATATGAGGTACTGTAAAAAAGCCAAAAAATACCTGTCTTTTCACAGCATGGTTGAATAGATTATAACTCATAAAAGCTAAAACGCCTGCCCAAGGGGCAGACGTGTCCTTATATGGATACGCTCATCTCTGCTCTCCTCAACTCCAACTCTGCTCTTCTCTCTTCTATATTTCTATTAAATCCTTAAATACTCTTCATCTCATCTAAACTTAGCTTATTGAGTATACTAACGCGACTCCTGTTTGTTTGTCAAGGCTAAATCAGGCCGCAGCTTGACTGCATCCTTTAAATACACGTGGTCAATTTCATCTGATCGTTTTGCTGTATTGACAGTCACCATTAATCTGATGCATTTTTTAAGTCCGTCAGGAACAGAAATTTCCTGTGCACACATCACCGGCACAAATTGGTATCCGTCTAACTGCCTTAGAGCCCGTGCCGGAAATGTCGCATTTAAATCGTCAGTCATAGTAATCATAATATGAGAAATATCATCAGGAACCACATTATTTTTATCCTGAATCTGTTTCATAACATCCAATGTGGCTTCAATAATGGCGCCCGTGCTGTTTTCCTCCACAGTGGTTGCCCCGCGAATCCCCCTTATCATTTCGAATTCCCCTCCTTTTTAAGCAGTTCAGAAATGTCATGCTCCTTTACAGGACGCAGTTCCGGATGCCCAAGTTCTTTCAGAAGGACAAAATTAATCTGCTTATATGACGCTTTTTTGTCCAGTTTCATTCGCTCAAGCAAGCGGTCTCTGTTGCATTCTGCAGGAATTTCCAGCCTATATCCCAGTGTATTCATGTATTTGCAGGTTCTTTCGTATTCTAACGAATGTTTATATACTTTTTCACTCAGCTTAAGGGCGAATATCATTCCGACAGCTACCGCTTCACCGTGGGTCATCCTGCCGTATCCTAATTCCGCCTCTATACTGTGTCCAAGCGTGTGGCCAAAATTAAGGAACGCTCTGATTCCCTGTTCCTTTTCATCTTTTTCCACTATTTCTGCTTTGACTTTAATTGAACGCCTGAGAAGTTCATTTAAAACGTCTGTTTTTATTGACTTAAAAGATTGAATGTTTTCTTCCACCCATTTTAAAAAAGAAGGATCAGCTATAAAACCGTGTTTAATAACTTCAGCAAAGCCTGACCGCCATTCTTTTTCAGGCAGCGTGTAAAGCATTCCGGAATCATAAATGACTGCTGCTGGAGGGTGAAACGCACCAATCAGATTTTTTCCCATTGGATGATTAATTCCTGTTTTACCTCCTACGCTGCTGTCATGAGCAAGCAAGGTAGACGGCATCTGAACGTAGCGGACCCCCCTCATATAAGATGCGGCCACAAACCCGGCTAAATCTCCTGTTACTCCTCCACCAAGGGCAATAATTACCGCTTGTCTGTCCAGACCGTTCTTTAAACATTCTGTGAGGAGACGTTCGTACTGTTCAAAAGATTTAGAAGCTTCCCCGCTTGGCACTGTGGCAACATAAGGCCTGCTTTCCGAAGGAAAAGATTGAACGACATCATCCAGGTACAGGCCGGCCACTGTGTCATCCGCAATGATTATAAAAGCACTCGCCTTTTTATCGAGAGATTTATTTATAAGCTCATACGTTTGATATCTCAGATCCGTATCAATATAAATGGGGTACTTGGTTGTCTCGCTGTTAACAAGTAAGCGGGGAGAGGTCATTAAAACCTCCTCGCTTCCTGTACATAATCTTCATAATGCTTCTTGATATCATCCATCGTATCTGAACCGAACTTATCAAGAAATGCATCGGCCAGCTCCCATGCTACCGCTGCTTCACAAACCACAGCAGCGGCTGGCACAGCACAGCTGTCCGAGCGTTCAATGCTGGCTGTAAACGGTTCTTTTGTGTCGATATCAACACTTTGCAGAGGTTTATACAACGTTGGAATTGGTTTCATGGCACCATGAACAACAACAGGCATACCATTGGTCATTCCACCTTCAAATCCTCCCAGGCGGTTGGATTTTCTGTAGAATCCACGTCCTTCTTCATAAGCAATCTCATCGTGAACCTGGCTCCCTTTCATTCTGGCTGCTTCAAAACCGAGCCCTATCTCTACCCCTTTAAAAGCATTAATGCTTAACACTGACTGAGCAATCTTCCCGTCAAGTTTCCGGTCATAATGGACAAAACTGCCCAGCCCGACAGGCACGTTTTCTGCTATAACTTCCACAATACCTCCAATTGAGTCCCCATTTTCTTTAGCTTCATCAATAGCCTTTTTCATTTTTTCTGAAGCGTCTTTATCCGCGCATCTGACTTCAGAGGATTCAGTCACCTCTTTAAGTCCGCCCACTGATGTGAAATGAGGCTGGGCACTTACTACGTCCCCGATCTCAAGTACGTGTCCGCAAAGATTAATATTAAAAGCCTTTAGAAGTTTCTGGGCTACTGCACCTACTGCTACCCGGGCCGTTGTCTCCCTTGCTGAAGAGCGTTCGAGCACATTTCTCATATCCCTGTGCCTGTATTTAATCGCTCCGTTTAAGTCTGCATGTCCGGGCCGGGGCCGGGTAATTTTTCTTTTCACTTCCTGTTCTTCTTCTTCCGATAACGGTTCCACACCCATAATTTTAGTCCAGTGTGTCCAGTCTTTATTTTCAATATGGAGAGTAATTGGGCCGCCGGTTGTTTTACCATGGCGGACGCCGCTTGTAATTCTTACTTTGTCTTTTTCAATTTGCATACGCCGGCCGCGGCCGTATCCTTTTTGCCTTCTTGCCAGATGCTCATTAATGTCTTCTTCTGTGAGCGGCAGCTGGCTTGGTACCCCCTCAATAATAGCGGTCAGTTCAGGACCGTGAGATTCTCCTGCTGTTAAAAATCGCATGCCATATCTACCTCTGCTTTCTTTATCGCTTTTATGTGTTAAAAAGTTATTATGTCTATTGTTGATGATTTTAACGTATTTTTCAAGGATTATATATGATTTTTTTGAATAAAGCGAATACATACAAATTAAATATCGCTAATTTTTTTATAAAAGAAAGTGTCTTCAGCCTCCAATCCGTATCGGTTAGCCTGGAAAATTTGTTCGGTGCTCCCCACAAAAAGAACACCTCCAGGTTTTAGCGCCCGGCTGAATTTTTTGTACAGCTCATCTTTTGCCTGTTCTGTAAAATAAATCATGACATTTCTGCATACAATCAAGTCGTAATTCGTGTCAAAAGAATCTGAGAGCAAATTATGTTTTTTAAAACTGACAGCCTGTTTTAATTCCTTGCCTACCCGGTATCCTAAATCTTCTTTAGAAAAATATTTTTCTAACCTTTCATTCTCTACTTCTTTCAGTGCCCTTTCCGTATAAAAGCCTGCTTTAGCACGCGCGAGTACAGCTTCATCCAAATCAGTTGCTAATAAGTTAATTTGCGGATAATTCCTGTAGTTATGTAAGAGCATCATTAAGGAATAAGGTTCCTCCCCTGTTGAACAGGCTGCACTCCAAACTTTAATTTTAGGGGACTTGGCCAGGAGGCGGGGGATTATTTTCTCTTCGAGCACTTTCCACCGCTGGGGATTTCGAAAGAACTCTGACACATTTATAGTCATTCTTTGCAGAAATTCTTCAAATAATAATTGATCTTCAGCTACTGCCTGAAAATAGTTGTCAAAATTGGAAAAACCTCTTTTATCTCTTAAGGAAGTTAATCTTCTTTTCATTTGCCCCTCTTTATATAAAGACAAATCAATTCCAGTTTTCAATTTTATATTTCCCGTAAATTTATTATAATCGTCCATTATGACACTCCTTATCCTGTTGCTGAAACACCTCTCTCTACTTGTACCATAATTTATCTTTTGAGACTATAAGGCAAAGTAAGTATCCGCCCGTAAAACGGGCGGTTTTAATTTCGCCCTATAAGGGCACTTTACCAACTTAGCCTCTAAAGAGGCCTCTTAATTGACCGCCAACCGTTTATCTCTCTCTATTTT
>NZ_JAIWPE010000062.1 GCF_021028955.1 Salipaludibacillus sp. CUR1
CTGTTTGGCCGTTAGGATGGACTTGGGCCTGTAAAAATATATTCCAGTTTCAATATATATCCATATTTATGCGTGAGAATCTTATCTGGTGTTTGTGAAATTGTAAGTATCCGTTAGTATCTAGAAGAAAATTAAACTTTATAGAGGGAGGTTTCGGATAAAGTAAGATCACAACAATATGAAAACGCCCTTTTTGGCATTCAATTATAATTATGGAATACAACATTTTCATGTAGAATACCTTTTTTCTATCAAAGCACCAAAACCGACCGATGGGGGCCGCGCTCTAAAGCGTGTTTAAAGATTTTAATATCAATTTTAGACAGAAATTATTAATCATTAAAACCTCAACCATAATATAGTTATTTTATAATAGTTGAGTACTAGAAGTGCAAAAAGGAGGTGTAACGATTAGCATGCAGTTTCTAGGAAAACCTATAACCATTTCTCCCATTGTTTCTATTGTTATTGGAATCTTCTTATTCACAGTCCTAGATTTATAATGGAATGTTAAATCAATAAGAAATTGACGAGGTGACAAAGTAATTTCATTTATAATATACCGAAAATAAGGAATCAAATATTGGAGGCCTTTCATTATTCTCAAACAGAAACAAAAATCTCTGTCTCTGCTTTTCTAATTAGTAGGAGTTTATTTATGAATTATTTATGAATGATTTTATCAATAGGGAGCCATGAATGCCTCTTAACGCTTGGTATTGCTTCATATATTCTTCAGTTTTAGATTTATGTATGATTGGCTCTGAAAAACCTTAAAGGCTTTAACATAAATTAAATCGAATTTAGTCATTGGGGTTTTATTTGACTTGATAATTATAGCAATAATAAACAAAAGAATTTTTAAATCTAGAACAACCACACTACTTAAAAAAAGTCCCTCCTTTTAATATTACTATCCCCCCTCCCGTTAGCCTAAATACAATCATTCACATTCTCCATCTATATCCATGCATCTTTTTAGTTTTAAAATATCAACATAACAAATAACATACCAATTTATAAAAAGATTAGCACATTGATAAGTAAGCGTCAAATAATCCCCACCTATTAAATAGATGGGGATCTCATTATGCTTGAGTAGACGTACTTTTTCTCGTGACATAGTCAGGCAATTCCGTTGACCATGGTAAAAGACGGTCGATATCGGAAGCTTTTATATTTGGTAAGATCTCAAACAGATACGTTAAATATTGGAAAGGGTTAAGACCGTTTTCTTTAGCCGTTTCAATGACACTGTAAATTATGGAGCTCGCTTCCGCACCTCGGGCGGTATTGGAGAAGAGCCAGTTTTTTCTTCCAATCACAAACGGTTTGATCGTACGTTCTGCTAGATTATTATCAATCTCCAGCCTTCCATCCTTTAAGAATGTTTGAAGGCGATCCATCTGGTTCAAGCAATAAGTGATCGCATTTCCTAAAAGGCTCTTCGGCAGTATTTTGGGCCGCATCTTTTTTAGCCAGCCTGAAAAAGCTTCCAACACGGGCCGGGAGCGCTTCTCTCGCATTTTATACACCTGATCATAAGGAAGATTGAGCTCTTTGAGCTCTCGCTCTATTTCGAAGAGCTTATTGCAGTAAGCCAGTCCTTCCTGGGCTGCAGTGGTCGACTGTTTTTCAGATTTAGGTAATGCTTTGACAGCCTCGTCAAATTTACGACGGGCATGAGCCCAACATCCCACAAGCTGAACCTCAGATCCAACTGCATTATAGCCGGCGTATCCATCCACATGGAGATAGCCTTTAAATCCATTAAGGAATTGCCGGGGATGTTTACTTGCCCTTGTGGTTTTATAATCAAATACCACAATCGGAGGATCCGACCGGCCTGTTCTATAAAGCCACATGTAAGATTTCGACATCGCTGGTCGTCCTGGTTCATTAAGGACTTGAAGCGTTGTCTCGTCAGCGTGGAGAACATCACATGTTTTCAGCTTGTCGACCATACAGCTATAGACCGGAGCCAGCCAGGTTTCTGCCCCGTACATCAGCCAGTTGGATAAGGTCTGTCGTGACAAATGAACGCCAAGGCGATCAAACTGTTTTTCCTGGCGGTAAAGGGGTAGCCCCTGCACATATTTCTGTTCCATAATATAGGCCATCGCAGATGGCGAGGCTAAACTGCCTGGAAACACAGATTCTGGCATGTCAGCTGTGACCACAGGTGTCGTGGTGCCATTTTTCTCACACGAACGGCACGCATAGACATGTCGCACATGTTTAACCACTTTGACCTCTGCGGGAATGACTTTGATTTCTTCCCGGACTTCTTGGCTCATCTTATGTAAATCACCATTGCAACACGAACAAACCTGCTCTTCTGCCGGTAAATCGTACTCAACCGTTTCTGAAGGGAGGTTCTCCGTTGTGGTTTTGCGGGATTTGCGTGTCTTTTTTCGATCATATGTAATTGTTTCAACTGTCGGTTCTTCCACAGACTGATCCTGAGTTACTTCAGCTTCATTGAAAAGAGGCAGCTCAATCTGGTCAGGATCTGTTTTCTCACTTGAAGAGCCAAAACGCTGTTTCTGGCTAAGTCGAAATTGCTCCTGATACCATTTTAATTGAGCTGCCAGTTCTTCATTTTCCTTTTCAAGTGTAGACACACGTTCTTCCAAATTTTCAGTTGTTCGGGTGGCGTTTTTCGTTGATTTATCCATGCTTACTCGTTTCGACACCATGATTTAAACTCCTTCAAAAAAATCATGTTCATATCACTTTTTCTGCCGAGACTTCGGGAGGGGCATGACGCTGTTCAATAGACAGGCCGTCTAAGAGCCACCTTAACTGTCGCTCGGTAATGGCCATTGCCTCCAGCTGGTCTGCATCAGGCCATGGAAAACGTCCCTTTTCTAACCTTCGGTAATGAAGCCAGAACCCATTGTGCTCCCATTGAAGAATCTTTAATTTATCACGTTTGCGATTACAAAAGACAAATAAACAGGGAGAAAAGGGATCCAGGTCAAAGCCTTCCTGGACAATAGCTGCCAGTCCATCTATCGACTTTCGCAGATCTGTTGTTCCTCGGGCTAAATAGACCTTATCAATGGTCCGGTTGTGAATCATGATGTTTTAAGCACCCGGATCACATCACGTAAAGCCGTCTCATCAAAGCCTGAGGATACTTCCACTTTAAAGTCTTCCGATATTTCGATTTTGATAACGGACTTTGTTTGAGCCGCAGGTGGCTTCGTCACATTCACAGGCAACCACGTCGAAGACGTTTCATTTTTCTTTTCCTGGTTAAACTTTTTAATCCAGTACCGAACCTGATGAACCGTTATACCTTCTTGCGTTTCAACCCACTTTACCACGCTCAGACCGCTTGCTTTATATTGAGTGATCCGGTCTGCCCATAATTCACGGTATTCCTGTGGTACCATCACATCACTTCCTTCATTTTGATAAGTCTATGATGACATCTCATAAAATGAAATAACATGTGGGGAGGGTTTTACGCTTACCTCCCTCTATAAAGTTTAATTTTCTTCTAAATACTAACGGATACTTACAATTTCACAAACACCAGATAAGATTCTCACGCATAAATATGGATATATATTGAAACTGGAATATATTT
>NZ_JAIWPE010000063.1 GCF_021028955.1 Salipaludibacillus sp. CUR1
TGTAGAGGATTGGGAACAAGTATTGGTCTCTCCTCTACAATAGGAGCTTTTTTTGTGTTTGTAAACTCAAAATTACATTATATTCCATTCATGCAAGGCTACTGGGACAGACCCCCCAGGAATTCACAAATAAAACCGTGCGGCTTTTACTTTGCCCGCACGGTTCTTTTAATAATCATTTAAAGAAAATCTTCCATATAGTTATCCGTCGTCTCCATCGCCGTCTATTTCATCCACAAAATCTTCGTTAATTTCTATATTTACGGAATCCTCGCCATTTCCATTCCCATTACCGTTTTCTCCTCCGGCACCGTCACCGCCGCCTGGGAGCATAGGGAGAAGATAGTTGACTATAAAAAACAAAATAATAATTGTAATAATTGTTATAAAAGCATACTTAATAAATGTTGCGCCAACCTTGCCCGGCTCCTCTTTTTTTTCGACGCGCTTATAGTCGTCACTCACATGTAACACTCCTTTATCATTCTCTTAGTGTGAGTGATACCCTGTCAGGCAAGACTGAAACATACCAGGCTTGAAAGTAAAAAAATGGGGGGACAGACCCCCCACTTATTTCCATTAAATAACGACGCCGCCGTCGACGGAGAGGACCTCTCCTGTGATAAAGCGCGCTTCGTCTGACGCTAGGAACAGATAAGCGTTCGCGATATCCTCGGGTTTGCCCAGATCTTTCAGCACGGATTTGTCTTTCATCATATCGAGAACTTTATCCGGCATTTTTTCTGTCATTGGAGTCAGCACAAATCCTGGTGCCACAGCGTTGACACGGACATTAAAGCGGCCAAGCTCTTTAGCCCACGTTTTTGTCATACCGTTCACACCCCATTTAGTAGCTGCATAATTTGTCTGGCCGAAGTTTCCATACGTGCCGACTACGGAAGAGGCATTTAAAATGACGCCGCCGTTCTGCTCTTTCATTACAGCTGCAGCTGCCTGGGAAACGTTGAATACACCTTTTAAGTTAACATCTATGACACGATCCCACTGGTCTTCTTCCATTTTTAACAACTGGGCATCAGCAGTTATCCCTGCATTATTAACGACGATATCCACACTGCCGTAAATTTCTTTTGAATAATCAATAACTGATTTTACCGCTTCCCTGTCTGTTACGTTTACAGATTGAGAGACCGCTTTTCCTCCGTCAGCCTCAATTTCCTGAACAACCTGGTTAATATCTTCTTCGTTTAAGTCAGCTACTACAACATTCGCCCCTTCTTTTGCAAACGTTAATGCTGTCGCTTTCCCGATTCCTCGTCCTCCACCTGTTACGATTGCTGTTTTACCTTGTAATCTCATGATTCAACCTCTCCTTTTTTTCTTATAATAATGTTTGTTAGTTACCCTTGAAAACTATTACTCTCTATTTTTTACAGCAGACCAATCATCGAAACCAGAATGGCCACAACAACTGATAAAACCGGAATGAGTGCGCCTACAACGAAAATATCTTTATAGGACTCTTTATGTGTCATCCCTGTAATGGCAAGCAATGTCAGGACGGCACCGTTGTGCGGCAGGACGTCCAGTCCGCCGGACGCTATGGAAGCAACCCTGTGAAACGCTTCCGGTGGAATACCTGTATTCATTGCAATCTGATAATACTGCTCCCCAAGCGCTTCCAGCGTAATTCCCATACCCCCGGACGCTGAGCCGGTCGCACCGGCAAGCACGTTAATTGCAGCTGCCTGGGAAAAAAGCGGGTTCCCCGGAATGCCCATAACGAGTTCCGTTAACCTTTCAAACCCTGGAACTGCTCGTACGACAGAGCCGAAGCCTACCGCGGCACTTGTATTAATAATTGCTATAACAGATCCGCTGGCACCGCCGTTGATTGCTTTTGTAAAGCCTTTGAATTTAGAAATATTGAAAAGCATAATAGAAACAATCCCGGTAAGTAAGGCGACTACAATATCCCAATTCAACACATTTAATGTGAAGACAACGAGGACAAGCGGCAGAAAAGACAAGGCTATATGTGGAACTTTTCCATTATCATCTTCCACAGTTACTTTCTTGTCTTTGGGCTCGGTATACACTTCACCTGCAGCCGTAAGTTTCTTTTCTCGCCAGCGGAGATATAAGTACCCTCCAACTGCCATCACCACCGCCGCAGATAAACCCATGAAAGGTGCAGCCATCGCATTGGTTCCATAATACTGGGTTGGAATCAGGTTTTGAATTTGCGGAGTACCCGGAAGTGCTGTCATCGTAAAGGTAAAAGCCCCTAAGGCGACTGTCGGCGGAATAAGCCGACGCGCGATATTAGCTTCCCTGAACAAAGCCAGAGCCAAAGGATAGACTGCAAACACAACAACAAACAAACTGACGCCGCCGTAAGTTAAAACGGCCGCAGATACGATGACCCCTAAAATGGCCCGCTGAGTACCGATAACTTTAGTCAGCCCCATGGCTACCGATTTTGCCATTCCAGTATCTTCCATAAGCTTACCGAAAATTGCTCCTAGCATAAATACCGGAAACCATGTCTTGGCGAACCCGACAAACCCCTCCATATACGTATTTGTATAAGCATCAAGAAGATCAAGTCCCCCAGTCAGTGCGACAACCCCTGCAGCGATCGGTGCGACCCAAATAATGGACCATCCCATATAGGCCAGCACCATAATTAAAATTAATCCAAGTAAAATTCCTAACAATGGTTTCTCCCCCTTAGAAAAATCGTTTTAGTGCTGATTAACATAAAACAGCTTTACCGTTTGCACACCCTAACTTCATTTTTTCTTCCTTAAAAATGCTTATATCCATCGGCTTCAGTTCATCTGAAATAATTGGTTTGAAATCCATTTGACCGAGAATATCTTTATCAAGATCCACCCCTGGAGCAATTTCAGTAAGAACGAGTCCTTTAGGCCCTAATTCGAAAACAGCTCGTTCCGTTACATACATAACCGGCCGGTTTAATTCTGACGCATACGAACCGCTGAACGTGATTTGCTCCACATCCTTAATAAACTTTTTAATCTTTCCTTCCTGGACAATTTTCATTTCACCATCCTGAATGTCTACTTTCAGTCCCCCGGCAGTAAATGTTCCGCAAAAGACAACCTTTTTCGCATTCTGGGTAATATTAATAAATCCGCCAGCACCCGTAATTTTGGTCCCAAATTTACTTACATTAACATTTCCTGATTCGTCCAGCTGGGCCAAACCGAGAAAAGCAAGGTCTAAACCGCCTCCGTCATAAAAATCAAACTGGTAAGGCTGATCGATGATGGCATCCGGGTTTGTAGAGGCCCCAAAACTTAATCCCCCAGCAGGAATACCGCCAATAGGACCGGATTCAAGGGTGAGTCTCATTTGATTAATGACGCCTTCTTCACTGGCAACAGAAGCTACCCCTTCAGGAACCCCTATCCCAAGGTTAGTGACAGCGTTCGGTATCAGTTCCATAGCCGAACGGCGGGCAATAATTTTACGCTCGTTTAATGGAAGCGGCTTCAATTTATCTAAAGACATTTTAATCTCACCGGAATATGTCGGATTATATTGCTCCTGGAATGTCTGCATATGGTTTTCCTGCTTTGCTTCAACGACTGCATCTACAAGAATTCCAGGTATTTTCACCATGCGAGGGTCCAGCGTTCCGCTTTCGACGACTTTCTCTACTTGTAGAAGCACAATGCCTCCGCTGTTTTTAGCGGCCTGTGCCATCGACAGGACTTCAAGTGTCGCTACCTCTTTTTCCATTGTCGCATTCCCCAATTCATCAGCATATGTCGCGCGGATCACTGCGACATGAATCGGAAAGGAATGGTAGAATAAATATTCTTTATCATTAAAAGTCATCAGCTCTACCATATCTTTTGTCGTGTAGTCATTAATTTTTCCGCCATCGTTACGCGGATCAACGAATGTTTTCAGTCCTACATGAGAGATGGTCCCTGGTTTTCCGGCTGCAATGTCCCGAAACATATGTGTTATTACACCTTGCGGCAGATTGTAAGCTTCTATTTTATTATCAATTGCCAGTTTTTGAAGTTTTGGAGCAAGCCCCCAATGGCCGCCTATGACTTTAGAAACGAGGCCTTCATGACCGAGGTGGTTTAAGCCTCGCTCTTTCCCGTCTCCCTGGCCTGCAGCATACACTAATGAGAGGTTTCTGGGTGCTCCTTCTTCCAAAAAGCGTTCCTCAAGAGCCTGGGTCAGTTCCTCCGGATGTCCGTTTCCAACGAATCCTCCTGTTGCCACCATGGCACCGTTTTCAATTTTACTTACCGCTTCTTTTGCAGTCATTACTTTACTCATGATTCATCAACCTCCGCTTCATTTCCACATACTTCAAAGGTTGAATATTTAAAAGTATATAGAAATGAAATTTATATTTTTTATCTGCTTAGTTATGTTGCAAGATTAATGCCAACTTTTTTGTCGAAAAATAAGAGGTTAATAAGTTTCAAGCTGTTACTGCAAAGGGTATATTGTATGCGTTTTCATGTAATTTTCATACAATTGTTATTTTTACTTAACAGTTATAACTAAGTGTACACTTTTATGTCACGTTTTGTTAACACATTATAAAGTCATAAAATGAAGTGTTCATTTTAATTTACACTTTTAAATGTAAGCGCTTTTTTGTTTATAAATCTGTCAAAAATCCAGAAAAATTTTTCGAGCTGTAAAAAGCTGGGGGGTCAGACCCCCCAGCTTTTGGTAATCACTCATATTTAGATATTTTTTCATAGAGAGCGGTACGGCTGATGCCTAGAAGTTTAGCTGCTTTTGACTTATTCCCATTCGTATACTGCAGAGTTTCAATGATAGCTTTCTTCTCAGCTTCTCTTAATTGCTCCGCCAGTGTTTTCGGTTCCTCGGCCGCTTTTATTCCGGTAATTTTCTCAGGAAGATGTTTATCCGTAATGGTTTCATAGGAATCCACTACATTAACTGTCCGTTCAATGACATTTTCCAGTTCCCTTGTGTTTCCAGGCCAGTAATAATGCAGGAGTGCGGCCATGGCCCGGTTGTCAATGACCGATACCTCTTTACCCAGGCGGGCAGACAGTTTTTTTAGAAAGTAAGGAACGAGAGCTTCGATATCTTCTTTTCTTGTCCTTAACGAAGGAATCTGGATTGAAAAGACATTTAAACGGTAAAAAAGATCAAGCCGGAAGTCGCCGCTTTGAATCATTTTTTCGAGGTTTCTGTTTGTAGCTGCTACAACACGTATATCAATGGGTTTCGCTGCATTGGCTCCCACCTTTTCCACTTCACGTTCCTGCAGGACGCGGAGAAGTTTTACCTGCATATGAATTGGCAATTCACCGATCTCATCAAGAAATATTGTGCCGCCGTCCGCGGCTTCAAACTTGCCTTTTTTTCCTCCCCGTTTCGCTCCTGTAAATGACCCTTCTACGTAACCGAATAGCTCAGATTCAATAAGATCACTCGGGATGGCAGCGCAGTTCACTTTGACAAAAGGCCCTGGAGACCTTGGACTAGCGTTGTGAATCGCGTGGGCGAACAACTCTTTACCGGTTCCGCTTTCTCCGAGCAAAAGCACATTCGAGTCAGTTCCGGCTGCTTTTTGCGCCAGATTTTTAGCTTTTAGCCATGATTCGCTTTTTCCTATAAGCTGATTAAACTGGTATTTAGCCCGGTTCGTTTCCTGCCATTCTCCCTTATAATTATCCAGTTCCTTCTCCAGCTTCGCCATCCGCTTTTTAAGCGCTTTAAATCCGCCTAAATTCTTAAAAAGAACTTTTCCTACAGCCCCTTCTAATTTTCCTTCTTTAAAAATGGGGAGCCTGGTGGCTACCATATAATCGCCTTTTATAGGCTGGATATCCGCTATTTCAGGTTTTCCAGTTTCAGCGACGAGGTGCATACGCGTATTTTCAATGATGTCCGTGACGTGTTTTCCTGTCACTTCGTCCGCATCCACTTCAAGAAAGTCTGCATACTCCTGGTTGATCATTGTTATAAACCCTTCTCTATCAACCATCACTATTCCATCATGTGCAAACTCAATTATAGTCTCCATCTGTTCCGCTTTTTCTTTCCAGTCTTCATTTTCGTCTGGAAATGATACAGGATCAGCTACTGTAAACCGGAAAGCCAAATAGACGGCAGAACTTTTCGCCAAGGCTATCGGCTGTTTCATTACCCTGTATTTTTTATTATTAATGGTTACTTTGTCAGTCATTTGATTTGTTTCGTCACTAAGCAGCGAACGAAACTGGTCATTGACTACAAGTTCACTGAAACGTTTTTTTGTTAAATCTTCAGCCGATAGATTAAACAGTTCCTTAGCACGCTTATTAGCCAGAACAACTGTTTCCTTATGGTCAACAATAAGCATAGCTTGGTGCTCGTGATCAATCAGTGCCTGATAAAGGCTGTCGGCGTTTCTGCTCTCTTTTTCCAAAGCATACAGCCAGTCATCAGGATAGAGGACGCCGCTTAACTGCCGGTCGTCATTAACGACCGGCAGCGACGGCGGATACCATTTTAACTTCTGCAGCGGCATCTCAAGTTCGTGGACAGTAGTCACTTGCCGGTCCATAATATCTGTTACTTTTTTCTGCGGAGAAAGGCCTTTCATCATTGCCGTCATCAGTGAATCAGCAGACAGGCTTCCCACGACATGCTTTTCTTCATTCAGTACAGGTGCCGCATCATTTTGTATGTGATACATTTTGGCAGCGGCTTCCTGAATGCTTTCATGTGTATATAACACCACGGGTGCTTCTTTCATTGCTGCCTTTGCAGGAATTCGTCGGTTCAATGTCCAGCCCCCTCCTTCACATTATTTAATGGATTGTTATCAGCTTTATCTGGCCCGCGTTACTTATGTGCTTTGTGCAAAAATGCAGATGGGGATGTCGATAGCTTGACTAGTTGTTACATTTAAACGGCAGCTTTTCACTTTGCCTTCCTCATAACTAATTTTCCCCTGTTATTTACATTTACTTACAAAAAATGTTTCACATGAAACATTTACCGTCATTTATTTCACTATAACGACAGCAGGCAAACGAATGATGTCAGGGCAAGTATAGCAAAGAGGAAGCCGGTGAAAAAGCTTCCTCTTAAGACGTCTGGCTATCTGCTGACGATTAATGATGTGCCCTGTCCGCCGCCGATGCACAAAGTAGCCAGCCCGTGTTTAGATTCACGGCGTTTCATTTCGTGAAGCAGGGTGACAAGGATACGCGCTCCGGAGGCACCAATCGGGTGGCCGAGTGCAATGGCTCCTCCGTTAACATTTACTTTGCTGCGGTCCATTTCAAGGTCTTTTGCCACTGCAAGCGCCTGTGCAGCGAAGGCTTCATTTGCTTCAATAAGATCCATATCATTAATTGTAAGGCCCGCACGCTCCAGAGCCTGTTTTGAAGCCGGCACCGGGCCGTACCCCATAATTTCAGGATCGAGAGCTGCATTGCCGTATGAAGTAATAGTTGCTAACGGAGTTAAGCCGAGTTCTTCAGCCTTCTCTTTAGCCATGACCACTAACATTGCAGATCCGTCGTTAATGCCGGATGCATTTCCCGCTGTTACAGTCCCGTCTTTTTTGAACGCTGGACGCAATTTACCGAGCTTATCAATTGTTATCCCGTGCTTAGGAAATTCATCATCTTTAACTACTATTGGATCGCCTTTCCTCTGGGGAATTTCAACAGGGACAATTTCTTCTTCGAAACGGCCTTCTTTCTGAGCGGCTTCAGCAAGTTTCTGGCTTTCAAGGGCAAACTTGTCCTGTTCTTCTCTGCTGATGCTCCACTGTTCGGAAATGTTTTCAGCGGTGATCCCCATATGAATGTCGGTAAACGCATCCATTAATCCGTCTTTTAAAAGCGTGTCTACCATTTTTCCGTCACCCATGCGCTGCCCCCAGCGTGCATTCGGAAGCACATACGGAGCGTTGCTCATGCTTTCTGTTCCGCCGGCAAGAATAATGTCGGCGTCGCCAAGCGCAATAAACTGTGCTGCCATGCTGACTGTCCTAAGTCCGGATCCGCAAAGCTTGTTAATAGTTGTAGCCGGAATGGTATTAGGAACTCCAGCTTTGATAGCCACCTGGCGCGCGACATTCTGCCCTAAGCCGGTAGACAATATATTCCCCACAAGGACATCGTTGATCATATCCGGTTCTATATTCGCCCGGCTTATCGCTTCTTTTGCTGCCAATGCACCTAAATCTACTGCTGACTTGGATGCCAGTCCCCCGCCGAAATTACCTATTGGTGTACGTGCTGCACTCACAATCACTACTTCTCTCATAATTGATTCCTCCCTGTAAAATAATCACTTTTATACACTAACTTTATAATGCAAGTTCCATGCCAGTTTGTCCAGAGTAAAAGTGTCCAGTTTAGTTTACATTATCCATAAAATGGGGGGTCTGTCCCATAACGATTGCACGTAAGTAAAATAAATACACTAATGTTAATATATGTAAACAATATTTTGGGTTAATTTTAAAAAAAGGCGGACGAGGCATATAACGACCTTGT
>NZ_JAIWPE010000064.1 GCF_021028955.1 Salipaludibacillus sp. CUR1
AAAATAGAGAGAGATAAACGGTTGGCGGTCAATTAAGAG
Organism: Salipaludibacillus sp. CUR1; assembly: GCF_021028955.1. Classification (GTDB taxonomy): domain Bacteria; phylum Bacillota; class Bacilli; order Bacillales; family Salisediminibacteriaceae; genus Salipaludibacillus. The sequence continues at coordinate 40 of NZ_JAIWPE010000064.1, forward strand.
GCCTCTTTAGAGGCTAAGTTGGTAAAGTGCCCTTATAGGGCGAAATTAAAACCGCCCGTTTTACGGGCGGATACTTACTTTCTTCGGTATTAACGGGAATACCACTCAACGATAAGCTGTTCATTGATTTCAGCAGGAAGCTCAGAACGTTCAGGTAAACGTGTGAATGTACCTTCAAGTTTATCTGTGTCGAATTCAACGTATGCTGGAGTGAAGTCGTTAACTTCAACAGCTTCTTTAACAATATCAAGGTTGCGGGACTTTTCGCGGAGTCCGATCGTCTGACCAGGCTGAACCCGGTAAGATGGAATGTCAACGCGGCCGCCGTCTACAGTAACGTGTCCGTGGTTAACAAGTTGGCGGGCCTGACGGCGAGTACGTGCAAGACCTAAACGGTAAACAATGTTGTCAAGACGGGATTCAAGAAGAACCATAAAGTTTTCACCATGGATACCGTCACGTTTGCCAGCCTGTTCGAACAGACGGTGGAATTGACGCTCATTCATGCCGTACATGTGACGAAGCTTCTGCTTCTCCTGAAGCTGAAGTCCGTATTCAGTTAATTTCTTTCTTTGGTTCGGTCCGTGTTGCCCCGGGCCGTAAGGGCGTTTTTGAAGCTCTTTTCCAGTGCCGCTAAGAGAAATTCCAAGGCGGCGTGAAAGCTTCCAGCTTGGTCCAGTATATCGAGCCATAAGTAGCTCCTCCTTTTAATAAAAAAATTTCGTGAAATAATTAACAGTAGTAATCCCGTTCGCACAGCCATTTCATTTTAGGCATCTTCGCCTCGACAGCTAGAGGTTACACAATACCCCTCGCATTCAGCGGGAATGAAATGAACAACACGACGTTTACTTTGGCTGTCTTATTTGCACAAAGTACAGTTTATAATTTTTTATAACTAAAGTCAAGGTAAATCTCTTTATAGACGTTAACCGCCCGCCATTCATAAGAAAGAAGATTGCTTTATCCCAATGATTTTTTTTAATGACTGTGTAATAATAGAGAGAATATATTAGAATAGCCAAGCACCAGGTAAATATATAAAAGCGCCACAAGCGATTTTTTAAATCACCTTGTGACGCTTTTATTATACATGTTTAAGCAGAACCTGGACAAATTGTTCAAGCCCTTTCTCATCATCTTCAGAGAAACGGTTTTTAAGAGGGCTGTCAATATCGAGTACACCTAATAACTCGCCGTTTCGAATTAAAGGGATGACAATTTCGGAATTGGAAGCTGCATCACACGCGATATGACCCGGGAACTGGTGAACGTCATCCACACGCATCGTTCTTTTGTCTTTTACTGCTGTTCCGCATACTCCTTTTCCATAGGCAATTCTTACGCAGGCAGGAAGCCCTTGAAATGGCCCCAGTACTAATCCGCCGTCTTTCCATATGTAGAAACCAACCCAGTTAACATCTTTTAAAAACTGGTTTAACAGGGCTGAAGCATTGCTTAAATTGGCTGTTTGGTCACTTTCCCCATCGAGTAACGCATCCAGCTGGCGTGATAATAAACCGTATTGTTCCTGTATCGGCCCCTCATAAGTTTTCGACTGAAACACTGTATTCACCCTTTCAAACATTTTTGAAAAGTATAACACACGGGGCTGCTGCTAAGAAATAATAAGGATTTTGTCGAGTGATTTATGCAGGAAAAAGCGTGGCTGGAAGGGAAATTAATAAAACACAGAAGAACCATGAGCAGCAGAGCAGGAGGGTTAAGCAGGATGAATAAAAAAGCCTCAAAAGAAAAGGTTATGCAAGCTGCCATTGAGATGTTTAATATGAAGGGATTTACGGGATCTTCAGTGAGGGATATTGCCAATAGGGCGGGAGCCAATGTGGCCTTAATCTCTTATTATTTCGGGAGTAAACAAGGGTTACTGGAACATTTAATGACAGGATTTCTGGAAGGATATGTATCTGCGATTGAAGTTCAATGTGAAAAACTGGCGTGTGAGAATGGAGAAGAACTTGTATTTGACCGTTTATTAAAGGCTATTTGGAATGTAATGGTTTACCAGCAGAACAACCATGAGCTTGCGAGGTTTATCCACAGGGAAATAACACTGGATACCACCCTCGTCAGAGAACTCATGGCTTCCTACCTGGCTAAAGAGAAACACCTATACCATACACTCCTTAACGCGGCTTATGAAAAAGGGGAAATGGCAACACGCCCAAATGAATATTTTGTGCTGCAGCTTCGCGGCATGCTTACAATGCCGTTTCTGCATCCGCAATATATCAGGGAAGTTTATCATTTAATGCCCCACGAAAACCACTTCTTAGACCAGTATTTTTCAGAGTTGTGTCAATGGGTTGCAACCCATTTTAAAGAATGCGTGATAGCTGTTCCGGCTCCCGAAAACTAATTAAAATATTTTTCGACAGATGACCTGCCGCCTCCTGTCCTGCCGGCGCTGTGAGCATCAGAACCGTACACAAGCGGTATATCAAGGGAGACTGCTCTTTCAATCCACCTTTGAGGAGGGTATGTTTCTTTACAGTGCACTTTTTCCAGACCGGCTGTATTTACATCCAATTCTTTACTGTACTTATTGAGGGCGGTCATTATTTCCTCTAAAAATAAAGAATCATCAAAGTTCCGCGGGAAAAGTTTCTGGAATTTTCTTATCAGTGTGATGTGCCCGATACGCGCTGGGGTAAAAGGGCCCAGGTCTGCTTTCACAGATTGAAGCAAAGTTTTGTAATACAGTTCATAGCACTTTTTCAACGAGCCGCACGTTTCAATAAGTAATTGGAAGGCTTCCGGACTGTAGTCCAGGCAGATATAGGAATTGTCCGGCAACCGCAGAAAATGCACAGAAAGAATGGTATCATCCAGCTTTCCGCCCCACTCGTTAAGAAAAGATGTGATTTCTTTTTCATAGCCATCAATAAAATCAACTTCTAACCCTGTACTTACGTTGATTTTGCTGGAGTAATAGTTCTTTAATTCCTCGGCTGTCTTTAAATATTGAGGCAGTACGTCTAAGGTAATAGCGCTGTCCTGGCCGGGCACAGGATCTTTGAATCCCCGGGGTAAAGGAGCATGCTCTGTAAATGATATTGAGGAAAGCCCCAGTTTAATTGCCCGTTCTATGTATTCTTCCATTTTATCTGCAGAGCCATGGGGGCAAAAATGCGAGTGAACATGACCATCATGTATGATCACTGGAAAAACTCCTTTCTTTTTCTTTTTCCCTGTAAAAAACATGAATAATTCCGACCAAATTTGACTTTTCCGTGATATGATAGGAGGGAGAATTTAATTAAAGATGAAGAAATTTGTAAAAGAATCATACATAATCCATCTTGTATTTCCAGATTAACCCTTTGAAACATTCCATGTTTTATCAGGGAGGTAATCGGGTATATTTTATCACACTTTTCAATTCAACAGGGTGTAAGGGGGCCTCATGAGAATGATATATATTATTTATGGTGCAATTCTTCTTTTCTTGATTGTGATTATTTATGGGGCATGGGCGAGAAAGAAGATCTTTAAAGAAGTAGACCGGCTGGAAAATGAGAAGATGCAGCTGATGAACGAGCCTGTGACAGAAGAACTTTCAAAGATCAAAGGGTTAAAAATGTCCGGGGAAACTGAAGAAAGATTTGAACAGTGGAGGGAAGAGTGGGATAACATTGTTACGATCCAGCTTCCTGATATGGAAGAGAAACTGTTCGACATAGAAGAGATGGCTAATAAATACCGTTTCCAAAAAGCCAGAGAGTATATAAAGTTTGTAGATGAAGAGCTGGATGCTCTCCAGGAACAAATGAAACAAATGATTGAGGAAGTAGACCAGCTAATACATAGTGAAGAACAAAATCGTCAGGACATAGATGGTGTGAAGGATTTATACGATGAAACAAAGAAAAAGTTATGGGTTCAAAAAGGAACGCTCGGACAAGCAGCTGGTATATTAGAACAAAGAATGCAGGAAATTGCCGCGCTGTTTGAAACATTTGACACTCATACGGAGGAAGGGAATTATTTTCAGGCCAGAGAGGTTCTGCTGGCTATTGAGGAATTATTAATTGAGTATGACAAAGACATAAATAACATCCCTCAATATCTTGTTAAAATGGAAAAAGATCTTCCCAGACAGTTAAATGAGCTCGAAAACGGCTTAGAAGAAATGGCTGAAAATGGTTATCCTGTTCACCATTTCTCTTACCAATGGCAGGTAACTGACATGAAGCGTCGCCTCGAAGCCTCTTTACCGCTAATAGAAAACCTTAAACTTGAAGAAGCTGAAAAGCCGGTCGAAAACATTGAAAATGAAATAAACGATATTTACGAAAAACTTGAACACGAGGTTCTTTCCAGAAATTATGTTGAGAAAGAGCTTCCGGTTTTAAGAGACAAATTAAGTGAACTGCCGGATTTATTTGAACACTTAAGAGCCGAAACTGAAGCGATCAAATTAAATTATCAGCTTGATGAAGAACATGACAAAAAGCAGTTTAAACTCGAAAAACATATTAAGGATTTGTTTAATCAGTTTGCGGTAATTGATGATGCCGTGGAAGAAAAGAAGCAGTCTTTTACTGCTTTAAGGCAAATGATTAATGAGATCCATGCCGAATTGGATAAGTTTGAAAATGAGATTGCAGAGGAAAAGAAAAACTTGAACCATCTCAGAAGTGATGAAATTAAAGCAGAGGAAAATATAAAGGAGCTAAAAGGGACTCTCTTGAAAAGCCAGAAGCATCTTAGACAGAGTAATATCCCGGGGATTCCTGAAAACCTTATATACAAGCTGGACGAGGCCGAAAAATTGTTGAAAGAAGCTTCCCAGGGGCTGACCGAAGTCCCAATTTCGATGCAGGAAATTAATAAGAAGGTAGAAGCTTCGAGAGAGTATGTAGACAAGTCGGTAGAACTGTTAAATGAAACAATTGAACAGGCTAAGCTGGCTGAACTGGTTATCCAATACGGAAACCGCTATAGAAGCCACAATCAGGAAGTGAATATTAAGTTATTACAAGCGGAAGACCGTTTTAGAAACTACCTTTACGAAGAAGCACTTGAATTAGCTCTAGAGGCTATTGAGCCTCACGAACCTGATATCCTGGATAAAATTAAAGAACAGGAACAATTTTCATTGTCTTATTCATAATAGGAGATGAAAGAAAAGGTGCAGGAAGGAACGAAAACGTTTATAAAAGTAAAGAAGTTCGGATTATCATTCTGCGATAATCCGAACTTCTTTGTATTTATCATGCTCTGGAAGTGGAGGTGTGAAATACGGTTTGAAAAACGTAACCTGCCACGCCGCCAATGATAGATGGAATTAACCAGGCAATTCCTATTTCCGCTAAAGGAAACATATAGATAATTGCCGTACTTATCTGCGGGAAAATTCCTGCAGTTGCAAGGCCGTCTGCTATACTTACCAGAGCAGCGCCCGCAACAGAACCAACATAAATTTCTTTACGCCCTTTAAATAGTTCATCAAATAAAGTAAGTATAATCAGCACGATTGCTACAGGATAGATCATGACCAGCATAGGCAGTGAGAACTGGATCAGCTGGGTCAGCCCCATGTTTGCCATTACAAAACTGAAAACAGTGACTGCAGCAGTTGCCGCCCAGTATGGTACAGCCTTAAAGGTTTTTTGTACATATTCGCCAAAGGCTGAAATCAGACCGACTGAGGTAGTTAAGCAGGCGATCGTTATTACCGTTGATAGGAGTATTAAACCGGTCCCGCCCAATAAGAACTGTGATAATCCTGTTAAGATCACTCCTCCATTTTCCTGGTAACCAAGAAGAGAAACACTTGTGGAACCTAAATAAGCTAAAGACAGATAAACAAAAATTAAACCTGTGCCGGCAATTAATCCTACTTGAAAGGCTTTTTGTGTTAATGCTTTCCTGTCCGTAAGTCCCCGCTCCTTCATTCGCGTAATAACAATAATTCCGAAGACAAGGGCTGCTATGGCGTCCATGGTAAAGTACCCTTCCTGGAATCCTGTAAAAAATGGAAAGGATTCATATGTTCCTGTCGGTGAAAGGGCTTCTCCGGGCGGGGAAAAAACGCCTGAAAAAGTTAACACAGAAAGGACAACCACGAGGATAGGTGTTAAGATTTTTCCGATTCTGGACACCAATTTTGACGGATTTAGGCTTAACCAGTAACTCAGGCTAAAAAAGACTAGCGTAAAAAGAAACAGGGATAGAACCCCGCCCTCTGCTAAATAAGGAAGGACCCCGATTTCATAACCTACTGAACCGGTTCTTGGAATTCCAAACAACGGTCCGATGGCTAAGTAGACAGCTAAAGGGAACAATAACCCGAAAACCGACCCTACCCGTTTTGAAATCTGCTGCAGGTCACCTCCGGATTTGGCTACTGCAATAATTGCTAACACAGGAAGTCCGACACCTGTTATTAAAAAACCAGTAATTGCCGGCCAGACGGATGTACCTGCTTCCTGTCCCAAAGCAGGAGGGAAAATTAAATTTCCGGCTCCTAAAAATAAGGCAAACATCATGAGCCCGATAATTAACGTATCTTTAAATGAATAGTTGTTTTGCTTCATTTATACGAGACCTCCGATTAAATTTTTATTATTAACATTTATTCAGCCATAAGCATATTAACATAAATGAAAAGATTTAGAACAGTAAAAATTAAAAGAGAATTACGAACTTAATTGTCATTAAGCTGAATCTGTTGAAAAGAAAGAAAATGTGGTATGATGTTTTGTTGAAATGCGATTGCTGACCAAAATTAAAGGAGTTCCTTTTTATGATTTATTTTGATAACAGTGCGACAACCGTTCCATATGACGAAGTGATAAATACTTTTTCAGAAGTGTCACGTTCTTATTTTGCCAATCCTTCCTCACTTCATCCATTAGGAAGGGAAGCAGAAAGATTAAAAGAGCAGGCGAGGAGAAGAGTAGGCTCACTGTTAAAGGTGAGCCCGGAAGAACTGGTCTTCACTTCGGGAGGCACTGAAGGTAATAATCTGGCAATTAAAGGCACGGCCTACCGGCTTCAGACACGGGGGAAACATATTATTACGACAGGCCTTGAGCACACCTCTACTTTCGAAGCTTGCCAGCAGCTGGAAAAAGAGGGGTTCACTGTTACTTATCTTACGCCAGATGAGACAGGCAGGATTACAAAAGACCAAGTGGAGCAGGCTCTTACAGATGATACAATTCTTGTGACCATGATTCATGTAAGCAATGAATTAGGGTCTGTCCAGCCCGTTCAGGAAACAGGGGAATTGTTAGCCAATTATCCTAAAGTTCTTTTTCATGTTGATCATGTTCAGGGTTTGACAAAAGTGCCTCTTGAACTCAAAAAAGCGGGAATTGATTTATGTACACTATCTGCCCATAAATTTCATGGGCTTAAAGGGACAGGAGCTCTTTATGTAAGACGCGGCATCAACTTAACATCCCAATTTTCCGGTGGTGAACAGGAAGGCGGATATAGAGGAGGCACCGAAAACCTTGCGGGGATTGTAGCGATGGCTAAGGCTTTGCGTCTATCAATGGAAGCCTCGAATTCAGGCGTAGATCATATAAAGCAGCTATCCTCCTGGATAGAAAAGGAAGTGTCGGCTATCGACGGAGTGGTTTTAAACTCGCCCAAGGACAGAGCTCCTCACATTCTGAATTTTTCCATTCCTAACATGAAACCGGAAGTAGTCATTCAGGCGCTGGGAGAGAAAGGCATCTTCGTATCGACTAAGTCGGCTTGTTCGTCCAAACAATTTACTCCGAGCCGTGTTTTATTATCGGCGGGCTTTGAAGAACCCGTTGCTGCATCTGCGATTCGTTTATCTTTTTCCTTTGAAAATACAATGGAGGAAGCAGCTTTATTTACTGACATATTTAAAGAAATCGTGACTTCCATGAAAAAGGTTGTGAAATTTTAATGTATTATGATCATATATTAATCCGTTATGCGGAATTGTCTTTAAAAGGTAAAAACAGAAAGCAATTTGAACAAAAGCTCGAAGCTAACATCAGGGATGTATTAAAAGAGTTTCCTGCTATAAAAGTAAGACGCTCTTTTGGACGTATGTTTGTTAAATTAAATGGGGAAAATGTTCATGCTGTTACAGATCATCTGAAAGATGTTTTCGGAATTCATTCTCTCAGTCCTTCTTTAAAAGTCCAATTGAATAAAGAAGAGATCTGCGAAGGGGCGCTTTGGGCCGCCGAAGATTCTTTGCCTGAAGGCCGGGGAACGTTTAAAGTATCTGTAAGACGTACTAATAAAGATTTCCCGCTCAGGTCGCAGGAAATGAATAAAGTGATTGGCGGCCATGTTTTACGCAATATGGAAAATATCAGCGTGGATGTGCATAATCCCGATGTAGAGCTGAAAGTGGAAATCAGGGACGATGCTGCTTATATTTCTGCCAAGGTTATTAAGGGAGCAGGAGGTTTGCCGGTAGGGACAAGCGGTAAAGTCATGCTTATGCTTTCTGGCGGAATTGACAGTCCTGTAGCAGGGTATCTTGCTTTAAAAAGGGGTGTGACTTTAGAAGCGGTTCACTTTCACAGCCCGCCGTTTACAAATGAGCGAGCAAAGCAAAAAGTGGAAGATCTAGTCCAGGTTCTTACGAGGTTTGGCGGGAAAATAAACCTCCATATTGTGCCATTTACAGATATTCAGACGACAATTCATAAACAAGTCCCGGATAATTACGAGATGACAGTGATGCGGAGGTTTATGCTGCGTATCAGTGAAAAACTGGCTGAGAGCCGGGAAGCAAAAGGAATAGTGAATGGAGAAAGTTTAGGCCAGGTAGCCAGCCAGACATTGGACAGCATGTATACAATTAATGAAGTAACTGCCATGCCAGTTTTAAGACCGTTAATAACAATGGATAAGATGGAAGTAATTGATTATGCCAGACGAATCGGAACGTATGATATATCCATTCTGCCTTTCGAAGACTGCTGTACGATTTTTCTGCCTGCTGAATCTAAAACAAAACCAAATCAGCAGAAAGCCGGCCGTTACGAAAGTTTTTTAGAAATTGATCAAATGGTCAATGAGGCCGTAGAAAATACTGCAATTAAAGAATTCTCCCGAAACATGGAACTGGATGAGGATTTTGATAAATTATTTTAAAGGTTCTTATATCCCAAATTTAATGTCTCTTTTTATTTCATAAAATATGGATAGCAAGCCATTGTTTCTCTCGAATTATAAGTCTCCTTAAGTGACATTCTATATGTACAAGGGAGGTGAGATAAATGGCGAACAACAACAGTAATCAACTAGTAGTACAAGGTGCACAGCAGGCAATTGACCAAATGAAATATGAGATCGCTACTGAATTCGGTGTTCAGCTTGGTCCTGATTCCACTTCTCGTGCTAACGGATCTGTAGGAGGAGAAATTACAAAGCGATTAGTACAAATGGCTGAACAACAGTTAAACGGGTACCAGCAACAATAATTTAAATAATTGGCTGAAAGGGCATCTAAGAAGGTGCCCTTTCTTTTTGATTTCTTTTCTAATTCCCTGTATGATGAATTTGTTAATTATACTAAAAATACACTTTTTAACAGGTATGAAAGGAGGCAGATACATGGGAACATTATGGTATGGCGGAAAGATCCGAACGTTACGACGGAAAGATGAGACTTGCGAAGCTCTCTACGTGGAAAATGGCGTAATTACTGATATCGGCTCTTTTAATGAATTGAGACGCCTTTACGAAAATCATATTTCCGAGGAAATAAATTTAAAAGGGGCTGTGATGTACCCTGGGTTCGTAGACAGCCATCTACATATGATCGGCCATGGAGAAAAAATATTAAAATTAGACGTCTCTGAAGTCACCAGTCTGGCAGAATTAAAAACAGTTTTAACCAAAGCGGCTGCTTCTTTACCTGATGGAGAATGGCTTTTAGCAGAAGGGTTTAATGAAAATTTATATGAATATAATACCGTCCCGGACAGGTTTGTATTGGATGAGGTGTCAACAAAACACCCGATTATGGTTACAAGAGTATGCAGGCATGCGATAGTAACCAATTCTTACGGGTTAAATTTGGCTGGGGTAACAGCGGAATCAATTGACCCTCCAGGCGGGCTGATCGAGAAGGATGAAAGTGGGATTCCGACCGGTTATCTGCATGACCAGGCTCAAGAGCTGGTAAGGGAGCATATTCCTGAAAAAGGGTTTGATTATATTGAAAAAGCACTTATTACATCTTTAAATGATTTATATGTAAAAGGCTATACAGGAGCCCATACGGAAGACCTGAATTACTATGGGGACGCTGAAAAAACCCTTCAGACATTTAAAAAAGTGATTGACGGATCTGTACGGAAATTCAGAGCTAATCTTCTTGTCCATCACGAAGCAGCCCCGCAGATTTTAAATATGAGAAAAGAAATTGAAAATGAATTTCTGGAATTAGGATCTATAAAGATTTTTGCTGATGGCGCTTTAGGAGGCAGAACCGCTTTGCTCAGTGAACCTTATACAGATGCAGCTGACATCCAGGGGGTCGCCATTCATTCACCGGAGCAGCTGGAGGAACTCGTTAAAGAAGCCAGGGCATACGGTATGCCTGTTGCGATCCACGTTATCGGAGACTTAGCTTTGGAATATGCTATCGGTGCTATTGAAGCACATCCTGTTTCACCGGGAAAAAGAGACAGACTCATTCATCTTCAAGTCACAAGAACAGATTTAATAGAAAGACTGAAAAAGCTGCCAGTGGTTCTTGATATTCAGCCAAGGTTTGTGGCATCAGACTTTCCCTGGGTGGAAAGCCGGTTAGGCGAAAAACGGCTTTTCTGTTCGTTTGCCTGGAGAACGCTGATTGAGTCAGGTCTCATTTGTGCTGGCGGGTCTGATGCACCCATTGAACCAATTGACCCGATGCTTGGGATTCACGCGGCTGTTACGAGAAGAAAACCGGGGGAAAAACATGAAGGTTATAACGCAAAAGAGAAACTATCCTTATACGAGACCCTCCAGCTATTTACAACCGGAAGTGCGAAGGCGATATCTAAGGAAGATGACCGGGGAGTTATCGCACCGGGCTTTAAAGCTGACTTCACTGTTTTAGATGCAGATTTGTTTGACCTTCAACCCGACGACTGGCTAAATGTAAAAGTGGTTAAAACGGTTGTGGATAATACGATCATGTATGATGAAAAAGAAACTGCGCACTCTGGTCATTGATTTGCTGACAGGTCTTCTGAAGCCTGAGACGATGCAAATGAAAACAGACGTTCAAATCAATGGCAACTATACAAACAAATTAAAAACAGGAAGGACTAAATCTGTCCTTCCTGACGTATGAATTCAGTATGGGAATTATAAAAAGCTTCGCTTTACTTTATCAAGGAAAAGGTTGTCTTTCATACGTAGAGTCTTAATTTCTCTTTCTGATACTTTAACTTTTATTTCATGAGAATGTCTTATGCTTAGAGCTTCATTGTCAGCGCCTATAATTGGATGATCATTCCCGTCCTGGACAATTTTAAGGGTAAGCTCTCTTCCTTTACTTAATAAAAGAGGTGATCCAAGGGTCCGGTACTGATTATTGTTGAGGGAGGAAACCTCTGTTAATTGCATTGCTTTCAGTTTTGGATCCACTACAGCACCATTTAATGATTTGTTATAAGCCGTACTTCCAGTTGGAGTTGAAACAACCATTCCGTCACCCCGGAAAGTTTCAAAATAATTCCCATCTATATAAACATCGATGGCAAATGTTTTAATGATATTTGAACGGATAGACAGCTCATTCAGACAGTGGAAATTCTGATTATCATCAACACTTACTTCAAGAGTGGGGTATTTAAGAACTTCGATATTTTCTGACAGCTGTAATCCCTGCTCTATTTTATTAAGGTCATGCGTATCAAAGTCGGTATAAAAGCCAAGCCGGCCATCGTTAACACCGATATACAGGCAGTCATCGCGAAATCCGGTTTTACGGATGGCCTGCAGGAATGTTCCATCCCCTCCGAAACTGACAATCAGGTTTGCATCTTTAGGGTCTTCGACGAGTTTATAATCATATTTCCGGCCGATTTTACGGACGGCTTGTACTCTTTCTTCCAATTCTTCGGAAGGTTTGTAAAATAAATAAGCTTTCTGTTGATTATCCATTGGTGATTTCTTCCTTTCTATACATAGTGATTTTCAGTGAATGAAGGAAAAACGACGTGATTCGCCGTATAATATAAGTATTCGGGATACTTATAAGAACTCCTGCTTCAATAGTATCAGAAATATAACTCCCTTAGTACGGGAGATAAAATAAAATTTATAAGGATAAGAGGTGGAAGAGCATGAATACAAAAAGATGGATTGCCTTGGGGATAGCCGCAGTATTATTTGTCGCTTCTCTCGCAGTCTCAGCTTTTCAGACAGACGTGGCATCGACTATGGATGGATTTTTCGGCGGCACAGAAAGGTTCCAGGAGAGAGTGCTTGAAGAAGGGACCGACAGAGGGAAAGTAGCAGTCGTACATATAGATGGTGTGATTCAGAGTGACCCTTCAGGCGGTCTTTTTGCTGCAGGGTATGACCATGAGCTTTTACTTGACCAGCTTGATCACGCAGCGGAAGATCCTGACGTCCACGGAGTCGTTTTGAGAGTTAATACGCCTGGGGGCGGTGTTGTAGAAAGTGATGAAATTCATGATAAAATCGTACAGATTCAGGAAGACTACCGCAAACCGGTGTTTGTATCTATGGGCAGTATGGCCGCAAGTGGCGGATATTATGTTTCCGCTCCCGCCGAGCAAATTTATGCCAATCCCCAAACGATTACCGGGTCTCTCGGTGTGATTATGCAATCAATCAATGTAAGTGAACTGGCTGAAGAACTGGGAATAGAGTCAAATGTTATTAAAAGCGGGCAGTATAAAGATATTATGTCTTCCACAAGGGAAATGACAGATGATGAACGTGAGATTCTTCAGGACCTTGTTGATGACGCGTACGAACAATTCGTAAATGTGATTGAGAATGGCAGAGAGTTTGACCGTGATGCCGTCTACGAGTTAGCAGACGGCAGGATATATACCGGGTCACAAGCAATGGAAGCAGGGCTCATTGATGGTTTAGGACATATGGAAGATGTTTATAACAGTCTAAAAGATAACTTAGGACGAGGAGATTTAACAGTGGTTGAATATGAGGCAAATGTTGGCTTCCCTTCGCTGATAGGCGCCACTGTTCAGGAAGTATTCCAAAATCAGCAGCTTACAGAAGTTAAAAGCTGGATGCGCCAAAACCAAGGTCCAAGATTAATGTACTTGTATACAGATTGAGGTGAGCTGGATGAATGAAGAGCACAATAGTTTTCAGGATAATATAAAAAACGAAGAGACTTCAATCGTTACTGAAGAAGAAATAACGGTGCAGTATGCCGGCTTTTGGATGAGATTCTGGGCCTATATCGTTGACCTGATTGTCGTATCAAGCATTAATGGCCTGGTTTTGTTTCCATTGTTTCTTGTTATGAATGTTAATGAATTAACCTGGGGGATCTTCACACTTGCGGGAGTCATTTCCGTTATTATTGCTTATGCTTATTTTATTTTAATGACAAAAAAGTATCGCCAGACTTTGGGAAAACAGCTATTAGGTATAAAGGTATTCAGTTATGAAGCTAAGGAGCTCACATGGCTGGATGTTATTTTTCGCGAAGTAGTGGGACGGTTCATCCATCAATCACTCACTTTTACGAATCTGTTATATCTCATTGTGGCCTTTTCTCAAGAGAAAAGAGGGTTGCACGACCGAATCGGCAATACTTTTGTAGCCTTGGAACCAAGAAAGACAAGAACAATCCCTTTATCGGATAATAATTAATTTTTTCCCATCGGTTAAAGCCGGTGGGATTTTTTTTGCATAACTGGATACTATAAGACTGGAAGAAGCTGGACGAGGGGAGGAAACACTTTGTTGCTGGCCTTAGTGCTCACCATTACTGCCATCATCTTTCTCATTCTTATTATGAAGTTAGAGGTGGAAATAAATATTACTCAGAAAAATAAGGATTTTGAGGGGAAAGTAAGGCTTTATCTTTTATTCCGTCTTATCCGCTATACCATATCCATACCGGCAATAGATATGGATAAAGAAACACCTTCCTTAGTATTTAAAGAGAAAGGCGAAGGAACAGGACCAGAGACAGAAAAAAAGACAAAGCTTTCCGTTTTTGATTTAGTAAGAAGTTTTCAGAAGTTCAGGGACTTTCTCAAAGATGTAAAAGGTTTTTACATTATTACTGAAAAATTTTTATCCAAAGTGACTGTTTCAAAACTGAAATGGCACTCATGGCTTGGGACAGGTGATGCTGCGGGGACCGGGCAGACCAGTGGTCTTCTATGGTCTGTCAAAGGAAGCCTTACGGGTTTTTTATCCAGATATATGCAATTATCTTCCCTGCCCTCTATGGAAGTTTATCCTCAATTTCAGCATTTTATGTTCGCTACCGTTTTTAGATGCATGGTTTCTTTCAGGATCGGTTATGCTATTCTTGCAGGAATAAAGGTTTTGTTACACCGTAAAAAAATCAAAAAAAGGCAACGCACGACTTTAAACCATCAACATGGGAGGAATTTACATGTCTGATCATCCAATTCAAGGATTAATGAAAACAGCAATGGAAAATTTGAAAGAAATGGTCGATGTCAATACAATTGTCGGAGACCCGGTAGAAACACCTGATGGAAGCGTGATTTTACCTGTATCAAAGGTTGGTTTCGGTTTTGCAGCAGGAGGCAGTGAGTTTATCCTTCAGGACAGTCCGGGTGAAAAAGGAGAGGGCGGTTACAAACATCCTTTCGGTGGAGGAAGTGGTGGAGGGGTCTCTATTACCCCAATTGCCTTTCTTGTAGTGAGCAGCCAAGGTGTTAAAATGATTCACCTTGACCACCAGGCGCACCTCTATGAAAAGCTGATGGAATTTACTCCACAGGTGGTTGATAAAATCCAGCAAATGTTACAAAATACAGGCGGAGAATCTAACCGAAGAAAAACCTCTCATACGGAAAATAACGAAAAACCGTTCACCTATTAAGAAAATTAAGCAAATTTCTGTTTTACCTCAGGCTGTTTATGGTACTCTTATGAAGTAGTAAATTTTAGTAGGAGGCGATCTGTAAATGGCTCAAGTAACATTTAAAGAAAAACCTGTCACTTTGATAGGAAATGAACTAACTCCAGGAAGCAAAGCACCCGATTTTACAGTACTGGCGAATGACCTTTCAGAAGTCAATCTATCTGATTATAAAGGAAAGGTCCGGCTGATCAGTGTTGTACCTTCTATTGATACAGGTGTATGCGATCAGCAGACACGCAAATTTAATGAAGAAGCGGCAAACTTGGGTAATATCGAAATTCTGACAATCAGTGCAGACCTTCCTTTCGCACAGAAACGCTGGTGCGCGGCTGCCGGAATAGATAACGTCCAGGTGTTATCAGATCACAGAGACTTGGACTTTGGGAAAAAATTTGGAGTGGCGATAGAGGAACTTAGATTGTTATCACGTTCAATCTTCGTCATAGACAGTTCAGACACGGTGGTTTATGCAGAATATGTGTCTGAAGTTACAAATCATCCGAACTATGAGGCTGCGATTGAAGCGGCTAAAAGTGCAAATTGAAGAACCTTGAAAAGCATCTGTTCCAGCAGATGCTTTTTTATTTTGTAAATACGGGGTAAATTTACTACAATGTAATGGACTAATGGAAATGATTCTTTAATTATATCATCAGGTTAAAATTGAAAAGGAAGTGACGGCCTTGCAGGAAAATACAAATACAGAAGCTGTATATCTCGTTCTCGATGAAGGAGCGGAACTTTTAAAAAGAGAATGGGACCTTATCTATTTAGACGCCTTAAGCCATGTGGGGGACATGGTGCATCAGGGACAAATCAGCCGGGACATTGACGAAAAGATTTCTCATAAGCTGGAGGAAATATTTAAAAAGCTGCCGGAAAAACAGGATACTGCTCCTGAGGAATACCGGCGGGCGTTACAGCTGGCAGTTCTGAAAGGAATGCGTGAAGCGACCCAGCCTCACCATGCGTTAACACCTGATGCGGTCAGTTTGTTTATCGGTTATTTAGTTAATAAGTTACAGAGTTATGATAAAAAGGCCGACACACAGGTTCTTGCAGATCCGGCGGTTGGAGCAGGTAATCTTATGACTGCCGTCTTAAACCAGCTTGACAGAAAGGCAGCATTTATTGGTGCAGACCCGGATGAGACACTGTTAAAACTTGCTTATATAAATGCTAACTTACAGTCACATTCAGTTGACTTATTTCATCAGGACAGTGTAAGTGCGCCTTTCGTAAAAAATCTGGATATGGTGGTGTCAGACTTGCCTGCCGGGTACTATCCTAAAGAAGACCAGGTAAACAGTTTTGCCACGAAAGCTGAAACTGGCCGCTCTTATGTGCATCATTTACTGATAGAAAAGGCTGTAAATCATGTGAAACCTGGCGGGTTCCTCATATTCCTTGTTCCTAATTATATTTTCCAGACAGAGCAGTCTAAACAATTAAACACTTTTATTAAAGAAAAAGCTTTAATATATTCGTTAATGCAGCTGCCGTCTTCCATGTTTAAGAATAAACAGGCAGCTAAAAGTATCCTGGTTTTAAGGAAAAAGAAAGAAGGTATTATAGAACCAAAACAATCGTTACTTGCAGAATTGCCTTCTTTTACAAAAGAGTCGGCGCTTGCGGATATGATGCAGAAAATTTCGGGATGGTTTGACGATCATTTGAAACAGGAAAAATAAGGTTTCACAAAAGTGTCATATTTTATATATCTGTACTATTATTTCACTTAAATGAGGCTGGTATATAAACAGCAGTTCACATAAAGCCTGTTTTTTTATGTGAAAATTGTTATAGTTCTGTTTCTTGAATTTATTGAAACAGTGGTTGCAATCTCCTACTTCCCATGTTTTAATTATCTATGGTGAAAAAAGAGTCAAGCAATTGTAAGAAAACTATAAAACCTAGAAGAATGAAGGAGCGAATGATTCATGTCTAAAATTATGGCAATCAATGCTGGAAGCTCGTCGCTAAAGTTTCAGCTTTTGGAAATGCCAAGTGAAGAAGTAGTCACTAAAGGTCTCGTTGAACGGATCGGTTTAAACGATGCAGTATTTACTTTGGAAGTGGATGGAGAAAAGAAAAAGGAAACAACTGAGATTGAAGATCATGCAAAAGCTGTTAAAATTCTTCTGGACAAACTTACTTCCCATAATGTCATTCAGTCTCTTGATGAAATTGAAGGAATTGGGCACCGTGTGGTCCACGGTGGAGAAAAGTTTAATGATTCCGTGCTAATAACAGATGAAGTCATTGCAGGAATTGAAGAAGTTTCAGAACTGGCGCCGCTTCATAATCCGGCTAATCTGGTTGGAATCCGGGCTTTTAAAGAAATTCTGCCAAATGTACCTGCTGTAGCCGTTTTTGATACAGCATTCCATCAGACAATGCCTGAGAATTCTTATTTATACAGCCTTCCATATGAATATTATGAGAAATACGGGATTCGAAAATATGGATTCCACGGAACTTCACATAAATATGTTTCAGAACGTGCAGCTGAAATGCTGGGTCGTCCTCTTGAAAATCTTCGGCTTATCTCATGCCATTTAGGAAATGGGGCAAGTATTGCAGCGATTGAAGGAGGCAAGTCCATTGACACGTCTATGGGCTTCACACCGCTTGCAGGTGTGACGATGGGAACTCGTTCAGGTAATATTGACCCGGCTTTGATTCCTTATATTATGGAAAAAGCCGATCTATCTGCTGAGGAAGTTATGAATGTGCTGAACAAGAAAAGTGGTATGCTTGCTTTATCAGGCTTCTCCAGTGACTTAAGAGATATAGAATTGCAGGCAGAAGAAGATAATGAACGTGCCCAGTTAGCTCTTGGAGTGTTTACATCCCGTATCCACAAATATATTGGCTCCTACGCTGCCCGCATGCACGGGTTAGATGCTGTTATTTTCACAGCCGGTATCGGTGAGAATAGCGATGTCATCCGGTCACAAGTATTAAAAGGCCTTGAATTTATGGGGATTTACTGGGATCCAACATTGAATAAAACAAGAGGGAAAGAAGCGTTTATTAATTATCCGCACTCTCCTGTCAAAGTAATGGTTATCCCTACTAATGAAGAAGTTGTGATTGCAAGAGACACAGTCAGGTTATCATCATAATACTGACAGGTATAAAATATTTAAGGAGCTGGCCTCAAAAGATAAACTTTTGGGGTCCAGCTCTTTTTGTGTTCATTTGATGAACACTAATTGCCGCGGAAATCATAAACTAAACTACCTATTTTTATAAGGGCGGCAGGATATTACTGCAGGTAAATGGAAAAGTAATAATGATGGATGAATGTAAGGGGGGTGCTTACAAATGGAATTAACCGAAAGGGAAAAAATCATATTAACAGAAATCCAAGCCTGGGAACAATGGCAATTCTCGGATAAAGCCACAGATTTTTCACGTACCTATCAAAAGTGGGCAAAACAGACTTTACAGAAGCTGAATCCTGAATTAAAAAAGAAAGCTTTAACTTTGCTCGATGAGACGTTGTTTTACTTGCAGTCAACAGTTCAGCAGGCCAGGTTTGACCAGCGGGCGATAGATTATTTATTTACTGAAGCAAGGGTCTTCCATCCGGAAATCTCTGAAGTTAAAGATATGAAAAAACTGACAATTGATCAGCTTCGGTTTATTGCTAAAAAGCAGCTTGCCAGGCAGAATCTCCTGGCATTTGGGCAGGGAGGAGTAACAGGTGCTGGAGGGTTATTCGTTACATTCGCTGATTTGCCTCTTCTGCTGGCTATCAATTTAAGGTCTGTACAACTGACTGCCATGACCTATGGATACGATATGCGTAAACCGTACGAAATGATGCTGGTTTTGAAAGTCTTCCATGCGGTGTCTCTGCCGCGGGAACTTCAGAAGGTAGCATGGGAGGACCTGTATAGTCAAATCCCGAATCATCAGAAGGATGCCCTGTTTTATGAAGGAGAAGACGATGTGCTCACGCAACAGTGGATTCAGCAGCCGCTTAAACAGATAATGAAGCTCATGTTCCTGAGGTTTGCGAGAAAAAAAGTTATCCAGGGTATACCCGTGGCAGGAATTGCTTTAGGAGCAGGCATGAATTACACGTTTACTAAAGGTGTTTCTCAGGCTTCTCACTACTTTTATCAAAAAAGGCATTTGCAGGAAAAAACGGGAGACTGGGACATTATCTAGGTATACTTACTCTGCCGTTTCACTCCCGGCGAAGGCTTGTCTGAGAGTTTTATGGCAAATTAATTCTTTAATACAAAGGCTGAGACAAAGGACGAACAATAATTTATATCAGACATCTTATAAGGTGAGTTATTTTTAGTTTTACCAATTATTAAATAGCCTCTGCTTTTTGATTGAAGGACAAAAGGCGGCGACGCCACAGGGAGTAAGCGCAGTCTGAAGATCCAATTCAACGAAGCTCCAGGCTGAGTTGAATTTAGCTGAAGGCAAGCCCCTGGGCAAGCGTCCGCCTGGCGGACTGAAATCACTGCAATTACTATTTATCAGAGTGAACTTTTTATTAAGAAGTACAAAAGCGAAAAACCGAACAAAAATCATAAGATTTGTTCGGCTTTCTTTATGATTACTATTCTTTTGTCCCAGCCTCTGCAATTCGAGAGCATATAAACCGTTCTCAGTTTCTCTTAACTCATGTGACAGTGACTTCATCTCCAGTGCGGTACCATATCCATAAGTCGTTTATGATAGAAGCAAGTTCGGCAATTTCGCTGTTTAATTCACAGCTTCGATTAAAACTGTTTTCTCTGTATAGCTGCCCTTGCAAGTGATTAATTTGTCTTTCCAGTTCTTTGATCCGGTCGGGTATATCCCCGCGGACCTTTTCCCATTTAGCTAAAATTTCACTTTGGATATGAGCATCTATTTCATCCCACGGCTTTTCAAGAGAAGGGACTTTAATGCCGAGCCGAGGGTCGTAGATGAAGGTTACAACCATGGTTTTCCTCCAGTTTATATTATTCAGAATCTGTACGTACAATTAACACATCACATTTCGCATGTCTTGTAATATGTTCGGATACACTTCCTATTAGGAATCTTTCCACTGCATTTAGTCCGGTGGCACCAGTGACAATCAAATCCACTTCATACTTTTTAGCGACGTCTTTCGCAATCTTTACTTTTGGAGAGCCGTAATCAAGGATTAGAGTAACGTCCTCGAGACCATCAGCCAATGCAAGCTGCTTATATTCTTCAAGCATTTCTCTGGCATATTTTTCTGCTTCTGAGAATATAGTCCGGTCATAATGCTCAACAGATGCAAATGTCCTTGTGTCTACAATGTGTGTGAGCAATAGTTTGGCCTCATGATCTTTTGCCATTAAAGCAGCTTTCCTGAATGCGCGTTTTGCTTCATTTGAACCGTCGACTGCAACTAAAATAGTGTTATATTTGATTGCCATAGTATTACCTCCTTGTGGATAAAAAAAATTAGCTCTTTATAGCTATATTATATCAAAGATACCTTTCCTGAAACGAGGGATAATTCAATTATTTTGACAAATTGAGTAATTATTCACAGCTTCCGTTAAGGTAAATGCTTTTACTTTTTCCCTTCATAATAAGTATAATAAGATATAGTCACAGTTATACAAACAATAACGATCATACTAAGAAATGAGGGTATACGGATGCGTCACGCCTTAATTACTGCAGGATCTAAAGGCTTAGGTAAAAGAGTAGTCGAAGAGCTGATAGCTGACGGATATTCCGTTACAATTAATTACCGGGAAGACGAAGAAGCGGTTGAACGGCTGAGACAGGAGTTTAGTGATAAACTTGAACGTATTCAATTTGTTAAAGGGGATGTGACTTCTAAAACTGATTTAACCCAGCTTGTTAAGCAGGCTTACGACCGTTTTTCGCGTATAGATGTACTGATTTTAAACGCAGGGCCCTATATTTTTGAAAGAAAAAAACTGGTGGATTATTCAGATGAAGAGTGGGATCAGATGGTAAACGGAAACCTTTCGTCTGCTTTTTACTTATTTAAGGAGATTATTCCTGTTATGAGGGAGCAGAAATATGGAAGGATTATCACATATGGCTTTCAGGATGCTCAGCATGCGCCCGGCTGGATTTACAGGTCTGCTTTTGCTGCAGCAAAAGCGGGGCTGGTTTCTTTAACAAAAACGGTGTCTATTGAAGAGGCACCTAATGGAATAACGGCCAATATGGTTTGTCCAGGGAAAATAACCGGTGAGATGAAGGAAGCATCTATTGCGGAGGCAGTCGCTGATACAGAAACTCCGGTAGGGAGAGCTGGTACAGGAGAAGACATTGCAAGAACGGTGAAGTTTTTATGCGACCCTGAATCGGATTTAATCACCGGAGCGATACTTGAAGTGACTGGCGGGGTAAATGTATTGCATAAATACAGGTAAAGTGAATAAAATCCATGTTTTTCCTCATCCTAACGATGAGGTGATTATATGAAGACTATCCGGGTATCTCTTTTTCTCACCCTGCTATTTCTGCTGTTAATAAGTGGATTCGCTGCTGGCAAGACAGGATTAGCTGCAGAGCATACATGGTATAACCATTCTTCTCTTAAAGTAACTATTGAAACAGAAACAAAGCTTTATGAATGGGAATATGAGAATCCTGATGAATTTGAATATGAAGAAGGCCATACAATTTGGCGAGGTGATCAAGCAAAGCAGTCTTTTGAACACTTGTTAACTATTATCGATTTAACTAAACCGGTTATTTCAGATGAGGCAGCAGAAAAACTGAGCAGTAAGTATAAACAGATCGAGCGTATAACTGTCAGGCGGATTGATTCTGATAACTGTATTCAAACGTGGTTCTGGAACAGGGGAGATAAAACAGAAGAGGCCTTAAGCTAATTGCTTTCAGGCCTCTTTTTTATAACTTTATGAGGGGATAATTGTTAATTCTTTAGGAAAGGCAGTCAATAATTGATGGCCTTCTTTTGTAATTAGAACGTCGTCTTCGATCCGCACTCCTGTCTGATCTGGTATATAAATACCCGGTTCGATTGTAAACACCATTCCCTCCTTCAGGCAAGAGTGATTTTCTGCACTGAGTGAAGGAAATTCATGCACTTCAATTCCAAGTCCATGTCCTATCCGGTGGGGAAAATAAGATCCGTATCCCGCTTGTTCAATATAAGTCCTTGCCGTTTTATCCAGCTGACTGACAGATTCGCCCGGGCGGCACAGGGACAGCGCTTGCTGCTGAGCATGTAACACAGTGGTATATATCTTTCGGTCGTCTTCTTTCACATGATCAAAGAAAACTGTTCTTGTAATGTCAGAGGAATAGCCTTTCCAAACGACACCTAAATCAAAAAGGACACCATCTCCTTTTTTTAAAGTTCTGTTCCCCGGATTCCCGTGCGGATCTCCTCCATTCCCGCCAAAAAGAACCATCGTGGAAAAAGACATTTCCCTTATTCCTCTCTTTTTTAAAGAGTACTCAATTGAAGCGAGTACCTCCATTTCAGTAACTCCTTCTTTTAACGCGGCGATTCCTGCTTCGATTCCTTTATCAGCAAGCGAAGCGGCTTCTTTAAGAATTGCTATTTCTGAATCGTCTTTTATTACCCTCAGTTCATTAATCATAGAATCAGCTTCTATGAAAGAAATAGAAGCGTTTATTAGTTCAAGGGCCTTCATTCGGGCCCAGGAGATCGAACTTTCTACGGCAGCTGTCCGAATGTCAATATTATTTTCGGACAAGTGTCCGGCGATTTTTTCCCACGGATTATCGGTGTCGCTGTAACCGATTATTTTTCCTTCTGTAAAAACAGCTTGTACCTGATTTACTTCCATATGGGGGCATACAAGGAAAGGAGGATGATTCTTCAGTATAAAAACAGCGACGAGGCGTTCATGAGGATCAGTATCAAAACCGCTTAGATAATACACATTCGGTCTTGTTTGAACAATAAGGACATCTGCATTTTTTTCTATTAATTTTTCCTGTAAGTTTTTCAGTCGTTGCATGTCGTAAACCTCCTTAGTGATTAACCAGTGTTACACGGATTTTTAATTATGATATCATACAAGGTGAAAAATCAAACGCATAATCTTAAAAAAGACAGGGTATGAAACTTAAGAGACAAAATTTTTACAAAGGAGAGGGATCACTGATGAAAGTATCTTATCATGGACATTCAGTCGTCAAAATTGAAACAAATGGGACAAATATTTTTATAGACCCATTTATTACAGGTAACGGAATAACTGACCTGGAAGCTGAGAATACGAGAGCTGATGTGATTTTATTAACTCACGGACATAACGACCACGTGGGAGACACTGTTGAGATGGCTAAGAAAAATGATGCTTTAGTGGTCGCCCCTTTTGAACTGGCGACTTATTTAGGCTGGCAAGGTGTGAATGCTCATCCGATGCACATCGGAGGCGCCCATGAATTCGGTTTTGGAAAAGTAAAACTGACTCAGGCTTTCCACGGGTCTGCCTATACAGAAGAAGAGAACCAGAAAATCGTTTATACTGGCATGCCGGCGGGCATTTTATTTACCGCGGAAGGTAAAACCGTTTATCATGCGGGAGATACCGGTCTGTTTTCTGACATGAAACTGCTAGGAGAATTTCATGATATTGACCTGGCCTTCCTTCCAATAGGAGATAATTTTACGATGGGGCCGGAAGATGCACTTATTGCAGCAGAGTGGATCGGAGCAAAAAAAGTGGTTCCTGTCCATTACAACACTTTCCCTGTAATTGAACAAAATGCACTGGCTTTTGCAGAGAAAGTGAAGACCGGGGAAGGTATCGTTTTAAATGCAGGAGACGAGCTGGAGCTCTAAATACGGGAGCCGAAGGTTAACTTTTTAATCAAAAAGCTTAAAATTAATTAAAGCTGTCCAAGGCCGGTTTGCCTTCGACAGCTTTTTTAAGTATTGTAGTCTTCCATATAGCTTTTCACTTCTTGTTTGTACTTCTGTCCGAGATAGACACTGTCCAGCCGCCTGGCATCTTCATCCTCATACTTTTGCAGCAGCACAGGTTCAAGAGATTCCCATAACACTGTCCGTTTAGCATGGTCGCGGTCAAAATCAATCATAAATTCCTCTACTGATAAATTCATAGCTTCAGACATTCCTCTAATAGACGGCGGAAGGTTATTCTGGTAAATTTCAAGATTATATCTGGCCTGAGAGTCTACTTCTTCATCTGACACACTCACCGAGTATTCTTCTTCCGCATAATTTATCCAGGCTTGTTCATATTCAAATCTCTCTTTAGCCATTTGAAACATTTCCTCTTCGGACCAGTCTTCATTATATTCATACTTTTGAATATAATAACGGATAAACCACTTTTTAATAGTTTCACGGTCAGGCTTAAACACTGACGTTTCCTCTTCATATAAGTCTATAGCATGGACTGTCAGTTCTTCATAATCATCGGAGGTTAAATTGGAATAATTATCTCCAAATATAATTTCCACAGGATTGCTTTCTTCACTGACTACTTGAGAAGATTCTGAATTGCTGTCATTACACGACACAAAAAATAATAAACAAAAAATGCATAAAGCCGGTAATACATATATTTTTAACATCTGCCCGGATCCCCCTTTCTGTTGATTCTCAATCAAATTACAGGGTAAACCACCATAACATATCATATTGAATATTATCAGATTTATACGGAGATTTACATCACCTGATTATAATAATCAAGACATGCTTTTACCCTGTGGACTTCATTACAGACATACCTTAACTACGTATACCCTGAAACAAGGGTGAAGTAAGCGTCAATTTAAAAGAAATAAGCTTGATGTCAAAAGTCAGGACGATTATACTTGTGTTAGTACAGGGGAAGAATATTAATTGAACAGTTTATTATACAGGGAGGGAACCCTCTAATGACAAAGCATGAACAAATATTACAGCATATACGTTCTTTAGAAATCGGTAATAAGATATCTGTGCGGCATATTGCAAAAGTATTAAATGTAAGTGAAGGGACAGCATACAGAGCTATTAAGGATGCTGAAAACCAGGGATTGGTCAGTACGATCGAGCGGGTCGGAACCATCCGGATAGAGAAGAAACAAAAGGATAATATCGAGAGGCTGACCTACGCGGAAGTGATTAATATTGTAGATGGTTCGGTACTGGGTGGACGGAACGGCCTGTACAAAACATTAAATAAATTTGTAATCGGTGCCATGAAAGCTGAAGCAATGATGCGTTATGTGGAAGCGGGAAACCTGCTGATTGTAGGGAACAGGGAACAGGTACATAAACTGGCATTGGAAGAAGGGTCTGCTGTATTAATTACCGGTGGATTTGACACAAGTGAAGAAGTAAAGCAGCTGGCAGACAAGCTTGAATTGCCGGTTATTTCTACAAGCTATGACACCTTTACAGTGGCGACTATGATCAACCGTGCCATCTACGACCAGCTTATAAAAAAGGAAATTATATCGGTTGAAGATATTTTAATTCCAGTTGAAAAGACAGATTTCCTTACGACCTCAAACACGGTTGAGAAATGGCATGAATTAAATAATAAAACAGGACATAACCGTTATCCGATTGTAGACGAAGAGCTGAAACTCCACGGTATTGTAACTGCTAAAGATGTCATGGGTGTGAGCCCTTTTATGGAAATAGAAAAAGTGATGACTAAACAGCCTATTACTGTTACAAACCAGACTTCCGTAGCCTCGGCTGCCCACATGATGGTATGGGAAGGCATTGAACTTCTCCCGGTTATTAACCAGTCAAAAAAACTAATAGGCATAATCAGCAGGCAGGATGTCCTGAAAGCCCTGCAAATGATTCAGCGTCAGCCGCACGTAGGAGATACTATTGAAGATCTCGTTACACGCCATTTTGAAGACGTGTCTACAGCGAATGAATATACATTCCAGCTGGAAGTGACACCTCAAATGACCAACCATCTCGGAACTATTTCATATGGAGTAATGACTACTATAGTAACAGAGGCCGGGAGCAGGGTATTGCGGAAGCATAAAAAAGGCGATCTTGTCGTTGAAAACATTACATTGTTCTTTATAAAACCTGTCCAGATTGATACACTGATGCAGGTGAAGCCTAAAGTTCTTGAAGTGGGACGGAAATTCGGAAAAGTGGATGTGGAATTATATCATCAGGATCAAATTGTAGGAAAAGCGATGCTGATGGCCCAGCTGATAGACCGTTAACGAGAGAACAGCACCTGAGCCGTCTAATCAGGTGCTGTTCTCAATAACTGTTTAATTATTTTGGAGGGCTGCTTTTTCTTTAGATAGATGCGGCTTAAGCATGCGGTAATGCTTTAAGCCAAAAAACACATTAATCGTTCCAAAGATAACAAAAATAAGAGTGATAAAAGCTGAGACAGAGGACTGCAGGTTCATATAACTGTTAATCCCGAATGAAATGAAGAAGATTCCGATAGCAATGCTTCCTTTGGAAGAATTGCTCCGTTTTTCGACAGGTCCGGTGGCCCGTCCCTGCTGGACTTTAAAATGAACGAAAGCAACTAATGATGCGAATATAAGGAATATGAAAAACATATCAATGGCTCCTTTAAAATGTAATAATCTCATATTCATTTTAAAGGACAAACCTTTTCCAGGCAAACTTTTTTGCAGGCTTGATACAAAATTTAATCAGGAGTGGGAATATTGAAACAAGATATATTAAATAAAATTAAATTATGGGATTCTATTATTATCCACAGGCACGTCAGACCTGATCCTGATGCGATAGGGTCCCAGGCGGGTTTGAAAGCTTTAATTAAGTCTCTTTATCCTGATAAGAAAGTATATATGGCAGGGGAAGAGGAAAGTTCTCTTGCTTTTCTTGCAAGCATGGACAAAATTGAAGACAGCCTTTTTGCCAAATCACTAGTTATTATTTGCGATACGGCCAATACAGGCCGGATCGATGATGATAGATACAAAAACGGTGCTGAAACAATTAAAATAGATCACCATCCTAATGTGGATCCATATGGGGATCTGATGTGGGTAGATCCTTCTGCGAGTTCAACAAGTGAAATGATTTTTGAGCTTTTTGAAGAGGCAGAGAAGGAAGGGCTCGTTATGGATAAAGAGATGGCCAGGCTTCTCTATGCGGGTATTGTGGCCGATACAGGCAGATTCCGTTTTCCTAATACAACGGAAAAAACATTTTTTACTGCAGGCCGCTTAATTGAAGCCGGATTTTCCAGCCCTGAACTTTATGATTATTTATATGAGACTTCTTTATCTTTACTTCGTCTCGAGGGTTATGTGTTATCGGAAGTTAAAATCACCCCCGCTGGTGCCGGGTATGTATATTTAACAAAAGACATTCTCGATAAATATAAAGTCACTTCAAAAGAAGCAGCTTCCATAGTTAACAGTTTTTCGACTTTAAAAGGTTTGAAAGCCTGGGTGTTTTTTGTAGAGGAAGAAGACGTGATCCGGGTCAGACTCCGGTCCAAGGGGCCTGAAATTCATGAGCTGGCAGCCCGTTATAATGGGGGCGGGCATCCAATGGCTTCGGGGGCCTCTCTCTCAGACTGGAGCGAGACAGAGAAAGTGTTAAGTGAACTGGAAGACCTTTGCCGTTAAGCAAGTGACGAAGCTTCAGACTTAGGTGAATCTCACATGCAAAAGAAACTGACCAATCAAAAAAGAGTTACTATTAATCAGCCGTTTCACTCCCGGCGAAGGCTAACACCGCAGGCATAAGCGCAACATCGTCGCAGGGATCTTCGGCTAACCCCTTCACGTCCTGTGAAAACGCCGAAGTCACCACATCCGTGTGGAAGTTCGCTGTGTTTTCTTTACCCGAGGGCTTGTCTTCAACTAATTCTCCCGAAGGACACTTTCAGGAAAGTGGATTTCCAAACTTTGCTGCTGCGCTTACTCGTCGCAGAGTAGAGATTGCTCCTCTCCGGGTGTTCTTGCCTAAATTCAGCAGAAGAATCAAAAAAAGCATCCGAACAACGTTTGTTCGGATGCTTTTGTGTTTACTATTTTTTTCCAGTGTCGTTAATAATAATTACATTAAGTTTTGGGGATGAACCAGGAGCCCATGTGAGTTTTCTCTTCGATATAGTCAATTCCCAAAGCTTCTAATTCCTGTTTTAATTTCTGAGATACTTCCTCAGTTTCAGCGAAGGCAGAGTATCCGGATTGAATACATTTTATCTTCTCCTGTGCTAATTTACTTCTGCTGATGACTTTCATTTTACACGCCTCCTTTTTAAATTAGCTCTTCTTTAGCCAGCTGTTATTACTCGAGGGCTCACAATGAATATTGCTGGAATTTTTGACTAGCGTCGCAATCTGTAAAGAAACGGTATGGTTGTGATTTTTTTCGCGAATGAGCAAGTTTTGTCATAGGTATTCAACTATAGTATACCCATTCTAACTCCTTAATGGAACTAAGATATCTCTATTTTCAGAAAAAAGTCACATTTTTATTCAGCTGGAACAATTTTCACCCTCATTTCCAATGATGGCAACAGAAACAGCTGTTCTACTTTGAGCTGATATCTTTTTTCGTTAATGATAAATATTTTGTTTTGCACCGTCTTAAGCAAAAAGTAGTGGGAGTTGGCAACTGTTTCAATATCTTTGTTTCTCACATCTTCCAATTCGCTTTCTACTGCACTCCTCAACTCATGAAGGGTGAGTTCACTCAGCTTAACTTCTTCCTCGTTTATAAATTCTATGTTAATATCCTGAACGGTCAATAAGCGCTGGTTCTCTTTATTTCGCTCATCCTTGTCTTCTCTTAATATTGCTATTGTTTTCTCATGCTTTTCAATTTGGGTCTGCTGATCCCCGATTTCAAGAACAAGTCTTTCATGAACACCGCCAAAGTGATATAAAAAAAAAGTCCATCCAAACAGCAGGCCTATGAAAAAACCGGCAAAAAAACGCTGCCAGCTTTTATCCTTGTAATATGGCGGAATTCTCATTTGAATCCCTCTTGGGTAATCCACTGAATCAGTACTGTTCCGCTGTGTGCCCCAGATAATGCTGCGAAAATCATGATTAATGTTTTAAAGATGTCTGCATGGGTGCCTTCAAATATTCCCCGTTCAAGTGTTGAGATCGCGTCAAATGTCCCTCCTATGGCAGCTACAAGCGCCCATATCTTTAAACTGGAGGCTAAATCGTACATAATAGATAAAGGAGGTTTACCAATCAGGTAGGCGCCTATTCCGCCGACTATGGTGCCGCCTATTATAACTCCAAAGGCTACAAAAAAATCGATTACAAGTGTAGCCAGAAAATCCTTATCCATAAAGCATCCCCCTTGCCAAACAGGCTCATACTTAATGAGTATGGACTGGCAAAGACAAGTATGACAAAATAATTTCATATAAAACAAACGTATGTTTGTATATAATGTAAGTTAAATGAATTTTTTATAAGGTTTAATGTGAAAACGCATATCCTGCAAAATCTGCAGTGGTGCTGATAGAAGGAGGACACCTGATGGCTTTCGTTCATCTTCATGTACATAGTGAATACAGCCTTCTCCAAAGTGCAGCGAAAATTCCGGCTTTAGTAAGAGAAGCAGCAAAAATGGATTATAAGGCGATGGCGTTAACCGATATTGATGCGATGCATGGCGTCATTCCTTTTTATAAAGAATGCCTTGAAAACGGAATTAAACCGCTGATCGGTGTTGAACTCGGGGCAGCGAAAGAACTTTTGGAAGCGAGAGAAACTGCTCCGCACCGTCTCCTGTTTATTGCCCGGAATAATAAGGGTTACCGTGCGTTGTTAAAATTAACGAGTAAAGCGCAAACGAAAGAAAAAACAACCGTACCTTACATTACCTTTGAAGAACTTGAAAGTGACCTTGAAGGTGTGATTGTAATCAGCCCTTTTGAAAATGGCGAAATTCAGCATTTAGTTGAACAAGGAATGAAAACAGAAGCTGATAAACTGCTGACTATGTTCCGGCGGCTGGCAGGGGAGGAAAATGTTTATATTGAAATTCAGAACCACTGGAGGAGGCAGGAAAGAGAACGTCTGCTGGCTATTCGTGACTGGCTGCTCGAAAATCAGGCTCCGGCAGTAGCAAGCAACCATGTGCATTTTATAAAAAAGGAACAGGTAGATGCCCACCGGACCTTGCATGCCATAAGGCTTGGAGAATCTCTTTCTGAACTTCCAGAGTATATCTCTTCTGAGGAATACTATTTAAAAGACAAGGATGAAATGCAGCAGGCTTTACCATCATGGCAGGGGGCAATAGAAGAATCAGGGCGAATTGCAGAACGCTGCAATGTTGAGATACAGCTTGGCACACCCGTGCTGCCCCACTTCCCTGTCCCGGAAGGACAAAGCGCCAGAGATCTGCTTCAGTCCCTCTGCGTCAAAGGGATTCGGGAGAGATACAGCTCACCTGACAGCTTTGTATGGGAAAGGCTTAAATTTGAGCTGAACGTTATTTCCAATATGAAATATGAAGATTACTTTCTTATCGTAGCTGACTTTATGAATTATGCTCATGAAAAGGGTATACTGACAGGTCCCGGCAGGGGGTCTGCCGCAGGGTCATTAGTCGCCTATGCATTAAAGATAACTAACGTTGATCCTGTGAAATACGGGTTGCTGTTTGAGCGGTTCCTTAACCCTGAACGTGTTTCAATGCCCGATATTGATATTGACTTCTCAGACCAGCAGAGAGATGAAGTGATTCACTATGTAGCAGACAAGTACGGGAAGAATCATGTAGCTCAAATTGTCACTTTTGGCACTCTTGCAGCAAAAGCAGCCATAAGAGACGCAGGAAGAGTGTTAGGCATAGAGCCTTCTAAAATTGACAAGGTGGCTAAGTTAATTACAGGCCGGTCTAAGCTCAGGGAAGCTGTAAAAGAAAACACCGGGTTAAAAGATCTGGTAATGGCCGATGACGAGCTGATTGAACTGTTTAAAATCGCAGGCCATATAGAAGGGCTGCCGCGTCATACTTCCGTGCATGCGGCCGGAGTAGTAATTAGTAAAGAACCGTTGACAGATGTCGTGCCTCTTCAAAAAGGGCATGAAGGTCTTTTTTTAACCCAGTATCCTATGGGGGACCTGGAAGATATCGGTCTTTTAAAGATGGACTTTCTCGGCCTCAGAAATTTAAGTTTTATTGGCCGCATATTAAATCTCATTTATCAGCATACGGGTAAAAGAATAAGTATTAGCGGCTTTCCCCCTGATGATAAAAAAACGTTCGATTTATTAGGCCAAGGAGATACGAGCGGAATTTTTCAGCTTGAATCTTCAGGGATGAAAAGTGTGCTGCGCAGGTTAAAACCCAGCCACTTTGAAGATATCGTCGCTGTCAATGCTCTATACAGGCCAGGTCCAATGGAAAATATCCCTTCTTACATTGAACGAAAACATGGTCAAGCAGATGTCACATTCCCTCATCCGGATTTAAAAGAGATATTAGAACCAACCTACGGTGTACTTATTTACCAGGAACAAATTATGCAGATTGCATCTAAAATGGCCGGCTTTTCACTGGGCGAAGCTGATGTATTAAGAAGAGCAGTCGGTAAAAAGAAGAGGGAAGTACTGGAAGAAACAAGAGCCCAGTTTGTAAATGGATCTGTGAAAAAAGGATATTCTTATTCAGAGGCTGAAGAAGTTTATAACTTAATCGTCCGTTTTGCAGATTACGGCTTCAACCGCAGTCACGCTGTGGCGTACAGTATGATTTCATACCAGCTCGCCTATTTAAAAGCCAACTATCCTTTGGAGTTTTTAAACGGATTAATGGACATGTTCATTCACCATCAGGAGAAACTTGCTGATTATATAGCTGAAGCAAAACGAAAAGGTATCACGGTAAACAGACCATCTATTGTTCACAGTCTTGACCTTTTCCATACAAAGGACGGAGCCATATGGATTGGCCTTGCAGCTTTAAAAAATGTCGGTTTGCCGACAGTGAAAAAACTTATTGAAGAAAGAGAGAATGGCTATTTTGAAAGTTTATTCGATTTATGTGCAAGGTTACCGGGAAGGTTACTGCCGCGCAGAGCCCTTGAATCTCTAATATTTTCCGGCACACTGGATGATTTTAAAGTGGACAGGGCTGTGCTGATGGCATCTCTTGACGATGCGCTTGCATATGGGGAGAAAGAGAGAGAGAAACAGGCAGACGGGCAACAGCCGTTATTTTTTGAAGAAGCAAGCTCCCCTGTTTATACTAAGGTGTCTCCTCTGTCTGTAAAAGACCGGCTCCGTTATGAGAAAGAGGTGCTTGGGTTTTATGCTTCAGGGCATCCAGTTGGAGAAGAGGCAAAATGGCTGTCGGAATATGGGCGCATAAGAATTTTTGATGCAAAGGAAATTAATGACGCTTACCAGCCTGTAAGAGTAGCAGGTTTTATTGAAGATATTAGAGTTATACAGACAAAAAAGAAAGAACAAATGGCTTTTTTGCGTTTGTCCGATGATTCAGGGGAAATGGAAGTGACAGTTTTCCCAAACATCTACCGTTCTTTTAAGACAAAACTTCAAAAAGAAGAAATGATTTTTGCAGAAGGGCGGATGCAGGAACATAAAGGGGACTGGAAACTGATATTAGATAAATGTATCATCCTTGAAGACCTGAAAAGGAAAAAGCAGGAGCAGGACAAGCCGGTGCTGTATTTATATATATCAAAAGTTCAGGAGAAACAAGGAATCCTTAAAGAGTTAAAAGAAGTGCTTCAGGATACGCCAGGAGAGGTCCCGGTCGTTCTGAAATATGAATCAAGTGACAAAGCGATCAGATTGTCAGAAATGTGGAATGTAAGAGATGATGAGGCCTTTACCCTTAAACTTAAAGGGCTTCTTGGAAGCAGTAATGTTTATCTTAAAAAACCAAGGGTGTAACCAACAGGATAATTTGGTATAATGTTAGTTGTTTAAGGGGTGGTCAGACCACTAAATTATCGGGAAAAAGGGAGATGGGGTTTGTGACGACACTAAGAGAAGAAGCATTACATATGCATAGGGTGAAAAAGGGGAAAATTGAAACGAAAGCAAAAGTACCTGTCCGCAATGCAGATGACTTGTCGTTAGCTTATTCACCAGGAGTTGCAGAACCATGTAAGGAAATATTTGAGGATCCGCAAACCGTCTATGATTATACGGTTAAAGGAAATATGGTCGGAGTTATTTCTGACGGTACTGCCGTTCTCGGTTTAGGGAATATAGGACCTGAAGCGGCTATGCCTGTCATGGAAGGCAAAGCTGTCTTATTCAAGTCATTTGCAGGTGTAGACGCTTTTCCAATCTGCCTGAACACGAATGATGTGGATACCATTGTTAACACTGTAAAATTAATGGAGCCTACTTTCGGCGGGATTAATCTGGAAGATATTGCAGCTCCTAAGTGTTTTGAGATTGAGCAACGGTTAAAAAAAGAGATGAATATCCCAGTATTTCATGACGATCAGCACGGCACAGCCATTGTGACAGCTGCCGGCCTGCTGAATGCCTTAAAACTGTCCGGTAAGTCACTGGCAGAAATTAAAGTAGTGGTCAATGGTGCGGGAGCTGCCGGTATAGCAATCATTAAATTATTAAAGAGTATGGGATGCAAACATTTTATTTTATGCGATTCTAAAGGGGCCATCTATGAAGGCCGGCCTTACGGGATGAATAATCTAAAACACGAATTAGCACAGGTTACTAATTCAGAAAAACTTGAGGGCCCTCTTGAAGAAGTTATTAAAGGCACAGATGTATTTGTTGGAGTGTCCGTCGAAGGAGCTCTTACCAAGCCAATGGTGGAGTCTATGAACGAGGCACCTATTATATTTGCTATGGCTAACCCGGTTCCTGAAATTATGCCGGAAGATGCAAAAGAAGCAGGGGCCAGCGTAATAGGGACAGGAAGATCAGATTTCCCTAACCAGGTTAATAATGTACTGGCATTCCCGGGTATTTTCAGGGGCGCTCTTGATGTCTATGCCACACATATTAATGAAGAAATGAAGGTAGCGGCTGTAAAAGCAATTGCTAACCTTGTCGGCGAAAATGAACTTAACTCAGATTACGTTATTCCGGCACCTTTCGACCCCCGAGTAGCACCAGCTGTTGCTAAACATGTAGCAAAAGCTGCTATGGAAACTGGTGTAGCCAGACGACAGGTCAACCCGGACGACGTAGAAAAGAAGACAAAAGAGCTGACAATCATTGACGGGGACGACTAATAGCCTGCCTGCTCTGCGCATATGCCATAACAGGGTTCTCTTATTTTTTAAAGAGAACCCTTCCTGCTCATTAGAATGCGTTTACAAGGGGGGAGGGACAGGGAGAAAATATGAAGAGTGAAGCTGGAAAGGTTTATCTGAATATTCTAAAAGAAATCAATCAAATCATGAGCCATGACCAACTTAAGGCCGGAGACAAACTTCCATCAGAAAGGGAGCTGGCTGAGCGTCTCCAGGTAGGGAGGTCATCTGTACGGGAAGCGTTACGGGCTCTTGAACTGCTTGATCTGATAGAGACGCGGAAAGGGGAAGGGACCTTTATTCAGGAGGCGGGCAGCCACCGGCTTGCTGAGATTCTTGCCAGTTTCTTCCTTAAAGATGAGAAAGCAAGACAGGATGTGACAGAAACCCGGAGAATCATTGAAATAGAAGCAGTCAGATTAGGATGTCAAAGAGCGGAAAAGGACCAGCTGGACAAGCTGCAGATGCTTATTCATGAAGCGAGAGATAAGTGGTCAGAAGGAGAAATACCAGTAGAAGAAGATTATCTCTTTCATAAAACGTTAGTCCAGTCCAGTCAAAATATACTGCTTTATAATATATGGCGCCCGTTGGTCGAATACGCTAAGATTGCTTTAAAGGACTCGCTTGCCAGAGAAGGAAGAACCGGTTTTTCTATTAAAGAGCATGAGACTATATACGAAGCCTTGCTCGCCGGAGAGGAAGAAAAAGCAGTCTCCTCTTTAAAACATCATTTGGAAAACAGCCGTTTTTAAGAATTACGTTAGGCTTTTTTTGTTTAATTTACTGGACTGATTCCGGCAGATGACCTTGAATTCATTAATGGGAAAATGTATGATGAAACAAATTTCTGGAAAAATTAGTTAGGTAGATGATGCGGCCGGCAGAGGTCCGCATGGACGTTTTTAAAATGAGGTGAAAGTGTGATAAGAGATTTATTTTCTAAGAAAAAAAAATATGCAACTATTCCTTCTGAACAAGCGAAACAGGAAGTACCGGAAGGATTAATGACTAAATGTCCCCAATGTAAATCCATTATGTATATAAAGGAATTAAGAAAAAACCAGATGGTGTGTGATCAGTGCGGCTATCACCACAGAGTGACTTCTTCTGAAAGAATAGCAATAACTCTCGATGAAGGGAGTTTTGAAGAATTTGATGCTGAGATGATTTCAAAAGATCCTCTTCAGTTTCCCGAGTATGCCGATAAATCAGCAAAGGACAGGGAAAAGACAGGTCTGAATGAAGCCATCATAACGGGTAAAGGAACAATTGAAGGAATGGGAGTAGTCATAGGTGTGATGGACCCCAGATTTCGAATGGGAAGTATGGGCTCCGTTGTAGGCGAAAAAATGTCCCGGGCGATTCAGCGGGCGGTTGATGAGAGAAAGCCGTTTATTATGTTTGCTGCTTCAGGCGGCGCGAGGATGCAGGAAGGAGTTTTCAGCCTCATGCAGATGGCTAAAACAAGTACCGCATTAAACCGCCTCCACGAAGAAGGATTATTATTTATAAGTGTAATGACGCACCCTACGACAGGAGGGGTGTCTGCCAGCTTTGCCTCACTTGGGGATATTAATTTAGCAGAGCCTCAAGCGTTAATAGGGTTTGCTGGAAGGAGAATTATTGAGCAGACAATCCGCCAAAAGCTTCCTGATGACTTTCAGACTGCTGAATTTCTGCTGAAACATGGCCAGCTCGATCAGGTGGTGGCCCGTAAAGAAATGAAAAAAACGCTGCAAAACATCATAGATATTCACAGGCCGGCTCACACGGGTATAAAGGAGGACTGAGAGAGATGGCTGAACAATTGCCTTTTGAAAAACCAATTATAGAACTTAGAAATAAAATCTCGGAGTTGAAAACTTTTACGCTGGAAAAAGAAATTGATCTGTCAGGTGAAATTGAAAAGCTGGAGACCAGACTCGAACAGCTGGAAGAAGATATTTACGGCAATATGGGCGGCTGGGAGCGAGTGCAAATTGCCCGCCACAGTCAAAGGCCTACTACAATGGATTATATAGAAAGAATTTTCACAAATTTCATGGAACTTCATGGTGACCGCTTTTACGGAGATGATGAAGCCATTGTGGGAGGGATCGCCAAATTTGAAGGGGAGCCCGTAACAGTTATTGGCCATCAGCGCGGAAAAGGCACGAAAGAAAATTTAAGAAGAAATTTCGGAATGCCGCACCCTGAAGGCTACCGTAAAGCTTTAAGACTAATGAAACAGGCAGAAAAATTTAAAAGGCCTGTTATTTGCTTCATTGATACAAAAGGAGCTTATCCTGGTCAGTCGGCTGAAGAAAGAGGACAAAGTGAAGCGATCGCCAAAAACCTGATTTCTATGGCAGGATTAAAAACTCCTATTATATGTATTGTAATAGGTGAAGGAGGCAGTGGCGGAGCCTTGGCACTTGGCGTGGGAGACAGAATTTATATGCTTGAAAATTCCACTTACTCTGTCATTTCTCCTGAGGGGGCTGCTGCTTTGCTGTGGAAAGACTCAGGCCAGGCAAAACGTGCAGCTGAAACGATGAAAATTACCGCACCTGATTTAAAAGAGCTTAACCTTATAGATGATGTTATTCCTGAAATTCGCGGCGGCGCCCATCGTAATGTCGATACTCAAGCTGGATATATCCGGCAAACCTTAAAAACGGCGCTGCTGGAGATGTCAAAATATGACTCTGGCGAACTTGTGAACAAACGTTACGAAAAATTTAATAATATTGGCGAATTTGACCATGTAAACGGTGTCATGCCTGCGGAATAAGACATAAGCTTTCTCTGATTAGGGAAAGCCTTTTTGTATGAAGTCTGATCTCTATTGTGTTTAATAAATGAAAGTGTTATTTTAAACACATATTAAATAACAGATGCTGAAACCAGAGGTGAATAAGACTATGAAACGAATTGGTGTATTAACAAGCGGTGGTGACTCACCGGGGATGAATGCAGCCATACGTGCTGTTGTTAGAAAAGCGATTTTCCATGGCGTGGAAGTTTACGGTATTTATCAAGGGTATGCCGGGTTAATCAGCGGTGATATTAAAAAACTTGAACTGGGTTCTGTAGGCGATATTATCCATCGCGGCGGAACTATACTTTATACTGCACGCTGTGAAGAATTTAAGACACCGGAAGGTCAACAGAAAGGTGTAGACCAGTTAAAAAAGTTTGGGATTGAAGGGCTTGTAGTCATTGGCGGAGACGGTTCTTTCAAAGGAGCCCAGAAACTGGCTGAACAAGGTATTCCAGCCATTGGGATCCCTGGAACAATTGACAATGATATTGCAGGGACTGACTACACGATAGGTTTCGATACAGCACTGAATACAGTGATTGAGGCAATCGATAAAATCCGCGATACAGCAACCTCCCATGAGCGGACGTATGTCATTGAAGTCATGGGGCGTGATGCAGGGGACCTCGCTCTTTGGGCAGGACTCGCTGACGGAGCAGAAACAATTATGGTTCCTGAAGTCGATGAGGATATGGATGTTATTATAAAACGTCTGAAACGAGGACACGATAGAGGAAAGAAACACAGCATCATTGTAGTTGCAGAAGGGGCCGGCTCCGGTGTTGAAATAGGTAAAGAAATTCAGCAGAAGACGGATCTGGAAACACGTGTAACTGTGTTGGGCCATATTCAGCGGGGAGGCAGTCCAACCGCACAGGATCGGGTACTCGCAAGCCGGCTTGGTGCTTTGTCCATTGAACTTCTTCTTGACGGCGATGCCGGAAAAATGGTAGGGATTGAGAACAATGAACTTGTAGCACACAAGTTTGAAGATGCCTTAGCAAAGGAACATTTTCTTGATGAGAAAATGTACAAACTTTCCAAGGAATTATCAATATAGTAATTAATGCTCCCATAGAGAGTTTTCTCTCTAGAATTTAAGCGTTGGCTGGGACAACTAGTTTGTCCTGGTTTTCGTGTGGGAAAAAGAGAAGTGAATCAAATTAGGACCGTAAAATAAGAGGAGGATAAAGTAATGAGAAAAACCAAAATTGTATGTACGATAGGCCCAGCAAGTGAATCGAAGGACAAATTAACGGATATTATTAAAGCCGGTATGAATGTGGCCCGCCTTAACTTTTCACATGGCGATTATGAAGAGCACGGAGCGCGAATTGAAACTATTCGTGAAGCAGCTAAAGAAACAGGAGAAAACGTTGCTCTTCTACTGGATACTAAAGGTCCGGAAATCCGTACGCAGACACTTGAAGGCGGAGAAGCAGAGCTGGAACAGGGCAGCACGGTACGAGTCTCTATGACAGAAGTTACAGGAAATAAAGATGTTATTTCAGTTACTTATCCTGGCTTAATTAATGACGTTCACGTCGGTTCTTTCCTTCTTTTAGATGACGGTTTAATTGAGCTGAAAGTAACAGAAATTAAAGAAAACGAACTTATCACTGAAGTAGTGAACAGTGGGGTACTGAAAAATAAAAAAGGCGTTAACGTACCAAATGTCAGTGTTAACCTGCCGGGTATTACAGAAAAAGATGCGAATGATATTATTTTCGGTATTGAACAGGATGTGGATTTCATTGCTGCCTCTTTTGTACGCCGGGCTTCAGATGTATTGGAAATTCGCGAACTGCTAGAAAAGCATGATGCGGGGCATATTCAAATTATCCCTAAAATCGAAAACCAGGAAGGTGTCGACAATATTGATGAGATTTTGGAAGTTTCTGATGGTTTAATGGTAGCCCGAGGAGACT
This sequence comes from Salipaludibacillus sp. CUR1, assembly GCF_021028955.1. Classification (GTDB taxonomy): domain Bacteria; phylum Bacillota; class Bacilli; order Bacillales; family Salisediminibacteriaceae; genus Salipaludibacillus. The sequence continues at coordinate 39,088 of NZ_JAIWPE010000064.1, forward strand.
TGGGAGTGGAAATTCCAGCAGAGGACGTACCTCTTGTCCAAAAAGTGCTAATTAAAAAATGCAACAAGCTGGCTAAACCGGTCATTACTGCGACTCAGATGCTTGATTCTATGCAGCGCAATCCGCGCCCTACCCGTGCGGAAGCCAGTGACGTGGCAAACGCGATTTTTGACGGTACTGATGCGATCATGCTTTCTGGTGAAACAGCAGCAGGAACATATCCTGTAGAGTCTGTTCAAACAATGAATAACATTGCTCTTAAAACTGAAACTGCTTTAAAATATGAGGATATATTGCGTAAACGTTCTAAAGAGAGCGAACATACGGTAACTAACGCAATCAGCCAGTCAGTTACCCATACAGCGCAAAACCTGCGTGCTGCAGCTATTTTAACATCTACTGAAAGCGGGCATACAGCTAGAATGATTTCTAAATACCGCCCGGAATCCAAGATTGTAGCCGTTACAAGCAATGAACGTGTCTCCCGTTCGTTGGCACTTGTATGGGGCGTTCATTCTCAAGTTGGTCCTACAGTCGAATCTACCGATGAAATGCTTCAATTGTCAGTGGATGAATCCCTTAAAACAGGCCTCGTAAAAAATGGTGACCTTGTTGTTATTACGGCTGGTGTACCTGTTGGAGAGAAAGGCACGACAAACTTAATGAAAGTGCATGTGATCGGCGAAGTAGCAGCTAAAGGCCAGGGGATCGGCCGTAAATCTGCTAAAGGAAATGTGGTAGTGGCTAAAACAGGAGATGAGGCTCTATCTAAGACAAAAGAAGGGGATATTATTGTCATCACAAATACTGACCGTGACATGATGGACGCCTTTGAAAAAGCTTCAGCGGTCATCACTGAGCAGGGCGGTTTAACATCCCACGCAGCGGTAGTAGGCCTTAACCTTGGCATCCCTGTTATAGTAGGTGTTGAGAATGCAACATCTATATTCAGTGACGGCGATGAAATTACAGTAGACAGCCAGCACGGAAAGATTTACAAAGGACAAGCAAGTATTTTATAATAAGGTACAGAAAGAGAAGGGATACTCTCCCTTCTCTTTTTAAATAAGAGTTAAGCTTTAGAAATGTTTATAGGGGCGGGATTTCAGCGGAGCGCGCGAGAGCGTACGATTCAAAGAGCTTAACGAGAGGAAGAATGAAAATGGGAAAACTTTTCTTACTTTTATTAATTGTTGTTCCTGCAATGGAAATAGGTGTGTTAATACTATCTGGTAATACGATAGGTATTCCGATAACCATATTACTGATTATTCTTACAGGTGTCCTCGGTGCAGCCCTTGCAAAAAAAGAAGGATTAAATGCCATCAGGACTGCTCAGTTGCAAGCTTCGCAGGGACAAGTCCCAAGCGGAGTTCTTTTGGACGGTATTTGTATTTTAGTCGGCGGAGTGGTTTTGCTGACGCCTGGTTTTATTACAGACGCCTTGGGCTTCTTTCTGTTAATTCCCCAGACAAGGGCTGTATTTAAAGGTTTCCTGCAGAAAATTTTCAAAAAAGCTGTTCAATCCGGCAGCTTCGTGTATGTGTCAAATAACCGGTGGAACAGAAAACCATAAAGGATATCTTGAGAATGTCACAAAGTCTGCTTTTGTGACATTCTCTTTTTTTAATCAGATTCTATTCATTGACGATTTCTATGCCTGTAGTGCAGATCATTGCCGAGAGGCTACCAGTCCATTTATTTCTCAATAAAAGTTTTAATTTCTCCTGCGATATTCGCTCTGTTTAATGATTGGATAAAAATTAAAATAAATGGTCCTATTAAAACGCCGCCGAAACCGAATATCTGATAGCATGCGAAAATGGTGAACAGCATGACAAGAGCCGGCACCCCCATATGATGGGAGACTATTTTAGGTTCGGAAATCTGCCTTTGAAGGACCACCACTCCATATAGCACAGACAGGCCAATGGTCATATGCCACACTTCATTAAGAAATGAATATATAATCCAAGGAAGGAACACCAGACCTGTTCCGGCATAAGGCAAAATATCAACTGCAGCAATAAGGAGAGCGGCCGTGAATGCGTAGTCTACCTTCAATATGAGAAGTCCGGCAAATACAATAACCCCTGTTATTACCACCAAAGTCAATTGTGCCATAAGATAATTCCCAAGCGCCGATTTCCATTCTTCTTTGATTCTGACTATAAAGTGGATAACATGCTGAGGGACATGGTTAGTTATTCCCATGACCAGTTTTGGCCAGTCTTTCGTTATAAAAAAGGAGGCAAGTAACGAAAAAAGAATCATAGTCAGTGCGTGGGGGAAAGCGACGAGAATATCCCGAAGCTGGTTAAGAATCAGCTGAAGAATAGTTCCAACCTGATTCCCTGCCTCAGTTAACAGCTGTTCAAATGACTGGTCAACAGCCACTGCAGACTCGTTCCCAAGTTTTGAGGTGAATCGGGTGATTTCAGATATTAAGGGAAAAACATATTGATTAATCCACCCATGAAAAGTGTGAATAATTTCTTCCACATATCCCGGTAAAACCGTCGTCAGGTAAGACAATCCGTGAATGAGTTCTGCAACCAGGAAAGTAATTAAAGTCATCAGTAAAAGAATAAACATGCTGATCACAGTAAAAGTAGCTGCGGAGCGGTTCCAGCGCCAACGATTTTCCAAATAATTCACAAACGGTAAAAACATAAAGGAAAACAGTACAGCTAAAATAAAGGGATAAAAATAAACAACAGATATATAGGCCAGTATAATAAATAATGTAAACAGTATTAACAGTAAAAAGAGGCGTTTCCAGACTTTAAGAGAAATATCGTTGTTCATACCTTTAATCACCTGCCGTTTTCAATTCTTATAAGAATGTATGCATGTCCCCTTTATTTATGAAGGGGCTTTGAGGCTGGAGGATTTGAGGGGAAAAGCCATTGTGTTAAAATAACACAGGTATGGATTCATAGAGAGAGGGAGAAAACAAATGGCAAATTCTACGATTTTTATGCTTATCCTTTTAGCGGTAGGAATATTCGCTAAAAACCAGTCATTGCTGATTGCGGTGATATTTCTGCTTGTTGTCAAGTGGGGTGGATTAGGGGATAAAATACTGCCTTTTGCCCAGCAAAAAGGCATTCAAATCGGAGTGACTATTATTACAATTGCTGTCCTGGTTCCGATTGTGACAGGAGAAATAGGTTTTAAGGATCTTCAGGAGGCTTTAAAATCTTCCTATGCCTGGATTGCTCTTGCATCTGGTATTTTTGTAGCAGTGATAGCAGCAAACGGGATAGAATTATTACAGAATGATCCGCACATCACTGTTGCACTCGTTTTTGGAACAATTCTTGCCGTAGCCGTATTTAACGGAGTCGCAGTTGGGCCGTTAATTGGCGCAGGTATAGCTTACATGGCTATGAGAGCAGCGGAACTTTTATCCTCCATCGGAGGATGAATTTTCCACACGGGATAATATTCTGATTAGTTTAAATTATAGGATAACTCTGAATCTTGATTTGTTTTAAAAATTTTAAGTTCACAAAAATGTGAAAAATGGTATAATGATAAACGAATGATACCAACTACATAGAGAAACCTGCATAGTCTTGATGAGTAAGGTTTTTTTCGTAACCGCTTTCTCTTAAACTATAATGGTCTCGTTTGTTAAACAGAGAGCAAGTTTATAAGAAGGTATTTCAGGAAAATAAATTGACAAGGAATGGTTATTCGAGTGATGGCTCATTCAGTTTCTAAGCGGTTACCGCACTTCAGAAAGACCTTGGTATCCGGGCTGATCCATTTAGAAAGCCCAATTTTTTGGTAAAGGAGAGGTAGCATGAGTACAACTAAAGGTTTAGAAGGTGTGGTTGCGACAACATCAAGTGTCAGTTCCATAATTGATGGGGTTTTAACTTATCATGGATACGATATTGATGATCTCGCCGACCACGCGAGTTTTGAGGAAGTTATATATCTCCTTTGGAATAACAAGCTTCCTGCAAAAGAAGAGCTTAATACTTTTAGGAAAGAGCTGGCCGCGGCTGCTAAAGTTCCTGATGCTGTTTTGGATCAAATGAGAACGTATCCGATAGACAAAGTGCACCCTATGGCTGCACTTAGAACAGCCGTTTCCAATCTGGCTCTTTTTGATGAGGAAGCTGATGAGCAGGATGAAGAAGCTAACCGCAGGAAAGCTTTAAAGCTTCAGGCTCAACTGCCTACTCTGGTGACGGCTTTTTCCCGTATCCGTAATGGAAAAGACCCGGTAGCACCAAAGGAAGAATTAAGTTTCGCTGCAAATTTTCTTTATATGTTAAATGGAGAAGAGCCTGACGAAACTTCTGAAAAAGCTTTTAACAAAGCCCTCGTTTTGCACGCCGACCATGAATTGAATGCGTCAACTTTTACTGCCAGGGTATGTGTGGCTACGTTATCCGACATGTATTCAGGTGTCACAGCTGCGATAGGGGCGTTGAAAGGCCCTCTTCACGGAGGGGCAAATGAGCGGGTTATGGGCATGCTTTCAGAAATAGGAGAGGTTGATAAAGCGGAATCCTATATTAAAGATGCTTTAGCAAGAAAAGTAAAAATTATGGGCTTTGGACACCGCGTGTACAAAGATGGGGATCCGAGGGCAAAACACCTCAAAGAAATGTCCAGGCAATTAACAGAAGTGACAGGCGAATCGAAATGGTATGATATGAGTGTGAAAATCGATGAGATTGTTACAAATGAAAAAGGACTTCTTCCAAACGTTGATTTTTATTCTGCTTCTGTTTACCACAGTCTGGGGATTGAGCATGATATATTTACGCCTATTTTTGCGGTGAGCCGTATTTCCGGCTGGATTGCCCATATTCTTGAACAGTTTGAAAACAACCGTCTCATTAGACCGCGTGCTGAGTATACGGGACCGGATCACCAAGAATGGGTACCATTGGAAAAAAGATAAATTTTATGAGAGAGTAAAGGGAGGAGATATTCTCCTCTCTTAAAAATACTCTTTTTTTAAGAGAGGCCGGCTCAAAACCGGCTGAGACTGACAGGCCATTTATTACTCTGTCAGCACTACTAAATTACATACAATTCTGAGGAGGTATTTTTTTATGTCAGGTCAAAAAATTACAGTAAATAACGGTGTATTAGATGTACCAAACGAACCGGTGATTCCTTATATTGAAGGTGACGGAATCGGCCCGGATATCTGGAAAGCCGCTTCCAGGGTAATTGAGGCTGCCGTGGATAAAGCTTATAATGGAGAGAAAAAAATTCACTGGAAAGAAGTACTGGCAGGGGAAAAAGCTCATGATAAAACTGGAGAGTGGCTACCTGAAGAGACACTTGATACGATTCGGGAATATATTATCGCTATAAAAGGTCCTTTGACAACACCAATTGGCGGCGGTTTCCGTTCATTAAACGTGGCTTTACGCCAGGAACTTGACCTTTATACATGCCTTCGTCCTGTCCGCTGGTTTGAAGGAGTGCCATCACCTGTTAAACGCCCACAGGATACAGACATGGTTATTTTCCGTGAAAATTCAGAAGACATTTATGCAGGAATTGAATACCAGAAAGGTACAGAGGATGTTAAAAAGCTGATTAACTTCTTGCAGGACGAAATGGGCGCTACAAAAATCCGTTTCCCTGAAACATCCGGTATTGGTATTAAACCTGTTTCCGAAGAAGGAACTCACCGCCTTGTAAGAGCGGCTATTCAATATGCACTTGATGAAGGGCGGAAGAGTGTCACTCTCGTTCATAAAGGGAACATTATGAAATTTACAGAAGGTGCTTTTAAGAACTGGGGTTATGAATTAGCTGAAAAAGAATTCGGCGATAAAGTATTTACCTGGGCTGAATACGATCGTATCGTAGAAGAAAAAGGTAAAGAAGCAGCAAACGAAGCGCAATCAAAAGCAGAAGCGGAAGGAAAAATTATTATTAAAGACTCTATTGCTGATATTTTCCTTCAGCAGATTCTTACCCGTCCAAAAGAGTTCGATGTAGTGGCTACGATGAACTTGAACGGGGATTACGTTTCCGATGCTCTTGCAGCTCAAGTAGGCGGGATCGGTATCGCCCCTGGTGCTAACATCAACTATGCTTCCGGACACGCTATTTTTGAAGCTACCCATGGAACAGCTCCTAAATATGCAGGCCAGGATAAAGTAAACCCTTCATCTGTCCTTCTTTCAGGAGTGCTTATGCTCCGTCACCTAGGCTGGGGAGAAGCGGCTGATAGGATAGAAAATTCAATGGACAAAACCATTGGAGGCAAGACAGTAACTTATGACTTTGCCAGGCTGATGGATGGGGCTACAGAAGTAAAATGTTCTGAATTTGGGGACGCGCTCATCAATAACCTTTAATAACTGGCACATACACCAGAAACACGAATACGTTTATTCATATCTTACGGAGGGGTGCGATATAAATGGCTATTAAACGAAGAAAAATCAGTGTGGTCGGCGGGGGATTTACCGGTACAACAACTGCATTAATGGCGGCTCAGAAAGAACTTGGGGATGTCGTGCTGGTCGATATTCCTAAAATGGAAGATCCTACTAAAGGAAAAGCTCTGGACATGCTTGAGGCAAGCCCTGTCCAAGGCTTTGATTCCAAAATAACGGGAACGTCCGATTATAGGGATACAGCTGAATCAGATATTGTGGTGATTACCGCAGGTATTCCAAGAAAACCGGGAATGAGCCGTGATGACCTTGTAAGTACTAATGCAGGAATTATGAAGAGTGTGACTAAAGAAATTGTTAAATATTCGCCTGATTGCTTCATTCTGGTACTTACAAACCCTGTAGATGCAATGACGTATTCGGTATTTCAAGAATCCGGTTTCCCTAAAAACCGGGTGATCGGACAGTCAGGTGTGTTAGATACAGCCAGGTTTAATACGTTTGTAGCCGAAGAATTAAATATATCTGTTGAAGATGTGACCGGATTTGTTCTAGGCGGCCATGGCGATGACATGGTGCCGATGCTCCGCTACAGTTTTGCAGGCGGCATTCCACTTCAGAAATTAATTTCTGAAGAAAGATTAGCCGCTATTGTGGAACGAACTCGCAAAGGAGGAGGCGAAATCGTTAACCTCCTTGGAACGGGAAGTGCCTATTACGCTCCGGCAGCCTCTCTGGTCAAAATGATGGAAGCTATTTTGAAGGACAAGAAGCGCATCCTGCCTTCAATAGCTTACCTTGAGGGAGAGTACGGTTATGAAGATATCTACCTTGGCGTTCCGACTATATTAGGCGGAAACGGAATTGAAAAAATCTTCGAACTGGATCTTAATGAGGAAGAAAAAGAAGCCCTTAATAAATCGGCTGAATCAGTAAAAGAGGTTATGAAATTAGTAAAGTAACCGGAATATCAGGAGAAGCCCTTGTACAGGAGGGTTTCTCCCTATTTTTTAACCATTATGTAAACGCTTTCTACAATTGATTTATCAGAGAGGTGAAGAGATATGTTTACTAAAAAAAGAAAAATAGGCCGTACAATCAGCCAGCTGAAACCAGGAGACGAATACAATTCTGAGAAAAAAGTTGAAGATAAAGACATCCTTCTCTACCTCGGCTTTACAAATGATGCTAATCCGGTCTATATCCAGCACGATTACGCATCGCGAACACCTTTCCAGAAGCCGATTGTTCCTCACATAATGTTAAACGGGTATATCTCTTCAGCAGTCTCTATGCACTTACCTGGCCCTGGAAGTGTTATTTTAGACCAGAACCTGTCCTTTCCGAAGCCTTTGTACCATTACGGAACGTTGAAATTAAAATTAACTCTGGAAAAAATAGAACAAAAAGAACACCGGGTTTCTATCTCTGTTCACGGTCGTGATGAGTATGACGACACCGTGGTGAAAGGGTCTCTGACCGTTTGCCCTCCTTATCCATGGAAGCCGGTTACACACGATACAGGCACGTTTGAAAATTTCTGATTCTATTGCCCAGTTCCTTAGAGGTAGGGACAAAAGAATAGTTATCATAAAGAAAGCCGAACAAAATTTTTGAATTTTGTTCGGCTGTTCTTTTTGAGAAAAGGAGTTATTTTAGTCCGCCAGGCGGACGCTTGCCCAGGGGCTTGTCTTCAGCTAAATTCAACTCAGCCTGGAGCTTCGTTGAATTGGATCTTCAGACTGCGCTTAATCCCTGTGGCGTCACCGCCTTCTGTCCTTCAATTAAAAAAATCAGAGGCTATTTAATAATAGGTAAAACTAAAAGTAACCCACCTTTTGAAAAATGTCTCATAATAATTATTGTTCGTCTTTTACAAACATGTTTTTAGTTTTGTCCCAGCCTCTTTCTGCCCTTCTTAAAGTTAAAAAATGGCACAGTCAGACGTCAAGGAATGATCAATCGATACACTGTTCTTACCGGCACTCAGGCGGAATAGCGCTTTGTGAAAAAAAATGAAATATAGTATGATAAATAAAAACAGTCACAAATAAAAAGCTTTGAAGATTTCAGGGGGTCAAAGCAGTCCAGGAGGAAAATAATGCAGAAAATACTAATTGTAGATGACGAAGAATCTATCTTAACGTTGCTGCAATTTAATTTGGAGCAAGGCGGGTTTAAAGTAACTGAAGCCATGGATGGTAAGCAGGCTTTGGAAAAAGCAATGAAAGAAGAATTTGACCTTATTATATTAGACCTTATGCTGCCTGAAATGGACGGCCTGGAAGTCTGCAAAGCACTCCGCCAAAATAAAATATTAACTCCTATTCTTATGCTTACTGCAAAAGATGATGAGTTTGATAAGGTGCTTGGTTTAGAACTGGGAGCAGATGACTACTTAACTAAACCTTTTAGTCCGAGAGAAGTAGTGGCAAGAGTAAGGGCTATTTTAAGACGCTCTCACAAACCTGCTGAAAGACCGGAGGCTGAGAGGAAAACAACTAAAGTTACTATTGGAGATGTAGAGGTTTTTCCGGAAAATTATGAAGTGTTTTTACGCGGTGAAGCTTTGGAACTGACTCCTAAAGAGTTTGAGCTGCTGGTATATTTAACAAATAACAAAGGCAGAGTATTGACCCGGGATCAGTTGCTTAACGCTGTCTGGAATTACGAATTTGTAGGAGATACAAGAATTGTAGATGTGCATATCAGCCATCTGAGAGAAAAGATTGAGCCGAATACCAAAAAGCCCGTTTATATTAAAACAATCCGTGGACTGGGGTACAAACTGGAGACCCCGGTAACTCATGAATAGTTACCGCTTCAGATTAATCTTTCCACTATCATTAATCATACTTGTTGTTTTGGGCGCACTCGGTGCTGTACTGGGCCCTTTCTTTAAAGAGTTTTATCATGACCGTATGTATGACAGGGTGGAAAAGGAAGCCGCTTTAATTTCTTACCATTTACAGGAAGTGACTGTCAGTGATCAAGCTTACTTGCAGGAAATTATCGGTGAGATGTCAGACAGGCTTGATGTCAGGATAACTGTTATCACGTATGACGGGGAAGTAATAGGGGAGTCTCATGAGGATCCTGCCTTAATGGATAACCATCTTAACAGGCCTGAAATACAGTCGGCTATCAGCGGGGAAACCGGACGGGAAGTCAGGTACAGTCAAACGGTGGAAGAAGATTTGTTATATTTTGCGTCTCCATTAGAATTAGATGATGAGATAGAAGGGTTTCTTCGTTTAGGCTTGGAAATGGATGAACTGAACTCCGTTTACCAGAATATATGGACACTCATTTTCGTGTCGTTTTTTATTGCATTCTTAGTTATTCTTATGCTGACAACCAAACTTACTAATCAGATGGTAAGGCCGGTTGAAGATGCAAGAAGGGTCGCAAACGAACTGGCAAAAGGCAACTTTTCTGCGAGAACGTTTGAAGGGGCTGACCTGGAAACAGGTGAACTGAACAGATCAATAAATGTCCTGGCTGAAAATCTGGATCAAGTAACCAAAACTTATGAAATTCAGCAGGAGCGGCTTGAAACCCTTATCGAAAACATGGGGAGCGGGCTCATTCTGATTAACTCCAAAGGGGATATTACCCTCGTCAATCGTTCATGCAAGGAAATATTTGATGAGGATACAGACAATTGGAAAAACCAGCTCTATTATAAAGCGATCAAGCATAAACAAATAATTAAATTTATTCAGGAAATTTTTCTTACAGAAAAAAGGACCCGCACCCAGCTGAAACTGTCAATAGGCATCTACAGAAGACATGTGGACGTTCATGGGGCGCCAATCATTGGTACTGATGAAAAGTTAAAAGGAATAGTCGTTGTTTTCCATGACATAACGGAACTTAAAAAGCTGGAGCAGGCCAGGAAAGATTTTGTAGCCAATGTGTCTCATGAACTTAAGACCCCTGTGACATCGCTAAAAGGGTTTACTGAAACCCTCCTTGACGGTGCAATGGAGGATGACCAGTTAAGAAGACGGTTTTTAACTATTATTTCGAAAGAATCCTCACGTCTCGAAGGACTTATAAATGACCTTCTGGAGCTGTCCAGAATTGAAGGCTCCAAGTTCCAGCTTAACTGGGAACAGGTAAATATTGAGGCGCTGGCAGATGAGGTTTTCCTTATTCTGGATGAAAAAGCATCCGCAAAAAAAATGAAACTGGACAAAAAAATATCAGGTTCTTCAACCATTGAGGGGGACCCTCACAGACTCAAACAAATACTAATTAATCTAATAAACAACGCCATTGTTTATACTCCCGAAGAAGGGACTATAACGGTGAGGGTTAAAGAACAAGCTGAAACGGTTCTTGTAGAAGTAGAGGATACAGGGATAGGAATAAACAAGAAAGAAGTACCGCGGATCTTTGAACGCTTTTACCGCGTGGACAGGGCAAGAAGCAGAAATTCAGGGGGAACCGGATTAGGCCTGGCTATTGTAAAACACCTGGCGGAAGCTCACCATGCTAAAGTGACGGTTGAGAGTGAACCTGGGAAAGGAACTGTTTTCCGGCTTATGTTTTATAAAGAACGAAAAACAGTCTGAACTTTTTTGAGTGACACTGCTCAATAGCCTTCAGGCTTTTCGCAGAAGGGGCCCGGTTTAAATCAGACGCCGTGCTTCTTAACGAATAATTTACAATTCCTTTATAAGGCGTTAATAATTAACCGGTATATTAACAGTGTGAACTGTTTTTATATGTGGAACCATACATGGTTCCACGTCCGAAGGTTCCTTCGGAAGAACGAAAGTTTCCCCTTGAGCTTTCGTTCTTTTTTATTTGAGGAAACGATGGAAAGGGCGAAGTCGCCGATAGAATTGGATTTTCGCTGATAGAACTCGAATTTCGCTGATAGAACCTAAATTCCCGCCGGTAGAACTCAAATTTCACCGCTAGCTCCCCTCTTCCGCTGATGTGCCCCCTGTTTTTGCTGACAGGACGGCCTGCCCCGGAAGCAAAGGGAGATGATGCAGGGAGCATAACTATAAATTTTAGCAGAGTGACCCTTAATAAAGGTCTAAAAGTCAAAAGTAAACGACTGCCGCCAAGACCTGGAGGTAGCCGTTTTTTCTAATTCTTATTGATTCGTGATAAAATGACGGTATCATAAATAAATCGAGGTGTTGGATGTGAAGAAACTCGTCCTGGTAGACGGAAACAGTATTGCATATCGCGCATTTTTTGCACTTCCTCTTTTGAATAATGAAAAAGGGGTCTATACAAATGCCGTGTACGGTTTTACGACTATGATTATGAAAATTTTAGAAGATGAAAAACCCTCTCATATGCTTGTAGCTTTTGATGCAGGTAAAACCACTTTTAGACATGAAACGTATAAAGAATATAAAGGGAAACGCGAAAAAACACCTCCGGAGCTTGCGGAGCAGCTCCCGGTTATGAGGGATTTGCTGAAAGCTTTTAACATTCGCTATTTTGAAGTAGAGAACTATGAAGCGGATGACATTATTGGAACTCTTTCAACTCGTGCCCAACAGGAAAACAAGGATTGGGACATAAAAATATATACGGGCGATAAAGATTTACTCCAGCTTGTTACTGATAAAGTTCACGTGGCGCTGACTAAAAAAGGAATTACAAATGTCGATACATATGACTTGAACATGGTGGACGAGAAATACGGAATTAAGCCGGAGCAAATTATCGATATGAAGGGTCTGATGGGGGACAGTTCTGATAATATACCAGGCGTACCGGGTGTCGGCGAAAAAACGGCCTTAAAACTGCTCAAGCAGTACGGAACAGTAGACGGAGTATATGAGGCGTTGGAAGAAGTGTCAGGGAAAAAATTAAAGGAAAGACTCGAGGAGAATAAAGACCAGGCTTTTATGAGCAAAAAACTGGCGGAAATTTTTCGTGAAGCGCCGGTTGATGTAGCATTCGATGATTTGAAAATGGGGGATCCCCTCTATGATAAACTGACTGATCTGTTCAAAGAGCTGGAGTTCGCTTCTTTAATGGACAGAATTGGAGCAGATGACGCGGAAGAACAGGAAGAGATAGAAGCCCTGGAAATCCAGACAGTGACAGAAGTGACAGAAGATATACTTTTGTCCCCTTCTGCTGTAGTGATCGAAGTGCTTGCTGAAAATTATCATAATGCGGAAATAACCGGTGTGTCAATTTCCAATAAAACAGGGAACTATTATATTCCTACGGCAACAGCTTTAGAAAGTCATGTTTTTAAAAAATGGGCCGCAGATGAGAACAGGAAAAAATATATATTTAATGCTAAACGTGCCGTTGTCGCTCTCGGCTGGCAGGATATTATGCTCGACGGCATCTCTTTTGATGTCCAAATTGCCTCCTACTTGATTGATCCTTCCGCAGGTTCGCACGAAATGGCTGATATCGCCATAAGGAAGCAAAGCTTAAAAGTCAGAAAAGATGAAGCTGTCTATGGAAAAGGAAAAAAACGCCAGGTGCCGTCAGAAGAGGAATTGGCTCAGCACCTTGGCCGTAAAGCAGCAGCTGTATTGGATCTTAAAGATGAGCTGGAAGGTGAACTGGAAGAAAACAGCCAGCTTGAACTTTTTGTTAATTTGGAAATGCCATTGTCAGTGATCTTAGGCAGGATGGAAATGTGCGGTGTGGCGGTTGATAAAGAAGAGCTGGAAAAAATGGGAGAAACTATTGTAGTCCGGCTGGAGGAGATGGAAAAGCAAATTCACGAGCTTGCCGGGACTTCCTTTAATATCAATTCTCCTAAACAATTGGGAGACGTTTTGTTTGAGAAACTGAATTTACCTGTGATCAAGAAAACAAAAACAGGTTATTCAACTTCAGCTGATGTACTTGAAAAGCTGAAGGATTCCCATGAAATCATTCCTCACATTCTGCATTACCGGCAGTTAGGGAAGCTTAACTCGACTTATATAGAGGGCCTATTGAAAGTCATTCACAAGAAGACAGGGAAGATCCATACCATTTTTAACCAGGCCATTACTCAAACTGGCCGTTTAAGTTCAACTGAACCTAACTTGCAAAACATTCCTATCCGTCTGGAAGAGGGCCGTAAAATCAGGCACGCCTTTATACCTGAAAATGAAAATTCTTATATCCTGGCAGCAGATTACTCACAGATTGAGTTACGCGTGCTGGCTCATATCTCACAGGATAACAATTTAATCCAGGCCTTCAATGAGGGAATGGATGTTCATACAAAAACGGCGATGGATGTTTTCGGTGTGGAAAAAAGTGAGGTCACAGCCGATATGAGAAGAACAGCTAAGGCTGTGAATTTCGGAATAGTTTACGGCATCAGTGATTACGGATTATCTCAAAGTTTAGGAATCAGCCGTAAAGAAGCCAAAATCTTTATTGAAAGATATCTGGACAGCTATCAGGGCGTTAAAAACTATATGGATGGTATTATCGAAGATGCAAGAGAAAAAGGGTTTGTGACGACTCTCCTGAACAGAAGACGTTATTTGCCTGAATTGACAAGCAAAAATTTTAATCAGAGGACTTTCGGGGAAAGAACAGCTATGAATACACCAATCCAGGGAAGTGCAGCTGATATTATCAAAAAAGCAATGGTAGAGATGGCTGAATTTCTGGAAGAAGAGAAGATGGAGTCGAGGCTCCTTCTGCAGGTGCACGATGAACTGATTTTTGAAGTACCCGAAAATGAATTAGATAAAATGAAAAAAGCGGTGCCGGAAGTGATGGCGAATGCTGTTAATCTTGAGGTTCCGCTTGAAGCGGATGTATCATTCGGAAAAACATGGTACGACGCAAAGTAAGTTATAAGAAGTTAAAGGTAAGCAGGTGATCAAGTATGCCGGAACTGCCGGAAGTAGAAACAGTAAAAAGAACGTTAGGCGAGTTGATAACGGATGAAACAATTGAAAAGGTGACCGTCACTTGGCCTAAAATGGTTAAAGTACCAGACGATGTTCAGCAGTTTTCATCCTTCCTTGAAGGGCAGACGTTCAGGTCCATAAACAGAAGAGGGAAATTCCTCATTATTTATTTAGACGACTACGCTCTTGTATCGCACCTTCGCATGGAAGGCCGGTATGGAATATTTAATGCTGATGAGGAAGTGTCTCCCCATACCCACGTCAGGTTTCTTTTAAAAAGCGGGAAAGAACTAAGGTATACAGATGTCCGTAAATTCGGTACGATGCACCTTTTTCCTGCAGGCACAGAAAAAGACAATCGGCCTTTATCAGCTCTCGGTCCTGAACCTTTAGAAGCGTCTTTTACGGCTGAAGTGCTGCATAAACGTTTAAGTAAGACTACCCGTGCAGTAAAAACGGCTTTACTCGACCAGGCTGTTATTGCGGGGTTAGGAAATATATACGTCGATGAAGCATTATTCGAAGCGGGTGTGCATCCTGAGAAACAGGCCGGTTTATTAACCTCCGCTGAGATTGAAAGACTCCACCGCAGTATAAAACGGACGTTAAGCGAGGCTGTGGAGGCTGGCGGTTCATCGATCAAGTCATATGTCAACGGTCAAGGCGAGATGGGAATGTTCCAGCAGAAATTAGTCATATACGGGAGGAAAGGTGAGCCGTGCCGCACCTGCGGGGAAAGCATTATCCGCACAGTAGTAGGCGGCAGAGGGACCCATACGTGTCCCCGTTGCCAGGTGAAATAAAAGAATAATTTTAAGAACCAACGTACTTTGGATGGGCTCCTGCCATATAATAACTTAGCAATATGAGGAAGGAGTTCATCCAAAATGACCGGATCCCTATCATTATTCTTGCTGGCTTTTGCTGTCAGCTTAGACAGTTTTGGAGTCGGAGTCACATATGGTCTAAGAAAAATGAGGATGCCTTTTTTATCAATATTATTTATTATGCTGTGTTCCGGCGGGGCGGTTTTATTAGCAATGTGGATTGGAGGAGGGATCGCGTCCTTCCTGTCTCCGGAATTTGCAGAAACCCTGGGAGGCGTTCTGTTAATATTGATTGGTTTATATGCTTTGTATCAGGCTTTTAAACAATCCCCGAAGAAACAGAGAATAAAAGAGGGAATGCTGATGAATTTCGAGCTGAAAAGGCTGGGGATTGTCATCAACGTGCTGAAAAAACCGATGGAAGCTGATTTGGACGATTCCGGTTCAATAACCGGTCCTGAAGCATTTCTTTTAGGGGCAGCTTTGTCACTGGACGCTTTCGGGGCAGGCATGGGTGCTGCTTTACTTGGGGTCTCCCCCTGGTTTTTAGCAATCAGCGTCGCTCTTTCATGCGGGATGTTTTTAACATTAGGAAAGATAAGCGGCGAACGTTTATCACAGTCTGAGAAGCTGAACCGGCTCTCATTTTTGCCTGGTATTTTACTTATTTTGATCGGACTCTGGCAAATTTAATCCTTAAAGGAGGCCATTTTGTGATATTAGGATTAACAGGAGGCATTGCTACTGGAAAAAGCACTGTCTCTGACATTTTTAGAAACGAAGGAATTCCCGTGATAGATGCAGATATAGCGGCAAGGGAAGCAGTTGAGCCGGGGGAAAAAGCCTATCAGGATATAATTAACCACTTCGGGCTCTCCATTTTAAATGAGGACGGTACAATCAACAGAGAAAAATTAGGGAGAATTGTTTTTAATAATGAGAAAGAGCGTAAAGTTTTAAACGGAATTGTTCATCCAGCTGTCAGACAAAAAATGAAGAAAGAGGCGGAATGCTGCAAAGAAAACGGGCACTCTTTAGTTGTAATGGATATTCCTCTCCTGATTGAAAGCGATCTTTTCCACATGGTTGATGACGTCCTGGTTGTTTATGTGCCTGAAAATATTCAGCTTGAACGGTTAATGGAGAGAAATTCATATTCCAAAGAAGAAGCACTCAAGCGGATAAATGCTCAACTTCCAATTGAAAAAAAGAGATCATACGCTTCCTATGTTATAGATAATTCAGGCAGCCGAGAAGAAACTCGACAGCAAGTTAAAAGACTCCTTAAAAAGTTTAGGAACAATTAGTATAACCTTTTTAATTCAGACTCGGTGACGGATCGCCGGGTCTTTTTTTGTACTTTGGAAAGTGAATTTTAAAGCCATAAAGCTCATACTTGCTAGGCTTAAGTCTTTTGGATTTTAGTGTAAATAACTCATACTAAAAAAATCCAGAATAGTTTTTAACAAAAAGCCCCTCTTTATTCATATAATATGTTATACTAATTTTCGATTAGTTAATAATTAATGTGACATATATACTTGGAGGGATGCTTAATGACTCGTGTAGCAATTAATGGGTTTGGCAGAATCGGACGGATGGTTTTCAGAAAATGTGTGAATGATAAAGACATTGAAGTCGCAGCAATTAATGCGAGTTATCCCGCTGAAACCCTTGCTCATCTGATTAAATACGATACTGTACATGGAACTTTTGATAAAAGTGTTACAGCAGAAGACGGAGCTTTATTAGTTGATGGCCGAAGAATTGAGTTATGTTCTAGCAGGGATCCTGAACAACTTCCTTGGAAAGAACTGAATATTGACATTGTTGTTGAAGCAACAGGGAAGTTTACCTCGAAAGAAGACGCTTCCCTTCATCTGAAGGCAGGAGCTCAAAAAGTAGTTATTACTGCACCGGGCAAAAATGAAGATGTCACACTTGTTTATGGAGTAAATGAAGAGATCTATGATCCTGAGTCTCATCACATTATCTCTAATGCCTCTTGTACGACTAATTGCCTCGCTCCGGTAGCAAAAGTACTTCACGATACCTTTACTGTCCAGTCCGGAGTAATGACTACCGTGCATTCATATACAAATGACCAGAAAAATATTGACAATCCTCATAAAGATTTACGGAGGGCAAGAGCATGCGGACAGTCTATTATTCCAACGACTACAGGGGCTGCAAAAGCAATTGGAAAAGTACTTCCTGATTTGAAAGGGAAGCTGCACGGCATGGCATTAAGAGTACCGACACCAAATGTGTCACTCGTTGACCTTGTGGTAAATATTGAGGAAGAGACTTCTGCAGAAGAAGTAAATGCCGTACTGAGGCATGCGGCCAGCCAGTCTATGAAGGGCATAATAGAGTATACTGACGAACCTCTTGTGTCTACAGATTTTAATGGAAACGCACATTCTTCAATTATTGATGGTCTCTCTACAATGGTTGTGGATGGCAGACAAATTAAAGTCTTAGCCTGGTACGATAATGAATGGGGTTATTCATGCCGTGTTGTAGACTTAGTAAAGTATGCTGCCGAACGGCTGCCGGTAAAAACTGAAGTGCATGCGTCCTGAAATGACGCCAGTCAGGTGTATATAATTCCAGAAGCAGCAGTGGGATTATCCGGCCTTAATAAATCCCCTGTAAAAAGTTTAATACCTGCGGATGAAAAGTGATTGCAAAGTGATACTAAACAAAGTATACTAATTTCCGTGATTAAGCTTTTAAGAAGAATCAGTCATTACTAAAAGGGTCAGATCTCTCTGGAATAACTTTCCCCCGGTAACCGGGATTCTTCCTGTAAAAAGCATTAGTTAATAAAGGGGGAATACATTTATGGAAACAATGGGACGTCATATTATCGCAGAACTTTGGGGCTGCAATTCAGATAAATTGAACAACATGGCCTTCATAGAGCAGTTATTTGTCAAAGCTGCTCTGCAGGCAGGGGCAGAAATCAGGGAAGTGGCATTTCACAAATTCGCCCCGCAAGGAGTAAGCGGAGTTGTGATTATCAGCGAATCCCATCTCACTATCCACAGTTTTCCAGAGCACGGGTATGCCAGCATAGACGTTTATACATGCGGAGACCGGATTGATCCGGCGAGTGCAGCAAATTATATTGCAGAAGCTTTAATGGCTGAAACGTCTGAAATTGTTGAAGTACCCCGGGGAATGGGACCTGTAAAGCTTAAGGAGAAAAACACGGCAGGAGCCGCTTCATCATAATGGTACAGAACGCTCTTTCCTTATAGGGACGGGCGTTTTTTCTAATTGAACAATTGTTAATTTACTGCTATCCTTAATAGTAATGAGGTGGGATGAGATATGGGATTTAAACAAACTTTAAAAAAAATATTCAGCACCAGCACTGAAACAAGCGAAAAACATTCTAATGAAGATTTACAAACCCATTATTATAAATCAATGAAAGATAAAACGATCCGTGAAGTGGAAACAATGCTTAGAAACCGACAGGGCTTTGACGTCGCTTCTGTTTCTGAAGAGCATGGGGAAATTATAGTTCATGTAAAACATGGAAAAAAAGCATTTCTTGTAGCCACTGTCATTATGGTGAGGCCTTTCCGAACCGCAGTAGACTTTTCTGCATCCACCGAAACAATGCTATTCAGTGATTTTGGATACAGCCGGAAACTAATCATTGAATTATATAAAGAATTAGATAAAAGACTGCAGTTTGTTGGGACAGGTTTAGGGGATGACCTTGTTTAAACCCTCCTGCACTGTAATACCCGATAATATTTTTTACTTATTTCAGGGCAGCCTGTTTCTGTATAACTCCCAGCCCTGAACGAGAGAATGGAGTGAATTCCTGATGATATGTCCAAGCTGTCAGCACAATGGAACAAGGGTTTTGGACTCAAGGCCGAGTGACGAAGGCAGATCCATAAGGCGTCGAAGAGAATGCGACTCGTGCGGCTACCGTTTTACGACCTTTGAAAGAGTAGAAAAAACCCCTCTTATTGTCGTTAAAAAAGACGGAACCCGTGAGGAATTCAGCCGGGAAAAATTGCTTAGGGGATTAATTCGCGCTTGTGAAAAACGCCCTGTTCCGTTAGAGAAACTGGAAAACATTACAGATGATGTTGAAAAGGACATTCGCAACCAGGGGCTGGCAGAAGTGAGCAGTGACCATATTGGCGAAAAAGTTATGGAATCGCTGGCTGTAATAGATGATGTGGCTTATGTCAGGTTTGCTTCTGTATACCGGCAATTTAAAGATATTAATGTATTTATAGATGAATTAAAAGAGCTCATAAAAAGAGAAAATAATAATTAACAGAGATAAATGGAGCCTAGCTGCTCCATTTTTCTCTATTAATTATAAAGCAAGAAAGAAAGCTCAGGTGAAAAAAGGATGCACTGGAAAGAAATTCTTCCGTCAAACAGATATATTGCATATATGTCTTATAACTGGAATACTTCAGACCATGAAGTATTAACGCTTCTATATCAGCCTTTAATCGGTTCGCTGGCATACAGCCTCTATATGACTCTGTCTCTTGATGCCCAAAGGCAGCCCTCTAAAAAGGCTGAAAGGACTCATAAAACACTCATGACATATACCGGCCAGCACCTTGACCATATTTTCTCAGAAAGAAAAAAACTTGAGGCGATTGGGCTTTTGTCTGTTTACAGGGAAAAAATAGAAGATGAATTTGTATATTACTATCATCTTCACCCTCCAATGGATGCTTCAGGATTTTTTAATGATGATTTATTAAGTGTGTTTTTATATAACAAGCTGGGGAGCAAAGAGCAGTACCGGGAGCTGCGTCAATACTTTTCTGTTGAAGAGGTCAATACAGGAGATCTGGAAAATATAACACAGGGTTTTAATCAGGTTTTTACTTCCATTCATCCATCGGAAATGAGGAGCACGACTCCCGACATGCTGGAAACGTTATCGTCTTCTTCTCCTTTGGCAGGTCGGAAAGCTTCGGATTCCCACTATAAATTTGCAGAAGATGACTTTGATTTCCAGCAGTTTATGTCGTATTTACCTTCATTTATTCCAAAGGCGGAAATAGAGAACATGAAAAACCAGCGGTTAATTTACCAGCTCGCTTTCATGTACAAACTTAAGCCTGAAGAAATGGCGCATTTAATTCAGGATGCGATGCTTCATTCTGAGAAACTGGATGCGGACCAGCTTAGAATCCAGGCCAAACGGCGTTACAGGATGAATGAACAGGATGAACCACCGAGACTGGGACTGCGAATACAGCCGGAAGAACTCAAAAGCCAGGCAGGCCCCCCTCAGACACAAGAAGATAAAACCATTCAATATTTCGAGACTACCGCACCCATCGAATACTTGGAAGAGCTTAGCGACGGTGCAAGAGTTTATGAAGGAGATATCGATATCATTGAACGGCTTATATTTGAATATAGACTTTCACCAGGGGTAGTGAATGTTCTGCTCGATTATATCTTTATGGTTAATGATAAGAAATTATCCAAAGCGTTAGCTTTTAAAATTGCGGGACACTGGAAACGCAAAAAAATTAAAACTGTTAAAGAGGCAATGAGTTTAGCAAAAAAAGAAAACCAGAAACGGCAGACCTTCCAGGAAAAAGGGGACAGGCCCTCCTATCAAAAAAAGAGCAGCTCTTCAGCTCAAGTCCGGAAAGAACCTTTGCCTAAGTGGATGACGGATAATAACTGGAAGAAAGAAGAAGCAAGTGAACAGGAGCTTGAAAAAGCAAAGAAAGAAGCTGCCAAGTACAGGGAAATGTTAAGGAAAAAGAAGCAGCAAAAGGAGGAGTCGTAAATGGATTCCATCAAACAGTCGTTTCGCCAATTTTCAAATGAACGGTTTGAACAGCGATTCGCAGAGATAAAACGTGAAGTACTGGATGACAGGCATGTAAGGTCATTTTTAAACTCGAACCCGGGACTTACGAAAGAACAGACGGAAAATGGAATTAATGAATTATACCAGTATAAAGAACAGTGGAAAAACTGTGATTATTGTCCGGGGCTGGACGAATGCCCTAACCTGATGAGCGGTTATCAGCCTGTGCCAGCTCTCTACAGGGGCGAAATTCAACTGGAATATAAACCATGTCTGTTAAAGAAAAAAGAAGATGAGAGAAGAAGGCAAGCTTCCTTCGTTCAAAGTTTGTATATCCCTAAAGAAATGACAGAGGTGACGTTCGACGATTTTCATGAAGACAACCCGTCAAGAATTGAAGCGTGCACGAAGGCTATGGCTTTTTGCGCTGATGTCAATCCCGGTGAAGATGGGCAGGGCCTTTATATTCACGGGCCCTTCGGAGTAGGGAAATCATTTCTGGTAGGTGCAATCGCCAACTATTTAGCAGAAGCTGAAACCTCTACAATGATTGTTTACGCTCCGGATTTCTTCAGGGAACTGAAAAATGGCATCTCAGACGGTTCTTATCAGGATAAGCTTAACTTAGTCAAGCAGGCTCAAGTGTTAATTCTGGATGATATCGGAGCTGAAACAATGTCAAACTGGGTCAGAGATGATATATTAGGAGCTTTACTTCAATTTCGGATGATGGAAAAACTGCCGACAATTTTCACTTCGAATTTTAATTTAGATGAGCTTGAAATTCACCTGTCTTCTACTCAACGAGGAGGAGTAGAGAGAGTGGATCAGTTAAAAGCAAAGCGTATACTTGAAAGAATACGCCATTTGAATAAAGTAATAGACATGAAGGGTGAAAATAAACGGGAGAAATAAGAATATATTCAGTTAAAGGATATATTAAACGAAAATGATAAAAATGTGTTACCATATAGGGAGAAAGTTAGCATTTGGGAATGGGGGAAAACACCAATGAGTATTGATCATATTCTTGAACGGGCAAGAAACGGCGAACGAATCTCAGTGGACGATGCAATAGAACTTTATAAAAGCGACGAAGTAGAAAAAATGGGTGAAGTTGCTAATGAAATGATGAAAAAATGGCATCCTGAACCGGAAACTACGTTTGTTATCGGCAGAAATGTGAACTATACAAACTTATGTGATACATACTGCCGCTTTTGCGCTTTTTACCGTCCTCCTAACGCAAAAGACGGATATGTTCTTGATAATGAAGAAATATTTAAAAAGATCCAGGAAACAATTGATGTAAACGGCACAGAAATTTTAATGCAGGGAGGGACGAACCCAAATCTCCCTTTCAGCTATTATACGGATCTTCTTAAGGAGATTAAAAAGCGTTTCAATATTACGATGCATTCTTTCTCACCTGCTGAAATTTATAAAATGGTTGAAGTGTCCGGTCTGTCTTTAGATGAAGTTCTGGCTCAGCTGCATGAAGCAGGGCTTGATTCTGTCCCTGGGGGCGGCGCTGAGATTTTGGATAATCGCACCCGGAGACGGATCAGCCGCCTGAAAGGTACCTGGGAGGAATGGATTGACTGCATGAAAGCGGTCAGGAAAGCAGGGATGCACGGCACGGCGACAATGGTTATCGGCTTTGGGGAAACTTACGAAGAACGGGCGCTTCATTTACAGCGTGTCCGGGATGCTCAGGATGATGCAGAGTGTTTTCTCGCCTTTATTTCATGGACATTCCAGCCGGAAAATACGAACATGAAAGGTGAAAAAGTGACTCCTAGAGACTACTTGAAAAACCTGGCTATCTCCCGTATTTTCCTTGATAATATCGCAAATTTCCAGTCATCGTGGGTGACGATGGGGCCTGAAACAGGGAAGACTTCTCTTTCCTACGGATGCAATGATTTCGGAAGCACGATGATGGAAGAAAATGTGGTTTCAGCAGCCGGGGCGACATATAAAGTTGATACTAATCTAATTATCCGCTTGATTCGTGAAGCAGGCAAAACTCCTGTCCAGCGTGATACTAAGTATAATCATCTTCGTGTCTTTAAAGACGGCGAAGTAGCTGAAAATGACTTTGTGATGCAAAATTAATATAATTTCCATCCATGCCTCTCGTAAAGAGGCATGGATTTTTTTACTTTGTGAAACTTCAAATCATATTTAACCAGCCTTTCCATATATATGTACTAGTGTGAAGAGTTGAAATTCAGCTGGGTAAAAGCCGCTTAGACCCTCAACTCGAAATGGACGATTGGGAGGGGCTGCTGTTGTTAACTATTGATTATAAGGATTCACGAATAGGTGAGGCCTTTTACAAGCAAATGAATGAATCTTTATTAACGCTGCTGAAACATGATTATGGCAAGGTAGCAGTTGATCTTAAAAAGAAAGACAACAGAACAATTTTATTAATGGATGGGCTGGAATCTTTATCTTCAGATCAGAAACAGGGTATTATTAGTGTTTTCACGAACGTGACAGTAGCAAATTATTTCACTAAATGGATGAGAGAGTGGCTTCAGGAAGCTTTTTATTATGAAGATGAAACAGAGATACAGGCGATAATTCAGACTGCTAAAAATATATCTCTGCCTTCGCCAATGGAGAAACAAAGGTATTATTCATTTGATTTTTTAGGGTGGCAGCGCGAAATTTATTATAAACTTGCGCCGTTTGTTGAGAACCATGTGTCTTTCTCGTTTGATTCTTTTCTATATTTCCGTTTAAAACCTGTCAGGGAAAAACTCCTTTATTTAGCCGAAGATGCTATTGATGAGTACAAAATGGAACTTGATTACCAGCTGATGCTTAACCGGTGCAGGGATCTGCTGAGAAAACAGGCTCCCCGTGTAAGTGTGGTCTACGTTTATTTGAAAGATAAGATAGAATTTATGGATGAAAAAAGAAAAAAAATTTCAATTAAGCAGATTTATCAATGGCTTGAAACAGTCACAACTTTTGAAAGGTCTCTCCCTGTTCATGAGAGAATTATCGGCCCGCTTGTAAGCATGGCACCTGAAAAAATAGTTGTTGATTCTGCAAACTGTGATGATGATTTATACCATACGCTCAAAAATATATTTGAAGAACGAATCGTGCTGGCTGATTTGCAGAATAATTGGCAGGCCAGTGCGCCGATAAAAAACTCTTCTTCTTTTCCGTCTTGATTTTATTAAAAGACATGCTTATAATACTATCCATAAGCAAGTTAACATCAAGGCTATGAAGAGGACAAAAATGATGCCCGCCTGCCGCACCAGAGAGGGAAACCGTGGCTGGAAGTTTCCTGTGAGCAATGCATGATTTACCACCTCAGAGCTTCAATGTGGAACGGAATTTTTTCTGAGTATACATTGACGGTCTCCCCGTTACGGAAACAAATGAAGCTGGATGGCTTTAAGCATTCAGAAAATAGGGTGGAACCACGGTCTCACACTCGTCCCTTGATTGAGGGACGGGTGTTTTTTATTGTTCTTTAAGAAAGTTTAAGGTGAAAGAAATTCTGAGGCTTCCGTGAGCAACTGCGGAAAGTGACGTTTTTCTCAATTCTATTCATTCTGTTTCTCAGAACTTAAAATAATAAAGGAGTGTTAACTGATGGCAGAATTAAAAGAAAAGGTGACCCTTACTTTTCCTGATGGAGCCAAAAAGGAATTTGATGAAGGAGTCACTACAGAGGAAATAGCTGCCTCTATTTCCCCGGGATTAAAAAAGAATGCCCTTGCAGGCAAATTGAATGGAGAGCCTGTCGATTTCAGGCAGCCTATTACTAAAGACGGGCAGATTGAAATCATTACTTACAATTCAGATGAAGGCCTGGACATTTTAAGGCACAGTACAGCCCACCTAATGGCACAGGCGGTTAAACGCCTTTACGGAAATGTGAAGTTAGGCGTCGGACCTGTCATAGAAGAAGGTTTTTATTATGATATTGATATGGAGGAGACGTTAACCCCTGAAGACCTCCCTAAAATCGAGAAAGAAATGAAACGCATCATCGACGAAAACCTGGAAATAAACCGTGTAGAAGTAACTCGTGAAGAGGCTGTGGCCCGGTATAAGGAAATTGGTGACGAATTAAAACTTGAGCTGCTGGAAGACATTCCCGAAGGCGAAACAATCAGCGTATATGAACAAGGTGAATTTTTTGACCTTTGCCGGGGTGTCCACGTGCCCTCTACCAGCAAGCTGAAGAAATTTAAGCTGATGCAGATTAATGGAGCCTACTGGCGCGGTGACAGTAATAATAAGATGCTGCAGCGAATTTACGGCACGGCTTTTCCTAAGCAGTCGCAAGTAGACGATTATTTAAAACTGCTTGAAGAACGAAAAGAGCGGGATCACCGGAAACTGGGTAAAGAACTCGGTATCTTTACAGTTAACCAGAAAGTCGGGCAGGGGCTGCCGCTTTGGCTGCCAAAAGGAGCTACTATACGCAGGACGATCGAACGTTATATTGTAGATATTGAAGAACGTCTCGGTTACGACCACGTGTATACACCGGTACTGGGAAGTGTAGATCTGTATAAAACATCCGGACACTGGGACCATTATCAGGAAGATATGTTTCCTGTACTGGAAATGGATAATGAAGATCTCGTCCTGCGGCCGATGAACTGCCCGCACCATATGATGATTTATAAAAATCAGAAACACAGCTACCGAAACTTGCCGCTGCGAATAGCGGAACTCGGAACTATGCATCGCCATGAAATGTCAGGAGCACTTGCCGGCCTCCAGCGGGTGCGTGCAATGACATTAAATGACGCCCATATTTTCTGCCGTCCAGACCAGCTTAAAGCAGAATTTATTCGGGTGGTTGAATTAATCCAGGCAGTGTATAAAGACTTTGGAATAAATGATTATTATTTCCGTCTTTCTTACCGTGACCCCGAAGATAAAGAGAAGTATGTGGATAATGATGAAATGTGGGTAAAAGCCCAGGACATGCTCAAGGAAGCAGTCGATGAGATGGGAGTAGACTATATTGAAGCTGAAGGAGAGGCAGCATTTTACGGACCTAAGCTTGATGTTCAGGTTAAAACAGCTCTGGGTAAAGATGAAACGTTATCTACTGTTCAGCTGGATTTCCACCTCCCTAACCGCTTTGATCTCACTTATACAGGGGAAGACGGAAAAGACCACCGGCCTGTAGTTATTCACCGGGGCGTCGTCTCCACGATGGAGCGTTTTGTCGCTTTTCTAATTGAAGAATATAAAGGTGCTTTTCCTACATGGCTTGCCCCTGTTCAGGTACAAGCTATTCCGGTAAGTGATGTGCATATGGATTACGTAAGAAAAGTGGAAGACGAGTTAAAGAAAGAAGGTATTCGTGTCCACGTAGATGTTCGGGATGAAAAGCTCGGCTATAAAATCCGGGAGGCCCAAATGCAGAAGATTCCTTACCTTCTCGTCCTCGGGGACAAAGAAATTGAGGCTGAAGCTGTTAACGTCCGCCGCTACGGCCAGAAAGAAACAGAAGAAGTCGGTCTCGCACAGTTTGTTAAGCAGATTAAAGAAGAAATAACCAGTTACAGCCAGGGATAAAATATTAAGCGAAAGCTTTCTTAGGTTCTTTAAGAAGAGCAGGGGCTTTTCTTCAGTAAATCAGCCAAGTTAAATAAAATTTTAAGGTGAAACCACATCATTGTTTGACATGGCTCATCCCCTGTGGTACATTATTCAAGTGAACAAAATACAGGAAACAAAGCAAGAAGAAGCGCCCGCTTCTCACCTGATTGGCAATTGGGCTGGCAGGTTACGAATTATTTTCGGAGACATATGTCGAAGTGTGGGCGCATTAAGCACCCACACTTTTTTGTATTATCTTTTTGTTTCATTAACCCAAATGAAACACGTAAGAGGAATATCTTGCTTTGATCCGCAATTATTATGGAGGTGGCTCAATATTAGTAAGGATATGTTCGTTAACGAAAACATTCGCGCCCGCGAAGTAAGGCTGATTGGCGCTAATGGAGATCAAATTGGTGTTAAGTCAAAACAGGAAGCTCTTGATATGGCAAAAAATGCAGAGTTGGATTTAGTGATGGTTGCACCAAATGCGAAACCGCCCGTCTGCCGGATTATGGATTACGGGAAATATCGTTTCGAGCAACAAAAGAAAGAAAAAGAGGCTCGTAAAAAGCAGAAAATTATCAATGTAAAAGAAGTGCGCTTAAGTCCGAATATTGAAGAACATGATTTCAATACGAAGCTTCGTAATGCCCGTAAATTCCTGACAAAGGGAGATAAAGTGAAAGCAGCAATCCGTTTCCGCGGCCGTGCGATCACTCACTCTGAACTTGGGCGGGATGTGCTCATGAAATTGGCAAAAGAGTGCGAAGATATCTCAACAATTGAAGCAAAGCCGAAGATGGAAGGGCGCAGCATGTTCCTTGTACTCGCCCCGACGGCTGAAAAGTAGACCGTTTGACCGCTGATCTCGTTTGATTGGCAGCAAGACAACAACCGACCGTAAATTCACCCGACAACAACAACGATTACCCGGACAGGAGGAATTTAGAATGCCTAAAATGAAAACCCACAGTGGGGCATCCAAACGTTTTAAAAAGACTGGTACTGGTAAATTGAAGCGCGGACATGCGTTTACAAGCCACTTGGCTGCTAACAAATCCCAGAAACAAAAGCGTAAGCTTCGTAAATCAGGGATCGTCAGCAAAGGTGACCAGAAGCGTATCGGAGAAATGGTTAAATAACACTGAAATTTAAACTACGTAGATTTTACTTATAAAGGAGGGATTACGATGGCTAGAGTAAAAGGCGGATATGTTGCCCGTCGTCGTCGTAAAAAAGTTTTAAAACTTGCTAAAGGTTATGTAGGATCCAAGCATAGATTATTTAAGACAGCGCAAGGACAGGTGATGAAATCATTTCAGTACGCTTACCGCGATCGACGTCAGAAAAAACGTGATTTCCGTAAGCTTTGGATTGCCCGTATTAATGCAGCGGCAAGACTGAATGGTCTTTCATACAACCGTTTCATGCACGGCCTTAAGCAATCAGGAATTGACATGAACCGTAAGATGCTTGCTGATTTAGCTGTAAACGATGAAAGAGGTTTCGCAGACCTTGCAGAAAAAGCAAAAGCAGGCTTGAAGTAATTTAAATTAACTTTTCTAAAGGGTGGCGCATAAGATTGTTTAATCAATCTTTTGCCGCCCTTTTCTTTTGCATCGGGATATTAAGAAGGGGCCGGTCTTATGCCGTATAATATATTAACAGGACTAATCATCTTTTTTATTCTCACTAACATTACAGGAATTATAATGATGGTTTCAGATAAAAGGAGAGCAGGAAAAGGGGCATGGCGTATTTCCGAAAATACTCTTTTATTTGCCGCCTTCTCCGGAGGGGCTCTTGGCATGCTGATCATTTCAAAAATGATCAGGCACAAAACAAGAAAACTTAAATTTAAAATAGGGCTGCCGGCAATCTTTGTGTTACAATTAATTATCTTTACAGCTCTTTATATCCTGTTGGATTGAAAATATATAAAGCATGTGTATTTCTGTATGGACATACACATAAATTGAGAGGAGGATGACTGCAGCATGGAAGACTTCATAGAAGCGATTCCTCACCTGATAAAAGAAGCAGGGTGGCTTGGTCCTGTTCTGTTTATCCTGGTCCATTTAATCAGGCCGCTGTTATTCCTTCCCGTTATTGTTATTTGCATATTGGGAGGTTACTTATTCGGTTTCGTTTACGGCACCCTCTATTCTGTTGCCGGTCTCTCATTAATGAGTTTAGTATTTTACAAACTTGTTGATATATTTCCTTCTATAAGGGCCCGTATTTTAAGACTGAAAAAGAAAGTGTTTAAAGACCGCAATTTTACAATCGGGCAAGTTATGATTTTGCGAATGATGCCTTTTATTCACTTTCATTTGTTATCATTATATTTAATGGAAATGACTTCAACCTTTAAGGAATATATGCGTTATTCCGTAATAGGTGTTATTTTACCGTCTATGCTCTATACAGCATTCGGCCAGGCAATTACTGAAATGCCATGGTATTTATCCATTATCTTTTTTTCCATTCTGGCAGGTGTCTTCTCTTATTTAGGTAAAAGAGGCACGGCAGTTTATAAGTGGAACAGGTTTTTTTCACACAAAGCAGTAGAGAGAGGATAACGGCCTTTAAGACAGGAACAAAAAAATAGCCAGCACAAAGAAATCCGAAGAACTATCATTAAGATAATTCTTCGGATTTTAGCTTTGTACTCGGGTCGTCTAATCAAAAAAAACGCAAAGCACTGAACGGCTTCGCGTAAAAGCAGTTATTTACATGTCCTCCTTGCACCTTTTACTTTCCCTGGCGCTCCAGCCGTTTCAGTAAATCATTAATGGGACTTCTCCATTCAATTTCTGCTTTTGGATAACGCAGAAGCAGTTCTTTTTCAATAAATTTAAAATCCCGGCCGCTTAAACCCTGGAGCTGATCGATATCTTCTGTTCTGACAATAATAGAAGTGACTTCGAAAGAGTCATCTGTGGCCCCAAGAAATTTTTCCCCTTCGAACATGGCGCTTCCAAAAGTGAAAAATACATTTTTGCGTACGTTATCCGGCTCGTCTAATAAATAAAAACGGCCATCCCGGTAAGCCTTTTCCAGCTTACGGCGCGGATCAAATAAATACTTAATAACACTGAAGATTATAATTCCTACAGCTATGAGGAGGAATATTCGAAATAGGATCACGGTAATCATGATCATCTCTCCTTCAAAGGGTCTTTTTAATAAGATTCCCTGATTATTTATAAATAAAAACGAGATATGAAACCTGTCTTGTTATATGCTACGATTGGAAAAGGCACAAGGTTTCATAAATTATAAAATATTAGTTGGTAAACAAAACTTTTTACCATTAAAGTATAGTTAATCTTTACAGAAGAAACAAGAAGAAGGTGTATGAGAATGGATTTTACAGAATTATTTATGATGCAGAAGAAATTAGACCGTTATATTGAGACAAAAAACGGCCTGGAAAGTGAACCTTTGCTTGAAAGAAAACTTATGGCATTTCAGGTAGAGCTTGCAGAGCTGGCAAATGAAACAAGGAGTTTTAAGTTTTGGAGCGGAAAAGGCCCGTCAGAAGATGAGATTATTTTAGAGGAATATGTGGATGGCATTCATTTTCTTTTGTCGGTTGGAATAGAATATGGGTTTGATAACGAACTTAGCATCCATTACCCCGTCTTGAATAAGGCTTCAGAAAACTGTCTTGTAAAAAGTTTTTTTACGGTAATGGAAGACTTGCTTACCCTCAGAAAAGAAGAGACAAAGGAAGCCTATAAAAAACTGTTTTCAAATTATTTAAAAATTGGAGCAGAGCTTGGTTTTGGGCCGGAGGATATTGTTCGTTCCTATGAACAGAAAAATGAAGTAAACCGGCACAGGCAGGATGAAGGGTACTGACTAAAAGTATTTCGTTTTACGAAAAAATTGAGAAAACGTTTTTTTATCGTTATAATAGATAAGTACATAATTTTTTGAAAATAAAGGGAGGCATTATTAATGGAAGAAATGTTAAAGATGCTGAAAGATTTAACAGATGCTAATGGGATACCTGGAAATGAAAGAGAACCGCGTGAAGTAATGAAAAATTACATAGCACCCTTTGCCGAAAGTGTGGAGACAGACCACTTAGGGAGTTTGATAGCTAAAAAAACGGGCACCGTTCAGGATGGACCAAAAATTATGGTGGCAGGGCATCTTGATGAAATCGGCTTTATGGTCACACATATCGATGACCGGGGTTTTATTAAATTCCAGCCTGTAGGCGGCTGGTGGGAGCAGGTAATGCTTGCACAGCGTGTAACAGTGATGACCCGCAAAGGGAACATTCCAGGGGTGATCGGTTCTAAACCGCCGCATATATTACCTCCTGAAGCCCGAAAAAAATCCGTAGACAAAAAAGAGATGTTTATTGACATCGGGGCATCGAGTAAAGAGGAAGCAGAAGAGTTTGGTGTACGCCCGGGAGACTCTGTCGTTCCGGTTTGTGAGTTTACTGTAATGAAAAATGAAAAAATGCTTATGGCAAAAGCCTGGGACAACCGGATTGGGTGTGCGATTGCTATTGAGGTACTTCGCCGGTTAAAAGATGAAGATCATCCAAATACCGTGTATGGTGTAGGAACAGTGCAGGAAGAAGTAGGCCTGCGCGGAGCCCGTACATCTGCCCACTATATTCAGCCGGATATCGGTTTTGGAGTAGACGTTGGGATCGCTGGAGATACACCAGGTGTGACTGAAAAAGACGCACTTGCTAAGATGGGGAAAGGGCCTCAGATCATTATGTATGATGCGTCCATGGTTTCCCATAAAGGCCTCCGCGATTTCGTTACTGATACGGCGGATGAAAAAGAGATTCCATACCAGTTCGATTCAGTTCCTGGAGGCGGAACGGATTCAGGCGCGATTCACTTAACAGCAAATGGAGTGCCGGCCTTATCTATTACAATTGCAACCCGGTACATCCACACTCATGCAGCTATTCTTCATCGCGATGATTTTGAGAACGCAGTGCAGCTGATCGTTGAGGTTATTAAGAAAATGGACCGGAAGACGGTTGATCAGATTACATTTGAATAAATACCTGGAAGGCGCTGAATGATGAATGCGGCTGTCAGATTACCGATTCCCCTGTTTTACAAACAGGGGTTTTTCTTGTGGCGATGAAGGGGTATGCCTCATGTATACTTAAGAATTATGCTTATTTGTTGACGATGGTCGTATGAAGTTATTATACTTCACTAAGTGTTTTTACCATTTTTACTATTTAAAGTTTGGGGTGTATATATGCAATCTAGAATTTTTCGTCTTACGATTATTTTTATTTCCTCAATTGTAGTCGCTTTTGCGTTTAACTTTTTCCTTCTTCCCCACGAAGTACTTACCGGTGGGGTAACAGGGCTTGCGATGGTATTTGGCCTTATGACTCCGGTCAATACCGGTTACTGGATTGTCCTGTTAAATATTCCGATCTTAATTTTAGGTTGGATGAAACTGGGGAAAGAGTTCATCGGAAACAGTGTCTTTTCTGTGGTGGTAACGTCTATTGCTTTAATTTATATTCCAATAATTGAAGTTACACAGGATGCCTTGCTATCTGCTGTATTCGGCGGCGTTATTGCCGGGGCGGCTATCGGGGTCATCATCCGCTTTTACAGTTCCACCGGAGGATTTGATGTAGTCAGTCTTGTCCTGATAAAAAAATGGGACGTGCCTTTAGGAGGGCTTATTTTTGCCCTTAACAGTATTGTCGTTTTTATTTCAGGTTTTTTCTTCGCCTGGGAACTCGCGCTCTATACGATGCTTTCTATTTATATAACAGGGTTAGTTATTGACCGGGTGCACACCCGCCACATTAAACTAAGCTTAATGGTAGTGACAAGCAAAGGAGATGAGCTTAAAAAAGAACTCCTTGCGAATTTAGTCCGGGGGATTACGGTTATTGAAGGACAGGGAGCGTATTCCGGAGAAAGAAAGAAAGTCCTTTACACAGTCATTACCCGTTATGAACTGGCAATTATCAGGCCGATATTAAAAGAGATTGATCCGCAGGCGTTTGTCAGTGTCAGTGAAAGCATGGAAGTTATGGGAAACTTCAGGAGGGACTGAAGTTTCCTATTTCCCTGCTGTCCGTTTCATTTTTTTTACAGCCTTCCGGTATGCACGAACCTCATCTTTTGCAGGCAGCTTTTCTCCGTATCTCACATCATTATAGATACTAAGCACTTTTCCCTTTACCTCCTCAGTTTCAGGCAGGCTGTTAAACCATTCCTCTGCCGTCTCAGAAGACTTTCTTGGGTAACCTGCTTTTGCGTATATTTTTTGTAAGGTTAAAAACAGTTTTCTTACTTCATGGGCCGGTTTTCCACTCCGCTTACGTGACCGACTCAACAGTGAGCGTCTTTCTTTATGTGATAGAACCTCTCCTTCTTTTATTACCTCATTATTCCAGGCATTCTCTTTCTTTTTTCTAATAATTATTATAAGAAGAATTGTAAGGAACACTAAACCGATTAACCAACCAGCTGCAGAATAAAAATCAGCAGAAAAGGTTTGTTCCTGTTCAGATAAATCAAGCGGCTGACTTTGCCCTGTCTCTGACGGCGCTTCTCCAGGCGGAGCCATAGTGATATATTCTGATAAATCCAGAAAATTAATAAGAGGCGATACGATAGTTGCAGCGGCCAGGACAATATAATAAATCCCCACATGAAGAACGTGTAAGACATACGGGTAAATAGCCACCGTTATTGCCGTCAAGCCGCACCCGGCAACAATAACAGCAGAGGATGAGAGAAAAGCCTTCCATTGCTCCTTTGTCTTATTGGCAGAAGCCTTTGCCACCGAAAAAAGCTTAAGCAGTAAAACGAGTAACAGCTGAAAGCTTATAAGCGCGGCTATTTGGTTTGATTGATAAATTAAATAGTAGGGTATTCCAATGAGAAGCGTGCCGATAAATAGTCTGATCTCTGATTCGGTACTTTGTCTAACAACTGAAGTACGCCAAAAAAGTATAATAGCTGTGAGTCCTGAAATAAACAGTGTAAAGCCTGCCATCCAGCCCAGGCCGGCAACTGCGGGGATAGAAGAGCCTGCAGGGAGCAGGAAAAACTTTCTTTTAAGCAGCCATTGATTAAGAAATGTGCCGGTAATAATAAGCCCAAATAAAACGCTGCTTTCATAGCCTTGTAACTGGTGGACAGGAAAAAACAGAAGATATAACAAAAACATTTCCGCAGCATATTTGCCCCACCTATTTGCCTTCATTTCTATTCTCCTTCACTGGTTTTTCAAGAGGGCCAGTATTAAATGGAACGATATGTACTGAAGAACCTTGTTTTTCCAGGTGAGCAATTTGATTTTCCATCGTCTCTGTAACGTACCCAAGCTGGAAAACCACCGGATGATACCGGTATTCTCTTATAAGAAAAGACAGAGGAATTTCAGGATGGATCGTCATGCTGAGCCTGCGGACTCTTGCCAGGATCTCTAAAGCTTTCGATAAATGCTCTCTCCCTTCACCGGCTTTCAGATGCAGTCCGTAGTCTGATCGGGGAGTCGTCTGGTTAAGGATTAATTCAAACGGTGTGTTTTTTTCTGTAGCTTTAAGGCATAAAAAGGCTGCATGACTTAATATATTTTCAATATTTTCATTTACAAAAGAACCTGCGTAATAATCATTTAAATTAGTGACAATTGTCCAATTAGGCTCGTTTTTTTTCTCATACTCTTTTGTAAACCATTCACCGCTCTTTGCACTCAGTTTCCAATGGATCCGGTTAAGCGGGTCTCCATATTCATAAGGTCTGTTGTTTCGAACGAGGGCATCTTCATTAAATGCCAACAAGGCCCGCGCGTGGTTGTCTCCATGAGAGATATCTTGTTCCCGGTAAACAGTCTCTGTTATACGCGGATACACAATCATCTGGCTGGAAAGGCTCTGCTCTGCGTAAAGTTTAATATAATTCAGGTGAAAAAGATCGTATAAAGTAATTTCCAGATGGCTGCACAGCACCGGACCTCGTTTTATACCTTTTAATTCAACCTCGTAAATGAATTGAGAAAACCCCTGTAACTGAAAGGAGATCTCGTTTATTTCCTCCGGAGAAGACCACTTTCCGTCCTGGAGAATTTCAACTGCTTTTTCCGGGTCGTTGACCTTAATTTGGCAGCTGGCTGATAAAACAGGAATGACCCGCTGGTTTTTAAATATTATGGAAAGTTTATTATCGGTGCCTGGGAAAATTCTATGGTCTTTAAATGCAGAACCCCAAACCAGGGTTCGGCATAAATAAGTTAAATATAAGCGGTTCAATAATGCCATCAGCAGAAAAAAAACAGTTAGCGAGGCGATGAAAGAGTCCCGTGTAACTAGCGTAACGACCACCATAAAAAACAAAAGAAAGTAAAAAATAACTTGGACAGAATCCCGGTAAATCACAGCATATACGTGCTTCGAATCATAGGATTGCAAGTTGGCAGAATGAACTTTCACTGAGTTTCAAATCCTTCCTCCACCGGGACGGGTATATCATGAAGCACCTGTTCGATCACACTTATCTTTGTTTTTTTCATAGAGCCTTCAAGTGTTAAAACGAGCCTGTGGGAAAGCACATTTGGAGCGAGCGACTTAATTTCTTCCGGGCTGACAAATGTTTTGCCCCGAATATAAGCCAGAGCCTGGCCTGCTTTCATTAACGCCAGTGTCCCCCGCGGGCTGACACCTGCAGTAACGTCAGGTGACATACGGGTTGCTTCTACCAGCTGCAAAATATAAGTTTCCGTCGGTTCATTGACTGATACTTGTTCAACCTCTTTTTTCATTTTCTTAATCTGATCAATCGTCGAAACTGGTGCGGTAATTTCTTTTTCCCGCTCATGTTTATATGTCTGGATCATTTTTCTTTCTTCCTCAAATGCAGGATATCCCATTTTCACAGTCAGCAGAAAACGGTCAAGCTGGGCTTCGGGGAGAGGGAAGTTACCTTGCCGGTACTCGACAGGGTTTTGAGTAGCCATCACCATAAAAGGCTCTGGCAGCTTGAGTGCAGAACCATCGATAGTCACTTGGTTTTCTTCCATTACTTCAAGCAAACTGGCCTGGGAACGGGGAGTGGCTCTGTTGATTTCATCTGCAAGGAGAATATTAGTCATTACCGGTCCTTCACGAAGCTCGAATTCAGCTGTTTTCTGGTTAAAATAATGAAAGCCTGTGACATCAGTTGGCATAAGGTCAGGCGTAAACTGTATACGCCTGAAAGAGCCGTTTATCAGTCTGCTGAAAGATTTAGCAAGCTTAGTTTTTCCTGTTCCTGGAACATCTTCCAAAAGTACATGCCCGCCGCAAAGCAAAGCGGTTTGGAGCATTTCAGTCACATGTGACTTACCTATAATGACTTCATCAACAGCTTTCCGCATATTTTGTAAAATAGTTGTATTTTCTAGCATAATTGACTCCTTGTGATCAAACTATTCTGAAAATTAATATCCTTATTATAGCATATCTGGAAGCTGACCAATTTTGTGACTTTGAATTCTTAAAATGGAAATAAATTTTATCCAATATTAGAAGAAAAGAAAAGACCTTGAAGTAAAGACTTCAAGGCGGGTGATAGCCGGTTTATTGCAATCCCTTTGAAATACGTTCAGTTATAGACTGTTTTTCTTCCTCGCTTGCTTCTTTCCAGAAGACTTCCATTAATACTCCTAATCCAGGCAGCATTTTTTCTTCTCCGCTTTGAATCGCATCAACGATCGTAGCCTCTACATCTTGTTGGCTGCTTCCTGAGACATTTTGTAAGATAGCCCCGCGCAAATTAAAGTTAGTAGTCATTTTACATTTCTCCTTTTTTAATTTATAGAGAATTAAATCGTTTTGATTTGTTAATTCTGTTATAGTATGGATAAAACCTGTAATGAATATGTAACCTGAAAGTTTCAGGATGCTTTTGTTCCACCCCCCAAGTTCTGAAATGAAAGGAAAGAAGTTTTTATGGAAATTATTGAGTCAGCTCAAAACGCAAAAATTAAAGCATGGAAAAAACTTCATACTAAAAAA
This sequence comes from Salipaludibacillus sp. CUR1, assembly GCF_021028955.1. GTDB lineage: Bacteria > Bacillota > Bacilli > Bacillales > Salisediminibacteriaceae > Salipaludibacillus. Next base: position 75,618 of record NZ_JAIWPE010000064.1, read on the forward strand.
GAAAGAGATAAATCAGGTCTTTTCTTGATTGAAGGAAAACATTTAATTGAAGAAGCGTTAAAATCCCAGTTAAGCATAAAGGACTTAGTCATCCAGGAAGGGCGGCAAATGCCTGAAGAGTGGAATGTCAAAGAGCTTACAAAAGTCTATGTCACAGACCGGGTGATGAAAGAATTAACAGAAACGGAAACACCCCAGGGAATTTTAGCAGTCTGTGAACAGCCTGAGAAAGAAAACCTTCCTTTGGATGACGGGAAATACTTATTTATAGATGCTGTACAGGATCCTGGAAATTTAGGGGCGATGATCCGTACAGCTGACGCTGCAGGGATGTCGGGAGTTGTTCTTGGTCAGGGAACAGCCGACCCTTACAATGGGAAAGTGATTCGTTCAACTCAAGGATCACTGTTTCATTTGCCGATTCAAAAAATGAATCTTGAAGAAGCAGTGGAAATCTGTAAAGAAAACAAACTGCCTGTGTTTGGAACCAGCTTAAAAGGCAGTACCTACACAGCTATTCAGCCCCAGAAGAAGTTTGCACTCATTGTCGGTAATGAAGGCAGTGGAGTAAATCCCGAACTGCTTGAACAGACAGACCAGAACTTGTATATTCCTATCTTTGGCGAGGCAGAATCATTAAATGTAGCCATTGCGACAGGAATATTACTGTACCATTTAAGAGAAGATTAAAATTCCGTTTGCGAAATTGCTATAAACCTTATATAATATTCAACATATATGACTTGAAAAGACAGCGATGGAGAGTAGTACGTCGATTTTCATCCCATTTAGGGAGGAAGTGCCGCAGACTGGAAGCACTTCTATGGGACAACGGCCGAATTCACTCCTGAGTCGACACCGGAATAGGGCACTCCCCGAAAAGGTGATCCGGCAGGAAGGCCGTTATCTTCTTAAATGAGTGAATCCGCCAGTTGAATTCCGGCGTATTAACAAGGGTGGTACCGCGAGCCTTCGTCCCTTACCCAAGGGGGGAGGCTCTTTTTGTTTGCCTCAAATATACACTAGTTAGAGGAGGAGAATTATGTTAGACCGTCTACAGGAGCTTCATGATGAAGCCATGAAAAAAGTTGCTGAATCAGAGGACTTAAATGATTTAAAAGAAGTGCGCATTGCCTATTTAGGAAAGAAAGGACCAATTACCGAAGTCATGAAGGGAATGGGCAAACTTTCTGCTGAGGAACGCCCAAAAGTAGGACAGAAAGCGAACGAAGTAAGGGAATCTGTAAAAAGTTATATTGAAGAAAAAGAAAAAGCCTTTGAAGAAGCGGCTATGCTTGAAAAGTTAAAAAAAGAAAGTATCGACGTGACGCTGCCTGGCCGTCCTGTTCCCAAAGGGAGCCGCCATCCGTTAACCTCCGTTGTTGAAACAATTGAAGACGTATTTATCGGTATGGGCTTTAACGTAGCAGAAGGTCCAGAAGTTGAAACAGATTATTATAATTTTGAGTCGCTTAACCTGCCTAAACATCATCCGGCAAGGGATATGCAGGACACTTTTTTCATCACTTCAGACCTTTTGTTAAGAACGCAGACGTCTCCGGTTCAGACACGAACGATGGAAAAACATGAAGGCCAGGGTCCTGTGAAAATCGTTTGTCCAGGGAAAGTGTACAGACGTGATGAAGATGATGCGACCCACTCGCACCAGTTTATGCAAATAGAAGGTCTTGTCGTTGATGAAGGAATCCGTATGAGTGACTTAAAAGGAATTTTTGCTACATTTGTTAAACAATATTTTGGAGAAGAGCGGGACATTCGTCTCCGTCCAAGCTTTTTCCCTTTTACCGAGCCATCGGCCGAACTTGATATTTCCTGTGCAATGTGCGGAGGAAAAGGTTGCCGGACATGTAAACAAACTGGATGGATTGAAGTGCTGGGAGCCGGAATGGTGCACCCGAATGTACTTAAAATGGGCGGATTTGATCCGGACAAATATTCAGGGTTCGCTTTTGGTATGGGGGTAGAACGGTTTGCCATGCTGAAATACGGAATTGACGATATTCGTCATTTCTATACGAATGATAAACGGTTTTTAACCCAGTTTACCCGCGTTTAATAAAACTGAGAGGGATCAAAGCAATCTAAAGGAGGAAATGAAGTGTTAGTTTCATATAAATGGCTGAAAGAATATGTAAACCTGGATGATTTGACACCGGCTGAGGTTGCCGAAAAATTGACAAGGAGCGGGGTAGAAGTAGATGCTGTTCACTCGTTAAGTGATGGTATTACCAACCTTGTTGTCGGTAAAGTTATGAAATGTGAAAAGCATCCCCAAGCTGATAAACTGAATCTATGCCAGGTAGATGTTGGAGAAAGTGATCCAGTTCAGATTGTCTGCGGGGCCAGTAACGTTGGAGAAGGGCAATTTGTAGCTGTAGCAAGAGTTGGCGCACGCCTCCCTGGAGGAATGAAGATCAAACGGGCAAAACTTCGAGGAGAGGTTTCAGAAGGAATGATTTGCTCTTTACAGGAACTGGGATTCGAAGGGAAAGTCGTTCCGAAGAAATATAGTGAAGGTATCTTTAATTTCCCACAGGAAATGACTGCTGGAGAAGATGCAATGGCACCGCTTGGTCTGGATGATACCGTTCTCGAACTGGACTTAACTCCTAACCGTTCCGACTGCTTAAGTATGATTGGGGTAGCTTATGAAGTAGCAGCTATTCTGGGACGGGAGGTTAACGTTCCAGAGCCTGCCATTGTAGCCTCTAAAGAAAAAGCGAGCGATTATATTTCAGTTAAAGTCGAGGCTTCCGGGGATAACCCTTATTATGGGGCAAATGTTATAAGAGGACTTCAAATAAGTGAATCACCCCTTTGGCTGCAGACTGCGCTGATGGCAGCAGGAGTAAGGCCTGTTAATAACGTGGTGGACGTCACTAATTATGTCCTTCTCGAGTACGGGCAGCCCCTCCATGCTTTTGACCTGGACAGGTTTGGGTCTGAGGAAGTTGTAGTCAGACGGGCGGCTGACGGAGAAAAAATTGTAACCCTTGATGATATAGAAAGAACATTGTCAGGCGACCACCTTGTGATTACAAATGGAAATGACCCTGTAGCTCTTGCTGGGGTGATGGGAGGAGCGACTTCTGAAGTTGAGACTGAGTCAGTAAATATTTTACTGGAGGCCGCTTATTTCAGCCCTGCTTCTGTCAGAAAAGCTTCCCGTGACCTGGGATTGCGCAGTGACTCAAGTGTACGCTTCGAAAAAGGTGTGGATCCTAACAGCGTAGCCGAAGCAGGAGCAAGGGCAGCTTCACTGATTCAACAGCTTTCCGGGGGAGAAATCCTTGAAGGACCAGTTGAATTTGATGAGTTAAATAAGAATGAAAAAGAAGTAAGGATTAGTTTAAATAAAATTAACAGTGTCCTTGGCACGCATATGACTGCCGAAGAAGTATCTCAAATTTTTGATCAGCTTCAGTTTGGGATTGATGAGAAGGACGGCGAGTTTTCTGTGACAGTTCCTACAAGACGCCAGGATATCTCTATTGAAGCAGACCTTGTTGAAGAGGCAGCACGCCTTTACGGTTATGATAATATTCCGGTAACTTTGCCTAACACCCCTTCTACCCCGGGAGGCCTTACAGCTGAACAGCTGAAAAAAAGAAAAGCCCGCCGGTTTCTTGAAGGAGCAGGCATGCTTGAAGCGGTAAACTATTCATTAACAACAGCAGATAAAGAAGCGTATTTTAAAGAAGAGTCTAAAAGCCGTGTAAAAGTTGCCTTACCTATGAGTGAAGAAAGAAGCGCTTTACGGACAACACTGATTCCTCACTTGCTGGATGATTTGAGCTATAATAAAAACCGAAACATTTATAATGTGCATCTTTATGAAATGGGGACTGTCTTCCATACAGAGGAAGAGACAGTAACCGTCCAGCCTGATGAAAAAACATTTTTGGCCGGTGCGCTGATGGGATTATGGCAGGAACACAGCTGGCAAGGTGAGAAAAAACCTGCAGACTTTTTCGTATTAAAAGGAATTGTAGAGGGGCTTTTGAAAGAATTAAATATTACTGGTGAAATCCGTTTCGTACAGTCAGAAAAAAAAGGCCTTCACCCTGGCCGAACTGCCTCCCTTTATATTGACGGAACTGAAGCCGGTGTTCTCGGCCAGCTTCACCCTGCCGCAGCGAAAGAGTGGTCGCTTCCTGAAACATATGTTTTTGAACTGGATCTCAGTATTCTTATGAGCTTCCCGGCAGAAGCTGTCCGTTATGAAGCGATCCCGCGCTATCCTGGGATGGACAGGGATATAGCTCTGGTAGTAGATGAAGATATAAAAGCAGAAGAACTGGAAAAAGTAATTGTGGCCCATGGAGGCAGCCTTTTAAGTACAGTGTCTGTTTTTGACTTATATCAAGGGGAAAACCTTGAAGCTGGGAAAAAGTCTCTCGCATTTTCTCTTCGGTACCAGAACCGTGAAAAAACGTTGACAGAGGAAGAAATAACTGAAGTCCATACAAAAGTCCTTCAAGCTTTAGAAGAAAAACTTGGCGCCAAACTGCGTGCCTGATCCTTAAGAGCGGGGATAAAATTTGTTACCTTAAAATAATAGGACCCTTAAAGAGATCCGGACAAAATAAGCATATTTTGTCCGGATGTTCTTTTTGGTATAAGCAGTGATTTCAGTCTGCCAGGCGCACGTTTTTTAAAGAGCTTGTCTTTAACTAATTTAAAATTCATGCTATTGGACGGTTGCAACGCTCACTCATTTTTACGACAATAAAGAGAGACCCAGATTAAGGAAGGAACAGATATATGTTTAAAGTGACGTCTATTGTCAGAATGAAAGAGGAAAAGCCATTAGCGTGGAATGTGATCTTCAAGGTGGATCATTCTGTTATGGAATATGCAACAGATATAGTATATGCGGCTAAAAGAAACATTTGGGTAGCCAATTCTTTTATTACACATGATTTATCTTCCCTCATGGCTTTAAAACAGTGTGCTTTTTGTAAGGAAGATAAAATAGCCTGTGGAGTGTTAAGCAGGGAACATCAGGAAATAATGAATTCAATGGTGACAAATGAAGAGTTTCTGCAGAAGCTTAATTCTATTCTTCCTAACGTTAATGATTTACCTGCGGCAGTGACCATTGAAGCGAGAAAGCCTGTCTGGGATGAAATCCTGTATGAAAACTTTACACATAAGCTTTTATTAAAGAAAAGAGACTGAGAAAAGAAACAGAGGCTAGGACAAACGATAATCATAAAGAGAACCGAACAAAACTTATGATTTTTGTTCGGTTTTTCGCTTCTGTACTTAATATAAAAACAGTGGTTTCAGTGTGGCATTTTCTATGAACGCTTAAATACCCTTTGAGTATTTGAGAAATGCCATTTCGTCACTTTATATAGTGTGTCTTTCCCTTTATTTAATAAGATCTGTTTCGCCGCTTTATCGACGTGAGGGCCTGCTCCTTTAGGAACAGGAGTATTTAATAGCTGTGATATTTTATCCATCTCCTGTAAAAAAGAATACCGTGCAAGAATAGAAGCTGCTGCTACCGCAGGATGAAGCCCTTCAGCTTTAGTTGCAAAGTAAATAGGCTTCTCAGTGGTCCATGCTTTCTTTTTAGCAGCCAGGTATTTAAAGTAACCTTCCGGAGAAACAAACTGGTCTACTAAAACTCCTTCATAGTGGAGGCCCTTTTCTTTGCATTTTACCATCACATTTTCAATAGCCTGGTGATGGAGAAGTGCTTTCATTTGCCCCTGGTTCATACCTTGTTCCTGCATACGATTATATTTTTCATTGTTTAAAACGAGAAGACTGTAGGTGCATTCTTTTAATAAACGAGGGGCAAGCTCCCTGATTGTTTCATCTTTAATCGTTTTTGAGTCGCGCACACCCCAGCTGTCAATCTTGCTCATTTGCTCTTCTGTTAGATGGACGCATACAACAGTTACAGGCCCAAAGTAATCTCCGGTTCCTGTTTCGTCACTTCCTAATACGATTTTTTCTTCAATTTTATCAGGGGGATAATATGAATGATTGTCCACCCGGGCCGAGCCTGGTTTTTTCCCAGAGGTTTTTTTGTTAGCTTTTACTCCTTCTTTACCTTTCCACTTGCCAGCTTCGGAGGAGGCGCCTTTTCCTTGAAAAAGGACTTTCCCAGATTGATAGGCGGTAATATTACAGTGGCCTGTTTTTGCAGCAAAAACCGCACCTTGCGGGGTTTTTTCCTTTAAGGAAGACATATAATGATTCTTTAGAATTGCCAAATCTTTCTTTTGAACATTTAAAACTTCATAACTCATAAACTGAGCCGCCTTTCCTGTATTCTTTATAACAGTTCCTTAAACAGTATAGACAATCTATTAATAATTTTCATCTCAAAGAAGGAAATAACATTTATATTTTCATCCATGATGTGACATGTTATGATATAAATTAGGATTTCTATGACGAACGGGGGCTTATTGGTGGCAGAAGAAGAAAAAAAACGTCGAACAGAAGTGACGATTTATAACCAGCAATATACCATCGTCGGTGAAGAGAGTTCAGAGCAGGTCAGAGCAATTGCTGAACTCATTGATGGGAAAATGAAAGAATTGAAAGAAAATAATCCTTATTTGGATTCTACCAAATTAGCTGTTCTGACAGCAGTAAATATTGGGAATGATTATTTAAATGTTCTAAAAAAAATGGAAGAAGAATAGAAAGATGAGGACTTAAAGATGCTCAGTTTGTTTTTGTTTATAATATTAGTTATCAGTTTTTCTGTCGGTTTTCGCCGGGGCTTTATACTTCAGTTAATGCACCTTTTAGGCCTGGTGGTTTCCTTTATTGTTGCTTATCTCTATTATGAGGATGTAGCGCATTATATAAGACTGTGGGTGCCATTCCCGCAATTCGGTGAAGGGGAGGAACTTAACCTTCTCGTTGATTCGTTTAGTATGGAAATGGTTTACTATAACGGGATTGCTTTCGCACTTATATTTTTCCTTACTAAGATTGTTATGCAGATCATTGCGTCGTTATTTGATTTTGTGGCCCACATTCCGGTCCTGAGCTTTATTAATGGATGGCTCGGGGGGCTGCTCGGATTTCTTGAAGGACTTGTGATGATTACTATTCTTCTGCACATAGCAGCATTAATTCAAGTGGATGTCGTTCAGGCCGCCCTCCAAAATTCTACTTTTGCGCAAATGATTTTTGAATACACTCCTATCATTTCAAATGAGTTAAAAGAATTGTGGATAGAAGGAAGAAATAATTAACTTCCCGTCATGGACGGGAGGTTTTTCTTTTAAAGAAAGGAAAGGGAGCATGTCACTTTAACTCCTTCTGCTTGCAGATAAGCAGACGAATTGGCTATGATGAAGAAGGAAAAAAGGGATTGGAAGAAAAACTCAGCGAGGTGAATAGCATGAGTCAAATGAATAAAAAAGATGTCTTGAACGCATTGGAACGTATAGCTGTATATTTAGAGATTAAAGGAGAAAATGCTTTCCGCGTCTCTGCTTACCGAAAAGCCGCACAGGCTTTGGAACGGGATGAAAGGCCCCTTTCTGAAATTGAAGATCCATCAAAACTTAAAGGCATTGGAAAAGGGACGGCTGGTATTATAAATGACTTACTTGAAGAAGGTGAAACACCTCTGCTTAAAGAGCTGGAGGAAGAGATTCCTGATGGACTGCTCCCATTACTCAAACTTTCGGGATTAGGCGGTAAGAAAATCGGAAAACTATACCAGGAATTAGAAGTAACTGACGCCGGGACCTTAAGGAAGGCTTGTGAAGCAGGCCAGGTTCAAGAGCTGGACGGGTTTGGGAAAAAGACTGAACAGAAAATCCTCGAAGCTTTGGATGAACTGGGAAAACGTCCGGACAGGCTGGCCCTCGCTCAAGTGCTGCCTGCCGCCTTTGACTTGAGGGAACGTTTAGGCAGTATAGATGAAATTGACAGGTTTGAATTAGCAGGCAGTTTTCGCAGGGGAAGAGAAACCGTAAAAGATCTGGATTTTATTATTTCTACTGAAGATCCAAAGACAGTAGGCAAAAGGCTCGTTTCTATGGAGCACATTACAGAGATTACCGGGCATGGAGATACGAAAGTAAGTCTGGAACTTCAGTACGGTGATATCATCGTTCCTGTTGATTTCAGAATGGTTAAAGACGAATCTTTTGCAACAACGCTCCATCATTTCACCGGCTCTAAAGACCATAATGTTCTTATGCGCCAGCTTGCTAAGGAACGCGATGAAAAAATAAGTGAATATGGTGTAGAAGAGGACACTGGGACCGAGCATCATTTTTCTACTGAAGAAGAATTTTTTGCCCACTTCGGTTTGCCGTATATTCCGCCGGAACTGCGGGAAGGAATGGATGAGCTGGAGCGTTATGATCAGAAGTATGAGCTTATTCAACAAGATGACATCCTTGGCGATCTCCATATGCATACGACCTGGAGCGATGGTGCCCAGTCGATTAAAGAAATGGTCAACGCCTGCAGAGATAAAGGCTATGAATATATGGCGATTACAGACCACTCGGAGTATTTAAAAGTTGCAAATGGCCTGACAGCAGAAAGGCTGAAACGGCAGCATGAAGAAATTCGTGAACTGAATGAGTCTATGAAAGATTTTACTATTTTTACAGGCGTGGAAATGGATATTTTACCTGATGGCACCTTGGATTATCCCGATGAGGTATTAACAGAAATCGATTTTGTTATTGCATCCATTCACTCCTCTTTTCAGCAGAGTGAGAGAAAAATTATGGACAGGCTTGAAAATGCCTGCCGCAATCCCCATGTAGCCATGATAGCCCATCCTACAGGGAGGCTGATCGGACGCCGTAAAGGGTATCCTGTAGATATGGAACGATTACTGGAGGTGGCAAAGGAAACAGGTACAATTCTGGAACTGAATGCCAACCCTCACCGTCTTGATTTATCTGCAGAGTGGCTGAAAAAAGCTCAGGATAAAGGTGTGAAACTAAGTATAAATACAGACGCGCACCGGTTTGATATGCTCGACTATATGACACTCGGGATAAAAACCGGAAGAAGAGGCTGGCTGAAACAAGAAACAGTTGTTAATACCTGGCCGGCTGACCGTTTTAAAGAACTGATTTGGAAAAACAGATAGAAAGCAGGAGGTGCGCCCCAGTGATTGAAAGGGTTTGCCGTATATTAGAATACGATAAAATGAAAGACCAGCTGATTCAATTTGCCAGTTCTTCATTAGGAAAACAACGGGTAAAAGATCTAAAGCCGTCTTTCGATTTTGAATATATAAAAGAAGCACAGCAAAGGACGTACGAAGGGGCTAAAGTCATTCGGCTGAAAGGGCAGGCACCCCTTGGAGGCATTAGAGATATCCGTGCTTCGATTAAACGCTCGGAAATCGGAGGCTTGCTGAATGAAAAAGAATTACTGGATATTTCCTCTACCATTTATGGAAGCCGCCGCTTTAAAAGTTTTGTGGAATCTCTGGTAGAAGATGAAATCGAACTGACGATCCTTCCTGATTTAGTAAGCGGAATCGTTCCGCTTACTGACCTGGAACGGGAAATTAACCAGGCTATAGATGAAAATGGCGGTGTGCTGGATTCAGCAAGTGCTGCTCTAAGATCTATCCGGCAGCAAATCCGTTCCCACGAATCAGGTATCCGTTCCAAACTGGAAAGCATCACCCGCTCTTCAAATGGAAGAAAAATGCTTTCAGATGCCATTATTACTATTAGAAATGAACGTTATGTAATTCCTGTAAAGTCGGAGTACCGCAGCCATTTTGGAGGAATGGTGCATGACCAGTCTGCTTCGGGAGCTACTTTGTTTGTGGAACCTGAAGCGGTCGTTCAGCTGAATAACCAGCTGAGAGAAGCGAAAGTAAAAGAAAAGCAGGAGATTCAGCGTATTCTTCAGGAGCTGTCAGCCAGGATCAGCGAGCATGTTGAAGAACTGGCAGATATAGTCGCCATTATGAGCGAAGTGGACTTTATTTTTGCTAAAGCGTTTTACAGCGAGTCAATTAAAGGAATCCAGCCAAAGTTAAACGAAGACGGATTTGTTAAAATGACGAAAGCCCGTCATCCTCTTATTCCAAACGATGAAATTGTACCAATTGATGTAGAGCTTGGAGGAGACTTTTCTTCCTTAGTCATTACCGGACCGAACACTGGGGGAAAAACGGTGACTTTAAAAACAGTCGGACTGTTAACACTTATGGCTCAGTCTGGTCTGCAAATTCCTTGTGATGAAGGGTCTTCAGCTGCTGTTTTCCAAAAAATATTTGCGGATATCGGGGATGAACAGTCCATTGAACAGAGTTTAAGTACATTTTCTTCTCACATGACAAATATTGTGCAAATTATGAACCAGGTAGATTTTCAGTCTCTCGTCCTCTTTGACGAACTAGGAGCCGGGACAGATCCTACAGAAGGGGCTGCGCTCGCTATCTCAATCCTTGATCATGTTTATAACGTGGGAGCTAAAGTGATTGCTACCACTCACTACAGTGAACTAAAAGGATATGCTTATAACCGGGAAGGCGTTATGAATGCAAGCGTAGAATTTGATGTGGAAACTTTAAGGCCGACCTACCGTCTGTTAATAGGGATCCCGGGACGAAGTAATGCATTTGCCATCAGCAGGCGTCTTGGCTTAACTGATAAGATTATCGAGGAAGCGAAAAGCCATATAACAGCGGACTCAAATAAAATGGAACAAATGATTTCATCTCTTGAGGACAGCAGAAAGAAAGCTGAGCGAGACGTCAGCGAAGCAGAAGAACTCAGGCTTGATGCCGAAAGGCTGCACAGTGAGCTGGCAGCCGAAATGGAAAAGCTGGAAGAAGAGAAACAAAAGGTTCTTCAATCTGCAGAAGATAAAGCTGCAAATTCAGTCAGAAAAGCAAAAGAGGAAGCAGAACAGATCATTGCAGAGCTGAGGGAAATTCAGAAAAATAACCCTAATATTAAAGACCATGAGCTGATAGATGCTAAAAAACGCCTGGAAAAAGCTGAACCAAACCTTGCAGGCACCAGGAAAAAGCCTTCCCCAAAAAGGGAAAAGCCGAAAGTGAATAAACTTATTCCAGGGGATGAAGTGAAAGTGGTCAGTCTTGACCAGAAAGGGTATATTGCAGAAAAAGTTAATGATAAAGAATACTATGTACAGCTTGGTATGATGAAAATGAAAGTGAAGAAAGATGACCTTCTCTATATTAACCGCCCTAAAGCAGTAGAAACAAAACCTTTGGCTGCTGTCCGCGGAAAAGAAGCACATGTAAAAACAGAACTTGATTTGCGCGGGGAAAGGTATGAAAATGCTATGATGGACGTGGAAAAGTATTTAGATGACGCTGTACTGGCCGGGTATCATCAAGTGTCCATTATCCATGGTAAAGGAACAGGGGCGTTAAGAAAAGGCGTACAGGAGCTGTTGAAAAACCATCGGAATGTTCAGGAAACGCGTATGGGGACCCAGGGAGAAGGCGGGTCTGGCGTAACGATTGTGTCACTTAAATAATCCAGGAGGACTTCAGCATGGAAGCCATCTTTACACATGACTACATTTATACGGCCGGTGTCTACAGCATCGTGGTTCTTAGTATTATTCTCTCTCTGGCCATTTTTGAGTGGGTGACGCAATACGGGACCTGGCAGGAAATCAGACGGGGCAACTTGGCTGTAGCACTGGCGACAGGCGGAAAAGTGTTCGGTATAGCCAATGTTTTCCGCCATTCAATTATGGCAAATGATACAGTTCTGGCTATGCTTGGATGGGGGGCCTTCGGTTTTATACTCTTGTTATTTGTATATTTTATTTACGAGTTCTTATCTCCCGGGTTTAAAGTTGATGAAGAATTAAAAAATGATAACCGGGCAGTAGGTCTATTATCATTTGTTTTATCGGTCTCTCTCTCCTATGTGATAGGTGCCAGCATAGACTGATCTCTGATTAAAGGGGTATATTTAATGGAAACTTTATGGAAAGTGATGATTGTTCTTTGTGCCGGATTTATGATTGCCGGTGTGGTGTATATCATATTCTTTGCTTAAGAGAAGACTCTGTTGATATAAATGCTGAAATTTGCTATATCAACAAAGCTGGAATCTCAATTCAAAAGTATTAAGCTCTGCTGGTTTCTTTTAATCGGCAGAGTTTTTCTTTGGATATAACTGCTCAAAGAACTGAAAATACAAAGCTTTGTCTGCATAGGGAGAATATAAGTTTTTAATAATTTCCATTAATTATTAAGTAAAAATTCATAAAATTTTTACAAATGTGTTTTCTTTTGGAGGCGTTTTCATTACAATAGAGAGTAAGAGGAGAATGCCTGCCTATGAAAAGGTCAAGCAACTGAGCGATTGTTCACTAGAAGGACAGTGCCGCTTACTTTTCATTGACATCTTTTTTAGAAGGAGAGGGTTATGATAAAAAGGGAGGTTATGTTATGGAAACATTAACTGAAAAGCCGTGGTTTCAGCATTATCCTAAAGAAATCCCGACGTCCATTGACTATGAAGTAGCAACTCTTCAAAGCTATTTGAAAAGAGCTGCCGAGAGGTACCCTGATAAAGAAGCACTTCATTTTATGGGCAAGGAAATGACTTATCAGGAGGTTTACGAGGAGGCTTTGAAGCTTGCCAACCAGCTGAAATCTCTCGGGGTGAACCAGGGAGACAGGGTCGCTATTATGCTGGCAAATACTCCGCAGGCTGTCATTTCCTATTATGGAGCTTTGCTTGCCGGAGCCATCGTGGTCCAGACCAACCCGCTTTACGTGGAAAGGGAAATTGAACACCAAATGAATGATTCAGGTGCTAAAGTTATGATATGTCTGGATCTCGTTTATCCGCGTGTAGCAAGTGTAAAAGAAAAAACACCTCTGGAGCATATTATTGTCACAGGGATTAAAGACTATCTGCCTTTCCCGAAAAACATGATCTATCCTTTTATCCAGAAAAAGAATACAGGCATTAAAGTAGAGTTGGATTATAGTGACCGGCTTCATTCATTCGTAGATATCTTAAATAAAGGAAAAGCGGAAGAAATACCATTGGACATAGATCCTAAAGAAGACCTTGCCCTTCTTCAGTACACTGGAGGGACGACAGGGCCTGCAAAAGGGGTTATGCTGACTCACTATAATCTCGTGGTTAACACCCAGCAGTGTGAAGAGTGGATGTATGAAATGGTGCCGGGAGAAGAAATTATCATTGCAGCTTTGCCTTTCTTCCATGTATATGGAATGACAACGGTAATGAACCTGGGGATCCGTATGGGTTTTAAAATGATAATTATTCCTAAGTTTGATCCGAAAGGTATTCTAAAAGCAATTGAAAAACATAAAGCCACTCTTTATCCTGGTGCACCGACGATGTATATCGGGCTGTTGAATCATCCTGATATTAAAAAACATGATTTATCGTCTATCAAAGCGTGTATCAGCGGGTCAGCTCCGCTGCCTGTAGAGGTCCAGACAAAATTTGAAGAAGCTACAAACGGAAGTTTAGTCGAAGGTTACGGCTTAACCGAGACGTCGCCGGTGGCTGTTTCCAACCTGATTTGGGGCCAAAGGAAACAAGGATCGATCGGCGTTCCGTGGCCTGATACTGATGTCGCCATTCTTTCAGCCGAGACAGGTGAGGAAGCTCAGCCTAATGAAGTAGGAGAAATCATTATTAAAGGCCCTCAAGTTATGAAAGGTTACTGGAACCGGCCTGAGGCAACCCAGGCATCCTTCCGGGGCGAGTGGTTCCTTTCAGGAGATATGGGATATATGGATGATGAAGGATTTTTCTATATCGTCGACAGAAAGAAGGACATGATTATTGCGGGCGGGTTTAATATTTATCCACGTGAAGTTGAAGAAATTCTTTATGAACATGAAGATGTACAGGAAGCCTGTGTAATTGGTGTTCCAGATCCTTACCGTGGGGAGACGGTTAAGGCATTTATTGTTCCTAAAGAAGGAAGAACGATCACTGAGGAAAATCTTGATGACTATGCCCGTAAGCAACTGGCTGCCTACAAAGTTCCAAAATTCTATGAATTCAGAGATGAACTTCCGAAAACGATGGTAGGTAAAATTCTGAGAAGAGTATTAGTAGAAGAAGAAAAGAAAAAAGCGCAAAAAGACTAATAAATATTGAGGCTGGGATAAAAGAATAGTAATCATAAAGAAAGCCGAACAAAATTTTCGAATTTTGTTCGGCTGTTCTTTTTGAGAAAAAGAAGTGATTTCACGAGACGCCTGCAGGAAAAGCATCTTCTGAAAATCCTTCAGGCGCTTTTTGCCGAGGAGCTGAAGAGATGCCTGCGGCAAGCGAGTACATTTATGAACCTCATCTCAACTTATAGTCTATTGTATATTCATTGTTCGGTTATCCTGGATTTAATTTAGTTTTGTCACAGCTTCTTTAATAATTTTAATAGAAGAAAAACTAAAAGTATTAATTTTCCTAAAACTCTTCACAATTGTAACCGATTTCATTAAAATGGTAGTGAGAGAGGATGAATGTCTTAATTGAAAGGAGTCCAAAGGAGGACCTTACATGGATGCCGAATTGCAACGCCCATGGCTTGCGAATTACCCGGAAGACATTCCTGAACATATCGAATATGAGAGAAAGCCGCTGCAAGATTACCTGCGTGACGGGGCGGAAGAAGAGCCTGATAAAACCTTGCTTCATTTCCTGGGGAAAGAAATGACATTTCGTGAGGTTTATGACTCATCTCTTCGTTTTGCCAATGCCCTGAAAGATCTCGGAATAACAAAAGGCGACCGTGTTGCAATTATGCTGGCTAACACGCCGCAATCCGTGATCAGCTACTACGGTATTCTTATGGCTGGAGGAGTGGTGGTACAAACAAACCCGCTTTATGTTGAACGGGAGCTGGAACACCAGATGGTAGATTCAGGGGCAAAAGCAATTATATGCCTCGACCTCGTTTACCCTAGGGTGATGAATGTGCTGGGGAGAACGAATTTAGAAAATGTTATTGTTACACATATTAAAGATTATCTTCCGTTTCCTAAAAATTTGATTTATCCGTTTATACAGAAGAGAAACACAGGGCTTAAAGTGGAAGTGAAATACAGCAGTAAAGTCCATTCTTTTATGGAACTGTTAAAAGCCTCCGATACGGAGGAAATTCCTATGGACATAGACCCTGAAAAAGATCTTGCTTTGCTTCAGTATACTGGAGGAACTACGGGAGTAGCAAAGGGTGTTATGTTAAGTCATTACAACCTTGTGGCTAATACGACTCAATGTATTAGATGGATGCATAAGATAGATCACGGTAATGAAGTGATTCTCTGTGCTTTACCTTTTTTCCATGTTTACGGTATGACAGTAGGAATGAATTTCTCTGTTATGGACCGTTCGAAAATGGTTATACTGCCAAAATTTGATACAAAACAGACACTGCAGGCTATTGAAAAGCAGAAAGTCTCTATTTTTCCAGGGGCACCAACGATGTACATTGGATTAATCAACGATCCAAAAGTTCAAAAATACAATCTCTCATCGATTGAAGTGTGCATCAGCGGTTCTGCTCCTTTACCACTTGAAGTCCAGCAGCGTTTTGAAGATTTAACAGGAGGCAAGTTATCTGAAGGATTTGGCCTGACGGAAGCCTCACCTGTTACACATTTTAACCTTATGTGGGGGAAACGGCCGAACGGAAGCATTGGTCTTCCATGGCCTGATACAGATGTCGCTATTCTGTCTGCTGAAACTGGTGAACCTGCTGAACCAGGAGAAGTTGGAGAATTAATTATTAAAGGTCCTCAAGTAATGAAAGGATACTGGAATCGCCCGGAAGACACTGATGCCACATTTTATGACGGCTGGCTCCTTACAGGAGATATGGGTTATATGGATAAAGAAGGCTTCTTCTATATCGTAGACCGCAAAAAAGATATGATTATTGCAGGCGGTTTTAATATTTACCCGCGTGAGATTGAAGAAGTTCTGTATGAACATGAAGCTGTCCAGGAGGCTGTGGCGGTCGGGGTTCCAGACCCTTACAGAGGCGAAACAGTTAAAGCATTTCTCGTGCTGAAAGAAGGCAAAAAAGTGACTGAACAGGAGCTTAATGAGTTTTGCCGTAAGCACCTTTCTGCCTATAAAGTTCCAAGGCTGTTTGAATTCCGTGATGAACTGCCAAAAACTATGGTTGGGAAAGTGTTGAGAAGAGCGCTGCTTGAAGAGGAAAAAGAAAAACAAAAAGAGAAAAAATCGAGTTAGCTTATGAAAGAGGCTGAGACAAAAGAATAGTAATCTGTAAAACATCCGAAACAATATTTTTTTACGGAATATTGTTCGGATGTTTTTTATAGAATCATTTAATTCGTCAGAAGCTTTGCGGTTACTCGTCGCAGAGAAGAATTTGCTCCTGCGATATTTCAACTCAGCTTCCTTTTCTATTCAAAACCGCCTTTAGATACCGGCTCTTCTGATAAATACGCAGGTTCATGCCTTTTCAATGTGTCAATAACCGGCTGTATCTGGCTGTCCTTTGCTTCAACAGTAATGACTATTTTACCTGACTTCACATGACTTTCTATGTTTTCTGCTTCATGCTGATTAATTCCGAGGTCGGTCAGCCCTCCAATAAACCCGCCGGCAGTCAGGCCGGCAATAGCGCCGTAAACCGGTCCGGCGGCCAGAAGGATTCCTAAACCCGGGAACATCAAGGTAGTCATTCCGAAAAGCGCCCCGCCAGCCCCGCCTATAGCCCCGCCGGTTAATATGCCGTTTAGAGGATGGTCCATTGACACATCTGCTGTTTCTCCCCTGCTGCCATCTTTTTTATGAACAAAAGAAATACTCTCCCTGGGAACGATTGTAAGCAAGTCATGGAAAGCTTCTTCCGCTTCGTGTAAGTTGTTGAACACAGTTACAAGATGTTTTTCCAATTTTATCACTCCTTTTTAATTGATGTGGGGAGCTATAAGGTCTGAATATAATCTTTTACAGCTTTTATCTGTTCTGTATTTAAGCCGAGTGCAGGTAATGAAGGCATTTCGCCGATTCCATTTACGAGAATTAACTGCAGTTCTTCCTCTGTATATTTAAGGTGCACATCCTCGAGTCCAGGGCCTACTTTAGGTTCATCCGTAATCGAGTGGCAGCCAAGGCAGCTCTGTTCAAATATTGCCTCCCCATCTGCGGCTGTTTCAGCCGTTTGGTTCAGAGGAACGGCCATCATTCCATAACCGAATGCCCAAATCGCCAACACGAGGTATGTAACAAGAAGAAACGGCGGAACCTTTGCATTGCCGATTCTAAATCCTCCAGATCCTTCGACTACTGAATGGACAGGGGGCTCCTCTTCTTTAGTTTCTTCATCAGGTTCTACGGTAGATGGTTCATTAATTTTTTCATCGTCTGGACTCATGGTTTCACCTCACTTATAAAAGCTTAGGATCACTTATTATCACTTATTCAACAGGTCTTCCTTCAGTTTGGGGAGAGGGTTTTAAACTCATCAGATAAGCAATTAAATCTTCCAGATCTTCGTCACTTAAGTAATCATACCGGGGCATGATCGACCCGGGCAGGACCTTCTGCGGATTCAATAGATGTTCCCTGTGCCAATCTTCGTTCCAGCGGTTTCCTACCCACATTAAATCTGCCCCCGTCCGTTTAGTCCCAAGCATAGCAGGCGCATCATAATAATAGTCCGCCGGCTGTGAAATAGGGCCAAGGCTGCTGTCTGCAAGCACAGGTCTTACAAACATTGTATGACACGTATGACAGCCTTCCCGGATATACACTTCTCTGCCCCGGTATTCTGAAGATTCCACTGATAAATGTCGTAATTCTGCGTTCTGGTTCGGAGCCTGCATCTGGTCATCATAAAAAGGGAGATATGTCGTGCCAGCCGTACCCACAAAGAACAAAATAACAGCTCCGATGATATATGGCAGCATCGATTTCTCATCTTCATACCCGCTCATTAGCCAACCTCCTTTCAATTACCCGGCACTTATTTCTTCGTTTTGTGAGTTGCGATTTGCTTTTATAATTGTCATTGCAAGGTTATAAATAAATACAAAAGAGCTTATTAACATGGCAGCACCGGCCACAGCCCGAATGGCAAAAAATGGGCGCATGGAAATAAGCATTTCTACAAACTGCATGCCGTACTGGGCACCTTCAATCCAGGCAAATCCTTCAAGTACTCCGGCAGACCAAGTAGAAAAAGCAAATAAAAACATACCGGTGACGGCCAGATAGAAGTGCCATTCCATCAGTTTACTGGAATAGAGTTTTGTTTTAAGCATCTTAGGCAGAAACACATACATAAAAGAAAAAGCGACGAAAGAGAAAGCGCCGAATAAAGGTAAGTGGGCATGGCCCGGGACCCAGTCGGTGAATTTAATGACTGAACTCGGTCCTTGTAATGAGTGAAAAGGACCTTGAAGACAAGTCACCAGATAAAAGACTGCCCCAACAATTAAAAATTTCAGCGGTGTATTCCTGGATAGCGCATGCCATTTTCCTTTTAATGTCCCAAAAACATTGGCGAGAACAGACCATACAGGAATGATCAGCAGAACTGAAGGAATGACTCCTGCTTTCATAAGCCACAGAGGTATTGGGCCGTTCTGAAGATGGTGAGGTCCATTCCAGACGTAAAATGTGGCAATGGTCCAGAAGCCGATAAGAGACAATTTGTGGCTGTATAAGGGGTTTCTTGTTAAATAGGGCAGCAGGTAATAAATCAGGCCTACCCCTACGGTGGTAAACCACAACCCAATGACGTTATGGCCGTAAAACCAGAAAATGAGAAATTGAGGGACCCCGGACAAAAGTTTATAAGGTAAATTTCCAATAATATAAAGGCCGATGAGCCATATAAGAGATCCCATAAAATACCATAAGCTGACATAAAGCTGTTTTTCCTTGCGGGAAGCGATAGTCGCAAAACATACAAGGGCAACAGCCGCCATTCCCAGGATAACCAGGACATCTATCCATAAAGGCCACTCCGCATACTCGGTCGTAGTGGTAAACCCCATAGTTAAAGCGACTGTACCTGCAAGAACAATAATATTCCACACAATCCCTGTACCTGCAGCAATTTTTTCAAAAGACAGTTGATTCCTGCACAATTTAGGAATAACATAAAAGAGAGCACCAATATTGGCCATGGTAAGCCATCCGAAAAGAACGAGATTTGTATGGATAGGACGGATTCTTCCATATTGGAAAATAACCTGAAAAGGACCAAAAGCCAGAAAGTTAGGCCACAGAAACTTTAAGGAAAGAATAAGGCCGTAAATCATTCCGATAGCTAACCAGAATAATGACGAATAAAGATAGATTTTAGAAGGCAAATAAGGGTCTTTTTTAGCTGAAGGCGACGGCATTTTATTCCTCCTTATATTGTTTAAGTCTGATTATTAAGGTGCCCGTTATATTTTTCCTTATTCTTCAAAATTTTAGAAACCATATTGTGCAATTGACAGAAACGACAGAATACTCTAAAATAAGAACATGAATGAACAATCATTCAGTAAAAGAGGAAATGTTTGAGGAAGTGATTGAATGGGGAAAAAACGGGGACAAAAATATGAGCAGATAATTGATGCAGCTGTAAAAGTCATTGCGGAAAATGGTTACCATCACTCACAGGTTTCTAAAATTGCCAAAGAAGCCGGAGTTGCAGACGGGACGATCTATCTCTACTTTAAAAATAAAGAAGACATTCTAATTTCTTTATTTGAAGAAAAAATGGGAAGCTTTGTTGACGCGATTTCAGAAAAGTTAAAAGAGGAATCATCTGTCGAAAAAAAGCTGCTTATTCTGATCGAAATGCACTTTATGCAACTGGAGATGGATCATGATTTAGCTATCGTTACGCAGCTTGAGCTTCGGCAATCGAACATTTCCATCCGTTACAAAGTAAATGAAGTACTAAAGGGGTATTTAGGATTGGTTGATTCCGTTCTGAAAGAAGGGGTGGAAAAAGGCATTTTTGAAGAAAACTTAGACCTCAGGATTGCCAGACAGCTCATCTTCGGAGCTATTGATGAGGTAGTGACCAATTGGGTAATGAAAGACCACAGGTATGACCTGTCTCCGCTTGCAGAAACGGTTCATCGCATGTTATTAAAAGGCCTTTCTAAAAATTAGCATCTGTTAATAGTTGTTGCTTTTTCCATCGGGGTCTTCCTGCCGCAGGCTAAAGTCACCCGGTCGGCTTAAGCTCCAAAGCGAAGCAAGTATTATTTAATTAACTCTTAGGTTTAGCAGAGGCAAATTAATAGACTTTCTTGAAAGGGGTGTAGCGTTTGTCAGAATTTAAGCTTATTAATGTTCATACTGAAGACCGGATAGGCCTGGTAACTTTGTCTCATCCCCCGGCTAATACGCTGTCACAAAAAATGATTCAGGAACTTGAAACAGCTTTTGACAGGTTCTCTGAAGATGCCAATGTGAAAGTGATTCTTTTACATGGAGAAGGCCGTTTCTTTGCAGCAGGGGCAGATATTAAAGAATTTACTTCTGTAAAACATGGAGATCAATTCAGAGAAATGTCGAGGGAAGGTCAAAGGGTTTTCAGAAAGATTGAACTAATGACTAAACCTGTCATAGCTGCTATTCACGGCGCGGCTTTGGGAGGCGGACTTGAGCTTGCTATGGCCTGCCATATAAGGCTTGCCGCTCCTGATGCAAAACTAGGACTGCCTGAGCTTCAGCTGGGACTGGTTCCAGGATTTGCCGGTACTCAAAGGCTCCCTGAATTAGTCGGAAAAGCAAAAGCGACTGAAATGCTGTTAACTTCAGATCCGATTACAGGGGAAGAAGCGATGGCAGCGGGACTCGTTAACCGGACGCTGCCAGGCGAAAACTTTATGGATCAGGCAAAAAAGTTTGCAGAAAATATAAGCAATAAAGGCTCTCATTCCGTCTCTTATGTCCTTGAACTTATTGAGAAATCAGGAAATGAGCCGATTGAAAGAGGCCAGGAAATTGAAGCCGTCCGATTCGGTGATGTCTCAGAAACCTATGATGCGTCCGAGGGGATAAAGGCATTTATGGAGAAGAGAAAGCCGAAGTTTGAAGACCGGTGATTAAAGAAGGTTTATTTAGCATTTTATGAAAGCGTTTTACTGTAAAAGACAGTAAATAATAAACTTTGGGAGGGACATAAATGAACATTTATGTAATCATGAAACGTACCTTTGACACAGAAGAAAAAATTCAAATTGATAGCGGGGAAATTGTAGAAGACGGGGCGGAATTCATCATCAATCCTTATGACGAATATGCCATTGAAGAAGCGATCCAGCTGCGTGATGAGCACGGCGGTGAAGTGACACTTGTTTCTGTAGGAGACGAAGAAGCAGAGAAACAAATTCGTACCGGGCTTGCAATGGGAGCCGATAAAGCTGTTCTAATTGAAGATGAAGATGTAGAAAACGGGGACCAGTTCTCAACGGAAGCTATTCTGGCAGCTTATTTTAAAGACCAGGAAGCGGACATTATTCTGGGAGGAAACATTGCTGTTGATGGCGGGTCAGGCCAGGTAGGCCCGCGGCTTGCTGAGAATTTGGGAATTAATCATGTAACTTCCATTGTAAATATAGAAATCGAAGACGGTAAAGCCAAAATTGAACGCGACGTTGAAGGGGATCAGGAATTTATTGAAATATCACTCCCTTTGTTAGTTACTGCCCAACAAGGACTGAATGAACCGCGTTATCCTTCGTTACCTGGAATTATGAAAGCAAAGAAAAAACCTTTGGAAACGCTCGATCTTGATGATCTGGATTTAGATGAAGATGAAGTTGAAGGAAAAACTAATACGGTAGAGCGTTATCTGCCACCTGAAAAAGAAGCAGGAAAAATTCTTGAAGGTGAGATTGATGACCAGGTAAACGAATTAGTATCTTTACTGAAAAATGAAGCAAAAGTGATATAACAGGAGGAGAGGATAATTATGTCTAAAAAATTACTGGTTATAGCTGAGATAAGAGACGGCGAATTCAGAAATGTTTCCTTTGAAGCGGTTGCTGCGGCAAAAGAGATAGATAGTGACGGTGAAATTGTAGGAGTTGTTTGTGGTGATAGCGTTGCAGACAAAGCAAATGAGCTTTTTAAATACGGTGCGGACCGTGTTATCGCAGTCGAACATGCTAATTTATCGCAGTATACTCCAGAAGGCTATGCCCAGGCTCTTCAAGCAGTAATAGAAAAAGAAGATCCGGACGCCATTCTGGCAGGCCACACATCAATCGGCAGGGACATCACGCCAAAGCTTGCCAGCCGTTTGAAATCCGGCCTTGTATCTGATGCAACAGCTATTGAAAATGCCGGTTCCGAAGTTATTTTTACAAGACCTATATATTCAGGAAAAGCTTTTGAAAAAGTAGTCGTTAAGGATGGACTTATTTTTGCAACTATTCGTCCTAACAATATACCTGCCCTTGAAAAAGACGACAGCCGTTCAGGTGACGCTGAAAGTCTTGAGGTGGAGATTAAAGATCTGCAAACTATCATAACTGATGTAGTTAAAAACACAACTTCCGGTGTGGACCTTTCAGAAGCTTCCGTTATTGTGGCTGGAGGAAGAGGGATGAAAGGAAAGGAAAATTTCTCAATCCTTGACGAACTTGCAGAAGTATTAGGCGCTGCAGTTGGAGCTTCACGTGGGGCTTGTGATGCGGAATATTGCGATTATGCGATGCAAATCGGACAAACAGGAAAAGTGGTAACCCCTGATTTGTATATCGCGGTAGGCTTGAGCGGGGCTATTCAGCACGTTGCTGGGATGTCTAACTCTAAAGTAATCGTTGCAATAAATAAAGACCCGGAAGCAGAAATATTCCAGATTGCAGATTATGGCATCGTAGGAGATTTATTTGACGTCGTCCCTAAATTAACAGAAGAATTTAAGAAAGTGCTTGTTTAAGAGCCAGTAAAGTAATATGCCCCTGCAATTATTTATTTGCAGGGGCTTTAAGCATTGTTTTTGCGTCATTTATTAAAATTAGTTATGATATGGGTAGTAAGTTTAAATTTGGTTAACCTACAAGGTAGCTGAGCAAATTAATTTCCTGTTCAATAAGGATAGGGTATAATACCTTGGAGGGTAATATTTTAAATGTAAATGTATGATTAATTAGAGGAGGAATAATGAATGGCTATTGTAAATGTTACAGACCAGAATTTTTCGAGTGAAACAAACCAGGGGGTTGTCCTTGCAGACTTTTGGGCACCGTGGTGCGGACCATGTAAAATGATCGCCCCTGTGCTTGAGGAGCTTGACAGCGATATGGGCGACAAAGTAAAAATCGTTAAGCTTGATGTAGATGAAAATCAGGAAACAGCAAGCAAATACGGTGTTATGAGCATTCCAACACTGCTGGTACTCAAAGACGGAGAAGTTGTAGACCAGGTTGTTGGTTTTCAGCCTAAAGATGCTTTAGCTGATACGTTAAATAAACATCTCTAATAATATAAATGAATAGTCACTTAAAGAAATCCGGACAAATATCATCTTACGATATTTGTCCGGATTTTTCGCTTTTTTATTTAAAGAAGGTTAATTCTGACAGAGCCGGAAATCATACAGTCCGCAAAGTGCAGAAAAGAAACTATAATACATTTTGTGACTGTGAAAATATAAGCCACCGGTGAACGAAGGCGAGGACACCCGGAGGATAAGCGACGTCTGAAAATTCACATTCCCGAAGCCCTTTGGGAAAGTTAGTTGAAGACAAGCCCTTGGGTAAAAAAAACACAGTGAACTTCCACAAGGATGTGGTGACTTCGGCGTTTTCACAGGACGTGAAGGGGTTAGCCGAAGATCCTGCGACGATGTTGCACTTATGCCTGTGGTGTAAACCTTCGCCGACAGTGAACCGGCAGATTAAAAATACAAGACCCATTAGAAGCGTCTTATCATAAGGTTTCTCCTTTTAAGCGTGTGCGCCCGCCGCTGCTTCCTTATTTGTGGAAACAAGCCAAATTACCATGATATAGTGGTAGTATCAGCCAGTTAAAGGAGTATCATTATGGAGGAATTAAAAAAGAAAATTGAGCTTGTGCCTTCTCAGCCAGGCTGCTATTTGATGAAAAATAAACATGATACCGTTATTTATGTGGGAAAAGCTAAAGTTCTTCGAAACCGCGTCAGATCGTATTTCCGCGGCTCACATGACAAAAAAACCCAACGACTCGTAAGTGAAATTACCGATTTTGAATATATTGTTACCTCTTCCGACCTGGAAGCCCTTGTGCTGGAACAAAATTTAATTAAAAAATATGAGCCAAGATATAATATTCTTTTAAAAGATGATAAAACTTATCCTTTTTTAAAAATTACAAAGGAAGAGCATCCCCGGCTGATAACTACAAGGAAAGTGAAAAAGGATGGGGCTAAGTATTTTGGGCCTTATCCGAATGCCCAGGCGGCCAATGAAACAAAAAAGCTGCTTGATCGTCTTTATCCTTTGCGGAAATGCCGGACACTTCCTGACCGTGTCTGTCTTTATTACCATATAGGCCAATGCCTGGCCCCGTGTGAGTTTACCGTAACTAAAGAAAAAAATGCCCAGCTGGTTTCCGAAATTGCAAAATTTCTTAATGGCGGGCACCAGGAAGTGAAGCAGAACCTCACAGAAAAGATGCTTAAAGCTTCTGAAGATCTGAATTTTGAACGGGCAAAAGAGTTGAGAGACCAGGTTCAGCATATTGAAGCTGTAATGGAAAAGCAGAAAATGACTCTCACCGATCAGGTCAACAGAGATGTCTTCTCATATTACGTAGACAAAGGCTGGATGTGCATTCAAGTATTTTTTATCAGACAAGGCAAACTTATTGAGCGGGACGTCTCATTATTTCCAACTTACCAAGACCCGGAAGATGATTTTTACACGTTTTTAGGACAGTTTTATCTTGAAGCCCATCATAAAAAACCATCGGAAGTTTTCTTACCTGACGGGACCAACCCTGAAATTGTCTCGCAATTTTTAGGTGTAAAAGCTCTTCAGCCGAAAAGAGGACAAAAAAAAGAACTGGTGGAGTTAGCGACGAAAAACGCCAGGCTCGCCCTTAAAGAAAAGTTTGATTTAATTGAACGGAATGAACAAAAAACAATTTATGCTATTGAAAGGCTTGGCCAGGCAATGAATATCGATACGCCTCACAGAATTGAAGCATTCGATAACTCAAATATCCAAGGCGTGGACCCTGTTTCAGCGATGGTCTCATTTGTAGATGGAAAGCCTGATAAGAAAAATTACCGTAAATATAAAGTAAGGACGGTAAAGGGCCCTGATGATTATGAATCAATGAGAGAAGTGGTCCGGAGACGATATCTCCGGCTATTAAAAGAAGAAATGCCGCTGCCGGACTTAATTGTCATCGATGGCGGTAAAGGGCAGATTTCCGCAGCACAAAGTGTACTGGAAGATGAGTTAAATCTCTCTATCCCCGTCTGCGGGTTAGTCAAAGACGAAAAACACAGGACGTCCCAATTGATGATAGGTGACCCTCCCCAAGTAGTGGCTCTTTCTAAAACAAGCCAGGAATTTTACTTGCTTCAGCGAATTCAGGATGAAGTTCACCGTTTTGCAATCAGTTTCCACCGGAATGTTCGGAAAAAAACAATGTTTACGTCTATTTTAGATAAAGTTGAAGGAATTGGAGAAAAGCGAAAACGCTTGCTGTTAAAGGAATTCGGTTCTGTGAAGAGATTAAAAGAGGCGTCATTGGAAGAAATAGAGAGTGTAGGGATACCTCAGTCCGTTGCTGAAACCTTAAGAAGAGTCATCGACGATGAAGGGAATAAATGACGATAGATCCGTGTTGCCATCATTATAGCCGTTTGTTAATCTATTAAATGAGTTTGGCAGAATTTTTGAAAAAGATTCCATGCTCTGGACGTTAAAGTATGGCAATCACTTGGATGGCGGACTTTCTATCTCTACGGACGGCTTAATGTACTTTTGTTACAAAAGCCGAACGCGGCAGAGAGACACGTCTTCTGCCGCCTTTTTATAAAAGGGAAGTCCTGATCATTTTTTCAAAACCATCATTCTGTCCTGAAAAATCGGAACATTCATTGAATTATGAGTTTTTTGGAAGCTTTCATCTTTGAAGGTCTTCTCAAAAGTGAGTGGCAAAAAGCTTGGTAAAAAAACTAAAATGTTTGCAATAGGTTGAGGAGGCGTTCATATTGACAACGGTTGTTCAGAAATTTGGAGGAACATCTGTAGGGAATGTGACAAAAATTAAAAGAGTAGCCGAAAGAATTAAGCGGAAAATGGATGAAGGCAAAAAAGTAGTGACGGTAGTATCTGCCATGGGAAAGTCAACTGATAAACTGGTTGAATTGGCGAATGATATTACAGATTCGCCTGACCCGAGAGAAATGGATATGCTTCTGACAACAGGGGAACAAGTAACTATCTCACTTGTCGTCATGGCGTTGAAAGAAATGGGTGTAGACGCAGTTTCCTTAACAGGCTGGCAAGCCGGGATAGAGACGGAAGATGTCCATCAGGATGCGCGCATAACTGATATAAAAGCGGAAAATGTTCAACAGCACTTGGATGAAGGAAAAGCTGTACTGGTAGCTGGATTCCAGGGAGTGAGTGAAACCGGTGACATTACTACGCTGGGACGCGGGGGCTCCGATACAACAGCAGTAGCCTTGGCAGCAGCGCTAAAAGCTGAGAGCTGTTCCATTTATACGGATGTTACAGGAGTGTTTACCGCTGATCCCCGCTATGTTAAAAACGCAAGAAAATTAGACGGTATTTCTTATGATGAGATGCTTGAACTGGCAAACTTAGGGGCCGGAGTTTTACACCCTAGAGCAGTTGAATTTGCTAAAAACTATAACGTTTCTCTTATTGTCCGTTCAAGCATGGAGGACGTTGAAGGTACGACCGTTGAGGAGGAAGCACCAATGGAACAAAACTTAATTGTAAGAGGTCTGGCGTTTGAAGAAGATGTAACGAAGATTACGATAGAACGCTTGCCAAATCAGTATGATACGATGTCAAATCTTTTCTCTCTGCTTGCAGAGCAGGGAATCAGTGTAGATATTATTATTCAGCAAATGACCGCCGACCACGGACTTAATGTTTCTTTCTCAATTGATACAGCAAGTCTTGGTAAAGCGCTTGATGTTTTGCATAACAATAAAGTCAACCTTTGCTACAGCACGATCCGCCATGAAAGTACTTTGGCCAAAGTATCAATTGTCGGTTCAGGCATGGTATCCAACCCAGGGGTAGCCGCAGACATGTTCACTGTACTATCAGACGAGGAAGTGGCCATTAAAATGGTAAGTACGTCTGAAATTGCGGTCTCAGCTGTAGTGCCGGAGCAGGATATGGTGAAAGCGGTAGAGGCGCTTCATTCGTTCTTCGGATTAGATGCAAAAGAAAAAGCTAAAATTGAAGCAGTTAAAGCTTAATTAAGAGGCTCAGACAAAAAGAATAGAAACCATAAAGAACTCCGGACAAATATTTGTTCGGAGTTTCGTTTTTGGAGTTAAAGAAAATTGACTCTGACAAAGAATAAAAAGCAGTGATTTCAGTCCGCCAGGCGGGCGCTTGCCCAGGGGCTTGTCTTCAGCTAAATTCACTCAGCCAGGAGCTTCGTTGAATGGGATCTTCAGACTGCGCTTAACCCCTCGAGCGTCGCCACCTTCTGTCCTTCAATCAAATAAGTTTTGGCTGTTAAAATAACTTAATTGACCGAAGGCGGGAAGGCCTGCAGGAGCAACACAGTCGAAACCCCTATATAAAAAGGATTGGATTCTGTGAGGCCCATTCCTTTTTATAAAAGTGTATCGCACCCTCATTCGGTTAAACGCTGCCCTCTGTATTGGAAGGGTCTTTTTTATCCCATCTTACTGTAATGGCAGCAGTCAACGGTTTTTTTCGCTTGATTTCCCAGGATGCTTCAGAAACAACCCCTTTTTCCATTTCAATGAGCTGAGCCAGAAAGCCTGCTTCCAGAGAAAATGGCCGTTCGCTATATTGATGCGGAGCTTCCAATTCATAAATTCTTTCGTTTCTTTTTTCTTTAGCCGGCTGCATCTTTCCCCAATTTGCCTCTTTAAAAAATTTTTCTATCCCTAACGATTCTATGGCAGACATTTTATTTCTGGCAATGGATTTTCCCGCCCAGTAAAGAATAACCGTTTCATCATTGCCTAACAGTTCAGGCAAAAGTTCATGCCTTAATAAATCATAGCTGTAAGCAGGGACTTGAGGTGTCCGTTCTTCTTCTTTAGAATGCTTATTATCAGTCATTTTTCTCATCCTTCGTCTCTCGTTGTTTCATCTGAAAACCACATGATATTTATCTTATCATAAAAGAAAAAATCTGTTTGTTATTTTTAGAAAAGACTGGTGAAAGTCTTCCGCTAATATATAAAAAATAGAGAACAATATGGAAACGGACTTTCGTGCGTGGTATACTAAAGCCCGTATTTATTGGGAGGTACTGGCTAATGAAAATGAAGATGGGAAAACTTTTAACCCCTTTTAGAATTATAGTAATTTCATACATAATAGCCATGTTTTTTTTCAGTGTCTTTCTGTTCTTGCCGGTCTCCGCACAGGAAGGAGTATCGGTGAGCTACTCTGAAGCATTATTTACGTCTGTCAGTGCTGTAAGTGTCACAGGACTCACAGTTGTCAACGTTTCAGAGACATACAGCAGCGTTGGAATATTTTTTCTGGCAGCGGCCATCCAGCTCGGGGGTATAGGAGTCATGACCCTTGGGACCTTTGTATGGATGGTGCTTGGGAAAACAATTCCTTTATCCCAGCGGATGCTGATTATGGTGGACCAGAACCAGATTTCATTTGCTGGACTCGTCAAGCTGATGAGAGGCATTTTACTGGTCGCACTCCTTATAGAACTTATCGGTGCACTTATACTTGGAACTTATTATTTAAACTATTTTGACACCGTGGGAGAAGCGTATTACCAGGGAGCCTTTGGCGCCTTGTCAGCCTTTACGAATGCAGGGTTTGATGTGACTGGGCAGTCGCTTATTCCTTTTGCCGATGATTATTTTGTCCAGCTCGTTAACATTCTGCTAATATTTGCGGGAGCAATCGGCTTTCCTGTTTTAATGGAGCTGAGGGCTTATTTTTCAAGTAAAGATCCTAATTTCAGGTTCAGCCTGTTTACAAAGATTACAACAGCCACGTATTTTATAGTCTTTGCTGTAGGAATGGTTGTACTCTGGATGATTGAGCGAAATGAATTTTATGATGGCCTCAGCTGGCACCAGCAGCTGTTCTTCTCAATGTTCAATTCAGCAACAGCGAGAAGCGGCGGACTGGCGACGATGGATGTCTCCCAGCTCACGCTGGCAAGTTTACTATTCCTTTCTGCCTTGATGATTATCGGAGCCAGTCCATCGAGTGTAGGCGGCGGAATACGAACAACTACCCTTGCTGTTATGTTTCTGACGATCAGAAGTTTTGCCATGGGGAGAAGTGACGTGAAAGTCTTCGGGAGGGAAATCCACCAGGAAGACCGGCAGAAAGCTTTTATCGTCCTTTCAGTATTTATAGTAGGGCTGTTCTTATCAATTATACTGATCGCAGCTTTTGAAGGAAGCAGGGAAATAGAATTAATGGCGATTATTTTTGAAGCCAGTTCAGCATTCGGAACATGCGGGCTTTCAATGGGGATTACACCTGACCTGTCTCTGCCGAGCCAGATCACTTTAATGGTTCTGATGCTTATAGGACGGGTGGGGCTTGTAGCATTCCTGTTCTCGATCCGGGCGCGTGAGAAGAAGACTCTTTATAAATATCCAACCGAAAGAATTATTATAGGTTAAAACGTTAGAAAAAATATTTTGGTAAAATACCATGATAACGTGTGAACACAGGGAGTTAAATTGGCATTTAAATAAATGAAGGCGCCTCTTTCGGATGAAAGGGCGTCTCTCTTATAATTATGTTTTTTTTCTGGTAAAATATCATTATATTAATCAGAAAATTTGTAAGATTGTGCTGCCATGAACGCTTTTCTGTTAAAATAATAGGTGTATCCGCTTTCTTGACGAAGCAGGTCGAGAGGAGTAAAATGAAATTGTCATATTTTTTTCAAACTTGTGGCGATTTCGCCTGTTGACAGAGTACTAATTTAATAATTTCAGAAAAGGGGGCTCGCTTTTTTGTACGTGATAAATCTCCAGAAAACTAAATTACAGGGGGAGAGTTAGATGTCCGTAAAACAAAACCGAGAATTTTTCTACAGAAGGTTGCACTCTTTATTAGGTGTTATTCCGGTAGGGGCTTTTTTGATTGTCCATTTATCAGTTAACTATTTTGCTGTAAGAGGTCCTGAAGCTTATAATCAGGCTACTCATTTTATGGAAAACCTTCCATTCCGATATTTCATGGAAATTACTCTTATCTTTTTACCGCTTATTTTTCACGCCGTTTACGGTCTTTATATTGCATTTGAGGCGAGGCATAATACCTCTACATATAGCTATTTCAGAAACTGGATGTTCAGGTTTCAAAGAGTTACAGGAGTCATTGTCCTGATTTTTGTAACATGGCATGTATGGGAAACAAGAGTGGCAGCAGCATTGGGGGCAGAAGTAAACTTTAATATGATGGCTGAAATTGTTGAAAATCCACTCGCATTAATTCTGTATATTATCGGGATTACGGCAACAACGTTCCACTTTGCGAACGGACTTTGGTCATTTGCCGTCACTTGGGGCATTACAATAACCCCAAGATCACAGCGAATTTCCACTTATGTGACTGCGGCAGTGTTCGTGGCATTAACGTTTGTTGGAATTCGTTCAATCTTAGCTTTTGTCGGATAGCTAAATAGAAGGAGTGTTAATAATGAGCAAAGGAAAAATTATCGTTGTTGGGGGAGGCCTGGCAGGTCTTATGGCAACGATTAAAGCAGCAGAAGCAGGAATGAATGTGGATTTATTTTCAGTTGTCCCTGTAAAACGGTCCCACTCCGTCTGTGCTCAGGGAGGAATTAACGGGGCTTTAAATACAATGGGTGAGGGAGATTCCACCTGGGAACACTTTGATGATTCGGTTTACGGCGGGGACTTTTTAGCAAATCAGCCGCCGGTAAAGGCGATGTGTGACGCAGCGCCGGGAATTATTCATCTGCTTGACCGGATGGGCGTTATGTTCAACCGGACAGCAGAGGGATTACTTGCTCTAAGAAGATTCGGAGGGACCCAGCATCACCGAACAGCTTATGCGGGGGCCACAACCGGCCAGCAGCTTCTTTACGCGTTAGACGAGCAGGTACGCCGCCACGAAGTCAGCGGGCTTGTAAATAAATATGAAGGCTGGGAGTTTCTTCACGCAGTCCTTGACGATGACGGCGTCTGCAGAGGAATAACCGCCCAGGACCTTAACTCTTCGGCGATTGAGTCTTTCCGCGGTGACGCCGTTATCCTGGCGACAGGCGGACCGGGGATTATCTTCGGAAAATCAACGAACTCAATGATTAATACAGGCTATGCAGCGGCAGCAGTTTATGAACAGGGAGCTTACTATGCAAACGGTGAATTTATTCAAATCCACCCGACAGCCATCCCGGGAGACGATAAACTTAGGTTGATGAGTGAGTCTGCGCGCGGTGAAGGCGGCCGGGTATGGACTTATGATGAAGATGGAAAACCGTGGTACTTCCTTGAAGAAAAGTATCCGGCGTATGGAAACCTGGTGCCGCGTGATATAGCAACACGGGAAATCTTCCACGTCTGCGTGGATCTTAAACGCGGAATTAACGGTGAAAATATGGTTTATCTTGATCTGTCCCATAAAGATCCAAAAGAATTGGATATCAAACTCGGAGGGATCATGGAAATTTATGAAAAATTCATGGGTGACGATCCTCGTAAAGTACCTATGAAAATTTTCCCTGCAGTGCATTATTCTATGGGCGGCCTCTGGGTCGACTATAACCAGATGACAAATATACCAGGATTGTTTGCAGCTGGAGAAGTGGATTATTCCATTCATGGAGCTAATCGTCTCGGAGCCAATTCACTGCTCTCATCTATTTTCGGCGGTATGGTCGCAGGTCCTAAGGCGGCAGAGTATATTGAAGGTCTTGATAAGACAGCTGATGAGCTGTCCAGCGGGATTTACGACCGGCAGATTGAAAGAGACAAAGCACAATTTGATGAGATTCTTAATATGAAAGGCGAGGAAAATGCCTTTAAACTTCATCAGGAACTCGGCGGCCTGATGACAGATAATGTTACTGTTGTGAGGGAAAATGATAAACTTAAAAATACTGATGAACAGATTGTTGAATTGCTTGAACGCTATAAAAACATCAGTATTGATGATACCGCGCAATGGACTAACCAAAGTGCCGCGTTTATCAGACAGCTTCGCTCAATGATGAATCTGGCACGTGTAATAACTATAGGAGCCTATAACCGTAACGAAAGCCGGGGAGCCCATTATAAACCTGAATTCCCTGAGCGGAATGACGATGAATGGCTGAAAACAACAAAGGCGAAATTCAATCCGGAAACCCTCTCGCCTGATTTTGAATATGAAGATGTGGATGTATCCTTAATCACGCCTCGTAAGAGAGACTATACTTCCAAGAAGAAGGCAGGTGAAAAGGCATGAGTGAAAAAACAATTCAACTCGTGATCAAACGCCAGGTGGATCAGAACAGTGAACCTTACGAAGAGAAATTTGATTTGCCTTACCGCCCGAATATGAATGTTATTTCTGCTTTAATGGAAATTAGGCGGAATCCTGTTAATGCTGAAGGGAAAGCTACTACGGCAGTAGCTTGGGATGCAAGCTGTCTTGAAGAAGTTTGCGGAGCATGTTCAATGATTATTAATGGTAAACCCCGGCAATCCTGTACAGCATTAATCGATCAGTTAGAGCAGCCGATCAGACTGGAGCCCATGCATACTTTCCCGGTTCTGCGCGATCTGACTGTCGACAGAAGCAGAATGTTTGATTCCCTTAAACGTGTGAAAGCCTGGGTACCTATTGACGGCACATATGATTTGGGTCCAGGGCCGCGAATGCCTGAAGCTAAAAGACAATGGGCTTATGAACTGTCTAAATGTATGACTTGTGGAGTCTGTCTGCAAGCTTGCCCGAATGTTAATAGTAAATCAGATTTTATTGGGCCTGCAGCAATCTCACAAGTTCGTTTATTTAATGCCCACCCGACAGGTGCTATGCATAAAGCTGAAAGGCTGGAGACGCTAATTGATGGAGATGGCGGACTTGCCGCTTGCGGCAACTCTCAAAACTGTGTGGAGTCCTGTCCTAAAGGTATTCCATTGACAACATCCATCGCTGCTATGAACCGTGCAACAACACTGCAGTCTTTTAAAAACTTCTTTGGGTCTGACAATACAGCATAAGTTTTAACGAAGGGGCTTTCGGGCCCCTTATATTCATATTAAAAAATGAATGAATGTTCATTCGTTTTATGGGAGTGATATTATGAAATTGCCTGCGTATATTAAAGATTTTGAAGTGTGGAAGAGTGAATTTAGCTATTACTACCCTGTCACTGTGCGTTTTTCAGAAACTGATGCGTTCGGCCATCTGAACAATACGGTTCCTTTCGTATATTTTGAACATGCCCGTATCCAGTTTTTTAAAGAATGCGGACTGATGGGGTACTGGATGGATAAGGGAGGGGAAACAATCCCTGTGACGGCAGACCTTCATTGTGATTATATAAAACAGGTTTTCTTTGACGAACCTCTTCACATAGGAATTAAAGTGTCTGAAATTGGCAGATCCTCTGTAGAAATCCACTATGCAATTAAAAACAAGGCCGGGGAAATATGTATCACAGGAAGAGGAAGAATCGTTCAAGTTTCCAAAGAAACTGGTAAATCTGTTTCATGGGACGAACACAGTGTGGAGTCATTAAAAAAGGGGGCACCAGTCTGTTTGCGTTAACTTATAATCCTTTTCACTAATTCCTGTCACAGGCGTGAAAGCCGCCACATAATATAGTCATGACTAAATATTCGCCGTAAATATTAAAAAACAGCCCATGCAAGAAAGGGTGAATGTATGAAAGATCATGATTTCAGGCCAAAACCGCTTTTGACAAAACGTGAAAGGGAAGTTTTTGAATTACTCGTACAAGACAAAACAACAAAAGAAATAGCTTCACACCTTTTCATAAGCGAAAAAACAGTTCGTAATCATATTTCCAATACAATGCAGAAGCTAGGGGTGAAGGGGCGGTCCCAGGCAGTTATTGAGTTGGTAAGACTAGGCGAACTGAAAATCTGATGTTACCCGGCTTCTTAAGGAAGGAGCCGGGTTTCAATCAGTTTTGTGTTGACTGTAAGGTTGCATAGTATTTATGATATGATATCGTCAAATAGTGTTTAAAAGAAGAAGGTGTCAAACTATGCAAGGGCCTTATAAATTTCAGAAAGCCTTAAACAATAACGTGGTAATTGCTGAATCAGAAAATGGAAAAGAAGTTATTTTTATTGGGAAAGGAATAGGCTTCGGAAAAAAAAGCGGAGAAATTTTTGAAGCTAAAACCTATGACAAGCTATATTCTCTTGTGGATGAAATAGAACAGGAAAAATATTTGAAGCTGGTAACTAAAGAAACGGAAGAAACACTGCTGGTTATCCACGAAGCTATTGAAAAAATCCACGATGCAATCGGCTTCCGGCTGATAGAGCGAATTCATTCAGCGTTAACACAGCATATGGTTCTTGCTTTACAAAGAACAAAAGATGAAACCGACATTAAAAACCCTTTCTTAACCGAAACGAAGTGGCTTTATCACCAGACATACTTGATCGCGGGAGATGTGGTGAATTTTATCTATGAAAAAACAGGGTACAAGCTTCCAGAGGCAGAAACAGGTTTTATTACTCTTCATATTCAAAGTGCCATTAGAGACAGCCATTCAGTTATAAATAAAGAATCGGATATCCTTACGCGCTGTGTCCGTTATGTGGAAGAGAAACTCGGTTTGGAACTTAAGAAAGATATGCCTCAGTTCCGGCGTTTTGTGCGCCATTTAAAAAATATAATTGATGATCCGTTAACGGAAAATACGACAAAGTTAGACAAAAGTATTATTTTTTCCTTGAAGGAAAAAGAAAGCCTGTGTTATAATATTTCTCGGAACTTAGTACGGATGATTGAGAAATCAACAGGAGTGTCCATTAGTGATTCAGAAGTAATGCACTTAACTATTTATGTCAGAACATTAATGGAACAACATAATTAAACAAACCCGTTTACGTGTTACTGATAAGATCAGGCATGAGTAAAGAGGCGAGTTTA
The DNA here is from genome assembly GCF_021028955.1 of Salipaludibacillus sp. CUR1. Classification (GTDB taxonomy): domain Bacteria; phylum Bacillota; class Bacilli; order Bacillales; family Salisediminibacteriaceae; genus Salipaludibacillus. The sequence continues at coordinate 110,920 of NZ_JAIWPE010000064.1, forward strand.
TGATTAGGAATGCAGCACATACGCGCATGGCCCGGCGGGCATGTTCTTTTCATAGACAAACTTTACTCATGCTTTTTTTATTGGAAAACAGGTAATTTAGCGTGAGAAGCTGGATTATTGGGTATGATTAATATTAGTGAACGAGTTTGTTTATAATCATCTGTAAAGTTAAATTATTATAATGAATTTAAGGAGTGTTTAACATGGCAGAAAAGACATTTACTATCACAGCAGAAACAGGTATCCACGCTCGTCCGGCTACGCAGCTTGTTAATAAAGCGGGGCAGTATGAGTCTGAAATTACACTTGAATATAACGGAAAGTCCGTTAACTTAAAATCTATTATGGGTGTTATGTCTCTTGGTGTCGGCCAGGGGTCAGAAGTAACGATTAAAGCAGAAGGTCCAGATGAAGAAGAAGCTATCCAAGGTCTTGATGAAATTATGAAACAAGGGCTGTCTGAATAATGCCCAAAAATCTAAGCGGAATTGCTGCATCTGCCGGCATTGCGATCTCAAAGGTTTTCCGTCTTGAGACACCCGATTTGACAGTGGAGAAGGAAACTATTGAAAACGTTCAAGAAGAAACAGACCGTCTGGATGCAGCTTTAGAAAAAGCAAAAGGCGAACTGCAGGTTATTAAAGAAAAAACAAAAAATGACCTTGGTGAAGAGCATGCAGAGATTTTCTCTGCCCACCTCCTGGTCCTCAGTGATCCGGAATTAGTAGATCCTATCCGTCAGAAAGTTAAAGATGACAAAGTTAACGCTGCTTTCGCGTTAAAAGAAGTTTCAGACCAATTCGTAACTATGTTTGAAACAATGGATAATGAATATATGAAAGAACGTGCAGCGGATATCCGTGATGTCTCTAAAAGAGTCCTTGCCCATATTTTAGGTAAGCCTATGGTCTCGCTGGCGGAGTTAAATGAAGAAGTTGTTCTTGTGGCGGATGACTTAACGCCATCTGATACGGCGCAGCTTAATAAGGATTTTGTCAAAGGTTTCGTAACAGATATTGGCGGGAGAACATCCCACTCAGCTATTATGGCGCGTTCAATGGAGATTCCGGCAGTAGTAGGCACAAAAACGGTTACACAGGAAGCTGAGGCCGGGGAAATGGTAATTATTGACGGCCTTGAAGGTAATGTCATTATCAACCCGTCAGAAGCTGAGCTTAATGAATATAAGCAAAAGCTGGAAGATTTTCAGGAAAAGAAAAAAGAATGGGCCAAACTGAAAAATGAGCCTTCAAAATCTAAAGACGGGGTTCACGTTGAATTAGCTGCAAATATTGGAACGCCAAACGACCTTGAGGGCGTGAAGAATAACGGAGCTGAAGGGATCGGCCTTTACAGAACAGAATTTCTTTATATGGGAAGAGATGAGCTTCCTACAGAAGAAGAACAGTTTGAGGCCTACAAAAAAGTAGTGGAAGACATGGACGGGAAACCTGTCGTCATCCGTACTTTGGATATCGGGGGAGACAAAGAACTTCCTTATTTGGATCTGCCGAAAGAGATGAATCCTTTCCTTGGTTTCCGTGCAATCAGGCTGTGCCTGGAAAAGGATGATATTTTCCGAACCCAGCTGCGAGCGTTATTAAGAGCAAGCGCGTTTGGCAACCTTAAAATTATGTTCCCAATGATCGCCACTCTGGATGAATTCAGACAGGCGAAATCCCTGCTTGAAGAAGAAAAAGAGAAACTTACGAAGGAAGGCACAGAAGTAAGTAATTCTATCGAGCTTGGTATAATGGTTGAAATACCTTCAACGGCAGTTATGGCTCCCCAATTTGCTAAAGAAGTAGATTTCTTCAGTATAGGAACAAATGATTTAATTCAATATACAATGGCAGCGGACCGAATGAATGAACAGGTTTCTTACCTGTATCAGCCATATAATCCTGCGATCTTAAGACTGGTTAAAATGGTTATTGACGCCTCACATGCTGAAGGAAAGTGGACAGGCATGTGCGGTGAAATGGCTGGAGATGAAACTGCTATTCCTCTGCTGCTTGGTCTAGGGTTAGACGAATTTAGTATGAGTGCAACCTCAGTGCTTCCTGCGCGAAGCCAAATCAGCCAGATAACTAAAGAGGAAGCTGAAAAGGCAGCAGAAAAAGCACTTCAGCTTAATACAGCAGAAGAAGTGAAACAATTGGTGGAGAAGTCTTTCCTTTAAAATTGTCACCTATTTTTAGCTGCTGAATACGCTGATTTACAGCATAAGTTTGCTGTGAATCAGCGTTTTCTTTACTTTAGCCAATAATAATTATCACGCGATTTTACTATAAATTCTGGAGGGAATTTAGGCTAATGCCAAGTTTTTCTATGGTTTGTTTCCTAAGAGACTTGAAATTCACAGCAAAAAACGGGAAAATATAGGTGTTCAACATGTTTCGCTATACGAAAGGAGCAAGGCAATGCCTGAACAGGAAAAGCAGCAAACTCTAGAACATACTCAAGTTGAAAACATTGAGAAATCGTTACGAATGATTGCAGATATTGTCAAACAAAAAGGAAGGGAAATCTTAAGTGACTTTCCTATAACTCCTCCTCAGTTTGTTGCACTTCAGTGGCTGCATGAATATGGTGATATGACTATTGGTGAATTATCTTCGAAAATGTATTTAGCATGCAGCACAACAACTGACCTTGTGGACCGCATGGAAAAAAATGACCTGGTTGAGCGGGTGAAAGACACGAATGACAGGAGGGTCGTCAGGATCCACTTATTGGATAAAGGGGCGACTATTATCCGGGAAGTTATAAATCAGCGGCAAGGATATTTGCAAGGTGTACTGAACGATTTTTCCAAGCAGGACGTTGATTTTCTTGAAAGAAGCTTAAAATATCTTTTTGATGAAATGAAAAGAGATGCTAAAACCTGGAAGTCATTTTAAGGAAAGAAAGAGGACGTTTGACAGTGAAAAAACCTATTGGAGTCATAGATTCAGGTGTTGGGGGACTGACCGTCGTATCTGAACTTATCAGACAATTACCTAAAGAAGAGATCATCTATATCGGTGACACGGCGAGATGCCCGTATGGACCCAGATCCCAGGAAGAAGTCCGTTCATTTACCTGGGAGATGATTGATTATCTTCTCTCCCATGATATTAAGCTGTTAGTGATCGCCTGTAATACAGCTACGGCCGTCGTGCTGGAAGAAGCGAAGGAGAAGTTATCTATCCCTGTGCTAGGTGTCATCCATCCTGGAGCGACAGCCGCTTTAAAAACGACAAAGAACCAGCACGTAGGAGTCATCGGCACAGAGGGGACAATTTCAAGCGGGGCTTACCATAGAGAATTAACTGCCATCAATAATAAAGTAAAGGTAGTCAGTTTAGCTTGTCCTACGCTTGTTCCGCTGGTAGAAACGGGTAAGTTTAACACCTCTCATTCTAAGAAAGTCATTTCTGAGGCGTTGGCGCCTATTCTGGCCTATGACATAGACAGCCTTATTTTAGGCTGTACTCATTACCCGCTCATTGCTTCTCAGATCAGCGAAGAGGCAGGGGATAGTGTAAAAGTCATTTGTTCAGGGGATGAGACAGCACTGGAAGTCAGTGCGCTGTTATACCATAAAGGTTTACTTTATACAGGTGAAACAGAGCCGTCTCATCTTTTCTATACGACAGGCCCTATCACCACCTTTAAAAAAGTAGCCGAAGACTGGCTGAAGTGCAGGGGCCTTAAAGTGAAGGAAACAAATTTAAGGCTGCCCGCTTATTTTCAAAACATAAAAGCGGCCGGCTGGAGGAATTAGCTAAGGCACAACGCGTAAAAAGCGTTGTGTTTTTTTATTTTAAAGCATTCTCCTGGTCTAAAAAAAGAAAAAGCTCGTATACATCATAGTACAAACAGTCAAGGAGGGAATGCGATGCTGCGCGGTTGGAAAATGAAAGGGGCGGCGGCTATTGGTTTTGGGGCAATAGTCGTCCTCTTTAGTGCATGTGGCTCAGAAACGACAGATGATGTTCTGGAAGAAATCGATCCGCCACAAATTGATTATATTGAGGATGAAGATGAACTTGAGGTGGAAGTGATAGAGACTTTGGATGAAGGACAAATCAGCTCCATTACGGATGATCCGGACGCCAATGAGGAGCTGGACGAATTTGAGTGGGCTGAAGAAAACGAAGAAATGGCTGAGGAAAAGGGGGGTCCGGTAATGGAAGATGAAGATATAGCAGAGGAAAAAGGCGGCCCGGTGACAGACGATGAGGATATGACAGAGGAAAAGGACGGACTAGCGGCTGCAGAAGAGGATATTCATGAAGTGTACCTGGTAGACCGTAACGGAATGGTGGCTCCTCAATCAATGAGTCTGATACTGGGAGACAACGAAGTTAAAAATTTAGTTGAAAGCCTTGTGCAGGAGGGGCCTGTAACCGAGCTCCTGCCAAACGGGTTCCAGGCTGTATTGCCAGCAGGTACAGAAGTACTCGATACGAAACGCAGTAAAGATGGAACTGTAACTGTAGATTTCAATGACTCTTTCAGCGATTATCATCCATCGCAGGAGATGCAGGTTCTTCAATCCCTCACCTGGACTCTTACAGAGCTGGAAGGGATAGACAGAGTTCAGTTAAAAATGAATGGGGAAGACCTGGATGCCATGCCTCAAAACAACACGCCTTTAGGACAGGGGTATACTAGGGATCATGGCATTAATTTAGAAATGAATGACCAGGCTGATCTGACAGCTACAGATTCTGTGATTGTCTATTTCCTGTCGCAGACAGAGGATGAGACTTATTATGTCCCTGTCACTCGAAGAATTTCCCAAAATGAGGATAAATACGAGGCCATCGTAAATGAACTGCTTGAAGGACCTGACTATATGTCCCGATTGCTGACAGATTTCCGCCAGGAGGCTGAACTTTTAGAGAAACCTGATTACGCTGACGGGACTGTGACACTCAATTTCAATGAAGCGTTATTAAGCCAGCTTGAAGGCACTGCCGTTTCTGAAAATGTGTTAAATATGATTGTTCTTTCTCTTACTGAGCAGGAGGGGGTCGAAAGAGTATCCCTTAAGGTTGATTCTGAACAGGAAATACTCGTCAGCAACGGGCAGTCTGTATCAGAACCGATTGTTAGGCCTGAGCGTGTAAACACCGGCCGTTTTTAAGAAATACTGCTGCGGGGGTTTGAAATTAAGAAACGAAACACTTATCATAAGAGGGGTAGCTTTTCCGGCTGCTTCTCTTTTTATTTTTACTTAATCAGCTATATTAACAGAGCAATTCTTTAAGAAAGTTTCAACTTCTCCATAAATGCAAATGAATACATAATTATAAGAGTGGGAGTGGTATGTTATGCGTCATGATGGCCGTGTACACAATCAGCTTAGAAATGTAGAGATTATTCCCGGTTACATAAAACATCCGGAAGGCTCGGTACTAATCTCTTTCGGCGATACGAAAGTTATTTGTTCGGCAAGTGTTGAAGACCGTGTGCCGCCTTTCATGAGAGGGCAGGGAAAAGGGTGGATTACAGCCGAATACGCGATGCTTCCGAGAGCAACAGAACAGAGGAATATACGTGAGTCCTCTAAAGGAAAAATCACCGGCAGGACAATGGAAATTCAGCGTTTGATCGGACGTGCACTCCGATCTGTGGTTAATTTGGAAGTAATAGGGGAAAAAACAGTATGGATAGATTGTGACGTTATTCAGGCAGATGGAGGAACGAGAACAGCGTCCATTACAGGAGCCTTTGTAGCGATGGGCTTAGCTTTTGACAAATTAATTAAGGAAGAAAAAATTAAAAAAAATCCTGTTAAAAACTGTCTTGCTGCCATATCTGTTGGGATAAATGAAGAGGAACAAGCAATTTTAGACCTCGATTACATTGAAGATTCCCAGGCAAATGTGGATATGAACGTAGTAATGACCGGCGGAGGCCAATTAGTAGAAGTGCAGGGAACTGGAGAAGAAGCAACTTTTTCGCGGAGCCAGCTGAATGAAATGCTTGATCTGGCAGAAAAAGGAATTAACGAACTTTTTGATCTTCAAATAGAAGCTTTAGGGGACTTTGGTCTTAAGCTAGCGGATGACGACAGCGGATCTGATACTCGGGTTAGCAATAATGAGGAGCGGGAAAAGGATGTATAAAGAAATATTCATTGCTACCAAAAACAAAGGTAAAGTAGCTGAGTTTGAAGCTTTTTTTCAGAAAAAAGGGCTCAAAGTCAAATCACTGCTTGATTTAGAAGATGAAATTGATGTAGTAGAAGACGGTGAAACGTTTAAAGAAAATGCGATTAAGAAAGCAAAAACTATTTCAGAATTAATAAATCAGCCTGTCTTAGCTGACGATTCAGGTCTCTCGGTTGATGCTCTTAATGGGGAGCCGGGAATTTATTCTGCACGTTATGCCGGGCTGGATAAAGATGATGAAGCGAACAACAGAAAACTTCTTAAGGAACTTGAAGATGTTGAAAGCAAGGAAAGGTCTGCCAGGTTTATTTGTGTTCTTGCTGTCTGCTTTCCGGGAGGAGAAGTGAAAACAGTTACAGGAGAATGTAAAGGGAGAATAACGCAACAGCCCCAAGGCAGTCACGGGTTTGGATATGATCCGCTGTTTTATCTTCCTCAATTAAATAAAACAATGGCTGAGCTTACCAGAGAAGAAAAAAACAAGCTGAGCCACCGGGCTGATGCGCTGATACAACTCAATAAACTGTGGGATAAGTGGGTTGAAGATGAAACTGATCTGAAAAGGTGATACGTATGAAAGCATTAATTATGAGTGACAGTCACGGATGGGAAAAAGAAGTAGTAGAAGTTATCGACCGTCATAAAGATGAGGTGGATGCTGTCTTTCATTGTGGAGATTCTGAGCTTGAAAAGAGTTCTGAGGCCTTAAAGGATGTATTCACTGTGAGAGGGAATTGTGACTTTGGATCTGATTTTCCGGAAGAAATTGCAGAAACAGTAAAGGGTACGACATTTTTTGTTGGCCACGGCCATTTATTAAATGTAAAATTGACAGAAATGAACCTTATTTACAAAGGGGAAGAATCACAAGCAGATATCGTGTGCTACGGTCATACGCATGTCCCGGCAGCTGTGCAGGAAAAGAACCTTGTCATATTAAACCCCGGCAGTATGAGGCTGCCAAGGCAGTATCCCGTCGGCACTTATGTGCTCCTGGAAACAGAAGGGAAAGAGATAAGTGTAGATTTTTATTCTCTTGAAGGAAAAAGAATTGATGATTTAAGTAAAACTTTTCACAAAAACGGTTGACTTTTCATCTGGAATTGTATATATTAATTATTGTCGCTGTTAACGAGCGGCCTGACATGATAATTAATATTTACAATTTCTGCGGGTGTAGTTTAGTGGTAAAACCTCAGCCTTCCAAGCTGATGACGAGGGTTCGATTCCCTTCACCCGCTCCATAAATTTATTTGCTTGAGATACCGCTGGATAATTTTTATGAACAAACGTTAGACTAAGCGGGGAATCAGAATCAGCCTATATAATTATGTCCCAGTAGCTCAGCAGGATAGAGCAACGGCCTTCTAAGCCGTCGGTCGGGAGTTCGAATCTCTCCTGGGACGCCATTACATAACAGTTAAAACCCTTGATATGACAGGGTTTTTGACAGATAAGGGATGCTAACGCAGATTAGAACACTGTGGTAGCATCTCTTTTTTTATCCCTACAGTTTCCTTTCAGGGTTTTATTACCTCCAAACACAATTATTTGGAGGGAACAGTATGACAAAGAAAAAAGGTATTTTTGAGGTAGATGCAGATCTCAGCTTTTTTAAAGATGAAGGAAAGGGAACAGAGGTACAGGAAAAGTCCTCTGTAAAAACAAATACAAAAACAGATTCATCCAGTAAGGAAACTGGCAGAGGCTTAGACAGTGTAATGGAAATTATTATTCAGCAGATGAGAGTAAGTGGCTATAGAGAAAGAACAATAACAGACTATATTAGGTATATGGCTCAGTTTAGGGAAATTACTAATGTAAATAACCTTGAGGAAATTACAACAGATACTATATATTTGTGGCTTGATTCTATGCAGGTTTCTAATCAGACTAAACTGACAAGACTAAAATGCCTGAAAGCAATTTTAGGCAAATGCTTCAATAATGGATGGTTTGATTCTAAATTTTGGCATGGCATTAATATTAAAGTGGACAAGAAGGTCAAAAAAGGGGCTAAGAAGGATGATGTGAGGGTTTTGTTGTCTTTGCTAGACCTAAATACCTTTATTGGTCTAAGAGATGCTGTGGCAGTTCTCACACTGTATAGAACAGGTGTTAGAATTAACACACTGGGACAACTCCATGAGAATAATATTGATTTTGAAAATAAGTTACTTTGGATGGATGGAACAATATTAAAAAATCATAAGAGCCAGAAGTTACCTCTTGATGATGAGTTGATGCAACTGTTAAAAGTATTGATTAAGCAAAATAACAAGATAAGATCATACTATGGAGAGAACAATTCTTTTTTGTTTATTAACTATAAAGGTAAATCCCTGAATACAAAATCAACAAACAATGCCATTTCTAAACAGTTAAATAAGTACTCTAAAAGGTATAATTTACAGAACATTAATCCTCATGCTCTTAGGAGAGGCTATGCAAAGACTCTGTTGGACAAGGGTGCAAACTTGGCTCTGATCTCAAAAGCTCTAGGGCACTCCAACTTGGCAGTCACTACTCAATATCTTGATTTAGATGTGGAAGAAGTGGCAGATAATTTAAGGGATTACTTATAAGTAATTTTAGCCTCCTTACAATTTAGTTGGGGGGCTTTTATATTTTAATGTGTCTAGGTAGGCTAGAAAAAAACCTTTTTGTCCAATAAACTTAAGAATATGGTATAATTTGGTCAATAATAAACATAAAAAGAGGTGATTACAATAGGGGATATTAATTACATAAATGATGAGTCAAATGAGGTCTCTTCTATAAGGACAAACTATGATAAATTACCTGAAAGTTGTCCAATCTGTAAAAAGTCTCTCCACCCTGAGTATATACTTGTACATACTATTGATTATTATAAAAGGGAAATCATGTTTAAATGTCCAAGCAGTTCATGTGGTTCTTTGTTTTTTGCTGTATATAAGGAAAATGATAAATATAATACTGATCTTGATGATGACCCATTTGCCTCAAGGTTTTTATTTGAATATATGTATCAAACTAAGAGAAATGACAAGGTATTCCCTGAAGAAATAGAGGAAATTTCTCCAGATTTTATATCTATTTTTAACCAATCATACCATGCTGAGCAGGAAGAACTAAACCTGATTTGTGGTGTAGGGTACAGGAAAGCCCTTGAGCATTTGATTAAGGATTATATTATCAATGAGAATCCTTCAAAGGAAGATACTGTTAAGAAAACCCACTCAATACAACACTGTATTAATGAATACATAGATGAGGCAGATATAAAGGAAATGGCTGAAAGAGCAGCATGGTTGGGAAATGATGAGACACATTATGTAAGGGAATATAAGGATAAAGATATACATGATCTAAAAAACCTGATTGATATAACTGTTTATTTTATTAGCATGAAAATAAAAGCCAAGAAATATAAGAGAGAAATTATAAAAAGAAAAAAAGTGAAATCCTAAGCAGAAGATTTTTCATGGTTTTTCAGGAGGCAACAAAAAATGGAGTATTCAAGAAAACATTTAGGGAAAATAGCTGTAACTTTGGATGCACAGTCATGTAAACTGATTATGTTCATGCTTAGCATAGCTAATGAGGAGACAGGTTACATAGATACTAGCTTAACTCACTTGCATGAGAAAATTGGCACAGCAAAAACTACTATTAGCAGAAGTATAAAACATCTACAAGAGGCAGGTTATTTAGACATCCATCATGAGGTAGGTGTAAAAACTCATTATTATTTAAGAAATCCTGATGAGAAAAACCTATAGTCTTGGCATAAGCTAAGGCTTTATTTTGTTGCTCTAGTGTATTTAAATTGAATAGGGTATTCAAAAATGATATAATTAACATGTCTTACAAGAGGAGGGAATTAAATGAGCAGAAAACTAGGCTATATGAGAGTCAGCACAAACAGAGAAGAGCAGAAATTTGATAGGCAGGAGGCTCAGCTTTCTGAGTGTGATTACATTTATAAAGATAGGATGTCAGGTGCTAAGAAAGACAGACCTGCTCTGATGCAGATGCTTGAGGATTTGCAGGAAAATGATCTAGTGATAATAACCTCTATAGACAGACTTTCAAGAAGTACTGCTGATCTCTTAAATATTGTCCAGACCATAAAAGATAAGGGAGCAACTATAAGAAGTATTTCTGATTCCTGGCTAGACACAACAGAGGATAATCCTCTCAATGATTTCCTCCTTACTATTGTTGGTGCATTGTCAGAGATGGAGAGGAAAATGATAAACAAGAGAGTCAATGAGGGAATAGCTGTAGCAAAACAGAATGGTGTTATGTTTGGTAGACCAAAAAGCAATCCTCACAAGGTAAATTATGCTATTGAATTATACAATAAGGGAGAGCATACCAGTAAACAAATATGTGAGATTACAGGCATTAACAGATCAACATTGTATAGAAAGTTAAAACAGGTTAGGTAGTTGTTTTCCAACAGTAATACAGGCTTTATTTACTTACTGTATTACCACTTATAGTATGATAGTATAAGAGAATAAATAAACTATAATATGACAAAATGTGATAATAAAAAAAATGCTTGTTAGTATAAATAATGGAGGAAGGTTTATGACAAGAATGGAACAATTAACTTTGTTTAAAGAAGAAGTAGTTGTTGAGGAGATATATGATTTTCACAAATTTAATGAGGAGCATAAGCTAGAAGATAGGATAGATACTTTTAACACTCCAGTAACCTCAACTGACAGATTTAGAGTACTTTCTTTATTTGCTGGTTGTGGTGGATTGGACTTAGGTTTTAAAGGTGATTTTAGCTATTTGGGAAATGAATATTCAAGAAATAATTTTGACATTGTGTGGGCAAATGAAATTGATAAAAATGCAGTAAAGACCTACAGAGGTAATTTTGGAGATCATATTATTTGTGAGGACATTAATAATGTTACTGATGAGGAATTTCCAGAGGCTGATATTATTCTAGGTGGATTTCCTTGTCAGGATTTTAGTTTAGCAGGAAAGAGAAGAGGATTGACTGTTGAGAGAGGTAGGCTCTATTTACAAATGAAAAGAGCAATAGATGCAGTAAGACCAAAAGCATTTGTAGCTGAAAATGTTAAAAACCTGCTCTTAATGGAAGATGGAATTATCCTAAAAACAATTATAGATGATTTTAAAGAAAGTGGTTATACAGTATATTTTAAGTTATTTCATGCAGGAAATTATGGAGTGCCTCAAAGCAGAGAAAGGGTTATTATTTATGGAATAAGAGATGACATTGATGTTGTCCCTAAATTACCATTAGAAACAAATTCACCTGAGAACTGGGTAACCTCTCAGGATGCTATTGATGATCTATGGGAGCTGCTAGATAATCCAGAGGTTAATAACCATACTACTAGAGACTATTCAAAGGCAAAATTTTATGAAGGAAGAAAAACTCAAGGAAATATTAGAATTAAACCCAATAAAGTTTCTCCTACAATTAGAGCAGAACACCATGGCAATATAGAAGGACACTATAGAACCCTTGGTGATGAAAATGACATGAAAAATTGGAGGAGGTTATCAGTAAGAGAGTGTGCTAGAATCCAGTCTTTCCCTGATGATTTTGTTTTTTACTCCTCTGCTTCCACAGCTTATAAACAAGTAGGAAATGCAGTCCCGCCTGTTATGGGCTGGCACATTGCAAGAGCTTTATATTTATCACTAACTCAGTAAAAAAAGGGGAGGATTTACCTCTCCCTTTTTTGCTTTATTTATTCCTCTTTATCAGCATATTTATTATACTTCTCTATAGCCTCGTTAATTGTTTCTTTTAATTGGACTTTCTCATTTGGAGATAGAGATTCATAATTATTGAGAAATTCTAAAGTATAGTTTCTGATAGTATTATTAAACCATGCTTCATTTTTCTTAACAGTTCTTTTCTCAATAACTTTAAGCCATCTTTCTACTAATACACCTTGCCAGTCCTCTAAAAGTTCTGATTTTTTTTCAATAATATCTGCTTTTATAGTGATTGCTAACTGATCTTTGGTCTTCCCTTTATGTTCCCTTCTAAATGTTTTGTTCCAATTCACCAACTCATTAAAAGCTACTGAGGGTCTAGGGCTCCTGTCAGGGAATTGCATAGTTGAATTTACTGCATAGATATATTGCCCAGTAGTAATCTCAATTTCACCTTTATCAGAGTGTTTAACAAAAATAACCCATTCAGTAGGTGTTATTTGTTGAATACTTGAACCAGGTATTGCATTTTTTTTAGTTGATTTTAGCTCAACAGGAACATAAATTAATTCTGAATGATTGGTGTCAGTGATTTCTAAAACAATATCAGGATCTGTGTAAACAGAATTTTGTTTTCTTAATTGAACTTTTATTTCTTCTGTCATTTCATTAGGTAGATAAACTTTGTTTATAAATATGTCACTGAAAAGAGAATAGTTAATAACATATCCCCCTGAGATTTCAGAGTTGAAATAAAATTCTTTTTGGTCTTGGTAGGGTAGGGTGGCAAAGTGGTTTTCAATTAACTCTTGTAAATACTCCTTTAGCTCCCTGTCAGTATTTGCCTCATCATGATGAAAAGTAATGTTTTTTAAATCATCCTTCCTTAACACTAACCCCTTTTCTAATTCATTCATAAAAGGGTACATGAATAATTCTACCTTATCTTGTAACTTTAATTTTGGGAATACCTGTTTAGTTTCTTCCTTGCTATTATCCATTATGTATAACCTCCCTAATATAAACTCCCACTACTATTATACTATCTACAATGAAAAAAATGGGGATTAAATAGTAAAAAAAGGGAAAAGGTCTGCTTTTTACCAAATAATAGCTAAGAGGTTATGGCTTTTAAAAGAATTTTTCAAGTTATTTTTTTGCATGTTCAATAAAGGCAACAATTTTATTAATTGTGCCATCAAAATCTTCTCTTAACTCATGTTCCCATACCCTTAAAATATTCCAATTCTTACTAAGGTAATGCTTATTTACCTCTGCATCTCTTTCCTTATTTCTCTCAAACTTACTTTCCCAAAACTCAGTGTTGCTTTTAGGCATCCTACCATGCAGCTCACATGCATGCCAAAAACAAGAATCTATAAATATTACAATTTTGTATTTTTGTATAACAATATCAGGTTTACCCATTAGTGATTTAACATTTTTTCTATATCTAATACCTTTCTTCCACAAAGCTTTTGACACTACATTTTCTAAATCAGACTGTGATCTGACTTTTCTCATAATGTTACTTCTTTCTTGCTTTGAAACATTGTCCACCACAGATATACCTCCTTTAACCATTCATAGTGTACATTCCCAGTTAATACAGCTAGTTAAAACATGTATGCTATTTGTAGAATTAAAGAATTTTGAACTATGTTAAGTTCCTGCCATTCTTAAATATTAGGGTTGAGCATTTTTTAGGAGCATCCTGCCTTCCAAATTGCCCCCTGACCCCCATACTGGGCGGGTGTTACCTCCTCTAGTCCCTCACAGAATCTCTCACAACCTCTCTCAGCTTACCCATACTGTTTCAGGTGCTGTAAGTCTTGAACAATACAGGACTCTATACAGCTTTTCTATGTATTCTCAGAGCTTGCTACATTTCTTATTTACTTTCTGAGATAAACTGAGTTACTTACAGACTGTATTTGGCAAGAGAAAAATGTATAAAACGGCAAGCCTTTTTGCAGCCACCCATTAACACCTATACAACTTTACATTCGATCCATGAGTAATGACTCTTTCATCCGGTTGCTATCACCTCCGAAGAGTACTAAATGAGAGTGATGAATCAGGCGATCCACCACTGCCTCTGTCAAAATAGGATCTCCAAAAACGTGGTTCCACTCACCGAACTGCAAATTTGTTGTAATGATAATACTCCGTTTTTCATAACACAGCGAGATAACCTGGAATAGGAGCTCCGCCCCTTGTTTATGAAGAGGGATGTACCCTAGTTCATCTAATATCAATAAATCAAGCTTTTCGATTTTTTTGAACAGCTTTGTCAGTGTTCCTTTTTCATTCGCGTCTAACAACTCATTGGCGAGTGAAGCGACGGTATAGAATTTAACACGTTTGCCAAACTTATTTATGGCATTCATACCGATCAGAGTTGAAAGGAACGTCTTGCCTGCCCCTACACCCCCATAAAAGATCATATTTTCTTTTGCTTCAATAAAATCTCCAGCTAGAAGCGACTGCTGGGTTAAACCCTGCCCTAATTTTACTTCTTTCCAACTAAAAGGCTTGCCGGGTACATTCGGCAACGTTGCCGCCTTTAATAGTAAACTGATTTTACGTTCTTCACGCTGCTCAATTTCATTTTCAAAGAGTTTCAGTAAATATTCTTCCAGATTCGCAGCTTCCACCTCACGGTAGTGCTCCCGAATCCAACTCAGCTTTAAACGTTTTGCGTATTCCTGAATCTGTTCCTGCATTAAGCCTCCCTCCCTTCCTGATGAAAGAAGGCATTATACTTCGTTATGCCTCGTTCGGCCAGTGGCATTGTGGGTATTGTGCTGTTCAACTGCATAGTCTCTCTGTAACCACGTCCATGAATAAGTTGGTGAAAGACTTGCCTAATGGTATCTGAAGAAGGGTGGTGCCACTCAGAGGCCATTTCTAATGCCTTATTGGCTGTTTCTAGACTATGCTCTTTCAAAAGGGTTGAGAGTAATTGGAGCGCCTTTTTCTTTTCCTCTAACGTACACGCGTCCAAATAGCTTTGCCATGTCTGAGGCAGCTGATCATAAAACGTGGTGTATTTAAGTGCATTCGGTCTCTTGGCCATTAAAGATAAATAAGGCTGCCAATTCATAGACTTTGATTCATCCCCATATAGCCGTCTATGGCTCACTATAATCTCATAGTGATCCGAAAGGATCTTTACGCTGTTATATGTCACACCCACCACGACTTTCTGATTAGAGAAACGCGGGGAAGTAGAATATTTTTTCGAGTCCACTGCCACATATCCGTATTTGTCAGCTTTAAGCGTTTCATAGCGAATACACTCATATTCTTTCGGAGGGAGATACAGGAGGGCCGTTCTATCGTCCTCAAACAGTCTTGTAATCTCCCATTTCTTTTCGTAATGAAGTCTATGCCTGTCTTCTTCAGCTTCTTTCCATAAAAACTGGTTTTCATCATCAAGTTGGTAAATTGTTCGTTCCGGAAGGAAGAAATTATTTCTTACGTATTTAACCAAAGCTTCTACGTGACCTTTTTCATTCCCAGCACCGGGATTACAGAATTCGACTCAAATCCGTAATGTAAGGCGAAGCGCTTAAACCCCTCTGTGAGCTCACGTTCCCCGTACGCCAAGACTTTCTTGACTGCCGGTGATAAGTTATCAAATCTAATTCTTCTCGGTACGCCGTCAAGGTGGTTAAAGAATCGTTTTAACCCTTCCAGGAAACAGTCCTGATTTTCAGATTCAAATACCTGTACTAAGAAGGCATTACTGTAGGGAAAAGACATTACTAAATACGGCAAATCCACAACCTTTCCTTCCACTTTGAAGGGGGCCTCTCCGAAATCGACTTGCGCATCACCGGGCTTTGACACCAACGGAAGGGCGGCTTGATCGCTTTCTTCCAATAATTCCTTTTTTCGTTTGGACACATAGGACCGAACAGCTCGATCAGAACCATTAAAAGCCACTTCCTTCTGTAATAATTGCCAAATACGTTTGGCAGTCCTTTGATACTTCTTTTTCTTTTTCATATCTTCTTTCAGCCATTGATCGACTAAATCTTTGACTGGATCCATCACCGGTGCTGGCTGTCTCTTTTTCTTTCTTTTTTTCGGTTGAAACTCGTCCATATCGGCATATTTTTTTACAGTCCTGTAATCGGTATTAGTCCTTCTAGCCACATCTGAATAGCTGTGACCTTTAGAATTCACTTCATTTCTGATATACTTAATTTCGTCCACTTGTAACATCTCCTAAAACTACCTCCTGCCAGAATTGGGTCCAACAGGAAGTGTATTGAATTTTGGGAGTGTTAACAAGTGGCTTTTTTTATGCAGGCCCCCCGCGGGGGGCCTGCATAAAAGGACTGCCATAACCTACATTTTTAGTCTGCCATAAACATACAGACTGAGTAGAGGGAATAGCAGACAGATCAGCAAGGTAACTCAGACAATACTTTGAATAACAATGGACTATTAGACAACAGTAACAATTTGTCATAGCTATAAGAGTCTTTCACTGGCTGAGAGAGTTAATACTTTTTATACAGACTTTTGATACACTCTAATACTGCATTACTCTGTTAGCTCATTCTGTATCAAGAACAGTGTAAAAACCAGTACTTTTTGACACACTCTGCCTAAGCCTTGATTCTCCTCCTGATACATTCCTTGAAGTTGAAAATAACCCTGCCAGTATGTTAACCCTTGTCATTCTCTCAGCTCCTGACAATATGCCCTCCCTGTACAATATAGCCCTGACATCTTGTCAGTCCTGCCAGTACCACCCTCCCTGTTTGTTACTGAGATTTTAACAGCAGGTAGAGGGAAAGAGCCTTAATATACTGCTCTGCTTGTGAGTCCATAGAAAGCTCACACAGCTACAGTTATTCCTCCATGATTAGGGAAGGACAGACCAGAGGAAAAGCTCTCAGATCAAAACTGGCAAAGGCTGAGGGCTTATTGTGTGCTGAGTCCTGACAAAAATAGCAGAAATGGAGGAGGGAGAGGAGGGAGGCTTTTCTTGAGTGTTTTATACACAGAACAAATAAATTCTTTATACAGCATACACTGCAATTACTCCTCTGTAAGGTTACTGAGATTGAGACAAAGAGAACTTACTGCCTTATTCTTGTACTGTCAGCCCTGATTTCTGTATCAAATTAATGCAGTATCATTTCTGTATTTATTACTTTCTTTATCAGTAATGATTATGTATCAAAATGAGCCTGAACAGTACCTCCCTCCCCATGTAATAACAGCCCCCCATACTGTAAGTAGTATTTTCATACTGCTAAAAAGCACAAAAAAAAAGACAGCCTGCAAACAGTAATTAAATACTGTCCACAGACTGCCTCATCACAGAATGAATACTTATTATTAAGAGAGCCAAACATTTATAGCAAAACAGAAAGCAATAAAGCCTTGACTGTTTATGTCAAAGAGAAAGGAGAAGGCAGTAATTATAACTGCCTCAATTCCTAAGCTGAGGTAAAACAGCTTTACATTGTCAGTAAGCTGTCTCCCTGTCACTTAAATGTCTGACTGGCTGAGCTGTTTTAAAGGCTGATCTTGCAGTAATTAAATCTTAAAAGATTGAGTCTTTCAGGCTAAAGCCTTTCAGCCTCCCAACTTGAGAATAAAAGAGCTTAATTCCTTAAAACAAACTACAATACCTCCTGCCTCTTACTGCTGAAACTGCTCTTACTGCCCCAACTGCTTTACTGGCTAAGCTATTGTAATAAGGGTTTAAAGATGTGCAGGTTTATCTATATTGTTGGGGAGCTTTGCTCCTAGCCTTTAGGCTAATACTCTTTAAGATAAGAAGGATTCTCCTCTGCAAAATAGCCCTCTATCCCTTGTGGCTCTATGGCTCAACCCCATTTTGCTTTTACCCCCATTTTTACTACCTATTTAAGCAGTTATACCCCCATTTTTACTACCTATTTTTATGAGGATGCCAATTTTGCATACCTATTTCAGTTTTTGTCATCCTTCCACTGGCTACACAAAAGGGAAATAATGCTCAAGTACTCCCTCCAGCTTTCCCTCATGATTCCCTGCTGCTAATTTTTCTTCTTTTATACCTTTAAATTGGTACTAATAGCCACACATAAAGGTGAGGAAGTAAAGGAGACTTCCCACAAACAGGAGACAGACTGTTTGAGAGAGAGTAGGTGATTAAATGACAACTATTAAAGAAATGAGGAGTTAGACATGAGCAGAGAGTACATTGATAGAGAAACTGGGGAAATAAAAGAATTTACTCAAACAAGAACTAAAGAACAGCAGGAAGTAATTGAGAATGAAAAAAGAAAGAAGGCTTACAGGGATGCACAGGGAGCAGAAAAGCATCCTTTTTATTTTGCAAAGATGGAGAAAGCTAAGGAGGCTGACAACATGCTGAGCATGAAAGACAAAGGGTATTTTGCAGTCATTCAGTGTTATATCAGTTATGATAATATGCTGAAAAAAGAGAATGACTCAAAACTGCCAATGACTAGAAAAGATCTGCTAGAGGTTCTCAAAATTAAAAAGTATGACACAGTAAGCAGTCTGATTAACAAGTTTAAAAAGCATGGGCTGATTGAGGAAAAGAAGATTGATCTATATGGAAAGCAATATAAAGCCCTGTTTGTAAATGATGAGTACTGCTTTAGAAAAGATGTCAATAAAGGCAAGTCTACTAAAAAGACTGCTAAGGTATTTATGAACAATGTTAAAGAGCTATATGCAGAGGATAAAATTAAGCCTGCTGATCTGGGCTTTGTTTACAGCATTATCCCACTTGTAAACTATCATCATAACTTATTGACTGCTAATCCTTATGAGCCTGATGCAAGCAAAGACCAGTATTTAACTGTAAATGATATTACAGAGGTTACAGGGCTACATAGTAAAGAGGTAGCTAAAAAGGTATCTAGCCTTAGATGGAATGGTATGTCAGTCTTTGTCAGAATTAAGAGAGGTAGAGAGACTATAATTAAGGTGAATCCTCTTATTGTTTACAGGCAAGAGGGTTATCCTCCATTCAATATGTACGCTGAGTTTATCATCAATAAAAAATAATTAGCTAACTACCAATTTTTCTTCCTGGGGAACTTTAAAATGGTATGTCACAGCTAGACTATAGGTAGGAGAGAAAGAGTAGGTGTTGATGCATCTGCTCTTTTTCATTCCTCCATTAGTTTAATTTAAAAAGAGAGCAACTATTGAGAGGTAGGGCAGGAAACAGACAACATTTATAGCAGAGCAGAAAGGAGTTAAGCACATGGCACAGAAAAAAGAGGAACTATTGCAGGAAGTACTTGAGGATTTTCAGCCTAACAGTCCTGAGGAACATGCTCAGGCTTTTGGTTACTTGAAAGGATTAGACAGCAGTATTACTCAGGCTAAATATTCAAAAGCAATAGGGATAAGTGACAGAGGGCTGAGGAAATACCTTTCAGATCACAAAGAAACATATGAGGAAGAAATTGAGAGAGGTAAGGAAGAGGCTGAGCCTGAAATTGATTTAAACAGTATGCAGAGCAGACAGCTCAGTGAGGAGCAGATTGATGAGTTTATTAAGTCTCTTTATGAGTCTGCCATTCAGGGCTCTGCTAGAGATAAGCAGCTCCTTATTGACTTTACTGGCATGACTGCTAATGATGTTATGGTCTTTCAGAATACAAAGGCATCCAGTCTAAGGTGGTTCATTAAAAACAGCCTTTCTTCTATTAATAAGCATATGGATACTAGACAGCTAGGCATCATGCTAGAGGAGTCAGATAAGCTGTACAGAGGAAATAAGAAGTCAGCAGGAAATACTCAAAACTTTATAGATGCTGATATTTCAGATGAGAGCTTTAAGCAGGAGCTGATGTATTTTGGCTTATTGTTTGCCTCACTTTACAACCAGACAGAGCATCCTGATCTTGAGTTATTGGCTCAGGCAGTCAGGACAGAGAGGGCAAAAAATAAAGCCTCGCAACTGCTAGGTAATTCAGCCAGTAACAAGAATGTTAAAAAATATGCCTTAGGTAAAGACTGGGACAAACAAAAACAGTCTAAGACATCTCCTGAGGAATGGGAACAGTTTTTTATTCATGACTTAGGTTACAGCAAGCAGGAGGCAAAAGAAAAAATTGAGGTTATGCAACAGGCAAAGTCAGCAACTAAGGCTCCTGATGTAGATAAAGAGCAGGTGAGGCTGAGAGAAAGCCAGTATGAGGATGAGCTTGAGGTATTTGTTGATACTCAGGAAGAATTGCAGTCCATGATTAGAAAGTCAGAAAGACAGAACAGAAAGAAAAACAATAAGCAAAAGGGAGAGGGTCAATAATGAGTAAACAAACAATGACTAAAGAGATGCAGGAAAAAGTAAATGAGATTGCTACAGCAGTGGCTAAGCTGAGAGATAAAATTGATGAGCTTGAGGAACTAGCTGAGCAGGATGCAGAGACAGTAACAGAGATTGAGCAGGAGCTTGAAATTATGCAAGCTGAGAAAGACAAAGCAACTGATGTAACAGAGGCAAAAAAGCTAGTTAAGAAGGTTCAGGAGCTTGAGGAACAGATTGAGCTACAGCAGGGAGTTAATAAGGCAGTAGCTAATCAGAGGACAGGAGAACTTGAGGAAATTGTACAGGAGCTTTTTAAGGTTCATAACTCAGCAAAGCTGATGTACACAGCTCTGGAATCAGAGTACAAAGAGACAGTATCAGTCAGGAGCTTAAAGGAGGACAATGAGACTCTTAGGGAATTTGCAAAAGGTATTAATCATCCTTTCAAGTTTGCAAGATCAGTACTGCTAGACTTTGGTATTGTAGATAAGAAAAATCAGAATCAGAGGTACAATGGTACTCATTTAGGACAAAGAGAATTAACTACAGACTTGGAAAGGCTTTTCACTTTAGAAACTAGGAGAGGCAACTACTAAAAAGCTGAGGGAGAGAGATATGAGCAATTACTAATAAAGGAGGGCTTTACATTGTCAGTACTTCTTGAGGGAATTGCTGTTATCTTCCTGTTAAAAGTAGCAAGCATGGTATTAACAATGAAAACAAAGATATAAGGCAGGTGCTGAGGCATCTGCTTTTTTCTTTTATTATCAGAGAGGAGAGGGAGCAGGATGATTAACTATAGGTTTAATGAATGGGCAGTATCAGGAGAGCAGTCAGAGGCAATCAGTGAGAAAGGGCAGGACTTACTGAGAATAGATAATGGAAGGGTTACAGGTGAGCAGTTAGGCAAGGTTCTATATATGTATTATGTTGAGGGCAAGAGTTTTAATGTTATTAACAGGACTTTCAGAGAAATGAGTTATTTCCATGTAAGAGGCATACTGTCAGGAACATTTAGTCCAGTAGCTTTTAACTTGTTTATGGAACTGCTTGAGGAAAAACCTGAGGAACTGAACAGGCTCTTTGGAGGTGCTGACAGTGGCTAAATTAAAATCATCAGATTATCAAAGCCTGAAACAGCATTATCATAAAAAGCTGTTTGTACATGGAGTATCTATTGAGAAAGTACTTTACTATATAGGGCAGGATGTAGAAGATGAAAAACAGGCTCAAACAATGACAAGGGAGATTGTAAAAGAGTTTGACAAGGCTTATAACAAAAAGATTCAGGATTGTTTAAAGGATTGTATAGAGGTACTAGAACAGCCTGAGAAGTGGGCTATTGATAGAAACCACAATATAAAAGTTATTTATCCTCATCCAGTGATAAAAGATAGAAAAGTCATTGGTACAGAATACAAAGATAGCAAATACTTTTCCTTTACAGATCATGAACTGTTTAAGACTTATGTAAGTGGTTTTAGTAAATCAGAGAGAATTAAACTTTAAATACTTATGATATTAAAAACAATTTGGAGGGCTACAGAATGAAAAGATTAAATGCAGAGCAGTTAAGGAACAGAGTCAGGATTGTAAAGAAGGTTATGGAGCTTGAAAACAGCTCTTACAATTTGGAGGCAGGAGAGGTGAAAATACAGAATCAGAATTTCCCTGAGGAGCATAGGAAAGTAAGTTATTCCTCTGATGGCTATGCTAACTTTTCCATAAGGGACTCAGCTAATAAAAAATATATGACTGTTTACCTGCATCATATTGTAATGATCTTAGCAGATGCAGAGCAGTATATTGAGCAGATGAGTAAGGGAATGACTATTAACCACATTTCAGGAGATAAGGCAGACAACAGCTTAAATAATTTGGAATACCTCAGTCAGACAGACAATATTATTCATGCTTATGTTATTGGACTTAAAGAAAATAAAGCTGTAGAGACTAGGATTACAGAGTATCAGGCTTATGAGATGCTAGAGGGCTTTTATCAGTCTGAGAGGAGCATTGAGGAACTGGCAGAGGCTTTTGATCTTCCTAAAGGTGCAATTAACAAGATACTTAATGGCAAGGAATACAGAGGGCTGTTTGTAATGTTCAGGAGCTTGAATAAAACAGATGCAGTCAGGAGAAAGGGTAACAAACTGACTGCTTTACAGGTGAGGCAGATGCTGAGGGAGTACCATGATAAGGGAGTCAGTCAAACAGCTCTAGCTAAGGAATACAAAGTGAGCAGGGCTGCAGTGGGAATGATTGTAGCAGGCAGGAGATGGACAGATTTATATGAGGAGTACTTTCAGGAGATGGCTTAGGCTGTCTCCTCTTTTTTTCTCAGGGTGTCACAGTTGATTTTCATTTTCTAATCAGAGAAGTGAGGAAGAAAAAACAGCAGACAAAAAGGAGATGTTAAAATGTTAAGCATAGTAGAAATGATGGAATTTATGCCAACTATGGAGCAGGTGACACAAAAGAATGAAACATTTTTTAAAGAGACAGTAGAGGAGATAGTTGAAAATAACAGGGTTATTGAATTGTTAGAGGAACAGCTAATGGAAATGGAAGGTAATTTAAACTTGTGTAAGTCATATGTAATTACAAGTGTGTCAGATGAGAATAAGGATTTACTGTTAAAACAGGTGCTTAGTATTGAGATGATGACAAAGGTATTAGAGAAAGACAGAGAGCTGAGAATGGAGTATGTAGAGAAAGCTACTGCTACTTTAACTGACTTAGGTACAACTGAGGATAAAATTAATGAATTAATTGACCTGCTAGAACAAAGGGAGGTAGAAAGGGTTATAAATATTTTTGCTTCAAAGGAGAAAGAAAGTGGATAAGGAATTTGCAGGAGATGGCTTAGGCTGTCTCCTGCTTTTTGTATGCCTCAATATACTGCTCTAATTGCTTACTTAAATGGAGTCCAGATTCAATCAGCTTTTCTGTCTTTTTCTTATTGGTTACTTGGTTAGTGATTTCAAAACTTAGGTTAATGTAAAAAGCCTGTAGCTTGGAAAGACAGTCTAAGTCCTCAATAAATAGCACAGTATCACTATGCTGATTCCATTTCTCCATTGAGTAATTGTTATGTAAATTACTTGCCTTATAACTGATTAACTCCATCTTTTCACCTTCCATTATGTTCTTTGTTCCTCTAAACTGTATAAGGTTATGTTGAATTTCTTTGTGGACAGCATTAAGGGCTATGATCTCATTTCTCCTTTCCTGAGCCTGCTGTCTTTTATCCTGCTCCTGAAACTGCTTATGTAGACTGTCTCTAGTTACTAGCCATGTGATTAAGCCTCCTGTAAGTATTCCAGCAAAACCTGATAAAAAAGTGTAGTAATCACTTAACCAACTTAAATCCTCAAGCATGAGCCTACCCTCCCTTTTTTTGTAAAAATTAACAATACATAAAGATTATATAACAGGAGGCAAGAATTGAGAATAAAGCAGAAACTCCATTGTGAAAATACATAATTTGAGTTAATATAATAATGAAGGTAATAGAACTCTGTTAGCAAACTGTTCTAATCCCTACTATTATATAGGGAGAAATTATCTGTCCTGTCCCTGTTGATATGCTGAGGTTTTACTGATAAGGGACAGTATCTTAACTGTAATGTAAGCTAAGCCGTCGGTCGGGAGTTCGAATCTCTCCTGGGACGCCATTACATAAATAACTAAAGGTGCCTTAATTAAGGCACCTTTTTTGTACTCATTATTACTGGACTTTTTTCATTTCTCTTTCGTCGTTAAAATCATGGACTTTGATTTTTTCAAGTATCACCGACATATCCTGATCATTAATCGAGTCTGAATAAAAAATAGTTTCCCAGCCTTTTATGTTTAAGTACAATGAAACCGTCAAGTTTTTCATGAAACCGTGCTTCCGTTCGATTAGGGCAATGCGAAAGGGTACAAGTGCAAGCGGGAGAGAGACATTTTTTTCTTTAATTCCGCAAGTGACGTAATATCCCCTGTCCATCAAAGTGTCGTATATATATCGCTGGCTTCCGTCGAGCTCGTTTGGTTCAATTTTTTTAACAGTCGTAAAAGCAGGACGTTTTGGGAGAGCGGGTTTTAAGCTGATGAGAGTCACCATGACAGCGGCTAAGGTCAATAGAGCAAGTTCAAGCATAGCAAACCCTCCTTTCGGGATAAAATAAAGTAGCCTTTGTTTCCTTATAAACGTTTTTTATTAATTAGAAACATTTATTTTAAAATTATGACTTTTACTTGAATTCTATTTGTTTTTCCATTTCTTAATTGATAAACTAATGGAAAGTGGGAAAGTGCATTCATTCTAAAAGGTGGTGAGCGAATATGGGGAAGCAGACAAACGGGCAAGATGATAATGTCATCCTTTTTCCGGGTCTTGTACCCAGGCTGGTGGAGAAAGGAATGACCTCTTTAAAAGAAAAAAAATATTATGATGCTTTAACATACTTTAAGCAATCCACTGAACTGGAGTACGGACACCCCCAGGCCCGTTACGGCCTTGTTATTACCAACATAGAGTTAAACCGGCTGGAGGAAGCAAAAAAACATTGCGAGTCGATGCTCCACGAAGGAATTGGCGAGTATTATGATGTTCTTCAGGTTTATGTGTCACTCCTGGTCCAGTTGGGCGCCTATCAGGAAGTTGTCGATCTGCTGGAAGTTGTTATTGAAGAAGATAAACTGCCTCCGAAAATGGCAGAATCTTTTTATCATCTACTCGAATTCTCACGGCAAATGACAGATGGATTCGAAGAAATTGAGTTTGATACGGATGTCTCTGATGAAGAGTCACTTGAAATAGGACCGTCAACAGAGGAATTGATCCAGGCGCTTGAAAAAGGAAATCCTGACCAGCAATGGGGAGCCATTCAGCAGCTGAGCCAGCATGAGTCACAAAAAGTAGAAGAAGCGTACAGAACTTTTTTAAAAGGGGAAGAAAACAATCCTGTATTGAAAAGTTATTTATTACAGACGCTGAAAGAGATGAAGAGCCAGGAAGAGTATGAAGTACATAAGTTTGGTGAAAATTTTAAAATCAGGATTCAGGATTTGGAAGATGTGTTCCATGAAAAATTTGGCACAAGAGTGGTAAGGAGACTTGAAGAAATTCTTGCCCAGAAAAATCCTTCCTTGTTTGAGATGATCCAGCAAGTCTGGTGGCATTACTTATTTGCACTGTACCCTAAATCACCGCAGCCGCTGGATGCAAATGTATGGGCTTGCGCTCTCCACTATATGGGTAAAGACCTGCTCGAAGGAGAAGCAGATTTTAAAGAGATAAAAAACTTATACAAGGTCTCTGATCTTGAAGCAAAGGAAGCGGTCAATCACCTGAAAAAAATTGAATCCCTTCTTTTTTCAATGGATAGTAAGAATACATAATTTTTAAGGATCTACATAAAGGATTTCAGCAGCTCTTCTTAGAATCCGCCCGAAATCATTGAAATGCATAGGCCGTATGTTATAATATAAGGGTTGCAAAAACAGATGCTGAATAAAAACGATTTTTTTTTATGTTGGAGGGAAAGTATATATGTCTGCAAAATGGGAAAAAAAAGAAGGTAATTCCGGTGTTTTAACAGTTGAAGTCAATAGTGAACGAGTTGACAGCGCACTTGATGAGGCCTTTAAAAAAGTAGTAAAGAAAGTTAATGTTCCTGGCTTCCGTAAAGGCCGTGTGCCACGCCCGATTTTTGAACAGCGTTTCGGAGTTGAAGCTCTTTACCAGGATGCATTGGACATTCTGCTTCCGCAAGCTTATTCGGAAGCGGT
The DNA here is from genome assembly GCF_021028955.1 of Salipaludibacillus sp. CUR1. Classification (GTDB taxonomy): domain Bacteria; phylum Bacillota; class Bacilli; order Bacillales; family Salisediminibacteriaceae; genus Salipaludibacillus. The sequence goes on from NZ_JAIWPE010000064.1 coordinate 136,873, forward strand.
TGAAGAGTCTGGAATCGAGCCGGTTGACCGTCCGGACATTGACATTGATGAAATGGAAAAAGGGAAACCGCTGGTGTTTACTGCAACAGTAACAGTTAAACCTGAAGTTAACTTAGGCGAGTATAAAGGCCTTGAAGTTGAGGACCAAAGCAGCGAAGTAACAGACGAAGAGGTTGACGAAGAACTGACCAAGCTGCAGGAAAAGCATGCCGATCTTGTTGCTGTTGAAGACGGACAAGTAGAAAAAGGCGATACAGTTGTTTTTGACTTTGAAGGTTTTGTAGACGGAGAACCATTTGAAGGCGGAAAAGCTGAAAATTACTCATTAGAAATTGGTTCTGGCCAGTTTATCCCTGGCTTTGAAGATCAGTTAGTCGGAGTTAAATCAGGAGAGGAAGCGGAAGTTAACGTGGAATTCCCTGAGGACTATCATTCAGCGGAACTTGCCGGTAAACCAGCAAAATTCGAAGTGAAAGTCCACGATATTAAACGTAAAGACCTTCCTGAGCTTGATGATGAGCTTGCTAAAGATGTAAACGAAGAGCTTGAGTCTTTTGAAGACCTCAAGAAGGATGTACGCACCAAGCTCGAAGAAGCTAAAAAGCAGGAAGCAGATACGGCGATGAAAGATACGCTTGTAGAAAAAGCATCTGAAAATGCTGAAATTGAAATTCCTGAAGCTATGGTTGATACAGAAGTTAACCGCATGCTTGAAGAGTTTGGCCAGCGATTGCAGGCACAAGGCATGTCACTGGATATGTATTACCAGTTCGCGCAAACTGATGAAGAAGGTATGAAAGCCCAGTTCCAGGACGATGCTAAAAAGCGTGTTCGTATGAACTTAACTCTCGAAGCTATTGCGGAAACTGAAAACCTTGAGGCATCTGATGAAGACGTTGAAAAGGAAATTAACCAAATGGCTGAAATGTACCAGCGTTCTGCCGATGAAATTAAACAGATCCTTGATATGCAAGGTGGAACTGATAACTTAAAAGGCGACTTAAAAGTGCGTAAAGCTATTGACTTCTTAGTTGATAACAGCAAGAAAATTTAATTAGTGCCGTAAACGGCGATAGCAAGGCGCGAGTCAATCGTGCCTTGTTTTATACATAAATTTAAAGGCGTTTAAGTTGACAACAGAATTCAACTTCCTTTATTCTAAACCGAACCATATCTTATATTAATAAGCAGGAATCCGCTGCTGCTTTGCTTATCATATTTCAGCCAATTATGGTACAATTCAGTAAGAAGGAATGAGCTGGAAATTCCAGCTTTCAGCCATGACTTTAAGTTTTTAAAATATCTTTATGATTAAAAAAAGATATGAAGACGTACAATGTAAACATAGAATCCTCAGGAGACCGAACTATCCTGGACCTTTTCTGTATGGTTTAATCTTAACGTAAGGGGTGAAGACAATGTTCAAATTTAACGAAGAAAAAGGACAATTAAAGTGTTCTTTCTGCGGTAAAACACAGGACCAAGTAAGAAAATTAGTTGCCGGTCCGGGCGTCTATATATGCGATGAGTGTATTGAACTTTGCACTGAGATCGTGGAAGAAGAATTAGGAACGGAAGAAGAAGTGGAAATGGAAGATATTCCTAAACCGCAGGAGATCCGTGAAATCCTGAACGATTATGTCATCGGCCAGGATCAGGCAAAGAAGACGCTCTCGGTTGCCGTATATAACCATTACAAACGTGTGAATTCAAGTTCTAAAAATGATGAAGTTGAACTTGCAAAGAGTAATATATGTCTGATCGGCCCGACAGGAAGCGGTAAAACCTTACTGGCTCAGACATTAGCCCGAATTTTGAATGTGCCGTTTGCGATTGCCGATGCGACTTCCCTCACAGAAGCCGGCTATGTAGGCGAAGACGTGGAAAATATTTTATTAAAACTTATTCAGGCTGCCGATTATGATGTTGAAAAGGCAGAACGAGGTATTATTTACATTGATGAAATTGATAAAGTTGCCAGGAAATCTGAAAACCCGTCTATTACCCGTGATGTATCCGGGGAAGGGGTTCAGCAGGCTCTTTTGAAAATTCTTGAGGGTACGACGGCCAGTGTCCCGCCTCAGGGAGGACGTAAACACCCGCATCAGGAATTCATCCAGATTGATACAACTAATGTTCTGTTCATTTGCGGCGGAGCATTTGATGGAATTGATCAGATCATTAAACGCCGTCTGGGTAAAAAGGTAATAGGGTTCGGTTCAGAGACTGAACAGGATGATTTACAGGAACACCAGTATTTATCAAAGATCTTACCTGAAGATTTATTGAGATACGGGCTTATTCCGGAATTTATCGGAAGACTTCCTGTAATTGCCAGCCTTGAACATTTGGATGAGGCGGCTTTAGTTGAAATCTTGACAAAGCCTAAGAACGCTCTAATCAAACAATACCAGAAGCTATTGGATCTTGATGAAGTAGAGCTTGAATTTACCGATGGCGCCCTCCGTGAAGTAGCAAACCAGGCTATTGAACGTAAAACAGGAGCTCGTGGTTTAAGGTCAATTATAGAGTCCATGATGCTTGATGTGATGTATGAATTGCCATCCCGTGAAGATATCGCTAAGTGTATTATTACTGATGAAACAGTCAGGGATAAAAAGCGTCCAACACTTCTTTCTGACGACGGTGAAGAAATTAAAGATCAGAAAGAGCCTAAAGAAAGTGCTTAATTATCAGTCAAACGCCTCCTTTTCAGTTTAAGGGGGCGTTTTTTTGTGCCGATGCTAATTTCTGCCTCCTGCCGAAATTAAGTTTATCTGAATGGTCTTCGGAAACACTAAAGGGAACAAACGACCATCAGGAGGATATAAACATGACTTTTTCAGGAGCAGCAGTGCTAATTCAACTTTTATTTGGTGTAATAATCGGTCTCTATTTTTGGAACTTATTAAAAAACCAGCGCACTCAGAAGGTTTCTTTAGATAAAGAGTCAAGAAAAGAAATGCAGCAGTTAAAACGGCTTCGTCAGATAAAATTAAGCGAACCATTATCAGAAAGAGTCCGTCCGCAATCCTTCAAGGGAATTGTCGGCCAAAGCTACGGAATTAAGTCTTTAAAGGCTGCTATATGCGGTTCTAACCCTCAGCATGTTATTATTTACGGTCCCCCCGGAGTAGGGAAAACAGCAGCAGCCAGGCTTGTACTGGAAGAAGCAAAAAATAATGACCGTTCACCGTTTCAGTCTGATGCTGTTTTTGTAGAGCTGGATGGAGCTACTGCGAGGTTTGACGAAAGAGGTATAGCTGATCCGCTTATAGGATCTGTTCATGACCCTATTTACCAGGGAGCCGGGGCCATGGGGCAGGCGGGAATTCCGCAGCCGAAACCAGGAGCAGTAACAAAAGCTCACGGCGGTATTTTATTTATCGATGAAATTGGGGAATTACATTCTATCCAGATTAATAAGCTGTTAAAAGTACTTGAAGAAAGAAAAGTTTATTTGGAAAGCGCCTACTATCACGAGGAGAACGAGCAAATTCCAGAGCACATCCATGACATTTTCAGCCGGGGTCTTCCGGCAGATTTCCGTTTAATAGCAGCTACCACAAGAAGGCCTGAAGAAATACCGCCTGCCATCCGTTCGCGGTGTGTGGAGGTTTATTTCAGAGGGCTTACCCGGGAAGAAGTAAAAACTGTAGCGAGAAAAGCAGTTAAGAAATTAAAAATGGACGTGGAAGAAGATGTGTTTGACTGGGTAGCTAATTATGCAACAAACGGAAGGGAAGCAGTTAATATGGTGCAGTTATCAGCCGGTATTGCAATGAATGAAGGAAGGCTGACACTGACCTCTTCAGATCTGGAATATGTCATTCATGCCAGCCAGCAGTCGCCGAGAATGGAGAAAAAGATTATCCCTGTGGACAAAATAGGGTTTGTTAATGGTCTTGCTGTTATGGGACCTGGAGCAGGTATAGTGCTGGATATTGAAGTGACTGCTATAGAGAAGATAAATAATGGAAGTCTTATTGTTACAGGAATTGCCGATGAAGAAAGCACCGGCGATCAAATGCGAACAGTTAAACGAAAGAGTATGGCAAGAAGTTCGGTTGAGAACGTTTTGACGGTTTTAAGAAAAATGGGTGTCAGAACACATGATTATGATTTACATGTGAATTTTCCAGGTGGTACGCCTATTGACGGACCTTCAGCAGGCACAGCGATTGCTACAGCTATTTATTCTGCAATTTTCCAACTGCCTGTTTCCCATACAGTGACTATAACAGGAGAGCTGGGGATCCATGGCGATGTTCTCCCGGTAGGCGGAGTGATGGCTAAAGTAGAGGCGGCAAAACAAGCAGGTGCTTCCACTGCTCTTATTCCTAAAGATAATTTTCAGTCGCTATTAAAAAATATCGAAGGGATAGACGTTTACCCGGTGGAAAATTTAAAACAGGTTTTTGACAAAGTATTAAAGGTAAAAGACATTAATAAGGATGAAAAGCATGAAGCAGTGCTAAGTTCTTTGTCATTGTTAGACAAAGAAGGCACAATAGGATAAAATTGAACAAGAATCATTATGGTAAGCCCCAAGACGTGATCCTATGGGATGACGTCGTTTTTGGCTCACTGGTTTACCGTTGAGTTTGTTCACAGAACGTAACCGGTAAGGTCTGATAAATAAAGTATTTATCTGTCTAAAAAATCTACCAAACGGAGGTGTTACATATGAGTGAAAATGTACGAAGAAACATTCCTTTACTTCCACTGCGAGGGTTGCTTGTCTACCCGACTATGGTCCTCCACCTGGATGTAGGAAGGAAAAAATCAGTTCAAGCTCTGGAAAAGGCCATGGTTGAGGATCATGAAATATTCCTCACTACTCAGCGGGAGATTTCGACCGATGAGCCCGATCAAAGCGATATTTATACCGTTGGGACGCTGGCTAAAGTCAATCAGATGCTGAAGCTTCCTAATGGAACGATTCGTGTACTCGTAGAAGGTCTGCAACGGGGGCAAATAGAGGATTATACGGATAATGAGGAGTATGCTGAAGTAGAAGTTGAACTTGTTGAAGAACGCCAGGAAGCGACTGTAGAAGAACAGGCTCTGATGAGAAATGTGCTGGAACAGTTCGAACAGTATATTCAGTTATCAAAAAAAATATCCCAGGAAACCCTTGCTTCTGTATCCGATATTATTGAGCCAGGCAGGCTGGCGGATATCGTAGCTTCCCACCTGCCGCTTAAAATTGTACAAAAGCAGCAAATTTTAGAAACAATCTCGGTTAAAGACCGGTTAGGCCAGATCCTAAAAGTGTTAAGCAATGAAAAAGAAGTGCTCGGTCTCGAGAAAAAAATCGGCCAGCGTGTTAAAAAATCCATGGAGAAAACACAGAAAGAGTACTATTTACGTGAGCAGATGAAAGCCATCCAAAAGGAACTTGGCGACCGTGAAGGCAAAGAGGGCGAAATAGAAGAGCTTAAAGAAAAAATAGCCCAGGCCAATATGCCTGAATCCGTTGAGGAGAAGGCTTATAAGGAAATGAGCCGTTATGAAAAAATGCCTGCCAGTTCAGCAGAAAGCTCTGTAATCAGGAATTATATTGAATGGCTTGTGCAGATTCCGTGGAACGAAGAAACAGAAGACCTGCTTGATATTCACCGTTCTGAAAAGATTCTTGATGAAGACCATTATGGATTGGAAAAGGTAAAAGAGCGTGTCCTTGAGTACTTAGCTGTTCAGCAGCTGACTCAAGAGCTTAAGGGTCCTATTCTTTGTCTGGCGGGCCCTCCCGGAGTCGGGAAAACATCTTTGGCCAGATCAATTTCACGATCACTTGACCGGAAATTTGTTCGTATGTCTCTCGGCGGCGTAAGGGATGAAGCTGAAATCAGGGGGCATCGCCGGACATATGTCGGTTCAATGCCGGGCCGAATCATACAAGGCATGAAAAAAGCGGGAAGTATCAATCCGGTGTTTTTACTTGATGAAGTCGATAAAATGGCTAATGACTTCAGGGGAGATCCGTCATCAGCGCTTCTCGAAGTACTGGATCCTGAACAGAACAATACTTTCAGTGACCATTTCATTGAAGAACCTTATGATTTATCTAAAGTCATGTTTGTAACCACGGCCAATAACATTGGAGCGATTCCGGCCCCATTAAAAGACAGGATGGAAGTTATTCATATTCCAGGTTATACCGAAGTGGAAAAACTGGAAATTGCAAAAGGATATCTGCTGCCAAAACAAGTTAAAGAGCATGGTTTGTCCAAAGGGAAAATTCAGGTTAGAGATGACGCTTTACTTAAAGTTATCCGTTATTATACCCGTGAAGCAGGTGTAAGGAACCTTGAACGCCAAATGGCAACCATATGCCGTAAAGCGGCCAAAATGATTGTTTCTAATGAAAAGAAAAAAGTTGTCGTAACTGAAAATACAATTGAAAGCATGCTTGGAAAACCAAAATTCAGATATGGAAAAGCCGAATCAGAGGACCAGATAGGAGCTGCTACCGGTCTCGCCTACACTACAGCAGGAGGAGATACGTTAACTATTGAGGTGTCTGTTTCTCCTGGTAAGGGTAAATTAACCTTAACCGGAAAGCTGGGGGATGTGATGAAGGAATCTGCACAGGCAGCCTTTAGTTATATCCGTTCTAAATCAAAAGAATTATCTATTGATCCGGGGTTTAATGAAAAGAATGATATTCATATTCATGTACCGGAAGGCGCAGTTCCTAAAGATGGCCCTTCTGCAGGTATTACAATGGCCACAGCACTTATCTCTGCTTTGACAAACCGTCCTGTAAAGAGGGAAGTTGGTATGACAGGGGAAATCACTTTAAGAGGCCGCGTGCTTCCGATCGGCGGTTTAAAAGAAAAGTCAATGAGTGCCCACCGTGCCGGTTTAACGCATATTATCATGCCGAAGGATAATGAAAAAGATTTGGAAGATATACCGAAAAGCGTGAGAGAAGACCTCACATTTATCCCGGTATCTCATTTGGATGACGTCCTCAAGCATGCATTGGCAGGGGAGAAGTAATGAAAATAGCAAATGCAGAACTTATTATAAGCGCGGCTAAAGAGCACCAGTTTCCCGGGGGCGTTTTCCCTGAACTGGCGCTTTCAGGCCGTTCGAATGTGGGAAAATCTTCGTTTATTAATACAGTACTTTCGAGGAAAGGACTTGCAAGAACAAGTCAGAGACCGGGAAAAACACAAACACTTAACTTTTACTTTATTAATGACCGGTTTCACTTTGTAGATGTACCAGGATACGGCTATGCGAAAGTTTCCAAAAAAGAAAGGGAAGCATGGGGCCGGGTTATGGAAGCCTACTTTCAGAAAAGGGAACAATTAAAGGGAGTTGTGCAGCTGATTGATGCCCGCCATAAGCCGACTGAAGATGATGTTATGATGTATGACTGGCTTAAGTTTCACCAATTGCCTGTACTGATTATAGCGACTAAAGCGGACAAGGTTCCTAAAGGAAAATGGTCCAAACATATCCAGCAAATAAAGGACGTCCTTCAGGCAGAAGATGAAGATACGGTTATTCTATTTTCATCAGAAACAGCTTACGGAAAGGACCGGGCCTGGAAGGAAATGACGAAATTGTTGTATTCCAAAGAAACCCGTGAAATAAAACAAGACTCCGGGGAGTAAGAGCGCCTCAGGTGAAAACTCAGAAAGAATGGGAACAGTTCCCTTCTTTTCTGAGTTTTTTTATTTTATTTATATATTGATTTAATCGTAATCTTTGAATATGATAATAATATAAGTTTATTTGTCAGAAAATTAACAAAATTATTAAAAGAATAAGTATTAAAAAGGGGGAACAATTATGGCCAGCTTTAAGAAAAAATTTTTGCCTGTTATGATTGCTGCTGGTACTGTATTAGTTATTTCAGCATGCGGTGAAGAAAATGATCAGGCGCAAGGAGAGAATTCAAATGATGGACAGGCTGACTTGACTTTAGACGGTGAAACATTCGTCTATGCCTTGTCAGGGGAATACAGGCCATTCAGTTATGTCGATGAGAATGGGGAACTGACCGGGTTTGATGTTGATATCGGCATGGCTATTGCAGAAGAACTCGGATATGAAGGTGAGCCTTATCGTATTTCATTCTCTGGGATTATTCCGGGCCTTCAGGATGACCGGTACGACGCGATTATCGGAAGCATGGGTATTACAGAGGAAAGACAAGAGACGGTTGACTTCTCAGACCCTTACTATATCTCAGGCGCGCAAGTTTATGTGAGACCGGACAGCGACATAGCTTCTATAGACGATATTACAGAGGATACGAACGTGGCTGTAGCGCTCGCTACCACTTACGAAGACATGATTGCAGATTATACGACAGATGTATCCACTTATGACTCCGATGTGGTAGCTCTCCAGTCTCTTGACCAGGGCAGGCATGATGCAGTTGTTACAGACCGGCTGATCGGCCTTATAAATATTGATGAGCAGGGACTCAACCTCGAAATGGCCGGAGACCTGATTGATGTAGAACAAATGGGAATAGCTGTTAAAAAAGGCAACGAAGACTTACTGGAGGCTATTAACGAGGCGCTCTCTGCTATTAAGGAAGACGGGACATATTTAGAAATCAGTGAAAAATATTTTGATGAGGATATCAGCCAGGAATAAAAGTTACAGACTTAAATGACAAAACACGAATCACATGTGCATAGCGGATTGTACATGTGATTCTCCATTTGAGGTGAATGATGTGATTGCAGGAAGTGTATTCGACTTTGGCACCTTTATTAGTGAACTCCGACGGACTTATCCTTTTTTCCTTGAAGCCGGGCTTGTAACAATCCAGCTGACAATAGCTTCTGTTTTGATAGGGACAGTAATTGGCGTTATTTTTGCCTTATTAAAACTTTCCCCGCTGAAAATATTCCGAATCATTGCGGGAACTTATATTACTATCATCCGGGGAACCCCCCTGATCGTTCAGATATTTGCTCTATTTTACGGTTTTTCCCAGATCATTATGCTTTCAGCATTCTGGTCAGCTGCTTTGGCCTTGGCTGTACACAATTCTGCTTATATTGCTGAAATTTTCCGTGGAGCCATTCAGTCTATTGATAAAGGACAGACTGAAGCAGGGCGCTCATTAGGCATGTCAGGAGTTATGACAATGCGGCGAATCGTTATGCCTCAAGCTATGCGAAGAGCGGTACCCCCGCTTGGAAACCAGTTTATTATTGGTTTAAAAGATTCATCACTGGCTGCTTTCGTTGCAGTAGATGAGTTGTTCAGGACAGCCCAGGGAATTGCCGCTGGAACATTAAATACTATGGAAACCTTTATTATAGTTGGTATATACTATTTACTGCTGGTTATGATATTCACCGTGATAGTTAACGCGGTGGAACAGAGGATGGCCAAGAGTGAGAAATAGGAGGAGCAATATGAAAGAAATGATTCGTGTTGAAAAGTTAAATAAGTCTTTTGGTGATTTGCATGTATTGAAAGATATAGATTTGACAGTTAATGAGAGTGACGTGCTCTGTTTAGTAGGGGCGAGCGGATCAGGTAAAAGTACCTTGCTCCGCTGTCTCAACTTCCTGGAAATCAGGGACAACGGAAAGATTATTTTTGACGGAGAGGAAATAGATCCTAAAACGCATAATTTAAACCAAGTCCGACAGAAAGTAGGTATGGTTTTCCAGCATTTTAATTTATTTCCTCATAAAACAGTTCTTGAAAATGTAATTGAAGCTCCCCTCATGGTAAAGAAGACAAATAAGGTAACCGCGGTTAAAGAAGGAAAAGAACTGCTTGAAAAAGTAGGACTGGCTGATAAGTTCGATGTCTATCCTTCTAAACTTTCCGGTGGACAAAAACAGCGTGTGGCTATCGCACGCGCTCTGGCTATGAAACCGGATATTATGCTATTCGACGAACCTACGTCAGCGCTTGATCCTGAACTTGTAGGTGAAGTGCTTGAAACTATGAAAGATTTAGCTAAAGAGGGAATGACGATGATTATCGTCACCCATGAAATGGGATTTGCTAAAGAAGTGGCAGACTATACTGTGTATATGCATGATGGAAAAATAGTGGAAAGGGGCCTCTCGAAAGATTTATTTAACAATCCTAAAGAAGAGCGGACTAAGGAGTTTTTAAGTAAAGTCCTGTAATGAAAGATGAAACAATTAATTTTGAGACAAAAGTTATAAAGAACTCCGGACAAATATTTGAGCATATTTGTTTGGAGTTCCATTTTTAAAAAAGTGATTTCAGTCCATCAGGAGGCCGCTTGCCCAGGGGCTTGTACTTGTTAAACTAAAGATAACTTCAAACTTTATTCAAAAAGAAAGTGATAAATCTCACTTTCTTTTATGAAGTAAACTTGTAAACTTAAATTAATCAGTTAACGTTTTCTGAAAAAGAGCAGATAAACGCCTATAAGGATCAGCAGACCGGGCCAAATTGTTTCAACACTCGAGTGCAGAGAATAAGCCCACTCTGTAATAGTGGAATAAAACAGAGCTGCTGCTGAGATGATCAGTAATATAAATCCTGGACCGGCGCCATCACGTTTGTTCACAGCGTATTTCAATAAAAAGGCCAACGCAATAATAAGGGTGAAATACGGCCATTCATAAGTCCAGTAATTGAATGTATAAATGCCGTGAAACAAAATGCCTAAGCCTAAGAGGACGATTCCTGAGAACATTTTATGGTCATCACGGTTGGAAAAACCCTGCCAGGATAAAACAAATCCGATAATAATCAGTATTGAGGGCCATTGAAATAACAAATCACCGTAAGGGAAAGTGAAATTAAATTGCCGGGTCAAAAAAAAGATGCCTGCGGCTATCAGAATAATTCCGGGTAAGGCTTGGTTTGATTTCATACTGGATATCGCTCCTTCTGTTAATTGGCAGATAGATGAGTAAAAAAAAGGGAATTGGATAGTATAACGTTATACATAAATTATTTTCTTCAAAAGGAAGTGATTCCCAATGATGTCACAAATTTTTCACATTCTATAAGCTCAAAATTATTCTATGTTAATTAAAAATGTTATAATATAAGACGAGTTATTCAAAGGGAATTATCATAATATACGTAAAAGATTTGTCAAAATTAGTTTTTCCGTGTAAAATGGATGTCGGTTTAAAGTCAGGGGGGATGACGGTAATGCACATCCTGGTTGTCAGTTTGAATTATAAAACAACTCCAGTAGAAATTCGAGAGAAATTTTCTTTTCAGGATGATTTGGATCAAGCGCTGACTAAATTGCGCCAGTCTAAAAGTATTTTAGAAAACGTAATTGTTTCCACTTGTAATCGGACTGAAATTTATGTTGTAGCAGACCAGCTTCACACAGGCAGATATTATACAAAGGTTTTCCTTTCTGACTGGTTCGGTATCCCTAAAGAGGATTTCAGTCATTATTTGCAAATCCGTGAAGATGAGCATGCGATTGAACATCTTTTCCGCGTGACCTGCGGGCTGGATTCTATGGTATTAGGGGAGACCCAGATACTTGGCCAGGTTAGAGGAGGTTTTCTGGCCGCTCAGAACCAGAAAACAACAGGTACAATTTTTAACCATTTATTTAAACAGGCGATTACCCTGGCTAAACGGGCTCATTCCGAAACGGCTATAGGGGAAAATGCCGTGTCTGTCAGTTACGCTGCGGTCGAATTAGGTAAGAAGATATTCGGCGATTTCTCAGATAAAAAGGTACTCATTATGGGTGCTGGCAAAATGAGTGAATTGACTGCTAAACATTTAACTTCCAGCGGAGTTAATGATATAACTGTTATTAACAGAACGAAGCAAAAAGCAGAAGAACTGGCTGCTAAATTTTTCGGCCGCTCAGAAGATATGAGTCAATTGAGCCGGTCTCTTGAAAATACGGATATATTAATCAGTTCAACAGGCTCAAAAGATTATGTTATTAAAAAAGATGAGGTAATGAAACTCGTAAAAAAGAGAAACGGCCGCCCATTGTTTCTAGTGGATATTGCCGTACCAAGGGATTTGGACCCTGAGTTGTCCGACCTTGATAACGTTTATCTTTATGATATAGATGATTTGCAGGGAATAGTGGCTGCAAATCTTGAAGAACGGAAACAGGAAGCAGAGAAAATTGAACTGATGGTAGAAGAAGAACTGGTGGATTTCAGTGCATGGCTTGACACTTTAGGAGTCGTCCCTGTTATCACTGCTCTTAGGGAGAAGGCTACTTCTATACAGTCAGAGACAATGGAAAGCCTCGAAAGAAAGCTCTCCAGCTTGTCAGACCGCGAGAAAAAAGTGATCAGAAAACATATGAAGAGTATTATTAACCAGATTCTCAGAGATCCTATTACAGCCTTAAAGGAAGTACCTGAAGAGGAAAACTCTGATGAACTTCTTGCTTATATGACAAAGGTTTTTGGTTTGGAAGAGCAATTAAAGAACCAGTCCAACACGTTGGCGTGTAATATTCAAATCAACAAGATTGAGCGAGAGTGGAATATTGAAAAAAGAAAGTCAAAACTGGCTGCCCAAAGCGGGACAGTTGCCCGCTCTCTCTAGAGAGGGGAAATGAGTATGGTAGGACTGCACATATTATATATACTCATTATCGTATTTTACTGTCTGAGTGTTCTCGGATATTTTATTGACTTTATACAAAACAACCAGAAGGTGAATCGGATTGCCTTCTGGTTGCTTTCTATTGTATGGGTGTTACAACTCACCTTTTTATTACTAAGAGCCCTGGAGTTCAGCCGCCTCCCTATCATGACTATTTTTGAAGGGATGTTTTTTTATTCCTGGATTCTGGTAACTTTTTCTTTAGTTATTAACCGGCTGCACAGGATGGATTTTCTCGTCTTTGTCGTGAATCTGGTTGGATTTACTATTTTAACTGTAAGCCTGTTTGCACCGGCAGGAGATGTATCATCAGAGTTAGCTGATTTATTTATATTGGAAATGCTGATTATTCACGTAGTTATACTGCTATTATCTTATGGTACTTTTACTTTAAGCTTCGCCTTTTCTATGCTTTATTTTTATCAGCATCATATGCTGAAGAAAAAAAGGTGGGGTGATAAAATGGTGAGGGCAGGAAATTTATCTTTACTTGAAAAACGTTCTTACCTTTGTACTCTGGTGGGCTTTCCCCTTATGCTTATCGGGCTGATTCTGGGGCTGAGCTGGGCCTGGGTAAAGTTCGAGGTGGTACCATGGCATGATGTTAAAGTATTCAGCTCGTTTATCGTTCTAATAGTGTATGGAATTTATCTCTTTCAATATAAAGTAAAGAAAAAGCGGGGGTATAATCTTGCTTTGCTTAACATAGCCGCATTTCTCGTCCTGCTTATCAACTACTTTCTGTCAAGTTCGTTTTCACAATTTCATATTTGGTAAAAATAAGCGGCCAAGTTAATACAGTATAAACGGAGGTTTAGAATGAGAAAAATTGTTATCGGTTCAAGAAGAAGTAATTTAGCAATGACCCAGACAAGATGGGTCATTGAACAGCTGGAAAAGTTTAATCTTCCGTATGAATTTGAAATTAAAGAAATTGTCACTAAAGGTGATAAAATTCTTGATGTGACGTTATCGAAAGTAGGCGGAAAAGGTTTGTTCGTTAAAGAAATAGAGCAAGCGATGTATGATGGAGAAATTGATATGGCTGTTCACAGTATGAAGGATCTGCCTTCTGAAATGGCTGAAGGGATGGTTATTGGAGCTGTGCCTGAACGGGTTGACCCGCGGGATGCCTTTATTTCCAACTCCGGCCAAACACTTATGGAACTGCCGGCCGGTTCTATTGTCGGCACAAGCAGCCTCCGCCGGAGCGCACAAGTTCTTGCTAAACGTCCTGATTTAAAAATTCAGTGGATCAGGGGTAATATTGACACACGTCTCAGGAAGTGCCGGGAAGAAGAATTTGATGCCATTATTCTCGCTGCAGCAGGTCTTCAGCGGGTTGGATGGACAGATGAAATCGTAACCGAGTTTTTAGACCCTGAAATTTCACTCCCGGCCGTCGGCCAGGGGGCATTAGGCATTGAATGCCGTGAGGAAGATAAAGATCTTCTTCAACTTTTGGATCGCATCAATCACCCTGACACCGCTAAAACTGTATCAGCGGAGCGTGCTTTTCTTCATACGGTGGAGGGCGGCTGTCAAGTTCCTATTGCCGGTTACGCTACCCTTAACGATGACAGACAAGTGACATTGACAGCTTTAGTTGCTTCTCCTGATGGTAAAAAAGTGTTTAAAGAAACCATTACCGGAAACGATCCGGTTGCTATCGGAAAGCAGGCTGCTGAAAAAATGCTGAATGAAGGTGCCAAAGAGGTTCTTGACCAAGTGAAAGAAGATTACGACCTGTAAAGAGGGGATCACAGGATGAGGACACTTCAGGGACTCCGTATTATAAATACTCGAGCTGAACACCAGGCGGCTTCTTTAACCGAAGCTATTCGGCAACGCGGGGGAATTTCTATAGAAATTCCCCTTATTGCCATCCGCCCGCCGAACGACAGATCTCAGATAAAGAAAGAAATTGCCAGTATACATAAAAGCGACTGGGTTATTTTTACAAGTGTTAACAGTTACCATTTTACTTGTGAATTTCTTGAAGAGGCAGGATATAACCCTGGAAAGCTGTTATCAACTAAGAAAATTGCAGCGGTAGGAAGAAAAACGAAAGATGTCCTTCAATTCGAAGGGTTGAAGGTGGACGTTTGTCCGGAAGTCTTTGACGCGGACCATTTAGCAGAAGCACTTATTAAACGGGCTTCCCCTGAAGAAATATTTTTCTATCCGCGAAGCAGTTTATCCCGTGCCGTATTAATGGATAAAATAAAGGCAGCCAACAGAACCATTTTTGATATGACTGTCTATGAAACGGTTCCAGACAGGAAGAATAGGAAGAAACTGAATTCCCTGATTAAAAATGGGGAAGTGGACGTCGTCATATTGACCAGTCCCTCAGCTGTTGAATCGTTCTTCGGCCAGGTGGATGAGAAGGATGCTGATGCAGGGTCTTTCACATTCGCTGTAATTGGACGTGTGACACACGAAGCACTTTCACGTTATGATGTAACTAACGTGTTGGTTCCTGAAGAATTCACACTGGATTCTGTTTTAGATCAAATAGAAAATGATAGAAAAGCCTTTTAAAGGAGGATTACTTTTTATGTCTAACCTTGATTTCAGACGCCACCGCCGGTTGCGGCAAACTCCCGGTCTCCGATCAATCGTCCGGGAAACACATCTTCATAAAGAAGACCTTATTTACCCACTATTTGTAGTAGAGGGAGATAATATAAAAAATGAAGTCCCTTCAATGCCGGGAGTTTTTCAATGGTCGCTCGACCGTCTTGGTAAAGAAGTGGAAGAGGCCGTCAACGCCGGGTTGGAGACTATTATTCTGTTTGGCGTGCCTTCGGAAAAAGATGAGACAGGCTCATGCGCTTATGACCATCAGGGAATTGTACAGAAAGCCACCCGTCAGATTAAAGAACACTATCCTCACTTAACGGTCATTGCAGATACGTGTTTATGCCAGTTTACTGACCATGGCCACTGCGGCGTAGTTGAAGACGGAGAAATATTGAATGATGAGTCTTTGGAGCTGCTTGCGAAAACAGCTGTATCCCAGGCAGAGGCAGGAGCAGATATTATCGCTCCGTCAAATATGATGGACGGCTTTGTAGCTGCTATACGGCAAGGTTTAGATGAGGCAGGGTATAAAAATGTCCCGATTATGAGTTACGCTGTTAAATATGCTTCCGCGTTTTATGGGCCATTTCGTGATGCAGCCCACAGTTCCCCGAAATCAGGTGACCGTAAAACCTACCAGATGGATCCGGCGAACCGGCGTGAGGCTTTTCGTGAAGCACAGTCAGATGCAGAGGAAGGAGCTGACTTTCTTATTGTTAAACCGGCGCTTTCCTATCTGGATATTATCCGGGATGTGAGAAACAGCCACAACCTCCCTATTGTTGCTTATAATGTCAGTGGAGAATACTCAATGATTAAAGCGGCTGCCCAAAATGGCTGGATTAACGAAAAAGAAGTAGTATTGGAAAAGATAACGAGTATGAAGCGTGCCGGCGCGGATTTGGTTTTAACTTATTTTGCAAAAGATATTGCCGGGTGGCTTAATGACAGCAAATAGAAAGGTGGATAATTTATGAATTGGAATAAGTCTGTTGAAGCATTTAATGAGGCTAAACCTTTAATGCCAGGCGGGGTCAACAGCCCTGTCCGTGCCTTTAACTCTGTTGAGATGGATCCTGTTTATATGGATCACGGAAAAGGATCGCGTATCTGGGATTTAGACGGAAATGAGTATATCGATTACGTTTTATCCTGGGGTCCTCTTATCCACGGTCATGCGGATGAAGAGGTGGTAGAAGCTTTAAAGGCCACGGCTGAAAAAGGAACAAGCTTTGGCGCTCCGCACACAATGGAAACCAAGCTTGCCCAGCTCGTCATTGAACGGGTTCCATCTATTGAAGTTGTTCGTATGGTTAATTCGGGAACTGAAGCGACCATGAGTGCGCTGCGTCTTGCCCGCGGTTATACAGGCAGACATAAAATCATTAAATTTGAAGGGTGTTACCATGGTCACGGGGATTCTCTTCTTATAAAAGCGGGTTCAGGGGTTGCGACACTCGGCCTGCCTGACAGCCCAGGTGTTCCTGAAGCCGTGGCAGCGAATACGTTAACAGTGCCGTACAATGACTTGGAAAGCTTAAAGCTTGCGTTTGAAAATTTTGGAGATGATATTGCAGCTGTTATTCTGGAGCCTGTAGCAGGAAATATGGGAGTTGTCCGCCCTGAGCCAGGTTTCCTTGAAGGTGTCCGTTCAATAACAGAAGAGCATGGCAGCCTGATGATTTTAGATGAAGTGATGACCGGGTTCCGTGTCGGTTATGAGTGTGCCCAGGGAGAACTGGGAGTAACACCGGATCTGACGTGTCTAGGCAAAGTTATTGGCGGAGGTCTGCCAGTAGGCGCGTTCGGCGGAAAACGCGAAATCATGGAACGTATTGCTCCGGCAGGAGACATCTATCAGGCGGGCACACTATCGGGGAACCCGCTGGCTATGACAGCAGGCTACGAAACGATCCGGCAGCTCACTCCTGAAAGCTATGAGCATTTTGACCAGCTGGGAGAAAGACTGGCAGAAGGTTTAGCTTCGGCCGCAAAAAAATATGATATTCCTCACTATGTCACAAGAGCAGGCTCTATGGTCGGGTTTTTCCTGACTAATGAAAAAGTAGTAAATTTTGAAACTGCTTCATCATCCGACCTGGATATGTTCAAGAAGTATTTCCGCTATATGCTTGAAAATGGCGTTTCTATTCCACCTTCGCAATTTGAAGGAATGTTCCTGTCGACAAAACATACTGAAAAAGATATTGATGAGACTGTAAAAGCTGCAGAAAAAGCTTTTGCCGCTATTAGAAATGAATAACCAGTCTTCGTTATAATTCTCCTGCACCTTCAAATTAGGAACCGCCTAAATTTGGAGGTGCTTTTAATTTGGTTATTATGACTAATTATTACAGGCTGCCCAGATGCCGTATTTTAAGCTGGTTAAAGTACTTTACTTATAAGAGAAAGTACTGTTAATTATTCACAAATTTGATACACACTCAAATGAAGTTACTGGGTAAAATAAAGATGTGTTTAATATTAATTAAGGAGGGCTTTCTATGCCTAAAACCACGTTTAAATCTACTGCTCATCTGCAAGATGGAATGAAAGTTATTGCGAAAGCGCGTAACTTTGAAATGACAATTGATGAACCGGAGAGTTTAGGCGGTACAGATACAGGAATGAACCCTGTTGAGGTGCTTCTTGCGGCACTCGGCGCCTGCCAGTCTATTGTAGCCCGAGCGTATGCACAAAAATTTGATATCCAATTTGATGATTTTTGGGTGGAGGTTGAAGGTGACCTGGATACCGACGGATTTATGAACCTTTCAGATGTTCGTCCTGGTTATTCAGAAATCAGGTACAATATTCACATTTCCACAAATGCTCCCCGGGAAAAAGTAGATGAATTTATAGCATTTGTAGAAAAGACATGCCCTGTCGGTGATACAATTGAAAATCATGTGAATATGAAACTTAACCAGATTGTTCTTGAACCGTCTAAAGTGTAATAATGATAAAAGACCATGCCTATTAAATGGACATGGTCTTTTAATTTGTATAACATTTTTTAAACAAGGCGCTGTTAATAACTTTAAAAGTTGCAAAACCTTTGCCTCCTGAGATTTTCTTCAGCGGGTACACGTGCGGTTTTTGCGGACTCCAATGAACCCGCCGCCCTATGGGATCCCGCTAATATCCAGGCTATTAATACGCGTGATTCAATTTGTATAGTTTTATTACAGAATGGAGTGTCTAAAAATGAGCTATTTCAAAAAGTTAAGAAAATATGCAGGTAAAGAAACCTTAATTCTTCCAGGTGCAGCTGTAATTATTTTTCAAAAGGAAAACGTGCTCCTGCAAAAGCGTGAGGATGGAGACTGGGGCTTGCCAGGCGGATTAATGGAAGTGGGAGAAAGCTTTGAAGAGACAGCTTTAAGGGAAGTAAAAGAAGAAACAGGCCTCATCCTGAAAATTAGCCATTTACATAAATTTGATGTTTTTTCAGGGGAAAGATATTACGTTGAAGCGCCGAATGGAGATCCATATTATGCGGTTACTGTACTTTTTTACACGGATGAGTTTACCGGAGAGCTAAATGCTGATGATGAAGAAACATTAGCATTGGAATATTTTCCGTTTACCCGTCTTCCCGAAAATATAAGAAGATCGCACAAATATTTTCTGGAGTTGTTTACAGGAAGTACAGACTTTCAAAAGCTTTGAAAAAATCAATAAGTGTTGATGAATTTTTGCAGAGCCAGCTAGTTATTACATCAGCGCAACGACAAGGTTTTTCGGTTCAAAATTACATTTCAAACAGCTTTCTCCTCAATGAAAATCAGCCTTACAGGCATAATTAGTCTGTTTTTTTCATACAAGTGTATCGTATGAGTCTCTGTACGTTTAACAGTGGACAACGGAAGAATACGATGGACGTTAATGAATGAGATTGGCGAGAAGAGGAGGAATCACATTGACTAATGAAGGATCTTCACTGTCTTTTTCCATGAAAGAAGGCATTTGGCTTGAACGGGGAAACGAGGTGGATGAATTAATATCCTTATCTCTTGAACCTGATATTTCTGTAAATGAGAGCGAAAATGAAGTGGTTGTTAAAGGGGCTCTCCATTTAACCGGAGAATACAGAATGGAACGGGAAGAAGGGACAGAAGAAGAGAATGAAGATGAGAACCAGTTAAACCAAATGGTTTTCCGGTCAGTTGAAGAAGTCTCTTTATCAGAAAACGGAATTGGAGAAATCAGACACCAATTTCCGTTAGACATAACGATACCGAAAGAACGGGTAGAAAATCTGGAGGATATTTATCTCACTGTTGAAGGCTTTGACTACGAAGTCCCTGAAAGCGGATATTTGGAAATAAGTGCCGATCTCTCAATTTTAGGTATCCGGTCAGGGGAAGAGCAGGCTGAAGTGGAAGATAATTATAAAGAAGATTTAACAGACAGAACGTTTTCTTTTGAGCAGGTAAGGGCTGAAGATATTGAGGAAAATGAAGAAACTGAAAAAGAGGCTGAAACAGTCACCGATTTATATGAAGAAGAAAGAGAAGAGGAATATGAAACGGAAGCTGTTGAACTTGATGAATCTGATCCTGTTCCCGGCTGGGAAGAACGTCCACCCGCTTATACTTTAAAAGCAGGACCGTCTGATGATAACAATAATCTGAACTCATATGAAAGCAGCAGCAAGGTGAATAATGAGGAAGACTATTCGGAAGAAAACAGACCAGAAACTGAAAGCGCCGGAGATTATAATAAGGAAGCTTACGAGGATGAGGCCTATGATGAGAGGCCGGCGGAAGCTGTACCTGAAGAACCGGAAGACACAGAAGCTGAACAAGCAGAAGCAGCAGAGGCACAGGAGAAAGAAAGAGATCAATCGGACTCTTCTGAATCGGAAAATGCTTTGTATTTAACAAAAATGCTTTCTGGAGATAAGGAAGAGGCCTATTCAAAATTACGGATGTGTATCGTGCAGAATGGGGAGTCTTTAAATACGATCGCAGACCGTTATGAAATGCAAGTCAGTCAATTAATGAGAATGAACCGGCTTAAGGATGAACAAGTGGACGAAGGACAAATCCTGTATATCCCTGTAAGGAAGCCATCCTCCGATTAAAGAAAGGGGGAAGAGGAATGATCCAATTAGCGTTTATCGAAAACCATTATCCATTCCGTGAATTTAAGTGGATTGAAGAAGGAAAAATCATTGAAACTGAAAAGGGTAAAAAGCGGGTGGAAATATGGACGGATAAGGAGACACTGGAGGCACACATTGAATGGCGGGAGAAGCTGGCAAAAGAAACGGACAGTTTAACTGATAGAATGATCCAGACTGCTAATGGAGATAAAGCGGTAGAAACAGATACAGGATGGTTAACCCTGCATGATTATGTTGACCATCCTTATCCTGTTACCAGTAATATTAAACAAACCGGCCGCTTTTTAGGCATGTATGCTTCTGTAAAAATGGACAACAATGTGGGACACACAGACATCGCGAATTGGCAGGAGGATGCACTATTTTTACGTAAATTTATTAAAGTAAAGCTGAAACAAAAAGGCTTAATCGAAAGGTTGAGAGTAGAGGCAGAGGACCGGGTGAAAAAAGCTGAAGTTTTATTTAAAGAAGAATCCACAGAGGAACCGGCATCCGTTCTGAGTATTGAGTCGCCAAGCCAGGCCAAAATGATACATGGCCGGATGTATTGGGAAAATCGAGGAAAAAGTTTTCAAAATAAGTACCTGGTGCTTAGGTCTTTCCTTAAAGAATGGGTAGAGGCAAACGGGACCGGGGAATTAACGCACCTTTTAGATGGATTGGATGAGACATTTTCTTTAAGAGAACAAAAAGGGAGGCATTTATTAGCTGCCATTGTTTATCCCCATGAGTATATTTCCTTTATGAATTGGTTAAATGAAGCTGGGGAATCCGCCGAAATTGAGGAGCGCGTGAACAGCCTAAGGAAAGAGTGGGATATTATGAAGACACTCACAGAACGAATAGCCGAATGGATAAGGGAGCCGGAGAGAAGGTTGTCCAATGTCTAAAACACTTGTTGATCAAATCATAAGCCAAGTCCTTTTCCAGTATGATTTAAGACCAAAGAATGTCCATCTTTATGGGAAAGTACTGAAAGTTGAAACAGATTATGGAGTTTTCGCCCTTAAAAAAACGACTATGAACAAAGAACAGACCGACTGGTTTATTCATGTGATAAGGAGACTTGATAGGATAGGCTTTCCATTTTTTGTCCCTGTACTGCCTACTAAATATGGGGATTACAGTGTGTTTGACGGGAATTATACGTATTATTTAATGCCGTGGCACGAGGATCACCGCACCTTCAGGCATCAGGTTCAGCCCGAGGAAACGATGGTTGAAGAGGTAGCAAAATTACACAGTTTAACAGAAAGAACACAGGATTACGGAGAAGATTCTCTGGATGAATCGTTCCGCCTGCTTAAAGAGAGGTGGGATTTAAGAAAGCTTGAAGTTGAAAAATATGTCGATGAGATTGAAAAAAACATCTATTACTCTCCTTTTGAACTTACTTTGCTCACTCACTTTGAAAGGACGCAACAGCTGGCTGGTCAGGCTGAGTGGCATCTGGAGCAGTGGCTGGATTTGGCCAAGGAAAAGAAAAAATACAGAAGTGTGCTTTGCCATGGCAGGCTTAACAGGAGCCATGCATGCTTTGATGAGTACGGCACGGCTTATTTTATTAACTTTGAAAAGGCAGTGCTGGATACACCGGCAAGAGATCTGGCCATCCTTTTCAGGCATTATTTTCAATCCAGACCTTGGGATGAGCAGGAAGGCCAGCACTGGCTGAATATTTACGAGAAACATTTCACTTTCTTTGATGAAGAGCGCCATTTATTAATGAGTTATCTTCTGTTCCCGGAGAATATTTTTCAAATGATTGACCACTACCGCTCTCCTGAAAGGTCCAAGCCGGAAATACAAATGGTTATGAAACTGGAACGACGGCTGTTAACGATGAACAGAGTTCACCGGTTTGTTAATCAAGTCCAGAAAAACACATAAATAGAGGAGGAAAACGGTTCACAAAGGTGATCCGTTTTTTTATTTACGGCAGCCAGTAAAGGAGATAAAGGAAAACAAAAATTGACAGCAGAATAACGTCAAAGGTTGTCGGGAGAAGAAGTGTACGGATAAGCTGGAAAATAATTAAAGGCAGCAGGAGCTGAAAAAATAAATCCATCAGTCTACGGAGGCGCCAATGGATTTTTGGCTTGCCTGCCCTGCGTTTCATTGCTCTTGCAAGTTTATGGTGGGTAAACCGGCGCATACGTCTGCTCCTTTCACAGAAGTTATATTAATCTATGCGCCTCATGAAAATAAGTGTATAACAACCATATTTACCGGTACATCCTACACTTAAGGGAGATGATGGAAATGCTGAGTATGCCGTTTATTATTTATGAAGTGCTGTGGGGTCTTTGCCTCATTTGGCTTCTCCAAAAAGTAATAAGAGTACTCTTAATGAAAGAGCAGGATTAAAAGATGATAAAGAAACCTATTGATATTGTTAAGAAGAATATTGTCCGGTTTCCCCGAAGGACATTATTACTGCTTAGCAGTTTCATGCTTACCGGGTTTGTCCTCTTTTCCAGTATATATATGTTCCAGTCTGTGAGTAACGGAGCGGAACTGATTGAAGGAAGAGCGGGAGCGGATTTGATTATTTCTTCCGGGAAATTTAACCCATACAGCTTAACAGGCGAAAAAGATACATATTTTAATGGCAAGGAGCTGCTGGAGTTCCTCGGTAAAAATGAACGCATAACAGCTGTTGCGCCGCAGCTTTATCTTGAAACAATTTCTACTGTATGCTGCGGGACTGAAGGTAATTTCCCCGTAGTAGCTATCGATCCGAAAAATGATTTTACTTTAAAGCCATTTCAGGTTCTGAGTGAACCTTTAGGGGATAAAGAAGTTGTAATCGGTGCAAAAGCCGGTGGAGACAGGTTTATTTTTCATGCCGGCGATGAACAGATAGAGGAAAAAGTACTTTTGTTTTATGAAACATATACAGTTAAGGACAGTCTGTTCCAGACGGGTTCAGGCATTGATGACACTATTTATATGAGTTTGCCTGAGGCAGAAAATATTATAAGCAGTCCTTTTTACATAAAAGAATTGCCAAAAAACCCGTTGTCTGCTGTTTTTGTGCAAGTAGATAAAGGTGAAACAGACAAGGCAGCAAATGAGATAGAAGAAAAATTTCCTCACTTGCATTTACAATTTGGAAACGAGCTTAAAGGAAACCTGCAGCAGTTTCTGCAGCCTATGAAAATCTTATCGTTTGGAGTTGTCATCCTTGTATTATGTATGAATATTCTGCAGGTTTTAACCCAGTTTATCGGCATCGTAAATGAGAGAAAACAGGAGCTGGGAATGCTCCGTGTTATGGGGGCTTCAAAATGGCAGGTGGCGAAACTCATGTTACTTGAAGCCTGGCTCGCCGGGGCCGGCGGGGGAGCTTTAGGTATTGTTTTATCTTTTGCTGTATTCTATGACCAGAAAGATCTTATTTTAATAGTAATTGAACTCCCCCTCATTTTTCCTGTTTGGCAGGAGGCCATTCTATATGGAGCAGGTACAGCAGTTTTTCTCGGTTTGTGGGCTGCTGGCGGAGCAGGGCTAGCCATCCGGTCACTATTAAAGTCACCGCCGTTCTATTTAGTACAGGAAGGAGAATCTGTATGATTGAATGTATCGGGCTCTCAAAAATTTATCGTGTAACGAGAACAAAAAGATTGTTTGCTGTTAAAAGTGTCGATCTTGTAATTAAAGAGAACACTTTTTTATCGCTTACAGGACGATCGGGAAGCGGTAAATCAACCTTAATCGCTCTTATCACGGGAATGATGCCTCCGACAGAAGGTGAGGTAATAGTTGACGGCCAAAAACTTTCGGATTTGGAAGAACGCGGTCTGACAAAATTAAGAAGAGGGTACTTTGGCTGTATCCGGCAGTATCCAGCGCTCCATCCATCATTAACAGTACTGGAAAATGTCATTTTACCTTTAGTCGTGACCTCACTTTTTAAAAAAGAGAAAAAGTGTGCAGCCGAACGCTATTTATCGCAAGTCGGATTAGGAAACCGGATGGATCATTATCCTAAACAGCTGAGCGGGGGAGAGGTCAGAAGGGCTGCCATCGCCAGAGCGTTAATTATGGAGCCTGAGGTGCTGATTGCTGATGAGCCCACGGCTTCCCTGGACAGGGAGTCCGCTGTGCAAGTATTAAGACTTTTAAAAGCTCTGCATATGTCAGGTAAAACAGTCGTTGTAGCAAGCCACGACTCCCTTGTAGAAAACTATGCGACGGAACAAGCCAGGATGGAAAGCGGGAAATTAGCATACTGTGGTTTGACGAAGTATACTTCTGGACAGAATAGGATAAAGGAAGCCGCTGAATCTCCAGTTTTAGAACAACTCTCTATTGATTCTGAACAGAAGTCACGGTAAAATACGGTTAGATGATATATATAATGAATGTAGAAAGGGAGGAGTACATCTCGAACCCACCAGAGAGGAAAGCCAGTGTGTTTTCACACTGCTGAGAGGTTTTCCTGGATGTAAAGATGGAAGGTCGCCCTGGAGTTGCAGCTGTGAACGGCGGAAACGTTTAGTAGTGGCTGCCGGATCAGCCCCGTTAAAAGCTTAGAGTGTTCAGGGTTTGATTAAGATGGGTTTTTGAACCTGTAAAGATCCTGTAAACAAAGGTGGTACCGCGAGGAATTCAGCTCCCTTCGTCCTTTGACGAACGGGGGCTTTTTGTGTGGATTTTTCCAGTAATTATAAGTGAATAGATATGAGGAGGTAATGTAAATGGAGGACAAACAGCAGCAAGTATCAATGCCGCCGAAATACGATCCGCAGGCGACAGAAGCTAAGTGGTATCCTTACTGGGTAAATGGAAAATATTTTGAAGCAACAGGTGATAAGGATAAAGAGCCTTATACAATTGTAATCCCGCCGCCAAACGTGACTGGAAAGCTGCACCTGGGTCATGCATGGGACACGACACTGCAGGATATTTTAATCCGTGTGAAACGAATGCAAGGCTATGATGCTCTCTGGCTGCCTGGAATGGACCATGCCGGCATAGCGACTCAGGCTAAAGTTGAAGGGAAGTTGAGGGAACAAGGTATTTCCCGTTATGATTTGGGACGTGAAAAGTTTCTTGGAAAATCCTGGGAGTGGAAAGAGGAATATGCAGAATTTATCCGCGAACAGTGGGCTAAGCTGGGCCTTTCCCTCGATTATTCCCGTGAACGGTTTACACTTGATGAAGGGCTCTCGAAGGCTGTACGTGAAGTGTTTGTGCGTCTTTATGAAGAAGGACTTATTTACCGCGGGGAATATATTATTAACTGGGACCCTGAAACTAAGACAGCCTTATCTGATATTGAAGTCATCTATAAAGACGTCCAAGGCGGATTTTATCATATGAAATATCCTCTTGCAGACGGTTCCGGCCATATCGAGGTAGCAACCACACGTCCTGAGACAATGCTTGGAGATACAGCTGTAGCAGTTCATCCGGAAGATGAGCGCTATAAAGATCTGATCGGTAAGAAAGTCACGTTACCGGTAATCGGAAGAGAAATAGAAATTGTTGCAGATGATTATGTGGATATGGAATTCGGTTCCGGTGCCGTTAAAATTACACCTGCTCACGACCCGAATGATTTTGAAATTGGCAACCGTCATGATCTGGAACGTGTCCTTGTTATGGACGAAGGCGGAAAAATGAATAAAAATGCCGGCAAGTACCAGGGAATGGACCGGTTTGAGTGCCGGAAACAAATAGTTAAAGATCTTCAGGATCAGGGTGTCCTGTTTAAAATTGAGGATCACCTTCACAGTGTCGGCCACTCCGAGCGAAGCGGAGCCGTCGTTGAACCTTATTTATCTACCCAATGGTTTGTTAAAATGGGCCCTCTGGCTGAAGAAGCAATCAAATTGCAGCAAAGCGGGGATAAAGTTAATTTCGTCCCTGACCGTTTTGAAAAAACATATATGCACTGGATAGAAAATATTCGTGACTGGTGTATTTCCAGACAGCTTTGGTGGGGACACAGAATTCCAGCATGGTTCCATAAAGAAACTGGCGAAATTTTTGTCGGCCGGACAGAGCCGGAAGATATTGAAAACTGGGAACAGGATGAGGATGTTCTGGATACATGGTTCAGTTCTGCTTTATGGCCTTTTTCCACGATGGGCTGGCCTGATGAAAACGCGGAAGATTTCCGCCGCTACTATTCTACAGACGCTTTAGTCACAGGGTACGATATTATTTATTTCTGGGTTGCCCGAATGATTTTCCAAGGGAAGCATTTTACAGGAGAGCGCCCGTTTAAAGACGTTCTGATTCACGGGCTGGTCCGTGATGCGGAAGGCAGAAAAATGAGTAAATCTCTAGGCAATGGCGTAGACCCTATGGAAGTTATTGATAAATATGGTGCGGATGCGCTTCGTTTCTTCTTAAGCACAGGCAGTTCCCCTGGTAACGACTTACGCTTTTATTGGGAAAAAGTAGAAGCTAACTGGAACTTCGGCAATAAAATCTGGAACGCGTCCCGTTTTGCTCTTATGAATATGGGCGACCTTAAACACGAAGAAATTGATTTAAGCGGAAAAAAATCCATAGCTGACCAATGGATTCTGACCCGCCTGCAGGAAACCATTGAGCATGTAACCAAATTTATTGATTCCTACGAGTTCGGAGAAGTTGGCAGAGCGTTATATAACTTCATCTGGGATGATTTCTGTGACTGGTATATCGAAATGGCTAAACTGCCTTTAAACAGTGAAGATGAGGAAGCGAAGCATACGACCAGATCTGTACTTGCCTATGTGCTTGACCATACGATGCGTCTTTTGCATCCGTTTATGCCGTTTATTACGGAAGAAGTATGGCAGCACCTCCCTCATGAAGGCGAATCAATCACGGTGGCCTCATGGCCTGAGAAAAAAGAAGAATTGATGAATGAACAGGCAGTTAAAGATATGCAGCTGTTACAGGAAATTATCCGGTCAGTAAGGAACACCCGTTCAGAGCTTAACGTACCAATGAGCAGGGAAATTACTCTTCATGTTAAAGCGGACTCGCAGGAAGTATTAGAACAGCTGGAGAGGGGAGAAGCCTATCTGCAGAAGTTCTGTAATCCGTCCGAGCTGAAAATCGGGAAAGAACTGACAGCTCCTGAAAAATCAATGAGTTCCGTATTGTCGGGAGTAGAGCTGTATATGCCATTGGCCGGCCTCCTTGACCTCGACGCAGAGATTCAGCGTCTTGAAGGCGAGCTGAAGCGTCTGGATGGAGAAGTTACCCGTGTACAGAAAAAGCTCGGAAATGAAGGCTTCATTAAAAAAGCGCCTGAAAAAATAGTAGAAGAAGAACGGGCAAAAGAAAAAGATTATCTCGACCAAAAAGATAAAGTCCAGCAGCGACTTGAAGAATTAAAAAATTAAGAGGCGAAAAAGGGGTCAGACCCCCCTTTTTTTCCCAGAAAGCCGGAGGTGGGCGTGATGCCGGAGATTGCATTTTATAATGATTCCTTTGTGGATATTAACGCGAAAGTCGTTCCAATTCAGGAGCGGGCGCACCAGTTTGGGGATGGAATTTATGAAGTGATCAGGGTGTACAATGGCCGTCCTTTCTATATGGACGAGCATTTACAGAGGCTTCAGAAAAGTGCAGATGCTATAGAGCTTCAGCTGCCGTATACGTTAAATGAAATAGAAAATTTATGCCTTGAAGGCCTTGAACGTTCAACGTTAAAAGAGGCTGAAATTTATATTCAGATTAGCCGGGGAATATATACCCGGCAACACCATTTTCCCGAACCGTCTTGCGCAGTTTTTACAATGACTATAAAAAATGCACGGGTTATTCCGGAAAATAAACGTCAAAACGGAATGAAAGTTCTTACCACGGAAGATGACCGGTGGAAAAACTGTTATATTAAATCACTTAATCTCCTTCCGAACGTGATAGCTAAACAAAAGGCAAAGGTGAACGGTTTTGATGAAGCTGTGTTTCATGACGAAGGAATTGTGAAAGAAGGCTGCAGCACTAACGTGTTTGTTGTTAAAAACGGTATTTTGCATACTTACCCGGCATTAAAAGGCATTCTTCACGGGATTACCCGAAGTATAGTCCTTAAGCTGGCTTCTGAAACCGGGATAGAAGTTGTGGAAGAGCCATTCGATATGAATTTCCTGTATGAGGCTGACGAAGTATTTATTACGAGTACCAGTATGGAAGTTATGCCGGTCTGCCAGGTCGACGATATTGAGTTTTCAACAGTCCGGCCGGTCACACACAAATTAATTGAAAAGTTTCAAACTCTAAAAGATTAATGTGATAGCTGGGATAAAAAAATAAGAACCATAAAGAAACCTGGAGAAATATCGTATGATATTTTTCCAGGTTTTCTATTTTTGGAGTTAAAGAAGATGACCTTTGTCTAAGAATGATTTCAGTCCGCCAGGTGGGCGCTTGCCCGGGGGCAAATCAATAAAATAGCGTCTCTACCGGCGAAAATGAGGTTCCTATCAGCGAAAAATGATTTCTATCAGCGAAAATGCGGTCCCTATCAGCGAAAAACAAAATCAATCAGCGAAATTCTCAAAACCTAAGAAGGTAACGCCAATTTTCGCAATTCTTCGGTCAAAAAGTCTTCTGTATTTTGTCCCCATCCCCCCGCTATCTGCGCGCTCATCGGAAGCCACGAAAATACGCCTCTGGTCTTAGTTAATATATATCCGGAGGACGTTATGGAACGACAATTTTCCCGGTAAGATTAAGATAAGAAATGAGAGAGGAGGAAACAACAATGAATTCTTTCGTGTTGTTTTTACTGGCGGTCATCGCATTAATTATCTTTTTGGTTAATTTAGGGCCTCTGATTTTATTTGCTGCAGGCGTACTGTTATTGTATGTCATATTTAAACAGTTCATGAAAACAGAATCAACCGGCGCTAAAGTGTTTTGGGTGATTTCAGGGCTGATTATCCTCAGCATGACTGTCTCAAATATTTACGCTCTGGCCGGAGTCCTGGCATTATATATTCTTTATCTGATTTTTAAAAAAGATAAAGAGAAGCCTGAAAAAGCAAGAAGCTCCAACAGCCACGAAGACCCTTTTACAAATTTTGAGCGGGAGTGGGCGGATCTGAAAAAATAAACCTGATTAGGAGATGAGTTTAATGGCAAACGTGTTCACAAGATTGGTGGATAGTATTGAAAGTGATATTCAGGCTTTTTTGGACAAGAAAGATGAGAAAAATCCAATGCAGGCATTAAATCATTATTTAAGGCAGAGTGAAAAAGAAACAGAAAAAGTAAGGCAGCTGATTGAGCGGCAGCGCCGGTTAAAAGATGAATTCAGAGATGAAAGAAAAGAAGCGGATTTAATGGCTGACAAGCGCAGGGACCAGGCGGAAATTGCCGAAAAAGCAGATGAGCATGAATTAGCAGATTTTGCACGGAAAGACTATGAAGAGTACAGAGCGAGAGCTGAACGTCTTACTTACAGCGAAATTGAAGCGGTGCGGCAGCTGGAAGCGCTCGAAAAAAAATATGAAGAAATGAATCACAAACTAAAAGATATGCGTCTAAGAAGAATGGAAATGATGGGCCGGGAGAACATCGCAAGAGCGAGACATCAGATAAATAAATTAGATGCCGGGGCAGGTGAAAAGCCATATTCGCGCTTTGCGGACATGGAGCGGTATATAGAAGAGCTGGAGCACAAAGTAAATAACGATTATTACCGCCACACCTTTGACAGTAAAATAGCGAGGATTGAAAAACAAATGAACAGCGGGGATGCCTCATCCGAAAGTAACGAAAAAATGGTATGATATAAAGGGTGCGGCCGCCGCACCCTTTTCCTGCAACAAAAAACTGATACTACGAAGGAGGCCGCCTGCTATGTTGAATAGAATTCCGACTCATACATTTAACTGGATTCTCATCATTACGCTGGCTATCCTTCTTTTTGAATTAATGTTTTTCGGGGGAGGGTTTATTTTTACAGCACTCTTTCTCGGTTTTTTAATATTTTTGGGCTGGAAAAATTATCACACCTTGATTGGCAAGGTGCTGTTTTGGATTGGAGCAGTGAGCCTTGCTTTAAATGTACTGAATATGTATGCTCTTCGTTTTTTATTTCTCGCAGTGATTTTCCTTTTCTTTCGTCATTACTACAAATCTAAAAAAGAACCCGACTATATAAAGCCGCAATTCAACGGGGAAACTTCCGGGGAACCGGAAACCTTAACAGAGTTTTCACCGCTTCTTCAGCACAAATTTTTAGGAGATCAAAAAACAGAAGATGTTCCTTATCAATGGCGGGATATAAATATCCACGGAGGAATCGGCGACCGTGTGATAGATTTAAGCAATACGGTCATACAGGAAGATGCTGTCATATCGATCCGGCATTTTATCGGAAATATTAAAATATATGTACCTTACGAAGTTGAAGTAGCTGTGCTTCACAGTACTGTATTTGGGCATCTTTCTATATTTCAAAAATACGAAGAAAAGCTGGTCAATCGGTCGGTTGCTTTTCAGACGGAAAATTACCTGAAAGGGAAACCAAAAGTGAAAATTGTCACCTCCTTATTTTCCGGGGATATAGAGGTGAGGAGGATATGAGCACATTGATAAGGCATATCCTTATTGCTGTCCTGTTTCTTTTTTTATTTTCCCTTTTTCTCTTAGGGCTTACGTTTATGGCGTTTCCACTTGAAAGCTGGTCGCGTCTCTATCAGCAAAGTATATATGATGTCTCCTATTTATATTTTGTCTTAATTACGATTGGCGCTGCAGGAGTGGTTTTTGGTTTGATTTACGGAAGTTTCTGGAGGAAAAAGTTAAAAAACATCAGTGAGGGACTGGAAGATTTAATTAAAGGACAAAAAATATCTTTAAAGCGTGATGGGTCTTTAACAGAGCTTACGGAAATACAGAAACAGGTAAAAAGAATAGAAGAGAAAATGACCAGGCAGGCAGAGATCTCGCAGAAACTTGCCTCAGAGCGGGCAATAGAAAGAGAAAAAAGTTTGCATGAGGTCGTGGTGCAAGAGAGGAACCGTCTCGCCCGTGAGCTCCACGATTCTGTGAGCCAGCAGTTATTTGCGGCCTCTATGATGATGTCTACAATTAACGAAACCAACCCGCCTGAAGATCAAATAATAAAAAAACAGCTTAATATGGTAGAAAAAATGATTGACCAGTCTCAGCTGGAAATGAGAGCTTTACTTCTCCACTTGAGGCCGGCCGCGCTGAAAGGAAAGACGCTCACAGAAGGAATAGAAGAACTGCTTGCAGAATTAAAAGAGAAAGTCCCTCTGTCGATTGAAGCTAAACTGGAAGATCTTACTCTTGACAAAGGGGTGGAAGACCATCTGTTCCGTATTTTGCAGGAATCTATATCGAACACTTTACGCCACGCCCGTGCCGGTCTGCTTCAAGTAATGCTTATAGCCAGGGATGATAATGTCATTTTAAGAATAACAGATGACGGGCAGGGGTTTAATGTTCAGGAAGCGCGTAATCATGGTTCATACGGAATTCAGAATATGTATGAGAGGGCTGAAGAATTGGGCGGGACCATGAAAGTGGTCAGCATAGAAAATGAGGGAACGCGACTGGAAGTAAAAGTACCAGCCTTAAATAAAAGGGGAGAGAGCGATGATTAACGTTTTATTTGCAGATGATCATGAGATGGTCAGAATAGGCGTTTCTTCTTATTTGTCGGCCCAGCCGGATATTGATGTGATTGCGGAGGCTGATGATGGGACAAATGCCGTGGAACTGGCTTTGAAATTGAAGCCGGATATTATTTTAATGGACCTTGTAATGAAAAAAATGGACGGGATTGAAGCGACTAGAAGAATTATTAATCAATGGCCTGAAGCAAAGATCATCATAGTCACAAGCTTTCTGGATGATGAAAAAGTGTACCCGGCTCTTGAAGCGGGGGCCACCAGCTATATGCTTAAGACATCCAAAGCGAGTGAAATAGCTAAAGCAATCAGGGCTACATATGAGGGACAGTCGATACTTGAGCCTGAAGTTACAGGAAAACTTATGAATAAAATGAGAGGGGGTAAAAGGCAGGCCCTTCACGACCAGCTGACAGACAGAGAAAAAGAAGTGCTCCGCCTGATGACTGAGGGGAAAAGTAATCAGGAAATTGCAGATGACCTTTACATTGCCTTAAAAACTGTAAAAGTTCATGTGAGCAATATATTGAGTAAACTGGAGGTTCATGACCGTACCCAGGCGGTTATTTACGCATTTAACCAAAATCTTTATAAATAGGCGAGGTCAATCTCTTTTGGGATTAACCAGGCTTCAGCATGTTATTTCATTATAAATGTAGTCTGCAAATAAGTCGGCAATATTAATAGAACTGTTCATGTAGAGGCTGCGGCACCCAACCGCGTCTTCCATTTCATTGAAGAGTAATTCTCCTTGCTCATCTATTAAAAAGTCCAAGCCGACAAAATCTAAATGGATTGAATTTGTTACTAACTTTATCAATCCTCTTTCTTTATTGTTCAGTTCATATAAACTCGAATTTCCGCCATATGAAATGTTGGCCCTGAAATCAGTAGCCGATTCGCGTAAAACAGCGCCTACGATTTTATTGTTAATAATATATATGCGCAAATCCTTTCCCTTTACTCCTCCTACGGGCTGGTGAAGGAGGTCTGCAGGCAAGGACCCGCCAACATGCTCTATTCCTTTCTCAGGGTCAATAAGCTCTACTCCTGTTCCTCCTCTTCCGATGGGGTCTTTTAGTATAAAAGACTCTAAATTTGAATCCGTGGAAACTTCTTTCGTCAGGGATTCTCTGTGAACCGCCTTGCTTGGGAGCATTGGCATACCGATATTTGCAAATACGGCATGAGCAAGCCGTTTGTCATTGGCAACTCTGGCTACGTAGGCTGAATTAAAACAACGGATACCTGTAAGTTCTGTAACTTCATTCAGCCACGGTGACACAGAGCGGTTAATCACAAAATCCGGAGCTTGGTACTCATAATTTGCAAAAACCTGTTGGTCTTTTGAAAGGTGGAATTGAATCTCTTCGTAAGGGATTACTTTTAAAGCAATCTCTCTATTACTGCAAGCTACCTGCAGCATATCGATAAACTTCTGGTTTCTCGGGATATCATTTCTACGGTATACCACCCAGCCGGTTTTATGGCTCATGTATTTCCCACCTTTTAAAGTCATGTTAGTTTATTTGAAATGAAAGAAATCATATAATCAGCTACGTCTTCTCCCGTACATTCATAAATGCTTCGTAAGTGGGGATTTGAATTAACTTCGCAGACCATTGGCCCATTTTCTCCATACAGTAAATCTACCCCGGCAAAATCAGCTTGTACAGCTTTGGCAGCCGCGAGAGCAAGCTGAACTTCATCATTATCGGGACGGTAAGGCTGAGTACTTCCTCCAGCAGTCACGTTAGCGCGAAAATCATTCTCAGAAGTCCGTTTCATAGCCGCGACTACCTCATTGCCGACTACGTTTAAGCGGATATCCGTCCCCACACTCAGTAAGGCCGGCTGTTGATAAAGGTGGTCCCTTCCTGCCAGGCGATCAGCAATTTCAAGCAGCTCTTGGCGGTTTTCCACCCAGTAAACCTGTTCGCCGAAAGAGCCGTATGCTTCCTTAACAATTAAAGGAAGGCCGATTTCTCTCTCAACAGTTTCCAGATAAGTCTTTTTTATTAATTTCATTCCAGGAAAAATCAACGGAGCGATCATCGTTTTCGGGACAGGAATTTGTTTGGCGGCAAGTTTTTCATGCATAAGAGATTTATTATCGCAAATACCGATGGCTGTTGAAGAATTAAAAAGGCGAACTCCCAAACGTTCCAGCTGTCTGGCTAAGTGCAGGTCTTTATCAGCAAAGTGGATAAAGTCAGGTAACTCTGTTTGTTTCCCGGAACGAGAATAAACAGCAGGATAACCGGCAGATGTGGTACCGGCGATAAACTGGTCATTCGTTTTAGCAGCCAGCTCTATGCCTTGTTTTTCTGCTGCCTTTAACATCCACTCGACGTAATCGAGAAATTTATTTGTTTGTAAATGGCCATTATAAATGAGCCAGCCGTTTAACTTTGCCAAGTTTAAGCTTCCTTTCGCTAAAAAACTTCTGTGTGTTAAGATATTAGGAAAAAATAATCAGTCTTTTATAGTTGATGATGTCATGTTTCTACTGCAAAATCAACATAAAAATAAAAGGAGAAATAAATGATCACTAACTATGAGGAAGCAATTATGTTTATACATTCAAAAAAAGATGCGGGTATAGCTTATTCTCTTGACCGTATGACACTGCTTATGAAGCACCTTGGCCATCCTGAACGGAAAATCAAAGCGGTCCACGTTGCGGGTACAAATGGAAAAGGGTCTGTGTGTGCTTTTTTAGGATCTATACTAAAGGAAGCAGGATATGACACAGGCTCTTTTAATACTCCTGCTTTTGGGGAGGAGAGGAATCAACTATCAGTTAATTCATTGCCCCTCTCTGAAGAAGCATTCACAAAAGGGTGCCAGGCTGTTTATACAGCTGTAAAAGCTGCTGAGGATGAGAAGGGTGAAAAAATCAGTGAATTTGAATGTCTGACTGCAATAGCTATTAATTATTTCGCTTATGTTCGCCCTGTAGATTTTGTACTGGTGGAAGCAGGAATGGGCGGAAGGCTTGATGCTACAAATATTATAAACTCTCCTTTAGCAGCTATTATTACCAACGTCGGTATGGACCACCAAAAGTACCTGGGAAGCCAATTAACTGATATAGCTCGTGAGAAAGCTGGCATTATTAAGACAGGTGCCCCTGTCTTTACCGCTTCAAGGGGAGAGGCTTTACAAGTCATAAAACAAGCTGCTGAAGAGAAGGGCAGCTCCCTGTTTTCATTATCGGAAGAAGTGGAATTATTGCTTGATGAGCGGTCTGACAAAGAACAGTCATTTACTTACAAGCCTCAATATGGAAATGCAGATACTTATTCAATTCAGCTTAAGGGCAGGCATCAAATGGAAAACTCGGGTCTGGCAGTAGCTGCAGTACGTTATTTTATGGATAAGAACATTGCGGATATAACTCCGGCCCACCTCAGAAAAGGTTTGATAAAAACGTTTATACCAGGAAGGTGGGAAGCCTTTTTGTCATCTCCTTCTGTTTTTCTCGATACAGCACACAATTTAGAAGCGATAGCTACAGTAAGAAATAATATCAGAACGGTGGAAGGTAATAGGGATATCACGATCTTATTTGCTGCTATGAAAGACAAACCTGCGGCAGATATGATGAACATGCTCTCAACTGTAAAAGGGTCCTTGAATGTAACAGAATTTTCCTCTGAACGTTCGTTGAGCGGGGCGGATTACAGGAAAATAATTAATAGCAGGGAAAAGTTCCAGGAAGTAAATGATGTCGGAAACTGGGCGGAGTGGCTCGATCAATGGCTGAATCTTTCAGATGAAAGGGATGTTCTTGTTATTACTGGCTCCCATCAGTTCGTAGGTGAGTGCCGGCAATTTTTAAAGAAACGTCTCGGTTAATCTGGTAAGCCTGCTATTTAAAAAACCTCTCTAAAATGTAATCCATTAGTCTTAACAGAATATACAAACTATGGTAGTATAAAAACTGCCAACGGTTGGAAAATTCCGAAAATTACAGGGGTGCCGAAAGCTTAAAAAGACATTCAAAGGATGTGACCAAAGTGTCAGAAAAGCAACAGCGGATTGTCTGGTTTCTCTGGTTGTTAACCCTGCCACCTTTTATTTACTTTGTTGCAGAGCATACATATAATGTCCTGGCCGCATCCTGGCTGCCTGTGCTGTCTTTTACTGTTCTGATTATTATTGCTTCTCTCTTTCCCATTCAAATCAGAAGCACATCTATTGTGCCGTTACATGGAATTTCTTTAGCTATTTTTTTACATTTTGGGCTTATTATTGAAATCCTTGTCACTCAGATAGCTTTATTCACCACCCTGACCAGATTGAAAATTTCCAGAAATGATTTGTACCGCTATCCTTTAAATTCATTACTCCTTCTGGCTACTTCACTTGGCGCCGGAGGCATGTTTTACCTTTTTGGGGGAGTCACAGGCGGAGTAATTAGCGGAAACTTTACTCAGCTTCTCCTGCCGGTATTAATATATGTGGTAGCTTTCTTCTTCCTTAACAATGGGTTAATATATTTAATCCGATATTACATTCTTGGTATATCGACTATTAAATTTTTTGACGAACCCATGAAATGGCAAGCTCTCACTGGCATCCTGATCGTGCCAGTCGGGCTGACACTTGCCGTGTTATATGAGGAGATGAGTTATGCCGCTGTGTTAATGATTGGTATCCCTATCATCTCTGTGTCTCTTATCTTAAGGATAATTAACGAAAGTAAGAGAACCACGGCCCTCCTGAAAAAAGTCAGTGCTTTTGGGCATGAAGTCAATCACAGTTTAGATGTAGAGACAATCATTAACAAATTTATAAATACATGCAACACGATCTTTCCTTCGAATGGCATCTACCTTTTTGAAAGACGCCCGTCCGGAGATTTAAAACCTATTTACACGCATAACCCGCACGCCCGCTCAAATATTAAAATTCTTTATGGAGACAATATCAGCCAGTATGTTTTCACTAAAGGGGTGTCGTGCCGGTTTAATTCTAAAAAAGACTGGCAAGAGTTAGAAAATGAAAATATATATCTGGGGGTTCAGTCGGTTCTGTCCGCTCCGGCTATAGTTAATCATACGACCGTAGGTGTAATTACACTGACCTCTGACAGGAAAAATGCATTTGAAAAAAGCCATCAGATGGTTTTAGAAATTATAGCCAACTATCTTTCAGTGGCGGTACAGAATGCCAGATATATTGAAGAGACTAAAAAAGAAAGTGAACGCTGTTCATTAACAGACTTGTACAATTACAAGTATTTCGAAAACCTGTTAATTAAGGAATACGGGGAGGGAGCAGAAGAAAGCTCTTACGCGATCGTTTTGCTGGATTTGGATCATTTTAAGTTAATCAATGATACTTACGGCCACCAGAGCGGTAACGAAGTCCTCGCTCAAGTAGCAGCAGTTCTTTCAGAGACAGTAGGGGACCTTGGGGTAACAGCAAGGTACGGAGGGGAAGAATTCGTGGTGTTACTTAAAAATATCCGCTTGCCTGAAGCTTCAAAAACAGGGGAGAAACTGCGGCGGGCGATCGAATCACACTTATTTGTTGTCAATGCCGACCTGGATGGGGGAGAAAGGAAGACTGTCCGGCTCACAGCAAGCATAGGGGTGGCAGCAAAAAGTGAGCAGAACGAAGAACCTTTATCCGTGCTGAGAAATGCAGACAGGGCAATGTATACAGGTGCAAAGCAAAAAGGAAGAAATAAAGTAGCGCAATTTTCATAGTTAAAACAAATAAAGGAAGACGGCGATCAGACATTAAATCGCCGTTTTTTAATTAGTTATTTATATTGCTTAGAAACAGCATGAATGGTTTAATTGACATAATGAGAGATTACTAGATAATGTTGGAAGGAAGTAATCTAATGGTTGAAATTTTTATCGTAGTAGCAGGAGCAATAATTTTAATTCCGATTCTTCTTTTCTTGCCCTCTGTCTTTCCAAAGACAGTCACTTTCCTGCATATTTTTTTAGCAGTTGTGTATTTTCTTGTCGGGCTGTTTCTTAATCATTATTTTCATTGGCTTGTCGCGGCCAGCAGTATCATCCTGCTGGCAGTGTTTACTTCTTACCTTTTTTCCAGACGTGCTGAACGCTTAAATAGCCGAATGGCTGAAGAGGAGCACTGACAAAAGATATTTGACGAAAGAGGTAATATTTATGAAAAAATGGCAATGGTTTGTGTCTTCCTTAATTATTTTGACAGGAAGCTTAATTTTTCTAAGTTTATTTACTTATTCCGGAACGATGGTTTATTCGACATGGCTTGAAGAAGAAAAGTTTGAGCCCCAAACTCAGTTAGCTGATATGGATATCAGCGGACTGACCCAGGAGCAGGCTGCTGAAAAGATTGATGCCCGTACAGCTGGCTGGCAAGCTGAAAGGGCCGTTGAATTACGCTGGTTTGATCAATCACAATCTTATAATACTGAAGATCTGACTTTTGACAGCTATGCAACTGTAGAAAGACTTATTAATGCAGAGTCAAATAGCGGGGAAATCAAAGTATCGGGAGATGAGCAGGATCTGCTTGAAGTGTTGGAATCTTTTAAGTTGTATTCAGAAACAGAAACTGTCGTAAATACCGAAGCTTTACTTAACGACTTGGAAAAGGAAGCGGCGGCTCTTCCGCCACATGATATTGTTGTGAACGTTCATGAATATGTTAATGATGACCAGGTAAATACGAACTCTTCTATACACGTTGCAAACAGAACGCCCGGGTCGCCTGAACTGGAAGTTTTGGCGTCAGAACTTTCCCCAGTGGCGATCGAAGGAGACAGCACCTTTTCTCTTTTGGAAGTTCTTCAGGACGTAAATACTGAATTAACAGATGAAAAAACAAAATCCGTCATTGGCTCTGCTATTTATGAGCTGCTTCTTCACAGTAACTTTGACTTAATCGAAAGAACGCAAAGTGAGTCACTGGATCAAAGTATGCCTTTAGGGTATGACGTTAAAATCAGTCAAAGTGACCAGCTTGATTTAGTATTTGAAAACCCGAATCCTTCAACTTACGTGATGGAATTTGAGGTGGTTAATAATTCATTGCAGGCTGAATTGACTGGAGAAGAATTTCCTTATCTCATCGAGGTGGATATTGAAAATCAGGAAGAGATAATGCCTAAAACGGTTGTTCATTATACTGAAAGACTGGGAAAAGGAGCAACTGAGACTGTAGAGCCAGGCTCTGACGGGGTTACCTACAGTTTGAGCCGTACAATTGTGAACCCTCTAAACGATAACAATGAGGCTGAATATGTGGCTTCAGATTACTTCCCTCCTGTTCATCGGGTTGAAATGAGAAGTAAAGAAGATTTTATTGAAGAAGAGGAAGAACCGACGGAACCAGGAAATGATGAATTTTTTGACGGCTCTGGGGGCGGAGAAGAATCTCCTTCTTCAGAAGGACAGCCTGGCGGTCAAGAGTGGGGGGAAGACCCTTGGAACGACGGTTCTGACGGCAGTTTTAACGGTGAAGGTGATCCTGGGCCAGGAGGTTCCCCGGACGGCTGGCAGGACAGTTACGGAGACGATAGCCAGTACAGAGAAGGTGGAAATGATTCATTTGGTGAAAGCGGCGGGTTTGATTTTGAAAGTGATGGATTTAACGGTGAAGGGCAACAGGAAGGTTCAGGCAGAAGAGGCGATGGAGGGCAATGGGATGACGAAGGATTCAACTTTGACAGTGGTGAAGGTGATAGCGGATGGGCACCTGGCACTCCTGGTTCAAGGGATGAGAGCGGTTATCCGGAGACTCCAGAAGATAATAGACAACAGAACGGAGGTATTGAAGAGAGTCCGGGAATAGATTTACCTGATGATGAAGAAGAAAGTCATCCGGTAAAAGGATATTAGAGCGTCAGAAATAAAGAAGGCAGTATGCCGGACTGCCTTCTTTTCTGCCGTTTAATGAGAGAGTGACTCCTGAACTTTCACCCCTAATTATAGGAACGATGGTATATCCTGTCTCTTTTAAGTGTTTAAAATGAACCTTTCTTAATAGTAAAATAACTTCTTATCCCTCTTTACTTCAATACTGCTTCTTATCCCGCTTCCTCGATAAATTGTCTTTCTCTTCCTCTTGTCTGTCTCTTAGGACTTTTCAATCTCCGCTTTACCGCTGTATAAAAATTGCAAAATTTCGGAAAGGGCGTCTATTCATGGAAGTGCTGCTTCATGTATACTTGTTTGTAACAGGAGCTGTTCTCGGCTCGTTTTATAATGTGGCAGGGTTGCGAGTGCCAAAGAATTTGTCTGTTATTAAGCCGCCATCGTTTTGTCCGGCGTGCCAGCATCGATTAACATGGATTGAACTTATTCCGGTTTTTTCATACCTTTTTCAGAAAGGCCGGTGTCGAAATTGCTCCTCTCGCATTTCCAGCAAATATCCTCTATTTGAATTGTCTACTGCCATCCTATTTACATCAGCTCCGCTTATAGTCGGCTGGACAGTTGAACTGATCGTTGCTTTAGTGTTTATTTCTTTAGTAGTAATAATAAGTGTGTCGGATTTAGAGACTATGCTGATCCCCGATAAGTTTCTCATTTTTTTCCTCTGTCTGATTGTCCCTCTTCGTATAATTGAACCTTTAACACCTTGGTGGGACAGCGTGGCGGGAGCTGCCTTTGGTTTTCTTCTTTTCCTTTTGCTGGCTGTTCTCTCTAAAGGAGGTATGGGAGGAGGCGATATCAAACTGATAGGGGTAGCGGGGGTGGTCTTGGGCTTTCAAGGCGTCCTTTTAACTGTTTTCCTTTCTTCCTTTATTGGGGCTATGTTTGGACTTGGAGCTATTGCTTTAAAAAAAGCGAAGCGGAAAACAGCAGTGCCATTTGGCCCCTTTATCGCAGCCGGGGCTCTGCTCAGTTATTTTTTTCATGACACACTGTTTCAATGGTATATAAACGTATTTATGCATGGAGGGCTATTATGGGTGTTTTAGCATTTAGGAAAAAATTTCGCGTCAGTCTGCAAATAAAGGATTACATATTGCGTAGTGTAGTAACACGAGAAGCTTCTTCAAATTCATTAGTTAATTATTATGAAAAAGTTCTTCCTGAAGGTCTGGTAGAGAACGGAAATATAATTGATAAAGAAAATTTTGAACTGTTCTTATCCGGCTGTGCAGCAGAATGGAAGATCAGACATAAACCTCTGTGTTTTTTAGTGCCGGATTCTTCTTTTTTCTTTGGTGCTGCAAAGATTTCAAAAGGGTTGAAAGAGCAGGATATACGAGACTACATACAAAGCGAAGCTGGGGCAACTATTCATGTGCCTTTTGATAGGGCTGTCTTTGATTATCATTTGCTGGAAAATAAAGAGGAAGAAGATGAAGAGAATAATTTAAGAAATATTCTGCTGTTCGCAGCTCCTGAACAAGCAGTTAACAGCTATACTGCTCTTTTCAAAAAGGCAAAAATTACCCCTGCCGCTGCGGATATTGCACCGCTTTCCCTGCATCGTCTTTACATGCAGAAAGAGGAGCACGAGCCTGGAGAAGAACTTATCCAACTGGAATGGGACATGAATTCTATTAATATAGGCATATTTAAAGATAATATACCTGTGTTCTTGCGTAATCATTCACAACCTTTCAGGAGAGAAGACTGGGAAGCCACAGCAGAGGAGAACCTCGTTCAGTGGGTTTGCAAGCAGGATGAAAAAGTGGAGCGGGACATACTGAAGGCACTAAAGGAAGTGAAACAAGTTATTGACTATTGGAGAATAGCGGATTACAAGAGTGAAAATAAAAAAGCAGATTTATTTCTAACAGGCGATCATCCAAAATTATGGTTTATTCAAAAGTCGCTTGAAGATACTCTTAAAATGGACGTACAAACTGAAAAATCTATTGATTTATTATCAAAGGTTAATATGGATCTTCCTGGGCAATTTATTCTCCCTGTAAGCCTTTGTCTTAAAGAGGTGTAGCTAATGTCTGTTGAAATTAATTTACTTCCCGAAAAAAGAGCCGGAAAACGTTTATTTTATATTTATGGGCCAGTTGCGCTTCTTCTGCTTGTAGTCTTTTTATTTATTTTAGCCATATCTTATCAGCAAAATTTATTAAAAGAACAGCAAAGACTAACTGCTCAGGCCGATGAAGTGAGGGAGCATCAGGAAGCCGAAAGAAGCAAAGTGGCCGGTACAGACGCTGAGGCAGAACAATTAGAGAGTGTGGTAGAAAAACTAGAGGCACAAAGAAACCCGACAACAAGTTTGCTTAACATCCTAGTCGGCAAATTGCCGGAGCGTGGTTTTTTTCTTGAGTTTCAGTTTGAAAACCCCGGCCATATAAATTTGAAGGCCCAATTTGAAACGCAAAGAGGAGCCTCAAGCTATCTTCATGAAATAAATCAGCTCCCGGCAGTAGAAGAAGCAACCATTGAGGAAATAAAGGGTGAAGAGTTACTTCCTGACGACGGGACTTTCACTGGTGATGAAATGCCAAGATACCATGTTTCTTTCTCAATCCGTTTATATGAGCATATATTTAACGATTATGAAAACTGGAATGAAGCTATGGGGTCTTATGAAGAACAATTGGAAAGTGAAAGGTCTCTTCAGGATCAGGGAGAATTTGGCGAGTATGAGCAGGAAGCTGATCCAGAAACTGAGTTTGATACGGAAAGCGGCTCAGATGTGGACACTGATACTGGTAATGAAGATGACGGCGATCCCGGGACAGAATTTAATAGTGGAACTGAGTTTAATTCAGATAATGGATTTGATTTAGAAAATGAGCTGAATGATTCAGACGATTTA
Organism: Salipaludibacillus sp. CUR1; assembly: GCF_021028955.1. Classification (GTDB taxonomy): domain Bacteria; phylum Bacillota; class Bacilli; order Bacillales; family Salisediminibacteriaceae; genus Salipaludibacillus. Next base: position 179,557 of record NZ_JAIWPE010000064.1, read on the forward strand.
AACGAAGAGGAAGAAAGCCTCTTTAATGACGATGATGTATTTAATGATGACGAAACTGGGGAGGATGACTAATGAAAATAACCTTCAGACACATCCAGACAGTTTTAATAACTGCATCAGTCCTTGTGCTGGCTGGACTCATTGCTTATTATTTTCTGGTCATCCAGCCGCTGGAACAGGGAATAGAAGAAAAAGAAACAGAGCTTAGTTACGAGATGGAAGTTTTAGAGACTTTGAAACAGTCAGACGGGCCGGAAAAGCAGTATACCGATCTTAAAATTCAATCCATGCTCCATCAGGTTCCTGTTAAACCATGGATTGACCACTGGTTAATGGATTTTGAAAAAGCTGAACTAATGTCTGATACACAAATAAACCATTACGTTTTCTCAAAAGACGTTTTGTCTGCTTCGGCCATAGATGAGCTGGAAGAAGCAGAAGAGCCTGCTATCGAAACTGAAGTGGAATTTAATATAACTAATGAAACTGGAAATCCGGAAAATGCAGGAGTTACCGGTGGATTTGAAGAAGATACAGATGTCGATGTAAAAGTAGACGTGAAATTTCATATGGAAGATGAGAAGGATCGTCCCTCCCTGTCAACAGGGGATCCCTCAGATAAAAGTGCGGTAGAGGTGGCTGACGGTGTAAAGGTTAACCGGATGACTTCAGGCCTTTCTGTAGAAGCAGAAACATATGAGCAGCTGTTCCAATTTCTCTATGAAATCGAACAACTGCCCCGCTTAACTGAAATATATGCCCTGTCGTTTAATGCTCCTTCAGAAAGTGACCTTTTATTTGAAGAGGAATATGACGAAACGGCCTTATTAAATATGGATGTATATTTGAGCGCTTATTATCTGAAAGAACTGGAACATGTATTTGCAGATTATGAACCCTCAGGTCCTTTTGAAGATCCCGGATTTAAGGAAACACCAATATACCAGGATCCTTAAAAGGCTCGAACAGGATTGAGATTGGTTTATAAAATACGAACAATTTATACTTAAATGATTTAAGTGTCGTCATAACACGCAGACTTCTCTGGTTAAAAGTGCGCCCTGAAGACCCCTGAGATCAGTGGTTTGGGATGGCCAAGAAGGCTGAGTTTTTACCTAAGGAAAGCGAGGTGTTTTGACGACACAAATTTAACCGACTTTCAAAATAAAAACTTCCTGCCTGGGTTTAGGTTTTTTAAGGTTTATTTTTTCTTTTGTCTTATCCTCTTCCAGCCAGTATTCTTATTTATCTCATCCGGCAATTAATCTCTTTTTTAGATCGCTGTTTATAAATACTCCGTGGTGCAAAATCCTGAATCTTGTTCTATCATTTTTGTCCAGTTAATAGAATGGTATAAAAGCTGGTCGAAAAGAAAGGAGCGGCGTTTTATTGTGACTAATAAGAGAGAGGTACTCGTTCGTCTGGACGGAAAGTATAAGAAAGTTGAAAAACGAAATAATTTTAACGAAACAGCTGCAGCTAAGGATTCGGGAAAAGTACAGCAAAAGTATGAACCTTTACTAAGTGCAAGGCAGTCTGACGAGAAAGAGACAAAAAAAATAGTAAATTTACAAAAGAAACGTCAATTTTTGGAAGATACCCAGCAACCTTTCTGGGATGATGGCAAAAGTCACCAGAGTCCTAAGCTTCCTCCTACACACAGGAAAAAGAAAAACCCGTCATGGGACCAGTTTTCTTTCAGTTTTTTAAAAAATATTGTTTTTTTGTCTGTCACAGCCGCTGTTCTTGTTGGCAGCGCGTTCGGGTTAATGCTGCTTTCTTTATTGTCTGGTAATGATACGAGTGCAGAAAGTGAGCAGGAAGTTTCACAGTCAATTAATCAACCGGCTGAAATTGCAGGCAGTTCAGAGAATGATTTCAGGACATTTCCTTCATTTGACCTCCAGTTAGTTCAGGGCGGCGCGTTTTCTACCGAAGAAAAAGGGCAGGAGATGGCTGGTGTAATAAAAGCAAAAGGGTTTCCTTCGGTATTAATGGAAGATAACGGGACATATTTTTTATTTTTAGGGATCGCCTCCGGCAAGGAATCGGCTGAAGTTATTGGCTCTCATTTGGAAGCGCATAATCAGGATACTTATATTAAGCCTTATGCTTTTAAAACGTCTGAAGCCGAAATAGAGGACTCCGTTTATTCTGTGTTATCAGCTGGTGTGCATTGGATGGAGCTGGCTGCCAGGATGTCGGTTAAAAATATGGAAGGACAAGTCCCTGCTGATCAGGACGTCACGGCTTTTTTCCAAAGCGGAGCAGCCTGGAAACAATCACATGAAGCCCTTTCGACTAACAACAGTGACGTAGAGGAACTGCTTTCACAATGGCTGGATCTGACAGAACCTGTTATGGAAGTCTATTCAGCCGGGACCTTTTCAGATGCTTTTGCATGGGAAATTCAAGATTCACTCCTTAGAGGTATGATTATTTATGATAAGCTAATTAAAGAAATAGAAAATAACAATGACATAGACCACACATAATAAAGATGCAGATAAGGAAGGGGTAATTATGAGTTCGTCCTCACCGCAAGTAAGAATAGAAAAAGATTTAATGGGAGAAAAAAAGATCCCTGCAGAGGCCTATTACGGCATACAGACTATTAGAGCGAAAGAAAATTTTCCAATCACCGGGTATCCTCCCCATGAAGAGCTTATAAAAGCTTTCGGCTACGTGAAAAAAGCGGCAGCTAAAGCGAATGCTAAAGTTGGTGTACTGAATAAAGGCATAGCTGAGGCAATTATTCAAGCAGCTGACGAAGTTATTGCTGGCGAGTTTAACGAAGAATTTATCGTAGACAGTATCCAGGGCGGCGCGGGCACGTCTTTTAATATGAACGCGAACGAAGTCATTGCTAACCGGGCGATAGAAATTCTGGGCGGTAAAAAAGGCGAGTATTTAAAAGTCAGTCCTACAACCCACGTGAATATGGCCCAGTCTACAAACGACACGTTCCCTACCGCAATTAATATCGCCTGTCTTAATTTGTCACAAGGGTTGATTAAAGCATTAAATGAATTAGTTGAGACGATGAAGAAAAAAGAAGACGAGTTTGACCATGTCATAAAAATGGGCAGAACACATCTTCAAGATGCTGTGCCTATAAGGCTGGGACAGGAGTTTGGTTCATATGGGAGGCTCCTCGCCAGGGATTTAAAACGCGTCAAGCAATCAGTTGACCAGCTTTATGAAGTGAACATGGGAGCGACAGCAGTAGGAACCGGATTAAATGCCATGCCTGCCTATATCGATCAGGTGACTAAAAATCTTGCGGAAATAACAGGATTGCCTTTTCATCGTGCGGATAATTTAGTGGATGCCACACAAAATACGGATGCATACACTCAGCTTTCAGGAGCCATGAAAATTCTGGCTATCAACCTATCCAAGATTTCCAATGATCTCAGGCTGATGAGTTCCGGCCCGAGAACCGGCTTTAATGAGATTAATCTTCCACCGAGACAGGCAGGGTCCTCTATTATGCCTGGGAAAGTTAATCCTGTCATGTGTGAAGTTGTTAATCAGATTTCGTTCCAGGTTATAGGAAATGATCACACAATCAGCCTTGCCTCCGAAGCAGGCCAGCTTGAGTTGAATGTTATGGAGCCGGTGCTGGTATTTAATCTTCTGCAATCTTTTACTATATTGAGAAACGGTATTAATGTATTTAAAGAGTTTGCAGTAGAAGGTATTGAAGCAAATATTTATCATTGCAAACAGCTGGTGGAAAATAGTGTAGGGATTATAACAGCTATAAACCCTCACGTTGGATATGAAACAGCAGCAAGGATTGCAAAAGAAGCAATTTCCTCTGGCAGGCCGGTCAGGGAAATTTGCATTGAAAGAGGAATCCTGTCGGAAGAGGAACTTGACCGGATTCTTGACCCATTAGAAATGACTAATCCGGGTATCGCAGCAAAAGAATTAATTTTTGGCGAAGAATAACACCCCCACAGAATGCAGCTTGAACAAAGAGGAAGAGTTTAGTAAAATATTAAGTGTCTCTTCCTCTTTTCATAATCTCTCAAAAAAAGGATGGGACATGCATGAAACCTTTCATATTAGCCTCACAATCCCCGAGAAGAAAGCAGCTTCTGGAACAAGCCCGCCTTTCTTTTTCTATTATTCCAAGCAGTATTGAAGAAACAGTACCTGATCATTACTCCCCCGAAGAAACAGTCGCTTTATTAGCTTACCAAAAAGCCGCAGATGTTTTAAAAAATCACAGAGATTCTGTTATTTTAGGTGCCGACACTATTGTGTCACTTGACGGAACAATTCTGGGTAAACCTGCGAATGATGAAGATGCCAGAGCCAAACTTCACCTCCTTTCCGGCAGAACACACCAGGTTCTTACTGGCGTAGCTATATTATCCTCAGAAAAAGAAATAACTTTTACAGCCCAGGCTCAAGTCTCGTTTTATACGCTGTCAGATGAAGAAATTGACAATTATATACGAAGCGGAGAACCGTCTGATAAAGCAGGAGCGTATGGCATCCAAGGCCTCGGGGCCACATTCGTTGAAAAAGTGGAAGGGGATTACTTTGCGATTGTGGGTCTTCCTATTGCAAAGGTTAGTCGTGCTTTAAAGTCATTTAATTAAAAGGAGGACTTGTATGGCTATGTCGATAATGATTAAAGATGTCCCAAAAAGTGAGAGGCCAAGGGAAAGGATGCTGAGGGAAGGCCCTCAGTCCCTGTCCAACCAGGATTTAATTGCGCTTTTACTTGGTTCCGGAACCAGATCAGAATCAGTTATTCAGCTTTCAGCAAGAGTAATTCAGCATTTTAATGGGCTTAAAATGCTGAAAGACGCCAGCATAAAAGAATTAATGGATATTCACGGGATAGGTGAAGCGAAAGCCGTGCAGCTCAGGGCTGCACTCGAATTAGGAAAGCGGATTAAGCAGTTTCCAGCTGAAGATCGTTATGTGATCCGTTCCCCGGAAGATGTTTCCCTTTATATGATGGATGAGATGCGCCACTTACAGCAGGAACATTTTGTGTGCCTCTATCTAAATACCAAGAACCAGGTGGTTCATAAACAGACCGTTTTTATCGGAAGCCTGAATGCATCGATTGTTCATCCGCGGGAAGTATTTAAAGAAGCTTTCCGGTATTCAGCTGCCTCTATCGTATGTCTGCACAATCACCCTTCTGGTGACCCTGGACCAAGCCGGGAAGATATTGATGTTACTAAACGGCTCAGTGAATGCGGAAAAATGCTGGGAATTGAGCTGCTAGACCATGTTATTATCGGTGATAAAAGATTCTGTTCTTTAAAAGAAAAAGGTTATCTTTAATTCTTCTATGTATTCTCCCCCAGTGTTAAACTCCCTTTATAAAAATTGGAAATAACGCTCTTTCCATTATGTACACACTCCCCCTGTTATGTTAGGATAAAATGAGGATTTTACTGAGTATGATGGAAAATACTACTCAATTCTTAAAAGATTGAGTATAATTAATCTTATGGACTTTTAATTCCATTTAGAGCATACTTGAGTGTTTTTTATTAATTATAAATTTTTTAGACCTTGAGAGGAGATTACATAGATGTTCGCAGGATTTTCTAGGGATTTAGGAATTGATTTAGGTACGGCAAACACATTAGTGTACGTAAAAGGTAAAGGAGTCATTCTCCGAGAACCTTCAGTAGTAGCGATGCGGTCGGATACAGGGGGAATTGAAGCAGTTGGAAACGATGCAAAGAATATGATAGGGCGTACACCGGGGAATATAGTGGCGATCAGACCAATGAAAGATGGTGTGATCGCTGATTTTGATACGACAGCTACCATGATGAAATATTTTATTCAGCAGGCTCTGCGGACCCGCTCAGTATTCACGAGAAAACCCAATGTGATGGTATGTGTACCTTCCGGCATTACTGCTGTAGAGAAACGAGCTGTTGAAGACGCTACGAAGCAGGCTGGAGCCCGTGAGGCTTATACAATTGAAGAACCTTTTGCGGCCGCTATCGGTGCAAATCTTCCAGTATGGGAGCCGACAGGGAGCATGGTTGTTGATATAGGCGGAGGAACGACAGAGGTGGCAATTATTTCACTGGGCGGTATTGTAACAAGTCAGTCCGTCCGCGTAGCAGGAGATGAAATGGATGATGCAATCGTCCATTATATTAAAAAGACATACAGCCTTATGATTGGTGAACGCACAGCTGAGGCAATTAAATTTGAAGTGGGTTCAGCCGGCACAGCAGAGCCGGGTGCCGAGATGGATATTCGCGGTAGAGATCTCGTTTCAGGTCTTCCAAAAACAATTACAATAAACTCAGAAGAAATAACAGCAGCATTAGCTGACACAGTAGCACAAATAGTCCAGGCAGTAAAAGATACACTTGAGGAATCGCCTCCGGAACTTGCTGCAGACATTATGGATCGAGGGATCGTATTAACTGGCGGGGGCGCACTGTTAAGAAACATTGATAAAGTGTTGGCTGATGAAACAAATATGCCTGTGCTTGTTTCCGAAGATCCTTTGGATTGTGTAGCTGTAGGTACGGGGAAAGCACTGGAAAACCTTCATTTATTCCGGTCAAAAGCAGGAATATCCGTACGCTCAAATCGAAAAGGATAAAGTAGGTGTCGCAGATGTCTCCATTTTTTTCTAACAAGCGGCTGATTATTTTATTAGTTTGCATGATTATTCTTGTCGCACTAATCGGTTACTCCATGAGTGACAGAAAAACACTTTCATGGCCTGAACAGTTTGTGGCAGATACTGTAGGTACGGTTCAGTCAGCATTTTCAATTCCCGCTCATTTGGCAGCGGGTTTCTTTGAGAACGTGCGCGATATGAGAAATTTATACACTGAGAATCAAGTGTTAAAATCGCATTTGGATGAATTTGCTTCGCTTCAGGTTGAGTTGAACCAATTGCGCAGAAAAAATGAAGAACTTGAGGGAGCTCTTGACCTTCAGGATGATTTAGATTTGATGGACTATACTGTCCGGTCAGCAATGGTGATTCACCGTTCGCCCGACAGATGGAATGAACTTGTAGGGATTAATAAAGGGGCACAGGATGGCATCGAAGAAGATATGGCAGTGATGACATCCCAGGGGCTGATTGGAAAAGTGAAACAGGTTTCGCAATTTTCATCATCAATACAATTATTAAGTGACCAGGATATTACAAACCGTATTTCAGCAATGGCAGACGGGGACGAAAGTATTTATGGCTTCATAGAAGGCATTGATAATGAGAGTGGCTATTTGCAGTTTACTAAACTTGATATTGATGCTGAACTTGAAACAGGCCAAACTGTGTCTACTTCCGGTTTGGGAGGCGTTTTTCCTGAAGGCTTAATGATTGGAGAAATTGTAGATTATGAAAATGATGAATACGGGCTTACCCAAACGGCCTATATAGAACCTTCAGCTAATTTTTATCATTTGGATTATGTAATGGTTGTTGAGCGGGGGGCTCCGACTCTTGAGGATGATATAAACCCGGATGCTGAGGCGGATAACTCATGATAGCTCGTTATTCTTTAATTATTGTAGTGTTTATTCTGTTTATAGTTGAAGGAACGGTTTATCAAATATTTGCACCAGATCTGCATGGTTTTCCTTACCAGTTAATTCCCCGGTGGATGTTTATGCTGATTTTACTGACCGGGATCTTCCGGGGAAGAGGGTACGGGTTGTTTTATGGAATTGTGTTTGGGGTTTTTTATGATATTGTGTATTCTCAAATTCTTGGTATATACACGTTTGGAATGGGATTAATTGCTTATATTTTATCTATTTCAATCCCCTTTATAAAAGATAATGTGGCAATGACTATTCTCACAGTGACGTTTGGTGTTGTGTTGCTGGAATATTACGTGTTTGGAATGATGACGTTACTAGGGGTGACTGATATGCCCCATGAAACTTTTTTTAACGACCGTTTTCTTCCAACTATGATTATGAATTTTACGCTTCTGGTTATTTTTACTTACCCATTAAGGTTATGGTTTCAGTACCTTGAGAAGAAGTTTAATGAATTAGTTTAATAGCCGTATTTTCCGGAAAGTGAGGGGGGAGGCATTGTGAAAAGTAACCAGAGAAAGTCCCAGCATGTCATTATAAAAGGAACAAAAGATGGTTTAACTTTTCTGCTGGATGATCAGTGTTCAATAGAAACGCTTAAAGAGGAATTGCAGAAAACCCTTTCCGACAGGCCCGAGTCAGCAAATGAATCTGTTCAGCATGTAAACGCCAAACTGGTAGTTGGCAAACGCTATTTAGACCGTTTTCAAATTGAAGAACTGGAAAGTCTATTTTCAGAAGAGATGAATGTAACCATAAATGAAATTGAATCAGAAGTTATTTCAAAAGAAGAAGCAGAAGAAATGAAACAGAATATGCAGGTAACGAGAGTGGTTAAAGTTATAAGATCAGGGCAAGTACTGGACTTCAAAGGAGATCTGCTTCTGATCGGAGATGTGAACCCAGGGGGAACAGTTAAAGCGACGGGAAATATCTACATAATGGGAAGTCTCAAGGGAATTGCCCACGCAGGCAGCCAGGGTAATGAAGAAGCTATTATCTGTGCGGCGGAGATGAAACCTTCCCAGTTACGTATAGCTTCAATGATCCGCAGACCACCTGAACAGAATGGAGAAAATTCCGGTTTTGAAGAAGGCGAATGTGCCTATCTGAATGAAGACAAGGAAATGGTTCTGGATAAACTTCAGATACTGTCTAAAATACGGCCCGGCCTTTCAATGGAAATTTAATAACAAATGGGAAGTATTGAGTAATCAGAAGGTTGCTAGAAAGGGGAGAAGAATATGGGAGAAGCCATTGTTGTGACCTCAGGAAAAGGCGGCGTAGGAAAGACTACTACCACAGCTAATATTGGTACAGCCCTTGCGTTGGCCGGAAAAAAAGTCTGTCTGGTAGATACAGATATCGGTCTAAGAAATTTAGATGTGGTGATGGGGCTTGAAAACAGGATTATTTACGATCTGGTAGATGTGGTGGAAGGAGATTGCCGGCTTCATCAGGCGTTAATTAAAGACAAACGATTTGATTGCCTTTATCTTCTTCCTGCTGCCCAGACAAAAGATAAGTCTGCTGTAGAGCCGTCGCAAATGAAAAAGTTAGTTGATGAGTTAAAACAGGATTATGATTATATTCTTATCGATTGCCCGGCGGGCATCGAACAGGGATTCAAAAATGCGGTTGCAGGAGCGGACAAGGCGGTCGTAGTTACTACTCCCGAAATTTCTTCAGTGAGAGATGCTGACAGAATAATTGGTCTGATTGAAAAAGAAGAGCATATTTCTTCCCCGAAACTTATTATTAACCGGATTCGACCTCATATGATGAAAAACGGAGATGCGATGGATGTCGAAGAGATTGTGTCTATTCTCGCTATCGATCTGCTTGGAATTGTAATAGATGATGATGATGTGATTAAATCATCTAATAAGGGTGAGCCGATTGCAACTGATCCAAAGAGTAAAGCTTCTATTGCTTACCGGAACATCGGTCGGCGCATTACCGGTGAAACAGTTCCCCTTATGTCACTCGATGAAAAGAAGGGTGTATTCAAAAAAGTAAAGGACTTTCTGGGAATACGAGGATAAACTAAAACAGCTTAAATGAGCTGTCAGGCTGATGAGAAAACTTTCTCATCAGCTTTTTTTTATATAAAGGATTGGGGTCAGACCCCCCATTTTATTCCATTTATATCGGTAATTAGGAAGGATTATTTAGTAATTGTGAAATCTCTCAGAAATCTTAAAAATTTTCAAAAATATTACTTGAAAACGTTATCATAAAGAATTATAATACAAATATGAAAACGATTACATGGTTTGAATCAATAGGAAATATCATTTTATATTATAATTATAATTTCCTATTTTTTTAAAAACTGTGTGAAATCGTTATCAGAAAAACCTTTAAAGGGGGCAATACAGAAAATGAAAATTTGGAAAAAGGTACTTTCGGGAGCGGTCGCTATATCCATGGTGAGTGTTATGGCTGCATGTGGTGGAGATGATGATGCAAATGAAACACCTGTCAACGACGATCCTGCCAATGAAACGGAAAACAACAACGCAGGCAACGTAAACAATAATGATGAAGACGGAGCAAAAGCTTCTGAAGACCAGGAGGAAGTCACTCTTACTTATGCCCGGGGACATGATGCTACTGGTGCAACTGACAAACTGGTTGAAGCTTTCATGGAAGAAAATCCGCATATTACAGTCGAATTCCGTGAAATGCCGGCTGATACAGGTCAATCTCATGACCAGTATGTAACTGAGTTTAGTGCCGGAGATGCCACAATTGACGTGTTTGATGCAGATGTCATCTGGCCTGCTGAATTTGCGCAAGGCGGATATGTACTCGAATTAGACCGTTTTATTGAAAGAGACGGTATTGACATGGATGACTACTTTGAAGGAACGGTGGATTCGGGTAACTTTGACGGCCGCCAATGGGCGATGCCTAAGTTTACAGATGCCGGATTATTGTATTACCGCTCCGACATTGTAGATGAAGCGCCTGAAACGTGGGATGACCTTATTGAAATGGCTGGTGAATACCAGGGTGAAGAAGGAACGGACTTTGGATACTTAATGCAGGCTAACCAGTATGAAGGTCTTGTAGTAAACGCAATTGAATTCATCGCTTCTTATGGTGGAGAAGTTATTAATGAAAATCAGGAAGTGACTGTTAACTCTCCTGAAACAATTTCTGCTATTGAAAAAATGGTTGAAATTGTTGAGTCAGATTTTGTACCGGGTAATATCTTAAACTTTGATGAGCCATCAACACATACAGCTTTCCTTGAAGGTCAATCTGTATTTGCGCGTAACTGGCCATACATGCAGGCGATGACTGAGGATGAAGACCAGTCACAAGTGCAGGGCAATGTTGAATTCGCTCTGTTACCTGCCGGCGATGCAGGCAGTGCAGCGGGGCTTGGCGGCTGGATGACTATGATCAACCGTAACAGTGAAAACCCTGAAGAGGCCTGGGAATTCGTGAAATTCATGACAGGTCCTGAAGGCCAAAAAATCACTGCGATTGATGGAGGATCTGCCCCTACTTTACGTGACCTTTATGAAGACGAAGAAGTACGTGATGCTGCTCCATTATTTGCAGATGAAGAGTTTGTTGCAACACTGGAAAATGCGGTACCGAGACCAGTTTCACCAATCTACCCGCAAATTTCAGACATTATGCAAATTGAACTTTCACGAGCACTTGCAGGAGAGATTTCTGCAGAAGAAGCAGCTGAAAATATGGAATCTGAAATCGAGTCGGCTTTAGCGGAATAACATGTGTGAGGGAAGTGGATCACAGTCCGCTTCCCTCTTGCTATATGTTCATTGAGTTTTCAGCGGAATTTTTATGGGTTCTCCATTAATATGAAACGCATTATAAATCGCGAGTAGTTAGTTTAAAGCAGGTGAGGGGATACAGATGGCAACCATTAAAGAAGTAGCAGCAAAATCCGGATTGTCACCAACCACAGTTTCGAGAGTAATAAATAATCATCCCTACGTAGATGATGCGAAACGAAAAAAAGTCATGCAGGCAATGGAGGACTTGGGATATGTCCCTAACTCTTCTGCCAGAAGGCTGCGTGGCCAAAGAACCAATACGATTGCAGTGATCATCTCGCGAATTGTGAATCCATTTTTCAGCCATTTAGTAGATGCGATGGAATTGATTGCCGGGGAAAAAGGCTATCAGCTAATTTTGTGTGATTCCCGTTTAGATAAAGGCCGGGAATTACGGCATTTAGAATTGTTGAAAGCTAAACAAGTTGACGGGATTATTTTAGCTTCCTTACAAAATGAGTGGAAGGCTATTGAACCTTTTACAAAATACGGACCGGTCATCAGCTGCAATGAATATGATACAAATGCACAGATGCCGGTAATCCGCTGTGATCAGGTGTATGGCGGTTATATTGGAACAAAGCACCTTATTGAAAAAGGCCATACTAAAATTGCTTATGCGGGTGGTGCTGACCGTATTCAATTAACAAGAGACAGAAAAACAGGAGTCTTTAAAGCTCTTAAGGAACACGGGCTCTCTATTCCCGAAGAGTGGATGTTTCCAAGCTTTTACGGCATTGAAGACGGTAAAAATATATTCCAGCGGATCTATGCGATGGAAAATCGGCCGACAGCTATATTTGCCGGCGGGGATGAAGTAGCTGCAGGAATTATTCAGGAAGCAAAACGGTTTAACTACCGCATTCCAGAAGATTTAGCAGTGATAGGGTATGACAATCAGCCCATTGCCGATTTAATTAATCCCGGAATTACCACGATTGAACAGCCTATGAAACTGATGGGGACAAGGGCAATGGAAATGATGGTAGATATGATTGCCTATAATAGAAAAGTCACTTATAAAAAAGAGATTTTGCCGCTTCAGTTAGTGGTTCGCCAGTCAACGTGAATAGCGGACCTCTAGCCTTTCTGCTGAAATCGATTTCAGATTTTACCAGTTTAATAGACGATTGATAAGAATCCTGTAAAGGAGGATGAACATGGGAGATAAGAAAAAAGGCTTTCAATTAAGTGAAACACAGCTCGGATATTTAATGGTTCTTCCTGCTCTTATACTTATTGCTGCTGTCACTCTTTGGCCGGTAGCCCAGTCGTTCTGGAACAGTATGTTTGATTACCGGTTAAATGATCCGACGAGGAACCAGACAACTCTCAGCTATCAGATTGACCTTGAAACGTACGCTAATAATTACTTTTATATTGACCGGGATTTAGAAGCCATTGAAAACGAAGCGGCGGACACTGAGTTAGAGGAAACAGTGGCTCAGCTTCGCCAGGAGATTGAGACTTACCACGACCAGCTCGTGACGCTTCCTGAAATTGAAGAGCAGTACGAGATTGTTGACGAAATGGTTATGAACTTTGAGCCGGTTAATGACCGGGACTTGCGGTATGGCAGCCTGGACAATGATTTTGCAGAAGGCTATATTTCTTTACTGGAGGATGGCCAGGATGAGCTTTTGGACGCCATAGGCGACCATGACGAGGAAATGGAAAGCGCCTTGAGTGCCGGGGCTGCTTCACTGACATCCCTCGATCGCAGCTTAATAAGACCTAACTTTATTGGTCTTCAAAATTACGGTAAATATTTAACGGACGCCCGTATGTGGTCTGCGATGTGGAATACAGTGTTCTTTACCGTCGTTTCTGTCTTTTTTGAATTGACAATTGGACTTGCGGTAGCTCTCATTATTAACAGAGCGTTCATTGGACGCGGAGCTGTCCGGGCGGCTGTTCTGATTCCCTGGGCGATTCCGACTGCGGTCAGTGCGATGATGTGGAATTACCTTTATGATGGACAGTCTGGGGTTGTTGCTCATTATTTCGAACAGCTGGGATTAATTTCTGATGCCTCGGTGCTTTTAAGTACAGGCTCAGGAGCTATGTTCTCCATCATTTTGGCAGACGTCTGGAAAACGATGCCTTATATGGCTTTATTGCTCCTTGCCGGTTTGCAGACGATTCCTGAATCCTTGTATGAAGCCGCGGAAGTTGACGGGGCCAACAGGATACAGCGCTTTATTAACATCACCCTGCCGATGCTTAAATCAGCCATTCTTGTAGCTTTACTGTTCAGAACGCTGGATGCCTTCCGGGTATTTGACTTGATTTATGTACTGACAGGCGGAGGACCTGCCAACAGTACGGAATCAATATCTGTTTATGCCTATCAGGTGCTTTTTGCGCAATCTAACTTTGGTGAAGGGTCTGTGCTCTCAGTCATAGTGTTCTTATCTGTGGCTCTTATCAGTATCATTTTCATCAAATTGATCGGTTCTGACTTGTTTGAAGGCAAAACAGGCAAATAACAAAGGAGGTTATCAAACATGCGAAAACGAGCAGGTGTCTCATTTTATATCTTTCTAAGCTTGTTTATCTTTGTGATTATGTTCCCGTTTCTATGGGTCTTTCTCACGTCAATTAAACCGCCTATTGAAATTTTCGCAGGCTTTAACTGGTTTACAACGAATCCGACTTTACAGTCTTATATTAATGCCATAGATACAAGGCCTTTGTTTCTGTATATGTGGAATAGTATTGCGGTCTCAACTCTAACCACAGTGATAGCTATCTCTGTTGCATCACTTGCGGCTTACGCTGTCACCCGGCTGCCAATTAAATTTAAAGGGACCATACTCGGGATCGTGCTTGCGGCAGCTATGTTTCCGCAAATCGCGATTATTTCACCTATTTTCAACCTGATTCAGAGCCTGGGGCTTCGTAACAGTTATATGGGGCTCGTTATCCCTTACATCACGATCAGTTTACCGCTTGCTATCTGGATTTTGGCGACTTTCTTTAAGAAAATACCTTTTGAGCTGGAAGAGTCAGCCAAACTGGACGGTGCCACACCCTTTCAAACGTTCAGAAAGATTATTTTTCCGCTTGCGGCACCCGGCGTGTTTACTACAGCCATTCTCGTGTTCATTGCGGCATGGAACGAATATTTATTTGCGTTAACTATAAACTCTGATGATAACTGGCGCACGGTGCCTGTAGGACTGTCCATGTACCAGTCCCAGTATACGATCCCTTGGGGAGATATTACCGCCGCAACTGTTCTTGTGACGATTCCGATCGTTGTCGTCGTTCTCCTGTTCCAGAGACGTATAGTGGCCGGGCTCACTTCAGGGTCTGTAAAAGAATAAACGGTGTCACACTTTAAACATACTGGAATATAATACGATTACCCCCTTATATTAATATATATTTTGGTACCTCCTTCATTTACGAAGGAGGTTTTTTTTATGATAAGACGGAATAGATCTGGCGGATCACCTCACTTCTTTGATTGAAGGGCAGAAACTCTTGCTTCCTGAGGCATTAAGCGAAGTTTGTAAATCCACCTTACCTAAGCGATTTTTCAGGAAATTCACTTGAAGACAAACACTCGGGTTATGTTCGGGAGCTTGGCGGTTCTAACCTTTTTAGCCAGGGCATAAAATCAGTTAAGACGAAATTATGGACAAGGATGGGAAGCTGATGAATCACAAAGTGACAAAGCTAAAAAGGAAAATGGAAGCGAAACGCCGTCAGAGAAATATCCGGAAAGTTACGGAACAAACAGGTGAAAGGCTGAGAGGGGACGGGCCTTCCTATTGGGGGATGAAGCACGATGAAGAGCGTGAAGATACGTTTTATCCTATTGAAACCGGTAAAGGACTTCCCCAGGACAAGTCTTCCCCTGAGCCCTTTTTTAGAAAAGATACGTTTATGATGCAGATTTTGGCCAGTATATGCCTGTTTTTAATTGTAGCTATTATACTGCAGTCAAACTCTCCTGCATTGGAAGGGCCAAGAAATTATATTTATACGTCTTTTCAAGAAGAGTTTCAATTTGATCGGGCGGCAGCCTGGTATGAAGATTTATTCGGGCGCCCTCTTGCACTTCTTCCTGATCAGATGGAAACAGTTGCCCCTGGAAATATGAATGATAATTTAGAGGATAATTACGCCCTCCCGGCGACAGGGACCGTAAAGGAGACTTTTGATCAAAACGGCAGGGGAATTTTTGTAGAAACAGAGGCAGGTGAATCAGTTGAAGCTGTCAGAAGCGGCGTCGTCCGTTACATTGGCGAAGATGAAGAGAATGACTGGGGGAAAATTGTTATCGTCCGCCATTATGACGGCGGGGAATCATGGTACGGGATGCTGGATGAGATTCATGTAAGCCTGTATGACCACGTGGACAGCGGAGAAAAGTTAGCCCAGGTCTCTTCGATTAAAGACGACTCAGAAGTAGGGGTGTATTACTTTGCTATTAAAGAAGGGGAGGTCTTTATTGACCCTGTAGAAGTGATCTCCCTTGACTGATTTATTGAGAAAAATCAAAATTCATCCTCTTTTATGGATCGTTCTTAGTATAGGAGGAATGACAGGGTTTTTTAAAGAAATATTGATGCTTTTGTTAATTGTTTCAGTTCACGAATTAGGCCATATATTAATGGCTCGGCGTTTTAACTGGAGAATCCGGAAAATAATGCTTATGCCTTTTGGGGGTATAGCGGAAATGGACGAGTATGGGAACAGGCCTGCAAAAGAAGAAATCCTTGTAGCTGTCAGCGGTCCACTGCAGCACTTATGGATGATTGGTCTCAGCTTCCTTCTATTAGGCTCTGCCTTTTGGACGGAAGCTGATCACCAATTGTTCCTTTTTCATAACATTGCTATTTTACTGTTTAATTTGCTTCCGGTTTTGCCGCTGGATGGCGGGAAATTGCTGTTTTCACTTCAAAGCTATGTTCTTCCCTTCCATAAAGCTTATCAATCCACTTTTATATTATCTTTTGTCTGCTTAACAGCTCTTTCCTTTCTAAGTTTATTTATGCTTCCTTTCCATTTGAATTTAATAATGGTAACCACCTTTTTATGGGTGCACCAGTACCTCGAATGGAAACAGCGGCACTATCATTTCTTGAGGTTCTTACTTGAGAGAAAACACATAAAAAGGGAAAGAAAGGATTATCAGGTGGATGTTTCGCCTGCTCTCACAGTCGCCGAAGCTGTTAAAAATGTCCACCGGGAGAAAGAGTTAACCTTATTAATAAATAAAAAACAGGTAATTCATGAAAAAGTACTTTTAGATGCATTTTTTGACAGATATAAGCAAACCCAGCCTTTATCCCGTCTTCTGCAAGGTGACTGGTAATTGGCCTGTAAACCATTTATAATATGGGCAGACTAAAGGATTCCTTAAGGAGATGGGAGCGAACAGTGAGGAAAATTATCTTGCACCGCCTGCTGAATGAAACGCGCGGGGCGGTTTTAGAAAACGGAAAAGTAACAGAATGGTTATTCGATATTCCTTCAGATCTTCCCGGACCGGGGAGTGTGATTAAGGGAAAGGTAGAAGACATTCTGCCAGGAATGGACGCGGCATTTATAAATATCGGCTCTGAAAAAAACGGATTTCTATATAAAAAAGAAATAGCAGCTTTTCAGCAGGATCCTCCGCAGGATATACCAGTGACATCTCTTGTGGCTAAAGGACAGTCAATTATAGTACAGGTTAAAAAAGAAGAATCCGGTTCGAAAGGAGCCAAGCTTACAGAACATTTAGCATTCCCCGGGAAATATGTTGTATATTTGCCTTATGGCGGTTACGTAGCTGTGTCTAAAAAAATCACCCCTGAAGAGACGAGGAATGTTTGGAGGGAATGGGGGAAAAACCAGTTGGAAGGCCGGGAAGGACTAATTATCCGGACGCTTGCTGATGAAGTTCCAGTTGAAGAAGTTAAAGAGGATCTGGAGCGCCTCAAAAGCAGGTATTCTGCTGTCCTTAAGAAAGCAAAGGAAATAAAAGGGACAGGCACTTTATATGATGAATCATCAATTTATGCAAGAGTATCAAGGGATTTTTTAAACGATGAAAATAGTGAAATAATTGTCGATTCACTGGAAGATTACCAACAATTTACCGGTGGAGAGGAACGACCTAACATTGAACTTTATCAGGGGAAAGAAAACATATTTTCCCGCTTCAATATCTGGAAACAGCTGGAACGGGCTTTGAAACCATTTCTTTGGCTCAAAAATGGAGGCTCTCTTCATATTGACCATACTGAAGCGATGACTGTAATTGATGTAAATTCTGCAAAATTTACCGGCAAACAGGGGCTTAGAGATACTGCGGTGAAGATTAACTTAGAAGCAGCAAAAACAATTGCCGAACAGCTCAGGCAGAGAGATATAGGCGGCATTATTCTCATCGATTTTATTGATATGGCTGATGAAAGGGACAGGCAGGAAGTGTTAACGACGTTAAATGAAGCTCTTAAACATGACCGGACAATTACCAACGTTTTAGGCTTTACCCAGTTGGGCCTGCTGGAAATGACTCGCAAAAAAACAAGGAATCCGCTGAGAGATATCATGTTTAATGACTGTCCTGCTTGCCAAGGGACAGGCAAGGTCAAGAAAGAAGAAGAGGTAGCCAGGGAATTGGAAGAAGCCGTCTTTACGAGAAGATATAATGATGAGGAAGCCATAATCGTGGAAATTGGAGAGCCGATTATCCCGCTTTTCTTAGGCAATAATAAAAAGCGTATGAAGCAGCTTGAAAAAATAACTAATAAAAAAATATTTCTTATCCCGTCATCTTTGCCAGGGTTTGAGATCCGCTACATGGGAAGTATTGAGGAAGCCCGAACAAAATGGAAAAAACACGTTAACCCTTGAAGTAAAGCCTTTTTAATCCATTGACATGCTCTTTTACATTATGGTATGATGTCTTTTGTTAGTTGTTTGGATGCACCCAAAGAGCTACAACCGCACAGAACAGGTTTTAAGCATTTTTAATGCACCTGGGATGGCGAGTCTGAGTATTTAAAGGAGGTGCGCACATGTACGCAATTATTGAAACTGGCGGAAAGCAAGTGAAAGTGACTGAAGGACAGGAAGTTTACGTTGAGAAGCTTGACGTAACTGAAGGTGATACAGTTACATTTGACCGTGTTCTTCTGGTTGGAGGAGACGAAACAAAAGTAGGTTCTCCATTACTTGACGGCGCAACTGTAACAGCAAAGGTTGAAAAACAAGGCCGTGCTAAAAAGTTGACTGTATTCAAGTATAAAGCTAAGAAAAATTACCGTCGTAAGCAAGGTCACCGTCAACCTTACACAAAAGTGACGATCGATAAGATCAACGCTTAAAAGGTGGACTGACGATGATCCATATCACGTTTGACCGGAACGAAGACGGTACAATCAATTCATTTACCATGACAGGCCATGCCGATTCAGGACCGCACGGACAGGACCTTGTATGTGCGGGAGCTTCAGCCGTTTCTTTCGGGACGGTTAATGCAGTGGCTGAAATCTGTGGAACTGAAATGGAAGTTGAAATGAATGATAATGGAGGCTTTCTCCGCTGTCGTGTTCCTGACAAATTAGATCGTGACACTTATGAGAAAGTACAATTACTATTAGAAGGCATGCTTGTCTCTATGAAAACAATGGAAGACCAGTACAGCCGGTTTATACGTATTGAATCGTAAATATGCAGGAGGTGAAGACCATGTTCTTAAATTTGGACCTTCAGTTTTTCGCCCAGAAGAAGGGTGTAGGTAGTACTAAAAACGGTCGTGACTCAATTTCCAAGCGTTTAGGCACTAAGCGGGGAGACGGACAAGAAGTGACAGGCGGATCAATCCTGGTTCGTCAGCGAGGCACTCGTATTTATCCTGGTGTTAACGTAGGGAAAGGCGGAGACGACACGTTGTTTGCGAAAGTGGACGGCGTTGTGAAATTTGAACGCGTAGGACGTGACCGCAAGCGGGTAAGCGTGTATCCTGAAGTTCAGGAAGCGTAATATTCTGAAAAACTCTGATGATTAGTCTCTAATCGTTAGAGTTTTTTTTATTTTTGAATACAATTACTGTTTATTAATAATTCTGCCTGCAAGCTATAAAAAAACAAAAGAGAATTTAAATCATGCGTCACTTGTTTTATTATTAAGTAAATAAAAGGAGGAGGAAGGAAAATGAAACTAACTGTCATTGGCTACTGGGGAGCATATCCTGAGGCAGATGAAGCAACGAGCTGTTTTCTCCTGGAAGAGGGAAACACAAATATATTGCTGGACTGCGGAAGCGGCGCTGTTTCCAAGCTTCAGAATTACAAGTCGCTAAAAGACATAAATGGCGTTATTCTTAGCCATTACCACCACGATCATGCAGCTGATTTAGGGGGCCTTACATACAGCCGGGTGGTAGATATTAACCTTAAGAAGACAGATCAGCCGCTTAACATATTTGCTCATGAGAAAGACAGAAACGAATTTAACAAACTTGGAAAGCCGCCTTATACGAACGTACAGCCCTATAACGGCGGGAGTAAGGTTGAAATCGGACCGTTTACTTTCCAGTTTCAACAGACGAAGCATTCTGCTCCCTGCTATGCCATGAGAATACGGTCAGAGAAAAGCGCTGGAACACTCGTTTATACTGCGGATACTTCTTACGATGAAAATCTTATTCCTTTCTGCCGTGACGCTGATTTATTAATTGCTGAAACAAGCTTTTATGCTGATCAGGACGCGGCCTCCTTTGGTCATATGACTAGCAGTGAAGTGGCCAGGCTTGCAGCCAGTTCCGGTTCCAAGTCTGTTCTTCTCAGTCACCTGCCCCACTTTGGAAATCACCGTCAGCTGCTTGAGGAGGCAGAAGCCGGATTTAATGGGGACATTCAAATAGCAAAAACAGGCGCCAATTTTAATTTGTAAGCATGTTTTCCGGACAGAAACCATAACGGTTTCTGTCTTTTTTATTTTAATGCTCTAAAAAGTACATAGTGATTTAAAATCCCCGGTAAAGTTTTAAACGAATCTGTTTTTAAGCAGCTATCATTTATATAAAAAATAAAAACTATCATCAGCTGAAGCAGCATTCAATCAGTGAAAATAGTATTTATCGGGGAAGTTAAATCTATCAGCGAAAATACCGTTACAGAAGAAATTTACAAACTATTTACATATCATTTACCTTTGATTCATTTTAGCTTAATAATTAAAAAGTATACTACAAATTGTGGTCGAACGATCATTACATAATTAGAGGAAAAAGAGGAGGAAGTTGAATTGAGAAAATTCAGATTATCAATTATGTTGACAGGACTTTTAGCAGTTGCATCAGCTTGCGGGGGAAACGAAAGCAGTGAAGCAGGAAGCAGTAATAACAATGGCGGGTCTAACGGCGGCAATAATAATGCCGGTAACTCGGAAACAGAAGAGCTTTCAGGCTCAGTACAAATTGATGGATCAGGAACTGTTTATCCGCTTGTATCACGTATTGCAGAAGAATACATGGTTAACGAGCAGCAAGGTGTGAGTGTAGAAGTGAGCCGTGCCGGGACCAGTGCCGGTATGCAAAGATTTGTTAATGGCGAGACAGATCTGGCGAATGCTTCACGTGAGATTAGAGACGAAGAATTGGATGATCTCGAAGAAAATGGAATTGAAACGAGAGAATATAAAGTAGCTTTGGATGGTATGACAATAGTTATCCATCCTGACAATGATTGGGCAACTGAAATGACAGAGGAGGAAGTGACTGATCTGTTTATTTCAGGAAAGTATGCAGACGATGACAACGTTCTCTGGTCTGACGTTCGTGATGACTGGCCGGATGAGGAAATTAATTTCTATGGTCCAAATGAAAACCATGGTACTTATGAGTTTTTTGTTGAGGTATTACTAGACGAGCAGGACCTTGTAGACGGAATTAATTTACAGCAGGATTATTCCACTTTAGTAGAATTAGTTTCTGATGATGAAAATTCCATTGGTTTCTTTGGATTCGGTTACTATATAAACAACGATGACAAATTAGGCGCAATTTCCGTTGATTTCGGTGATGGTCCTGTTGCCCCCTCTCTTGACACCATTGCTGAAGATGGAGATTACGCTCCGTTTACACGGCCGGTTTTTACTAATTTAAGCATTAATGCTGCGAAAGAAAAGCCGGAAGTCAAAGATTTTGCTAAATACATTTTTGAAGTGGCTGACGACTTAGCAGGAGAAACTGGATTTGCACCATTACCGGAAGACGAATTAAACAGTTATATTGAAGATATAGACGAAATTGAATAGTAATTCAAAATATCATCAGAGAGAGCCTGCCGGCTTTCTCTGGTGAATGTATGTATGTGAGGAAGGAGCAAAATAATGTCTTACTCAGCGAATGTTAAGGACATGATTAAAACTAATAGAAAGAATAGTAAACTTGCAAAATTTGAAAAGATAATTCCTTTTTTACTGTTTTTAGCAGCATCCATCTCAGTTCTTACGACATTAGGAATTCTTGTTACGTTATCGTTTGAAACAATTTTGTTCTTTCAAAATGTCTCTTTTAGAGAATTCTTTCTTCAGCCCGAGTTGCGTCCTCTCAACCCTACAAATCCTCAGTTTAGTATATTACCGTTATTGGGAGCGACCTTGCTTTCTACCGGAATTGCTATGTTGGTAGCTGTACCGATCGGTCTTACGACTGCTGTTTATTTAAGTGAATACGCTACGGACAAGGTGAGGCGTATTTTAAAACCTTTAGTAGAAGTTTTAGCAGGAATCCCAACAATTGTTTATGGTTTTTTTGCCTTTACGTTTGTCACTCCCGTCCTTCGCGAATTTATTCCTGCGCTTGAGAGGACCAATATTTTAAGCCCAGGGATCGTTATGGGTATTATGATTATTCCAATTGTCGCTTCATTATCAGAAGACGCCATGAGTTCTGTGCCTAATTCGATTCGTGAAGGGGCTATGGCCCTGGGCGCTACAAAGTTTGAAGTCGCCTTTCGTGTTGTGATTCCTGCTGCAATTTCAGGTATTATTGCTTCCTTTGTTTTGGGCATTTCCAGGGCAATTGGTGAAACAATGATCGTAGCAATTGCAAGCGGCAGCACTAAAAACCTCACATTTGATGTCACACAAAGTATGCAGACGATGACTGCTTATATTGTAGAAGTGACAAGCGGAGATGCCGGGGCCGGAACGACAGCTTATTACAGTTTATATGCCGTAGCAATGACATTATTTGTTTTTACACTTGCCATGAATATGTTTGCAAGGTATATGACGAAAAGATTCAGGGAGGTGTATTAATTGCAATATATGGATCTAAATGCGGTTCAGTCGAGAATGACTAAACGTATATTCTTTAACCGTCTGATAAAGATGTTATTCTTAGCCTCAGCCAGTTTTGGTTTAGTTGTTTTAGCTGTCCTTCTATATGATGTGGTTTCAGACAGTATTGGATGGTTAAGTATAGATTTTTTAACAAATCTTCTTTCTACAAATCCGGATATAGCAGGAATTAGAGGAGCAATTCTCGGAACCGTCTGGCTTATGGTTATTGTAGGACCGGTTACTATGATTCTTGGCGTATGTACGGCCATATACCTTGAAGAGTATGCCCGCCCTTCAAAGTTTACATCATTCATTCAGACAAATATTTCTAACCTTGCCGGAGTTCCGTCCATTGTTTTTGGGCTTCTTGGTTTAACCGTTTTTGTTAGAGTTTTTGGACTAGGTTCAATCGTACTAGCAGGTGGATTAACAATGTCCTTGCTGGTCCTCCCGATTGTAGTAGTCGCCTCCCAGGAATCCATACGTGCTGTGCCTGCACATTTAAGGGAAGCGTCTTTTGGAATGGGAGCTACCAAATGGCAGACTATTAAAAATGTTGTATTGCCCGTTGCTTTGCCTGGTATGCTTACAGGAATGATTCTTGCCATTTCCCGTGCAATTGGTGAAACAGCTCCACTCGTTGCGATTGGAATACCAGCCTTAATTATACCTGCACCGTCAGGAATTTTTGACAGGTTCACTGCGCTGCCTATGCAGATTTACTACTGGACGATTGATTCAGTAATGGTTCAGGAGTATGCTTATCTGGCCGCAGCCACCATTGTCGTATTACTTCTCATATTATTTACTTTAAATTCGATTGCTATATTAATTAGAAATAAGTTTGACCGCCGTTATTAAAACCTATTGACGTAATGAAAGGAGACTCACAGATGGCTCAATCACTTTTAAAAAAGAAAAAACCAGTGATGACTGAGAATAAAACCGAAGCTAAACCGATCGTGTATGATACAAAAAAATTAAATTTATGGTATGGAAAAACGCATGCTCTTAAAGATATCGATCTGGAAATTCAGGAGCGGTCCGTAACAGCGATTATAGGACCTTCCGGCTGCGGGAAATCAACTTATATCAAAACGTTAAACCGTATGGTAGAAATGAATCCGGAGGTTCGGACGACGGGTGAAGTTCAATACAGAGGACGGAATATCTTTGATCGCGGCTATTATGTAGAAGAATTGCGCACAAGGGTAGGAATGGTCTTTCAAAAACCAAACCCATTTCCAAAGTCAATTTTTGATAATGTGGCATACGGCCCTAAAATTCACGGCATCAGGGATAAAAAAGTTCTTAAGCAGATCGTAGAGGAAAGCTTAAGAGGGGCTGCTATCTGGGATGAAGTAAAGGACAGGTTAAATGAGAATGCTTATGGATTATCGGGCGGCCAGCAGCAGCGTCTGTGTATTGCCCGCTGTTTAGCTGTAGAACCTGACGTTATTTTAATGGATGAACCAACCTCAGCACTGGATCCTAAGTCAACTTTAAAGGTGGAAGAGCTGGTTCAGGATCTGAAAAAAAATTATTCAATTATTATCGTGACTCATAATATGCAGCAAGCGGCACGTATTTCAGGTAAAACAGCTTTCTTCCTAAATGGAGAAGTAGTTGAATATGAAGATACAAATTTAATTTTCTCTAACCCAAACGATAAACGAACCGAAGACTATATTACCGGCAGGTTCGGATAAGGAGGCAGAGACGTGGGTGTCCGTACAAATTATGAAACTGAGCTTCAAAATTTAAAAGGTGATATCGGTCTTTTAAGTTCAATGGTTGAAGAGGGCTTTAATAAGGCTGTAAAAGCAATAATTAAAGGGAACAATGCTGCCCTGGAAGAGATTATCGAGCGGGATGAGGAAATAAACCGCCTTGAATTGGAGATTAATGAGAATGCTACAATAATGATTGCTAAACAGCAGCCTGTGGCCTCAGACTTACGAAAAGTGATGGCAGCTTTAAAGGTGGCAAGCGATCTCGAGCGAATGGGAGATTTGACTGTGGATATGGCTAAATCTGCTCTTAGAATGGATGCTGGTCTGGAAAGGAATCAATTTAAAAACCAATTAATGAAGCTGGCAGAAATGACTTCAATAATGATGAAAGAAGTGCTTCATGCTTATAAAAGAGCAGATATGTTAAGAGCTCAAAAAATTGCAGCTATGGATGACGAAGTTGACGACTATTACGGTGATTTTCTTAAAGAGGTTATTCAAACGGCCTCAGGAAATGAAGCTGAAGATATGATGCAATTAGCATTTATTGGACGTTTTATTGAAAGAATAGCAGATTATTGTACAAACGTAGCAGAATGGATTATTTATGAAGTGAACGGCCGGCGTTTCGATTTAAATTAAGCACATTAAACAGGGTGATTAAATGAGTCAGGATAAAACAGCCCCTACGATTCTTATAGTCGATAGTGATATAACCCTTCGTCTGGAAATGCAGGAAACTTTTCATTCTTACGGCTTTGATGTATGGGTGGCCAATAACGGGAAAGATGCTGTTAAGATAATTACTTCTCTTAAACCTGATGCTGTATTAACGGCTATGAGCCTCCCCCGGTTAAGCGGCTTTGATTTATGCAGGGAGTTAAGACAATCACTGAATATATGGACCCCTGTTCTCCTTATAGCTGAAAAAGCAGATGAGCTGGAGGCGGTATTAGGCTTTGAATTGGGAGCAGATGATTATTTAGTGAAGCCTCTGAGGATGAAAGAAGTAGTAGCAAGGGTCAAATCTGTCATTAGAAGAGGAAGCCTGTGCTGTGATACTCCAGATGTTTCAGGGATTCATGAGTCAGAAGGATTGCTTGAGAATGGAGCTTTAAGTTTAGATCCGGTACATTTTACTTTGTATAAAAACGGGGACACAGTGGAATTAACCCGTAAAGAGTATGAACTGGTGTATTATCTGTTAAAAAACAAAGGAAAAGCTTTTACAAGAGAGCATTTAAAAACAATAATTTCAGGAGACGATCATCAAATTGATGAACGGATTATTGATGTGTTTATCAGCCGTATTCGCAGAAGAATCGAACCTCACAGCCGAAATCCGGTTTATATTAAGACTGTAAGGAATGTAGGTTATATGATGAAAGAGATAAAAGAAAAAAAGTTAAGTTATTAAAAAATACTGCAGAAACTCTCAGTATTTCAGCAGAAAATTACTCCCGAGAAAGGCTAAGAATGCCCGTGCTCCCCAGGTGACATGGCAAGTCTTTCCGCTGAGTAGGATAACTGGAGGGGAGCCTCTTTATTAAGTAAACAGCCTTCTTTCTTTAAAAAAAGTTTGTTCCGAAGAGGTTTTTCAGGAACAGGCTTTTTATTATCCAAATGAAGTGTTTTGCCTCCATTGATATTTTCATATATACTACTAAACAGTTATATTCCTGCATATTTAAGGAGGGAAAAAATTGTTTCAGTATGATGTGTTTTTACACTCTCATGATTTATTCTGGTTTATCACACTCATTCTTTTTGCTTTAGTACTGGTTTTTTTAAAGAGCGGATTAATAAAACCTGCAAAAGCTCTGCAAATGATTTTAAGGTTTTTATATATCCTTGTTTTTGGTACAGGTCTCGTCTTAATTGCAATGAATTTATGGTGGGGATCAATTGTTAAGGGCGTCTTAGCCTTTTGGCTGATTTACGTAATGGAAATGATCTCAACACGCATGTCGAAAAAAGAGCTTACCCCCTGGACGTCTTTTATTCTATGGATTCAATTTTTCGTATCGTTTGCTGCAGTTATATATTTCGGGTATTTTATTTAACGCTTATTTTTTACATAAAGAACACAGAGCGTACATAATACAAAAAACCTGTTGTGATGAGCACAACAGGTTTTTTTATCGGTAATTTAAAGCCTCTCTGACACTAAAATCAGCTTGGGGGCTATAGCTGTAAAGCTTTCTCTACAGATGCATACTCATAGCCAAGGTCGCGTGCTACTGCTTCATAAGTCACTTTACCGTTGGCTGTATTGACACCTTTGACAAGAGCCGGGTTGTATTTAAGCGCTTCGTGTAATCCGCGGTTCGCAATTTGTAAAGCATAAGGGATCGTGACGTTTGTTAAACCAATGGTTGAAGTGCGCGGCACAGCACCGGGCATATTTGCGACAGCATAATGGACGACGCCGTGCTTTGTGTATGTCGGGTTATCATGAGTTGTTATTTTATCTACCGTTTCAACGATCCCTCCCTGGTCAATAGCAACATCTACAATAACTGATCCAGGACGCATTTCTTTTATCATCTCTTCTGTTACAAGTTTTGGCGCCTTAGCCCCCGGAATGAGAACAGCTCCGATAAGGAGGTCTGATTCTTTCACTGCCTGGGCAATATTCAGAGGGTTGCTCATAAGTGTATTTATTTCTGTACCGAAAATATCATCAAGCTGACGCATACGTTCAGGGCTCAAATCCATAATGGTTACATCAGCCCCGAGCCCCATAGCAATTTTGGCAGCGTTGGTTCCTACCACTCCGCCCCCGATAACAGTCACTTTCCCGCGTTTAACTCCCGGAATGCCAGAGAGAAGAACGCCGCTTCCGCCTTTAGGTTTCTCTAGAAACTGCGCTCCAATTTGAGAAGCCATCCTTCCAGCGACTTCACTCATAGGAGTCAACAAAGGAAGAGTGTTGTTAACTTCGACTGTTTCATATGCGACAGCGGTGACGCCTTTTTCGGTTAGAGCTTTCGCCAGCTTTGGAACGGCGGCCAGGTGCAGGTATGTAAATAGAATAAGTCCTTCTCTAAAATATGGGTATTCATCCTCTAAAGGCTCTTTTACCTTCATAATCATTTCAGAGCTGTGCCAGACATCGCTCGCTTCGTCGAAAATTTTGGCGCCGGCAGTTTCATAATCTTCGTCATTGAAACCGCTTTCAATACCCGCCGATTTCTCAACTATAATGTCGTGCCCTGCCTGCTTCAGAGTTAAAACCCCCGCTGGAGTTAAAGCGACCCGGTTTTCGTTGTTTTTTATTTCTCTGGGTACTCCGATTTTCATAAATACACCCTCCTCTTAGTATACATTGATTGAAATCCACATCTATTGTAACGAACTTCCTAAACTTGTTCCAGCTTTTTTAAACAGAAATAAAAGACAAAGCCGTTGGAAAAGGCTTTGTCTTAAAATCAATCATTCATTTTTTTACATGGAAACCTTGGTTTAATTCTGTCTTCGAAGAACTTCTTCATATTATTACTCGACATGAGTCCAACGTAATCTAATTTAAACACTTCATAATAGATGATATAACTCCCGTCTTCAAAACGGACATGAAGCTGTTTTTGTGTTTCATCATAGCCGAGTGAGCGGAAATACCCTTCTTTAAATTCTGTTTTTTCCACGTTAATCACCCTTTTATCTCCGACTTTTAAATAATGTACCCTTTCAGCCGCGAAAAAAAACAAATTACATGAAAAACTGTGTAATTTCTTCTTTAGAAAGCACCTTTCCACTGGATAGCATACGGTCGTTGATGAATAAAGCAGGAGTATAGAATACTTTTTCCGGCGAACGAGGGAGATCATGAACGGTTAAAATGTCAGCTTTTATTCCTAATTCTGAAATTACTTCTGTTACCCTTTTCTCAAATACTTTGCCGTTAATATTGGAGGTAATACAGATTTTTATTTCCACTGAACTCACCTCTTATTATTTCAAATATTCCCCTTTCCTATATTATAAAATGGAATAGACGCTTTCTGCTTTTTCATGTGTGGACAATCAATGGCAATATTGTTAACAAATTGGAAACGTTTTAGGGGAACAGCGTATAAAAAAACTTGCCGCTAAAGTCCTGATGAGATTAAAATAAGAGTAGAGTTTATAACACGAGAATAGAGGACTGCTGAGAACACAATCCTGTATATGGGCACTTAAGATTGTGGGAGCGATTAGTGCAACCGGCCTTTAGTTTTTTAAGGCCGGTTATTTTTGTGTTTTAAAATCTGTTTCTCACTTAATACTGAAGGAGGGGGACAATGAAAGCGCAGTGCAGGAATCCCTTAAAAGTGAAGGCTGTGACTAAAGAATTAACAGCAGCAGAATGGATAGAGTCGCTGGGAGAGAAAGGGTGGACTGATCCCCGTTTCACAGCTTCTCTTATTGATGTATTATTAAAAGCTGTTGAAAGAACAGCCATAGTAGTGGTTGCGGACCTTACAGGAGAAGTTGTTTTTGTAAGTCCTGATTATTCAAATAAAATGGATTTTGATCAGCATGAATTAATAGGGATCCCTTTCAGGGATTTATTAAAAATGACACACGTGAAGCAAGAAGACATTTATGCTCTGGAGAAAGTTATCTCATCAAAAAAAGAATTTAAGGGCACATACAGGCATCTAACCAAGAGTGGAAAAGAAATTGTTTTAGAGACGGTGTTTTTACCAGTTTTACAAAATTCATCAAATGCATGCCTAATTTTAATTCTCCATCAGGATCTCACGCCCTTGACTGAGGCTGAAGCAGTTATTCAGGAGTTTCGGACAGTCGATGTTATGACAGGAATGAAGAATCGCAAACAGTTTGAAGCAGATCTCTTTAAAACGCTTCAACTATGCAAAGAAACCAGAGAAGAAGCTGCAGTATTACTTTTAGATATGGACCGTTTTAAATTCTACAACGACACTCTGGGACATTCCACTGGGGATAAACTGATTGAAGAAATATCAAAAGAATTAAAGAAGTTTGAAACTCAGGATACTGCCGTTTACCGTTATGGAAGTGATGAGTTTGCGATTATTAGGAGTGGACGAATAGACGTAAAGAGTCTGGCGGTTATGGCTGAAAAGCTCTTAACGAGATTTGCTCTGCCGTTCAGTGTTAAAGGTAATGAACTGTTTATTACAGCTTCAGCTGGGATCTCCCAAATCCCGCAGAGTGGTTTTACACCTCCTGAGTTAATAAAGCAGGCGGAAACTGCCATGCATTATGCTAAGGAAACAGTAAAGGGACACTGGTGTTTTTACAAGCATTCTTTAAAAACAAAGCATGAGGAAAGGGTTCTTTTGGAAGACAGACTAAGAAAAGCAGTAAGAAAGAAATCGTTTGAGCTTTATTACCAGCCACAGTTAAATTTAAGAAAAAAAACAGTAACAGGTCTTGAGGCTCTCTTACGCTGGAAAGATGACATGCTGGGAGAGGTGCCTCCTTCAGTATTTATTCCAGTCGCTGAAGAAACAGGATTAATTATTCCAATTGGAGACTGGGTATTGGAGGAAGCTTGCAGACAGACGAAAAAATGGACAGAAGATGGATTCTCTTTAAAAATAGGGATTAATGTTTCACCTTTCCAGTTTCATACAGAGAATCTCGTAGGCAAAATAACCTCTATAATAGAAAAAACAGGGATAAGCCCTCGTTATTTGGATTTGGAAATTACTGAGACCGGATTATTAATTAACCAGGAAAAAAATTTAAAAATAATAGAACAGTTAAAAATGCTCGGGATAAGGATTACTATCGACGATTTTGGTACAGGTTACAGTTCACTTAGTTACTTAAGGCATTTTCCTGTTGATGCTTTAAAAATTGACCAGTTGTTTATCAGGGAAATTAGTGAAAACTGTAATGATCAGGCAATTGTTACATCTATTATTCAAATGGCTCACAACATGAATATAAGTGTGACAGCTGAAGGAGTAGAAACACAGGCTATGGTTACTTTCCTTAATGAGCGAGAATGTGATGAAATACAAGGGTACCTTTACAGCGAACCTCTGCAGGCAGAAGAAGTTGTTCATTTTATTAAAACAGCTTACCGGAAATTACTTTTATAAATTTTAAAACTTTAACTCTACATTCAGCTCAGCCGTAGTTTGTATTACATAGGTTTCTCTTTACAAACTCTTTCTATTTTGGATACATTATATAAAGAGCCGGGAAGGTATATACAGAAAAGGGGGATCCACTTGAAAACCTTGGAACAGAAGATAGAATATGCGATGCTGATAGCGTGGGGAATTGCCTTTATCTCAACGCTGGGCTCATTATATTTTTCAGAAGTACAGAATTTCATACCGTGTGAATTGTGCTGGGTGCAGAGGATCTTTATGTATCCGCTTGTCATTACACTGGGCATTGCTGTTGTTAAAAAGGATGCCAGACAGGCTTTTTATACGCTGCCTCTGTCTGTTATAGGAATGGGAACAGCCATTTATCACTACTTGCTCCAAAAAGTTCCGTTCCTCTCTGGAGCAGCTGAAGCGTGCGGCATTATACCATGTAATTATCAGTATATTAATTATTTTGGATTTATTACTATTCCTTTTTTAGCCTTTGCAGCATTTTTATTAATTTCATTAATTATGGTATGGATAGTGAAGAATACTAGGGAGTGACAGATCTCATGAAAAAATTAATTATATTTGGCGGGATTGTTATTTTATTATTTGGAGCAATTACTTTTATCACCTCTTTTCAAAATGAGCAGAGGTCAGAGGGGAATCCTTTTGGTAAAGACAGGCTCCACAGTGAAACGATAGACCAGCTGGATGACCCGCTTTATCAGAATATCATTTTGCCTGAGGAACTTGACGAAAAACTTCAAGCAGGTGAAGATGCAACAGTCTATTTTTACAGCGGTCGATGCGAAGCATGTAATCAGGCTTCTCCAGTTTTAATTCCGAAAGCGGAAGAGCTTGATGTTGATTTGCACTTGTATAATGTATTAGAATTTGAGCAAGGATGGAATGACTACGATATCGAAGGGACTCCTACAGTTATTCACTTTGACAATGGAGAGGAAGCTGCAAGAATTACAGGGCTTCATGAGGAAGAAACTTACGAACAATTTTACAGACAGGTGGTTTTAAATTAACAGGCTGGGCTGATTTAATAATGGAGGTATGTTAAATGGAAAGGCTATTAAAATGGATAGGTTTAAGTATATTTATCGGATGGACAGCAGCCATTTTAGTTAATTATTCTATTTATCAGCATGCAACGACCCAATTAACGTTTGTACATCCAATGGTTGACGGGATCATATTTATGCTGATTATGTTAGGGGTTTACATTTTTATCTGGAAGTCCTATAAGAAAAAAAGGACAACAGCTACAGTACAACTAGGCGTTTTTGGAGCATTATCCATCGTACTGGCTATCGTTTTTCTATAAAACATCCCGTAAATAATATAGTGATCAGGGCCGCCGGGTTTTCCATAGCGGCCTTTTTTTATGCTATATTTTAGAAGTAATTTAAAAATCCGGAAAGGCGGGATCAGGTGCTTACAGTTATAAAAAATGCTGATGTATTTACACCAGCTCCTCTAGGAGTAAAGGATGTATTAATAGGAGGAAGTAAGTTCATAGCTCTGGCAGAAAGTATAGACCTCGAAAACTTAAGTGAATTTACAGAAATTATGGATGCAGATGGGAAGTATCTAGTTCCTGGTTTTATAGATGGCCATGTACATATTACCGGAGGGGGAGGGGAAGGAAGCTTTAAAACGAGGACACCCGAATTAATGCTTTCTGACTGTATCCAAGCTGGCATAACGAGTGTGGTAGGTGTCATAGGAACTGATGGGACAACACGGACGATGGCCAACCTGATCGCAAAAGCGAAAGGGTTAAAAGAAGAAGGGATCAGCTGCTATTGTCAGAGCGGTAATTATCATGTTCCAATTAAAACGTTGACCGGCTCGCTCGAAAATGACATTATGCTGATCGATGAAATTATTGGAGCTGGTGAAATAGCTATTGCTGATCACCGTTCCTCCCAGCCTACTGTCGAAGAGCTTGCCCGCCTTGCCAGTGAAGCCAGGATTGGAGGCATTCTGTCAGGAAAAGGAGGAATTGTTAATATACATGTAGGTGATGGCCCTGGGCAGCTTGATCTTATAGAAAAAGTAATTGAAATGACTGATATTCCTATCTCCCAGTTTTGGCCAACTCATATAAACCGGTGCTTGCCATTACTGGAACGGGGGATCGAGTATGCAAAAAAAGGCGGGTATGTTGATTTTACAACGAGCAGCCTTGATGATGAGAAAGACAGCGATTTGAAGTGCAGCAAAGGTCTTAAAAGGATGCTGGAGGCCGGTGTACCAATTGAACAGATCACGTTTACTTCGGATGGACAGGGAAGCCTCCCGAAATTTGATAAATATGGAAATTTTACTGGTTTAGGCATTGGGAAAGTCTCAAGTCTGTTTACCGAAGTTAAAGATGCTTTTATGAGAGAAGGGCTTCCTTTGGAACAGGTGTTAAAAACTGTAACGGATAATCCGGCACGTATCTTGAAGCTCAATGATAAGGGGACTGTCAGTGAAGGGAAAGACGCTGATGCTGTCTTAATTGATAAAAAGACATTTACAATTGACAGTGTTCTGGCTCGCGGCGAGTGGTTAATGAAAGATTCTGTTCAGAGAGTTAAAGGTACATTTGAATAATATACATTTCCTGAAATTTCTTATAGTGTTAAGCGGCATAAAACTGAGACAAAAAGAATAGTAACCATAAAGAACTCCGGACATATGTGACGATATTTGTTCGGAGTTTTGTTTTTACATATACAGGAGATTCACTCTGACAAAGAACAAAAGCAGTGATTTTCAGTCCGTCCGGCGGCCCCTTGTCCCGCTTCTTTTCCGTTTGTTTAGGGGGCAGTTCAAACTAATTGACAAGGTATTTTACGACCGCTATAGTTAAGAAAGTTAATAATTAAATTTCTTAATAGTTTAGGAGGTGTGCTATGTCTATTGAAAAAATAGTAGATGAAATTGAAAAGCATGTCGTAGATATCAGTTTAAAATTAAATCACGAGTTTGGAAGTGAATTAGAAAATAAATTATCATCTAACCAGCAATTGATGCTCTTTCTTGTGGGTAGGAAAGATATTAAACATGTAAAGGATCTGGCTTACTTTATGAATGTGTCGGCAAGCGCCATCAGCCAGATGGCTGCAAAGCTTGAACAGATGGATTTAATTATCAGAGAAGTGGATAAAAATAACCGGAGAAATACGGTTTTGACACTTGGCCCTGAAGGAAAACTCCTCTTAAACCAGATGGAAGAAAATCGCAGTGCAATAACTAATAAATATTTATCACAATTGACAGAATCAGATCTTCTCAGCATAAGAGATGTGTTAAATAAACTTAATCATATTATAGGCAAGACGCAGAAAGGGGAGGCACCATGAGAGGTTTGACCCAATTTTCCATCAGACGACCCGTTTTTACACTAGTAACCATGGCATTATTTCTATTGTTAGGAGCAGTGTCACTGACAAATATACCATTAAAGCTTATTCCTGATATTGAGGCTCCTATTGCAGCTGTTGTTACAAGCTATGATGATGCCAGCCCCCAGGAAGTTGTTGACCAGGTTTCGAGACCTATGGAAAACAGTCTCTCAACTGTTTCAGGCTTAAATAATATCAGTTCGATTTCAATGGAAGGTTCTTCTTTAACGATTCTTGAATTTTCCTGGACGACTTCCATTGATGATGTGGAAAACGATATTATAAGCAGGATGAATCAGGCTCCTTTACCATCTGGAGCGAATCAGCCTCAATTTTTTAAATTTGATCCTTCACAGTTTCCAATTATTCAGTTATCCCTTTCTTCTGCGGATGAAGATGTGGATTTAGATGGTTTAGTGCAGGAAATGGAAACAGATCTTTTGCGGGTTGACGGAGTTGCAACTATTGATTTACTAGGTGACGCTGTAGATGAAATTGAGGTGTCCCTTGACCAGGATTTACTTGAGGAAAACGGCCTGGATCAGTCAGATGTAGTTCAGGCCTTACAGGCGCATAATATAACTGCCCCGGGAGGCATCGTCAGTGACGGTGATATGGACCTCACTACCCGTGTGTTGTTTGAAATGGGGGACGTTGAAGATATTGAAAATATCGTCGTGACTGTAGACCCCGAAACCGGAGACGATGTGGCAGTAGCAGATGTAGCTGATGTTGAATTAGGACCGGAACCTTCAGATGTTATTACCCGGACTAATCAGGATGAAAGTATTTTAATGAGTGTCCAGCAACAGTCAGATGCTAATACAGCTCAGGTTTCCAGAGCATTCATAAATGAACTTGACGATTTACTGGCTGAGGATCAATACAGCGACATAGACTCGGCTGTGCTTTTCAATCAGGGGGAATATATTGATGATGCGGTGGCTAATGTCGCCTTGGCGCTTGTCGCTGGTGGAATCATCGCTATGCTCGTTCTTTTCGCCTTTTTGAGAAGTTTTAAAACACCTTTATTAATAGGAATCGCCATACCTTTTTCCGTTATTGTCACGTTCGTACTTTTATTTTTTACCAACTTTTCATTAAACATTATGACTTTAGGCGGACTGGCCCTTGGGATAGGGATGCTGGTCGATAACTCGATTGTAGTGATTGAGAATATTTACAGGCATCTTTCAATGAAAAAAGAGCCTAAACAGGCGGCTCTGGACGGTACTAAAGAAGTAGCAACTGCCATAACGGCTTCTACTTTAACTACTATCTCAGTGTTTTTGCCAGTCGTGTTTATTTCAGGTATTGTAGGAAATCTTTTCAGGGAGTTTGCGTTGACTGTGTCGTTCAGTTTACTTGCTTCATTGGCAGTCGCGTTAACTGTCGTTCCAATGCTCGCCAGCCGGTGGCTGAAAGCACCTCAAGAAAATATTGAACAGAAACGTCAGAACTCAAAGTTTGTTTCATTCTTTGACAGGTCGGCAAGGTGGTCTCTGAAAAACCGGTTTGTAGTCTTTTTTGTTACTCTACTGCTTCTTTTAGCAGGCGGTTTTGGGGTCACAACAGTGGGTACAGAGTTTTTACCTGCGACTGATGAAAGCTTTTTCCAAATTGATGTAGAAAATGAACCGGGCACGCCGTTAGATGTGACCTATGAAGATGTCCAGGAAATAGAAGACGTACTCGATGACTATAATAATATTCAACATTATACTTCCGTAACAGGCTCCAGCGGTGATCAGGGACCGACAGGCGGAAACGGCACGAGCCATGAAGCTGTTATTTATGTAACTATGGTTCCTGTATCGGAACGGGATGTTTCAACGATGGACTTCTCTGAAGATATTCGGCAGGATATTGAAAGAGCGGCACCTGACGCTGATATTTCCATTTCAATGGATGCCTCTTTCGGCAGCGACCCAAATACGTTCAGCTTTGATTTGAATGATTCAAACCCTGTGCGTCTGGAAGAAGCAGCTCAAGACTTACAGGAAGAATTCGAAGATATGAATGAGTTCACTGAAGTGACAAATACACTGGAAGAAACAATTCCAGAGCTTCAAATTTTAATCGATGATGAGGCAGCACGCGAAGAAGGATTTACTCCTGCCCAAATTGCAGAATCAGTGGATAATAAAACAAGAGGCGTATTTGCCACTCAAATTGTAACTGATGAAAATGATGTATTTGAAGTTCATGTTCGTTACGATGAAGAATTTATTGGAGAGCTCGAAGCCCTTGAAGAATTATTACTGCAAAATCCAGAAGGAGACTTTGTTCAGTTAGCTGACCTGGCGGATATAGAGGAAGGAGAAAGTCCAGAAACAATTAACAGGGTTAACCAGGAAGAGTCTGTACAATTTTCCCTCTCTTTCGGGTCTGATTATAATTTAAGTGAGATAAACGAGCTTGTTCAGGACACGATTGACGATTACGGTCTGCCAAGTGAAACAAGTATTTCCTACACAGGTGACCAGCAGCTTCTGGAAGACGCCATCAGTGATCTGACACTGGCCCTGATTCTGGCAATAGTCTTCGTTTATCTCGTTTTAGCCGCCCAGTTTGAGTCGCTTAAATACCCGTTTGTGATTATGTTTACAGTACCGCTCGTAGTTATCGGAGTGGCTATTGGATTAACGGTTACCCAGACACCGGTCAGCGTCACCGGCTTTATAGGGATTATTGTTTTAGTAGGTATTGTGGTCAATAACTCGATTGTGCTTGTTGATTACATTAATCAGCGTAAAGAAGCAGGGTACAGAAGCTATGAAGCCATTGTAGAGGGGGTAAAAGACAGGGCAAGACCGATTTTAATGACGGCTTCCACTACAATTTTGGCGCTTATACCTTTAGCTCTGGGCTTTGGTGAAGGGACGGAAATACAGCAGCCTTTAGCCATTACAGTAATCAGCGGGATGATCAGCGCGACATTTCTTACGCTTGTGTTAATCCCGGTTATTTACAGCTTTTTTGATAAAGACACCAGGCATTTAAATAAGAAATATATGATGCCGGACGGCAAATTGATTCCAGCTTATTTACTTGATGACAAATACACCGATGACCAAGGTAAAGAGAGACGTCATTACCAGCTTGAAAATCAGTCATCTGTTGAACAGGAACCGGATTTTTCCGATTTTTACAAAGAAGCTGATGATGAGCCTTTCAGCCAGTATGATGAAGAGGTAGAGGACAAAGAAACGTTAAAGGATGAAACGAACAGTACTTTTTATAGAGACCTGTCTGAATCCGAAGACGGAGACCCTCTGAACCTTCCATCGAGAAAAGACCGGCATCGTTCATCTCAAATGACAAGAGATGATTTACTCGATATACTGGAAAAAATAGTGGATAAAAACAGAAATAATAAGGATAACAATTTTTAAGAGGAGGGGCTTCCCTTCTCTTTTTTTGTTATGAAGGGCTTGTGTCCAACCAAAAAACGTGTTGAAGCAATACACTAATCATGTACAGTAGAGGAGGTGATGCTGTGAGTCAGGGAAGCTATTATTATGATATGTGCTGTCGGTATAAAGGAAGAAAAGTCCGTATAACGGATGTAGCAGGAAGAGAATATCGGGGAAGAATTGTCAATGTAGACAGTAAATATGTCTATTTAGAGCAGGATAGAGGATTTGGCGGTTTCGGGTACGGCTATTACAGACCTTATCCAGGGTATTATTATCCGGTAGTGCCGGTTGCTTTAGCGGCGATTGGAGGATTTTTTTTAGGAGCAGCATTCGTCTGGTAAAGAAAAGGGATTAAAATAAGAGACTTGCGGCAGAGACCAGCTCCATGTCGAATGGAGTTGGTTTTCTGGTTTTAAAAGATCTTTTCATTCAATGGAAGATAATGATAAACTAAAAGAGTTACCAACTATAGTCACATAAAGACTTTAGTAATAAAATTCAGAAAATCGAGGGGAAAGAAAATGAAAAGCAAAGTGCTGTTAATAATCAGTTTTCTCCTTATCATTTCTGCCTGCACAAACAATGATAATGAGTCATCAAATGATCAGGGAGGTTTCCAGGAGACAGAGGATATGGAGACCCTGATAGCTACAAACAAAAAGCTTGTGGAACAGCTTGAAAAAGAGCTGGATGAAAAAGATCAGTACAATAAGAGAATTAAGGATTTAGAAGAAGAAAACAAACAGTTGAAAGATGACGTACTTACCTATAAACAACAGACTATTGAATCAGATGAAGAGCATCAGCAGGAATTGGAATTAAGGAATGAACTTGACCAGAGCGCCCGGGAACTGTTTCAATATATGCATGAGAGAAATCATACTGAATTAGAACGGTTAACAGCTTCTAATATAACTGTACAGGAAGAAAACGAGGTTTTGGAAGTAACCGATGAAGAGGACAATATAAGGACGTTCCATTATATGCAGCTTAATAATATGGCATATATCCGTCAGCGTTCTTTTTCTCTGGATATGTCACAAGAAACTTTCGTGAGCGAATATGAATTTTACACTCATGCTGATGACAGTTTTCTTTTTGAGGGAGCTATAGAACTTGTCTATACCGATGAAGATGGGTGGAAACTTTCATCAATCAGGTATATTCAGTAGAGACCGTTCAATCTCTTCAAATAAAAGGAGTTAAAAATGGGCAGTACGCACACTTTTACAAAAAAAGAAGAGCTGGCAAATGCGATCACCCATGGGGTTGGTGTCCTGCTGAGTATCGCGGCTTTAGTATTACTTATTGTATACTCAAGTATATACGGGGGGCCTGCCCATGTTATCAGTTTTACGATTTATGGCGTAACTTTATTGCTGATGTACACTTGTTCAACACTTGTACACAGTTTTCCGAAAGGCAAAGCTAAAAATATATTTGAAATTCTGGATCATTCAGCGATCTATCTGTTTATAGCAGGCACCTATACACCCATAATGGTCATTGTTGTAGAAGGGCCAAAAGGCTGGGTTCTGCTCTCACTCGTATGGGGCCTGGCTGTAGGAGGTATTATTTTTAAAGCTTTCTTTGTGAAGCGGTTTATAATAATTTCCACTCTGGTTTATATTCTAATGGGCTGGATGGTTGTTTTTGCACTTGAACCAATAGCAGCTGCTATTCCTGTTGGCGGACTGGTGCTTCTTATTACTGGAGGAGTTTTATATACGGTAGGGACCATTTTTTATATTTGGCGGAAATTTTACTACCATCACGCTGTTTGGCATCTGTTTGTCCTTCTCGCCAGTGCAGCCCACTTTTTCTCAATACTCGTCTATTTGCTTTAGCCAGGTCAAGTAATTTAATTTCTGTATAAACGCTCCTTAATGAATTGCTGACATCAATTCATTAAGGAGCTTTTTTGCGGGCATACTTAACTTACTAATAATACAACTGTCACTAAGTTGTCAACTTGCTGATAAAATATTGTAAATTAATTCACAGATTCTTTTCAATGTGAGGCTTTATAATGAAAGTAAGTTGTTAGTTACTACTAACACATTGTGATCTTTTGAACAATCATTAAGGACAGGTGGTGAAAGATATGATTGAGATTAAAGATAAGCAAGGAATGTCCACTGAAGAAATTATTTTGGAAACCGCTATAGATCTTATGGAGAAAAAAGGGTTTAAGGCAGTGACTACTAAAGAAATTGCTGCTCAATCAGGCTTCAGTGAAATGACCCTGTTCAGGCATTTTGGAACCAAACAAAATATATTAGAAAAAGCCGTTGAAGTTTACTCTTATTTAATAGATATGAAAACCATTTTATATGACCATGTGGAATATGACTTGAAAAAAGATTTAAAAAGGGTAAGCGAAACCTACCATAAATATAATCAGCATAATTACAAAATGGTACTGTTGTCCTTTCAGGAAAGGCATACCCATCCGTTTATTGGGGAAAAAATTTCGGAAAATCCTAAGCGTCTGAAAAATTATTTAGTCGATTATTTTGAAGAAATGCAAAAAAGAGGAAAAATGATTGAAACAGATGCTGAAGTCCAGGCGATGAATTTTTTATGGATGAACCTCGGTTATTTTATGTCCTTCCAGTTAGGCGGGAGAAAAGTAGCGCAAATCCCATTACAGACTTTTATTGAAGATAGTGTTGATCTGTTTGTCAGAGGGCTTACACCTTGTAAATGAAAAAACTTTCTCATGCGTTTAAGCTGAGAAAGTTTTTTTCTGGTTAAACTGTACACTCCTCAAAGGGACAATTATGGCAGCGTAAGTGGTTTTTTAAAAAATCTATATTATGGATAGTGATATATTTAGTATTTACTGAAAGAACATTTTGCTTGATCAGCCTTTTCAAGATCCGGTTAATACTTTCCCTCGTAGCGCCAACGTAATTGGCAAGTTCCTGGTTTGTTACCTTCCTGTTAATCAGAACACCCTGCTTTACTTCTATTCCGTACTCATTAGATAACTTGATTAAAATGGAGAAAACGGCACCCTGTTTTCCGCAAAAGACGAGGTCTCTGAATTGCGCCATCATTATATGATTCTGAGAAGAAAGCCATTGCATATAAGCAACAGATAATTCCTGTTTATTAATCATCAGTTTCTCTAATTCATCCCGTTTAAAACGTAATAACTCGGCGTCCTGTGTCACCTCTGCGTTAAATTGGGAGTTAAGATGGTTAAATAAACTTAATTCGCCAATTAAATCATTTTGTTTTTTATTCTGCAGGAAGAAGACCTTACCTTCTGAAGAGGTTTTGGTTAATCTGACTTGCCCTTTATTAATAAAGTAAATATAATCAGGCAATTCGCCTTCCCTAAGTAATAAGCTGCCCTTTGTAACAGAAATTTCAGACCCTGTTTCATATAATAACTGTCTTGTTTCTTTGGATACCAGTTCATAAAAAGTTGGAAGCGTCTGGACTTTCGCTTCTTGACTCATTAACTATCCACTCCCTCAAAAAACTCATTTTGCTCCCCGGTTTAAATACTGGCTAACAAGCATTTGTACCAATCGTAGCATATAGAAACAAGGACTGATGAGTTTAATAAAGAACATTTTATTACATTTTTACTTTAAATATATATTAAAGCTGTCTGACAGTTGACATAGACAGACAGCTTTTAATAGGATTCAGGAATGTTCTTCTACCACGATATCTAAAGTTTGCCGACTGTTAGAAGGTTTTCCTTTTACTTGGCTTTTTTTCTTTACAGAGCGGACAGGACAAACCTGTTGCAGCTGAAGAACAGACTGGTTCAGGTTATCCAGTTTCTTTTCGATCCGGTAAAGTAAATAAAAGGTGATAACGATAGGAAAACCGTATTCACCGGCAGCACTTAACCATATTTCCATCATTTTCTCTCCTTCCCGGTATGAATAAAAAAGGCAACTTGTAGAATAATCTGCAAGTTGCCATGAAAATCTATGAAAATTACGGATACGGATTAAACCTCAATATCAATTACGTCTACAGTTCGTTCAACAAGTCTGGCACCTCTTTTTTTGATTAGGTCCCCTTTTGAAGATACGAATACGTTCTGGGCAATTATGACGTCCATAACCTCTGCCACTGCAGACGGATTTACAGGTTCGGCAGGCTCATCAATTCCAATCGTCACACTGGCGCCATCTTCGTTGCTGAAAAGTAATTCTAATCGCTTAGACATTTCTTCACCCCCGTATATTAACATTTAATTTAAACTTACTTACTCATAAAGCTCATAGGTGTTGTTTCGCTCCACTTTATCAAGGTCATATGGCTGTAGTGAAGCGAGCGATTGTGCTGTTGTAAAAAGAGCTTCATTACTTGCACCGGGTTTAACATTCCGGAAGTGCCTGGACTGATAAACTTCATTTCCTTTTTCATCCACACCTGTGAGGAACGTTAATGAGAGTCTTGTGAAAACCGCTTCATTCATGTCTGATCACCTCCTTTCGTCTAATAAGTACAAGATATGTGCCAAAAAGGAGGAGGGGCAGCAAATTAATTTTTGACAGAAATCCTATTAATTCTGATAAGATGAAAAAGATGAATGAAAGAAGTATGAGGGTAAAAGGAGGAAAAGAGGGAATGCGCATTTTAATCAGCGGCTTTGAGCCTTTCGGCGGCTTAACCACTAATCCTACGATGGAACTTTTGCAGAGGGCAGAGACATACAATTTCGAAGGTATTGACATACAAACAATTACTCTTCCTGTCGTCTATCAAAAGTGTATGCCGCCGCTGTTGAAACAAATGGAAGAATTCAACCCGGATGTTGTTTTGTGCCTTGGGGTGGCAGTGGGACGGTCAAGTATTGATCTCGAAAGAACAGGAATAAATATACAGGACTCGGCAGGTGAAGGGGACAGAGGAGATAATTCGGGCGACAAGCCTGTAGACAGGCCTATTATACCGGACGGGCCTGACGGATTGTTTGCTACTCTGCCAATAAGAGACTTATTAAGTGCTCTGAGGGAAAAAGGGATACCAGCAAAAATATCTAACAGTGCCGGGACCTATATATGTAATACTACATTATACTCTCTAATGTATGAAATCGATAAAACAGGCAGCACTGTTAAAGGCGGTTTTATACATGTCCCCGCGACTCCTGATATGACTGCTTCTCAGCCTCATCTTCCAAGTATGGATATCGCCACCCAGGAAAAAGCCTTAAAAATAGTAATCAGCAAACTGAAAGAAATTAATTAATTTTTTTAAAATATAGAGAAAAATGAATTACATTAATTTCCATAAAAAAGGGCTGTGCTCAAAAGTTTTACTTTTAAGCCAGCCCCTTTATTATTTTTCAAAATAAACGTAATTCGATAGAATATTTTCTAACTCATCTGCTTCGTCATTACGGATATAAGTTTTTATCTTCTGGCCTTTGCCAAGTTCCATAATAAGCTGCGATTTGTTTTTTTTCCTTTTTCCCCATTGAACTGATCTGATTTTTCCCCATCTGGCATGGTAACCGGCGAATATCAGTGCTTCTCCCTGGATTTCAAAAATTCGATCGAGAGTAACTAATACATAGGTTCCTAAAATGAAAATGATCAAAAAGAGAATAGTAGCGTTGAAAAAATTATTGAAGACTTCAACAAATAGAAAAATGCTCAAAAAAAGTACGGCATAAGCTGCGATGAGCGACCTTTTATACGCTTTAGAACCTGTCGGAATCTTTTTCCGGTCATTCAGCCGGTAGATGACATAGTCCTGTGTCGACTTGCGGTGTTTATGAGTAAAAAGGTGGTAAACGGAAATAACACCCATTATTGTACCTGTTAATAAATAGATCCATTGCATAACGTTTCCTCCGAAGATTAAGTGATATTTCCATTTTACCACAGCCTAAACGAGAAACAAAAAAGGCACGACCCAAGGTAAAGAGGTCGTGTCTTATTTATACTTTAGCTCCACATACTTTACTGCTTGGCAATGCTTCATCTTCGGAGAATACAGTTATCATAAATTTAATGGATTTTGCCGTTCACTTTGGGCGAAGGCTTACAGCCATTGTTTGCCCGATAAACTTTTTTAATTAAGTATATCTTTGGTAAGTCTTATCATAAGCATGAGCGGATTCGAAGTCTTTCTGAGTTAAACCGTCTTCATCCAGAGTGCTTAATTTCACTGTAATCTGTTTATGGTCAATTATAATATAGGGGTGATGCTGTCGGGTTTCGGCAAGGTCAGCCAGTTCGTTTACAAACTGGATGGCTTTCGGAAAAGTAGGCAGGATAAACTGTTTGCGGATCCACTTGTTTCCTTCCAGCTCCCAGCCTTGTGAATCTTTCAAATTGGCTTGTACTTCCTCATTTGTTAAGATCATTTAACGCATTCCCTCCTATTAATTGAATATTCTTGCGATTCATTTGGGGATATCATATCAAATCCTGTCAGAAAATAAAAGAATTAATCTATTGTTTTCAAATGCTATAATGGGAAGAAAACTAAGAGAGGTGAGTGTATGATTAATTCAATAAAGGAATGGTATTTCAAAAAAATGGCTGCCAGGTCAATTGAAAAGCATGGAAAAGAAAAAATTGAAAAGCTTGCTGTTTTGAATAAACCTGCTAAAGAGTGGAGAGTCTCCTTTTTGACGACGGCAGGTGTCCATTTAAAAGATCAGACTCCTTTTGACGTGGATGGGGGTGATTGGGGAGTCAGAATGATTCCTTCTGACAGCAGGGAAGAAGAATTAATGGTCACCCATACACACTATGACACAGCTTCGGCCGATCAGGACATTAACTGTGTATATCCTTCAGCTGCGTTACACGCCTTAACCGAAGAGGGACATATAGGCGGACTTACTCCAACCTTTTTTGGAATGATGGGCTACATTCCCCGCGTAGACAAATTAATGAATGAAAGTGTTCCGCTTATTTTAAAGAAACTGAAAGAAGAAAAAGCAGACGTAGTTCTTCTTTCACCTGGCTGATATATTTGCCATCAATCGGTCGGATTGATT
The DNA here is from genome assembly GCF_021028955.1 of Salipaludibacillus sp. CUR1. GTDB lineage: Bacteria > Bacillota > Bacilli > Bacillales > Salisediminibacteriaceae > Salipaludibacillus. Next base: position 223,875 of record NZ_JAIWPE010000064.1, read on the forward strand.
CAAAAAGAAATAGAAAAGCAAGGGATCGCTTCCATATCGCTCACCCATTTTCCGGAGTTATCAGAGAAAGTCAACATTCCAAGAGCTTTGCATATTCGTTTTCCTCTCGGGCGGACGTTTGGCGAGGCTGGCCGAAATGATATGCAGAAAGATATTGTAAAGGAAATGATTAATGAACTTGAAAATCCTGGTGAGGAAAGAATAAAAAAATTGCCTTACAGGTGGAAAAGAGATTGAAAATTTTTTCACATAAGCTATTATTAGGTATAAATATCTAATTTTTACAATTTTATAAGCGTGAATAGTAAAAAGGCAGTTATTATTGTGACTGTCTTTTTATTTATGGTAAAATAATCTATGATAAATGACCTAAAATTAACAGGGGATGAGAATGACAGCAGGAAACAAGGAGGGGAACAAATGGCTACTGTAAATTCATGTGTCCAATGCAAAGGTAAAATACTTTTAATCAACTCAGGAAAACTGCTGTTACATATAGATCATAGTGGTGTCGCTGATCGTGTAAAGGATCATTTGGATGTTAAGGGGATTAAAAGCGTTTTAGCACACCCTTGGCTGCAAATTTGTTTTGAGTCAAGGGTCGATCTCCAAAGATATATTTCTTTAGTTGAGTCCCAATTAACGGATAAACAAATGCAACAGTTTTCAGGAAGGTTATTATCGAATAAAACAGTAGAAGGCTACTCGTTTAATGACTATCCTCTTAGTCAGTTATCGTTAATTATTGAGAATCCGGATTTTGTTAAAATTATTCAGGAAAAACTTTATCAGTCATTTATTCAACCTGTTATTAATACTAAAACAAGGGAAGTAGCGGGATATGAGTTTCTTCTCCGTCCGGCCAGCAGACTGTATCCTTTTTCGCCAGGTGATCTGTTTATGTTCGCCAGGCATTCAGGATTACAATCACTATTAGACAGCCAGACACGTATTAATGCAATAAGAACCGCTTCCCACATGGTCCCTGAAGGTAAGAAGTTATTTATTAATTTTCTTCCATCCTCCATTTATAACCCTGAACATTGTCTTAAAAGTACCTTTAAAGCATTGAAAGATTATGATGTTAAGCCGCAGGATATCGTGTTTGAAGTCGTTGAAAGTGAAAAAATCCGTGACCTGTCTCATTTGAAATCTATATTTGCCTACTATAAAAAAGCCGGGGTAAAAGTAGCGCTAGATGATATTGGAGCAGGATACTCAACAATTGAAGTATTAAAAGAATTAAAACCGGATTATGCAAAGATTGACCGCCGGGTGATCCAAAATTGTCATAAAGATCCTGTAAAGATGTTCAAAATAAAAAAACTTAGAGAAATTACAAAAGAAATGAAGATTACGCTGCTTGCTGAAGGAATTGAATCTGAGGAAGAGTTTAAAGCTGTTGAGCCGGTAACCGATCTTGTCCAAGGTTATTATTTCGGCCGGCCTTTAAAAAAACCCTGTTAATAAACTCCCTTTCCTAAGCTATCCTTCAGGAAAGAGAGTTGACAAGCCCCTGGGCAAGCGGCCGCCTGGCGGACTGAAATTACTGCCATTACTATTAAGCAGAGTTAATTCTTTATTAAGTACAAAAGCGAAAAAACCGAACAAAAATTATAAGATTTGTTCGGCTTTCTTTATGATTACTATTCTTTTGTCCCAGCCTTTTCAGCCCTGTTTTTACATATCTTCAGGAGGGTAAGGAGTATCAGTTGGATCAGCGTATATGGAATAGTTTTCATCCACGTATTCCCGAATATCTGTTAAGCTATATCCATCTTCCAGCATATGTTGCACATCCAGTGCAATCTCTATACAGATCCCTCAGCCGGCACCATGAGGATCATACACAATCTGTTCCTCAGTGCTTTCCCGGTTATTAATAAAACAGTCTTTAACATTTTCATGATAAAAAGGATCGATTTGACAGTTGCAGTAGCAAGGGATGTATTCTAAATAGTCGCCATGGCTTACGGCATACTCATAAGCTTCCACAGCCCCGGGATGCGCTGCATCTGTAACATAATCAGGCAGTGCAGAAACAGAATTCTCTTCGCTGCATCCTGCAAGGAAGAGGGAAAAAATTATGGCTGAAACAGCCAACAGAAATATATTACCTCTCATCGAACCCCACCTCTATTCTATGTTTCTATAAAACAATTATAATAATTGCCAAAAAATCCGGAAGTGATTTTTTTCACTTTTTTATTGGCAAATTTGTGAAAGCATTAAACAGAGGGGGTAATATATGCCATATTTCCGGTAACTAACAAGACTCCTAATAAAACAAGTAATAGTCCGCTAATGATCGATATCGGCCTCAAATGTTTCTTGAGAAATTTCAGCAAAGTAAGACTGGAACTTCCTGCTGCCCCAATAAGAATAAAAGGAAATCCGAGGCCTGTACCGTAAACAAGCAGCAGGCTCCCACCCCGCCAGACTGTCTCTGAGTCTGCAGCCATAATAAGAATAGAACTGAGCATAGGGCCAATACATGGAGTCCAGCCAAAACCGAATGCCATTCCCATTAGCAGGACACTGACAAGACCTCCTCTTTCCCTGAAGAAACGGTTGAAACGGACTTCACGATGGAACAAGGTGATATTCAGAAGACCGAGCAGGTGAAGACCGAACAGGATCACAATAAAACCGAGGAGACGTGATAGGAATTCCGAAACGGCAGGAGTAAATATATTTCCTACTGCTGTCGCCCCCATCCCTATCAAAATCAACGGGATAATCAAACCAATCACAAAGGCAGCGGTTCTTGGCATAATTTTAAACCTTGCTGCACTGCCGGTTTCAGCCTCAGTTAAAGAAATCCCTGTAATAACTGCAATGTAACTGGGGATTAAAGGTAATATACAAGCGGAGGCGAAAGAGAGAAACCCTGCCGCAAAAGCAAACCATATATCCATTATAAATCCCCAGCTTCCCCATGGTAAGAGTCATAGGCTTCCTCATAACGTGTCCCCAGTTCGTCACTAGTTGCAATAATATAAGGATGCGTTCCCATTTCATTTCCTTCTTCATCAAAGAAGACATAAGTGGGTGAAACTGAAACATCGTAATGATTTGCCAGGATACGGTCAAGGTCGACTCCCCATTCATGGGTGGCCTTATATTCATTTTCGAATTTATCGAGAATTTCTCTTTCGCGGCCGTAGAAAACGACGGTAATGACTTCAATTTCATCCTGTTCCTCGATAAACTGTTGAATAAAAGGCATCGAATAGCTGCAGCACTCACATGGTACAGCTACAAATTGCAAAATTGTTTTCTTTTTTCCGATATAATTATCCAGCTTAATAGGCTCATCGTCATGAATACGCTGGACGATGGAAATATCACCTTCAGCGTTTCCGGCAACAAACGAATAGGTAGTATAAGCCATCCCAGCCAAAATAAATACAATAAGAGCAATGCCCACTTTATTCATAATTGACCCCTCCCCTGCCAATGACTATTTTTTCGGCAGATATTTTATTATAATGGAACTAGTTTTATCTTATCTAAACTGAAAGGAGAGAAGAATGAAAAATATAGTCAATTTCATGACATTTTCCAGTATATTTATAGTATTAATAGTAGGTTGTTCGGCCCAGGAACTGGAAAAAGTCACTGTAGAATTTAAAGAGGAAAATCAGACATTGGCGACTGGGGAATTTCATACATATCAAGTTAATCTGGCAGACGAGTCCGGAGACCCGTTTAGTGCGGATGATGTTTCTATTTATATGAATATGGAAAGAATGAACCATCCTATGCAGGGGACAATGCAGGCAGTTGAGGAAGGTAAATACACCGTGGATCTTCCATTAGCGATGGAGGGTGAGTGGTATGCCGAGGTGACAGTAACTTATGATAATGAAGAGACAACTGAACGGTTTAGTTTGTACGCTGAGGGAGATATGGCAGAGGAATACATGAAGGGCTATGACGCAGATACAGGAGAGGTTCCACAGAATTAGGAGGTGATTGGCAAATGAGTTACCTAATAGTGTATATGCATCCTTCTAAAGACAGTTTTAACGGGGCGGTCTTACAAGCTGCCCGGGAAGAATTAGATAAATTAAATTATCCGGTTGAAATAAAAGAGCTGGCCAATGAAAAATTTTCCCCTCACCTTTCCAAGGAAGAATATAAAGAAAGTTTATCAGGGGAATATCCTGAAGATATAAGTAAGGAACATGAGAAAATTAAAGAAGCGGAACACCTCATTTTTATTTTCCCGGTATGGTGGGGAGGGTTTCCCGCTTTAGGAAAAGGATATATTGACAGAGTTTTTTCTTATGGATTCGCTTATGAGTTAGAAGGTGAGACACCTTTACCGCAGTTAAACGGAAAAAAAGTATCGTTAATTTTCACTACGGGAGCTCCTGAAAAAGAGTTTCACGAGTCAGGCATGTACGGCCATATGGTTGAATTGTTAGATCAGTCTATTTTTAAATTTTGCGGTCTTGAATTGGATGGGGTTCTTCATTTTGGGGATGTGATCCAGAGCAGTGATAAAGATAGACAGGAAATGCTCAAGACCGTCCGCCAATTCATTTCAAACCTCGCCGAAAAAACTTAAGAACGTTATTTAGAGGCTGGGACAAAACTAAAAACAAGTTTGTAAAAGACGAACAATCATATTATCAGACATTTTGAAACGTGGGTCACTTCTAGTTTTGCCAATTATTAAGGCAGATTAAAAGGACAAGCCCTTGGGCAAGCGTCCGCCTGGCGGACTGAAATCACTCCTTTTCTCAAAAAGAACAGCCTAACAAAATTTTCAAATTTTGTTAGGCTTTCTTTATGATTACTATTCTTTTGTCCCAGCCCCTTTGCCGATTTTTATATCTTTTGTTCCTGTGGGACGCGGATATAATGTAAAAACGGTTTCTCTTTACTTGGTTCGTATACTGCAAAAAGAAGCCCGTCTTCTTTTTTTATCTCCCCTGTAGCGGCGTAATGCTGGTAATTAAAAGGCAGCTTTTCTCCAATAACATGCTTAGACATCGCTCGTACATCATTAAAATAAGGCTCGAGTTTATTATCTATATACATGTTATTTATTCTAATGAGGTTAAGCTCATCTTTTGTTAGGCCATGTGCCCACCACGTTTTTCTGGGTTTTTGTTTAAAGTGAAGGAAGTAATCAATTTTCATTAAACCTTCAATAACAGATAAGTCTTTTACTTGTCTTTTTTTAAGAAAGGAAGCTAAACGGACGAATAAATCTTCAAACTGGTGGCCAATTTTACCCCAGCCGTGTTCGTCCCAATAATCACCAAATTCCTGAAAAAAATCAAATGGCGAGTTAAAAGTCACGTTTGTTAAATAGTCAACCGTATGATCGAGACGGTGGGCATTCCAGTACTTTTCCAATATATCTTCCACTCGTTTAATACGGATCACTTCATCGAAACTTAAAATGTTGTTTGCTAATATTTCATAAGGAGCGTGATCCATAAATACGTAATTATACTGTTTGGCCATTGCCCGCATGCCAGTTCCGCGAAGCATTTTCAAAAAGCCCAGCTGAAGTTCTTCAGGCCTTAATGCAAATACGTCATTAAAGGTTTTTTTAAAAGAATTATAATCTTCTTCAGGAAGACCGGCAATTAAATCTAAGTGCTGGTCAATTTTACCTCCGTGCTTTATAAGGTTCACAGTCCGGGCAAGCTTTGAAAAGTTCTGTTTTCTTTTCACCAGTAAATTTGTTTCATCGTTAGTAGACTGTACACCTATTTCAAACCTGAAAATACCTTTTGGAGCGTTTTCATTTAAAAATTCAAGTACTTCGGGACGCATTATATCTGCGGTTATTTCAAATTGAAACTGGCAGCCGCCATGATTGTCAATGAGGAATTGAAATATCTCTAAGGCATAGTCCCGTTTAATGTTAAACGTACGGTCTATGAATTTTATCATTTTTGCCCCACTCGCAATCAGGTAAAGCAAATCTTCTTTCACTTTATTAATATCAAAGTACCGTACGCCTACTTCGATTGAGGAAAGACAGAACTGGCATTGGAATGGACAGCCGCGGCTTGTTTCGAAGTAAACAATACGTTTATTAAGCTCATTTCTGTCTGCTTCAAACCGGTAGGGAGTAGGAAGGGCATTAATATCAAGATTTGGCTTGGCCGGTGTTAACACGACTTGCCCATTATCACGGTAAGCGAGGCTTCCGATATTTTTAACTGATTTTTGATCTTTTACAGCTTCAAGAAGCTGCTTAAATGTTTCTTCCCCTTCCCCCCGCACAATGTAATCAGCTTCTGGAATACGTTCCATCCAATAATCTGTGTCATATGACACTTCAGGCCCGCCAAGTATAAAAGTTGTTTCAGGAAGAACCTTTTTAAGCATTTTAACAATTTGAATTGTTTTTTCAATATTCCATATATAACAGCTGAAACCTATAACATCCGGCTTTTTTGTATACAAGTCCTGTACAATATTCAAGTCAGGATCTTTCAGGGTATATTCCTTAATTTTTATTTGGAAATCACCTTCAGCGTAAGCTTTTAAAAGTCTTAATGCCAAACAAGTATGAATGTACTTCGCATTTATTGTTGTTACGACAATGTTCATTATGATGCCTCCGTTTGAATAATCTCCGCTTATCATATCATAATTAAGTTCGAAAAATCATTTTTATGTCCGCATAACCTTAGCAGGTTAAAGGGCGGCACGGCAAATGCCATAGGGAAATGTCACGTTTTAAGAACGTCGTCATAATATGAAGTGAATCGCGGTTAAAAGTGATTAAAAGCGATAGCCTTAAAACGTTTGAAAAAAGAGAGGGGTTTATAAATGTCTTGTAATTGCAGTAAAAAGCCCGGCTACCCAATGGTGCCTCAAACAGGAGTTATGCCGTTCCAAGGTCACATGCATCCCGGCCATGAAATGATGCATGGAGGACATATGGAGATGCACACTCCAGCAGGAATGATGCCTCAAATGCAGCAAATGGGCATGCCGATGGGCCATCACCACAACATGGGTCCACAGCATATGGAGCCGCAGCAAATGGGAATGCCCCACATGAATACGAGTCATATGGGGCATCAGCAAATGGGAATGCATCACATGGATCAGAACCAGATGGGGCATCAGCAAATGGGAATGCACCACATGGATCAGAACCAGATGGGGCAGCAGCAAATGGAAATGCATCACATGGATCAAAACCAGATGGGGCACAACATGGGCGCGCCAACGAATACTCCTGTGGGTTCACCGCAGATGACTCCTCAGCATATGGGACAGCAAATGAACTGGCACCAAATGCCTTACAGCAATCAGATGCACTCTCAACAAATGGGGCAGCCTGCTCCTGACCATGCAATGATGCAACATCATATGGGCGGACATCATATGGAAGGCGCTTCCAGTCATGCGGGGACAGCACAGCAGCAGGGAAGTATGCCTCATACAGGATATGTACCTGAAGAACATGACGATGACTTTGATTAAGCTCTTCCTTATACAGGCATAAATAATGAATTCATTTATTAAGTGAGATCAGCCTGAAAAACAGTCTTAGCTTCCAGAACAGCAATTTAAAAAGACATCCGGGCAATATCTTATAGTCCGGATGTCTTTTAATAACAGTTTTGAGTTCAGGGCGACAGATGGAATCTTATCTGTACTGTAAAATCATATTCTTCAGCTGAACGAAAGAGAGGATACCCGGAGGATTAGCGATCGTTCTCCATCTCAATGACAAATGAAAAACGCCACTTTGGAAGCTCTCCCGTTGTTCTTTCAATAGAAAAAAGGGAAGGAAGGGAGACGGGCTGGGCAAATTCCAATTCAACATTATATCCTGTATCGTTTGTCTCCATTCTAGTAAACATAGGGTAAACGACTTCGTTGCTTAAGGTTTGCGTGAATACATACGAGAAGTTTTCCTCGTTGAAATCAGGATGTTCGTCTATCAGATCGAAACTTAAGCTCCGGCCTTCAACTTTTACATCTATTAATCTTAGGTCCCCCATTTTGGCCATATTAATAGGGCTGCTCTCAAGCTTAAAAGGATATCCATGATCAAATAACCTTGGAACTATGTATAGCGGAATGTGCAAAAAAGCATTCTCAGGATCGGCAGGCGGGGAGGTGATACTGAGTGAGATCCCCATTTGATGGCTGTCAAGAGGCTCACCGTTAATCTGATCGTGATATATTTCGGTATTTTTAATTTCATACTTGATGTTTTCAGAGTCTGTAATAAATTCAGGCCATAAAAACTGGTAATCAGTCTTTGAAATTTGTGTCTTATCAGTATGTTCAGCTACAAAGAACATTTGAGATTCATTTTGACTATGGAATATGGATGTAAATGACATTTTGAAAGGTACCTTTTCAATAGCCGTGTTTTCATAAGACGGTTCTTTCATATTTCCTGAATGAAAAAAAGGTTCATTCTGGCATCCGGCTAGAACCAGAATAAAAAAACATACAATAAGCTGTTTCATAGCAACATCCCTCACACTCTTGTTAGTATCTATTGTACTGGATGCAAACCCTGACGTGGAAGCCTTTTAACGAAAGTATATAATAAAATCCCAGAAAAATGAGCCTGAAATTTTCTTAGATTGCAGCGAAGAAATTGTAACTGATAAGGGGAAAGATAACTTCTATTAAAAGGTATACTATACAGCGGACAGGGGACTGGAAGGGAAGTCTCAACAGTAAATCTATAGCTTATAGTGACCAATATAAAAAATGGCCCTCATTTAAAGGTGAGGGCCATTTTTTATTTACAGGATGTCAGTTCACCTGTGCTGGATATAATTAGTTAAAAATGGTTTGTTCTTTTTCAGCAATTTTATCATTTGCCCCTTTGAATTCTTCCCATTTTTTACGAGGCGGCTCCCAGTATTGTTCATTGCCAGGCAGATCGTCGAACCAGGCAGCATCATCCGGGCAGTCAAGAACCATAAACTTACCATAGTTTCCATCTCTGGACTGGTGATACTTTAAATATGCTTTTCCGTTATCAATGGCAAGGATTTCAATTTTACCCGACGTATGGCTCATAGAAAGACGTACCCGTTTTCCGAGCCCGGAAGTATTTGCTTTAGCTTCTTCTACAATTTCGTAAGCTTCTTTTAATGAAAGGACAAATTCATTATTACCGGCTACAGGACGGTTTATAAAGAAATAATAAGGGGTGACTCCGGCCCATGAAAGCTTATCTAACAGTTCGCTTAATACTTTAGGGTCGTCGTTAATTCCTCTTAGTACAGGTGTCTGGTTAACGACAATCGCTCCGGCATTGTGCAGGGCTTCAAAACCGCGCTTAGCTTCGGGTGTAATTTCAACTGGATGATTAATATGCGCCATCACATATATTCTTTGCTCCGGTGTAGAATATTCACTGATTAAGTCAAGCAAATCCTGATCTTCGTAAATTCGCATTGGATTAAATACAGGCATTTTTGAGCCAAGGCGAATAATTTTCACATGAGGGATTTCTCTCAGCTGCTCAATAATTCCCCGCAGTTTTTTAGTGGCAAGAATGAGAGAATCTCCACCGGTAAGCAGAACGTTTGTAATTTCAGGATGCTCTTTAATGTATTCAATTCCCGGCTGAACATCAGACATCGCTTCTTTTATATCATTGCGGAATAAGCGCTTTCTGAAACAATAACGGCAGTAAGCTCCGCAGACTTCAGACACTATTAAGAGGGCAGTCTGATCATATTTGTGCTGGCATCCGGGTACCACGTAGTTAGTATCTTCATCAGAGGCATCCCATCGGCCATACTCTTCTAATTCGCCTTCATTTGGAATGACCAGTTTGCGGATCGGGTCTTCTGGATCTCCCCAATCGATTAATCCTAAATAATATTCATTCACTCGGAACACGAATTTTTCAGTAATCTGTTTCAGTTTCTGTTTTTCTTCATCTGAGAGGTGAGGGACCTTCTCGATGTTCATAATATATTTTGGCTGAGCCATTAGAAATCATCCCCTTCGTAGTAGTCTATAATCATTTAAACACAACCCTTGAAATCGGTCAAAAACGGAGGAAATGATTAATTAAAACGGATAAATGAAAGAAATACTCCATTTTCCTTGGGCTATTTTAAAATTAAACATCAGGATAAATTTTTATTAAAAAATTTTGTTTAATCACTTCACAGACAGGTTATATTATCATAAAATGAAATAAATATTTCATTAAAATGAAGGAAAGAAGGAAAGGTGGAGAAAGATTTTAAATGGCCATTAAAAAAGTTGAACATCCCATGATTGAATTCGGGTTACAAACGAAAGGCTCTTATGAACATATGCAAGAAGCAAAAAAATACCTGCCTGGCGGTGTGACTGCTAATATAAAGCATTTTGCCCCGTATCCGGTAGTTATGGATAAAGGTAAGGGGGCGTGGCTGAAAGACATAGACGGCCACTGGTACGTTGACTACTTAATGGGATACGGATCGCTTGCATTAGGCCACGGTCATTCTAAAATCAAAGAAGCGGTCTACGACCAATTGGTGGATGACGGCACTTGTCTTTTTGGAACACCGCACAAGCTGGAAACATCATTTGCTAAGAAAATAATGAGTTATTACCCATCCATCGAAAAATTGAGATATACAAATTCAGGAACGGAAGCAACCCAGCTGGCGATCCGACTGGCTCAAGTATTTACCGGGAAGAAGCGTATTGCAAAATTTGAAGGGCATTACCACGGCGGCTATAAAGAAATGCTTTACAGTATTAATCCGCCTGTCTCGGAAGCGGGTTTGGAAGAAGCGCCTTCTCCGGTTCCTGAATCAGCAGGGGTAGATGTGGACGGCCAGGAACCTTATATACTCCCTTTCAATCACCTGAAAGGCATGGAAAAACTTCTTAAAGACCATCATAAAGAGTTAGCGGCCGTACTGATTGAACCGGTTCAGTCCGGGTTTATTCCCGCAGACCAGGTATTCATGGACAGGTTAAGAGAGTTAACGAAGAAGTATGGAGTTATACTCATTTATGATGAAGTAAAAACAGGATTCCGCTCAGCACTCGGCGGAGGCCAGGAAAAATACCAGGTTAAACCTGATTTAACGACTCTCGGTAAAGTTATTGGAGGAGGTTTCCCTATAGGTGTGGTGGGAGGCCGAAGTGATATTCTTGATGTCAGCTCTCCAGACAGGGGGGCAGATGTATTTGAAGCAGGAGCTCAGGGTAAAGCTTCAGCAAAAGAAGTGCTTTTTCACAGCGGCACTTACAATGGCCACCCAACAATTCTTGCCGCAGGGCTGGCAACCATTTCTGTGTTAGAAGAGGACTATAATAACGTATTGTCTTTTACAAATGAATTAAGAAAAGGAATCGAAGAAATTGGCAGGAAGGCAGGATTCCCTATTAAGACTTGTGGAGTTGGTTCCATTTTTAATGTAATATGGAATCAGGACACATTACCGAGGCACTACCGGGACCTCCAGAAAACAAACACAAAGATGAGAAAAGAACTGGACTTTAAGCTGCTTCAGTCCGGCCTTTATACGAAACCGTTGAACCGGTACAGCATCTCTGCAGCACATGGGGAGGAAGAACTTGAGTTCACTTTAAAGGCTTATGAGAAAGCGTGTGAAAGTTTAAAAGGAGGAGCTGGGGTGTCCTGAAGGAGGGAACACCTTGCTAGAGAGTGATGTTTACAAACGAATGATTGAATCACGTGAGAAAATGAGTAAATCACACAAAAAAATAGCTAATTATTTAATAGAACATCATGAAACAGCCCCTTTTTTAACAGCTTCAAAGCTTGCTAAAAATGTGGAAGTGGGAGAAGCCACAGTCATCCGTTTTGCATTCTTTCTGAATTATAAAGGTTATCCGGATCTGCAGCGGCATTTGCAGGAAGCTTTACAGAGAAAAATGACTTCCGCGGAGGTTCTTGCCAGAACTACGGATGATGAAAATGATACAGAAAATGTTGTCAGTGAAGTATTATCAGATGATATCCAAAATCTGAAAGAAACATTGAACCAGGTGGATCCTGCCTTATTTGAGAAAGTTGTCTATGAAATGATTCAAGCGGAAAGGATCTACATTATTGCTTACCGCAGTGCTTCCAGTATAGGCGGGTTCCTGGAATTTTATCTTGACCTTGTCCTTCAAAACACGGAAATGATCCAGCAGGCAGATGGTGTTTCTGAACATTTGCTGGACATCTCAAAAAACGACCTGGTTATTGGGCTTGGCTTTTCCAGGTATACAAAAAGGACAGTGGAGGCTCTTAAATATGTGAAACAGCGGGATGCAAAAACAGTAGTCATTACAGACCATTTGCTAAGCCCGCTCGTTCCGTTCGGCGATTATAAGATAGTAGCCACGACAGAAATTAATTCTTTTATTGATTCATTTGCAGCTCCTATGAGCTTAGCAAGTGCCCTTATTACAGCACTGACAAGATCTGAACATAAGAAAGTAGAGAAAAGGCTGCGTGATCTGGAAGGGTTATGGGAAACTTTTGATGTTTTTTATGATTAAAGATGCAGAAAAGCGTGATAAACGGTATCGTTTATCACGCTTTTCTTTAAGCAGCTGATGATTCTTTCTGATCTCTTTTCTTACGGAAGTGCTGAAGGAATCCGATCAGCAGGAAGAGTCCCAGTCCGCTTAGTTCTATCATTAGATTTTCCGGGTAAATAAGCATTAACCCTGACAGTAAGAGCAATAGTCTTTCATACCATTTAAAGCTGTATACAAAATAATTCATCATAGTCGCACTCACAGCAGCCATTCCTAAAACAGCAGTTATGAGCAGCAGAATAACCGTTAATACATCTGCATCCTGAAGTAACAGTGCCGGATTATACACGAAGACATAAGGTATTATAAACCCGGCAATTGCGAGCTTGAAGGCTGTAACACCTGCCCTCATCGGGTTTGCTTTGGCAATTCCCGAGCCGGCGTATGCGGCAAGGCATACAGGAGGCGTGATATCAGCTACGATCCCGAAATAAAATACGAAGAAGTGTGCCGCAATATCAGGAACGCCATAAGCAATCAGTGCCGGTGCAGCCATAGAGGCTGTAACAACATAGTTTGCTGTGGTTGGCAGTCCCATTCCAAGCAGGATACAAGCGATCATGGTAAAGAACATAAGCAGGAATAAGTTATCCCCTGCAAGTGCTAACAGACCTCCGGCTATTTTCCCGCCTAAGCCGGTAAAAACGACAATACCAACAATTATACCAGCTGTAGCACAGGCAGCAATAACAGGTAAAGCTATTCTAGCCCCTTGCTCGAGCGCATCTATAATATCCGAAGGCCCCATGCGGGTCTCCTTACGGAAGAAACTGACAAGAAAAGCTGTTCCAATCCCTGCAAGGGCTGCATACGTTGGTGTAAATCCGTTAACAAGCATAGATACTATAACGACAAGCGGAAGCAGTAAGTCAAGTTTTTTACTTAATCCTTTCAGCGAGGGAAGCTCACTTTTCGGCAGACCAGTAATCCCGTAACGCTTTGCTTCGAAGTGGGTTCCCATGAACACACTTGTAAAGTAAAGGATCGCTGGGATAATACCTATAATAATAATATCACTGTATGAAACACTGGAGACATATTCAGCCATAATAAAAGCGGCTGCGCCCATAATCGGCGGCATAATTTGACCGCCTGTTGAGGCTGAAGCTTCTGCCGCAGCAGCAAATTCCGGTCTGAATCTGGCTCTTTTCATCATTGGGATAGTGAATGAACCTGAGGCTACTGTATTTGCTACAGAGCTTCCTGTTACAGTTCCTTGCAAGGCAGAAGCAGCTACGGCAGCTTTAGCAGTCCCGCCGGTAAACCTCCCCGTCGCCCCGAAAGCGAGATCATTAAAATATTGACCGACTCCCGTTTTTGTTAACATTACCCCAAAGAACAGGAACAGATAAATATAAGTAGAGGAGATTTGAATAGGTGTTCCGAAAATGGCATCCGAGGTGAAAAATAATCTTCTCGACAATCCGGCCCAGTCAAATCCTCCATGTCCGAAATAAGGAATATTAGTTCCATATAGACCGTAAAGAATCGCTAATGAAGCAATAACGATAATAGGCAAGCCTACTGCGCGTCTTGTTGCTTCAAGCAATAGAATAATTCCAATTGTTGCGACTATAATATCCAGAGTTCCGAAACCTAAAACCCGTGCCGGGCCCGTAATCCAGTCATACCTGAATATAATGTAATAAACGGAGCTCATAGATAAGAAGGCTAATACAACATCATACCAGGGAACGCCGACTTTTTTCATTCCACTTCTTCTAAAAGGATATAATAGAAAAATCAGTCCCATAGCTGTTCCAAGGTGAACGGATCCTTGTATCAGATAAACGAGAGGTCCCCCAGTTTGAGGAAAGGCCCTCCACACGTGGAACACAGTTAACGAAATAGCCAGGAAAGATATGACCCACCCCCACTTCCCGGGGTTCTGGCGGTAGGCAGATTCTTTGTCGTATCTGGACAACATCTCCTGTTGTTCTTTTTCTGTTAGTAAATCTTTATTAGTATCTGACATAATTTCACCTCACACTATTACTTATATGTTCTTAATTACTTTGTCATACAAAATAAAATCGACGAAAAGGAAGGAGCATTAAGAAGTTCCTGCACTTTCGTCGAGGTTCTGCCATAAATGTTTGCAGAGCCGAAAAGTTTATCAGTATCTTTTTTTTACCATAGTTTTTTAAATTGAACAATGGATATTTACTGGTAAACAAGAAGAAAAGAGGCCGGACATGATCCTCCAGAGGTCCGGCCTCTTAACAGACAAAGTGTATGTTTTACTCTGTAATACCTTCTTCATCAAAGTATCTCTCAGCACCAGGATGCATAGGAAGCCCCTCAGAACCGTTTAAGGCATTTTCTTTTGTCAAATGGTCGCCTTGAGGATGAGAGATGTCTCCACTGTGTTCAAACAGTGCTTTTGTTATTTCATATCCAAGATCTTCATCAATTGTATCTGTAGAACCTACAAGAATAGCATAGGCCGTCACAGCTTGAATATCTTCATCCAGGAAATCGTAAGAGTCAGCAGGAATCGTTAGTTCTTCGTATCCGCTGTTTTCTTCTATATAATCAAGTCCTTCATCGCTGATAGGAAGCAAGCGGATATCCCGTGAAATCGATAATTCTTCAATACTTCCGGCAGGTAAACCAAGAAGGCCGAATGACGCATCTAAGTTTCCATCCTGAATACGGCCCGCAGCATCTCCAAAGCCTTCTTCATAAGCATCGTAGTCTCCGTCTTCAAGTCCGTAGGCTTCAAGAATTAATTTAGCAGCTGCCTGAGTACCGCTTCCAGGAGGCCCAATAGCAACAGACTTACCTTCAAGGTCAGCGATAGACTCAATATCTGAATCTGCACCCGTTACAATCTGCATAACCTCTGGATAAATGTGGCCCATAAATCCGAAATTGTCAACTGCAACACCTTCAAAGTCTCCATCGCCCGTTAAGGAGTCAAGAGCAGGAAGGTGGACAGTCATACCGAGATCCATTTCTCCCTGGAAAATACTAACGATGTTATCAACTGAGGCACCTGAAGAAACAGCGCTCAAATCAAACCCGTCTACTTCAATATTATTATTAATTACTGTAGCCATTTCCTGTCCTAAAGGATAATAAGTACCCCCTGTGCTTCCTGTACCTAATTGCAGGTTTCCGACGTCCGTGTCAGCGGCTGCATTGTCATTACCGCCGTCGTTGTCATTTGCTTCATTTTCTTCCGCGTTATTATTTCCTCCGGCGTTGTTAACATCATTGCCGTTGTCATCTCCCTCTCCACATGCAGCAAGGATTAAACTGCCTGTTAAGAGTAACGCGAACATGGAAGTGTACTTTTTCTTCAACTTACATTCCCCCTTAGTTTTTTTAAGTAAAAAATACTAGCAATCGCATAAAAAATTGCTCGTATTCTATTATATTTAACCAAAATTATTCAAGAATGTCAAAAAGGAATCTGCCCGTAAAAGTTTTACAGTGATAAAAAGGCAGAAGTAATATTAGAGCGGCAAGGGATGCGAGATTTGTCAGAAAATAATGTAAATAGTCTAATAAATTATTATAAAAATATAAATAAATGATAAAACGAAT